>JAYODD010000002.1:182089-232585 GCA_038106145.1 Gammaproteobacteria bacterium | reverse complement strand
GCTCCATACCCTTGAGCACCGTGCTCTCGGCCCCGCAACTGTAGCTCTCCCCGCTGTCGAGGAGCGTTATGCGAAAACTTTCTGCAGCGGCGTTAATTTTACCGCCCACCCTAGATACGCTTGAACAGCGCGCTGCGTTGCGCATTTGCGGCACCGTCCGCAGCGGTGAGAAAGCGCTCCATATGGATATCCCGCTCGAACAGGCGCCCCTGCATCAATGCGGTAATGGCGGCATCGATCATCGGCGGCGGGCCGCACAGATAGGCCTTGTGGCCAGCGAACTTGCCAGCAAAATGCGCCACCGCGGCCTCGTGCACAAAACCCTTGAACCCCTGCCAGTGATCCTCCGGCAGAGGTTCGTTGAGAGCCGGGATATAGGTAAAGTTGGGGTGCTGCAATGCCAGTTGCTCGAAGCGTTCCCGGTGGTACAGTTCGGACAGGTTGCGGGCGCCCTGAAACAGATAAATATTACGATTATCGCCCTGTTCGAGCATATCCATTACCATCGACTGCGGACTCGACAGACCAGAACCACCGGCAATAAAAACCACATCGCCCGGGTCGGATTTGCGCACAAAAAACTGGCCGTAGGGACCAGACAGCGTGAGTGAATCCCCCTGTTTCAAGGTTTCGTGGATAAACGTTGTAGCGGCTCCGCCGGGAACCAGTCGCACGTGTAATTCAATTAGTCGCTTCTCGCTGGGCGGATTGGCGATGGAGAAGGCGCGTGAGCCCTCGATGCCAGGCAGGGTAAGGTTAATATACTGGCCCGCCTGGAATTCCATATCCCGATCGAGTTGCAGAACCAGGCCTTTGATGGTTGGCGATAACTGTTCAAGGGTGACTACGGTGGCAGTAAAGTCCTGTACCGGTAGCCCGAGAAAATCGGGATCCACATCAATATCCGCTTCGATCGTCACGTCGCTTTCGGGCATTGCGCAACACGCGAGTATTTTGCCTTCATCCCGCTCCACGTCCATCAGCGCGAATGACGACGCGTTGCCAATATCGACTTCGCCTTCAAGCAACTGCACCTTGCAGGTAGCGCAGGTACCATGCCCACAGGCAAACGGCAGCCACACTCCCTGGCGCAGCGCCGCGTCAAGGATTGTTTGCCCCTCCGCAACCGCAATGATGTCGCCGGTGGGTTCGATGGTTACCTGATAACTCATAATGCGTTGTTCTCCCCATCGACAATCACCATCGACTGCCGGTACGTTTGTGGGCAGCCCGGATTTAAATACCCAGGTCGTTATGCAATGCCGCGACCTGTTTCATCCCGCGCTCGCCGAGACCGGCACTTAAAGCGTCGCCATACTGTTGCGCCGCAGCGGTCGCCAGCGGCATCCATTTATCTCTCCACGACGCCAGCACTTCCTGGTTGCCGGGTTGGGTCAACGCCATTTCGACCACTGCTTTGGCCCAGCGCGAGTGGCGCTCCGCGTCGCGCAATTGAGCCTGACACAGCAGATCGAGCAACATATCGTTATTTTCCCGAGCCTGGCGCGCCAGCCCGCCCAACACCACCTCATTAATGACCGGCTTGGTGATCAGACTCACGCTAAAAAAACTCTCGCCCCAGTCAAAACTCGCAAGTGCGTTTTCAATCAATTTGCGCAGACCCTGCCAGGCCGGGTCGGTCTCCCACGCCTGCCGCTCGGACGCACCAAATGTAAACCCCCTGGTATTCCAGCCATCGGCAAGCTCCTGGGTGCGATAAGCGGTATGACTCAACCAGCGCAGGGAGTCCCCCGCCTGAAAACAGGCGCAGTTGGTAATCGTGCTGGCGGGCGCAATCTGATGCAAGTAGGCTGATGCCATTTGCACGCCATGAAACAGATAGCGGGTAGGCGCGTAAAAGCGCTCGAGTATTTTCACCCAGTCGGCGCTCAGCATCTGATCGTGCCCACGCTCGTTAAACTGGTCAAACAGGCCGCGCACGTAGGTTTCCTGCCCATCCTGTAACAGGTTATAACTGCGATACACCAGCTCGTCAGGATCGCGAAAAGCGTTCCAGTCGCTGTGCCGCAGCAGGCCACCCGCGCGGTAGCGTTTGTACCACTGACTCATCGGCACGTTGTCACCGATTTCGTGACGCCAGCTACCCTCTCCCATCAGTGTGTGCAAATTGGTTGAGACCACCTCGTACTCACTCGGTTTGCGGCGATTCTTAGCCAGATGGGACCAGGTTTTGAGGGGTTTGAGTATCTCTGTATTTTCGTTCATGACCGGTGTCTTCCGCCTGTCTGCCTACATATGTTTGGTAAAATAAAAACGCACGTGATCCGAATCGCTTTCGATCTTGCCGGAAAACGAGGCCAGATTAATTTCGAGCTCGCGCATTTCAAAGTCGCGCCCTATCATTTCCTCCAGCGTCTCCCGCCGTAAAATCAGCTCGTCGTCTGTCTGGATACGTACGTACGCCACCTTGTCCTCTATTTGAATATCCTTGCCGGGATTGTCCTCAATGGCAGCCTCGCACACCGCCTGCGCTATTTCCCCGGCGCGCATAACCGGACCCACCTTGTTATTGAGATGCGCGTTATTGATTTCAGTCATTTCTTACCTCTGTTAATGTCGGCGCGAGCGCCATCGCCAAACCCCGGACTCTCAACTGTGCGCACGCAACGGCTCAACCCCCGCCACATCCACATAAATATCCTCACCTTGCAATTTGAGGGGATACTCTGCCAGACACACATCGGTGGGATTAACACCCCGACCGGTGCCGGCATCAAATTGCCACAGATGCGCGCGACAGGTCAGCACCTTGCCATCGAATTCGCCCTCCACCAGTTCAATCTCCTGATGCGGACACATGCCCTGATAGGCTTTGAAGTCGCCATCCGGAAGAGAAACTATCAGCACTGTCACCCCATCGCCGGTTTCAAAAGAGTCCATCTCCCCTTCCCAGACATCGTCCACCGTGCATATTTTTTCAAATGCCATTTCCGCTCCAATCAAACAATTACAAAACCTGCCAATCAGTCGTCGAGAAAAATAATGTCCAGTGTTTCCGTAGGACGCAGCTGCGCTTCGGCTATTGTCATGCCGCGCGGAAACAATGTCTGGTCCGCATGACGACGTACACGCATCACTTTTCCGGGCTGTGGCGATACGCGCCGATTAACGGAGTGATAGGCACATTTTTCGGCCACCTGATCCATGGTATCCCCGTCGTCCACGGCCACCAGATTCAGTACAAAATCGCCCTCAAAATTCGAATGTATCGGAAATAACGCCACTGCCCGCCCTCCACTACGCGGGGTCCAGGACCCCACCTGTTTTACGCCACTTTAGATTTGAATTTTTCAGCCCAGCCATAGCCGTGGGCATCGTCGCCCATTTCGCCAGGCTGCAGACCCATGTAGGTCAACGCCCCGTGTAAATCCATGGGCTGAATATCTCCCGCCAGAAAACGATCCACTACGCTCATATGGTGCTGGTAGCGCTTCGGGTCAGTTTTAAAACACCACAGATCGACTTCGGAGCCAAAATGATAGAGTCGGCCTTCATATTCGTACTGATAATCCTTGACGCTCCAGTCGTCACCGGGAATACCGACGATGGGCAACTGGCACATATTGCAAACCGTGGGCAAGGTTTCCGGCAGAGTCAATTCCATGCGCCCGGCATTGATGTTCTCAGTAATGACGTCCCAGCAACGACCCCACCGCCGATTCCAGCCCGGATATTTTTCTTCAAGCCAGGCGCGCTCCTCCGGCGATACCCCCGCCGCCGGATTCCACCACACGGTCGGCCGCCAGTACCACACGCCCATATGCATGCCGTGATGGGTGATACTGATGTCGTTGATGAAGGTGTCCCAATACCAGGGCAAATCGAGACCGAGATCGAGGAGTTGGCGCTCGAACTGGGCGACGATCCACTCCTGCATAAATTCCTTGAACGATTGTTTGCGATGGCTCAGGGGTGTGTAGTAATCCATGGCTGGACCGGTCAACACGGAAAACAATTTCCAGGAACGCCAGATAGCCACATCCACCAGTTTTTGCGCTTCTTCTTTTAGCCCGTTCGCGATCAAAATTTCCAGATTGGGGCCGCCCTGCTGAGCGTGCCGGGATTCGTCGGTCTGTATCGACGAAATCAGGCTGGCGAAGGTGTGGTCGCCGTTGTCGGCGGCGTCCGCCGCCAGCCCCAGAAACTGCATATTGGTAAAGCCGGTTTCAAACGCAAATGTCAGCATGATCGACACCGCAAGGGAATCCCGAGCCATCATAATGTCATCAAAGGTATGGCGCGCTGCGATGGCCGCCCACTCGTTAGTGTGCATCGCCTTGTGCGCCCAATCCCACTGCCGGCTACGTTTGGTATTGGCGTGGGGGAAAAACAGTTGAACCTGACCGTGGCGCACCTCGTCGAGCATGCCAAACACCGCCATATTCCGATTGCCGGGCGCCTTGGCGAAACGCGCCATACGCGCTTCGGCGGTACTGGCAGCGTATTCGTTGACCGCGATGGCTCCATAATGCTGTTGCATAGTGGATACCCAACCGGGATCTGCTCGATCCACAAACGCGTCCCGTTCCAGGGCCGCCTTTACCGAATAAGCTCCTGCGTCTTTTTCCCGCTGCGTGCGCACATATTCGTCGTAGGAGACCTTGTAGGGTTCGTCGTAGTTCTCCCACGCAGCCATGGGCACGCCGCGACACCCGGACATTTCTTCCGGGAAAATAGCCTCTTCACTGACGTAGGTGGGCGTCCAGTTTGTCTGCCTGGTTAATGCGTACCATTGCTCGCGTTTCATCAATGCCATGGGTACCTCCTAAGGTCTGATTAACGTCTTGACCACACCGTCCGCTTTGTCGGCGAAGGTAGCAAATGCCTGATCAATATTGGTGAGTGAAAATTCGTGTGTAAAATATTCATCCGGATTAACGACGCCGCGATCGAGCATTCTTAGACAGTCCCACATGTAAGGCTGTACATTGGCAAACCCATGCATGTGCAGGGTGATGTCCCTGAGAAAACTGTCCGCCAGCGGCAGTGCGAAGTCCGCATCCGTAAATACGCCGAGGGCCGCGACTACCCCGCCGGGACGCACGATATCAATCGCCAGGCGCAGCGTTTCACGAAACCCCACCATTTCGATCACCTTGTCAAAGCCGATACCGCCAGTGATTTCCATGGCCCGCGCCAGAAGCTCCGGCGTGGCCCCGGTATCGACAACATCGGCGCCTTTGCCGGCGGCCAAAGCCAGGCGATAACCGACCGGGTCAAATACAGTTACCGGAATATTACCCCGACTGAGCAGAATATCCAGAGTCATTAGCCCGGTTGGACCGGCGCCGATAATGGCCACACTCTCTCCGGGTTGTACATCCGCCAGTTGGTTGGCGATATAAGCGGTGGGCAAGTTACAGGACAGGGTCAGTGCGGACTGATCGGAAATAGTATCCGGCACGCGCAGCGTGTGGGCGTCGGCGTGGGGTAGCACCATGGCGTCGGCATGAGTTCCGTTAAGACTGCCAAACGGCACGCCAAAACCGTATACCGCCTTGTTGGTGGTCTGGCAATGCGCCGTTTGCCCCACCTCGCACATGTAGCAATCACCGCAGGAACAGGAATAGGCCATGGCGACACGATCGCCCTTTTTCAAGCGACTGACCGCGCTGCCAACCTCCAGCACCCGGCCACACAGTTCGTGACCGGTCTGGGATCTGCCGCGATCCATAAAAGCGTCCAGCGCACCGCGGTACAGGTGCAAATCCGATCCGCAAATGGATGTCGCCAGCACTTCGACCAGCACGCCGTGATCGACGCTTAGTTGCGCGTCGGCAATCTGCGTACATCGAATGTCCCGCGCGCCAAAATACACACCAGCTTTCACGGTGTTACCCTACCTTCGCCAGCCACCCGGAGCCATGCACCAGCCATATCCGCCGCCCTGCACTCAGATACCGGCATTGGCAATACCCAGCGACCCGGGGGTCGCGAAACGAAGTGATGACTTGTGCCTCACACCCAGCTCTTTGAGAGTTTGTTTTGCCTGCGGCTGAATTGCCTCGCCATTTAATTTCCACTGCACACTCGCCCAGTCTATCCCCGCGAAATCCGGATGCGCGCCAAACGACTGCGGCATCACGTTTTCGAGAAACTCACTGAACAGCATATCCGGTGACAGCACCAGTGCCTGTGGCGCCGCGTATAACAGGTGGTGATCCCAGCCGATATGCACAATATAATTGCCGCCATAATTTTCGACTCGATCCCTGACCTCGCCGATATAATCTCCGTGTAATGGTTTCACTGCCATGCTTGAATACTCCCGCATCAATTCTATTTACGCGCCGCGTAACACAACAGCACCGCTGTCTATCCGTCAGGCAACGCCTTTCCACTGCTTCCAGCGCTTCATATCATCGGAGTTTTTCATATCCGCGTTATCCGCGCCGACGTTAAACCGGTAGTAATCCCTGAGGATATCGTTGACCTCGGGTCCGCCGCAGTTGCCCTGAAATATTTGATGCACGGGCAACCACGCCTGCACATATTTTTCCGGCTCGTCATCGAAAATATCCTTGCACCCATCGGAACAGAAATTATAGCGCTCGTCTTTGTAGTCGCTGGCCCGATAGGTGGTCATCGTCGGGTCGTCCTGTTCGGTAAAGATCATCGGAATTTGACAGGTTTGACACAGCATCGGCAGTCCTGGGAAGAAGAACCGCTCGCCTTTTTCTTCAAGCTGGCGCGCGTAGTCCCAGCGCGGGCGATAGTATTTATCAAATGTCTCCGGGTATTTTTCGCTGAGCCAGTCCATTTCCTGATCTGTCGGAATCCAGGTCTGGAACGCCGTGGCAAAACCGTGGGTATAAAACGTCCACCACAATTGATGGGAAATATGTTGTTTCTCGATTTTACTTTGCTCGGAATATTTCGGCGGCTTGATGCCGTAGCGCGCCAGGTCCTTGAACAGCGCGCCGCCGCCCTCCTCGAAATACACTTCCCACGCCTCGCGCCAGGACATGACCTTATTGGGCAACATATAGTCCATCATGGTCGATACAATGGACAACAGCCGATTGCCGCGCCAGAACCATTTATCAATCCACTTCTGCACGATCGGCACGTTGTCTTCGTGCTGTTCGAGGATAAACTTGATCACCTCGAGGCCAAGGGTCATATGGCGGGCTTCGTCCGATTGCGCACTGAAACCGAAGGTCACCGTTGCCATGTCGCCGTTGTAAGCCGCACCCGACATAAAGGGCACAAACAATAAACTGGTCAACACGTATTCAAAGGAAAAACTGACCGCCACCAGAAACTCGAAAGGACCTGCCGTACGGGCATCTTCAAAAAACGATTTCGGCACGGACAGATACCAGACCCGATCGTGCATATGACCCGGCGAGTGCAGTCCGTCAAAAAATTTATTGTAGTGACTCATGGCATGCACTTGCGTTTGCACGTGCCGCAACTCGTCGATGGATTGCATCTGCGATGCCACCCGCGCACCCACCCCACCAAATTGCCGTCCAACATGAGCAAACCCCTGATAGGCCTGATATTCCAGGGGGGTAACCGCTGTCAGAAACAATTTAACCGTATTGACGTAACGCGGATCTGAGATGTTCAGGTGTCCGTTGTTCTGGGCGAAAGCATCAAAGATAGCGTACAACTTCTTCTCTTTTTCGGCCTGGTATTTCCAGTAGGAATCCATGGTCATGCGAAAGGGATCTTCCCACTTATCCCAATCAACGATCTTGATGCCCTCGAATTCCTCGTAGGGAAATGCCCGCTTGCGATCCTGATAGGAAAAATCCCAGTCGAGATCGCGGGTCAGCAAGCGGTATTTGTCTTTGATATTCAGTTTTTTGGTGGTCATTTCTCGATCCTCGAATTAACCTTTCCAGAACAAATGGAAATATTCTTCGTCTTCGTCGACGTTGCCGGCGAGACTGATCAGGCTCAGTTGCAGTTCCTGAACATCCCAGTCGCGGCCCAATTTTTCTTCCACAGTGGCGCGCTTTAACATCAACGCCCCTTCGCATTCCACACGGGTCATGGCCGGCTGGTGAATCACCACAGCCTGGGGGTTATCCTCCTCCAGCGCAGCGATAATGTAGCGAGCATCGTCGGTATCCTGTAACGCGATATAAACTTTTGACATGGGGTTATCCTTTTAATTCGAAAAATAGCGCCATTGCTACTTGAACAAACCGGCTCGCTCCAGCCGCGCATCGAGTACTGCCACCGACTGCGCCATAGCTTCCGCACCGAGCATGGCATCGGCCACGGGAGCCCACGCCAGCGCACCTTTTCCGCGCCAATGTGTCACCCAGGCCTCAAGTTGCGCCTTATTTTCCGGCGACTCCGCCACCACTGTCTTCAGCACACTGTCCAGCCAGCGGGAGATATCCTTGTACCAGACACGCATAAACTCGGTGAGCAAGCCGACGTCCTGGCCCTCGTGCTGATTCAACCATTGGTCAAACTGACTGTAATAGAGATCGCACATCAGATTGTCGCAGACGATATTCTGGGCGACGACCACTTCGAACCAGTCGGCAATCACCAGTGTCTCCTCGCAGTAGGCGCGCACTCCCTGCCACACCGGGTCGTCCATCCAGTAGGCTTTGGCCTGCGCCAACGAAGTACCGGTGTTGCCGTCCAGCACCAGGCCAATCCGCGACAGATACTGGGCGATGCCAAGCCTGTCCATGCCCGCAAACATGAACGCCTGGGTTAGCGTGGTGCCGTAGCCGTAAGCAGAAGCGTTGACATTGTTTAAATTGGCCGTGTGCTCAACGTGGCGCAGGGGCAACAAATACCGGACCAGTTGGTTTTTAACTTCCTCCGAAAGATGACTCGCCAGGTCGCGCTGCTCGAAGAAACTGTAGTTCGACTCTGCGGTCTCCTGCATTTTTGCACGCGCCTGCACGTACGATCCGTAGTAGTACTGGCGCGGATCGCGCAAATCGTACCAGTCCTGCATCACAATCGCGGTGCGGCGCACATCGTTTAATTCATACTGCGGTTGCCACAACGGACGGTAGTGAAAATTGGCCGACGGTTGTAAATCGTAGGACGCCTCCTGATACCGGGACGCCGGTTTATCGCCGAAACGCTGCTCGATGTTGGCAAAGGTGTTACGCACCGGTTGCAGCGCAGTGGTCTTAATTTCAATGGACATAGTAGTTCTCGCCCCCGATCAATGAATGTTTACTCCCGCTCGGAATCTTTCCCATAACGCCACCTGGCCGCTTCGCTGTCAGCTAACTGACTTTGCTCCGCACTCATCTCAATCACATCGTTGGCCCTGCAAAATTCCTCGTAAGCAGCCACCGGCAAGATCAACTCGACAAACAGCGCGGGATCGCCGATAGCGAAATTAAATTCCACAAATTTATTGTCGATCACCCGACGTACGGAGACGTATTTTTTTACAACGGCTGCTGGGCTCACCGATTGACATCCAAACCAGCTATCACGCGGATTTTTCCCGATACAACAAACTCAATGTACGTTAATGCACCTTACGTGCCAAAAATTCAGGTGTCGCTCCACGGTTAAAGGAATAGCCATAACTCATTGTTTATATTGGTCATAACGAAAAACCACGGTATTTTTTCCGCGACGGCGGAGGCGGGTCGATGACGAAAAATGATGTAATAATAAAAATTCATAGGGACAGCGACCAATAATTTACGATATGATAAGAAAATAGGCCTTTATGTTTTCCTTTAGTCATAATTTTCACACCTAACTGGTTGCCATCATGCCCCCCATCGCCTACCCGGAAAACATTGATCTCGCGTCGCAAATCGAATTTGACAGCGCCGGAGGGAAAATCTGGCTGGATCAACAGCGCATGACCCTGTTTTCCCTGACCGCGCTGGCCCAGTTGCGGGGCGAGCTTATCGAAACCATCGGCCGCGAAAGGGCCAAGGGATTTTTTATCAGGCAGGGTTACAAGATGGGTATGGCCGACGCGCAGATTGCCAAACAACTGCGCAAGGGCAGCAAGGAAGACGGTTTTCTCGCCGGCCCCCAGCTCCACGCCCTGCGCGGTATGGTCAAAGTAGAGGTTATCGAACTGGAGATTGGCGAGCATACCTTCCACGGGGTTATCGACTGGATTGATTCCTATGAAGTGGAGATCAGTCTGCAGCAAGCGGAGCCAGAAAATGAGCCAGTGTGCTGGAATCTGATTGGCTACGCCTGCGGTTACAGCTCCATGTTTCTGGAACACCCTATTCTGTTTAAGGAAATCGAATGTGTGGGCTGCGGCGATCAGCGCTGTCGCATTGTCGGAAAACCGGCAGAAGAATGGGAAGATCACGAGGAATTCAGACGATTTTTCGCGCCAGATAATATTATCGAAGAGTTGCAGCAGTTGCGTTCCGAGGTCGATGTATTGCGCAGCAATATTGATGACGCCGAAACCATCACCGAGGTCATCGGGCGTTCCAAATCCTTCCGCCACGCGTTAAACATGGTGACCAAGGTTTCGGACAGCAAGGTGTCGGTGCTGCTACTGGGGGAAACTGGAGTCGGCAAGGAAGTGATGGCGCGCACCCTGCACAACTACAGCGATCGTCGCGACCGGCCTTTCGTCGCCATCAACTGTGCCGCCATTCCACCCGACCTGATAGAGTCGGAGTTATTCGGCGCGGAAAAGGGTGCCTTTACCGGCGCCACACAAACGCGTATTGGCAAGTTTGAACGAGCCCACGGCGGCACCATTTTTCTCGACGAGGTGGTGGAACTGCCACCGCGGGCCCAGGCCACACTACTGCGGGTATTGCAGGAAGGAGAGTTCGAACGCCTCGGCGATAATAAAACCCGCACGGTGGACGTGCGGCTGATTGCCGCCACCAACGAAGATCTGCAACTGGCGGTAGAGGAACACCGCTTTCGCGAAGATCTGTATTATCGCCTCAACGCCTATCCGGTCTCGGTGCCGCCCCTGCGGGAGCGCAAGGAAGATATTCCGCTGTTTATCGACTATTTTTCCACCAAGTTTCAGGCGCTATACAACAAACGGGTACTCGGGTTTTCCGACCGGGCAATGGAAACGCTACTCAACCACCCCTGGCCCGGTAATATCCGCGAACTGAAGAACATTATCGAGCGCAGCGTGATTCTGGTGGAGCCCCACAGGGTCATCGGCATCGAGCATATTTTCCCCAATACCAACTACGCCCCACCGAAAAGAAACGGCGCCAGCGAAACAATCACTGCGCCCGCCCCCGACTCGACGGCGGCTGGCTCGGATGGCAACGCGATTCTGGCTTCACTACTCGACTCCGGGGTGAATTTCGATACCCTGGAATCCCAATTGATTACAGCAGCCCTGGAAAAAACCGGCGGCAACGTTTCCAAAGCGGCGCGCCTGGTGGGCCTCAGCCGGCCGGCATTTGCCTATCGCCTGAAAAAAGTCGAGGGGAAATAAACCCTGACGCGTTCCGGCATATTGCCTGTCAGCGCCAGGGCCGCGCAGAACTACGGCTTCAAACCTGCCCTTCCTTGAAGAAGTCCGCGACCAGGCGATTAAAGCGCGCGTTGTGTTCGATTTGCGTCCAGTGCCCGCAACAGCCAAATATATGCAGTTGGGCGTTTTTGATTAATTCAAACATTTTCTTCGAGGTGATGGGTGGCACCACAATATCTTCCCGTCCATGAATCAACAATGTCGGTTGTTGAATTTTTTTAATATCTTCCTCGGGACTGGCCAGAGCGGAAATCCAGCGCTGGCGCGGTGCGGGGAACATGCTGCTGAACGCTTCCTGAAACCCGGGCTGAATGCTCGCCTTGTAACGCAGCTCGGCCAACTCGTCGGTAATCAGGTCGTTGTTGTAGGCAAAGATATCCAGCAACTTGCGCATATTTTCCACCGACGGCTCGTAACCCCAGGCGGCGTCCAGGCCCGGCGTCAACTCGAACTCAACCCCGGCTGCCCCCATCAGCACCAGCCGCTTGACCCGCTCGGGGTAGCGAATGGTGAGGGCGACCGACAGGGCACCGCCGTAGGAATTACCCACCAGATTGGTTTGCTCAATACCCAGCGCATCCATCAGGTCGATGGCGTGCTGCACCCAGGTGTCCATGTTGTACTCAATGCCAGCGGGGCGGTCGGTGTAACCAAAGCCCACCATATCCGGCGCAATCACCCGAAAATCCTTTGCCAGCTCCGGTATCACCAGGCGCCAGTTGGCCCAGGCGGTTACACCCGCCCCGGAACCGTGGATCAGAAATACCGGCTCGCCGGAACCCACATCGTGGTAATTGGTATTAAACGCGCCCGTTTTGATGGATAAACCGAGTTCTGGGTTCTGTGTACTCATCGTGCTTTCTCCGCTAGGGTATAAATCAGTTGGGATAACCGCGCTGTCGGGCAAGGCCCTTCAGGCAAGATCAAATTCCGCCGCCAGGCGCTGGTAGGACAGCTTCCTCGGGGCAAACGAATGGGTCACGTTTACCACCATCACTTCGTCCACGTCGTAGGTTGCGGCGATACGGCGCAGGTGCTCAGCACATTCGGTGGGGCTGCCCAGCACCATGGTGTTGAGGGTTTCCTGGTAGTAGGCCCGATCAGAGGGCGATAATTTGTCGCGCCGCCGCAGGGCTTCATCTGGCGCGCACAAAGGATCTACCACGCCGTGGCGAAACGCCTGCACTTTCCAGAATACATAACTGCTGGCAATCCATTCCGCATGTTCGCGATTGTCGCCACAAATAGCGGCGATCGCAATCATCGCCTGGGGTCGCGCGAATGTGGCGTTGGCACGAAAGGCAGCGCGGTAACGGGCGATGATTTCTGTGGGGCGATCGTGATTACCAATAAACAGCGCCAGCGCAAACCCCATGCCGAGATGCCCGCACAGTTCTGCGCTGCCGTCCGATGAGCCCAGCATCCAGAAATCCGGCGTGCCCCCATCCTGGGGAGTCACCAGGGCTTCGACAAAGGGGTGGTCGGGGGGTACCCTGTTGGTCAGGTAGGCCACCAGTTCCTGCGCCTGATGGGGGTAATAGTCCGCGGGAATCGGTTGCCGCGGCGCCGCCAACGCCTGGGTCAACAGGGGTTTGCCCCCCGGCGCCCGTCCAATGCCCAGATCAATGCGCCCCGGGTAAAAAGCATGTAGCGCGCGAAATGTTTCCGCCACTTTAAACGGACTGTAGTGAGTCAACATGACGCCGCCACTGCCCACCCGTATGCGCTCCGTTTTCGCCGCCACCTGACCAATCATAATTTCCGGGCATGGGCTGGCGTAACCTGGCGTGGCGTGGTGCTCCGCCAGCCAGTAGCGGTGGTAACCGGCGGCATCGCAGGCCTGCGCCAGTTCCACGGTGCGGTGCAGTCCGGAATACTCGGCACCGTCGTCATGCACTGGCGACTGGTCCAGCACGCTTAATTTAAGGGTTTGCTTCATACTGCTGGTTGCTCCCGCAGCCCCAATTCGTTGCCGGGGCTTATTACTAATACAATCAGTAGCGCAGTTTAACAAATAAAAAAGGCAGCGGCGCTGCGCGCCGCTGCCTGTACAACAAAATAATTTACGGGTGAGTCCGTTTACCCCCAGCAGGGACTATTGATAATCCCGCAACTGGTCCACATCGAACTGTTCGTCGGTAACACCTGTAGCGCGGTCGTCCCAGTTAGGGGTCATAAAAAGGGTGTTAAAACGTTTGTTGACGGTGTTGTAAACGGTGACATGCCGCCACTGTGCATCGCCATCGAAGGGGCGCCAGGAACGACTGTCATCCCAGTTGCGCAATGGGTTGCCGCGCGGATCGTAGGTCATATGGTATTGCATGTAGTAATTTTCCTTATCGACCCATGACGTGCGCTTGGAGTACATGTATTTACCGGTTTTATCGGTAATTTCCAGTATCCACACCGGGCGCAATTCCAATTCCATGGAGGTCCATTTGCACTGTGACTCAGCTAACTTGGCGGAATCGTAGACATATCCCACTTCCGGGGACGCGAGTACAAAACCTTCGCCCACCATTTTGTACTCAAATTTATCGATATCGGTCTTGCCCCAATAGGCGCGCCAGTCGTCCCAGGTTAATTCCAGGCCGGAGGCCAGGGGGTCCTGTGCGTCCGAACCGGTGAGCACGCGGGTGCGGCGCAGGCTGGGGATAAACACCTTGAAGTCGTCGTCTTTGTCGGCCTCAGGATAACGTTGGCGCACACCCGCCAGGCCGCGAATATCATAGGGCTCGGTAAAGAAGATAGATCCACCCTCGATAAAACGTTCCTTGCCGGGAATATCACCCTTCACCCCGACCGTGTTGCGTCCGTGAAACTTCTGCCACCACAAGTCCGCTTTGTACTGGCGATCCAGGGTGCCATCCGGGCTACAGGCGTTCATGGCGATGGGCTGAAAAAACAGTGTCTCCGTACCCACCGCGTGGGCCACGTAGCTCCAGTTCAGTTCCAACCCATTTTTTGGGTGCAAAAAAGGTATGGCATTGGCGGTTTCGCCATTAGTGAGGGTATAAGACCCGTCCGGATTGACCAACTCTCCCTTGTCATTAGTCAGCGGTTGCACGCCCTTGGCCTGCATGGCTTTGGTGGCTGCCAGCACCCCTTTGTGCATGTAATAGGTGTTACTGGGCACGATGCTGATTTCGTCAAGCCAACCATCCGCGGCCATCATCGCGTCATACATTTCCTTGGGCATGTAATCCGTGAGCCAGGGGTACTGCGCTGCATTGGCCTTGGATATCTTCAGACCGGGTTTCAGGTCGGCGGGGATATTACCCTTGGCAATCAGGTCCTGTGCATCGTAACCGCGCAGGGCTTTCCATTCCTTGGCCAGGGCAATGGCTTCCGGTTGAGAAATGGCCGCCACCCATTTGGCGTGATCCGGATTGCCCGATTGCGCGGCAAACGCCTTCCAGTCCTCCAGCGCCTGATTCGAATCCGCCACCACTGGCGGCGCGAACGACAACACAGCGACTACGCTGGCCATCACTGATAGTAATTTAATTTTCATTTCACAAACTCCTGTTAACCGTGTTTGATGCTCATTAGAATTGGTAGGTCAGAGAAAATTCAACAAAGTCGGAATTTTCGAATATGCCATAGGGCGCCGATTCCGGTTCCCCGTCGAAATGCATCCACTCCAGACGCGGCCGCCAGCTATTGCCAAAGAATTGAAAGTCCACCCGTTGCCGATAGAAATAGCCCTGATTGTCCAGGTCCTTGATCAGCAATCCTTCCAGAATCAGGGCCTCGCCCATAATCGGCGCATTCCACAGGAAGGTGGTGTACTGTTGGTTGTCTTCCACTTCCGTAAAGCCGTAAGGGGCCTGGGACAGCAGGCCTTTATCCGCATCCTTGGTATAGATGTTGAAGAACTGGAAGCTGGTGAAGATGGATTTTTGTTGTTTATCCCAACCCGGTATCCACAATGGGTAGTCAAAGCCGATCATGGTGGAGATCACGTCGCTCTCGACAATGGCATCGCTGGGATCCACCACCAGCGCCGGGCTGCCGGTTTCCACGGAGCCGTCAAAGGGGTTGCGCACGGTGCTGCGGTTGAAGGGCTTGTCAATCTCGTAGGCCACTTCGAGGCGCAGGGCGGGTGAGGTGCTTTTCGGCCCAAACGACATCATATCCCCCAGGTCCCGGGCAAAGCTAAAGCCCACCATTTTTTGCCGGTAATCGTAATCCAGATCGAAGTTGGCTGTGACCGAACAACCTACGGTGTTTGGCAGAGGATTTGTAGGGTCGAAACAAAGACCGCCCGTCAACGCCGCCAGTGGGCTGTTGGAAAATGGCCCGGCGCCGGTCAAGCCCCTTAAAAAAGGCAGGTAGCCGCCAGTGGTTGGTCCAAAAGTTCCAACGGGTGCCCAGATAGCCGCCATAGTCGTGGCCAAATCCACCGGTACCACCGCCAGCGCATTAGCCGGATTATTAAACGCATCGCCGACAACCACATTGGCTCCGGTAAGTTTTACCACCGGCAGATCCTGCATGCCGTAAAACAGGTTGATGGTGCCCTCCCCACCCAGGGTCTCAAATTTCAGGCGCATGGAGTACTCCGCGTCCTTGAAACTGATATTGTCCGGCGTATTTTCGTGCAGGTTGGCACCTAACCCCACCAGCCCCAGGCCCGATTTGGGGTCGAACAGGCGCGGAAAGGGCAGCCCAAAGATCCCCCCGGAACTGGGGTCGCTCGGTGTTGGATTGTTAATGATGAATTTGGAGTGAAAAACCTCCGGAACAAAATTGAACTCCAGGGTCGGGCGGCGCATACCGAGGGCTTCGAACGGCGCGGCCATGCCCAGTTTTTTCAGATTGAAATCCGTCGCCAGCATCAGCGCCGGTATGCGCAGCTCGTCGGAATCCTTGAAGGCAAAGCGTTCCCGCAGATCCTGGGCATGCAGCACGTCCAGCAGACGCAGGCCGTCGGACTGCCCCCAGCCGCGCTGGAACTTGCCAAACTTCATGGTGTAGCGGCGCTTGGGGTCGCGGTATTTCACCGACAGCTCGCGAATCACATCCTCGGCTTCACCCAGGGTTTTCAACTCATCCGTATCGGAACAGAAGGAGCCCATACTCGGATTGCAGCGATCCTCGTGCAGGGTCATGGGCAGGGTGCCGGAAAATCCTGGCGAAAACGGATCGACGATACCAGCCTGCACGTCGAGTGGGTCCCAGTCCGGGGACCAATCGCCGCGTAACCAGAAATTGCCGATAAAGGTCAGGTTGCGGTTTGGCGTGTAGGACGACTTGATCTCCGCCAGATAACTGGCGGGGCCGTTCTGGTTGCCCTGTCCTTCCAGATCATAGGCCACGGAATAACCCTGCCGCAGACGACCGTTTAAGGTGAAATTATCTATGCCGGTGTCGAGCGCGGAAACCGGTAGCGACATCGCCCCGACGCCCAGCGCCAACAGTACATATCTGTGTAGTATTTTCATGCCCAACCCCCTTGCTAATAATTAATTTAATTATCTTTAGGTGCTATCACTGCTGCTTTCGTTAACGTACTACCGTTAATGCCGTTGCCTCACTTTTTCTGGCCCTGTCATCCCCTCACAAAGCCCAATCCAGTCATTTTCAGCACTGGTCATTCGTCAATTTCTCCCCTGCACCCGCATTTATTCGAGCCCCAACACGGGGGCCTACTCAGCGCTGTCTTTGGTAAACAATGCCTTGGGCCGGGTAGCGGCAATCGCGGCTGGCACAAACAGCAGCGAACCCAGCATATTCATAAACAGCACCAGCGCCAGCAACGTGCCCATTTCCGCCTGAAAGCGCAGGGGCGAGAAAAACGCCCAGGGCAACAGCGGGCCGATCATGGTGACAGCCGTAACAACGATCGCGTTACCCGCCGTCAACAACGCATTGTGTATGGCGTCGATCATAGAGCCGACTTTTTGAAACTCCTCCTTGATACGGTCCACCATGTAGATGCCGTAATCCACACCCAGACCCACCCCCAGTGCCGCCAGGGGTAGCGTGCTGATATTCAACCCCACGCCTTTGTAGGCCATAAAAGCATAGGTCAGGAAATTTGCCGTCGCCAGACTGAACAGCAAAATCATTCCGACCTTGCCCGAGCGGTAGTAAAGAATAATACACAGCCCGATAACGACGGCAATGGCGAGCATGGTTTGCATGTTGGCCCGCCGGATTTCCGTATTTAACGCCTCGACGATCCCCACCTGGCCACCAGAATACAAAAAGTCCGCCTGGCTGACCTGTTCCTCTTCAAGCTGAAAAAATTCGTCCACCGCCTGGGTCAGGCGCGCGATGGTCGGCACGCTGTGATCCTCCAGAAAGAAGGAAATATTGCCAATTTTCCAGTCCTTGTCGGTGTACGCGGAAAAGTCCCCCGGTTCGCCGCGTGAACGGAACATGTAGATATCGAAACCCACCTCCTCAGTGGAGTCGGGAATAATCTCGTAGGACGGATCCCCTTCGTACAACACGGAATTTATCAGCTTGATCACCGGCACCAGGCTTTGCGCGGGGCGTGCCTCGGGCACGTGCTCGTAAATATAGCGGTCCAGGGCCTCGGTCTGGTGATACACCGTGGGGTCGAGCATGGTGTTTTCATCGCCTTCAATGTACACCTGCATCATATCCGTACCAAGCTGCGAGAAACGGGTATTGATTGAGTCCACGTCCACATTAAAGCGCGAATCCGGCCACAAAATGGCACTACCCTTGGTATCCCCGACGGTAAGATTTTTGGCGTAAAACGCGCCGAAAACCAGCAACGCCAAAGTCACGCCGATGGCCGCATATTTGTGATCCTCGAGCTCGACGATGGTTTTCCATATCCTGGTCAGCAGTTTCGAATGGGCTTTGTGCGACTTCGGCGTCGGGATCATGCACAACACCGAGGCCGCAAAAATCAGCGCTGGCGCGATGGATAGCAGCCAGACACCACAGATCAGCGCCAGGGATTTGATGCTGGGAATCGCCACCAGGCCCAATACCGCGAAACCTGCCGCATCGGTGATGATCGCCGCGGTACTGGGTATCAGCAGTCGACGTAAACTTTTTTCTGTACAGGTGGTGATATCACCGGGATTGTCTTGCAGGTTTTCCAGCACCCGATTGGTCAGCTGTACGCCATGGGACAACACAATCGCAAAAATAAATGCCGGCAGCAGAATCAATAGGGGATCGAGGTTATAGCCGATAAAGCCCATGGCGCCCAATCCCCACAGAGTGGCCACCGAGGCGGTGAACATCGGCACAAACACGCCAATCCAGGTACGGAAATACAGGTACAACACCGCCGCAACAATCACCAGCGAGACCAGCAAAATCTTGTACACCGCGTCCAGGGACTGATAGATATAGCCCAACAGGATGGGCCGCCCCACCACATGCAGCGACGTCGTGTCATCTTCCACCTTGTCGCGAATATCGGTGAAAAATTTCAGCACCCCTTCGAAGTCGGCGTCGTCCTTGAAGTCCGCGATAATCATCGCCGACGTTTCGTCATCCGACACCAAAAACCCGCGAAACTGTGCGTTAACCGCGCGCCGGAAGTCGGCCATTTCCTCGTCGGTTTGCGGCAGGTTCGGCCACAGGATGGCATTGATTTCAACACTACCACCGGCACCCGTGACTTTTTTGGTTTTGCGCAGTATCAGCGACTGGTTGAGGTGACGAATACTGTCCGGATGATAATAGGTGTCTTCGGCGATCTGCTTGTATTTATCCAGAAACTCTCGGGTGTAAATCGTGCCGTTTTTGTTTTTCAACTCGATCAGCGTGGTGTTGGCGCCGCCAAACTGCTGTCCAAAACGCATAAATAACTCGACGTTATTCGCGCCCTCGGGCAGCATTTCCTCGAGCACCACATTCAGGGATAACCCCTTGAATGCGAAATAAACGGGAATACAGGTAACAAGTGCCAGGGTGACAAAAACCAGTTTTGAACGTTGTGCGACAAAGCGCGCCAGAGCAGCAATCATTGTGACTTCTCCCAACGGGAAGAACCAAGTACCACGCGATCGGAATGCGCAAGATTAAACGCCAGCGTCAACGACCCGCTCGCCAGATCTCCCCGCGCCACTGCCCCGCGAATTCCCACCGACCAGAAGCTGCCGTCCTCCAGCACCGCAACACCGCCAAACCAGCTAAACGGCAGGGCCACCGAATCGTCGGCAACCAGTGGCGTGACCGTCGTGCCATGAATTTTCACCACCGCCGAGCGTCCTACCGCAACCGCAACACCGTCGCCCGCGGCAGAAACCGCGAAAAAATGCTCCGTCGTGCCCGTGGCCAGCGGTTGAATCTGATATTCAATAGCGTGGGGGGAGGGAGCTTGACCAGCTGGAACAGTTGCTTCCGCCTGGTTTGGGCCAACGGCGGTAACCGTGCCCTCCGCCACCGCTGATGTGGACAGGGATACAACCGGGCTGACCAGATTGATGACCCCGTCCGAACCGACGACCACGTAGCGATCGCCGGCTGCGGCTATGGACAGCAGTGTACCCCGCGACTCATTCGCCACCAGCGACCAGTGCTCGCCACCGTCCTGGGTGTGGGCAACCACCCCAAACTCACCAACCAGGGCAGCTTCACTCTCGCTGCGCACCACAATGCCGTGCAGACGGGGTAAATCCCGGCCCACATAGCCGTCCAGCTTCTGCGCCGTCCAGGTGATGCCCCCGTCCACCGTGTGCAGAATCGCGGATTCATGACCTACTACCCATCCATGGTTGCGATCGACAAAAGCCACATCCCGTAAAAAGGTATTCGCCACGCTGTGCTGCACTTCCCAGTTGCGACCACCATCCTTGCTGTGAAAAATGGATCCGCGATGGCCCACGGCCCAGCCATAGTCCGGATCGACAAAATCGACCCGGCGAATCAATTCGTTGCGCCCGATATACAGGGCTTCCCAATTGTCGCCCCCGTCCTCGGTACGCAATAACGTACCGCTATACCCGGCGATAAATCCGGTGTTTTTATCGATGAAATTTACGGCGTAAAGGTTATCCGGCCAGAAGCGATGAAAGTCGGCAGCCAGTCCTAGCGGAAGATGGCAAAACGCCAGCAGACCCACAACCCACAATTTATTTTTTAGCTGTGCACAAGCCCAGGCAATGGATTTGTTCATATGAAGCAGAGCACCCCCCGTGAATAAGCCCCATTGGTATCTACAGCGGCGACGATGAACAGGCGGTTAGAAAGGACACCAATGGGCGCCTCGTTGTCGTCACGCACGCCGATCACACCATTTTTTTCTGATATTTTTAATAAATTGGTAACTACCAATTTTTATCCTGTCGCTCAAAAAAGCACTTCTAGCATTTATTTCGCCGATTCCCCAGTAATAACCGAAAAAATTCGGCCACTTCCCCATCAACCCGACAACCCCGCAGCCCGCATGCCACGGCACACCCAAACCCTCGGAGGGGGTCTACTTAGCTGGCCTCCCATACCGATAGAACGCAAGCCAACCAAAGAAATGCATAATTAATGCCAAAACTGAGCGAAGTCATTAACCCTATGATTTTTCAGGCTTGTTTTAGTTTTGAACGGTTTTATACGGCCCCCCGCAGCATTTAACATACCCCATTTGGTCAATTTACTAGCAGAAATATTACTATTTGATAACATTCAACCCACAGTATAGGGATTTGTCGACGCTAAAAGTTCGGTCGTGCGTCCACTGAGCCAGCACTCTCAATGGACGGGGTGCCGCCCCCCCGTGGATGGCAGATGGACGACTGATTTTTGACCGCCGGTGCCGGCGCTCGATACTCCCGCCGCTGGTCTCGATGCCACAGCGCCCGCACCCCACCTTCGCCGACGTTTGTTGCGGGAAAAGCCGCACCGCAACTTGTGAGCAAGCCGCTTGCGATAACGTATGATATGCAAAGTGAGGATCGCTAACTGGAACATTTGCAGCAACTGAGGTTCTAATGCCCGCACGGGCCTTGACGAGCTTACTACGACAATTCGGATGGAAATTATGAGGGGCCGTACGGCGCGATGGTTCACGGGCTTCACGGTGCTTGGCGTATTCCTGAGCGGTATGGCGCTGGGCGTTGAGGATGGCCCTGCCATCGATCAGGTTGACAGCATTGATACTGCGGATCCGCAAATCCTTCCGTCCGCGCAACACGCTAACCCTACCGCGGACACCCTCCCCCCTTCGGATGAGGTGGCCGAAGGCGAACGGCCGCAGCCCACAGCAGGCTCTCTGGACCAATTTTACCAGGCCATTCACTCCGAACAGGCCCTCAGCCCCTACAATCCGACCCTGTCGGAAAGCTTCTACCATCTGGGTCTGGCGTTGCAGCAAAATCAACAACACCAGAAAGCGCTGGATACCTTGCGGCGCGCCCTGCACATTATCCGCGTCAACAGCGGTATCTACAGTCTCGCCCAGTCGCCGGTGCTGCGGGCGATTATCGACAGTCACCGCGCCCTTAACCGGGTCGAGGACACCACCGCCGATTACCATCATCTACTGTGGCTGCACGTCAAAAGCTTTGGCGAAAACGACCCGCGCCTGATTCCGGTGCTGAACGAACTCAGCCACTGGCATCTGAATGCCTACACCCTCGAGCCCCGCGATTCAGCTTTCGACCACCTGGCCACGTCCCACACCCTCAACGGCGCCGCCCTTGGTCTGGCGGAAACCAACGCCGCGCCCTATACCACGCGGATTGAACTGCTGCGCACGCGGGCGCTAACCAGCTTTTTTCTTGCCGGACACGAGGGCGACGATTGGCGCTCGGCCTACGATTCGCGCTTTCGCTTCAACACGGAGCCGCTAAACGCCGGGTTACCGGCCCGCGGCGAGGTGCTTACCAGTAGCAGTTATCGCAATGGCCGCGTTGCCTACGAAGAAATAATTGCCATCCTGGAACAGCAACCCGCCGCCACCGCAGAAGAGAAAATCCGCGCCTACACCGAGTTGGGCGACTGGTATTTGCTGTTTAACCGGGGCGAAACAGCGCTGGCCACCTACGCACAGGCACTGCAACTGGCGCGGCAAATGGCCGCGCCGGACAAGATCACGAACCAGTTTTTCTCCGCTCCGCAGCTACTGCCGGCAATCTGGGCGGACGGTGCCGCCACAACCGCAGCAACCAGTCCCGGAAACTCCTATGTGGAAGCGAGACTGGATGTCTCGAAAACCGGCACCACCAGCAACGTGGAAGTGGTGGCGTCCCTTCCGGAAGACGATGTCGGCTTGCGGCGCACCGTCCGGTCGCGCCTGAAAAAAGCCCGCTTCAGGCCGCGTTTTGTCGATGGGGTCGCTACCGACACCCAGGATATGTTGATTAAAATCCCCGCTTTGAACTGACTGGATTGACGATGTTATTACGCTATTTATGCCCGCTTGCGATTACGGTTCTGACCCTCGGCGGCTGCCAGAGCGCGTCGCAATCCCAACAGTCGCAATCCCCGCCGCAACCGCCAACGCAGGAATCCACCAGTTCCCTGCCCGGCGCGACGCCTGCACCCTCCCCCGGTGGCGAATCTCCCCAGGCGAAACCCCAAAACACCGGCAGCCCGGCGCAGGAGGCCGGCGGTGCGGATGCTGCAGCGGCACTCCCGGCTGATAACCGGGACGAACCGGCAATGAGCGAAGCCGAGCAAGCGGAAGCGCTCGACGCGCAACTGGATGAATCCCTGGCGGTATTTGACGGTATGATTCTGGAACAGGGCGCACAAATTGAGGCCATTCAAAACAGTGGCGACAGCGGCGCGGACGGTGACGGGTACGACGATGGCTACGGCCATGGGAGCGTCGACGGCGAGCAACCCTTATTTGAAGAGGGCGACCTCAGCGCGGACGGCACCAACGGTAACCCACCCCCCGGATCGGCGGGCGACGGCAGCGCCGGCGACGGCGAGTCCAGTGGTCGTAGCACCAGCACAGCGAGCGCGGGGGCAGGCGCCATGCCGGGCAGCGGCGGTAAAATTCCAGACGATATTCCACGGGGACAGGACGATGATATAGTCGCGCGACAAATTCGCGAGGCTGCCATGCAGGAAAAAGACCCGGTATTGCGGGAAAAACTCTGGGATGAATACCGCAAATACAAAAATCAGCAAAAGGCGAATTGATGAGCATGGCCCATTGGTCCCGCCTGTCGCCACTGCTCTTGCTCGCGTCCCTGTCATTGCTGGCGGCCTGCGGCGGCCATAGCGTCAGGTCCACCACCTTTACACCCCTGGATCAGGAAACGGCACAAATCGCTGAGGCTCAGCTGCTCGACGTGGGGGTACTGACGTTTGATCCGGGCCTTGACAATGGGGACGAAGACACCCTGCTACCAGAGGTACGCAAGGCCGAGGGACACTATCTCGCCCGGCAATTAACTGAAACTATTCAAAGCAGTGCCAGCTGGGGCGCGGTGCGCATGATTCCGTCCACCACCACGGTTACCGATGTTTACGTGGAGGGCACCATTTTACAATCCGATGGAGAGACCCTGGAAATTGCCATCTCAGTATCCGACACCGGCGGCGCGCACTGGTATAAAAAAACCTATAAGGAAGAGGCCAGCAAATACGCCTACGAGCGGCGGCGCAGCCTGCAACGGGATCCTTTTCAGGGCCTGTTCAATCGTATTTCCAACGACCTGCTCGAACACCGCCGCGAACTTGAAGGCACCGCCGTAGCAAACCTGAGAACCCTGTCGGCCCTGCGCTTCGCGCGGGATTTTTCCCCGGAAACCTATGCCGAACATATCCGCGCCAATCGCAAGGGCATACTGGAGATAGCGCGCCTGCCAGCCGCCAACGACCCGACCATGGCCCGTATTCAACGCATGCGGGAACGGGATTATTTGTACGTGGACACCCTGCAGGAATACTATGGCGCTTTTGCAAAGCGCATGGAAAAACCCTATCAAACCTGGCGCGCACAAAGTTACGACGAAGTAATCGCCGCACGGGAACTCAAACGTCAGTCGGTACTGCGCACCGCGGGCGGCATTGCCGCGGTGCTGGCGGGAATTGCCGCGCAAACCAGCGATAATCGCGCGACCCGCACCGCCGGCGCGGTCGGTATCGGCACCGGCGCCATGGTGGTCAAAAGCGGGTTGTCCAAGCGCGCCGAGGCGCAAATTCATATCGAGGCCCTGGCGGAGCTGGGGCAGTCCCTGGAGGCTGAAATCGAGCCGCAGGTTATCGAACTGGAAGACCGCACCATCACCCTGACCGGCAACGTCGAAGCGCAATATCAACAATGGAAAGAACTGTTGCGCCAAATGTACGCACTCGAACGGGGCGAAGGATAGGCTGGCGACGGCCAGACTGACAACCTTAGCTATGAGCCGCCCTTCCAGCCCCCCCACAGCCCCTGAGCACGGACCGGCGAACTTAGAGCCCATCGAACCAGCCCAGGTGGCGTTGACGCGACCCGCGCAAGCCGCGGCCGCGAGCACGCCCGCTGGCCCCACCGGGCATCGACGTCATCGCGCCGTGCTTTTGATAACGCTGTGCGGTTTATTGGTACTGGCGGTTATTTTTATTCTGCCCAACCTGGTTCAACCGACCGTGGTTGCGCCGTCACCGCCCCCCGCATCCACCCCCGGCGTTGCGACCGTTGACGCCCCCTACGCGCAGGCGCAACGCGCCGAGGCGCGCCGCGCGGCACAGGATGTGCTCGCGCAAATAATCGACAAACAGCAATGGCTGGAAACCAAAAATGTGCAGCTGTGGGGGCAGGCCGATTACCAGGCAGCCCTCGACCTTGCCCATCGGGGAGATGCGACCTACCGGCAGCAAAATTTCTCTGCGGCACTACAGCAGTACGCCGCTGCCCTGGAGCAACTACAGGTATTAGAGGAGGGTTATGAGCCGTATCTTGCGGCGACCCTCGCCAGCGGCTACAGGGCATTGAACAACGGCGATGACGGTGCCGCTCTGGATGCTTTCACAAAAATACTGGCCATCGATTCCACCCGTGAACAGGCCCTGAGCGGAAAACGGCGCGCTGAGTTACTCCCCGAGGTGCACGCCCTCACCCTTCAGGGCCAACAGCAACAGTCCGCGGGCCACCTTGCCGCGGCACGGGATTCCTTCGCCCGGGCGCTGGCCATCGAGCCCTTGCACGTCGCCGCGCAGACCGGTCAGCAGGAGACGGCGACGCGCCTTGATGAACAGAACTTCGGCATTGCCATGAGCGCAGGCTACACCGAACTGCAACGGGGCAATTATCGCGCCGCGCTGACCGCATTCGAGCGCGCCGCGGCGCTGCGCCCCAATGCGCCGGAAACCCTGTCGGGCATCGCCCAGGCGCGCAATCAGCTGGCGCAAGATCAGCTGGGGCGGGAACTTGCTCGGGCCGAGCAACTGGAACAGGCGGAACAATGGGCCGATGCCGAACAAATCTATGGGCGGATTCTCGGCCGCGACGACTCCCTGATTGACGCCCGCGTAGGCCAAATCCGCACCAGCGCCCGCGCCGCTCTCGATAACCGGCTGCAAAAAACTCTCGCCGACCCACTGCGTCTCGCCGGGGACGCGGACTACCGGCGCGCCCTCGATTTGCTCGCCGACGCGCGTAGCGTTATCGCGCCGGGACCGCGTCTGCAAGGTCAAATCGATACCCTCGCCCGCACCCTCGAGCTGGCTGCGATTCCGCTACCGGTATCGTTGCACTCGGACAATCACACCGAGGTGGTGGTGTTCAAAGTGGGTAACCTGGGAAAATTTCGCGAAAAAACTCTGCGTCTCAAACCCGGCAGATACGTGGCCCAGGGTATCCGTCCCGGTTATCGGGACGTGCGTGTGGAATTTGCCGTCACCCGCGATGGCGTTCCCGCACCCATTGCAATTCAGTGCCAGGAGCCGATCTGAATGGCGCAATCTGCGAACTCTGATACACCCGATCCGGCGCGCGATGACGAGGTCATCAAAGCCATTGATTTCAAGCCTTTGCAGGGACCACGGCAGCGGCGCAGAAGGACGCTTAACCCGGGGGTGGCGCTTCTGTGTGCATGCGCCCTGGTCAGTGCGGTTATTTTCTGGTTCCTGCTGACAGCGCGTTCCATTGTTATCCATAGCGATCCCGAAACGGCCCGGGTCCAGGTGGACGGCATGGTCTTTCACCTCGCCAATCACTATCTGCTGCGCACCGGCACTTACCCGCTGCGTGCCGATGCGCCCGGTTACGTACCCTTCGTTGGCGCGTTGACGGTGACCGACGACGGGGACGCACAGTTCAATATTACGTTGCAAAAAAAACCAGGCCACCTCGTTGTCACCACCGTGCCCGCCGCCGCGACTGTCACCTTTGACGGCACCGAGCACGGCGGTACACCCCTGCAGTTGCGCGATATCAGCCCCGGCACCTATTCGCTGATCGCCATCGCGCCCCGCTACAGTGCGGCACAAACCACGGTAACCGTTGATGGCATGGATCGCACCCAGCACCTGATATTGACCCTGCCACCGGCGTGGGGCCATGTACAGCTGACCTCCAGCCCGGCTGGCGCCGAAATCCGGGTGGACGGCGAGCTGCGTGGGATCACCCCCGCCACCGTGGAAATACTGGCGCGCGGTGAGGAAGTGATGTTATCCCTGGCGGGGCATAAACCCTGGCGCGGAAGGCTCTCCGTACCCGTAGGCAAAACCCTCGAACAGCCGCTGATTACCTTGCCGCCCGCGGATGCGGTGTTGAGCATCACCACAAATCCCCCCGGCGCCAGCGTTACCGTCGATGGCAAATACCGTGGCCGTACACCGCTGGATGCGGACGTCCCGCCGGGACGGGAACAGAGCGTGCAGGTGTTTCTGGACGGTTACCACCCGGTGCAACGTAAGGTAACACTGGCTTCGGGCGAACAGTCGGCTCTGGCGCTCGACCTTAAGCCGCGCCTTGCCGCACTGCGCATCGTCGCCGACCCGGACGACGCCCAGCTTTACATCGACGGCGTCGCCCATGGCCGGGTTGGGCAAACTGTGGAACTGCCCGCCCGCGCCCATCGCATCGAAGCGCGCAAGGCGGGTTACCTCAGCCAGCAACGGCAGGTGACACCGCAACCGGGACTGGAGCAGGTGGTGCGTTTTAAACTGGTCACCGCGGACCAGGCGCGCCGCGCGGCGCTGGACAGCCAGATCACCGCACCGGGGGGGACGATATTGAAACTGTTTCAACCGCAGCAGTCGTTTACCACCGGCGCATCCCGCCGCGAACAGGGTCGACGGGCCAATGAAGCGCAGCGCAAGGTGGCGCTGCAACGCCCGTTTTATTTAGGGGTGCGGGAAGTGACCAACAGCGAGTTTAAAAAATTTGCCCCCACCCACAGCTCCAGTCATGTGCAGGGCACGACTCTGGATACCCCCAAACAACCCGTGGTAAACGTCAGCTGGAACGACGCCGCCCGCTACTGCAACTGGTTAAGCCAGCAACAGGGTTTACCACTTTTCTACCAGGAAAAAAATGGCAAAATCGTGGGTTTTACCCCTTCCTCCACCGGGTATCGCCTGCCCACCGAAACGGAATGGGAGTGGGCGGCGCGGGTAGCGGGAGACGGTACTCTGCGCAAGTTTGGCTGGGGAGACGGGTTTCCACCGCCGGACCGGGCCAGTAACATCGCAGATCAAAGCGCGGGAAAACTGCTCGGGCAAATTGTCGCCGGCTATCACGACGGGGCGGCGGCGTCCGCTCAGGTAGGGACCTTCGGCGCCAACGCCAAAGGGCTTTACGATCTGGACGGCAATGTTGCCGAGTGGACCCACGATTTCTACGGTATCGCTATCATCGGTGCCAGCACTGAACCGGAAGTGGATCCGCCGGGGCCGGCCAGTGGTGAATTCCATGTGATTCGCGGACCCAGCTGGCGGCACAGCTCAATTACCGAATTGCGCCTGGCGTTTCGCGACTACGGGGTCGATAGCCGCGACGACGTGGGTTTTCGCATCGCCCGCTACGCCGAGTAAAATCCAGGAGTGACCGACACCATGGCACAAAATCGCGGACGTCCGCTACTAGCACTGTTCATATTGAGCTGCGTGGCGGCCCTGACCCAGGCCGCTCCACCCGCCGAGAATAATAACGAGGGAGTCCCCACTGCACCGGTTAGCACCGTCGAAAACAATGCGCCACCACCACAAACTGGTGCGGACCGATCCACCACCGCGCCGCAAACATCGCGCCCCAATATGGAATTCCAGCCCAGCGAAGAAATATCGGAAGACTTTTCGGTGGCTTTTCCGACGGATATCTAAGTACCGCACAGCCCCGATTGACCATTGCGAAACCGGCGGCAATGTATCAGCATACGCGGCAGACACACCCTCAGCCGCATACCAATAAATGCAGGACATTACCATGCGAAAACCGGCGTCGTCAGAATTTTTGTATCAGGTGATCGCGCTGATGCTGGCCATCATTGTGGTGCATACCTTCTATGTCACTGTGGTCCGCCCCCAGGCCAATGCCGTCATCGCGCAACAAATGGCCCGCGAAGCCGCCGGCGAAACCTACATTGCGCAACGCTCAGTCTATGTGGTGATCAAGGATTACGAACAGGAGTCCTGTTTTATATTGATGTTATGGGCGCTGGCCATCATGGGCTTCAAGGCACAACGGGCAGTACAGGAGAGCAAGCTACTGACGCAACCGCTGTTACAGGTCGCCGACGGTACCCGTATTCTGCCCGAGGACGCGCGGCAGTTTTCGCGCCCAATTCAGGCGTTGCCCCCGCTACAACTTAGTTATCTGTTACCGCGCGCTCTGCTCGCAGGTCTGCGACGCTTCAGCGCGACGCGCAGTATTCAGGATGTATCCCAGGCAGTTAGCGAAGTGTGCGATACCGAGTCCAACCGGCTCGACTCGGAACTGTCCATGGTGCGTTACATCGCCTGGGCGATACCCTCGATTGGCTTTATCGGCACTGTGCGCGGCATCGGCGAGGCGCTGGCGCAGGCGCACAAGGCAGTGCAGGGAGATATCGTCGGCGTTACCACCAGTCTGGGCGTCGCATTCAATTCAACCCTGATCGCTTTGGTGATTAGTATCGGCGTCATGTTTTTTATGCACCAGTTGCAATTGCTACAGGAGCGGCTGGTGCTCGACACCCACGGTTATTGCGACGAATACCTGCTGCGCCACCTGAAAGCAGATTGAGCAACCCTGGTTTTCGCGCCGGAGAGCAATTTTGACCATCGCGGTTCTGGAACTTAACGATAGCGGTATTCAGTGGCGACATAACGAGCGCCACGCTGTCAGCCCCGGCTACGCGGTCGTCACCGACGGCGGCATCATTACCGGCACCCCGGCACTGCGCAGAGCCTGGCTGGAACCGCAACGCAGTTTTAATCACTACTGGCATCAACTCAACCTGACACCCCTGCCACTGCGCACCGATTTCGCCCGCCACACGGCGGACCTGGCCTATGCACAGATCCAGCAGTTACATCGCGATATGGGTGCGCCCGGCGAAGTCATTTTCACCGTCCCCAGCAATATGTCCAATGACCAGTTGGCGCTGCTACTGGGACTGGTTAAAGCGGCGGGATTTAACGCTGCGGGTCTGGTCGATGCCGCCGTGGCGGCCAGTGTCAGCAGCGGCCAGCAAGGCTCTTTGTTGTATGTGGATATACAGTTGCACACGGTGGTAATCACCGCCATCGACGCCACCGGCAGGGTCGTCCGAAAGCAGGTGGAAGCGTTGCCGGAAATCGGCCTGAAGGTACTCCACGACCACTGGGCACAGTGGCTCGCCAATGCCTTTATTCAGCAATATCGCTACGACCCCTTGCACACGGCGGCGGGCGAACAGCAGTTGCGCGACCGCTTGCCTGACTGGCTCTCCGTGCTCGTGGACAAGCCCGAAGTGGCGGTGGAATTGAGTGCGCCACAGGGGAATTTCCGCCTCAATGTATCGCGCAACGAGCTGGTTGCAGTCAACGCGCAGCGCCTGGCCCGTTTAACACAGGCCATCGCCCGCTATCCGTCGGCGACGCTACTAATGAGTCAGCGCGTGGCGGCACTGCCCGGCCTTGCGGAGTACCTGCCGCTCGCCACGGTGGTGCCCTACGACGGCGCGCTGCGCGGCTGCGAACTCTGCGCCCACGCCCTGAGTCGCGACCGCGGGGACAAATTGCACTTTGTGACCACCCTGCCCTTTGCCAACGCCCACGCGTCACCCCCGCCTGCGCCAGGTACGCGACCCGTCCCCACCCATCTGGTTTACCGCCACCGGGCCTATCCCATCGGCAGGGGCATCGGTATATGGCATACAGATAACGGCCTGGAATTTAACGACGGCGACGGCGCACCCACCACCCTGCAACTACAGGAAAGCAAACTGGTGTTGCGCAGCAGTTACCAGGGAATCAGCTGTCGCGGCGAGGCTACCGACCTACAGTGCGGCGATCAGATTGAAATCGGAACCCACCTGATCGGCCTGATCGAGGTGCTGTAACGTGCGACGACAGCAGCGGCGGATCAGCACGTTCAGCCTGTCGTTTCTCGATATCATGGCCTGCGGATTCGGCGCCGTCACCCTCCTGTTTCTGATTCTCAAACACGGCGCCATGGACGCCACCACAGACGATACGCGCTTTGGCACGGAAATCGAATTACTGCACCAGGACCTGCGCCAGGGCGAGCAGGAACTCGCGCAACTACGCAACAGCCTGGCGGATATTGAGCAACAGGCGGTCGAGGCACAGGGTCTCGCGGAGCGAGTGCAAACTCAAATCAGCGAAAAAAAACGCGAGCGCAGCCTGCAAAGCGACGCCCGGGAAGATCTTCCCCTGTTGCGCAAAAAAGTACGGGAACTGGAAAAAAAAACGTCTGAGTTACGGGAAACCGGCCGCGATAAAGATCTGCGGCGCTTTGTCGGCGACGGCGATCGACAGTATCTGACCGGACTGAAGCTCGGTGGGCGGCGCATCCTGATACTGGTGGACAGCTCGGCGAGCATGCTCGACGACAGTATTGTCAACATTCTGCGGCTGCGAAATATGAGCCCCGGTGTGCAGCGCAATTCCGCCAAGTGGCGACGTGCCGTACGCACCGTCGAGTGGTTGGTGGCGCAGCTACCCCGCGACAGCCAATATCAGATTTACACCTTCAACACCGTTGCGGCCGCACTCAATCCCGCTACCAGCGGGCGCTGGCAAAACGCGAACGACAGCGCCACCCTCGACACCGCAATACGCGCCCTCAAACAGCAGCTCCCCCGCGACGGCACCAGTCTGATCAACGCCTTCGATGTGGTTATCACCCTGTCTCCGCGCCCGGACAACATCTTTTTAATTACCGACGGTCTGCCTACCCAGGGGCAGAAACCGCCCCGTAGCAACAGGGTATCGGGCAAGGAGCGGGTCAAACTATTTGGCGAAGCGGCGCAACGCCTGCCGAGGGGCATACCGGTTAATATCGTACTATTTCCCATGGAGGGCGACCCGGAGGCCGCCGCACTATTCTGGCAATTGGGTCTGGCCAGCAAGGGCGCTTTTTTGAGCCCCGCCAGTGACTGGCCATGACACCGGGCGTCGCTGTCGGACACCCTCCATGGGGGCTTGCACCGGAAGGGTTAATGATACTGTGGGCCAGGAACTGTGATGCGACGTAAACGCCGCTTTCTCGAGGAAGTCAGCATTTCCTTTCTCGACGTAATCAGCTGCGGTTTCGGCGCTATCGTACTGCTGTTGATTATCGCGCGCATTGTCGACACACCCGCCCCTCCCCAGGCGCCAGCGACCAGCGACAGTGTCGAGACGCTACAGGCGCAGCTGTTTGACGTGCGCGCCGATGCGCGGGTTCTGAGTCTGGAATTAACCAGCAAGCAGGAACAGTTGTCCGAGCTGCGCGACAATATCGCCCGCCTGCGGGAACGGTTGGCCAGCCTGGAACGCCAGCAGGAAGCCGTCTCCGAAGTCGATACCACCGAGCGCGACGAGTTGACCCTGGCGTTGCAAATCCTGAGTGAAGAGATGCAACGCCTGTTGGGCGACACCCGCAGCAAGAACCAACTGGTGGGCGGAATCCCGGTGGACAGCGAATACATCATTTTCATCATCGACACATCGGGCAGCATGTACAACTATGCCTGGCCGCGGGTGCGCAGGGAGATGATCAACGTCCTCGACATTTATCCCCGGGTCAAAGGTCTGCAAATCATGAACGACATGGGAGACTACATGTTTTCCGGTTATCGCGGTAAATGGATTCCCGACACGCCGGGACGGCGCAAGGCTATCATCCAACGACTCGCCAGCTGGACTCCATTCAGTAATTCCAGCCCGGTGGAGGGCATTGAGCGCGCCATTCGCGCGTTTTATGCCCCGGACAAAAAAATCAGCCTGTATGTTTTTGGCGACGATTTTACCGGGGGCTCCATCAGAAATGTGCTGACCACGGTCGATCGCATGAACCGGGAGCGGCGCCGGGGCGAGCGTCTGGTGCGCATTCATACGGTGGGCTTTCCGGTACACTTTCTGGCACCGGGAGGGCGCGCGCAAACTGCCAGCCGGTTTGCCGCGCTGATGCGCGAGCTGAGTTATCGCAACGGCGGAACCTTCGTCGGGCTCAATGGCCTCAACGAGTAACAGAACGGGAACACTATGCTGCCAGCTCCAATCCGCTCGCTCGTCGTACTCGCCATCGTGGTGTTGTCGGGGTGTGCCACGGAAGTGGTGGTGGAAGGCTCCTTTCCGCCCGCCCTGATGCGCCCATTGCCAGCCAGCGCCACACTGGTATTTGAGCAACCGTTTCGCGAGTACATCTTTCGCAATGAGGGCACGCGGGAGGTGAGTATTGCCGTGGGCGCCACGCAAATGGACCTGTTTGCCACCATCGCCCGCAGCATGTTCCAGGAAACCGCCACCCTCCACCAGCTACCCCCGTCCGCGACCACCGATCTGATCATTATGCCCGTGGTCGAGGAGGTGCAGGTGGCGATGCCCAGTGACACCCAACTAAATATTTTTGAGGTGTGGATCAAATACAATATTCGCGTGTTCGCTGGCAGCGGCCAGCCCCTCGCCGACTGGATCATGCCCGCCTACGGCAAGACCCCCACCCGTTTTCTCAAGTCCGACGCCGAGGCCCTTAACCAGGCCGCTATCGTCGCCCTGCGCGACGCCGGCGCGAATCTGGTGACCGGCTTTGCCAGAGTACCCGAAATCAGGGACTGGCTCGCCACCAGACCCTCGCCCACCGCTGCCCCGCTGGAGCGCGCGCCATGAAACCAGGTAATTTGTCGGTGCTGATCGCCCTCGCGCTCTCGCTGGGGGCCTGTACCAGCACCACCGTGGACGAATACCGGGAAAACAATACCCGGCTCACTTTGAATAATGCCGAGCGCGTGGTGGTACTCGGCCGTCGCCACGAGGGGAAGTATGAGACAGAGCCGGATTTTATCGATTGCATCGGCGACAAGCTCGGTAGCGCCGCGACCGTAGGGGTATTGCCGGAGCAAACGTTTATCGATGCGCTGTACCCCTGGTTTGAACCGCGTACGGCGCCGCTGACGTTGAACCGTCTACAGGCGATGATGAACGACCCCCTGCTGGCGGAACGTATTCGCTCCCAGGGGATTCGCTACATGATCTGGGTAGATGGCAGCACCGAAACCACCGACCAGGAAGGTTCTCTGGCCTGTGGCGTCGGGCCCGGGGGCGGTGGTTGTTTCGGCTACGCCACCTGGGATAAAAATGCCAACTACGAAGCCATTATCTGGGATGTCGACACCTTCAATGAAAACGGGCGGGTCAAGGTCGACGCCAGGGGCACTTCCTACCTGTTTGCCCTGGGCGCGCCGATTCCGATCATCGCCCAGGTCAAAAGTGAGGCCTGTGACGGCATCGGTCGCCAGCTCCGTTCGTTTTTTATCCCTGAAAATACGCCCACCACGCGCTAACGCCATGAAAAGATTACTGTCCCTTGCCGTATTGCTGTGCTGTAGCTGGGTCGCCGACGGCCAGGGCGCGCTGCCGTTATCGGAAAAAAAGGAAGCCGAAATTGGCCGGGAGATGTACGACAAAATACTCACCGAAATGCCCATTTACGGCGAGCAAAAACTAACCGCCTATGTCAATACCGTGGGCCAGCGGGTGGCGCAGCATTCCGACCGACCGGATCTGACCTACACCTTCACGGTAATCGACAACCCCGATATCAACGCATTCGCCACTCCCGGGGGCTACATCTATATCCATCGCGGGCTGATCGCCTACATGAATTCGGAAGCACAGCTCGCGGCCGTGCTGGCCCACGAAATCGCCCATGTCACCGCGCGCCACGCGGCGCGCCAGAAACGGGCACAGACCGGCAGTAATGTGGCGGCCGGACTGCTTGCCATTCTCACGCAAAGTTACGAGGTAGGCGAAGCATCGGCCCTGTGGGGGGCGGCGACGGTACGGGGTTACGGCCGCGACATGGAACTGGAAGCCGACGGCCTCGGCGCGCAATTCCTTGCCCGCGCTGGCTATGACACCCAGGCGATGATCGAGGTGATAGCCCTGCTTAAGGATCACGAGCGCGTGGCAAAAAAACGCGCCCGCGATGCCGGCGCCCGGCCAGCCACCTACCACGGACTGTTTGCCACCCACCCGCGCAACGACAAACGCCTGCTGGAAATCATTAACAATGCGCATAAAAACGCCACCGCCGCGGGTGGCGAAACCAATATCAATGAATTTCGTATCGCCAGCGAGGGACTGGTCTGGGGGCAAAATTTGCAACCGGCCACACCGGTCGAAAATCGCTTCTATCACCGACGCTTCGGCTTTCAGTTCGACTACCCGGCCGGTTGGCAATTTGTGGAGAACGGCAACGACCTTCGCGGGCAGTCAGCGGACCAGGGATTGACCTTGACCCTGCAAATCAAACCGCGCACCACCCAGAGCCCCCAGCAATTTATCAAAAATACCCTCGGCATTCCGCTGCTCAAAAAATCTCAGCCGTTTGTGCAGGCGCGCATGCCCGGCCACCGCGGCCTGGTAGCGGCGCACAATAACGCGCCGGAACAACGTCTCGCGGTGCTGTACTACGGGCGCGGAGCATTTGTGTTCAGCGGTGTCGCCCGCAGCGGCGGGACGCAACTCAGTGCAGCTGATGATCAGATTTACATGGGCATCGTGCAATCGTTTCGCCCCCTGTCCCGCCGCGCCCTGGCGGCGCAGGAGCCGCGCAGGATTCACTATGTCAAAGCTCTACCCGGAGCCACCTACGCCGAACTCGCACGCCGACTTGATCTCGGCAAAAACGGCGCAGACGATCTGCGCCTGATCAACGACGCCTACCCCGTGGGCGAGCCCCGGGCTGGACAGTGGATCAAGATTATCCGCTAGCCCGCCTTGAGACCCGGTCTTGCATCACCCATAATGGCTGGCCTTATCAAAACCGGGAGATTGCCACTATGCTTATTAAGCCCAACGCAGTGGTCGCGATACACTATACGTTAACCGATGATGAAGGCACCGTGCTGGACTCGTCCGCGGGCCAGCAGCCGCTGACTTTTCTATATGGGGCGGGCAACATTATCCCCGGACTGGAACAGGCGCTAACCGACAAAAAGGCTGGAGACAAGATTACCGCCCGTATCGAGCCCCAGGACGGTTACGGTGAGGTCATCGAAGAGATGATTCAGAAGGTACCCCGCGACGCCTTTGCCGAGGACACGGTCATCGAAATTGGCATGCGTTTCAGCGCGCAGACCGAGCGCGGCCCCCTGACCGTGGTGGTCACGGACCTGGATGACCAACAGGTGACTGTCGACGGCAATCATCCCCTGGCTGGCGAGACACTGAATTTCGATGTATCGGTGGAGACGGTGCGCGACGCCACCGAGGAAGAACTGCAACACGGCCACGTGCATGGCCCCGGCGGGCATCACCACTAAGTAATTTGCCGGCCGCGCTCCATGGTGGAGTATGACCGGCGCTTGCACGGGCTAAACAGCACCCTATGCGCCACTGGTTATTCAAAACCGAACCCGGCGAGTACAGCATCGACGATCTGGCGGCGGCGCCCCAGGCGAGTGCGCGCTGGGACGGAATTCGCAATTACCAGGCGCGCAATTTGCTGCGCGACGAGGTACAGGTCGGCGATCAGGTGCTGGTGTATCACTCAAGCTGCAAACCCGCAGGGATAAGCGGAATCGCTCAAGTAGTCACAGCTGGCTACCCCGATCCGGCCCAGTTTGATGCGGGCAGCCCCTACTTCGACGCCAAAGCGGATCGGCAAAATCCCCGATGGTTTTGCGTGGATATTCGCCTGGTGGACAAATTCCCGCGCCTGATTACGTTGCAGGCCATAAAAAGACAGCCGGCGCTGGCCAACATGACCCTGGTCAAGCAAAGTCGCCTGTCCATTCAACCCGTGAGCCCCGGGGAGTGGCAGGAGATTGTGGCGCTGCGCCACAACGCGTCGCAGACTTGAGCAAGTACGGCATTTTGGTTGCGGAATATCCGCCTTGGCCCCGCGGGCTGATTGCGATCCCGATTTCGAGGAATTACCCATGAGCACCCAGCATTCGTTTCCGGGCAGCGGCCCGCTATCCGGCCTCAAAATTATTGAGTTTGGCGGCATCGGCCCCGGACCCCTGTGCAGCATGCTGTTGTCGGATGCGGGAGCAACCGTGCTGCGCCTCGACCGGCCGGCGCCGTCGGGGCTGGGGGTGCCGCGAGGTCAGCAATACGATATTCAGCGCCGCGGCCGCAAATCCGTCGCTATCGACCTCAAGCATCCGGCGGCGAAAAACGTCGTACTAAAGCTGGCGCAACAGGCCGACGCGGTGCTCGACCCGTTCCGCCCCGGAACCCTGGAAAAGCTGGGCCTCGGCCCGGACGTTCTGCTGGCCTGCAATCCTCGGCTGGTGTTGACCCGCACCACCGGCTGGGGCCAGAGCGGTCGCCTCGCACAATCCGCCGGACACGATATCAATTACCTCTCCATCACGGGCGTACTCGCCGCCATCGGCCCCAAAGAAGGGCGTCCCGTGCCACCGCTCAACCTGGTGGCGGATATGGGCGCCGGTGCCATGTTTTCCGCGTTTGGCACCCTCGCCGCCATTATCTGCGCACGCAACACCGGCGCCGGCCAGGTAGTGGACGCGGCGATGTGCGACGGCTCCGCCTATCTGGCGGCCGGCATGTTCGGGCTATGGCAGGAAGGCGCCCAGGTGCTGGAGCGGGAATCCAATATGCTGGACGGGGGAGCGCCTTTTTACGGAACCTACAAAACATCCGACGGACTGTATATGGCCATCGGCGCCATCGAGCGCAAGTTTTTTGATATCGCTATGACCATACTCGGCATCGACGGGAGCCAATGGGAAAATCACCGCGATCAGGGCCTGTGGCCCGAGATGCAACGCCAGATCGGCGCGGCTTTTGCCAGCAAGACCCGCGCTCAGTGGAGCGCCGTCTTTGAAAATACCGACGCCTGCGTGTCCCCTGTACTAAACTTTGAAGAGGCTATGAGCTACCCCCACAACCTGGACCGCAACGGATTTCACACGATCAATAATGTGCGACAACCCGCCCCGGCGCCCGTGTTTCAGGGGACTCCGGGCGCCATTCAGTTTCCGCCCCCGGCGTTTGGGGCGCATACAGACGAAGCACTGGCCGAGTGGGGTTTCTGTCAGGGGGAAATTAGCGAGTTGCTTGATAGCCGGGCCATTGGCGCTGCGGGTTACCCGCAAAACTGATGGTTCCGGCAGGTTAATCCACGACCGGACCGGCAACCCAACCGCAAGCGCGCCTGCATTGTATCGGGCTTACAACGAAGATAAGGAGGCTTTACCATGGCGATATCAGGCAGTGCCTTAATCAAAAACTTTCATCTGTATTTCGACGGTGGCGATGCCGCCAATGCCAGCCTGTATTTGTGCACTGGCTGGGGTCTTGGCGACGGCGATGCGCAAGCGATTATCGACCGGATGCGCGGCGCCGGATTGTGGTCCGCCGATGCAGCGAAACAGGTCCCCGCGGAACACAAACCCGTGTACGAGAAGGAAATGACCTTTATCGGCTCGGTGGCGGGCGCCAGCGATGGCAAAGTTTTTTACGTGGCGGCCTACGATCACCCGAAGTACAAGTATCACCCGGACCGCTGGCGGGCCTGGCAGCAATTTGTCACCGACAATTACGCCTGACCGGCGTACTGCGCCGGTTAATCAGAATCCGGTAACACCGGCATCGAGCTGCACCCCAAAACTGTTGAGCGCCATCGACACCAGGTGATACTGGCCCACCGCAAACACCACATCCATCATTTGCACCTCGCTGTAGCGGGTGCGCAGGGCCGCCCAGGTGGCATCGCCGATAAACGCATCGTGGTGCAGTTCATCCGCGGCGCGCAATAACGCCGCATCGAAAGCATCCCAGCCCGGTGCGTCCGGTCCCTCCTTGATACGTGCGATCTCAGCCTCGCTTAAGCCTTCCTTGCGTGCAAATATGACGTGCTGACCCCATTCGTATTCGGCGTCGCACAGCCAGCCGACCCGCAGAATCAACAACTCCCGTTCTCGCCCGGCGATGGTGGAGGTCTTGCCCATCACATGATTGGCCCACACCCAGAATTTTTCGGCCGCGTCGATATGCCGACTCAGGGTGCCGAGCACGTTGTAAAACTGTCCCTGTTTCTTTACCGGCTCGAGCAGCCTGCGCTGGGCGTGACTCCATTCGGATTCCCGCAATGGTGCAATTCTTGGCGAGGTTAATTTCATAATTTTTCCTGGTTGTGCCACGAATTTCTCAGTTGTCACCAGTGCCTCAAGGGCAACCGCCACTCACATGGCGCCCCATTCCAGTTCCTCGGCAACGGCGTCTATGCCCGCCTGGGCACAGACTTCATCCACCTCACCGGAAGGGGCGCCGCTGACTCCAATGCCGCCGAGAATAGAACCGGCGGCGGTTACCGGCAGGCCGCCTCCGGAAAACATCAGGGCCTCGTGATTGGCCAGCGGCGAACTGGCGCGTGCCCCGAGGCGGGATGTCGGCGTGTTAAACGACATCGCGGTGTAGGCCTTTTTGCGGCTCATCTCCAGGGTCAGATCCATCGCCAGCACGTCGCGCAACACCACCTGGGGGTGGCCGCCCCGATCGACCACGGTCACACCTACCTGCACCCCTTCCGTGCGACAGCGTGCAACCGCGGCACTCGCCATGCGCAGTGCAGCGTCCATGGACATGCGCTTGATATCGACTATCGCGGGCAACTCCGTTTCAGCCCGGACGGCGAAACTAATAAAAATGCAGGACATCATCACTACTTTCAAAAAAATATTTCCGGCCATAATTGTCAATCCTTGCTTTCCCAGTCCAGGTGGAACCTGGAGCCGTTGTCATTAAACCGACCCCGCAATATTCAGCAGCAGCGCCGTCAGTTCCCGGGGCTGCGATAAAAATGGCGAGTGATCCGTATCCAGAGTCAACACCGCCTGACAGGGCGACGCGGCCTGCATCTTGCGCTGGAACGGGAGCGGAAGCGCATGGTCCCGCACACATTCGATATACACCCGGGGCACCTGCCCGTAGCGGTCAGCGCTGAGCACTACCGGAGTCGCCAGCGGAGTAGTGGGCTCCGCAACCAGTAATGCACGCGCAAGGGCGACATCTTGTGGCGAGCAGCAGTTGTAGAACAGATTGGCCAGCGCGTCCGGTTCAATGGTCAGGTAAGTGCCATCCGCCGACGGCACCCGGGTGGTCAGGGTGCCCGAGGTACCGTCCTCTGTCAGCAGTTGCAGTAGCGACTCCCCGTTGCGCGGCAAAAACGCGCACAGGAATACCAGTTGCTGGATCCGCTCCGGCCAGCGTTCAGCCACCTGACTGATGACAATGCCGCCACGGCTGTGGCCCAGCAGAATCACCGGCTCGCTTTGCCGGGCCAGCAAAGCACCGATATCCTCCACCCACTGCTCGAGGACGATACTCTGCACCGGAGTCCTGTCCACGCCGAGACCCGCCAGGTCGGGTGCCAGTACCCGGTGTCCGGCGCGCTCCAGCAAAGGGATTATCTTGTGCCAACACCAGCCGCCATGCCAGGCGCCGTGCACCAGAACAAATGTACTCATGGGTGACCTCTACTCTGTGTTGCGTATGGAATGAATTTGGAAAGAGGACGAGGGGCGCGTCTGCAAATATCAGTCAGGTTGCGATCCGCTCCAGTACCACCACCGGAATCTGACGTTGCGTTTTGGCCTGATAGTCATCATAGGGTGGGAACAGTGCCCGTTGCTGCGCCCATAATCGGGTGCGTTCCTCGCCCTGCGCGGTACGCGCCCGCGCGCGCAAGCGCTCCGCGCCCACCTGTACGTCCACTTCCGGGTTGGCCAGCAGGTTAAGGTACCAGGCCGGATGCGTGGGATACCCGCCGCGGGAGGCAATCACCACATAGCCGCCCGCGGTTTCACCATAGATCAGCGGCATAATTCTACGCTGGCCGGATTTGCGCCCCACGGTGGTTAACAGCAGTGTCGGTATCGGCCCCGGACCGCCCACCGGCGTAGAGTCCCAGAGATGGCCATCCACCCCATTACTTTCGAGGTAACGACGCCGGTGTTGTGCAATCCAGCCCCGCTCGCTTGCTTCCACTGCCTTATCGCTCATGCTTATCTCCCCACGCCTGACTCAACGTTTATGAACCCAACCTAACAGACCCTCGGCATTTGCCGCAACCTGAGCATAATTACTGCCTGTCGAGTGCTTGTACCTTCTTGCTTCTCATTCAATCGTTATAAAAACTGAAGCTTTTATCAACGCCGTTGTCATCTCGATATAGCATTCTGCCCCATAATCACCCCCCGGCCATACTGTCAGTTTGTGCTATAACCTTGTCATTTTCAGCCCTATCAATTGAGCGGTCAGCAAATTTAGAGTGAACAGTCGGTAAAAAGGGTGACTGCGGGGTATTTTACACGCCCGTGGGATACTGTCTGTGGGCATTATTTGCCCCCCATAAAACAACGGATACATCTTACAGGGGCTTGTTTAAATGAACGAATCACGAACCAACATCATCGATTCAGCCGTGAGCGAAGCGGTCCAGGCCCAGGTCAACGCCATCCCTCTGGAAAACATCAACGTGGCGCAACCGGAACTGTTTCGCGACAACACCATGTGGCCATACTTCGAGCGGCTGCGCAACGAAGATCCGGTGCATTACTGCAAGGACAGCCTGTTTGGACCCTATTGGTCAGTGACCAAGTACAAGGACATTATGACGGTGGAAATGGATCATAAAACCTTTTCATCGGACACCGCTAACGGCGGTATCACCATTGAGGACGATAACCTCGGCCTGGGGGTTGAAATGTTTATCGCCCTCGATCCCCCCAAGCACGACGAGCAGCGCAAAGTAGTCAGCCCGATGGTGTCTCCGGAAAACCTCGCCAGAATGGAGGAGACCATTCGCAGCCGTACCAGCAAGGTGCTTGCCGAACTGCCGTTGAACGAAACCTTCGACTGGGTGGAGAAGGTCTCCATCAATCTCACCACACAAATGTTGACCACCCTGTTCGATTTCCCCTTTGAGGAGCGCCACAAGCTCACCCGTTGGTCTGACGTGGCCTCGGCGCAGCCGGGATCCGGCCTGGTGGATGAGGAGACCCGTCACCGGGAACTGGGGGAAATGCTGGCGTATTTTACTCGCCTGTGGAACGAGCGCGCGCAACTGCCGCCCAGGCCGGATCTGATTTCCATGATGGCCCATTCCGAGGCGATGCGGGACATCACGCCAAAAGAATACATGGGTAATTTAATCCTGCTGATCGTGGGCGGTAACGACACCACCCGTAACTCCATGACCGGCGGCCTGTTGGCCCTCAGTCAAAACCCGGACCAATATCGCAAACTGTGTGACAACCCGGCGCTGGTGGAGTCGATGGTGCCAGAAATTATTCGCTGGCAAACACCGCTCGCCTCGATGCGTCGCACAGCCGTGGCCGACACGGAACTCGGCGGCAAGAAAATCAAGAAAGGCGACAAGGTGGTAATGTGGTACGTGTCCGGCAACCGCGACCCCGAGGCGATCGAAAATCCTGAAGCATTTATTATCGACCGCGCCAGACCCCGGCAGCATCTGTCCTTCGGGTTTGGCATTCACCGTTGCGTTGGCAACCGCGTCGCAGAATTGCAGTTGCGCATCCTGTGGGAGGAAATTCTTAAGCGCTGGCCAGAACCGCAAATTGAAGTAGTCGGTGAGCCGGTGCGCTCTTACTCCTGCGTGCTGCGCACCTATACCTCATTGCCTGTGCGTATTCGCGCATAACCTGCGCGCCCCGTGAGCACAACGGTAGCCATTATTGGCGGCGGTCAGGCCGGAGCCCAGACCGCCGCCAGTCTGCGCACACAAGGTTTTACGGGTAACATTGTGCTGCTGGGCAACGAACCCACCCTGCCCTATCAACGACCACCTCTGTCCAAGGCCTATCTTGCCGGAGAGCTGGCCAGCGATCGCCTGCTGTTGAAACCCGCCGGGTTCTACGCACAGTCCAAAGTGGATATCAGGTTAAACACCACCGCCACCGACATCGACCAAACCCGGCACGTGGTGGCTCTCGACAATGGCGAGTCCCTGACCTACGACCACCTGGTATTTGCCACGGGTGGGCGGCCGCGCCCGTTGACCTGTCCCGGTGCCGATCATTCTGCCCTGCATTATCTACGCACCCTGAGGGATGTGGATAGGATTCGCGAGCGCTTCCATTCGGGGGCGCGGCTGGTGGTGATTGGCGGTGGCTATATTGGCCTGGAAGTAACGGCCATCGCTCGAAAACACGGGTTACAGGTAACCGTGCTCGAATTTGCGCCCATCGTGCTGGGCCGCGTCACCTGTCCCGAGGTGGCAAATTTTTACACCGACGTCCACCGCCAGGCCGGCGTGAATATTCAGTGCAATACCGGCGTGGAGCGCATTGAGGACGGCAACGGCACTGCTATCGTGGTGACCACCGCCGGCGAGCGTCTCCCTGCCGATCTGATCATTGCCGGTATCGGTCTGTTACCCAATGTGGAACTGGCAGAGTCCGCCGGTGTTGACTGCAACAACGGCGTTGTCGTTGACGCCCTGTGCAACTCGTCCGCCCTCGGTATTTATGCCGCAGGCGACTGCGCCAACCACCCCAGTACGCTGTACGGCACGCGGTTACGCCTGGAGTCCGTGCACAACGCCATCGAACAGGGTAAGACGGTTGCTGCCACTATCTGCGGTAAAGATCAGCCCTACACTCAGGTACCCTGGTTCTGGTCGGATCAGTACGATATCAAGTTACAGACCGTCGGCATCAGTCGCGATTACGACCAGATTGCCGTGCGTGGCGACCCGGCGACCCGCTCGTTTGCGGTGTTTTATCTACGGGATAATCGACTGATTGCGGTAGACGCCATCAACCGTCCCGCAGAATTTATTAGCGCGCGACAACTTATTCCGCTGCAGCCGCAAATTTGTCCCGGGCGCCTGAGTGATGAGAGTATACCGGTCAAAGACCTGGCGGCCTGAAGACGAACCATCCAACCGCACAGGGATTTATCAACCACCCTTACCTACCACAACTGAACAGGGCAGACACACATGGCGAAGATTACATACGTTGACTTTAACGGTACCAAACGGGAAGTCACTGTGGAAAATGGGATGAACCTGATGGAAGGCGCGGTTACCAATATGGTACCCGGCATCGATGGCGACTGCGGCGGTGCTTGCGCCTGTGCTACCTGCCATGTGCATGTCGACCCCGCCTGGCTGAGTAAATTACCGCCCATGGAAGATCTAGAGGACATGATGCTGGGTCTGGTGGATAGCCGGGATGAAAACTCCCGCCTGAGCTGTCAGTTAAAAGCCGCTCCGGAACTCGACGGCTTGATTTTAAATACACCGCAGGGCCAGCACTGACATTTGAGTTTTTTTTAAAACGAAACAATGGAGGCGTGCTTCGATCTTCTACGGCCTTTGCCGACGCGGATCGACACCCCTCCATGTTTTTATGACTTACCGGCTTTTCGCCGACTGCGATGGAATTCAAATCCGGCGACGCCGCTAAACAGCGCGCCCACACCCGTGGCAATCCAGCGGTAGCCGAGGTCACTCAGAAAATGAATGGAAATCACAAACGCTAATAGCGCAATACCCAAGGCAATAAATCCAAAGTTTTTCTGCATAAGCCTGACTCCCACAATCACACGGATCCAATAATCACCCGCTGTCACAGTACAGGACTTCAACCGCGCCTGACAATTGTTGACAGTTTGGGGTCAGCGCCGCAGGGCACTATCCGTGCGGCAACCACCGTGCCAACACCTGAAAACTTCCAGCTAATTCAGGTGCAAACTGCCGCCATAATCCACAACGTTGGTCGCTGCGCATTCCATCCCACCCTTAACTAGGGTATAAGATCAGCATGAAAACACCCAAACAGATTCAACCTTTGGTGGACGACGGTATTGTCGATGAAGTGATACGTCCGCTGATGAGCGGTAAGGAAGCCACCGTTTATGTGGTGCGCTGTGGCGGGCAGATACGCTGCGCCAAGGTGTATAAAGAGGCTGCCAAACGTAGTTTTAAACAGGCGGTGAAATACCGGGAAGGGCGCAAGGTGCGTAACAGTCGCCGCGCCCGCGCCATGGAGAAAAGTTCAAAGTTTGGCCGCAAGCAACAGGAACAGGTGTGGCAGAACGCCGAAGTGGAGGCGCTCTATCGCCTGGCGGCCGCCGGTGTGCGGGTTCCGCAGCCCTACGGCTGTTTTGACGGTGTATTGCTAATGGAGTTGATCACGGATGGCGAAGGAGAGGTGGCGCCGCGCCTGAACGACGTGCACCTGTCCGCCGAGCAGGCGGTGGAAGATCATGCTCTGATGATGCACTACGTGCAGCTTATGCTGTGTGCTGGGCTGGTGCATGGCGATCTCTCCGAATTCAACGTGCTGGTGGACGAACGCGGACCGGTCATTATTGACCTGCCTCAGGCAGTGAATGCCGCTGCCAATAACAATGCCCGGGCGATGTTAACCCGGGACATCAGCAACATGACCGACTACTACGGTCAGTACGCGCCGCAATTGCTCGACAGCCGCTACGCCGAGGAAATGTGGACCCTGTACGAGGAGGCCGAATTGCACCCCAACACCGGGTTAACCGGTTTGTTCGAAGACAACGACCTACCGGCTGATGTGGACGCGGTACTGGAAGAAATAAAAGCTGCGCTCGCCGAAGAACAGAGTCGGCAGCAGCGCCTGCGCGAAGCCGCCTTATCGGACTAATCCATTTTTCACTCTCGTTCTTCCCCTCGACTAATTCCCCTTTCGGCACCCTTACCGGCGACCAGAACAACCCTTCAGGTCAACTCCTCGGTCTGGGTCGTGGACCACCCCCGGGGCATCGGCAACCCGACACGCGCGCCGCTAATCACGCAAATTAATTCGACCTGAGGGCGGTAAATCCCTATAGTACGCGCCCTCGCCAAAATATCATTCGCCTTCACTCGGGGATATTCCGTTGCTTGCCACCGCTAACGTCACCATGCAATTTGGCGCCAGGCCATTATTTGAAAATATTTCCGTCAAATTTGATCACGGCAATCGCTATGGCCTGATCGGCGCCAATGGCTGCGGCAAGTCGACGTTTATGAAAATACTCGACGGCAGCTTGTCCCCCTCGGCAGGCAATGTATCCGTCGGCCCCAATCAGCGTATCGGTAAACTCCACCAGGACCAGTTCGCCTTTGAAAAATATTCGGTGATAGACACTGTGCTGATGGGCCACGAAGAATTGTGGCGGGTTAAGCAGGATCGAGATCGTATTTACGGAATGGCGGAAATGAGCGAACAGGATGGCATGCGGGTCGCCGAACTGGAAATTCGCTTCGCCGAACTGGACGGCTACAGCGCTGAGAGTCGTGCCGGCGAAATTTTACTGGGTGCGGGTATCGCTCAGGCATTGCATTACGGCCCCATGAGCGAGGTGGCGCCGGGCTGGAAGCTGCGGGTACTCCTCGCCCAGGCGCTGTTCTCAAACCCCGACATTCTGCTGCTCGACGAACCCACTAACAACCTGGACATTAATACTATCCGTTGGCTGGAGGGAGTGCTCAACCAGAGCCGTAGCACCATGGTGATCGTCTCCCACGACCGACATTTTCTCAATACCGTATGTACTCACATGGCGGACATCGATTACGGTGAATTGCGAATCTATCCTGGCAACTACGACGATTTTATGACCGCATCTACCCAGGCGCGGGAGCAGCTGTACTCGGACAACGCCAAAAAGAAGGCCCAAATCGCCGATCTGCAACAATTTGTCAGCCGTTTTTCGGCCAATGCGTCGAAAGCCAAACAGGCCACCTCGCGGGCCAAACAAATCAAAAAAATTCAGCTTGAGGATATCAAGCCGTCCAGCCGAGTCAGCCCGTATATTCGTTTTGCACAGGATAAAAAACTGCATCGCCAGGCACTGACGCTGGACAAACTGGGACACGGGTTCGAAGGAAAACCGCTGTTTAACAACGCCAGCCTAATTTTGCCGGCGGGCACGCGCCTGGCGGTTATCGGCGAAAACGGCGCCGGCAAAACCACCCTGTTGCGCTGCCTGATGGGCCAGTTGACGCCCAACAGCGGCGCGATCAAATGGGCGGAAAATGCCACCCTCGGCTATTGCCCGCAGGACAGTAGCGCCGACTTTGACTGTGATTTGAACCTGTTTGACTGGATGAGTCAGTGGCGCAAACCCCCTCACGGGGATCAGAGCGTACGCGGCACCCTTGGACGTTTGCTGTTTTCGTCGGATGATTTTGCTAAACAGGTGAGGGTTTGTTCGGGTGGCGAAAAAAATCGGCTAATGTTTGGCAAGTTAATGATGCACAACGCCAATGTGATCATCATGGATGAACCCACTAACCACCTCGACATGGAAGCTATCGAAGCGCTGAATCTTGCGCTGGAGCACTACGAGGGCACTCTGATTTTTGTCAGCCACGACCGGGAGTTCGTCTCCTCTCTGGCGACCCGCATCATCGAAATCAGCGAAGGGCAGGTGATCGATTTTCAGGGTACCTACGACGAGTACCTGGCCGTGCAATTAGAGACGAACAGGGTGGTTAATTCGCGCTAACTTCTCTGACTGTGTTACGCCGCCGCGCCACAGCCGGTCGGATGATAGACGCGCCGCGTAGACGCGGGATTTTTTACCAGTTTATCGGCGGGACGACGGGGACGACTGACCAGCTCACCACCGCAATTAGGACAAATGTCCTGGAGCTTGGTCTGTGCGCACTCTGCGCAGAACGTGCATTCGAAAGAACAGATACGCGCCTCGATCGAATGTGCCGGCAAATCCTTATTACAGCATTCACAGCCCGGACGTAATTCCAGCATGGCGTGCCTCCTGGTTTAGCCTGACAAAACACATTCCTCGCAATATATGGTACAGGGTGCCGGTCACAACGAACAGGTGCCAGATCGGGTGGCCTTAGCGCAGGCGCGAATCGGGCAGATAAAACACCACCCCGGCTGTGTAAAACAACCCGCAGACAAAAAAAGCGTTATCCACAGCAACCGCGCTGGCTTGGTGATATCCGTTAATCCGCTGGCCGCATCGACACCAATTATCAGGAGTGCAGACACCGGTGCCTAAAAAATTGGCCATCGCATCATGATTACGACTCCGTTTGCCTTGTCAACCCCCGCACATCACGCCAGGCGGGGACCATACATAATAATCGCTACGCCTACCAGACACACCGCAACACCGACGCAGTCCGTTAGCGTGGGTCGCACCGCATCTATCGCCCACAGCCAGCCCAGTGCCACGCTGATATAGACTCCACCGTAGGCGGCATACACCCGACCTGCAGCATGAGGGTGCAGGGATAACAACCACACGAATAACGCCAGGCTAAGGGCGCCGGGCGCCAGCAACCATATCGAGCGCCCCTGTTTAAGCCACAGATACGGGAGATAACAACCGACGATTTCAGCGATAGCCGTTACACCAAAGAGAGCAAATGTTTTTAGTATGTCCACCTGATGCCCCTTTTCACAATTTTCCCGGTAATACTTAGCTCACCGCATTCGACGTCGCGTTACCACAGGTGTTCTGTGTAATAAACGACGCCACATATCGGCGAGTAAAAAATATATCGCGGGTCGCACCATTTAGCTCCATTTATCCCGGGTCTTACGCTAACAAAATAGTCAAAACTCCGCGCTCAGCCACCCCGAACCGTGAAATTGTTAGGCTAATTAACGCTATTGCTGCAACCACAGAAATTTTCCAGCAGATTACTCCTCCGGCGATACGCCCGTAGCGGCGCGTTTCGCCAACTCGGTTTCTGCCGCGTTACGCAGCTGCTCCACAATTGCGTTTCGAGCATCGAAACTCAGCCCCCGAGTGGGAATAGCCTTAAGTAAATGAATCTCGATGTGACCCGGTCGCAAGCGCCAGGCGCCGGGTGGCAACACCTCCCGCCCACCGTGTATCAACATCGGTAAAATGGTAGCCTGGGCGCCGATGGCCAGCACCGCCGGACCTTTCTTGTAGGGTAACAGTTGGCCGTCGCCACTGCGCGCGCCTTCGATACTGATCATGGCGCTCTCGCCGCCACGCAGACGCTTGATGGCCCGTTGAATACCGCGTTTTGCCTGCCTTTTCCATTGCCGGACAATCACCTGATCTCCCGACAGCGCCCGCCCGCAGCCAAATAGCGGCATTAACGCGTACTCCACATTAATCACGACAAACATCGGTGGCAGGCACATCATGCAAATAAGGCCTTCGGCGATATTGGACTGATTAAGCCACACATAAAGATGCGGTGGCGGTCCCACCACCCCGTTGTTGTCGTCGCGCAGGGAATAGGTGACGCCAAAAATCCGACAAGCCACTTTTACCCAATTACGGTAGATGTGACAGGCGAGCTGTCGCGAAAACGCACACACCATCAACAGCGGCAGAAAATGCACCCACGAATTAATAAAGCTGGCACACCAGCGCGCAACACTTGGCCAGAATGGTGCGCCTTGAGAGGATTGCCGCATCGGTCAAACGTCAGGTCAGCGTGCACGCCAACGGCCGGCAACGCTTTGCTCCTTAACCTTCGCCACGGGCTACTTTTGCCGCCCACTCCTCCATGGTGAGAGTACCGCCGGACAACTCTGTTTTGCCGGTATCTTTGGGGGGCAACGCATCCTGCAAAAAGTCGATACGCTTCCACTCGGCATAGGGTGTTTCGCAGTCCCCCTTGGGCACGTAACGGGAGGTCGCCAGTTTCTGGTATTTATGAATGTAGCGCGGACAGTTGATCCAGGTTTGCGCGACCGCGACACGAATAATCATATCGGCCTCTGGGTATTCGGCCAACAATGCATCATCGGTGTGTGCGGATGCTACACCCTGTATGCGCATGCGAAACGGATTTTCAAAATCAATTAGCAATAAACCCACATTGGCATTGGCGCGAATGTTACCCATGGAAAAAAACATGCCGTTGCCATCGTAATTGGGAAACGCGATGGTGCGGTCATCCAGCACGCGCAGGAACCCGACGTCGCCACCCTTGTAGGAGACGGTGGGGCGACCCTGATGATCCACCGTGGAGAGAAAAAACATATCCCGGGATTCGATGAAGGCTATGCCCTGCTCTGACAGAGAATCGCTAACAATCGACTGTTCGATACGATCGGCCATTTTGCGGGTTTGAAAATGGTCCTGTAGTTCGCGGTGTTTGTCACCATACAAATTACTCATACGTCTGTTACTCCGCTTTGTGCTCGATATGTTTTTTGGTTGTCAGCCAGTACGTTATTCCCAGTGCCAGAACCACCGCAGCAGTCGCATAAATATAGTCCGGGGTCACTTTTTCAAAGTCGAAAATAATCACTTTACGCGCGATTGCCATCAACGCCGTCGCCACCACCAGCCGCACCGGAATAACATTGGTGCTCAAATACATGCTGATATTGATAAAAATTTCAATCGCTATCAATACCGCTAAAAACGAACCAAAGGTTGCGAGGATGTCGCTGATATTAAGCAACATAAATGGCGGTTCGGTTAAGCGTTGATACAGCACAAAAACGACGTCCCCGGTGCACCACACAATAACGAAGACCTTCAGG
>JAYODD010000002.1:177445-182079 GCA_038106145.1 Gammaproteobacteria bacterium | reverse complement strand
GGCAGGGGTAACTGAATCTCGCTTGGAGAAATCAATAACGAAGACCATCAGGATTGCCAGCGCCTTGACCACCGCCCGAATAACTTTGTGCAGAACCCGGATGGTGGCATCTTCATGCTCCATCTGGAGATCATGGCCGGGTTCGTGATGACGCAAATTATTTTTCTCGTCGTTCATAATTCACCCTGTAATGTGCAAACAGCAGAGCGGGCTTCGACGCCTGTATTTACCTGGCGCGACGCGTCGCCGATATTAATACGACCGCGGCAGATCCAGGACATTGGTAGAAATAAAATTAAGAATCATATTCTGACTAACCGGCGCCAACCGCGGCAACATAGCTTCGCGCATCAGTCGCTCGACATGGTATTCCTTGGCGTAACCCATGCCGCCATGGGTCATCACCGCCTGCTGACAGGCTTTGAAACCAGCCTCGGCAGCGAAGTATTTACTGCCATTGGCATAGGCGCCACATTCTTTGCCGTTGTCGTACAACCAGGCGGCGTACATGATTTTCAGATAAGCGGCTTCGAGCTCGATCCAGTTTTCTGCCAACGGGTGCTGCACCGACTGATTCATGCCAATGGGTCGCCCAAATACTTCGCGATCCTTGGCGTACTGGGTGGCCCGCGACAGCGCGCTGCGCCCCATGCCCACCGCCTCCGCGGCGAGGAGGATGCGCTCGGGATTGAGGCTGTGCAGAATATACGAAAACCCCTTGCCCTCCTCGCCGATCATATCGTCTTTGGACACCACCAGATTGTCGTAAAACGTCATGTTAGAGTTGACCGCCTTGCGACCCATCTTTTCAATTTCCTTGATTTGCACATGGGCGGGATCCATGTCCGCGTAAAATAAGGTGATACCCTGATGGGGTTTGGCACACTCTTCTCGCGGCGTGGTGCGCGTCAGCAGCATCACCTTGTCGGCCTGTTGAGCGGTGGTGGTCCAGATTTTCTGGCCGTTGATGATGTAGTTATCCCCATCCCGTTTGGCAAAGGTTTCAATGCGGGTGGTATCGAGGCCAGCATTGGCTTCGGTGACACCGAAACAGGTTTTCTGTTGGCCGGCAATCAACGGCGGCAACCAGCGCGCCTTCTGCTCGGGGGTACCGAATTTGACAATCGGGTGCGGCCCGAAAATATTGATATGCACCGCCGACGCGGCGGACATACCACCGTGACTGGCCACGGTCATCATCATCAGCGCCGCCTCGGTGACGCCAAGGTTGGCACCGCCGTATTCCTCCGGCATGGTAATACCCAGCCAGCCGCCCTCTGCCATCGCCTGATAAAATTCCTCGGGAAATACACCGGTTTTATCCCGCTCCAGCCAGAAACTGTCGCCAAAATTGGCCATCAGCGCATTGATGCTATCGACAATGGCCTGCTGTTCACTGCTTAACGAAAAATCCATGGTGACTATCTCTACAGGTTACACTCGGTTTAGCGGTCGTGGTTAACGGGCATCGCTGACCGCGGTAATGCGCGGCCACAATTCCTCGGCACCCCATTCCAGCACCTGCGCGCCCAGACGTTGTGCCCACACCGTATCGCTGCCAAATTCGTCGCGCCAGTTCCACAGCCTGCGGGTGAGGTGGTGCAAACGATGTTCGTAAGTAAAACCCATGGCGCCGTGCACCTGATGGGCGATGGCCGCGCCATTACTGACCGCCTGTTCGAGGCGAACTTTGGCCGCAGCAATTTCAACCCGAGCATCCGCATCAATCAAATTGCGCCTGGCGACGGCCTCGGCGGCGGAATCTGCCGCCGCGTTGATTGCCGCTACCTCTCCCGCCAGTTCAGCGATACTATGCTGTATCGCCTGGAATTTACCAATGGGGCGACCAAACTGTACCCGCTCACAGGCGTACTGAATGCTCAGATCGAGAACGGTTTCCAGCGCGCCCGCAGCCTGTATGCAGCGCACCAGAGCGCCCAACGCCTCGACACTGGCGGCATCGGTAGTATCACTTATCTCGCCAACCGCTATCGGCTTAACGTTCTCGAAAACCACCCGGTCGAGAGGCTCCCCGGCAAGACCGGCATGCGCTGTCACACCACAGTCTGCAACCGCCAGCTGAAGCGCCGCGGCCCCCGCCGGGGTGTCGACGACTACCACCAGATATTTGGCGTTGCGCCCGTGGGGTACTGCTACCGCCTCACCATTTAGTACACCATCGGCAAATGCAAAATCACCGCAAGCAACTGTCATCGGCCCATTGGGCACTGGCAAACCACCCCGGGCCAACAGCCAGCCCGCCATCAGAGTTTCCGCCAATGGCACCGGCAATGCGGCGGCGCCAGCGGCTTTGATGACCGCAAACCCATCCATCAGCGTGGCGCCTACACCATCGTTATTCTCGGGCACCCAGGTCAATGCCAGGCCGGATTCCTCGATCGCCTGCCACAGTGCCCCGGGCCATTTTCCGGCCTCGGCGGCATTGATGGTTTCCGGGGTGCTGAGATCGGTAAAAATGCGCTGGGCGGTTTCAAAGATAATGTTATCGGCTGTCATTCGGCTCTCTCGAATTCACTGTAATGTTGGCGCTATTTCCCGGTCACCGCACCAGGAATGTTGGGTCGTCGGCATCTCGTCGATCACCGCAACCCCAACTGGCGGGCAACCATGCCCTTGAGTACTTCGTTGGTGCCGCCGCGCAGGGTCGAGGACGGCACCCGTAAAATTCCGTCGCGCAACAACGCCGGCAACAGCCCGTCGTTTGCAGCCAGCAGATTCTGCGGCAGAATGCCACGCAGTTTTTCCAATAGCTCGCGCTCGAAGCGCGTGGCCATATCCTTGACCAGGGCGGCCTCCATTTCCGGCGAAGAGCCTTCCTGCAACAGACCGGCGATGCCGAGGGACATACGGCGCAGGGTTTTGATTTTGGCCACCACCTGACCCAGGACTTCTCGGGTTTTATCCGTAGGGTGGGCGACCAGCACGCGCATGGCTTCCTGCAACACGATAAATGTACTCAGAAAACGTTCCGGTCCCGAACGTTCCAGCGCCAGTTCACCGACCACCATATTCCAGCCCCCACCCACTTCGCCGAGGACATAATTATCGGGAACAAACACATCTTCAAAGTTGGTTTCGTTAAAGTGCACCTGCCCGCCAATATCCGCAATACCGCGAATCTTCACCCCCGGGGACTTGAGGTCAATCAGAAACTGCGACAGCCCCTGGTGACGGGCAGCCGTATCCAAAGGGCCAGTGCGCAATAAAGTAATCATGTAGTCGCAACCGTGGGCGCCGGTGGACCACAGCTTGGTACCATTGACTCGCCAGCCACCATCGACTTTTTCCGCTTTGGTGGCGACCGACGCCAGATCGGAACCGGTATTCGGTTCGCTCATGCCGATCGCGCAAAAACATTCGCCGGCGACAATGCGCGGAATGATCTGGTCGCGCAATTGCGGGTCCGCATGTTTGATAATTTGCGGGCCGCTCTGGCGATCCGCTATCCAGTGGGCCATGACCGGCGCCCCGGCCGCCAGCATTTCTTCGGTGACCACATAGCGTTCGAGGAAAGTGCGGCCATGACCCCCGTACTGTTTATCCCAGGTCATGCCCAGCCAGCCCCGTCGACCTAACTTGCGGCTGAATTCCACGCTCATTCCCGACGCCCAGCAGTCCGCCATCGGTACGAATCCGCCACTGGCGCGCTCCGCCGCCAAAAATTCCCTGACCTCGGCGCGCAGTTGCGTGGCGATGGCAGGCATCTCCACGTGGGGGAAACGAAATCTGGACATCGATTACAACTCCTGAAGAGCAGCGCCCACCGCAGCGGACCACAGCAAGGGTAGCCGCGGGCGTTCCCCGCGGCCGGGTAGAAAGGGACCAGTACTAACGCAGCTTGCCAATCAGAATGGCTTTTTCCTCGGTGTATTCGACAAGGCCGCTGGCGCCCCACTCCCGCCCATTGCCGGACATCTTGTAGCCGCCAAACGGCGCGGAAAAACTGAATGGTCCGCCGTTCACCTTAACCTGGCCGGCACGCAGTTGACGGGCAATGCGCATCTGGGTTTCTTCGCTCTCGGCCCAGACGCCGCTCGACAGGCCGAACGGCGTGTCGTTGGCCAGGGCAATTGCCTCTTCTTCGTCCTGGTAGGGGATCAGGCAAATCACCGGCCCAAAAATCTCCTCCCGGGCAATCGTCATGTCGTTGCGCACGTCGGCAAAAATGGTGGGGCGAACATACGCGCCTCGCGTAATACCCTCGGGCAACTCCGCACCGCCGGTGACCAGGCGCGCGCCTTCTTCTATGCCTTTGTTGATGTAACGCACCACACTCTCCCGGGCGCGCATGGAGCTGACCGGCCCGAGAAATACACTTTCATCGGTGGGATCACCCACCTTGAGGGATTCCGCCACGGATTTGGCCACCGCCACCGCCTCTTCGTATTTCGATTCGGGCACCAGCACACGACTCAGAGCCACGCACATCTGCCCCGAATTGAACATGGTATCCTTCACGACATATTTGACGGCTTTGCCGATGTCCGCGTCCTCGGCAATGATAAACGGCGACTTGCCACCCAGTTCCTGACACACCCGCTTGACCGTGGGCGCGGCCGACCTGGCGACGTCGACCCCGACTTCCGTGGAACCGGTAAACGACACCAGATCCA
>JAYODD010000002.1:145195-177435 GCA_038106145.1 Gammaproteobacteria bacterium | reverse complement strand
ATCCACTTCGGGGTGGGAACTGAGGGCATCGCCCATCACGGACCCCCGGCCAGGCACCAGGTTAAATACGCCCGGTGGCAGGCCCACTTCGTCACAGATCTGCGCGAAAACATAGGTGCACAACGGAGTTTGCTCGCTCGGTTTAAGTACCGTAGTGCAACCCGCCGCAATCGCTGGCCCCACTTTTGCCACTACCTGAAACAAGGGAAAATTCCACGGCGTAATAAACGCGCAAACGCCGATCGGCTCCCGCAACACCAGATAGCCTTCCTCGTGCTGCCGGACTTCTTCCATGGTCTTGGCGAGATCGGCAAACAGCGACAGGCCATGAATCGGTCCGGATACCTGAATGCCCCTGGAAAAATGCACCGGAATGCCCATTTCCTGGGAAATCAACGAGGCCAGTTCATCCTTGCGCTCTTTCAGCTTGGCGCAGATAGCGCGAATATACCCGGCACGCTCCTCGGCACTGGTTCTGGACCAGGACGCAAAAGCGCGCCGCGCCGCTCGCACCGCCCTGTCGACATCTTCCACGGAAGACATCGGCACCGAGGCAAACGGCTCTTCTGTGGCCGGGTTGACCAGCGTGGTAACACCACCGCCGCTGGCTGGCACCCACTGTCCATCGACATAGATTTTGCTGTGTTCAATCATCTTCATATCCTGCTAGTACAAGCTGTCGGTTAGCGTTTACGGCGCACGCGAGATTTTAGCCCCGGCGCGCCTAATGGTAGCGGAATCGCCAATCAGGCGAGCCCTAATTTGGGGCGTAAAAACTGTGCAATCCTGGCAATCGCGTCGTCGGCTTCCGGCGCGTTACCGGCCATAAACTGAAATACATGCTGCATTTCGGGAAACACCTGTAGCTCGACATCCACACCGGCCGCTTTAGCGCGTTCGTAAAACCGTCGGCTGTCGTCCAGCAAGCCTTCGTATTCACCGACCTGAATCAATGTCGGTGGCAAATTCTCCAGATCGGCGTACAGCGGGTTGGCAATCGGCCCCCGGGGATTTTTGCCTCCAAGAAACATCTCCGCCATACCCATCAATATATCCTTATTGACCAACGCGTCCTTGTCCGCATTGGTAGTCAGGGTTTGTCCAGTGCCTTCCATATCGTACCAGGGGGACAGCGGTACGCAGGCAGCTGGCATCGGATAGCCGAGTCGCTCGCCAAACAGCAGTACCGACGTACACAGGTTACCACCCGCAGAATCGCCGATAGTCGCCATATGTTCGGGTTTGTAGCCCCCTTCGAGCAGGCCGGAATACACCGCTACCGCCTCTTCGACAATACCGGGGTGGGGATTTTCCGGCGCGCGGGTGTAGTCGAGTATCAGGGCAGCGCAGCCCACGGCTTTTGCGATATGGCCAAACATTTTGCGATGGCTTGCGGAGGAGCCGACGACAAAACCGCCGCCGTGACAACAAATCAGTACTCGACTTTCGTCGGCACCTTGGGGAATCGCCCACTTGCAGTCGACGCCGTACAGGGTGACATCATTAAATTCCACGTCTGCCGGTTCAGCGGTGATGCTACCCCAGCCATCAAATAATTCTCGCAATTCCTCCAGCGACATACCGTCGTTCATCGCCAGTTTTTGTTTCCACTCGGAATAGAGCCCTACGATCTGTTGCGCCGCTGCACTGGCCATCTTGCTAACCTCCTGCATTTATTTTTTTCGGTTGGTTTAATCCCGCGTCGGGAACCGCTCTGAAATCTGGCGGGCTAACTACGCCCCACTGCTCCGGGCTATCGTTCCCACCGCCCGTCTCGGACGCCAAGCTCTTTCCATCCACTTGCGAACTTGCGATTATGCCAGAAAGTAGCCACTTTGCCCCTGTATTTTGCTTGTTCGCGCCCAGCCTTTGCGCAAACGGGCGTGTTACCGAACCGGGCGGAGGGCAAAGGATCGCTACTCTTCGCTTCGCGCCGCGTAATTTTCCATCATACAGAATCTAACCCGTAAGCACGCAGCTTGCGGTATAAAGTGCTTCTGGAAATGCCCAGCGATCGCGCCGCCCGCGTGCGATTACCTGCGTGTTTTTCCATCTCCTGCGCAATCGCCTTTTTCTCAAGGTCGTCCAGTATTCCATGGGAGTCATCGGTCGCTTCGCCCGCATGCCCGGCGGCGCTCGCTGGCGTCTGTCGGTGGAGCCACTGTTGTGGTAAATCCCGAGTGCACAACTCAGCCTGTTCACTGTGATCGCACATGAATGCCAGCATTCCATGCAATTCACGCACATTGCCAGGCCAGCTGTAACGCTGCATCCAGTGCAACAGTTGCGCATCCGCAAATTTGCGCGGTGTTCCCGATCTATGGGCCGTTTTCTCCAGAAAATGATCTACCAATGCTGGCAAATCCCCCGCTCTATCCCGCAGGGCCGGCACATGCAGGGTCGTTCCCTGCAACTCGCGATCAAGGTTGCGCTCCAGAGTCTGCGCACCCGGATCGGCGACCATCGACGCTATTACTCGGACGCCAGCGGGTCCAGGGGAATCACTCCTACCAAATGGCTCGCTTCGCACAAAATTTGTTAACCGCGCCTGAGTCGCGACCGGCAGCGCGTCCACCGTGCGCAGGAACAACGTTCCCCCACTGGCCTGCCCTATTTTCCCTGCATACTGATCGGTATCGCGGTGATCCTGGCCACTGAGTTCATCCCCGAATATCACTTCCCCGGCGGAGGTTTTTTCGAGCGTTGTGCAATCCACCGTTATGAATGGCCCGCCCCGTCGCGGTGACGCGGCGTGCAGGGCTCTGGCCAGTAATTCCTTACCGCTGCCGGATTCACCCCTGATAAGAATCGGCGCTTCCGTGACCGCCCAGTTTTTTGCCATATCCCTGAGACGTTCCATCAGCGCGCAATCACCAACGATGGTGGCGAAAGGATCCCTCGCCGGTAGCGCTCCGCGATGCCTTTCCCCCAGGAGGGGGTTATCAGCCAGAAGGGTAGCACGACGATTGTGGTTTTCCAGCACCAGCAAGCCCCCTTCCCACGCGTTTTCGCCAGCGAAGGTATCGACCGCTACCAGGTCTATTCCGGCCGGCAAAAATTGTGCGCAATTGTCGATGTCGTTGATCGCTGTTTCTGGCAGCAGGGCGCTGCCACCGCGCATCAGATGCCCCAGCTGAATGCCTTTAAAAAGCCTGCGGGCATGCTCGTTACAGGTAACGATGCGGCCGCGGCGGTCGAGTAGCACCACACTATCCCGATACCAACGTTCGGCCTTGTTGGCAAACCAGTTCAGTAGCTGCACGTTGCGCGCTAACTCCCGCGACTGCAGCGTCTGCTCAATCTGTCGGGCAGCCGTCATCGCCAACGCGATACTTTGACGGCTAAAGGCGTGACTCCGGGTAGTAATATCGATCACACCGAACAGGTCACCACTGACATGATCGATGACCGGTGCTGCCGAGCAGGTCCATATTTTTGCGGATTGGCAGAAATGCTCCGCGCTGTGGATTTCCACGGGTTCGCGTAGCGCGATGACCGTGCCAACCGCGTTGGTACCCGCTTTCTGTTCACTCCAGTCGTGCCCTGGCGCCACGTACTGGTCGGCCCCACCCTCGACAACCTGCGGGTTGCCACACACGTCCAGCAACACGCCGTTGGGCGCGGCGACCAGCAACAAACTCTCGGTATCCACCAGAATATCCGACAACATTTTCCAGGTGTGCTGGGAGGCCAGGAGCAGCTCTTCATTTTCCCGCTTAAGCTGCTCGAGCTGTTTACCCCTGGCAATCAGTGCCGAACAGGTGCGCGTCGCTTCCACTCCCTCATTGCGACATCGATGCCAAGAATTAAGCACCACGTCCCTGACCGACTCTGTCGCGCAGCTACCGCGCTCCACGAACTGACTCCAGGCGCGCTCGACCTGCTTGCGGACGATACGATCCGATTCGAGAAATGTACGCCCCACGTGCGGTGTCTGCATGACGCTAACCACTCCGAGTCATATCAAAAATGCCTACAAAGCTTGTTCTGCGGGCCCTTACCAGGCTGGAATCAACAACAGGTCTCCTGGTTATCGGCAGTAGAGTCTGAAACGCGTAACCTTATCAATAAGACCACCCGCCGTCCATGCCATCCCCCGGCATTGACCTCTACTCCGCCCCAGCGACAATATTGGCATCGTGCAAGCGACCAATCTCGGCGCTGCTCATGCCCAGTTCGTCGGCGAGGATTTCATCCGTATGCTGACCGACCAGCGGTGCCGGCCGCACCGGTTGGCGATCGCCCGTGGCGAAGTACAGTGGGTTGCCCGGCGTCAGATAGCGGCCGATGCCCGGTTGTTCAACCTCTTCAAAAAGGGGATTCGCCGTGGAACACTCGGGATCCCGATCAACCAACTCTTTGATCGTCTGATATTTACCCCAACAGACACCCGCCCCATCGAGAGCGGCCGCTACGACCTCGAATGGACGTGCTGCGAACCAGGGCGCAAACAGCTCGGTCAACGCTTCCCGCGCTCGAAAACGATCGCCCTCCCGCCCCAGATCCAGTTGCAGCCTTGCTCCCAGCTGGTCGATCTCCACCCCCAGTCCGGTGGCTTTTTTAATTGCGTTCCACTGGTTGCCGGTGAGGCCGACGATCATCACGCGGCGACCGTCGGCGGTGACAAAATCCTTGCCGTAGGCGCCGTACAGGTAGTTGCCGCAGGCCTCGCGGTCAGTGCCATTGACCTGAGCTTCAGCGATAAAACCGAGATGCCCCATGGTTGCCAGTGCCACATCCGCCAGCGCCAGCCTGACCATCTGTCCCTCGCCGGTAATGCGGCGATGACGCTCCGCCGCCAGCAGGCCAAGGGCCAGGGTCTGCCCGGCAATCACATCCCACGCCGCCAGCACGTGATTGACAGGCTCCGCTGTGGCGCCTGTCATGGTCGGCAAACCGACCTCGCAGTTGACTGTATAGTCCACCGCCGAACCGCCGTGGCGATCCCCGGTCAGGTTAAGGTAAATCAGGTCCCGGCGCTGGTTACGCAAATTGCTATCGGCCAGCCAGCCGCGGGCGGGGAAGTTAGTCATAAACAGCCCGGCATTTTCCCCTGGCGCGCAAATGAGTCGGGTCAAAATTTCCTGACCTTCCGGAGTGCGGAAATCCACCGCGATCGAACGCTTGCCCTTATTCAATCCGGCCCAGAACAGGCTGTTGTTGTTAGCGTCAACCGGCCAACGACGATAGTCGAGGCCGCCACCGATCATATCGAAACGAATCACATCGGCGCCCATCTGCGCCAATGTCATTGCGCCGGACGGGGCGGCGACAAACGCCGCGCCTTCGACAATCCGCATGCCCTGCAAAATATTCTGCATAAACAGTTCAGCCTCGTCGGCGGGTTAACTAACTTCCAGTAAACCGTTTTCAATCACCACCAGATCCCGTTCCACCACGCGACAGCGGAACGCGACGCCGCCGTCAACGCGCCACATTTCGGTACGAATCGTTTCTCCGGGATAGACCGGCGCGGAAAAACGGCATTTGATGCGCTTGAAGCGCTTTACATCATAGTCGCAACAGGTTTTTAACAGCGCGTGCCCGGCGACACCGAACGTACACAGCCCATGTAAAATGGGGCGCTCAAAACCGGCCTGCCTGGCTACCGTCGGGGAGGCATGGAGGGGATTAAAATCGCCCGATAGCCGATAGATCAACGCCGCCTGCGGCAGGGTGGGGAGATCGCAGGTCATTTCTGCAGGCGTGCCAGGGATTGCCTGGGGTGTGGGGGGCGTTGCGGTGGAGCCACCAAAACCGCCGTGGCCGCGGGCCATGGTATTTTGCGTCAACGTACACAGGGGCTCTCCGCTGGCAACATCGACAACCGTGCGCGAAGAATAGATAAAGGCGCCTTTACCCGGTCCCTTGTCGATAATTTCATCGACCTGAGTGCGCGCCTTGACCGTGCCCTGCGCTGGCAGTGGGCGGTGAAAGACGATTTCCTGATCGGCGTGCAATACCTGGGTCCAGTCGACGCCGGTATCGGGCTCTTTCAGCCAGAAACCCGGATAGGCCAGCACCGCCGCCATGGTCGGCAACGCGTTAAGGTCTGCTTCATAGGTGAACCGCAGGGCTTGTTCGTCGGTGGGATCACTGCTCAGCCCAACCCCCAGCGCGTACAACATCGTATCTTTGGGGGAATAACTATGCACGATTTCTTCGAATTTTCGATTTTTTAATGTTTGATAGTCAATCGCCACGCCCATCTCCGTAAAGTATTTCGCAGGCCGGTAACAGCACTAAAACGGGGCGCAGGCTTTTGGCGCCGCGCCCCGGTCACAACACCCGGGGTGCCGCCGACTTAAATCGGGTCCCAGCTAAAAATATCCTGGGAGCGATGCAGCGGGTAAAAATGGGATTCGAGCGCGGGCATCGCCACCTCAAAAATACTGTCGATGGTCCAGCCGTCGCCGTTGTGGGTGGAGCGCACCGGGCGCGACTGGCTCATCAGGAAAATTTCGTTCATGCGCACCGCGAAAATCTGACCGGTGATATGCGCTGCTTTGTCGCTACACAGCGCCGCCGCGACGATGGCCACTTTTTCCGGCGTCATGCGTTTGAGTTTTTCGACACGAGCTTGCTGATCCGGGGTGTCCGCCGGAATGGAAGCGGTCATGCGACTCCAGGCAAAGGGCGCGATGCAGTTGGAGCGAACGTTGAAGCGTTGCATATCCAGGGCAATGGATTTGGACAGGGCTGCGATCCCGGCTTTCGCCGCCGAGTAATTGGCCTGACCAAAATTGCCAACCAAACCGGAGGTTGAAGTCATATGCACACAGGCGCCACTTTCCTGCTGGCGAAAATGGGTCGCGGCGGCGCGACTGACATTGAAGCTGCCGCGCAGATGAACATCGATCACCTGGTTGAAGTCATCCTGAGTCATCTTGTGAAAAATCACATCGCGCAGATTGCCCGCGTTGTTGACCACCGCATCAACGCTGCCGAAGTTATCGACACAGGTGGTGACCATGTTGTTGGCCCCCTCCCAGGAGGAGACACTGTCGGTGTTGGCGATGGCTTCGCTGCCGAGGGCGGCGATTTCCGCGACCACCTCCTCCGCCACCTCCCGATCGAGATCGTTGACCACTACCTTGCCGCCCGCGCGGGCGATTTCCAGCGCGATGGTGCGGCCGATACCGCGACCGGATCCGGTGACTACAACCGCTTTACCAGCCAGGTGTTTGCTCTCACTCATGCTTGCGACTCCCCTTAATTTCAGTGTATTTGACGATACTTTTCGCAGCGCTCTAATCTGGATCAACCGCACCTGATTGCGCATTGGCGATCAGTTCCCGCGAGATAACTTTTAGCGCCAGCGTTTCTTCGGCCCCTTCAAAAATCGACAGTACCCGCGCGTCGACGAAATAACGGCTCACCGGCACTTCCTCTGCGTAGCCCATGCCGCCGTGAATTTGCAGCGCCTCCCGGGTTACCCACTCGGCCGCACGGCAGGCAAATAATTTCACCAGGCTCGCTTCCATCTGCCCGCCGCCTGCATCGACGCGCCGCGCCACCGCATAACTAAACTGTCGGGACGCCTCCAGCGCCACAATCATGCGACTGAGTTTGACCAACGTCAGCTGATAATCGGCTATCGGCCGGGCAAAGACCTTGCGCTCCAGCGCATAGGCGGCAGCCTGTTCACAGGCTGCCTGCATCACGCCACAGGCGCGCGCCGAAGTTTGCATGCGCCCACCGGTGAGGCCCGCCATGGCATAGTAAAAACCCCTGCCCAGACCGTTGTCGCCTCCCAGCAAGTTTTCCTCGGGGACAAAATAATCCTCAAAAAAAACATCAAAGGAATGCATACCCCGGTAACCAATAGTGGCGATTGCCTTGCCGGTCAACTTGCCACCACCCTCCTGAACCACGTCGTAGCGATGGCCGGCAGTACGCGGTTTTTCCACCAGAAAAAAGCTCAGTCCTTTATACCCGTCACTGTCCGCGCCGGTGCGCCCCAGGGTCAAAATAACGTTGGCGGCACCGGAAAATGTACACCAGGTTTTACTGCCGTTAAGCAACCAGCCCCCGGTAGTTGGGGTGGCCTTGAGCTTGACCGACGCCAGGTCCGATCCGTAATCGGGCTCCGTCAGCGCGATGGCGCACAGCGTTTCGCCACTTGCCACCCGCGGCAACCAGTGCGCCTGTTGCGCCTGAGTACCGCCTTTGAGCAAGGCGCGGGCGAGAATTTCCGGGCGGGTAATTAAACTGCCCGCCGCACCCAGGGAACCGCGGGACAGTTCCTCGGTTACCAGTAGCATCGACAGGCTATCGTCGCCCTCATCCGGTTGCAGGCCGCCAAAGCGCTCCGGAATGGACAGGCCAAAACAGCCCATCTCCCGCAGTGGCGCCAGGATCGCCTCCGGCACATCCAGGTCTTCGCGATGAATATCTTCCGCCAGGGGCATGACCACATCGTTGGCGAAGCGCCGAAATGTATCGCGAATAATTTCTTTTTCCTGATCGAGACCGGCGGGTAAAAATTCGCCGCCCTCTCGAAGCAGGGCCCGCCCCAGATCGGCCATCATTTGACTGCGCAGATAATGCCCGGCGAGACCCAGCTTATCCACGGCGGCGAAACACTCCGCAATGCGCGAGCCGCCAAGTCCATAATCCGCCGGTCGCGCGCGCAAACGGGCGGCAATGCTCTGCAAGGATTCCGCAATAAACTGGCAAGCTACCCAAGACAAGCGCGGGTCGGTGACGCCGCACCGTTGCGCGTATTCGATCAGCGCCTTTCCGGCGGCAATTTCAGCGGCGCAAAACGACAGGTCGTAACCGGCCAGTTGATATTGATCGAGGCGCTCGGGGAGCAGGCGGCCCTCGACACTACAGGCCGATTTAATATTCCCCAGCGCCCGCTCCAGCAAGCCCTCTACCAGGGCCAGCGATTGTTGCGCGATCGTTACATCGTTGCCCGCAACAGCGGTGGCCGCTGCCTCAACCTCAAGCTTCATCACTCTTCACTCATCACTTTGCACTCGGGATTCGCACCACTGGCCAGGACCGGCGGACGAAGTACTCCGTCCGCAACTACCCTGCGCGCGGATCAGTGTCCCTCGGGTTGGAGCAGTCACGCGTCGTGGCGGCCGACGATGGCGACACTGACCACGTTCTGGTGCGGGAAGCCACCGAGATTGTGCGTCAATCCGAGTTTTGGGTTAGCCAGTTGCCGCTCTCCGGCGTTGCCGGACAGTTGCAGGTACATTTCGTAAATCATACGCAGGCCAGACGCGCCAATGGGGTGGCCGAAACATTTCAGTCCACCGTCGATCTGGCAGGGAATCTTGCCATCGGCATCGAACATACCGTCCAATACATCCTTCACCGCGCCGCCGTCATCCGACAAAAACAGATCTTCCATGGTGACCATTTCAGTTACCGAGAAACAATCGTGAACCTCCGTCATGGAAATTTCGTCCCGCGGTTTGCTCACCCCCGCTTCGGCGTAGGCGCGCTTGGCGGCGACCCGGGTGGTGTGTACGAAGGATCCATCCCAGTTGTCGTAACCACCTTCCTGACCGTTGGAAGCGCACAGTTGCAGCGCTTTCACGGTAACCAGATTGTGCTTGCCCAGACGGCGTGCAATTTCCGGCGTGGTGACGATGGCTGCCGCAGCACCATCGCTCACGCCACAGCAATCGAATAATCCAATCGGCTCGGCAATCATCGGTGCATTCAGCGCCTGCTCCTCGGTAATCGCGCGGCGCAGATGTGCTTTCGGGTTTTTGATCCCGTTGGCGTGACTTTTAACCGACACGTGGGCCATGGCCCGCTTGAGATCCTGCATGCTGGTGCCGTATTTGGCGCGGTAACCCGCGGCCAGCTGGGCGAACATACCGGGCGCCGACAGGTTGGGGTAGTACAGATCGTTACTCACCCCGCGGGAACGCTGGGGCAGACCGCCATAGCCGGTATCCTTTAATTTTTCAAAACCGAGAGCCAGGGCAATATCGCAGGCACCCGAGGCCACCGCATAGGAGGCGGCGCGAAACGCCTCGGTACCGCTGGCGCAGTAATTTTCCAGCCGCGTGACCGGAATATACGGCAACCGTAAACCCATACTGAGGGGCATCGAACCGGGCCCCACACTAAAAGCATCCACTGCCGTGGACTGCCAGGCAGCCTCAATCTGATTTTTTTCGATACCGGCGTCAGCCAGGCACTCTTCGAACGCTTCGGCCATCAAATCGGCGGGCTCGCAATCCCAACGCTCGCCGAACTTACTGCAGCCCATACCAAGTATTGCAACTTTATCTTTAATTCCGCTCGCCATATTCGTAACTCCTGTGTTGTTACGCGGGTAGATCTATCTGGTTATTAAACGGGTATCGCTTTCCAGAAATATTTACGGAACCCATTTTGACTGTCGATTTGTTTGATGCGGAAATGCACCGACACTTCGGCACCCGTATCAAATGTCGCCGGGTCCACCTCGGTCATATCCATCATCAGGCGACCACCGCCCGCGAACGCAATCAGACCAAAATAGGCCGGCGGGTTGTAGTCAAACGTCAGGCGGTCGGCGGTCCAGGTGGCTACTTTCCCGCGGGTGGCGGCCATGGGATGGTCAACCTGGGTATCATAGGCACCGCAGTCGGGGTTAACGCAATACAGATGCTTGGGCATTTGCACCGTATTGCAGGCGGTGCACTTGCCGCCGAGAAAACGGTTGGTTAAACCGCGGTTGCGATACATGGCGGACAGATAGGCCTGCTTGTTGACCTCCGAACGCTTGCCCATTTCTTTTTCCAGCAAGTCGTTAAAAGATTGAAATTTATTGTAGTTCTCCTCGGGGCGACCGGCGTTAAGGCAACCGGATACGCCGCGCACCGGACGTTTGTTTTTGATGGCAGCGGTGGCCCTGAACAGCAGGGCATCACAACCCTGGCCGAATCCGGTCAACAAAATCAGATCACCCGGCGCGGCCTGCTCGAGCCGATGGGCAAGCAACAGCAACGGGTGGGCAGCTCCGGTGTGACCTGCTACCTGCAAAAGATTATCCGCCAGGGCATCCCCGTTGATACCCAGCGTCTTCGCCAGGTCCGCCGGTACCCGGCCCTGATCGGTAGCGAATACCGCATGGGCGATATCACTGGCTTTGACATCGCAATGTTCCAGCAACTTGTTAACCGCAGGCGGTATGATTTTCATATAGCCTTCATCGCGCACCCAGCGCTCTTCCCAGCCATAGTCAAAGTCGTGACCCTCGCCACGAAAATGGTCGATAAAATCCACCGCCTCGCTGTGGGAACCAAGCAGTTCGGCAATCACCGCATCGTTGCCTACCGCAATCGCCGCAGCGCCGTCCCCGTACAGCATTTCTTCCCGCGACGCACATTTGGTGCGCCGGTGATCGGACGCCACCAGCACCGCGTCGCCACGACCAGAGGCCGCCATATCCAGCGCTAACAGCAGTCCCGAGGTACCCGCCCGTTGCGACGAGGTGATATCCGCCGTGCGTAGATTGGCGGTGTCGAGGTTCAGCGCTTCGGCCACAACTACAGAGTTCTGACGGTCGCCAAACGGCAACGTGGTAGAGGCAAGCAGCAGTGCGGCGGGCGATTTTTCGGGGATTTTACCCAAACAGTCGGCAAACGCCTCCGTCGCCATGGTGATCGCATCCTCGTCCCAGTTGCACACGGCCTTCTCGCCCTTGGCGAGACCCCTGAGTCCCGCATCGAACCAGGCATTAGCGTCCGCTATCGCCTTTTTCTGCAATCGCATGCGCGGCAAGTACGCGCCATAAGCTGTAATACCAATCATAGTAGGTTCCCGCTGGTTGCCATGGTTGTGAAGCTGCCCCTGCGCGAGACGTCTTCAGGGACGCCGGCGCAGACCGCAAACAATTAAATGAATCTACTGATAAACAGTTTCATAATCTCCGAGGTTCCGCCGTAAATGCGCCGAATACGAGCGTCAGTATACATACGCGCTATGGGGTACTCGCGCATATAACCGTAACCACCAAACAATTGTAGACACTCGTCGACAATCTCCCCCTCCCGTTCAGTGGTCCACAGTTTGGCGATGGCCCCCTCCTCGGCGGTCATGGTCCCCGCCAGTATCTTTTCCAGACACTGGTCGAGATAGGCCCAGCCGACCGCGAGATTAGCGCGCACCTCCGCCAGTTTGAACTGGGTATTCTGGAACGCCATCAACGGCTTGCCAAACGCCTCCCGTTGTTTGACGTAGTCCACTGTAATATCGAACGCGCGCTGGGCTTCCGCCCAGGCCCGAAATGCCACAGTCAGGCGCTCGCGGGGCAACTCGTCCATGAGACAGGCAAAACCACGACCGGCTTCGCCAATCAGGTTACTGGCCGGAACGCGCACGTCGGTAAAAAACATTTCCGAGGTATCGGCCGCCTTCTGTCCGATTTTGTCCAGGTTGCGACCCCGTTCAAATCCGACACGGTCGCTTTCGACGATGATCAAACTCATGCCGTGGGCGCCCTGCTCCGGGTCGGTCTTGCACACCACGATCACAAAATCGCAATGTTGTCCGTTGGTAATAAAGGTTTTTTGTCCATTGATGACGTACTCATCGCCCTGGCGCACGGCGCTGGTGCGTACCGCTTTTAAATCGCTGCCTGCACCTGGTTCAGTCATCGCAATCGCGGAAACAACCTCGCCGCTGACCATGCCCGGCAACCAGCGGCGTTTCAATTCCTCACTACCATGGTTGAGAAGATAGTAGGCGGTGATATCCGATTGCAGGGCAAAGCTGCAACTGCCACCACCGATGGCGTAGCCGATTTCTTCCGAGACAATCATGTTGTAGCGAAAATCCGCGCCGGGACCGCCATAGGCCTCCGGGATACCACAGCACAACAACCCCTTTTTTCCCGCGTCGCGCCAGAACTGCCGCGGGACGATACCCTGATCTTCCCAGCTGTCGATATTCGGCTCCAGATGCTCGCGAAAAAACCGCCGGGCGGTTTGGCGGAAAAGTTCGTGTTCCGCGGCGTACACTGCGCGGTCGCTCATGGTCATCGCCACACTCTCGTAAATTCAGGCAGTTTGCGAGTACTGGGCGTCGGCAGATAATAGCCAACGATGGTTCGGCGCCAAGTATACTCGAAATGCGACTCCATTACCCGCCGGTAGCATCAACCGCCGCACCTCCCCTGAACAGAGTTTTCCCTGTTTGCGCGCGGTGTTCGCCGGTGATGCCGATCAGGCACCACTGGAACCGAGCTCCACCGGTTCCAGCAGCGCGTGGACTTACTTGATTTTGTCGGTAAAGTGAGGAAATACCTTTTCTGTCAGCAATTCCAGACTGCGCAACATGTTTTCGTTGGAGACCAGCCCGTTGTAGCTGAACAACCAGAAATAGTCACAGGGCAGGTCGGTAAACAATTTCTCCAGCTTGCGCTTGACGGTGTCGGGGCTACCACAGATAACCAGGCCCCGTTCTTCCATGGTTTTGAAGTTGTTGGGCACATCGAACGGGCTTTCGCCGGGATTGGCAACTGCCGCGTTGAAACCGAACGGCTGGAAAAAGTTACACCAGATGTACGAACCACCGTTACTGGCGATCTCGTAAGCCTTTTCGTCGGTGTCGGCCACGATCACTTCTCGGGTCATACCCATGCGGTATGGCTTGCCCGCTTTGTCGGCGGCTTCTTTGGCCGCGCGTATATGGGACTGTGCGACCTCGGTGTTGGTGATGATGGTAATCGGCGTGACGTCATTTTCCTGGGCCCACACGATGGAGCTTTCCGAGACGCTGAACGGCTGAAACAGGTCGGGAATGCGCTTGTTAAATGTCGGCGGCGCAATACCGATTTCCGTCAGAATGTTGTTTTCATCCACGCCCTGACCGTACTTGCGGGTCACGTCGCCAGTGGCCCAATAGGTATTGGCGGGGGGAATTTCCCAGAATTTGCTCTTGTGGGAGAAGGTGTCGTTCTTCCACGCCTTCATGATGATGTCGAAGTGATCGTAGTAAATATCCTTTTTGAGCTTGTCGTAGGCATCAGCACCCAGCTCGTTGGCCTTGGCCATACCGTCCATCTGCTGTCCCAGCGTTGCCACCCAGCGCGGCTGATAACCGCGGGCAAATCCGGCAAAGGCACGACCGCCAGACATTTGATCAAGCATGGCGATGTCTTCCGCCAGACGAACCGGGTTGTGGGCCGGCAAAACGTTACCCAACTGACCCACCTTGAGGTTTTTGGTCTGCATGGCAATATACAGATCGATCAGAATCGGGTTGGTCGACACCTCCTCCCCTTCGATATGAAAGTGGTGCTCGGTGGTGCCAATACCGTAGTAGCCGTGCTCATCCATATATTTGGCCTGATCAGACAGCTCCTTGAGCATGTACTGGTACAGATCGGTGCGCTTGCCCGCCATACCCTGTTCAATTTGCTCTTTGTTGCCCACTACGGGCAAATAAAATCCACCTACTTCCATCACTGGTCTCCCGACGTTGCTTATCTAACTGAATAAATGCGAAAAATGCGCGACCACCATCACTGTGGTCTAAAAACAGAACATCCACACGGCGTTTCTGTGGGTACGGCCCAGGATGCCTCCCGGCAGGGCGGCACGCCCTGGCACGGGTCGTTCCCGGGCATGTATACTGCACAGCCTAACCCTGTTGCGGCGAGTGTTTCGAGTCCCACGGTATTACTACAAACCTGTGATTTGCAGTTTTACCATAATTCATCGCAAATCCGGAATTTCGGCGCCGCGCCGAAAGCGAACTTTGTCTCAGATTGAAACAGTACTCTAGCGTCCCTTGAACACCGGATCGCGTTTTTCCAGGGTGGCGTCAATTGCCTCGATATGGTCCTCCGTCAGTTGCAGCATGGCCTGCATGCCAGCGGCCATTTCCAGCGCCGCGCCGAGGGGCATATCCTGAGAGTCCCGCAGCAGTTTCTTGGCCATGCGTACGCCGATCGGCGGATGGACGGCAATGCGATTGGCCATGGCCAGCGCCGCGTCAAGTAGTTTGTCCGGCGCAACCACCTCGGAAACCATGCCCCATTTTTCCGCTTTGGCGGCGTCGATAAAATCGCAGGTATAACTCATTTCGCAGGCGCGGGACAGCCCGATCACCCGCGGCAGGAACCAGGCGCCGCCATCGCCAGGAATCAACCCGACCCGCATAAAACTCTCCGCAAAAACCGCTTTTTCAGAGGCAATGCGTATATCGCACATCATGGTCAGGTCGCAGCCGGCGCCAATCGCATAACCGTTTACCGCGGCAATGCAGGGCACCGATATCTGCTGCATGGTGCGCGGAATCTGTTGAATCATATCCAGATACCAGTTGCGCAGCTGGTGGGCGCTCAGCTTTTTCTCCTGGGTCATCGCGCGGATCTCGCCAAGGTGTCCACCGGAGGAAAAACTACTGCCCGCACCGGTAATAATGACGCAGCTGACACCGGCGTCATCGTTGGCGCGATGCAATTTGTCCACCAGCGATGGCACCAGCTCATCGGACAATGCATTGCGGCTTTGCGGCTGATTAAGGGTGATAATTGCCACGCGTCCTTGTTGTTCGTACAAAACGGGCTCACTCATGGTCCTGGTCCTTAGTTGCAGTAGCTGATTAGTTGCGGTAGGTGGTTAATTGTGGGATTCAATTTAATTCTGGTCATGTTCGGTGGACGTAATTTCACATCACACACCGGCAAACCTGTCCCCCAGTGCCTGGTGCACGCGCAGAATTTCCCGGGCCCGCGCCACTACCGGCGCGTCGATCATTTTACCGCGGTATTCAGCGGCGCCACGACCCTGTGCCAGCGCCTCTTCGTAAGCCGCTACTAGTCCGGCTGCGTACTCCACCTCATCGGCGGAGGGTACAAACTCGTCGTTCATAATACTGATTTGACTGGGATGAATGCCCAGCGCCCCGACAAAACCCAGGCTTTTAGCCTGACGAATGCGCTGACGAAACTGGTCCAGGTCGGAATAATCCGCAATCGAACCGACAAAGCCAAACGGCAACACGCCAGCGCGGCGGGCGGCAAAAACCACCTGCTGATTGGCCCATAACAAACTTTCGGCGGTGGGTTGCATACCCACTTCGGCGCAGAAATCCTCGGCGCCGAGAAACAGGCCCAGCAGACGATCGCTGGCATGGGCGATGGCGTCGATATTGGCCAGCCCGTCCAGGCCTTCGACGAAGGCCAACAGCCTGGTGTGACCCCGGGTTAATCCCCGATCCACCTCGACTTCGGCTACCACTTCCGCGATAAAGCGCAAATGATCGGCGCTCATGACCTTGGGCACGGCGATGGTATGCACGTGCGCGCAGATACTGGCCTCGATATCCCGCACGGCAAGGCGCCAGGGGCGATTAATGCGCACCAGCACATCGATGCCATGGCCAGCAATCTGGGCCGCAGCCGCGGGCACCGCAGCCCGGGCCCGCTCCTTTTCCGACAGAATGACGCTGTCCTCGAGGTCCAGAATAATGGCGTCGGCGCCCCGCGTATGGGCTTTCGCGACAAATCTCTCCACGTTGGCGGGAACAAACAGTGCCGAGCGCCACAGCGGTAAAGTTATATCCCTGGCGATGCCCGCCCCACTCATCGCACCACTCCAGTGCCCGCCTGTTTCAAACCGACCCGTGCCTGCATGGTCATGGCGCCGGTGTGATCGACCACCCACAGGCTCAACCCCTGATCATCGCGGCATCCCTGAATCTGGAAGGGGTGTCCGGCAATCAGGGGACGCAGCGCCCGATAATCGTAGCTGTCAATTTCGCCGGTCACTCCAGCAGCCCGCGCTTCGGTACGCACCAGATCGAGCAATAACGTGGCACTCAGGGGCCCCTGCACCACCAGCCCGGCGTAGCCCTCCGCGTTAACCGCGTAATCCCGGTCGTAGTGAATACGGTGACTGTTAAAGGTCAGCGCGGAGAACCGAAACAGCAACACCGGGTCGGCAAGCAGTTCCCGGCCGAACTCGGCAACTTGCCGTGGCGCGACGGCCGGCAGGGCCGGTGCATCGGGAGTGGGGTCCGCCCGATACACAATGTTCTGATCTTCGCTCACCGCCAGTTGGCCGCGCGCGTAGATTTCATGGCGCACGACGACAAACACCAGGTCGCCGGAGCCGCCAACCTTGTGGGTAACACTGGTTACGGTGCTAATGCGCTTAACGCTATCGCCAATGTGTAGCGGCTGCGCAAACTGAATTTTTCCGGATGCCCACATGCGCCGCGGCAGAGTAACCGGTGGCAGAAACCCGCCCCGTTGGGGATGGCCATCCGACCCGATACGGGATTGACGCTCGGTGGCCAGAAAATAGAGCCAGTGCCAGGGTGCCGGCAGCTGATCGCCCATATTGGGAACCGTTTCCCAGTCGAGCGTAGCGGCCATGGCCCGCGCCGTACTCAGGGCAAGAACATCCTCCCGGGTTTCCTGTTTGCCCACCCATTGTTGCAGGTGTTCGATATCAATTTCGCTCACTGACTCTCCCCACTGGTTGGTTACGCCCTCGGCACTGCCATTCAGGCGCCCGCATTAAAACGATTTCGGCAAACCCAACTCGTGGGTTGCCACATGGGACAGAATCAAATTGGTGGAAATGGGTGCAATCTGGTACAGGCGGGTTTCCCGGAATTTGCGCTCCACATCGTATTCCTGCGCGTAGCCAAAACCGCCGTGGGTCTGCAGGCAGGTATCCGCCGCATGCCAGGCCGCTTCCGAAGCCAGCATTTTGCTCATATTGGCCTGGGCACCGCAGGGCTTGCCCGCATCGAATAATTCAGCGGCGTTGTAGACCATCAGCGCGGCGGCCTCGGTTTCCACATGGGCGCGGGCGATGGGAAACTGCACCCCCTGGTTCTGCCCGATAGGACGGCCGAACACCTCTCGGTCCTTGGCATACTGGGTGGCGGTTTCGACGAAGTAGCGCGCGTCGCCAATGCACTCCGACGCAATTAAAATACGCTCTGCATTCATGCCGTCGAGGATGTACTTAAAGCCTTTGCCTTCCTCGCCAATGAGGTTCGCCGCAGGCACCCGCAAATTGTCGAAAAACAACTCGGTGGTAGAGTGATTAACCATGGTTTTAATCGGGTTGATGGTGAGGCCGTTACCCACCGCCGCGCGCATATCCACCAAAAATACCGCCATGCCATCGGAGGGCTTCTTGCACTCTTCCAGCGGCGTGGTGCGCACCAGCAGCACCATCAGATCGGAGTGTTCGGTGCGCGAAATAAAAACTTTTTGTCCGTTAATCACATAGTCGTCGCCATCGCGCACCGCGCGGGTGCGAATGCGCGTGGTATCCGTGCCGCTGGTGGGCTCGGTTACTCCAAATGCCTGCAGGCGCAGGGAGCCGTCCGCGATGCCCGGCAAATATTTTTGCTTTTGCTCCGGACTACCGTGTTTTAACAGTACGCCCATGGTGTACATCTGCGCGTGGCAGGCCCCTCCGTTGCAGCCGCTACGCTGGATTTCTTCGAGTACTGCACAGCCGGCGGCAATGGGCAGTCCGCTGCCACCATACTCTTCGGGAATCAATACGGACAGGAAGCCAGCATCCGTCAACGCCTTCACAAATTCGGTGGGATAGGTGCGCGTGTCATCCAGCTTACGCCAGTATTCACCGGGGTACTGGCTACACAATTTCGCGACGGCCTCACGGATTTCGGGGTAACACTGGGTATCACTCATATTTCGAAGCCTGTATGCAAATTTATCGGGCGTCGCCCGTGGCGCCACGTCGACGGCGGGTTGTAGCAGATGCAATCGCCGCGCGGTACGCACGATTGCCAGATGGAACCGTTCCAGGCGAGTTTCCCATCGGCCTACCGGCCCGGGCTGGTTGGCCGGGAGCGAACGGCGGCAAATTGTAGCGGTAATGGTTTGGACGGTAAACCATCGAGCTTGCGGGATGGGCAAACGGCCCGCGGTGATCGATAGCGCTGTTACGGGCAAAACCCGGGGGCTGCTCGGCCAACCGCAGGTGATGGGCCAAGGGGATCACCCTCCGAATCACCACCTGAACCCTGCGTTAGTCGGCCCCTCAGGTGGGTAACCGGATTGCTTTCCAGTAGCGGGTCGCCCAGTAGGTGTTACTTAAGCTGGAGATTTTTATACCCTTTTTGGTGGACGCGTGGAGAAACTTGTCGTCCCCCATGGCGATACCCACATGGTTCACCGACGGCCTGGTTTTGAAAAACACCAGATCTCCCGGTTGAATATCTTCCCTGGCGACCGGCTGCCCCAGGCGCGCCTGCGCCTGGGCGGTACGGGGCAGCGGCAGGCCAAACTGATCGCGAAATGTCAAAAACACAAATCCCGAGCAGTCGACACCGTCTTTCGTCAAACCACCGTAGCGGTAGGGTACCCCCCGCCAGTGTCGGTGTGTCTCCTCGAGCTTGGCATAAATTTCAGCGTAGGCATCCACCACCGGCGCCGGTGGCGTGGGAATGGCCTGCACAGCGGGGGGTGGCTGATGAGCGCAGCCGTGGATTAACACCAACACCCCAATCATCAAAATAGTTCTCATCGCGCCGCCGCTCACCCCATGATTCGTTGAAGTAACTTGCTGAATTTTAACCTGATTACGATTTTTCAGTAAAGCCAACACCCCTAATTAAAAAGGGGGAGTTGCCCCCCCCCTTTGTTACCGCACTTTTGTCGCAAGCAATATCAACGACCCTCGGTCAAGGCGTTGACGTCGTGGCTACGCTTGACCTTGCTCATTTTGGTGATCGGGTAACTCACTTCCGTGGTGGGTACCAGGGTGCCTCTATCATTCTGCTTATCGATCACATTGATGCTTTGAAACGCACTGATGCTGTCTCCCTCACCCTTAAAGTGCGGATCGTTGGTCCAGGTCACGGACAACTGCCATATTTTCCACAACTGATCGCCATGATCGTAGGCGTTGCAGTAGTAGGGCGCCGCATTCTGCCGGTCGGTCATGATGAACTTGGTGGAATAGGGGTGACTTTTGCTTTTGGGGATCATCTGAAAGACATCCACTTCCCGCAGCTCCCAGTCATCCTTTGGCGTCCAGCCATTCGGTCCGTAGTACACGGTATCCAGATTGCGCGAGCGGGCCACCGCCAGCAGCCGCGCGGTACCGATATATTTCCAGTCGTAGGTGGGAACACGACCCGCATAGCAATAAAAATCCTCTAGTGTGTGGTCAGTACCCAGCAGGCTATCGGTTTTCACTTCGGCCGAGATGCGTCGCACCCGGCGCAGACTGGGAACATATGCCCAGGCGTCATCCGCCACATTCTTGTCGTGACGCCAGATAATAAACGCCGTGCCGCCGATATCGAACGGGCTGGTAAACGCGGTCAATTCCCGAAACTCGGTATCCTGCGCCCAGCGATCCGGTTCTTTGAAATCCGTATCGGCCTGGTCGGCGCGATGGCTCAGATACACCCGCTGATAGGGCCCCTGGAGAACCCGTTCAAATTTTCCGCCACCCTGAAACATACTGGCGTATTCGCTTTTCATAATTTCGTGGTCTTCGTGGCTGCCCCCCTTACGCACCCACACCCAGAGCACGTTGCCAATCTTCAGACCATGGTTTTGCCACCGATAATTAAAGTTCCACGCGGCCTTGTAGCCGGACATTCTGTCCCCCGGCACAAACTCAGCGGGATCAAACGGCCGACCGGCTTTGTAATTGCTGATCACACCACTGTCATCCAGTGTCGCCTGTCCCTTATAGGCCTCGGTGGCATCGGTATAAATTTTGGCCGGCGTAAGATCCGACTGACCCCGTATTTTTACTTCCATGCCCGGGAAGAACATGTCGTCATGGTAGCCGGGGGGCACAAATGCCCGGATTTTCTCGATATCCTCATACCCAATGATGTCGCCCTCCTTGAACGTCGCTTCGGCTTTTTGATTGGCCTCAAACCAGGCCATAAAGTCCGCGGGTGTTTGCGCCAGCGCCTGCCCACAGGCGGCTGTCAACAGGCTGGCATAAATTATTTTGCAGATAAATCCCAATTTACTATTCATGTTCCTGGCCTCTGAATCTGTTTGAATTCCAACATCGTTGTTATGGTTAGAACTGGTAGCGAACACTCACAAACACCTCATCGGTGTCGCGCAATGCGCCGATACCCTGCCGCGCATAACCAAACACCGTGTCCTGCGCGTAGTTGCCGTTGTGAGTAAAGGACGTAAACGGACCGACATCGTGTTTTTCCTTGTCCCCGCCCCAGATAAAGTAGGCGCCGCCCTTGATCGACCAGTGATTGTTAAACAGGTATTCGGCGGTAATCCCGGATACCCATGAATCCGACTCTTCTTCCCACACGATGAAACCATTCGGAATCAACTGATCGCGCAGATACTGGGTCTGGGCAAAAAAGGTATAGATAAAATTATGCTCGCCCACGATATACCCGTCACCCGCTCCCTGCTCGTGGTCCAGGTAGTAGGTATCGAAAATCTGGGCAGACAGGAAGAACGTGCGATTGGGGTTCAGGAACGGAATAAATGTCGGCCGATCCATCCCCAGGGAGAAGCGCACCACATCGCTCTCGTCCATCCAGTTGGCCTTGCGGGTGTTCTGCACCGGCTCGTCAAAGGTGTAGGACGACTCGATGCGGAATACGATCCCGGTCACCGGCTCGAAATAGTCGATAGACAGTCCCGGCGTATGCACCTGCTCGTAGAACATATTTACCTGACCGCCTAACGTGGTGCCCTGCTGGTAGAACAGGCGGGCATTATCCTGGGCCAGGGCGGCAATCGCGCCCGCATCGCCATTGGCGGCGGCGGCAGTAATCGCCTGCTCCGGATCCATGACCGCGACGGGCAACGCGATCCCTTCAGCCAACCCTGCGACTAACGCGTCGTTTGCCAATCCGGGAGCGACACCAAAACCTTCGTCAAGGGCCAGCACATTGACGCTGGTAAAGCCAAATAGCGGCGTGTCGGCCCAGCCGTAGTGATAGGTCAACGCGGCGCGCACGCTGCCCACCAGAAATTCAAAACGCGCGCCAAACTCGGTGTTTTCGAATCTGTGCTCCGGAATACGCTCCTCGCTCAGCCCCACCGGTACGCCAAAACCGGACGGCATGCGGCCATCGCCGGCGACGCAGGTCTGACCGGGGCCGGTAGCGTTGGCCGCAGACACACAGGGTTCGGGTGAAAAGTAGGTATTAAACGCGGCAAAGGTACCAATCATCTGCCCGAACGGATGAGCCCAGGATTGCGACGGATTGCCCAGCCCGACTCCCTGAAAGCGGTCGAAATTCCAGATCACTTCCAGGGCGGCATCGTTGATAAAGCCGAGGTTGCCAAACTTGTACTGACCCCGCGCAATCCACTGGGGAATCCGAATATCTTCAAACGAGTCGAAGAAGAAGTGATAGCCGAAATCCACCGGATTGATAATATCCTGCATACGGAAAAAATCCGTCTTACCCCACACGATCTGCTGCTTGCCGACGCGGAACCACCAGTCGTCGATAATAGCGTCCACATACAGTTCTCGAAACGGGTACAGCCCCCCGCCGGAATCGGTATTGCCCCAGGCGATACTGCGCTGGCTGTTATCGACGTTGTTGCAATTCTTGCAATCCATATTCTGGGCGCCGGTGGGCACCAGCAGCGGGAAGGTCGTACCACCGCCAATCACCTCAAATTCGCTTAGCTGTTGCGGCCCCCAAAAGCCATTGCTAACATTTTTCGACAATCCACCAGTCGAGTTTGGGCCAAAAACAACATCGAGTCCGCTGTAACCGATGGGATCGCTGGCCCCGGTAAACGGCACCCCCAGGTAATTCGGGTTGGTGCCATCCCGGCCAATGCGGTGATCGGTGAGTCCACTTTCCCAATAGCCCACGTCGAACTCGGGGCGAATGACGCTGACAAACGACAGCTTGTCGAAGATGCCCGTATCTTCAAAGGTCAAATCCAGCTCCACCTGAGCGCGAATAATATTGGCCGATATATAGGAATTGTCGATGTTGTAGCGGGTTTCGTTGCGTACAAACCCTGTGGTTTTGAGTTCACCACCAAACAATTCTGTAGTCACTTCGGCCTGCACAACCGGTGTCGACAAACCAGTCAAGCCAACCCACGCCAGCCATCCCAACCCCGTTAATCTCTTTATCTTTTTCATCGTTATCTCCCCGAGTTTTTACCGTTGAACTGCCACACTCTCCGCCCGCGTTAGCCAGGCTTTTAACCGTGTTGCCCGCTACCAGCTTTTCTTGTGCATGTCCCTATGTAACAACACTTCCATTGGCATAGTCGTCCCACCTCCACTGGTCAAGGCTGAACGTCCTCCCTGTGCTCGCGCATTACAAATTTTGGTTTAAATACTTTGATTAGCCACGGCAACAATGTAATTGCGCCGATCATGTTGCTGATCATTAACAGCGACAACAGCATGGCCATTTCACTGTTAAAGCGCAGTACCGACCCCGGAATCCAGTAGGCGATACCCCCCACCACGGTCACCGCCGTAAACAGTACCGCGGACCCGGTGGTTGTCAGCATGGCGCGAATTGCATCGATTAACGATTTATCCCGCACTTCTTCGCGCACCCGGTCCATCACGTAGATCGCGTAATCCACGCCGACCCCGATTCCCACTGCCGTAACCGGCAGGGTGTTGATATTCAGTCCAATGCCGCGCATACCCATGTAGGCCCGATTAACCAGCACCGCGATAGCCAACACGACAAATACCAGTGCCGCCGCTGTCGCCGAGCGGTAGGTAAAAAACACCGCCAGCATCACCACCACCATAATTAGGATAGTCTGTAACAGTTCAGAGCGCTGCACTTCCTGGTTGCCGGCCGCGGTGGTGCCAATGATGCCGCCCGCAAATTGATAGGTGACGCCGTCCAGGGGGTGGGCCGCGAGAAACTCCGTAGCCCGCGCGATGGCCGCCGTTACCGTGGCGCCGGTGGCGTCCTTGAAAAACACCACAACGTTGGCCACCTTGCCTTCCAGGTCCATGTATTCCAGGATAACCCCCGGCACGGCCGCTCCAGCTTCATACATAAACAGAATATTGCCCACATCCCGCTGGGTTGGCGGAATAATTGACCACCGCGGATCGTCAAAGTGATACAGCCTGTTTACCGAGCGCACCAGACCGGGTATTTCCCGGGTGCCGCCAAAGGTTTCATGCCCCGCCATGTGTTTGGCGAACTCCTGCATTACCATCAGCACTTCGGGATCTTTCATGCGGTGCGCCTGCTCGGACTCAAAATAAATACTGAGCTGATTTGAGCCGGCAAATTTCTCATTAATGCGCTGTGCCGCGACGTTATATTCGGAGTCCTGAAACAGAATCGGTGAACCCGGGGTGCTTTCGCCGACCTCGGCATCCTTGGCGAAATAGGCACCGCCGATCAAGATCACGGCTACCGTGGCGAGAACCGGCACGGTGGAAATCGGCGATACGATAAAGTTAGCCATTTTGCTCATTAGCTTCGACGGCAGATGACTGCTTTTCGCCTGGTCGACGACTGGCTGTGGCAACAACAGCAACAACAGGGGCACCAATATCACCACTGTGAACAGGTTGCTCAGGGACCAGAAGGCGCAAAAAATACCCAGCTTGGCGATGATGGGTACCGACGACACGGCCAACACCATCAGGCCCGCTGCGTCGGTAAAAATGGCAATGGACGCCGGTACCATCAGTTCGCCCATGGTGGTTCTTACCGCCGCGTCTTTGCTTGCACCCTCCCGCAGCGCATCCTGATAACGCTCCATGATCTGCACGCAGTGACTGGCCGTGCGCGCGGAAATCAGTATCGGCACAACCAGAATTAATGGATCGATGTTGTAGCCGAGCCAGCCCACCAATCCGAGCCCCCACACCGCCGACATCCCGGTACCCAGTAGCGGAATGAACACCCCGGCGAAGGAGCGAAAATGCAGCAATAACAGCAGAACTATGATGCCGAGCGTTACCGCAAAAATCTCCTTCAACTCGCTGGAATGGTGATAAATCCAGCCTTTTAGCATCGGTTCGCCAGTGATGTATAACAGTGTTTCGCCGTCCGCTTCGATCTCCTCCTTGAGTTCGGTGAGCCGCTTAAAAATCTTGCTGTAGTCCAGCCTTTCCTCGTCAAAGCCTGCCAGGATCAGCGCCGCAGCGCCGTCGGTCGAAACGTAGGTTCCGTACACAATATCATTGCTGAACACTTCCTCGCGCAAGCGCTTGAGCTCTCGCTCGCTTTCCGGGATTACCTTGGGGAGTACCGGTTCGGACTTGATCAAGCCACTCGAGGTGGTTCTGACCCGACGTATCTTGGGGTGCGCAATACTGGCCACCTGGTAGTGATTGATGCCCTGAATGACATCCACTTCCTCGGTCAGCATGCGAATTTTTTTCAGGGTTTTGGTGGTAAAAATATCGCCTTCTGTCGCCTCGATCGACATGGTCACAACATTTGCGCCACCAAATGTCTCCTTCATGCGGTTATAGTTTTTTATATATTCGTGCTGCTGCGGAAGGAGATCCGCAAAACGGGAATACACCTCTATCCTGGGCAGCGCATAGCCAAGAACAAGCGACGGAATTAAAATCAGCAACATGGTTATAAATTTATGGTCAATCATTAGATTGGCCAGGCGCATCGACATTTTGTGGTGGTTATTTGCGCCGTTCACAATTTATCCCCCACCACTACCGCAACCGGCAATTTTTTCCATTCATTATCGACAAATGACAACGCAGTGGATCTGACGCCCAACACCATCCACTATCCACCAGTCAATTGCAGCATATTTTTGCCCCAGGATCTCAACCCGAGGACGGTGCGATCGGCCATCGCCCAGCTGCCGCCCCGGTAAATACCCAGCAGACCGACAGCACCAGCTACTATCGGTGTGTCATCGTCAATAAAATCCACGCCAAAAACCCCTTCCTGGCTGTCAATCGGAAGTGGTTCCCAGGTAAGTCCACTGTCGCTGCTTAAATGTATTTTTCCGGCCGCACCCCCGAGAATAATTTTTCCGTTTCTCGAAGCGCCGCACAACCAGTAGGACTGCGCGGGTTCTTCGCGGGTAATCACGCCGTCGCGACGAACCCACTGCTTGCCCTGGTCGGTGCTTTGCAGAATGAGCCCAAACTCACCTGCCAACGTCACCACGCCCGCGTCAGCGATCACCGCGCTCCAGGTCACATCGCCGCCCCGATAGGGGGGGCCGGGCTGAAATCGGAAAGAAATACTCGCAGCGCCCTGGTCCAACTGGTTAAAAACGGTCAACCGCCCTTCGTCGACGTCCAGCTCGAAGTCCTCGTCAATAACCGCGGGGCGACCGTTTATCTGTGCATTAAAAACCACCGATTCGGAATCGATGTTCGATACGCCCAGGTACCATACGCCGGGTTGCCGTGACGGCAGCGTGAGTTCCGGTTGAATTACCGTTCCGATTTCCACCCCCGTCCAGTCGCCACCGCCATTGGTGGAAGTCGCCAACAATCCGCGACCACCGCTTGCCCAGATCAGATCGGCATGGCTATCGATATCCAGAATCGGTTCACTGTAAGCGGAAAGACTGGCAATTTTTTTAACGTCGCCTTTCTGGTACGTGTAGATATCGCCCTTGGAAGAGCCAAGTAACACGATGTCGTTCGCGACTTTTTCAATCACCAGGAAATCGTCTTTAACATCGGTGCGGAATATGCGCGCCACCATGCCAGCGCCCGCGTCGGACAGGGTGCCGACGACGCCGGATTTGCCAGAAAAAATGATTTGTCCGGTATCATCCTCGACTATGGCGCTGACCATATCCACGGTGCGAATGAAATTGACGCCCGTATCTGGCGAATTCTGCGCCCACAGCGTGGGAGCACCCCAGGATATTGCAAAAATGGCCCACAGCACCGCCAGACGGGTGGCGGGTAACTGCCACGCCGCGCTAATCCTGATCATCTGATTCCATTTTTTTATACTGGTGTCGCGCGCCCAACACCGATTTCTCCCCAACCCCACATCCATATCTCTACCACCACTTACTGCACAGCGTTGAGTCCGCAAAAAACACCCCGCACCCCCAAATCGATCGAGAATTCGCGTTTTTTCCTGGCACCAAACATTCCTGAATCAGGACTCTACAGGCTGGCCAAGATTAAACTTCAGTGACGATGCGCTGTTTTTTAGAGCAATTATGTCTGGCGAGAATACCGCGTATAACCGACGAAATAAATCTGCGCCATATCGTCGCGGGCGGGATGTGTGCCATTTTGGAACAACAGGAAAATGTGGGCCGAGAAATTCAGATCGCCCAGCGGAACGGCAGGAGGAGGGTTAGGAGTTTACCCCTGAGCGGTTATAATTGCGCTTGTCACACCACGCCCTTCATCCAGGCGAAGAGATAGGCGAGCCCGCCCACAACACTGACTACAATCCACAATACCAGCAGCAGGCGCAGCGGACGAAACGGCTGGCGCTCCACGCTGTGCACTGGCGTCGACAGATATTCGCGCACCCGCGCCTGGTCTTCTTCGGATAATTTATTGGGCTTTTGCATACGCGTCTCGTGGTCAGGTCACGCCATAAAACTGTCTTCCGCAATCTCCATCAGGGGTTCCGCGCCCGCTTTGATGGTGGTTACCAGACTGCGTGTTCTGGGCAGCAGTTTAGCGTAATAGAAGCGTGCCGTGGCCAATTTCCCCGTGTAAAACGCTTTTTCGGTACTCCCGGCCTGGAGTTGCCGGTGGGCCGTCTCCGCCGCCATCGCCCACATCAGGGCGAGCGACACGTAACCCGCATACATCATATAGTCGAAGGAGGCCGCGCCCACCTCCTCCGGATCCTGTAGCGCCTTGAAGCCGATATCGCGAGTCAGTTGCTCCCATTCGTCGGCGAGATCCCGCAGGGGGCGAATAAACTCGGCCAGCGCGCGGTTAGCGCCGTGCGCCTCGCAGTAATCCCGAATCCGTCCGATAATCAGCCCCAGAGCCTTGCCCTGGGTGCCGAGCACTTTACGACCCAACAGATCGAGGGCCTGGATTCCGCTGGTGCCCTCGTAGATGGTTGAAATACGCGCATCGCGCAGATTTTGTTCCATGCCCCATTCGCGCACATAGCCGTGACCACCGAACACCTGCACCCCCAGGCTGGCGCTCTCCACGCCAGTTTCCGTGCAGAACCCCTTGGCAATGGGCGTCATCAGCGCGAGAAATTGCTCAGCCCGTTCCCGCTCCACCGCATCGGGGGACAGATGAGTGATATCCACCTCGTGCGACAGATAATGAATCAACAGCCGGTTGCCCTCCGCAAACGCTTTGATGGTGAGCAACATGCGCCGCACGTCGGGATGCACAATAATGGGATCGGCGGGGCCTTCCGGATTTTTCGGGCCGCTCAGGGCGCGCATCTGCAGGCGTTCGCGGGCGTATGCCACCGCTCCCTGTAACGCGAGTTCGGCATTAACTACGCCCTGCATGGCCGTGCCGATGCGCGCCACATTCATAAACGTAAACATGCAGTTCAATCCGCGATTCACTTCCCCCAGCAAAAAGCCCCGGGCCTTATCGAAGTTCAACACGCAGGTAGCGTTGCCATGCAGGCCCATTTTGTGTTCGATGGAACCGCAGCTGACCCCGTTAGCTTCGCCCGCGCTGCCATCCGCCGCGGGCATAAATTTCGGCACGATAAACAGGGAAATGCCCTTGGTGCCCGGCGGTGAATCCGGCAATCTGGCCAACACGATATGTACGATGTTGCCGGACACATCGTGATCCCCAGAAGAAATAAATATCTTGGTACCGGTTATGTGATAACTGCCATCCGCGGCAGGTTCGGCCCTGGTGCGCAACAGGCCCAGATCCGTGCCGCAGTGGGCCTCAGTCAGACACATGGTCGCCGACCATTCACCGGATACCAGCTTGGGCAAATAGGCCTGTTGCTGTTCGGGGGTGCCGTGAGCCGTGATGGTGGCACGGGCACCTTTGGTCAAACCCGAATACATATCCCAGGCCCAGTTCGCTGCTCCGGTAAATTCGGTGACAATGTTTTCCACGGAGGGCGGAAAACCCTGGCCACCGTACTCCGGTTGTCCAGTCAGGCCCGGCCAACCGTCGGCAACATATTGTTGATAGGCGGCTCTAAATCCCGCGGGTGCCCGCACACCCTGCGCAGTCCAGGTGCAGCCCTCCTCATCACCGCTACGATTGAGAGGCGCCAACACATTTTCACTGAACGTGGCGACCGCTTCGACCACGGCGGCCATTACATCCGGTGTGGCATCGGCGCAGCCGGGTAATGACTGCCAGTGTTTGTGAAAATCAAACACCTCGTTGCGCACAAACGTCATATCGCGGACAGGAGCCTTGTAGGCAGGCATAGGTGGACATCCAGAGGTTTCGATGACAGGCGAGTCTATGCCGCGCAACAATCAAAATACAGGGACGACACCGGTTTTGTATGACTCCGGGGTCAAAAAAGCGGAGCGATATTCAGATGTTCAGCGACGTTTTCGGGCGCGGCGGGATCAATAAATGGCACCACGCCAAGCAGTGGATACGGCAGCCGGGCGCTCAGTGTCGCCAGATTTTCGCGCTGCCGCGCCATGTCCGGTTGCACGCTGTTGGCGACCCAGCCGGCGATCGTCAACCCATCGTGCCTGATGGCTTCCACGGTAAGCAGTGCGTGATTGATGCAACCGAGACGCATAGCAACGACCACGATCACTGGAATGGCGAGAAGCCGGGGAATATCCGCAAACGTCTGCGTAGCGTTGAGAGGCACGCGCCAACCACCCGCCCCTTCGATCACGGTCAGGTCCGCACCGCAGTCCATGATCCGGCGACCCGCCGCCGCCAGCGCCTCCGCGCGCAGTTCGATGCCGGTGGCGGCAGCCGCAATATGGGGTGCGACGGCCTCCCGTAACGCCACCGGATTGATTGTCGCATAGGGTAGCCTGATTGACGCGGTGCGTTGCAGGAGCAGCGCATCGTCGTTGCGCAACCCCGCCTCGCCTTCCGCGCAACCCGCCGCCACCGGCTTGGCCGCCACCGTGCGCAGGCCACGCCCGTTGGCGGCGTGCAGCAATCCCGCCGCGATAAGGGTTTTACCCACACCCGTATCGGTACCGGTTATAAAATAAGTGGCAGCCATCAGCAGCTCCGCAGGGCGGTATCCAACGCCGCCAGCAAACCATCGATATCCCCGTCGCTGTGTTCGGCATTGATGGTCACGCGCAGTCGGGCGCCGCCTCTGGGTACGGTGGGCGGACGAATCGCTCCTACCCAATAGCCCGCCGCGCGCAGCGCGGCGCCGACCGCGACGACCTTGGCGTCGGTGCCGATCATCACCGGTTGAATGGGTGTTATCGAGGGTAGCAACGGCAAAGACAGTTGTTGCGCACCGCGCTGAAAGCGGGCGATTAGAGACTGCAATTTTTCTCGGCGCCAGGTCTCGGCTTGCACCAGCTTTAGACTGGCTCGACTCGCCGCCGCCACCGCCGGGGGCAGCGCGGTGGTGTAGATATAGGTGCGACTGAGTTGAATCAGGGTTTCGATCAACGGCTCGCTCCCCGCCACGAAAGCGCCAAACGATCCCAGTGCTTTACCCAGCGTGCCCATGAGGATTGGCAGACTCTCGCTATCCAACGCAAAGTGCTCCGCCACACCCCCGCCACCATTGCCCAGCACGCCAAACCCGTGGGCGTCGTCGACCATCAGCCAGGCCCCGGCGTCAGCGGCAATTTCGGCCAGTTGCGGCAACGAAGCGAGGTCACCATCCATGCTGAAGACGCCATCCGTAGCAATCAGTTGACGGCCACCCTGTCGCGCCGCCAACAGCGTGCGCAGCGCCGCCAGATCTCCATGGGGGTAGCGCTCGAAGTCGCCCTTGCACAGAAAACCGCCATCCAGTAACGAGGCGTGATTGAGACGATCCTGCAACACCCGATCACCCACCCCCACCAACGCACCGATGGTTCCCAGGTTGGCCATGTAACCCGTGGAAAACAGCAGCGCACGGGGGCGGCCGGTAAAGGCAGCGAGCTCCTCCTCCAGCGCGTGGTGCTCCCGGCTGTGGCCACTGATCAAATGGGATGCGCCACTGCCGACGCCGTAATGGTTCGCCGCCGCCTGAAACGCGCCGACAACCGCTGGGTGATTGGCTAAGCCAAGATAGTCGTTACTGCTGAATGCCACATAGTTAGTGGACCCGGTCCTGACCAGCCGGCCCTGCGGGGAATCGAGAGTTAGACGGTGGCGGTACAGCCCCGCGGCGCGCCGCGCCGCGAGCCCCTCTTCCAGCTCCCGGTCGAGGGCGCTCATGGTTAATGGGAAGCGTTATAGAACAGATGGGCAGTGGCAGCACTCTGGACCTGATCGCGCAACGCGCCCGCCACCGCCCCATCATCGTGCGCTGCGGCGGTTTCCTCCGGGACAATACCCAGACGGGCAAATAACTGTCGATCCCTGCTGGCCTCGGGATTGCCCGTGGTCAGTAATTTTTCCCCGTAAAAAATCGAGTTGGCGCCCGCCAGGAACGTCAATGCCTGCATCTGCTCATTCATATCTTCGCGCCCGGCGGACAAACGGATATGGGAGGTCGGCATCAATATCCGCGCCGCGGCGACGGTGCGAATAAAATCAAAGGGGTCGAGGTCTTGCTGCGTATCCAGGGGCGTGCCCTCCACCTTGACCAGCATATTGATGGGTACCGATTCGGGGTGTTCCGGCAAATTGGCCAGTTGCATCAACAACCCGGCGCGATCTTCGAGTGCTTCACCCATGCCGACAATACCTCCGCAACACACTTTCATACCGGCGCTGCGTACGTTTTCCAGCGTCGTCAGGCGATCCTGGTAGGTGCGCGTGGTGATAATTTCGCCGTAGTATTCCGGAGACGTGTCGAGGTTGTGGTTGTAATAATCCAGACCGGCCTCCGCCAATGCAGTCGCCTGCGCGGAGCTCAACATGCCGAGGGTCATGCAGGTCTCCAGCCCCAACCCCTTGACCTCCCGCACCATGCCGATGACATGGGGCATATCCCTGTCCCGCGGCGAGCGCCACGCCGCGCCCATGCAAAAGCGCGTGGCGCCACTCTGTTTGGCGGCCCGCGCTGCGGCAAGCACCTGTTCCAGCTCCAGCAATTTTTCCTTTTCCAGACCGGTATTGTAGTGACCGCTCTGCGGACAGTATTTACAATCCTCGGGACAGGCTCCGGTTTTAATCGACAGCAGCGTGCTGACCTGCACCTGGTTGGGATCGAAATGGGCCCGATGCACGGTCTGCGCCTGAAACATCAGGTCACTGAAGGGTTGTTGCAACAGGGTTAACACCTCGTTTTTGGAC
>JAYODD010000002.1:143539-145185 GCA_038106145.1 Gammaproteobacteria bacterium | reverse complement strand
AATCAATCCAGTTGTCAGATATAAACCAGTCAGCCATGATAATGCAGGCTGAATCGCTGTCAACCTGAAACTCACCACGCGGTTAACCAACGGTCACGGCCCCGGCTGGCTAAGACGAGTTAGACGCGCTGTGTAACGCGCGCGAAGGAGCAAGGATGCCCCCCTTTAGCTTTCGGCTGTTTCCGGGTCGCTGCGTCTTATGTGGCGGCGGCAGTGCGCGCACCCGGGATCTGTGCGCCGGTTGTGAACAGGATCTGCCATCCATTGCCAGCGCCTGCGCGCGCTGCGCCCTGCCCCTGGCCACCACGGGCATCTGTGGCGCCTGCCTGCACGCGCCGCCGCTATTCTCCCGGGCGCTGGTGCCCTATTGTTATGCCGCGCCGCTGGACACGCTGATCAAGCGTTTCAAGTACCACGCGGATCTCGCCAGTGGCCGCGTACTTGGCCAGTTATTTTGCGACTACATACACTCGCTGCGGCCCAGTCAATCCCGCGCCGCAGATTGGGTGCTTCCAACCTGTATCATTCCCATGCCATTGCACCCCGGCCGTCGCTGGTCTCGTGGTTTTAACCAGTCCGTCGAACTGGCGCGGGTCATCGCCAGGGAATTCGATCTCCCCTGTCCGACACGTGGCGTGCGGCGCGTCATCAACACCCCAGCGCAACAAAGTTTGCCGCGCCAACAGCGGCGGCGTAATGTGCGCGGCGCTTTTTCCATCGCCGCCGATGTCAACGGTCAGCATGTCGCCATTGTCGACGACGTGATGACTACGGGTAACACGGCAAATTCCCTGGCTGGGGCATTACTCCATGCTGGCGCGGAGACGGTCGAGGTATGGGCGATCGCCCGCGCCACTGGCAAATTACACGACGCGCGTCGATAATGAACATATGGACAAGAAAACTCAGCTTTGCAATCAGACGCTGTGGCAACAGATATTCGACGAGGTAAGCGCAACCTCCACCCAGGAGCCAGTGCTCGCCAGTTTTTTGCACGCCACCATCCTCAACCACAAGACCCTTGCGGCGGCGCTGAGTTTCCATCTTGCCAACAAGCTGCACAGCGACGTCACCCCATCGTTGTTATTGCGTGAGGTGTTTGATGAAGCCTATGCCGCGGATCCGACCATTATCGACAGCGTGCGCTGCGATATTATCGCCACCTACGAGCGGGATTCCGCCTGCGACAGTTTTTCGACACCTTTCTTGTATTACAAAGGGTTGCATGCGCTGGCTGCGTATCGGGTCGCCCACTGGTTGTGGCACCACGGCCGTCGACCCCTGGCGCTGGTGCTGCAAAATCGAATTTCCGTCGTGTTTGGCGTCGACATTCACCCCGCCGCGCGCATTGGTAAAGGCATTATGTTTGACCATGCGAATGGGATTGTGGTGGGGGAGACGGCGGTCATAGAGGACTGCGTTTCCATGATGCAATCGGTCACTCTCGGCGGCACTGGCAAGGACACGGGGGACCGGCATCCAAAAATTCGCCGCGGCGTCCTGATCGGCCCCGGCGCAAAAATTCTCGGCAACATCGAAATCGGTGAGGGCGCGAAGGTAGCCGCCGCCAGCGTAGTGCTCAAGGACGTCCCGGCGCACGCCATCGCCGCCGGGCACGGCCTGCTCTCGGTCGACGCGCCGGTTTC
>JAYODD010000002.1:89675-143529 GCA_038106145.1 Gammaproteobacteria bacterium | reverse complement strand
CCGGCGTACCCGCCAGGGTGGTAGGCACCACCCACATCGAAGACCCGGCCGAAAAAATGGATCACGGGCTGGAGGGCTGTGGTTGCGATTAACGCGGAGGCACCTTCCTCGGATCGCGGTTAACGCAAAATCAGCTGCCTTTTCTTAGACGTCGCTAAAGGGCACGGCCTGTTCTATCCGCTCCAGACCGAGGAGCGCCATTAATAGTCGATCGACCCCCAGGGCGACACCCGCGCTGGGCGGCAGGCCCGCCGTCAATGCCGCCAGCAGGTGCTCGTCTGGCGCGACAACCGGTAACTGGTGTGCCTCGCGTCGTCGGTTGTCCGCGTCAAAACGACGGCGCTGCTCCGCCGGGTCAGTCAGTTCAAAATAACCGTTGGCCAACTCGACACCGTCTATGAATACCTCAAATCGACGCGCCACCAGATTGCCTTTCTGGTCCTCGCCCAGCGTCGCCAGCGCGCATTGGCAGGCCGGGTAGTCGTGCACGAAAACCAGCCCTCTGGGTAGTTGTGGCTCTACTGCCAGACTGAAAATCAGATCCAGGCACACGCTGCGCTCCGCCTGCGCCCAATTAGCGCCAGCGTGTTGGACAGCGAGTTGCTGTAGTTGTGGCAGATCAGCGCGATGGGGATCGCAGCCGGTGACCGTGGCGAATAAAGGGCCGTAGCGGTGTGTGCTGGGGGTCGACGCCTGCGCAAAACCCGCCGCCGCCAATAACTGGGCCACCTCCGCCATCAGCTGATACTCGTCCCACCCCGGACGATACCATTCCAACAGCGTAAATTCCGTGCGATGCCGACGGCCCCGCTCGCCACCGCGAAATACTTTGCCCAGGCTGTAGATCGCCCCCAGCCCGAAGGCCAACAGACGCTTCATATAGTATTCTGGCGATGTTTGCAGGTACGCCATCGTGCCATTGGCAACGGTGCTCAGGCCTTGAATATTCAATTCCGTGACTCCGGTTACCCCGAGCAATGGCACGTCGACCTCCAGCACATTGCGCTGCTCAAAAAATTGTCGAATCGCAGCCAGCAGGGCGGCGCGGCGGTGCAAAGTCGCCGCGCTCGCACTCGGTAACCAGTCGCTATTCGCCATCTTGCCCCTACTGCCTCGCGGCTATAAAAAAGGGTAGCTTGCGCCACCCTTTAAGCTGGAGTGTTCTGCCCCATCCGACAAGCGTTTAGTCCCGCGCCCGACCCAGATACTCACCGGTGCGGGTGTCCACGCGAATGACGTCGCCCTCACCGAGAAACAACGGCACCTTGACCACCGCCCCGGTACTTAATTTTGCCGGCTTGGTGCCACCCTGAGCGGTGTCCCCCTTGATACCCGGGTCGGTTTCGACAATTTCCTTTTCCACGTGGTTGGCGGGGGTGACCGCCAACGGCACACCGTTGTACAAAGTAACGACACAGGTGTCTTCTTCCCGTAGCCACAGCGCGGCGTCGCCCACGGTGTTTTTATCCGCCTGGTGCTGCTCAAACGTATCCGGCTCCATAAAATGCCAGTACTCGCCGTCGTTGTAGAGGTACTGCATATCCTTGTCCCGCACATCCGCACCCTCCAGCGATTCACCGGACTTGAAGGTCCGCTCCCAGACGCGACCGCTCCTCAGGTTGCGCAGCCGCACGCGATTGAAGGCCTGTCCCTTGCCGGGTTTGACAAATTCGTTTTCGACGATGGAGCAGGGATCTCCGTCGAGCATTACTTTCAGACCGGAGCGGAATTCGTTGGTAGAATAGGTTGCCATTCGCGCCTCTATAGTTGCGGGTAATCACAGGGTTATAAAAACGTAATTCTTTCGAGGGTCGCTATGATACAGCACACCAGCCACCCATGGCACGCGCGCCCCTGGCAACGGGAGCTGGCGGACGCCGTGCGCGACCCCCGCGAGCTATGCGAATTGCTCGCTCTAGACCCAGATTTATTCCCGCAACCCCATGCCGCGCACGGCGAGTTCCCGTTGCGGGTGCCCCGCCCTTACCTCACTCGCATACGCCGCGGCGACCCCGACGATCCCCTGTTGCGTCAAATCATGCCCCTCGGCAAGGAACTGCTTGCGGTACCCGGGTACGACCGCGATCCGCTGGGCGAAGCGCACGCCAACCCCATTCCCGGGCTTATTCACAAATACCGCAGCCGCGTGTTACTGATTGTCAGTCCGGTATGCGCCATTAACTGCCGTTATTGCTTTCGCCGACATTTTGCCTACGAGGAAAATCGGCCCACCCGATCTCAATGGCAACCCGCGCTGGAATACATCGCGGCACGGCCGGAAATCAACGAAGTGATCTACAGCGGCGGCGACCCACTGGCGACCAATGATCGGCAACTACAACATTTGACAACTCTGGTCGCCGCCATACCCCATGTCAAGCGGCTGCGGGTGCACAGTCGATTACCGGTGGTGATCCCGGCACGGATAGACGCTGCCTGTATCGAGTGGCTGACCAGCACACGCCTGCAGCCGGTGATGGTGCTGCATATCAACCATCCCCACGAAATAGATGACGAGGTTCGCGAAGCGGTAGCGCAATTAAAAAATGCCGGCGTTACCGTGCTCAATCAGACTGTTCTCTTGACCGGCGTCAACGATAGCGCGCAAATTCTGGTGGATCTGAGCGAAAAGCTGTTCGCCGCAGGCATACTGCCGTACTATTTGCATCTGCTGGATCGGGTTGCAGGTGCGGCACACTTTGCTGTGGCACCGTCCACAGCCAGGCAATTGTTTCAGGCGCTGCTCGCTGCGCTACCCGGCTACCTGGTGCCGCGCCTGGTAAAAGAAGACCCTGGCGCAACGTCGAAAACGCCCTGGTTATGACGCCGTCTCCGTCGCCGCAGGCTGCGATATTGCTTTTGTTTTGGGAGACCGTACAATAGCGAAAACGGAATTGCTGGTATTTTACTCAGTTGCACACGGGATATTTCTAGACATGGAGTTCGCCGATCGGGATCAGAGCAACAAACTGGAGCTGCTGTTACAACGCCTGCAGCCGCCGGCACTCAACCTGGAAACGTTGTCTTTTGCGCGCCCCAAGTTTTCTGAGATCGAAAAATTTATCCAGCGCCTGCCCACCACCAACTCTGCCAAGACCGCGCAATTGCTGTATGGCGCACTGCGCGAACTCAACCAGCTTAAGCTTGAACCTGACGCCAAGCTCGCGCTCATCGAACCCTTCCAGACCCACGCCGTCAACTGTGCGGACGCGCTGACAAAAAACTTGTCGCTAAGCGAGCAAACCGTGCGCGCCATATCCACGGCGCAGGCGCTGTTAAAACATTTGCTGCTGGGTTACAAAGCCGTTATCGCCGCCGCTGCACAGGCATCTGAAGTCGAACCGAAACTGATCGCCCAGGCAGTCCATGGCGCATTTGTATCCATGAATCGCATACTGCTAACCTGCTGGCAGTGTTATATCGCACCCCCCGACAAGTTCTGGCTCGAATTACACACGCTGTATCGCATCGCCAATTATTTTTACACCGATCAACAGACCGTCACCTGGCTGGAAGACGGCCAGAAGATGCGCTCGACCCTGACAACCGCCTACCTGAAACCGCTGTTATTAAGCTGCGCAAACCCCGGGCACTACACCCCGGTGGAAATCAAACAGGTATTCACTTTTCTGGACAAATGGGCGATGCTCGCGGAATTGGCCCCGGGGCATGAGGAGGGACTGTTCGTAGTCGATCTCGATAGCGACAATGGTCCTGTTTACGCCTCGCTGGCTGGACCGATCACCGCCAATTATGTACGCCTGCGCAACAACAAGCTGGTGCAGGCCCTGCGCGACCACTTCGCCCGCGAGCACAGCGGCGACATCAAATTAATCACCTTGCCCGACAGAATCGTGCGCAACCTCTGTGAATACTGGGATCAGGAAAAAGTACGTAGCGAAGAGCACCGGGAAGATGAAACCCCAGTGCAGGTGGTGCTTGGATTGACCGCAATTCACAACGAGCTGAGCGGGCATCACAGCGTCGACGAATTTCTCAACGACGTGGATAAACATCACAACCTCAAAGCCTACGAATTGTTTGGAGCGGACACCGCGAAATTACACACCAAAGCGATAGGTAACGAGGACGCCTGGGGGGAGAGCGGCTACGACACCCAAACGCGCCACAGCGAGTCAGAGGAAGCAGTCAGGGCAACTCCCACGCCATCCGCGCCGCCGCCGGACGAACCCGTTGCGGCACAAAGAAGCGCTCCGCGCCCGCCCGTCCACCACCAGGCGCGGCAACTGAATACCAGCGAGCGCGGGGCCTGTATTGAGTTTGCCAATGACCCCAAACAACTTTCCCCAGGGGAACTGATCGCAATCAAAGACGCCACGCAACCGGACCACAACTGGACGCTGGGGATTATTCGCTGGGTTCATATTACCCCGCGCCTGAAGCGGGTGGTCGGCATTGAGAAACTCCAGCTTGCGGTGGAGCCCTGCGTAGCCTGCGTGATCAACGACCAGCGGGCCACATCTCCGTACTTGCCCGGGTTACTGTTTCAGGAGGAAACACAGGGCAAGGCCAGCGACGCGGCGCTGGCCGATGCGGAGGTGATTGTACCGTCGATGCCATTCAAACAGCGCAATCAAATTTCCCTGTGATCCAGCACCCGTGAACAAAGATATATGCTGGGGGAACCCACCGACACCACCTTCCACCTGTCGCGATTCAAAGTTAAAGCGATCGCGGGCATCATCTAACAACCGGCTGGAGATAACAGCCGATCTCCACCTATAATACCCGGCATACGCAGAACCCGGCCGCGGCAATCACGGCGGATACCGGGTACGCGCTAAATCTGAAGATTGTTCGCATACAGGGCACCGATGGAAAACGACGGCACACTCAACTTGCTACTTGTCCACGACAACGTCGACGACGCCAACCGGCTCGTCAGCCTGCTACGCAACGCGTCCTACAAGGTTAATCAGCAGCATTGCGACAGCAAGGAAGTGCTGACCAAATTGCTGCAGGAACAAAAATGGGACATTGCGCTGGTTCAATTTGACAATCGCAACCCGCCGACCAAAACAATTTTCCGCGAGATACGCAAGCTTAACCGGGACATTCCAGTGATACTGATTCCCGCCGAGCACGACGCCAACTATACCGTGGACGGCCTGCGCATGGGCGCCACGGACGTGGTGCCGATGGACGAGGACCAACACCTGTTACAGGTGGTATCGCGCACGCTTTACAATCTCGACCAGCGGCGTAAACAGCGTTACTGGAAGCAACGTTACACCGCCACCGAAGAGCGCTGTGATGGATTAATGGCGAGTTCCAGGGACGCCATTGCCATCGTGCAGGAAGGCACCTACGTCTTTGTCAACGACACCTATGCCAACCTGTTCGGCTATCTCGAAGCAGATGGCATGGTGTTGCTGCCGGTGGTGGACTCCGTCGCAGAATCTTTCCAGAGTCAGTTAAAGCCATATCTCAAACCACTCACTGCCGACGACTCGATGGAAAGTACAACGCTCACCTTTGTCGGCATCAAACCCGATAACACTACCTTTAACATTCCCCTGGACATCACCCAGGTGGAGTATCAGGGAGATCCGGCCCTGCAATTCCTGGTACGCAAGGAATTGCTGTCGCCGTTCCAGCTATCTCCCGAACAAGCCACCGAAACCTCCCACCCTGCGCCAGCAGTCGGCGCCATCGCACTGCGCAACATGCTGGAACATATCAGTGCAGCGATCCGTAAAACTTCGCGCTCCGATGCCAGCACCGTGTTGCACTATATCCGTATCGATCGTTTCACCGCATTGCAGGAAAGCGCCGGCATCAAAATCGCCGAAGACGTGGCCACTCATGTCGCTCAATTTGTAGCGGAACAGTTATCGGGCACCTCAGTATTTGGTCGTATCCGCGAGGATGCCTTTGTGCTACTGGTGGACAAAATCAGCCCCGACGACGCTCTTGTGCAAGCCACCGCATTACTCAAAACGGTCGCCGAAAAAGTATTTGAAGTCGGCGAGCAAACTTTCTCGGTAACCTTGAGCGCGGGCCTGTATACCATCAGCGACAGTTCTTCCACCGCCGAGGGATGCATCAGCTTTTGCCAGAAGGCTATCGCCAAAATCGACGGTGACAGCCCAGATGTGGCGGGTAATGCGGCGCATCTGTTTGAAGAGGTATTTGAGCCCACGGCGACCGATCTCGCGGAAGCGGATATTGTGCGTTTTGGCAAACAACTGCTTGAAAAACGCTTACTCGATATTACCTTTCAGCCAATCGCCTCCATACACGGCGAAAAATCAGAATTTTACGAAGTTTTGATGCGGCCCAAAGTAGATGCTGATCCCAAAGAGATTCCGCAAGATTTTATTGACCGCGTGTTCAAAACGGATGTCGCCAGTGATATTGATCGCTGGGTGATTATGGAATCGATGAAAAAGCTGGTGGAAAAACACAAAACTCGCCCTAACACAAAACTGTTCATTCATATCAGCGCAGCCAGCATGCGCGACGCGCAATTTATTCCCTGGCTCAAAATCGCGCTCAAGGCCGCCAATCTCGAGGCCACGTCACTGATTTTTCAGATGCGGGAAATCGACGTCAGCCGCCAGCTCAACCACGCGGTAAAATTGCTCGACGAGCTCAAAAAATTGGGCAGCAAAGCCGCGCTCACCCATTTCGGAGTTGCGATCAATCCCCTGAATATTTTAAAGAAACTGTCAGTGGATTTTGTGAAACTTGATCTACTGATTGTTGAACGCGCGCGCTCGGATGAGGCGGCGGTGGACGCCATGCACGACCTGATCAATGCGCTGCGCGGCGAAGCTCAATGTGTCATCGTGCCGTTTATCGAAAACCCGGGAATGATTCCCGCCCTATGGCAGTACGGTGTACAGTACATTCAAGGACATTATATTCAGTCGCCGCAAAACACCATGAATTACGATTTCAGCGAAGAAGGGTAGTAGTTAGTTGCGCGTGTCCCGATCGCTGATTCCCATCAGATAAAGCACCCCATCCAGTCCCAAATGGGTAATCGCCTGTTTCGCACTGGCCTTGACCAACGGTTTGGCGCGAAAAGCAATACCTAACCCCGCAATGTTCAACATCGCGAGATCATTGGCGCCATCACCTACGGCGATGGTTTGTTCGAGACGGATATTTTCCTTTGCTGCTAGTTCAGTTAGTAATGCGGCCTTGCGCGCGCCATCTACCACCGCACCGCAAACCTGGCCAGTCACCGTGCCGTCGATAATTTCTAGCTCGTTGGCAAACACGTAATCAATCCCCAACCGCGCCTGAATCATACGGCCGAAATAACCGAAACCACCGGACACTATGGCCGTGCGATACCCCAGTTTTTTCAGTGTCGCAATTAAATGCTCAGCGCCTTCGGTCAGGCGCAGGCGCGCCGCAACCCGTTCGAGAGCGTCTGCATCAAGCCCCTTCAACAACGCGACACGACGTTGCAGACTCTGACGAAAATCCAGATCTCCCCGCATGGCCGCTTCGGTAATCGCCGCTACTTCCTCGCCAACCCCCATCTCCTTCGCCAGTTCGTCAATGACCTCGGCGTCGATCAGGGTCGAATCCATATCAAAAACCACCAGGCGTCGGTGGCGCCGGAAGATGTCGTCCTCCTGGTAGGCAATATCCACATCCAGTGCGGCCGCCAGCTCCAGCAGGGATGAGCGAAATGCGCTTAAATCCAGGGCTTCACCGCGCACCGAGAACTCCACACAGGCCTTGCTCGCCCCATCGCTATTGTGTAGCGGCACGCGACCGGACAGACGCTGGATTTTATCGATATTTAATTGATGCGACGCGGTGACCGCGGTAATCCGGGCGATATGCTCGGCACTGATACGACGCGCCAACAGGGTAACGATGTGTCGCGGCTTGCCCTGCTGGGCGACCCAATGACAATAACTTTTGTCGCTGATAACCTGAAACCGCGCCTGCAGGCCCAGCTCGTGCACGCAAAACAATACGTCTTTTGATAGCTGCGCCTGTGACCCCGAGGAAACTTCTACCAACAAACCGAGATTGAGGGTGTCGTGAATAACCGCCTGGCCAATATCGAGAACATTGGCACCGCACCCGGCCAGCACCGCGGCAACCGCGCTGGTTACCCCAGGCTTGTCTTCACCCGTCACATTGATCAGCAAAATTTGTTTCACAACGTCCCGTTACCACAGCAATTGGAATCGCTATTATAGGGGAGCGACTGATAAGATAGCATCCGTTAATTCCCCGAGAGCCACTATGTTTGTGTCCCGCGCACTAAGTTTTCGCTTACCCCTGATTGCGGCCTGCATAATGTCCGCCTTCGCCATGGCGTTAACGATCTTGCTGTATGCGCACCTGTCCGTACTCGCAGTACAGCAACAGGCGGTTATCGGGGAAACCCTGGCTGCCCAACTGGCGCAGTCGGCCAAATCCGCCATGGTGCATGCGGATACCGTCAGCCTGCAGGTTGTCGTCGAAAATTTGGTGGCGCAAACCCCCAGCGTCGAACGCGCGTCGGTTTTTGACCTGAACCACGACCTGCTCGCCCAAAGCCAGCGCTCCATCACACAGGGTCGCGCCCCCGTTGCCTTTACCAGCTCGGTGTCCGTTGAGGACAGTATCAGTGGTTATGTACGCATCGAGCTGCAAAGTGTTGGGCTTTTTTCCCGTGCCTACTTCGCACTGTGGATCGCCCTCGCGCTGTGGCTTGGCGCCGGGGTAATATTGTCGGCATGGTTGTTTAAACAGGGACATCGCATTGACTCACGTGTGCGCTCACTCTATCGGCGACTACCCGCAAGCAATAACAGTGACGACGGGGATAACCGCGACGAGCTGGTCAACCTCGAACGCCGCATTGCGCCGTTGTTGGTTAATGTCGGAGACAGCGATGGTGGCGCCCGACGTTTCGCCTGCACGCTGGCGTTGCACTGCAGTAACCTGCCGCGCCTCAAAGCGCAACTCAGCCGGGACAATTTTGAACAATTATTATCCGGCCTGGACCGCACCCTGGACCGGGCCTGTCGCTTGTACGACGGCAAGCGTCTCAGCAGTTTTCAGCAAAGCGTCTTTATACGCTTTGCCGCCGCGAGCGCAGATGGCGATCAGGCGTTACACGCCCTGCTGTGCGCCTGTGCGACGCTGGAAATAATTCGTAGCCAGGCACGGGATCAGGGTGTAGCCATCGAACTTTCCGCTGCCCTGAGCGCCGCGCCGGAAACCCGCTCCAGTTCCACCCTGATCGCGGATCTGGAGCGCCAGGAACACCTGCAACAGCTGGCTGCACTGTTACCCCTGGCGGGCCCCTGGCAAATATTGGTGGCCAAACCTCTCGACACTCACGCCGGACTCATCGATTGCGCAACGTTTGAAACACTCGCCAACGCCCAGGACACCGCCCGCTTTGCCGGCTTCGCGCCGAACCAGAGAGCGTTGCTCGATCGACAACTGGTTTACCTGCAAGCCCATGAGCAACAGGGAGAATAATCGTCCGCGGGAAATGGAAGAAGGCGCACGACAGCCGCAATCGTGTTACTCAGTCCCGATTATCAGCGCCCGTAATTTAACTGGCCAACTGGTCCGGATCCGCTAACCCCAGCTCCGCAATCATCGTTTCGCGCATTTTGTATTTTTGCACTTTGCCGGTGACCGTCATCGGGAAATCTGTCACCAGACGCACATAATGCGGCGCTTTAAAGTGCGTAATTCTGTCGCGGCAGAAGGACTTTACATCCGCCTCTGTTAGCGATGTCCCCTCCCGGCATTTGATCCACGCGCAAACCTGTTCACCAAATTTTGGATCCGGCACACCGATCACCTGAACATCCTGAATGTCCGGGTGGGTATAGAGAAACTCTTCCACTTCGCGCGGATAAACATTTTCGCCACCACGAATAATCATGTCCTTGATACGCCCGGTGACCTGCACATAGCCGTCTGCATCCATCACCCCAATGTCTCCGGAATGCAGCCATCCGCCCGCGTCGATGGTTTCCCGAGTTTTTTCCTCATCGTCCCAATAACCACGCATCACGGCATAGCCGCGCGTACAAATCTCCCCTTTTTCCCCAATCGGTACAACCTGGTTGCGCTCGTCAACGATTTTGGTTTCCAGATGCGGGCAGGGTTTGCCCACCGTGGCCACGCGCTTGTCGAGCGGGTCATCGGGTTCGGTGGCATGGCTGACCGGGCTCAACTCTGTTTGTCCATAAGCAATGAGGATTTGCTCCATGTGCATCTTTCCCATCACCTGCTTCATCACTTCTACCGGACAGGGCGCGCCCGCCATAATACCGGTGCGCAATGAAGTCAGATCGAAGTCGCCAAAACGCGGATGGTCGAGTTCGGCGATAAACATGGTGGGCACCCCGTGCAGCGCCGTGCACTGTTCATCGCTCACCACCTGCAAGGTAGTGAGCGGGTCGAACGCCTCTCCCGGAAACACTGCCGCTGCGCCGTGGGTAATACAACCCAGATTGCCGATAACCATGCCAAAACAGTGATACAGAGGCACCGGAATACACACCTTGTCCGCCTGCGTAAGGCGCATCACATCGCCGTTGACCTTGCCATTGTTAAGCACGTTGCAATGGGTCAGGGTCGCGCCCTTGGGGTGGCCCGTGGTGCCGCTGGTAAACTGGATATTGATCGGATCATCGGGCAGCAGGTCACGAGCAATTTTTTCCATCCGCGCGAGGTCGTCGTCGCTGCCCAGCGCGCAGACCTCATCGAAGTTGAACATCCCCGGTGTTTTATCCGGCCCCATCCGCACTACCATTTCCAGGTGGGGTAGTTTTTTAGCGCGCAGGGCCCCTGGCGCGCAATGCTCCAGTTCCGGCGCCAGTTCCCGCAACATTCCCAGATAATCGCTGCTTTTAAACAACTGTGCGGAAATTATGGCGCGGCACTGCACTTTATTCAGGGCGTATTCCAGTTCGTATAACCGATAGGCCGGATTGATACACACCAGTATGGCGCCGATTTTTGCAGTGGCTATCTGGGTGAGACACCACTCATAACAGTTCGGCGCCCAGATGCCGACGCGATCACCGGGATTGATGCCCAACGCCAACAGGCCGGTGGCGAGTCGGTTCACCTGACCCTGGTATTCCCGATAAGTCCAGCGCACCTGCTGATGCGGCACCACCAGTGCCAGATGATCGGGGCATCGCTCTACGGTGTTGTCAAACAGATTGCCAATTGTCTCGTAGACGAGCGGTTCCGAGGCAGCACCACACATATAACTTTTTGTCAGCTGCATTTTTCCTACAATCCTCCACTTACGGATGGTGACGACGGGTAGCGCAAAACACCCTGCGCAATCGGCTCGCCGCGCTTAACGCAAGGCATATTACCCCGTGGGGTTACTACGGGCAATGCGGGCCCCCGCGGACACCCACGCGATGGCTGCGGTGCTGGACGCTCACGCCAGGGGAGCGAGCGCAAGTTGATGTTAACGTAAACGTAAGCTATATTCTCACCCCCCCTGCGGCAACCGACCCGAAAGCACTCTCATGCCCACCGATGGCTCCACCTACACGATTACTGAGTTATCCCGGGAGTTCGGGATCACCACCCGCACTATCCGCCACTACGAAGAAATCGGGTTATTTACGCCCCGTCGTCGGGGCCAGACGCGGATTTTCAGTAACGCGGATCGCACCAAGTTGAAATTGATTCTGCGTGGCAAACGGCTGGGGTTATCACTACCCGAGAGCCGCGACATCATCAATATGTATGAACCGGGCAAAAACAACACGCAACAACTGCTGACCACCATTGAAACGATTGGTCAGCAACGCCAACGCCTGCAGCGAAAACTGGAAGACCTGAAAAAAATGATGGCGGATCTCGACCGCGCCGAAAACGGATGTCGCGCGGAGCTCGCAGCCAGTCGCAAAGTGCGCGACAAAAAAGCCCCTTAGTTTAATGCCAATCCGCACCAACCACCGAGGCACCTATGAACACCGTTTTTAAAAGCATGAACTTCGATCTTGGCCAGGACATCGACATGCTGCGCGATAGCGTCTATCAATTCAGCCAGAAAGAACTGGCACCCCTCGCCGAACAAATAGATCGCGACAATCAATTTCCGTTGAATATCTGGCGCAAGCTGGGTGACATGGGTTTGCTTGGCATAACCGTGGAGGAAGAATACGGCGGCACCAATCTGGGCTATCTGGCGCACGTCGTCGCCATGGAGGAAATTTCCCGCGCCTCGGCGTCGGTTGGGCTGTCCTACGGCGCTCACTCCAATCTCTGTGTTAATCAAATTCGCAAAAACGGCACCCACCAACAAAAACAGAAATATCTGCCCAAACTCTGTTCCGGTGAACATATCGGCGCGCTGGCCATGAGCGAACCCGGCGCCGGCTCCGATGTGGTCAGCATGAAACTACGGGCGGACAAGCGCGGGGATCGATATATTCTCAATGGCAACAAATTCTGGATCACCAATGGTCCCGATGCCGACACCTATGTTATCTATGCCAAAACCCGCCCGGACGCTGGTCCCAAAGGGATTACCGCATTTATCGTGGAGCGCGACTATCCCGGTTTCAGTCGCGCGCAGAAACTCGACAAGCTCGGCATGCGTGGCTCCAGCACCGGCGAGCTGGTGTTCGAGGATTGCGAGGTTCCCGCAGAAAATATTCTCGGGCAGGAAAATGAGGGCGTAAAAGTCCTGATGTCCGGGCTCGATTACGAGCGCACCGTGCTCTCCGGCGGTCCAGTGGGCGTTATGCAGGCCTGCCTCGATATCGTTATCCCCTACCTGCACGACCGCCGTCAATTCGATCAGCCGATCGGCCAATTTCAGTTGATGCAGGGCAAGCTGGCGGACATGTACGTGGACATCAACACCTCCCGAGCCTACCTCTATGCGGTGGCCAAGGCCTGTGATCGGGGCGAAGATTCCCGCAAGGACGCCGCTGCGGTGATTTTGTACACCGCCGAAAAAGCCACGCAAATGGCGCTGCAGGCCATTCAAACCCTGGGGGGCAACGGCTACATTAACGAGTATCCTACCGGGCGCTTGCTGCGCGACGCCAAACTCTACGAGATCGGCGCGGGTACTTCGGAGATACGCCGTATGCTGGTGGGCAGAGAACTATTTAACGAAACAAAATAAACTACCGGAAACCGCCGCCATGACCTATCAATCCGTACTCAAACCCGCCCTGTTCGCCGGTAAGACCGTGCTCGTCACTGGCGCCGGCAGCGGCTTTGGGCGCTGTATTGCCCACGAATTGGCTGCCCTCGGCGCAACAATCTTGATGATTGGACGCACCGAGGAAAAACTTAAAGCAGTAAAAAACGAAATCGAAAATGACAACCCCGGCGCCACCTGTGACTACGGTTGTGGCGATATTCGCGACGCCGCTGCCATGGACGCCCTTATCGACAAATTTATTGCCGCCCACGGCCCGATTCACGGCCTGGTGAATAATGCGGGCGGGCAGTTTCCCGCCGATCTGGAAAATATCTCCCCCAACGGTTTTCTCGCCGTGGTGCGCACCAACTTGCTGGGCGGCTTTATTGTCGCCAAAGCGGTGTTTCTCAAATCCATGAAAGAACACGGTGGCGCCATCGTCAATATCACCGCCGATAACTTTGGCGGCATGCCGCGCATGGCGCACTCGGGCGCCGCGCGAGCTGGTATGGAAAACCTGACCCAGACCGCCGCCGTGGAGTGGGCTTATGCGGGGGTACGTCTCAATGCCGTGGCGCCGGGCTACCTGGCATCCTCCGGACTGGACACCTATGAAGACCCCGAGATGCTCGAGTGCATTCCCCATTTTCACGAAACAGTGCCGTTAAACCGCCTTGGCACCGAGTCTGAGGTCAGCTCCGCAGTGTGTTTTTTGCTGAGCGAAGGGGCCAGCTACATCAACGGCGTCACCCTGCGGGTCGACGGTGGCAGCTCCCTGTGCACGGATTCACCGCTGGGGAGAAAGATTCCACGGGCCCAGCGCAACAATGCGGCCTATAACGGTTTTCACCGCGCAACCTTTCCCAAAATCCTCGAACCCAAAGTCTGAAGCGAGCAGGAAACCATGGCGATATTGCAATCCAAAATTAATACCCGCTCCGCGGAGTTCGACGCCAACGCCGCGCATATGCAAGCGCAAGTGGACGACCTCAATGCCAAGGTCGCCCAGATCAAACTGGGCGGCGGCGAGCAATCCTGCGCCCGCCACGTATCCCGCGGCAAGTTATTACCGCGGGACCGGGTCAATGGGCTACTGGATCCCGGCACCCCGTTTCTCGAGTTTTCACAGCTCGCGGCCTGGGAAATGTACGACGACTACGTGCCCGGCGCGGGAATTATCACCGGCATCGGCCGGGTGTCCGGACAGGAGTGCATGATCTTCGCCAACGACGCCACCGTCAAAGGTGGCACCTATTACCCGTGCACCGTTAAAAAACAAATTCGCGCTCAGGACATCGCCCAGGAAAACCATCTACCCTGCATTTATCTGGTGGATTCCGGAGGCGCGTACCTGCCGGCCCAGGCGGAGGTATTTCCCGACCGCCTGAATTTCGGCCGTAACTTTCACAACCAGGCCGTCATGTCCTCCATGGGCATTCCGCAAATCGCGGTGGTGATGGGTTCCTGTACCGCGGGGGGCGCCTACGTGCCCGCGATGGCGGATGAAGCCATAATCGTTAAAGAACAGGGCACCATTTTTCTGGGTGGCCCACCGCTGGTCAAGGCCGCGACCGGCGAAATCGTCACCGCCGAAGAACTGGGTGGCGCGGACGTGCACTGCCGCACTTCCGGCGTGGCGGATCACTATGCCCTCAATGACCACCACGCCCTGCAGCTGGCGCGCGACGCGGTCAGCCGTCTGAACCGGGTCAAGCCGGTGCAACTGGATATCGCCGAGCCGGTACCGCCCCTGTACGATCCCGCGGAGATCTATGGCGTGGTGCCCCAGGATGCCCGCCAGCCCTACGATGTGCGGGAGATTATCGCGCGCATCGTGGACGGTTCCGAATTCGACGAATTCAAGGCCCTGTTTGGCGCCACCCTGGTGTGCGGCTTTGCCCGCATTCACGGTTACCCGGTGGGCATTCTCGGCAACAACGGTATTTTGTTCAGCGAATCCGCCCAGAAAGGCGCGCACTTCATTGAGCTGTGCGCACAGCGCAAAATACCCCTGGTATTTCTACAGAACATTACCGGTTTTATGATCGGCAAACAGTACGAAGCGGGGGGAATCGCCAAAAATGGGGCCAAAATGGTTAACGCCGTGGCCTGCGCGCGGGTGCCAAAATTTACCGTCATTATTGGTGGCTCCTTTGGCGCCGGTAACTACGGCATGTGCGGTCGCTCCTACGATCCGCGCTTTCTGTACATGTGGCCCAATGCACGCATTTCGGTTATGGGTGGTGCGCAGGCGGCGTCGGTACTGGCTCAGGTCAAAAGGGACGCCATCGAAGCCAAGGGCGACACCTGGAGCGCGGAGGAAGAAGCCGAATTCAAACAGCCAATCATTGAGCTGTACGAAAAACAGGGACATCCGTATTATGCGTCCGCGCGCATCTGGGACGATGGCATTATCGACCCGGCGGAGACCCGTATGGTACTGGGCTTGTCCATATCGGCATCCCTGAACAAGGAGATAGAGGAAACCCGGTTCGGCGTATTTCGCATGTAATATTTTTTTCAGGTGGGGTTTCAGGAATTCATGAGACCCCGGACCAGCAACGACATTATTGTCACTTACCGGGTGCTCCCAACAGGTACGGAGATGTTCGAAAAAATTCTGATTGCCAATCGTGGTGAAATAGCGTGCCGAGTGATTCGTACGGCCAAAAGGCTCGGTATCCGCACGGTCGCGGTGTATTCCGACGCCGACAAAAATGCCCTGCATGTAGCCATGGCCGACGAGGCGGTGCATATCGGGCCTGCCCCATCCCGCGAATCCTACCTGGTCGGCGAAAAAATTATTGACGCTGCACTCAAGACTGGAGCCCAAGCTATCCATCCGGGCTACGGCTTTCTGTCCGAGAACGCTGAATTTTGCGCATTGTGTAAAAGTAACAATATTGTTTTTATCGGTCCACCGGTCGCCGCCATCGAGGCCATGGGGTCGAAATCGGCGGCCAAAAGCATCATGGAGGCTGCTGGCGTGCCGCTGGTACCCGGGTATCACGGCGACGATCAGGACCCGGCCATTCTGAAGAAAGTCAGCGACCAGATGGGCTACCCGGTCTTGCTCAAAGCCGCCGCCGGCGGTGGTGGCAAGGGTATGCGTCAGGTGTGGAGCGCCGCCGAATTTGAAGCGGGCCTGGCCGCCGCCAAGCGGGAGGCCATGAGTAGCTTTGGCGATGACAAAATGCTGGTGGAAAAATACCTGACGCAACCGCGCCATGTGGAGATTCAGGTCTTCTGCGACAGCCTGGGCAACGGCGTGTATCTGTTTGAACGGGATTGCTCCGTGCAACGGCGCCACCAGAAAGTCATCGAAGAGGCCCCGGCACCGGGGCTCAATGAAACCGTGCGCACCGCGATGGGGGACGCGGCGTTGCTGGCCGCCAGAACGATTGCCTACGAAGGCGCGGGTACGGTGGAATTTCTGTTGGACAAAGATGACGCGTTCTATTTTATGGAAATGAACACCCGCCTGCAGGTGGAGCACCCGGTCACAGAAATGATTACGGGGCAGGATCTGGTGGAATGGCAATTGCGCGTCGCCGCTGGCCAACCGCTGCCCCTGAGCCAGGAGCAACTGACCATCAACGGCCACGCCTTCGAAGCGCGTGTCTATGCCGAAGATCCCAACAACGATTTTCTGCCATCCACCGGGAAACTCGATTTTCTGCAGCCCCCCAGCGAAGACGCCCACGTGCGGGTGGACACCGGGGTACTGCAGGGCGACGAGGTCAGCCCCTATTACGATCCGATGATCGCCAAACTGGTGGTGTGGGACGAAAACCGCGAGCGGGCGCTGGCGCGGCTGGCGCGTGCACTCACCGAGTACCGCATCAGCGGTGTCACCACCAACGTGGATTTTCTGTACAACCTGGCGACTAATCCGGCTTTCAAAGCCGCCGATCTGGATACCGGTTTTATCGAGAAACACCGGGACGAAATTTTTCGCCCGGCGAGTCAGGATTTGCAACAGGGAGTCGCCCTCGCCACGTTATTTGTCATTCTGCAAAGACAACAGGCTGCCGCCACCCGCGCCCGCAAAAGTACTGACCCCACATCGCCCTGGCACAACGCCAATGGCTGGCGTTGCAACGAACCACGCACCCAGAAATTTGATTTTCTGGTCGCCGATGAAGCGCATCAGGTACAGGCCAGCGAGCACAATCCGAGCGGCAGCAATCGCTATACCATCGTCTCAGACACGGACGCGCACGGTTTGACGGTCAGTGGCACTCTACAAGAGCACACTCTGGTCGCCAACGTGGACGGCCACCGGGTGCGAGCAACCGTCGTCGCCCACGGCCAGGGTTATAGTTTGTTTACGCCCAAGGGCGCATTGCCCTTCTCCCTGGCGCCCGTGGACTATGGCGATAACAGCGATATTGAATCCGCTGGCGGTCTGACCGCACCGATGACCGGCACTGTGGTGTCATTGGTAGCGGCGGTCGGCGCGACCGTGGCAAAGGGCGATCCGCTGTTGATTATGGAAGCGATGAAAATGGAACACACCATTCGCGCCCCCAAAACCGGCTCAGTTACGGAGTTTTATTTTAAACCGGGAGATCTTGTGAACGGCGGCGCTGCCCTGATGAGCTTCGTAGTCAGCGACGACGGCTGAGCGCGCGCCCCGCAGTCGCCAGTCGATCCGGCGCGGTGAACGCTGCGGTAATGGGCTAACCCGGGCGGCAAGTGGTGGCTCGTCAAACTGGATACCTGTCCAGCCACTGCGCATAAATGAGCGAATGTTTGCGTGGTCAGTGCCCTGGGGGTTGCCCAGCACATCCCTCCGGTAGTAGCTCCCGAAACAGGCCAGGGTTTGCGTTTCGCTCAAGCCCTGCTCCTGTGCAAACGCAAACAGGCGACAGGAGCCCTCGTTGCTTCCCGCCTCGTTGACTACCATAAATTCCCCCGACCCATTGCAGAACCGGGTCGGGCGGTAAACATAATGTGCGGCGATAACGTCCATCACCTGCGCGAATTCAACTGTATCGGGGCGCTGCTCCAACTGCGCAAGCAGCGCTGCGACTGTCTGAACTTTCGACCCGCCATCCGGCGCTGTTTTCACTGTTTGGGTATCCCTCTGTTACGCGCTGAGAAAATGTTATACAGAACTCAATACCGCGGGGGGAGGGGTGCATGGTATCGCGACAGACCGCCTGTGCAACGTCGCCACCCCCGCTACAACTTCCGTACCGCGATACACTCCGCTGGCGCCAATACGGATGCGGGGCGCGCACCCCAGCGCAGATTTCTTGACGGCTTACGCGCTCAACCCACCACCTGGGAACGACCCTGGAAATGCGCTACTTCCGCGCCCGCTTTATTGCAGACCGTCACTTGATAGAGACTGAAGCTTTTGCCCTCGTGACGCAGGGTGGCGGTAGCAGTCAGGAGTTCACCCGGCATAACCGGACGCAGATAATCGATATGACAGTGCACGCCCATGGCGGAGCGACCGCCACTATTGCAGGCGCGGCCAAACACCGTATCCGCCAGCATAAATATGTAACCCCCGTGGCAGACATCGTGCCCATTGAGCATTGTCTCGGTCACATTCAGCGTCGCCACACAGTGGTCCGGCGATACTTTCGTAAAAATGATATTGAGATTGGGGGCTACCCGATCGTAACCATCGCGGGGAGATTCATCGCGTGTGCCATCGCAAGCCGCCATCGTGGTCGATTGGTTCATAAACATGTCCCGTATTGCCGTACCTGAAATTTCCGTAGCCTGCCACATTAGCGTTCTGCAAAACGGTGGCGATGGCAAATGGCCGTCCGCCTATAAAGTTCAAGCATAACATGGGATGTAATAGATGCCAGTGCACGCACCGAATCCTGCAATTGCTGTCCACCCAATCAAAACACACCGCTCCACACCGCAACCCTGCTACAATCGCGCCTCGAAAAAAAGATAGCCTGCCGTGATTCATCCCAATCCCGAACAACAACGCGCCATTCGCCATGGCAATGGCCCGTTACTGGTACTGGCTGGCGCCGGTAGCGGTAAAACCAGTGTCATCGCACGCAAAATCGCCTATCTGGTGATGGAGTGCGGCATTCCCGCCAAACATGTCGTCGCGGTGACCTTCACCAACAAGGCAGCGCGGGAAATGAAAGCACGGGTCGCCCGACTGCTCAGCGGGCCCGCGGCCAGGGGCCTGACGGTATCGACCTTCCATTTACTCGGCCTGACCATTTTACGGCGGGAAATTAAACGTCTGGGTTTTAAATCGGGCTTTTCCATATTTGATGCGGACGACGCCCGTAGCGTGCTGCAGGAACTGATGCTGCGCGAATCAGATTTCGATGCGGACTACGTAAACCTGGTGCAACAGCAAATTTCTCAGTGGAAAAATGCACTCCTCGATCCGGCACAGGCGCTATCCCTTGCCGCAGACAACGAACAGCAAACCATCGCCGCTGTCTATGCCCATTACCAACGCGCACTAAAAGCTTACAACGCGGTGGATTTCGACGATCTGATTCTGCTTCCGGTGCTGGCGCTACGCCACAATGGTGACCTGCTGCTGAGCTGGCAGCGACGGATACGCTATCTGCTGGTGGACGAATACCAGGACACCAACCTCGCGCAGTACGAGCTGGTCAAACTGCTGACCGGCAGCCACCAACGCTTTACGGTAGTGGGCGACGACGACCAATCGATTTACGCCTGGCGTGGAGCACGCCCGGAAAACCTGACGCAGTTACAACGGGACTTTGCCGATATTGATGTGGTCAAGCTGGAGCAAAATTACCGGTCCACCGCAAAAATTTTGCGCGTCGCGAACCAGCTCATTGCCAACAACGAACACGTCATCAGCAAGTCCCTGTGGAGCGATCTGGGCGAAGGAGAACCCATTCGTGTGGTGCGCTGCCAGAACGAAGAGGTGGAAATGGAACGAGTCGTCAACGACATTATCGAACAGCGCTTGCGCCGCGGCTGCCATTTTCGCGATTTTGCCGTTTTATACCGCGGCAATCACCAGGCCAGGCTCCTCGAAATGAAATTGCAGAGCCAGGGAATTCCCTACGCCATCAGCGGCGGCACGTCATTTTTTTCCCGCGCCGAAATCAAGGACATCATGGCCTACCTGCGCCTGCTGGTGAATCCCGCCGACGATAACGCGTTCCTGCGCATTATCAACACACCGCGCCGCCAGATCGGACACACTACCCTGGAAAAACTGGGGGAGTACGCGACCCGCCGGCAGATCTCCCTGTTTGCCGCGATTGACGAACTCGGCCTGGAAAGCGACGTCCCTGCGCCCAATCTACAACGCCTGCGGCAATTCAAAACCTGGTTTGACAAGGTGGTTCGCAATTGCTACCAGATGGATTCCGTCAATGCACTGCATGAGATGCTGGACGATATGGGTTACGAAGCCTGGCTACACCAGAATGCCGCCAGCGCGGCAGCAGCGGAAAACCGCATGAAGAATGTGCGCCTGTTAATCGAACAACTGGGCAAGACGTTGCGCGACAGTGACACCCTGGAGGATGGCGACGCACAACAGGGTATCGAGAGGGCCATTGGCAAACTGGTGCTGCGGGATCTACTGGATCGACACAGTGAAGAATCCGCTGACGACAAAGTTCAGCTGATGACGTTGCACGCGGCCAAGGGCCTGGAATTTCACCATGTATTTCTGATCGGCATGGAAGAAAATTTATTGCCCCACCGCAACAGCATCGATAGCGGCGACATCGAAGAAGAGCGGCGGCTCGCCTATGTCGGTATCACTCGCGCCCGCGCAACGCTTACCATCACCCTCGCCGCGAAGCGTCGCCACTTCGGCGAGGTCGTCGAAACCACGCCGAGTCGTTTTCTCGACGAACTACCAGCAGCAGATATAGTGCGGGAAGGATTTGGCGAAGTGCTGTCCACGCAAGAGCGCAAAGAAAAAGGCCGCGCGTCGTTGGCCGCCCTGAGACATCTGCTCGATTAATCTCGTTGAAGCGGACAAATCCAGCGTCAAAAAGTATTGTGTTACGCAAACTTTATGGCGTGACCGCCGCGACCGCCCGCTGGGTGGACAAGTGCACGCGACTGGCGCCGAGACGCGCCAGCAACCGGGTGTGCTTTAAACGATCGAGAACCGGCCCTTTGACCTCGGCGAGATGCAGGCGAATATTCCGGTTCGCCAACGCGCTTTCAAATTCTTCCAGCATTTCCAGGGCGCTGGCATCCACATAAGCAACGCCAGAAAATACCAGCACCACATCGGTTAACTGTTTCTGATCGACGACCAGGTCCAGCAAGATGGACTCCACCCGCGGCGTGTTGGCAAAATAAATATTCTCGTCTACCCGCACCAGCAGGACATGCGGCCAGGTTTCCACCTGATGGCGCAGGACGTTGCGAAAGTGCTCGGTACCGGCAATGCGCCCCACCACCGCGATATGGGGGCGACTGGTGCGATACAGAAACAGCAGCATGGCCAGTCCCACGCCGATTAACAGACCCTGTTCTATACCCAGCGCCAGAACACCCAGTAAGGTCACCGTCTGAGCGATACCATCGCCCCGATCATAGCGCCAGGTGTGTCGCAGCCCTTTGATATCAATTAATTGCCACACCGCAACCACGATAATGGCGGCCAGCACCGCTTTGGGCAAATCCGCCAGCATGCCGGTAAACATAAACGTCGCCAGACCAACCCAACAGGCCGTCACAATTGCCGCCAACTGGGTATTTGCGCCGGCATCGTAGTTAACCATGGAACGTGAAAAGCCCCCGGCCACCGGCATTGCCCCGGCGCAAGCGGCGGCCAGATTGGTTAAACCGAGCGCTCTAAATTCAGTGTCGGGATTAATTTTTTGCTGACGACGAAAGGCCAGTACCTTGGCCACGGAAATACTTTCCACGTAGCCAATCACCGCAATCAGAGCGGCGGATGGCAACAGAGTCAACCAACCGGGTTCGGCCAGAAAACCCAGGGATATTGCCGGTAAGCCCTGGGGTACGCTGCCCACCACTGCCACTTGCCACTGGGTTTTGGCATCCAGCACGACTGCCACCGCAATGGCCACTACCACCAGTATCAGCGGCGCGGTACGCCCGATAATCGCCGCGGACGCAGGGCTGAGGCCCATTTTCCCCAAAGCCACTACCAGGGGGCGACGGGCGAGCAACAGCAGCAGTACCGCCACCGCACCAAACGTAGCGGTCGCCCCATTGAAGGAAGCGACACCAGAAAGCAACGTGCTGATAATTTCCACAAAGCCCGCATCCCGCGCTACCCCAATGCCAGTCAACGGAGCGAGTTGGGTACCGACGATAAAAATCGCGGCACCGGTGGTGAAACCCGACAGCACGGGATGACTGATAAAGTGGGTGAGCCAGCCGAGACGCAGCAGGCCCATCACCAGCAAAATTCCGCCACACAGGGCCGACAGAATCAGCGCGCCGGTCAAATATTTTTGCGGATCGCCATCGGCATAGGGGGTCAATGCGGCGGCGACCATGACCGCGGCGACCGCCACCGGCCCCACCGCGAGGGCGCGGCTGGTGCCGGTGAAGGCGTAAATTATCGGGGGAATAACACTGGCATACAGCCCCACTTCTGGCGGTAATCCGGCCAACAACCCGTACGCCAAAGCCTGGGGTACCAGCAAAATCGCGGTGATAGTGCCCGCCAGAATGTCCTGCACCACTTCGCCGCGGGAGCGGTTACCCACATCGGACAGCAGCGGCAGCCAGCTGCGAACCAGCGCGGCAACCGTCGGCGTCGGTTTAACCCCCATTTGTTTCTCCAGCCACGGTGGTGGGGACTCCAGGGCCTGCCGACCGCGAACTCCCGCTGCTCTGGGGGAGCCGGTGGTACACGCGCCGCAGATCAACAGGTACTTGTACTCGCAAAACCTGACCCCAAACGATTACTCAGGTATCCGGAAACACACCATCAATATATCACTTAAGAATAAGTTTATATTTTATAGTTATTATGGTCCGGGCACCCGCCGATTGCAAGACAAGCAACCTGGCCAGCGTGCGGAGCCGGGTCTCAGTCTCCGCGGCCAAGCATGTGCAACGGATTGACGTGTCGATCAAACTCCTCCGCGCTGATATACCCGGAGTTAATTGCCGCCTGCCGTAAGGTCAGGCCCTGCTCCCAGGCGAGCCTGGCGATGGCCGCGGCCCGATCGTAGCCAAGCACCGGATTCAGGGCAGTCACCAGCATCAGTGAACGCTCCATGGCGCGCTGCAATTGCTCACCGTTGGCCTGTATACCCACCACGCAATGATCCGCAAAACTGCGCATGGCGTCGGTCAATAAACGTAAGGATTGCAGGACATTGTGAATCAGCACGGGTTTGTAGACGTTGAGTTCGAGGTGACCCTGGGAACCGGCAAGGCCGACCGTAACATCGTTTCCCAGCACCTGCACCGCGACCATGGTCAGCGCCTCGGCCTGCGTCGGATTGACCTTGCCGGGCATAATCGAACTGCCCGGTTCGTTGGCGGGCAGGCGCAATTCGCCGAACCCGCAGCGCGGGCCGCTCCCCAGTAGACGAATATCGTTGGCGATCTTGAGCAGCGCGCTGGCCAGCAAGCGCAGTCGCCCGTGTAAATCCACCAGTACGTCGTGCGCCGCCAGCGCCATAAATTTATTCTCGGCGCTGGCAAACTCACCACCGGCCAACGCGCTTAGAATCTCAGCTACCTTTTGACTCCAGCCCGGCGGCGTATTTAGCCCGGTGCCCACCGCGCTGCCGCCCAGCGCAATGGTGTGCAACGCAGGTAACAGGTCCCGCAACGCGGCGCGGGCATAGGCTAACTGGGCCCCATAGCCGCCAAACTCCTGGCCGAGGGTGATGGGGGTGGCATCCATTAAATGGGTGCGACCGGTCTTGATCAGATCGTGAAATTCCCGGCTCTTGTCCTGCAACGCCGTTTCGAGATGAAGTAATGCTGGCAATAACCCATCGCGTAGTCCGCGTGCCGCGGTGACATGCATCACCGTGGGAAAGACGTCGTTAGAAGACTGAGAACGATTCACATGATCGTTGGGGTGCAGTGGCGCGCCCGCGCCCCGGCCACTACCGGCCAGTTCGTTACCGCGGTTGGCGATCACTTCATTAAGGTTCATATTGGTCTGGGTGCCACTGCCCGTTTGCCAGATTACCAGCGGAAACTGGTGGTCGTGCTGGCCGGCAATAATTTCGTCACAGACCTTGCAGATAAGCTCGCACAGTTCCTCGGGTAGTTGACCCAGGGCCCGATTGGCGAGCGCGCAGACCTTCTTTACCAGGGCAAAGTCGTGAATAAATTCCGCTGAAAAACGCTGTTCGCCAATCTGGAAATTTTGCACAGCGCGTTGCGTCTGCGCGCCCCACAGCGCGTCTACCGGAATATCCACACCACCCAGACTATCGCTTTCCCGCCGAAATTTGTCCATGCTTCGATCCACACCACCCGCGGGCCCGGCGCACAGAGTGCTACCCAGAGTCGCTAACGATCCGACAATTGCCCAAGCACGAAGTGCAGAATACCTCCGCTTCTGTAATAGCTTAGTTCGTTATCCGTATCGATGCGGCACAACAGTGAGCAGTTTTCCCGCTTACCGTCGCTGCGTTCCACGATCATGCGCACCAGCCCCCCGGGCACGAGTCCGGTCAGCCCTTCGAGATGAAAACGTTCGCTGCCATCCAGTCCCAGGCTGGTCCGGGTCTGTCCGTCGGTAAATTGCAGCGGCAACACCCCCATACCGATTAAATTGGAGCGATGAATGCGCTCGAAACTTTCGGCGATAACTGCGCGCACGCCGAGCAGACGAGTGCCCTTTGCCGCCCAGTCGCGGCTGGAACCGGTGCCGTATTCCTTACCCGCAATAACCACCAGAGGCACGCCGTCCCGTTGATAAGCCATGGCCGCATCGTAGATCGACATCTGTTCACCGCCGACCCTGCGCGTGTAACCGCCTTCCACCCCCGGTACCAGTTCGTTGCGCAGGCGCACATTGGCGAAGGTGCCGCGCATCATGACTTCGTGATTGCCGCGCCGCGAACCGTAGGAATTAAAATCTGCCACATCGACACCGCGCTCCTGCAGGTAGCGCCCCGCCGGACTGTCACCATCAATGTCGCCTGCGGGCGAGATATGGTCGGTGGTCACCGAATCCCCCAACCGGGCCTACAGGCGCGCCCCCGAGACAGGGCTGGTGGAATCACCCCCTTGTTCGTCAAAAAACGGTGGGTTGCGAATATAGGTGGAGGTTTCATCCCAGGTATAGGTGTTGCCCTCTGGCACTGGCAGTGCCCGCCACTGGTCATCGCCGGTGAATACGTCGGCGTACTGATGGCGAAACATGTCCCGATCCACCTGGGCAACCGCCGCGGCAATTTCCTGATTACTTGGCCAGATATCCCGCAAATAAACAGGCTCACCCCGAGGGTTAACGCCCACTGGGTCCACCGACAAATCAAGGCGCGTGGTACCCGCGAGGGCAAATACCACCACCAGCGGCGGCGAGGCCAACCAGTTTGCCCGCACCTCCGGGTGAATACGTCCCTCAAAATTTCGATTGCCCGACAGCACCGCAGATACCGTCAGATCACCGGCCTGTATGGCCTGTTCCAACTCGGTGGCCAGCGGTCCCGAGTTACCGATACAGGTGGTGCAACCATAGCCCACCAGGTTAAATCCCAACTGATCCAGATACGACTGCAAGCCGGCCTTGGCCAGATAATCAGTCACCACTTTGGAACCCGGCGCCAGCGACGGCTTAACCCAGGGTCTGCGCGTCAGCCCTTGCTCCACCGCCTTTTTGGCCACCAATCCCGCTGCCATCATCACCGCCGGGTTGGAGGTGTTGGTACAGGATGTGATCGCAGCGATCACCACATCGCCATCCCGTAAACCGTGCGCCGTTCCAGCCACTGGCACTTCCGCGGCAACGGTGCGTCCGCGCAGGGCGATCATTTCGTCCATGGCCTTGCCCAGACCCGCCAGCGGCACCCGGTCCTGCGGGCGTTTCGGGCCGGCCACACTGGGAGTCACCGTACCGAGATCCAACGTCAGGGAGACGCTGTAATCAGGCTCGACCGTATCATCCCGCCACAAACCCTGGGTTTTTGCGTAAGCTTCTACCAGCGCGGTGGTTTGATCGTCCCGGCCAGACAGGCGCAAGTAATTGAGGGTTTCCTGGTCAAACGTAAAGAATCCGCATGTCGCACCGTACTCCGGCGCCATATTAGCGATGGTGGCGCGGTCGGCGAGGGGCAAGCTGTCGAGTCCAGACCCGAAAAACTCGACGAATTTCCCGACGACGCCGTGTTTGCGTAACATCTGCACAATGGTCAATACCAGATCGGTGGCAGTTACCCCCTCCGTCAAAGCACCCTGCAACCGAAAACCAACCACCTCCGGGATCAGCATGGAAATTGGCTGCCCCAACATCGCCGCTTCGGCTTCAATACCCCCCACGCCCCAACCGAGGACGCCAAGACCGTTAATCATCGTGGTGTGGCTATCCGTGCCGACAAGGGAATCCGGATATGCCAGCAGTTCGCCATCGACCTCGGACGTCCACACGCCCCTGGCCAGATACTCGAGGTTGACCTGGTGACAGATTCCGGTGCCCGGGGGCACCACGCGAAAATTGGCGAAAGCACTCTGACCCCAACGCAAAAACTGATAGCGTTCCCGATTGCGCCGCATTTCTATGGCGACGTTTTCCCGGTAGGCGGACGCATCGGCAAACTTATCCACCATCACCGAGTGATCAATCACCAGATCCACCTGAGTCAGGGGGTTGACCAGTGCGGGGTCGACACCGCGACGCGCGAGTGCGTCGCGCATTGCCGCCAGATCCACCACTCCGGGCACACCGGTAAAATCCTGCATCAGCACCCGCGCTGGGCGAAAGGCGATTTCCTGTTCCCCGGTGTTTTTGTCGCGATTGGCCAACGCCAGAATATGTTCCCGGGTCACCGTGTTGCCATCTTCAAAACGCAACAAATTTTCCAGCAACACTTTTAAACTGTAGGGCAGGCGGGACACGGCGGAAAAACCCTGTTCCACCAGCGTGGGCAGGCGATAGTACTGGTAACAGGCGCCGCCAACCTCGAGTTCCGCTCTCACCTTAAAACTGTTTTTTGCAGACACGTCACTGGCTCCGGATAAAATCGTCAGCAAAGATTCTACACCGGTTTATCTGTTGACGTCACAGGCACGAGGAATTCATCGCGACATCATTTAAGAATCACGGGGTTTTTCAGCATCGTTTTCCGAATCCGCTTCACCCGCCAGCCGCTGGCGGAACTCCAGCACCTTTTCGTGTAGCTGCTCCGCGTCGCCATAGGGTACAAACGTATCGTAGCGTGGGTGGGCGCCCTTTACCCTTCGCGCATTTTTGATCGGACACCAGTACTGTTCCGTACGTGAGGCAATTTCCCGCGCATAGGCAATTACACCGTTGCCGTAGCTACAATACGCGCAGTTCAGCTTTTCAAACGCGTTCAGGTACGCCAGTCGATGGCGATCCATAATGACGTAATCGGCTCTTTTAACACGCGGAATGCCATACAGGCGAAAGCAAATGTGTTGGTATAGCGTAACGCTCAAATCGAGCAGCGCTAACGGCACGATCATGCCGTAAATAATCGGCGCGGAAACAATATTCAGCGGGCGGCTATGTCCAAACCATTCCCCCCAGCGCATTTTCATTTCGCGATGGGTTTCGCGCACCTGCTGCTCGAACCGAACGCGCGTACCCTCTACGTGGTAGCGAAATTTTTTCTCCTGTTCACGAAACGCGTCCTGCAGCTCCGTTTCCAGCAGGCGTATACGATCAACCAAACCCCTGATGTGTTCGTTCATTGCGTCTCGCTACCTGCGCGAATAAATTTTTTCATAAAGTCGATGGGCAACGGAAAAACAATGGTATTGGAGCGCTCTCCCGCAATCTCTGTCAGGGTTTGCAAGTAGCGTAATTGCAGCGCCTCCGGTTGCTGTGCAAGTGTCCGCGCCGCATCCAGCAACTTTTCCGATGCCTGCATTTCACCTTCAGCGTGAATTACCTTGGCGCGCCGGGTACGTTCCGCCTCCGCCTGCTTGGCGATGGCGCGCACCATACTTTCGTTTAAATCGACGTGCTTGATTTCCACATTAATGACTTTGATACCCCAGGCATCGGTTTGTTGATCCAGTATGGTCTGAATATCGACATTGAGCTTGTCCCGCTCCGCCAGCATTTCATCCAGCTCGTGTTGACCGAGCACCGAGCGCAACGTGGTCTGCGCCAACTGGCTGGTCGCCATATAAAAATCCTCCACCTGAATAATTGCCTTCTCAGGATCAACCACGCGAAAGTACACCACGGCATTGACCTGCACCGACACGTTGTCCCGCGAGATCACATCCTGGCTCGGCACATCCATCACCACGGTGCGCAAATCCACGCGCACCATTTGTTGAATGCCAGGTACGATGATAATGAAACCGGGACCCTTGACCTTCCAGAAGCGGCCCAGCAGGAACACGACGCCCCGTTCGTACTCGCGCAGAATTTTAACTGCGCTGGCAATCAACACCAGGGCCAGAACGACCAATGTATAGAGCGGATACTCCAGCATGTCGGTACTCCTCAGTTAGTTTTGAACGCGCGCTTCAATCGCGGGGGTTTCACTGGTCACTGCGGGTTCTACGTCGAGGGTCAAACCCCGAACCCCTACCACCCTGATAGTCTGATCTTTATTAATTGGACTCTCACTGCGTGCCTGCCAGATCTCGCTGTGGACAAACACACTGCCGCGACCAAGCTGGAAATCGGCGAGGGCGCGACCGGTCTTGCCCGGCATTTCTTCGATACCACTGACCACCGGACGGCGACGCGCCTTGAGGGCCAGACCAACCACGGCAGTTAAAATGAACAGACTGGCGAGCGCCACCGCCGCAATCACCGACAAATAGATGCGGAAACCAGGTAACCGCGTGTCGAGCAATATGATTGAACCGATCACCAACGCAGCGATACCGCCAAAACCCAACATGCCAAAACTGGGTTGCAGACCCTCGGCCACCATCAGGCCAATACCCAGTAAAATCAGCCCAACGCCGGCGTAGTTAACGGGTAACATCTGAAACGCATAAAGCGCCAACAGCAGACAGATGGCGCCAACCGTCCCGGGCACCAGCCCGCCGGGATTATAAAATTCCAGAATCAACCCGTAGATGCCCACCAGCATCAGGATGTAAGCGACATTGGGATTGGTAATCACACTCAGAAACTGACTGCGCCAGTCCGGTGTAATTTCCGTCACTGAGGCTCCCGCCGTATGCAGGGTGCGCTTACGTGCCTGCACGTTAACCTCGCGACCATCGATCTGCGCCAACAAATCGGCGATATCACTGGCCACCACGTCGATGACGTTCAGCGCCAACGCCTCGCTGGCCTGCAGACTCACCGCCTCGCGCACGGCTTTTTCCGCCCACTCCCCATTGCGCCCGTGCAGTTCTGCGAGCCCGCGAATATAGGCAGAGGCATCGTTGATCACCTTGCGCGACATGGCGTCAGCGTGATCCCTGGACAATTCGTCCGCCGCGCCGTCTCCCGCTTTTTTTTCCGCCTCATCCTTATCTTTATCTTCGTCCCGCTCCATGCCGGGTAACGATATGCCGCCAATCTGTACGGGCGTCGCAGCCCCCAGATTGGTGCCCGGCGCCATCGCAGCAATATGGCTGGCATAGAGAATATAAGTGCCAGCGCTGGCGGCGCGGGCACCCGTAGGGGCGACATAGGTCGCCACCGGCACCGCTGAGGAGGTAATCAGTTGAATGATGTCGCGCATCGCCGTGTCGAGACCACCCGGCGTATCCATCTGTAGAATAATCAGTTCCGGGTTTTGCTGTAACGCCTGCGCCATCGCGCGGGCAATATAATCAGCAGTGGCCGGCCCTATGGCATCCGCGACGGTCAGTAATACCACGGGGCGTTGCGCACCCCGGTCGCTTGTCGCGCCTTCGCTTGGTGGCTGCTCTTGAGTCCCGAACGCGAGGGACAGGCCGAACAACAACGCCAGCCCTGGTAACAGCCGCACTATCATCTTCCAGCCTGCTCCGTACATCGAGTCTCCTTCTCGTCTGTATAGACACACTGCCGATAACTTGCCATTGAATTAGCATTTATCTGGGGTCGCCTTGACCTAACTCAACCCCGATAGCACCTCACGCGCCGCAACAGCCGGCATCACCCTGCTGAATGGGCGGGCACTTCACGGTGCCGTAGGAGCAGAATACGCAACAATCGCCGGCCCGGGGAGAAAGTAACACGCCGCAGGAATGGCACTCATAAAACCACTGACAGGCGTCGGTGGGCATTATTTCGATCCTGCTGGCACCACATTCTGGGCAGGTAATGGTGGATTCAAGTTCGATGTCCATATTTATTCAAGCCTCGCCGGACGCTGTTGTGACCATTCGCCGTCGGTTCCCGGACGCACAGGTCTCGCCGGGTGGCGACAGCATATTCCACAGGCTCACCGCCAACATCAACAGCAACCCGAGGTAAAACACGTAGGTGCTCCAGCTATAACTCCAAATCAGATAAAGAGTTGCCAAAATCATCGCTGGCCCCACGACGCCCCACAATAAACGCCAGACATTTCTCGCCCGCAGCCCAACCATAGCATGACTGATCAGTACCAGTACGACAAAAACCGGCAGCAGGATGTTAATTAGCAACCCTTCGTAAGCGGCCAGGAAACCCAGCCCGAGGTACCCGGCCAACGATGCCAGCAGGGGAAAGCAGGCCGCGCAACCCAGCGCAGATAGCACCGCGCCGCCGGTGCCGACCCGCTCTCCAAGAAACCATAGTTTCACGGCATACGCCTCCCGTTGTGTTCCACTCCCTGGATTGTAGACTGCGGGGGAGCGCAACCCCACCCAACGGCCGCATTTTTGTGACCACCACCTTGCTTGAAACCTCTGGCGATTCGAGCGGCAACGAGTCGATTAAACTACCGCGCCCCAGGGCATGGCGCTACGCTTCACCCAACAGCTCCCGGCAAATCGGCAAAAAAAAGCCGCGCCAGAGGGCGCGGCCTGTTGTTTACCAAACGGTCTTATTGGCTTTTTCCAACCATGTAATCGACGGATGCTTTCAGCTCATCATCCGAACAATCCATACACAGGCCCTTGGGTGGCATACCGTTAAAGCCGTTGATGGAATTGGCGTACAGCACGTCCATACCTTTGGCGATGCGCGGCGCCCACTCTTCGATATTGGCCAGTTTCGGCGCGCCCGCCGCGCCGGTGGCGTGGCAGGTCATACATTTGGTGTTGTAAATCTCCTCGCCGGAACGGGCGGCACCACCGGCTGTGGCCGCCGCCACAGGCGCCACGTCCGTGGCCATAACCACTTCCCCGGCAGGGGCCAATCTTGCCGCGACCTCTTTTTCCTGCTGCGCGGTCAGCGGTGCAGCCGCCTTATCGTCGCCACAGCCCGCTACTGTCAGTGACAGTGCCAGTACCAGCGCGGCAGTCCCCGCCTTGTTCAAGTACGCCATATTCGCCTCCGCGATAAACAATTACCAGATTAAACAATCACCAACCAAATTTACCGCGGCCATTATAGACAGTTTGTCATCGATCGTGAAAAGATTCTCGCATAACGTATTATTCAGGACGCGCGGTGGCCGGCAAACACTATATTACCGCTCAGCAATTGCTCGACGACTCCCAACAACTGGGACTGGCAATCCTCGATAGCGGGTTCAGGCCCGATCTGATTATTGGTCTGTGGCGCGGTGGCGCCCCCGTTGCCATCGCCATTCACGAATTACTCGCCTGCCTCGGCTGGGACGCCGACCATGTTCCGTTGCGCACCAGTCTCTATCGGGGGGTGGACACCCGCGCCCCTGAAGTCAAAGTTGACGACCTCGCATACCGTCTGGACAGCGGCGCGCTGGCGGGGAATATTCTGGTTGTGGACGACGTGTTCGATACGGGTCTAACAGCGCGCGCGGTACTGGCACGACTTAAGGAACGCTGCGCGGCTCGGGCGGACATTCGCCTGGCCACGGTCTGGCTCAAACCCGGCAACAATCAGACCAACCTGACCCCGAACTATTTTTTGCACCAAACAAGTGCATGGCTGGTGTTTCCCCATGAACTCAGGGGCCTGAATGCAGCGGAACTGGCGGATAAACCGGGTATCGACGCTCTGCGCACGCGGCTGATAGCCCCTGTAACTGGCGATCGATAACACTTCGCTGCCTGCGATGACAAAAAAATGTGGCAAAAAAAACGCCGACCGCGAAGCCGACGTTTTTCCTTCTGATCCCTCAGTAACAGCGAAAACTACAGACTTTTGCTGATGGAGAAAACCACAGTGCTCTCAGCCCAGTTGGTGTCAAAGAGTTCGTCCTTATCGAGATCCGTGTCCACCCAGGCCAGAGCCAGATCCAGGCCCGCGAGGGTCTTGGTCAAGGTAATGGAATAGTCCGAGTAGCTGTCGGCATCATTGCTAAGGAACGCTTTTTCGGCGTCCTTCAGATTGGAATCCCCGCTGGCGACATCAAAGCTGTTGTAACCATAGTGGAGGTCCAGACCAAAACCTCCTGGCAAGGCAATGCTGTAGTCCCCGTAGACATAGTAAAACTCGCCGGAGGACAACCAGTAGTCGTCAGAGTAGGCCACCCCCAGTGTGGCGTCCTTGTAGGACAGGCTGGCGTAAACCTCCTCGTAGTCCTCTTTCTCGTTACCGTTCAGGGCGAAATCCACTCCGTCGCTGCCGGGGTAATCGTAGTAGATGTAGCCCACATCAAACCCCAGGTCTTCGGTGATGCTGCCGCCGTAGCCACCATAGAAGTCCAGTTCGAGATCCGGCGAGGTGCCAAAATCGACGTTAGAACCCCACACGCCCAGGTAGAAACCGCTGTCGAAAGCCACATCAAATCCGCCCTGTAGCGCTGGATCCGTATCCGATTGAGAAATGCCGCGAAACCGGTAGTCGCTGGTCAGCGTGACATTCCCGGACACTTCAGCCGCGAGCGTCGCGGCAGGGGATAACGCCATCATTGCCGCCAGAATCAAACCCTTCTTTGCTATAGCCATGTTGTGTTCCTCTTGTCTTTAATGTGTGCGTACTTGTGTGTGCGCTATGAATACTCGGTTTTTCGCCGACCCAACTCTGCGCCAAAATGCGTGGAGCCGGACCGGGCTGGTGCAGCCCTACAGTAAAACTTCCCTCAAAAGTAACCAGTGCGGCCGGTTTTCCGTGTCTTAAACCCACCTGGCTGGCTATACACATTCAATTAAGCACAAGGCGTGCCAACACCCCGACACCCTGTTTATTAGATAATCCCCGGGGCAATGACAACTAAAACGCACCATATTCGTGCATTTTATGGCGAAGGTTCCCCATTCTGCACCATCAACAACCCAAGCCTGACGAGCTGCCGGTATCCCTCGCACTTTCTGTTAAAACCCGGCTCTGGCCCGGTAGTGCGGGACACCCAAATACCGCCTCAGATTCCAACCGCGATATCTATCCAATCACCAACGCTCGCAAACCCACTCCACACTCATTAAATTCATCCAGACATGGACTCGGACGCGCTTGACGAGTAAGCTAGCCACCCTGTTTTTTCACGCACCCGTAGCTCAGCTGGATAGAGCGCTGCCCTCCGGAGGCAGAGGTCAGAGGTTCGAATCCTCTCGGGTGCGCCATCTTCTAAAAAAACACCGCGAAGGTGGTTTTTTTTGCGTGCGGGCGCGCCTACCCGAGGGCTGATGAGAACCTCCCAGGTGCGACTGAACGGCGGAATGCCGTTCAGGGCGGCCGCAGGCCGGTCCGGAGGACCGAGGGCCGGGGATGGCCCGAGCCAATCCTCTCGGGTGCGCCATCTTCAAAAAAACACCGCGAAGGTGGTTTTTGCGGGTATTCGGCGGTATATAAGAGAACCTGCTACCGGGTCAAAAATAGTCGCTTGCTCAAAGATGATCGCGAAATCGACTGCAAAATCGGCGGTCTTGGAGCGATGAACCTGAAGTCGCAATTCGTCCGGAAAGTTTAGTGGAGTCCGAACATGGAAACCCCATCCGAATTACCCGCTGAGGTGGTGCAGGCGCTTCAAGACGGCCGCAAAGTAACAGCCATCAAGCGACTGCGCAAACGGCACGGGCTGGGACTAAAGGATGCCAAGGACGCTGTCGACAGTTATCTCGCCGCACACCCCAACATAACGCCGCGGCGGGATTATGGCCTGGGTCGCGCCATATTAATTATCGTGGTATCCGCAGCGGTCTACGGCGCGTATCGGCTGTACACCGGCTGACAGCGTTGAAAATGCCCGCTCCAATCGCCGCATAGATCAGCGCCTCTCCTTCGAACACGCGCGGGTAAGAATAAACGCTGGCCCACGAGCGTATTGCGCATACAAAAATATACCTTAAGACCCTGGTTATGGCCTACCATGCACCATCGCCCCGAGAAATGGAGAGCGGGTTGTGTCCCACGCCTCAACTAACACGGATATTGAGCGCGTCCACTACGCCGGTCTGACCGAGGTCGCCGCGTTGATCAAATGCGGCGACATTTCCCCGGTGGAACTGACGCAACGGATGCTAAATCGAATCACCACCGTGGACGCCAACCTGCATAGCTATATTACGGTGATGGCCGAACAGGCCCTGGCGGCGGCACAAAGGGCCGAGCGGGAAATTGCCGCCGGAAATTACCGCGGGGCACTGCACGGCGTGCCAGTGGCAGTCAAGGATCTCGCCTGCACCCGCAATGCCGCCACCACCGGCGGGCACAGCTTCATGTCAAACTTCGTCCCCGATTACGACGCCACCGTCGTCACCCGGCTCGCCGCGGCGGGGGCGGTACTACTCGGTAAACTGAACCTGACGGAAGGCGCCCTGATTGGCTACCACCGGGATTTCAGCATTCCGGTCAATCCCTGGCGCGCGGATTACTGGCCGGGATTGTCCTCCAGCGGCTCCGGGGTGGCAACCGCGGCGGGTCTTTGTTACGCCGCCCTCGGCACCGACACCGGAGGCTCCATCCGCTTTCCCGCCATGGCCAACGGCATCGTTGGCCTTAAGCCCACCTATGGCCGGGTGAGCCGCTACGGCATCCTCCCCTTGGCACCCTCCCTGGATCATGTCGGACCGATGACCCGCCGCGTTGCGGATGCCGCGCTGGTGCTGGAGGCCATCGCCGGGCACGACGCCAACGATCCCACATCGCTGCAAGCCCCGGTTCCCAACATGCGGGACGAATTGCAAAAAGATGTCACCGGAATGCGTATCGGCTTTGATCGCCTGTACGCGACGCACAATATGAGCACGCAATTGTCGACGGCAATCCAAACTGCTCTGATAGAGCTGGAGCGGATGGGCGCGCGGATTATCGAAGTGGAGATGCCAGATTTTCCCGACGCCATGGTGGAAGCCTGGTTTGCCCTGTGCGCCTACGAAGCGCACGCCGCGCACCGCGCCAATTATCCGCACCGGGCGGAACACTACGGCGAGTATCTACGGGAATTTCTGACCATGGGCGCCGCCATAACCGAGCAACAGTATAACGCCGCATCCCGGTTGCGCACCGAATTCAACCACCGTCTACGGGGCGCGCTCGCCAATGTGGACGCGATCGCCACGCCCGCCGGGGGAGCTCCCTTTATCGCCTCGCGGGACGCTCCTTACGGCGGCATGAGCGCTTCTGATCCGATTATGGCATCGCTTCGACCACGCTTTACCTTTCCCGCGGATCTCGCTGGCACACCGGCCCTGGCGCTGCCCTGTGGCGTATCGGACGACGGTTTACCACTGACAATTCAGTTGATGGGCAGACATCTCAGCGAACCCCTGTTATGCCGCATCGGCCATGCCTACGAGCGGGCGACCGCGTGGCATATGCGGTATCCACCAGTGTAAAAGGCACACCAACATAACTTTACTCACCAACCGAACGGGTGGTTGTGGTTCCAAAAACCTGATCCAGATGGCGGTCAGACAGACGGGGCGTCGCCAGGGATACGGCGACAGTAACCAGTAGCGAGACCCCTTCGCCAAGCGTGGCGCAGGCAAATGGGTTGTCGGCCTGATTATGCACCCAGAAAAGCAGTTGTTGCAGCGCGCTCCCCGTCTCCATCCCGCCGGGCAATACGGCATTGCTGAGGAGGATAAAGGTGGCGGCGCCAGCGATAAATCCCCAGATCGCCCCCTGTTTGGTAACACCGCGCCAGAACGCCCCGAGAATCAACGGGCCAGCCAGGGCTGCCATCATGCCGCCGAGGCCAACCCATACCATCAACGCAATGTTTTGGCCCAGGGATTGCCAGGCGAGCAGTGCGGCGCCGACCAGCACCACGACAATTGACCAGCGACTGATGCGCAGTACATTGTGATCAATCTGCGCATTGCTGGCATGGGGATGCAATATTTTCACCACCGTGCGGCGATAAATGTCATTGGCAAAAACCTGCGATGTGGAAATCACCAGGCCATCCGCCGTGGACATAATCGCGGAGAGAATGGCGATGCCCAACAACGCCGCCAGCCAAACCGGGAACAGTGCCACGAACAATGCGGGAATGGCCTGGTTGGGACCACCGGGCAACGCCAGCAGGCTATCGCCGAGCACCGCCCGCGCCAACACCCCTCCCAACACCATGGAAGCCAGTATCAGACCAAATAATAGACAGAGTGCAATAAATTTCGAACGGCCCACCCCTGCTTTCAAGGCCCAGATTTTGTTGCCAATATGCGGCAACATGCCCAGTGACAGATGGGCCAGAAAAATTGCGGTGAAGTCCCAGTAGGAATCAAAAATCGTCGCGCCCGGATACAGAAACCCAGTAGTTTTCGGGTCCAGTTCCCGGAGCCGATCGAGCATGCCGCCAAAGCCACCCTCGACACCGGCACCAACAAAAAAAACCACTACCACCGCCACCGCCAGCGCCAGCATCATCGCGCCCTGAACCCCATCCGTCAGAATATCTGCGTGGGCGCCCCCGAGTACCACATAGCCCAGCAATACCAGGGTGGTAACCCCCAGCGCCATGTGCGCGTTGAGGCCCAGCATTTGCTCGAACATCACCAGACCGGCAACCAGTTGCGCTGCCAGATAAAACAGCAGAACCACGGAAAACACCGCAACAATCAGACGCAATCCTTCCGACTGATAGCGATCCCCCATAAACTCCGGAATGGAACGATTACTGAACGTGTTACCGGCTTTTTGCACCTGCTTGAAACATAGCCACACCCCTAAATAAACCGCCAGTGGATAAACCAGTGCGTAACCAAGGGCGGGGAATCCGTAGCGGTAACCGAGACCCGGGATGCCCAGAAACGTCGCGCCGGACGCGGTGGTGGCGGTCATTGCAAAGGCCAGAAAAAACAGTCCGTAACCACCCCGCGCCGTCGAAAAATCGTCGCTGTTTTTAACCTGACGCATACCCAGGTAGCCAAAACCCAGCATTGCGATTACATAGACTACGAGAAACAACCACGCCCAAATTCGAAGTGAATCCATTACGACATCCGTATTCAATAAATAGCGATGGGATCGGCGAGAGCCTGCACAGCACCGCGCACGCGTGGCGGTCCAAATACAAAGAAAAATTCCAGGGCATTGTCCCGCACCAGCGGTCCGGTATTCATGGTCTCAAACAAATAAATACCATTTTCCAGCTGCAAAATAATGTGGCCCTGAAAAATACGCCCCGGTTTTTCCGGCGGCACCGGATCGACGCCCCAGGTGTCAGCACCCACGGCCAGCACATTTTGACTGGCAAGATAGGTGGCGACCTCCTCCGCAATCCCTGGCTCCGAAGAGCCCCACACCTGCGGATTCTGCGTCATCATGTGCTCCGTCCAGCCGGTGTGAAACAACACCACATCGCCAGCCTGAATCGGCGTGCCCTGCCGTTCGGCCACAGCCTTGATATCCGCCACGGTAAACACCTGGCCAGCTTGTAGATAATCCACTGCGAAGTAATCCGCCATATTGAGGATAATGCCCCGCGCGGCAATCGGTGGCACTTTCTCAATACCAAAGCGTGTGACGCCGGTGGTCGTCACGAAATCCTTGCCCTCGGTGCAGTTATAAAAAACACCATGCTGCCCAACGTGTCCCAAACCGTCCAGTTGCGAGCCGATACCAAACCAGCCCTGAAACATATCGTCGTTATAATTAAATCCATTTTCAAACGCCTGGCGTCCCCACTCCTGTCCGGGCTGAACTATTTGTAAATTCATGCTGCGCGGGCCAAACGCCGGAGTATCCTTATCGATAATCACCCCGAGGTGGCGAGTCTTGCCACGCTTGATCAACTGCGCGGCGAGTTTAACACTCTGCGGCGTAATTAAATTCGCGGCACCAATTTCATCGTCCGCACCCCATTTGCTGGGAATGCATTCTTGCGCAAACGTCGGACCGGACAAGACCGCCAACGCGCATACAATCAGATTCACGACGGCAATATTCCTTGCCCGCGCTGTGCTAATCATCGGCGTAGCCTCCTAATTGTATTAGTTGCAGGGATTTTTGCGCTATATCTCTCAGACTGTGGTAAACGAAAAACTTCATTGCTTCGCGCTCAAGTATAAACGTGGCAATAGCATTTTCGAATATTTTTGTTAGACCTACCCCGAGACAGATTTTGGGTACGCCCGACACAATCGTTCACCTATATTGTCGTTATAATGGGAAGCTGCGACTACAGACCCCATCGCACAGGAGTCAGACAATGCGTTTCAAACAGCGAGTGGCATTAATTACCGGCGCGGCCTCTGGCATTGGCCTGGCGACCGTTAAACAACTGATTGCCGAAGGTGCCACCGTGGTTGGCACTGATATTAATCAGGACGAGCTAAGTCAGGTGGCCGTGGATACAGGTAGTCAATTTATTCCCTATTACAGCGATGCTGGTGACATTACGCAAATTGAACCATTGATGGCAATGATCGAAACAAAACTCGGGCAACTCGACGTATTGGTTAATAACGCAGGTATCGCACGCTTTGCCAACCCTGAAACGGTCGAGACTGGCAATTACGACTTGCAGATGAACATTCTGGTGAAAGGTCCGGTATTTATGGTGAAACACGCCACTAAGTTACTGCGTGCATCCAGCAACGGCTCGGTGGTAAATATCGCCTCGGTAGCGGCGCGAATGTCCCTGTCCCATTCCTGCCCCTACGGCCTGGCGAAAGCAGCTATCTGGAAGTTTACCGAGGATTGCGTCGTAACCGTTCCGGGTGTTCGCCATAACGCCGTGCTACCCGGTTTTATCCACACGCCGATTATCGAAAAAAGTTACACAGCCGCGGCAACCGCGCGCATTCTCGACACTGTTCCGAAAATAGTTCCCGCCGGACGCATGGGCACAGCGCAGGACATCGCCCACGCCATTTGTTTTTTGGCATCCGACGAAGCGACCTTTATCAACGGTGCCCATCTGGTGGTCGACGGTGGACTCAGCCGGGTCAGCCCGCTAGGTTAGCCAGCCGACCCGTGCCGCTGCTGCCAAATGTTTTCGCAACTTTTCTTAGCTTTTCGTAACTACAACCGCGAAGCGCTAAGCTCCACATCAGCCAGCGCCCAAATTTTTTCAAATTCCTGACGGGCTTCCTCAGCTGCCAACTCCTTTCCCTGCGCCTGTAATGTTTGCATCAGGCCAAAGGTGGACCAGCCGTTATGGGGGAATTGCGCCAAATCTTCCCGATAAACAGCTTCAGCCTGCCGCAGACGACCGGCGCGCAGTAGCGCCAACCCGAGAGACTGACGGGTTGGGTAGTACCAGAACGGTGGCTCGGTGTAGGGTAACGCATCCTGCAACGCCACGGCCTGAGTAAAGTAACCGATGGCACCATCAACATCACCGCTGGCCATCGCTATCTCGCCCTGTAACAGCTGATCCGCAATCTCCAATACCTGACTGGCGGGATAGTCGTGGGCGTCGAGAAATTCAATGGACGGCGTTTTTTTACGCGCTAGCAGTGCGCTTCTTTCCTGTTCGGCGAGGGCCGTTTTGTCCGTCGCAACCAACGCCAGACCCCGCGCGTAATGCCAGAGCCCGTTGGACAGATCGAATTCGGGCAGTGGCGCTGGTGCGGCGAGAATTTCCTCCCACCGCGCAAATTGCGCCAGCGCGAGAAGCGGCACGGTACGGAAAAATTCCACCACCGGAAATTGCCTGACCTGCTCGATACTCACTTTTTCCCCGAGTTTGCGCGCCGCCTCAATCGCCACCTCGCTACGCCCCTCCATGCTTGAGGCGGACCACAAAAAGTGAATATTGTGGGGGTAATACAGGGCCGGATAGAACCCCTGCGCGTTGCACTGGGCAATGTAATTCTCATCCACCGCTGCCGCTCTGACGTTGGCCTCGGCCGCATCGTTGTAGCGACCAACTCGCCAGTAGGTATGTGCCGGCATGTGCACCAGATGGCCCGCGCCCGGCACGGTGACCGCCAACCGGTCTGCCGCGGCCTCCGCCTTGCCGGGTTCACTCGACGCTTCGGTGGCGTGAATATACAAGTGCATCGCCAGAGGATGCTCAGGGTCCTTTTCCAGCGCGTCTTCCAGCATCGTCAGCACTTCCAGGGTAGCTGGTTTCGGCGCGCCTTTTTCCGACCAGTAATTCCACGGCATGGTATTCATCAACGCCTCGGCAAACAGCGTACTGGCGTCCACATCATCCGGGTATTTGTTGGCCAGGGCGCGCATGGCATCCGCATAGGCCAAATCGAGGGGATCCCGCTCGACTGCCGGATCGGCGTGATAACGAGCCGCCAGAGCGTCGATATAATCCCGCTCGGGCTGGCTTACCCTGTCCTTGCGCGCCACCGCCTTTTGCAGGGCCGCATAGGCGGCGACCCGCTCGTCGGTACTCATAATCACCTTGCCCTTGCTGGTGATATTGATATTGGGCCCGGTCGCCAGCGCCTCTCCCCAGAAACACATGGCACAGTCATCGTCGAGGCGTTGCGCCGCGCGAAACGAACGAATGGCTTCGGCGTGATTAAAGGCAAACGCCAGCACCAGACCCTGATTAAAGTAACGCTGCGCCCCGGGATCGTTAGTGGTGATAGCGTGGTGGTGATTCCCCAACCCGTCAAACAATGGCGCGCCCGCCCGCGCGACCAGCTGTTCCTTTGATTCCTCGGTAGCGGTTGCAGTTAGCGCTGCCGATTCACCCGCCTGATTGTCGCCTGCACCTGCTGTGGTATCCGCCCGCTCGCAACCCGACAAAATCAGCATCGCCACCACAGTAGCTGCCCATAAATTTTTCATTCCGATTCCCTCCTGTTCCCGCCGTAACGGCTCTCTCGCGCCCGCGTTAAAGCCCCAAAATCTGTACCCAAATCCGCGCCACCCAAGCTTAGTCAAGCGCTGTTGGTTATGCAAACTGACGGCGTTTTAGCAGGTACCGGATACCACGCCCGGAACGTACGACCCATCGGAAAGCAGGTGATGACCGGGCATAAAAAAGGCGACCAGGGCCGCCTTTGTCAAAGTATCTGCCGAGCCGCCTTCATCCGGCTTTGCGTTCCGCCCAATCGTTTTTAAGTCTCGGAAGCACTTTTTCACCAAACAGTCGCATGCTATTTTTGGCGTCTTCGTAGGGCATGCCCGCATAGCTGAACGTCACATTGAGGTCGATGTTGCCGACCAGATCTTCAATCGCCTTTACCATTTGCAGAATATTATCCGGCGTGCCATAGACCTGACAATCAGTGAACATCTTGGCCATTCCCTCATCTCCCACATGGCGCATGGCCTCCGCGGATTTCGCATAGTGATCGTATTGCCCACCACCTTTACCCGCGAAATGATCGCCCGTCATTTCGTAGTGATTGGTGGCGGTGGCCCAATAGCCGCCCATATATTTATGCGCCATTTCCTTGGCGCGCACCGGGTCTTCGTCGCAGTAACAAACGACGTTGGCAACGGATGGCGGGGCGGGGCGGTTCCACTCCTTCTCAAACAACTCCTTCCAGGCGTCGATATCCGGCTTGCGTTTGGTCCAGGGACCGATGGCAAAAGTCATCAACGCGCCGCCGATTTTTGCCGCGTGCGGTACCGTATCCGGAGACATGGAAACCACATAGGTACGATCCCGGAAACTGCGCAGGGGACGCGGACGAATCTCGCGACGCTCCTGAATAAAATAGCCGCTGTCACTTTCCATAAACCCGGTATCCAACGCCTCAGTTATCAATTTTGCCGCCTGATTCATCCGATCTCGGGATTCTTCCATGGGGATGCCGAAACCATCGTATTCGATGCGCGCCAAACCACGACCGAAGCCCGCCAGAGCGCGGCCACCGGACAGGTTGTCGAGCAAAGCAAAATCGCTGGCGACCCGTAGCGGATCCTTGTGCCAGGGAAGAATCACGGCAGCAGTGCCGAGCTTGATGTTTTTGGTGCGCCCGGCCATATAGGCCAGAAATTCTATAATATTGGGCGACAACAGATAGTCCGTGAAATGGTGTTCCGTACACCAGATGGAATCAAACCCCAGGGGCTCCGTCATATCCGCCACCTGCAGTTCGTTGACATAAACTTCCGCGTCGGTCATCGGCAGGTTGGGGTGGTTTTGAAAAAACATTAAATTTCCGACTTGCATAACTCCTCTCCAGATTGCAAATAACAGTATTTTTGGTGCCCGTCTGATGGACAGGCAAAGTTAGTCAGGCGCTACGATAATGGCTTGCCTGGTCTCCGCTGCGTCGCGTCGCTGCGCGCAGCAGCCCCAGACACTCAGCTCGATGCTGCAGCCATATTACCCGCCGGTAACCTCAGGGTATAGGTAAATCGATAAAAATAAAACCGGTAATTCTTTGCGTGGTGATACTTGCGGCAGAGTAACTGATAGGGCACTTCGACTGGCCAACAGACAGCGATAAAGACGATTTTGTGGCCCTGCGGCACTCACAGGCGAAACGCTAATCAGGATTAGCGCCAGGCGCAGACACTCGCTCGATTTAAAATTTTTCCATTAACTGTTGCCATTCAGCGGTCAGGTTCTCGCGAAACGCCGGATGGGCAATATTAATCAGCGCTTCCGCGCGCTTTTCCACTGACAAATTGGCCAGACGGGCAACGCCGTATTCCGTAACCACATAGTCAATGTCACTGCGCATACCGGTGACCGGCGCCCTACACAGCAGGGGTACTATTTTCGAGAGCTGGCCTTTTTTGGCAGTCGCATGCACCGCCAGAATACTGCGCCCCCCTTTGCTGGATTTGGCGCCGCGTAAAAAATCGATAAGGCCACCGCCTCCACCCACCTGTTTACCGTTGATTGTTTCACTGTTGAACTGACCGAACAAATCAATTTCTAGCGTGGTGTTAATCGCCACCAGATTCTCCATACTGGCCAGCACCGCGGCGTCGTGGGTGTAGCTTACCGGCCGGATTTGCAGCTCCGCACGACCCGCGCACCAGCGATAAAACTCCCTGCTACCGGCCACGACGCCGGTAACTATTCTGCCCCGATCCACCGGTTTGCGCGCACCATTAACCACTCCCTGCTCCACCAGCGGCACGAATGCCTCGGTCAGCAGTCCAGTGTGTACCCCCAGATTTTTTTTATCGGTGAATTTTTGCAAAATGGATACGGGTAACGTACCGATCCCCAATTGCAGGCAATCGCCGTCCTCGACCAGCGCGGCAATGTGCTCGGCGATAACCATATCGGTTTCGGAGCTGGCTGCAACGCCATATTCGGCGAGTTCCGCTTCCCCATGCACAATAAAGTCGATATCGCTCAGTGAAATTTTTGCGGCATCAGCTATAAACGGTGTGTGGGAGTTAATTTCAGCAATCACGCAGCTGGCGCGCTGCAACATCGACAGAGAGTAATCGCCATGCAGCCCAACACTGCAGAAACCATTCGCGTCTGGTTTCGACACTTTAATTACCGCAATACCGATGTCGTATTCCTGTTCCATAGCGCGATAGCGTGCGGAATGAAATGCGGGCACAAACTCAAAGCGACCGGCGCGCTGTAGCTCACGGTACTCGCTAAGAAAAAAGCCACTGTTAAGAGTTGCGCCGGTGGAGATGCGATCTACATCGAGGGCCTGCATGGTCGGCACCGAACAATCGATAATACGCAATCGGCAGTTTAATTTCGCCTGCGATACCACATCAATGGCCGCATCCGGCTGACCACAACCTCCGGCAATAAATACCGTCACTCCGTCGACAAAATGCTGGCGGACATGTTCGGTGGTCAATAATGTGGATTCGCTGGTGTTTTGCACTACCGGTACCCTCAAAAAAATACTCGGGCAATTTAGCACAGGGTAGCTCACCGTAACTACCCGGGCGATCAACACTCTGTTGGTTTAGTACAAATTTAGTGCGGCACTCATACCCGGCGCGGCGCTCCGACCTGTCGGCCGGTTCCTTTTGCAGCCGCTGTTGCAGCCAGTTCCTTAAGACGTCGCACCACACCATCTCCTACTGCGTACAGATGGGCACGTACCTCTCGCTCCGCCGCATCCCCGTCGCCGTCGATAATTGCCTTACGAATCATACGATGGGCACGTTTCACTCGCGTTGAAAAATACAGGGAACCAAATGCGATCTTTATATAGAAATCACTGCGATCCCAAAAGCTGGCCGCAATGTCACTGGCAAGCGGCGAGTCGGCCATGCGGTGAATTTCGCCGTGAAATAGCAAATTGAGGCGCCGGTAACTGGGATCCTCGGCGGTTGGCGCGCCCGCCGATGCCATTCGACTGTCGATCTGTTTGCACAGCTTACTAAACGCCGCGAGGTCACTCTGAGTGCGGCGCTCTGCGGCAAATCGTGTAACCATGCCCTCGGCAGCGGCAAACACGCGAAAAAAATCCATCACGTCACGCACATCAGGGGACACGATCTTGCAGCCGACCTGCGGAACAATCTGCACAAAACCGTCGCTTTCAAGCCGCTTTAGCGCCTCCATAATCGGCACCCGGCTACACCCGAGCTGTTCCGCCAGCGCCACCACGGACAGTTTGTCCTCGGGAGCCAAACGCCCTTCGAGGATGCTGACTTTCACATGCTCATAAGCCTGTTGCGCGAGCGCAGAGTGCAGTTTACGTTTAGCGATCACAGGCAGTAACTCATAAGCACTAACTCGAAAATGAAAAATTTGGTTGCGCAAAGTATCCGGCGCCATTAACATTCTAATATATTAGTTTTAAAAGATACATAAGCAAAGGGGATCGATGACCATGAAAATGCGATTTGGGGCCTTTCTGGTACCTAGCACCAGTGCTACTCCGCAACAGTATGAGCAGGGTTTCGCCGGGCAAAACCCGATTTTTTACCAGCGGGGCTTACGGGAAATGGGTCGTATGCTCCAGCAGCTCGAAGAACTGGGCTTTGACTTTGTTGCTTTTTCGGAACACCACTTCCACGTCGAAGGTCTGGAGATTTCCAACAACCCGGTCATGCTCGACACCTGGGCTGCCATGCAAACCAGGCGCATTCGCGTCGGCCAGATGGGTAATGTGTTGCCGTCGCGGAACCCTTTACTGCTGGCCGAGGATCTAGCCATGCTCGACCATTTTTCCGAAGGCCGGATGATGGCGGGCTTCGCGCGCGGTTATCAGTCCCGCCACGTAGCGACCGTTGGCCAGCACATGAACGCCTTTCCCACCACTGCCACCGATCCCGAATTTGAAAAACATGACCGCGTTAATCGTGAATTATTTAACGACCACTACACCATTATAAGAAAAGCCTGGGACGAAGCCCTGTTCTCTCACCACAGTAACCACTGGCAAATCCCGCCCCCTGGTATTGAGTGGAATCACCCGGCATCGCTGCATATGGCACCCGGCATGGTTGCCGACGACGGCATGTTGAAAAAAATTGGCATCGCACCGCAAACCCTGCAGGATCCGAGTGCAATTGAAGTCTTTACGCCATTCACCATGAGCGCAGACACCATTAAATGGGCGGCCAGCGAGGGCGTAAAACCGGTCATCTTCACCCCCATTGAAGAAACCATCAAAGGTTGCCTCGACCTGCATCACGCAGCCGCTCAGGCGGCAGGTCGCGACCTTGAGTGGGGCCGTGGCGTCGGTCATTTTCGGGATATTGTTATCGCAGACACGGACGAAGAAGCCCTGGAGATTATGTCGAGCGGGATGGGCTATATCTGGAATCGCTGGCACGACTGGTTCGGCTTCAACGAAGCGCTGCGCTACCCGGGCGAGAAAGGAGCCATTCCAAACAATCCGGAAACCATACGCGACCGCGGCTATGCCCTATGCGGAACCGTAGATACCGTCGCCAGACAACTTGAACACATGATCAACACCCTGAATACCGATTTGATCGTACCCTGGATGGCGGTGGGGCCGGCGCCAATCGACAAGCTACTCAAAAGCAATGAACTATTAGTCGAAAAAGTATTACCCAAACTGGGTATTAAACTGGAACAGTACAAACCCGTGTTACGCAAAGAGTTTACAGGCAAACTTTGGCGCGATGACACCAACTAAACAACGTAACAAACGAGAGCAATTATGGCAGTTAGAAACGGACAGGCCTTTATCGATGGGCTAAAGGACGGCCGCGAAGTGTGGTACGACGGCAAGCGTGTGGACGATGTGACCACCTTTCCCGAATTTAAGGCAGCGGTGAAAACCCTGGCGTCTTTATACGATATGCAGCACGACCCGGCACACCGGGATGTGCTTACCGTTGACTCCCCGGAAATTGGCGAGGTCATCAGCCGATCCTATCAAATCCCGAGAACCCAGGACGACTTGCGCCTGCTGCGCGAGACCTATACCAAAATTGCCGAAGCCACCTGCGGCATGATGGGTCGCAGCCCGGATTTCCTGAATATTATGATGGCCTCCCTGGCGGCCAAAAAAAGTTTCTTTTCAGAGTTTTCTCAAGAGCGCGCTGATGCGCTGGTCAATTATTATCATTACGTAGCAAAAAATGATCTGTTCTTTACGCACGCTCTGATCAGTCCTCAGCTGGATAAAAGTAAAGCCCGCCACGAGCAGGACGATCCCAGCATCCCGTTACGGATTATTGGTAAAAATAGCGAAGGCATTATCGTCAACGGCACAAAAAGGATCGCAACCGCCGCGCCCTATGCCGATGAACTGATGGTATGGCCTTTCCCGCCAGGCTTTCAGCCGGGGGAACAACCCTATGCTAATGTATTTTCAATCCCGATGAATACGCCGGGTTTAAAAACCATCTGCCGAAGTTCCTTTGCCAAACATGGCGACCCAAACGACCACCCCCTCTCCTCACGCTTCGATGAAATGGATGCCACGGTTGTATTCGACAATGTACTGGTGCCCTGGGATCGAGTTTTTCTGCACGAAGATATTAACTTCCTCAACCGCATGTACAAAGACACCCGCATGCGCGAATTAACCGCCCATCAAACCAATGTCAGGCTGGAAGTAAAACTCGGTTTTCTCTATGCCGTAGCACATAGAATGGCCGAGGCAACGGGCGTTATTGATCGCCCCGACATCGTCGAAAAACTCGGCGAAGCGGCTGTGCAAGTAGAGGTGATTCGCAATACTACGCGTTCTGCCGAAGCGCAGGCTATTCTCGACCCCGACAATGGCGTGTTATATCCCGACCTGAGCGCCTTGCAGGTGGGTCGTGCGCTGGGGCCGGTGTATTATCCTGCTATGCTCGACCTGATTATGCTGGCCGGAGGTGGCGGGCTGATCCAACTGCCAGCTAGCATGAGCGAATTTGATTCCCCCATCGGCGTTGACCTGGAAAGATCCCTGCGCGGTGCCGGCATCTCGGGACTCGACAAAGCAAAACTCATGAAACTGGCCTGGGATTTGTGCGGCAGTGAATTCGGCTCCCGCCACGAGTTATATGAAAAGAACTACGCAGGCGAACGACGTATGGTGTTAGCGGGAATACATCGCGAATACAGTCGTAAAAAACTGCGCACTGATCACCTCGACAATTTTATGGGATCCCTATGACTGAGCTCACAGGCAACACTCAACCACCCCACCAAAGCTTCTGGGCAGACTTACGTAAGGGCTCCTTTGAACAGGGCTATCTTCAGGCTGGTCCGGTTAACACTCGCTTTCTACATGCGGGTAACCCCGATCTTCCCCCACTAATTTTACTGCACGGTACTGGCGGGCACGCCGAAGCGTACGCGCGCAACCTTATTCAGCACGGGGCGCACTTCAATACCTATGCGATAGATATGGTCGGCCACGGGTACAGCTCCAAACCCGCTATCGATTATGAGATTAATGTGTACGTCGAGCACCTGAAAGACGTGATCGACAGCCTCAACTTCGACAAAATTTATTTATCCGGTGAATCTTTGGGTGGCTGGGTTGCCGCCCGCTTCGCACTGACCTACCCCGATCGGATTGAACGCATGGTGTTGAATACCACTGGCGGCGCTACCTGTAACCCGGAGGTGATGCAGCGTATCAAAACCCTGACGACAGCCGCCGTTGAAAATCCTGCCTGGGACAGCGTCAAAGCACGACTTGAGTGGTTGATGGCCGAACCGAGCCGGGTGACCGACGATCTGGTGGCCTGCCGTCAGGCTATTTATTTACAGCCGGAGATGCCCGAAGCCATGCGCCACATACTGTGCCTGCAGGAAACCGACGTGCGCCGCCGCAATAATTTAACCGACGAGGAATGGGCGTCTATCACCCAACCAACATTGGTACTTTGGACCACCAAGGACCCCACGGCGGATGTTAGCGTCGGTAAAAAAATTGCCGACCTGATTCCGAATTCCCAGTTCGTGGTTATGGAAAATTGCGGTCACTGGCCCCAGTTCGAAGACGCGGAGATATTTAACGATATTCACCTGCGTTTCCTGCGCGCAAAAAACTGAAGCACCAGTTATGGCCATCGCCGCACTGTTTTCGTCGCACTCGCCATTAATGGGACTCAGCTCCCCCGGTAGCGACGTGGAAAAAGAAGTCAGGAGCCATTTTAAACGGCTGGCGACCTGGGTGGATACATTCAACCCCGATCTGATTATCGAGTTTGCGCCGGACCATTTTAACGGCTTTTTTTACCGCCTGATGCCCAGCTTCTGTGTGGGTGTCGCCGCCACGGCGATTGGGGATTACGCAACACCGACCGGCCCGCTGCCAGTGGACGGCCCTCTGGCTGAACAGTGTGTTAGCTGGTTGCACGCCCGTGGTATGGACGCAGCCATTTCATATGATATGCAGGTGGATCACGGCCTGACCCAATTACCGGATCAATTATTCGACTGGCCAAACGTTCCGCCGATGATACCTGTGTTTATTAATTGCGCTGCCGCTCCGCGCGCGCCCCTCGCTCGGGTAATCGCGCTGGGAACAGCAATTGGTCAGTTCGCCGCAACACTGGATCGCAATGTACTGCTGATGGCGTCCGGCGGACTTTCCCACGATCCACCGATTCCACCCCTGGCATCGGCCCCGCCGGAAGTGCGGGCGCGTTTGGTCGCGGGCGGTGAACTGTCACCCGAGGCGCGCGCAGCCCGCCAGGAACGCACTCTGGAGGAAGGGAAAAAATCTGCCGCTGGTAAAAGCGACATTCTCGACCTCAATCCTGAATGGGATCACCAGGTAATGAGCCTCTTGTCACAGGGGGATTTCACCACACTCGGCGGCTACACGGACGACGACATTTCCCGGCTAGCCGGGCGCGGCGGCCACGAATTTCGCACCTGGCTCGCAGTGTGCGCAGCACTCGCCGTCAATGGGCCCTACACCACCAAAACCTGGTATTACCGCCCCATACCGGAATGGATTGCGGGATTTGGCATGATGACCGCCGAACTCGATTGACAGGCGTCAATTACCAAACAGTTTGATGATCAACACGACATTTAACAACACAGCACAAAGTGCCACCCCGCGCCAAAATCCAATGGGATTTCTCACCAGCAATGGCTCGCTAACGTGACGCATTATTTCGCTATTCGGAGTGCTGAGATCGCACACAAACTCCGACAGCTCGGCGTAACGGCGCTGAGGATTTTTGCGCAATGCCTTTTCCAGAGCCTTATCCATCCACACCGGCAAGTCTGCGCGATGGTCCCGGGCCGCAATATAATGAAGCTTATCGATGGCGCGTTCACTGTAGCCGTCACCAAAGGGCAGGTGCCCGGTAATCATTTCGTAAACAATGACCGCCAGGGAAAAAATATCGGAGCGGGAGCTGCACGGGTACCCGAGCAGATATTCCGGGGCAGTATAATTTTTGGTGCCGAGTAACGTCAGCCGTTTTACCGGCGTCGCAATCTCCTCGACACCAGCGACTTTAACGGAACCAAAATCAATTATCTTTACCGTGCCATGGCGGTCGATCATGATATTTTCCGGCTTTAAATCCTGATGAATCATTTCCATTTTATGCAGCGCATGCAAGCCGCGGGCGATCTGTCCGACGATATCGCGAATGTCGTTCAGGTCGGCGGCGGGGTTGTCGTGCATCCAACTTCTCAGTGTTTGCCCTTCAACATATTCCGAAACAGAATAAAGAAACTGTTTTGCCCGGGTTTGATCGACCACCGCGAGCAGATGTTGATTTTTTACGCGTTTACCGATCCACTCTTCGTGCAGAAATAAATCCAGATACAGCGGATCGTCCTCGTAATTCACCGACGGTGTTTTCAACACTACCTGTTCTGCGGATTCTTCGTCCACTGCTAAATACACTTGGGTGCGCTTACTGGCATGCAGTTCCCGGATCACGCGATAGCCATCCATTTTCATACCCGGTGACAGGGGTGGCGGAATCGGTAGCTCGGTCAGCTTGCGATAAATCTCCTGTTCATTCGCCCCGGGCAATTGATTGACACGTAAAATCTGGCAACTGACGTTATCCTGACTGCCATTGCGCAACGCCAGATCGGCGATATTGCGCGCGCCCTCATCTAAATCGTCCCCGCAGCGCAACACCAGATCCCGCAGCACCGCGTCCGGCACGAACTCGTGGACCCCATCCGTGGTAAACACAAACAGATCGCCGGGTTCGACCAGAAAATTCATGTAGTCGATATCCAGCTTGAGATCGATACCCAGCGCGCGCGTCAAATAATTTTTGTCGGCAGACACCCACACCCGATGATCCTGTGTCAGGCATTCGAATTGCCCGCCGCGCAAGTGATAAATTCGCGTGTCGCCAATATGGAACATATGCGCGGTGGCGGATTTGATTACCAGCGCGCTCATGGTCGTGGCCAGACCGCGCTGCATATCGCGACGGGATAGCCCCTGACCGTGCAACCAGCGATTTGTCGCCAGCAACACCTTGCTAACAGAAGTTTTGACGGTCCACGAATCCGCCGTGCAGTAGTAGTCCGACATTAAACTTTTAACGCAGGATTCGCTGGCGATTTTGCCGCCGTCACAACCGCTCACACCGTCCGCCACGACCGCCACGATACCCTTGTAGCTGAGCGCAGGTTCGTCCGGCATCAGTACGCCGTAGCTATCCTGATTTTCCTCCTTGACGCCGCGGCTCGAATATTGCCCGATGCTGATAATCCCTGCGCTCATATCGATGTGGCCTGTTATCAATGCGTTAGCCAATATTGCCGGTATTCTAAACTGAGCCGGTCGACCACGGTTAAACTAAACCGAAATTATCAGGCGACATCGATCAACTGCACCGTGCCGTCTTCCAGTACTTCGGCGGTCTGACCGCGGGGCTCGTCGAGAAAAAATAACACCAATATCAGCACCATCGCTCCCGCGCCGCCAATCACCAGAAAAAACACGGGCGCGGATACAAACGACAACACCGTTAAAAACAACAGCCCACCCACGTTGCCATACGCACCCGCCATACCGGCAATCTGCCCCGTCATGCGCCGCTGAATCAAGGGCACCATGGCAAAGACCGCGCCCGAGCCGCCCTTGGCGAACAGCCCACAGAGCAATGTGTTGGCGACCACCAGCGGTACCGCCCATCCTGTATCGACCTGCGCCAACACCATAAAGCTGGCGGAAATACCCGCAAACAGGATTACCAGGGTACGCTTGCGGCCCACCCGGTCGCTCATCACGCCGCCGCCGGGGCGGGCGATCAGGTTCATCACCGGGTACGCGCCAGCAACGACACCCGCGGCCACCGCCGTTAGGCCAAACGTATCCACATAAAACAGCGGCAACATGGATACCAACGCGAGTTCCGAGCCAAACGTCACCATATACGCCAGATCCAGAATCGCCACCTGCTTAAAGCGATAACGGAACATCTCCGGCACCGGTTTGCTAAAAACATCCTTGTTCACCTGATAAATATGGAACACCTGATAACCGTAAACGACGGCAATAGCCAGATAGATGGCGTTGCTCAACGGTGCACCAAACCAGCCCATTCCGGCGGGTGACAGTTTCCATACGAGTAGCGCCAACGCCCCATAGATCGGCGCGCTCATCGCCATATACAACACCAGATCCGTTTTACTGGTAACCTCCATCGCCCCCATTTTCTTGGATTTAAAGTACGTCGAACCTTTGGGGGTATCAGTTACCGCGAAGTAATAGTAAATGCCATAAAGCAACGAGATGATCGCCGTAACGCCAATGGCGTAACGCCAGCCATTATCACCACCCAGCCACAGTGCCAAGGTCGGCAGCGCCAATGCCGATGCAGCGGAGCCAAAATTTCCCCAGCCCCCGTAAATACCCTGCGCGGCCCCCGCCTGCCGGGCGGGAAACCATTCGCCAATCATGCGAATACCCACCACAAAGCCCGCACCCACAAAGCCCAGCAAAAATCGGGCGACGGCCAGTTGTTGAAAGGTCTCGGCGAGGGCGAAAAAAGCGCACAAAAAACCGGACCCAATTAAAATTCCGGAAAACATCAGGCGCGGACCATAGCGATCCACCAGCATCCCCACCAGAATACGCGCCGGAATAGTCAGCGCCACATTGAGAATCAGCAATACACTGACCTCCTGATCGGAAAGCTGAAACAGGTCGCGAATAATGACCATCAACGGCGCGTGGTTGAACCACACCGCAAATGAAATAAAAAACGCCATCCAGGTAATGTGCAGCACGCGCATGTTACCGGTGAAAGACAATAAATTAATTTTTTCCGACATTTAGCTCTCCCTACGCTCCGCAAAAACCCAACCTGCACGCAAGCTGCTCTACGCAACGCGATAGCAACAGGCATGCCAACAGCGCGTATTGCCCGGCATAGCAGTACCGCCGCGACCCCGCCGGACTGCCTGCTACACGTTGCTCTGTCGGCGCTCTTCATGACAAAAAAATTAACCGCGACCCAAACGTTGCACCGCCAAAGCGCACCTTCGTCAAACACAGGCAAACCGACGCACCATTAAAGTGCGAATCGCATGGTAACCGTGACAACCAAACAACCCGACGAACACCAGATTTTCCAAAAAGTAGGTAAATACCGTCGATTTCTGCATGCGCGATGGGTATCAGCACATTTTTTACTCATGCATCGACGCGCAACCTGTATTTTTTTGGCGTTGGCACAAAACCTGCAAACCACCGATGTAATACGCCATAGAGCGCACCCTCGTCGGGTCTTCTCGCCACGGCGCTAACCAGCATTGATTCCGCAACCAGGATTTGGAATATCACCTATGAGCAAACGCAAGGTCCTCGTCATCGGCAACGGCATGGTGGGCCATAAACTTCTACAGACACTTGCAGACACCGGGGTTGCGGCTCGGCTTGATATCACGGTGTTTTGTGAAGAACCTCGCATCGCCTACGACCGGGTGCACC
>JAYODD010000002.1:68230-89665 GCA_038106145.1 Gammaproteobacteria bacterium | reverse complement strand
GGGTGCACCTCACTGATTTTTTCAACGGCCGCTCGGCGGACGACCTGTCGCTGGTTGCAGACGGTTTTTACGCCTCACACAATATTCGCGTGCTGCTGGGCGACAAAGCCATGGCCATTGATCGCGACGCCAGAACTGTGACTTCCCGCACCGGCCAAACCCTCGCCTACGACAAACTGGTGCTGGCCACCGGCTCTTTTCCCTTTGTACCCCCCATTCCCGGACACAATCGGGAAAACTGTTTTGTCTACCGCACCATTGAAGATCTCGAAGCCATTCGCGCGGGTGCCGCGGGCGGTTCGGTCGGCGTTGTCATCGGCGGCGGCCTGTTGGGTCTCGAGGCGGCCAAGGCGCTGAAGGACCTGGGGCTCACCACCCATGTGGTTGAATTTGCACCGCGCCTGATGGCGGTACAGGTGGACGACGGCGGCGGCGCCATGCTGCGCAAAAAAATTGAAGATCTGGGCGTTTTCGTTCACACCGGTAAAAACACGCAGCAGATCGTTGCTGGCGACCAGCACTTGCATAAAATGATCTTTGCCGACGGCAGCGAAATTGAAACCGACGTGCTGCTGTTCTCCGCCGGCATTCGCCCCCAGGACGCACTTGCCAGACAATCGGGTCTCGTTGTGGGGGAGCGTGGCGGCATCGTCATCAACGACCACTGCCAGACTTCCGATCCGGATATCTACGCCATCGGTGAATGTGCGTTGTGGGGTGGGCGCATTTACGGGCTGGTCGCGCCGGGCTACAGGATGGCCCAGATTGCCGCCGAACACATTAGCGGTGACACCAAAAACCGTTTTACCGGTGCGGATATGAGCACCAAGCTGAAATTAATGGGGGTCGATGTGGCCAGTATCGGCGACGCCCACGGCAACACGCCGGATTGCCGCGCCTATACCTACATCGATGGCACCAATGAAATTTACAAAAAAATTGTGGTGGACAAACCTGGCAAGCGCCTGCTCGGCGCCGTATTGATTGGCGATGCCACCGACTACGGCAACCTGCTGCAACTGGTACTCAACGACATCCCCCTGCCGGAATTTCCAGACGCCCTGATACTGCCCCAAAGAGACGGCAGCGGCGTTACCGGCCTCGGGGTGGACGCACTGCCTGACAGCGCGCAAATCTGCTCCTGTAACGCTGTCAGCAAGGGCGCTTTGTGCACCGCCATCGCCGACGGGGCGACCACCCTGGGCGAACTGAAATCCTGCACCCAAGCGGGCACCAGTTGCGGCGGCTGCAATGCGCTGGTTGGCCAGGTACTCAACGCCGAACTGGAAAAAATGGGTCTCGAGGTCAGCACCGATATTTGTGAACACTTCCCCTACTCCCGCCAGGAGCTGTACCACCTGGTGCGGGTCGAGGAAATCAAAACTTTTTACGAGCTGCTCGACAAACACGGTGTCGGCCGCGGCTGCGATATCTGTAAACCCGCGGTCGCGTCCATTCTTGCGTCCTGCTGGAATGACCATGTACTGGAGCCAAAACACGCAGGTCTGCAGGACACCAACGACCGCTACCTGGGCAATATGCAGAAAAATGGCACCTACTCCATTGTGCCCCGTATCGCCGGTGGCGAAATCACTCCGGACAAACTGATTGTCCTCGGCGCCGTAGCCAAAAAATACCAGCTCTATACCAAGATCACCGGCGGCCAGCGCATCGATTTGTTTGGTGCGCGGCTGGAACAGTTGCCGGACATCTGGCGCGAGCTGATTGATGCCGGCTTCGAAACCGGCCACGCCTACGGCAAGGCCCTGCGCACCGTCAAAAGCTGTGTTGGCAGCACCTGGTGCCGCTACGGCCAGCAGGACAGCGTAGCGCTGGCACTGGAAGTTGAGCACCGCTACAAGGGACTGCGCGCGCCCCACAAAATCAAATCGGCGGTGTCCGGTTGCACCCGCGAATGCGCCGAGGCGCAAAGCAAGGATTTCGGCATTATCGCCACGGAAAAAGGCTGGAATCTGTACGTGTGCGGCAATGGCGGCATGAAACCCCGCCACGCGGACCTGTTCGCCACCGACCTGGACAAGGACACCTTGATCCGCTACATCGACCGTTTCCTGATGTTTTATGTACGTACCGCGGATCGCCTGCAACGCACTTCCACCTGGTTGAACAATATGGAAGGCGGCCTGGACTATCTGCGCAAGGTGATTATCGAAGACTCCCTGGGGATCTGCGCGCAACTGGAAGCGGAAATGGCGGCAGTCATCGGCAGCTACCAGTGCGAATGGAAAACCACCATCGAAAACCCCGAGAAACTGCAAATGTTCCGCCCCTTCGTCAACAGCGACAAGGGCGACAGCCGAATTGTTTTTGTTGAAGAGCGGGGCCAGATTCGCCCCGCGCAAAAACTGGAAATTATCAATGCTGGCGCCGACAAATCTACCGTGGCAAAGAAGGAACAGGTACCCGCATGACAGACCTGAGTAAAGCACAGCGCACACCAGCCGACGGCGCCACCTGGGTGCCGGTGTGTCGGGTAACGGATATTCCCTTCGACGCCGGTATCGCCGCCCTGGTTAATGAAAATACACCACAGGAAACCCAGATCGCCCTGTTCCGGCCGCTGGACTCGGACAGAGTCTACGCGATCAGTAATTTTGACCCGTTCAGCGAAGCCAATGTGCTCGGTCGCGGCATTCTGTGCAGCATCGGCGCGGAACTGGCCGTCGCCTCCCCGGTGCTCAAACAGCATTTTAGCCTGACCACCGGCCAGTGTTTTGAACACGCCGATGTTTCCATTCCCACCTATCCGGTCAAAGTCAGCGACGGCACGGTGTTTGTGGATACTGCCGCCATCGCGCTGGAGGGCATGTGAAATACGCCTATTACACGGCGGACGTGTTTACCGATCGGGTATTTCAGGGTGCGCAAATTGCGGTATTTCCCGCGGCGGGGGACCTGTCCGACGACCTCATGGCCTTAATGGCACGGGAGTTGAATCTGTCGCAAACGGTCTTTGTCATGGACAGTGTTACCAGCAGCAGCGGCGCAACCGACCAGCCCCCGCTGTTTCGCCTGCGTATTTTCAGCCCCACCGGGGAAATCGATTTTGCCGGTCATCCGGTGCTGGCCGCGACCCGGGTGCTGGTGGAAACGGGACAAATCGATATGGTGGAAAACAGCGCGTCGCTGATGTTGCGCCAGAACACCGGCGACATCGCGGTCAGCCTCACTCAGCGGGACGGCAAACCCCTGTTTGTGCAATTCACCCTGCCCGCGAATCCGGTGGTCGATCGCTATACCCCGACCGAAGCCGAGCTGGCGCGCCTACTGGGTATTGAGGAACGCGACATCGATACCCACACCTATCGCACCCGTCTGGTCTCGATCAATTTTCCCTATCTGATGGTGCCCCTGGTGTCGCAACAGGCGGTGCGCAAGGCGCGCTTCAATCTCGACGCCTGGAGCCAGTCCAGCGCCCCCGCCATGGCCGCCCAGGAAATTTTTATCTTCAGCAACCGCACCGATTATCAGGAAACCGATTTTCATGGACGTCTGGTTGGCCCCGGGATCGGCGCCAACGAAGACCCACCCATCGGCTCGGTGATGCCCTGTTTTGCCGGTTATCTCGGTAGCCACGAGCAGATGCGCGCGGGCACCTACACCTTCACCATTGATCGCGGTACCGACAAAACCCGGCGCAGTGTGTTGCACATTGAAATGGATCACCACCGCGACAAACCCTCGACGCTACGGGTCGGCGGCGAAGTGGTGCTGGTCGGTGAATGCACCCTGAATATCGAGAGCCATTGATATGTTGTTTGGTCGCCCGCGCAAAAATCCGATTATTATCGCCGACAAAAAAGTCAGCGACTGGAGCTACGCCACCTGTGGCTACTGCTCCACTGGCTGCGCCATCGAGATTGGCAAGGATGCCACGGGCAAGGTGGTCGCCTCCCGCGGTGTCGGCAATGCCGATGTCAATCGCGGTAAGCTGTGCCTGAAAGGCATGTACGGCCACGAACTGTTTAATTCGGCGGGGCGCGGCGAAACCCCACTGCTGCGTCAACACACCGGCCAGCCCTTTGCCCCCACCCATTGGGACCACGCACTGGATCAAATGGCGAGTGAAATAAAACGCATTCAGGGCACCTACGGTCGCGACGCCTTTGCGGTGATATCCACCGGGCAGATTTTGACCGAGGAGTTTTACACCCTTGGCAAGCTGGTTCGCGGCCTGATCGGCACCAACAATTACGACGGCAACACCACCCTGTGCATGGCCTCGGCGGTGTCCGGCTACAAGCGCTCGTTTGGCTCCGATGGTCCACCCGGTTGCTACGAGGATTTTGAACACACCCGCTGCCTGATGGCCTGGGGTTCCAACCTGCCCGAACAGCATCCCATCATTTACTGGCGTCTCAAGGAGGCCCTGGAAAAACGTAAGTTCCCGCTGATTGTGGTAGACCCCCGTGTCACCATGCTGGCGCAATTCGCCGATATTCATCTGCCCGTTCGACCCGGCACCGATGTGGCGCTGCAAAACGCCATGATGCACGTTATCCTCGACGAAGGCCTGCAGGACGACGCCTACATCGCGGCCAACACCACCGGGCTGGAAGACCTCAAAGCCGAAGTCGCCAACTGGGACCCCACCGCTGCAGCTAAAGTCTGTGGCATCGACGAAGACACCATTCGCCACGTGGCGCGACTCTACGCCAAGGCCCCCGCCGCCATGCATATCTGGACCATGGGCATTAACCAGAGCACCCACGGCTCCGACGGCGTGGTGGGGCTCAACAACCTGGCGCTGCTCACCGGCAATATCGGCAAGCCCGGTGGCACCGCACTGTCGATTACTGGCCAGTGCAACGCCATGGGCACCCGGGAGTGGTCGTCCTGTTCCGGTCTGCCCGGTTACCGCGCCCTGGAAAACCCCGAGCACCGGGCCGAAATCGCCAAGTTCTGGAATGTGGATCCCGAATTTTTCCCGAAACAACGTGGGTTGTTTCAAACCGATATTTTCCCGGCCATCGAAACTGGGCAAATCAAAGGGCTGTGGCTGGTGGCTACCAATCCATTGACCTCCATGCCCAATACGGCGCGCATACGCAAGACCCTGGAAAAACTTGAATTTCTGGTGGTGCAGGATGCCTACGTGGATATGGAGAGCAACCAGTACGCCCACCTGTATCTGCCCGCCGCCATCTGGGCGGAAAAAGAAGGCACCTTCACCAATACGGAGCGGCGCCTGAACATGGTGCGCCAGGCCACGCCGCCCAGAGCCAACTGCAAATCGGACTTGCAGATATTTAACGAACTCGCCACGCGCTTCGACCCGCACGGCAACGTTCATTTTCCGCCGACACCGGCGGGGGCCTTCGAGGAGATGCGCGCCCTGTCCAAGGGTCGGCATATGGATATTTCCGGAATGGATCACGATCTGATCGAAAAACACCGGGGTATTCAATGGCCCTACACGGCGGCACAACGGGACAATAACGAAGCGCCCCCACCCGGCGGCAAGCGGCTGTATACCGCGCCCGCCTCGTTTTGCCACGGGGACAAACGAGCCAAACTGATTCCCCTGCCGTTTATCGACAACAACGAGCGGCCAGATCACCAGTTCCCGCTATGGCTGAATACGGGCCGCCTGGTGGAACACTTTCACACCCGCACCCGCACCGGCAAGGTCGGCAACAACAACAAATTCAGCCCCATTCCGTTTATGGAAATGAATCCGGACGCCGCCGCGGAACTGGGCGTCCGCCATCAGCAATACGTGCGTTGCGTATCCCGGCGCGGCGATGCGGTGGTGATGGCCATGCTCACCCAACGGGTGCCCCGCGACATGGTGTTTATTCCGTTTCACTTTTTTGACTGCGTCAACCGCCTCACTCTGGGTTTGCTGGACCCCCACTCGCGGCAGCCCGCCTTTAAGCAACAGGCGGTGCGCGTCGAAACCATTGCCGACCAGGTTGGCGCGGCGCGGCTAAGCCGGGAACGACGGACCTACTGATGAATCATCGCGAAGCTATCGAGACCAAAGCCGCCATATTTGAATTGCGGGGCGACGAACCCGCCCACGCCTTCCTGTGGGACCCTGCACCGGAACAAACCGCCGAACCGGCCACCAACTGTCACGGCAACCTGATTGACCTGCTGGACCTCGACAGCCCCTTGCGCGGCGACAGCCTGCACATCAACGGCAACGACGCGGTGGGCGACAATCCCAACCGCTACAGGCAACACGGCTTTTACTTTAATGCCGACAACTGCATCGGCTGCCACGCCTGCGAAACCGCGTGCAGCGAAAAAAACGACAACCCGGCGCACATCGCTTTTCGCTCCGTGGGCTATGTGGAAGGCGGCACCTACCCGGATTACCAGCGCATCAATATTTCCATGGCCTGCAACCACTGCGACGACCCGGTGTGCCTGAAAGGCTGCCCGACCCGCGCCTACACCAAATTTGCCGAATACGGCGCGGTGTTGCAGGACCCGGATATCTGCTTCGGTTGCGGCTACTGCACCTGGGTGTGCCCCTACAATGCGCCGCAACTGGACCCGGTAAAAGGCGAAGTCACCAAATGTAATATGTGCGTGGACAGACTCGAAGTGGGTCTGAAACCCGCCTGCGTGTCCGCCTGTGTCGGCAATGCCCTGGATTTTGGCGTGGTGGAAAATATTCCGGAAAATCGCATTGAAGCTAAAATCTCGATTCCCGGCTTTCCGTCCACCGACATTACTCAACCCAATATTCGCTTTCAGCAAACCCGCAGCACTCAGCGGGAAATGACCCGCCCCGACGGCATGCCGGTGAAATACCACAAGGACGACAAAGTCGGACATTTCAAACCGGAAGTGGACAAAAAACTTGGCGACAAAAAACAGTGGAACTGGCGCAAGCTACTCACCTCCCACGAAAGCGCCCACGTGATATTCACGCTCTGTACCCAAGCCGTGCTCGGCGCTTTTTTGATGGTCGCCATCGGCGCGCTGCCCGCGGGCCTGGTAAGCAATGGCCCGCTGGCGACGCTGCAAACCCCGACGCTACTGTTCCCCCTGCTGGCAGTGATGATCGGGCTGATCAGTTTTGGGCTGTTCAAACTCAATATGCACCTGGGCAAACCCCACCGTTTTTATCGCGGCTTTAACAATTTGCGCTGGTCGCCCCTGAGTCGTGAAATCGCCGGCATTTCCGCTTTCTATACTTTTATGTTGGGCTACGCCTTATTTGCCGCGCTGGCGATGTGGTTTGCGAGTCCCTTTCTCGCGCAGGCCGCCAGCGTGCTAAAAATATTGTGCGCCGGGCTGGCGACCCTGAGCGGGCTGATCGGCCTGTACTACATGTACCGTATCTACCGTATCCCTGCGCGGCCGTTCTGGAACCACTGGCAAACGGCCACCGCGTTCGGCGGCAATACCCTCAGCCTTGGGGCTCTGCTGGTGGGGCTGGTGGCCCTGCCCGCGCTGGCTATCGCTGGCGAGTCCCTCACCGCCCTGGTTACCCTGCTTGCCGCGCTGGCAGTCGCCGGCTTGCTAATAGAAAGTATTGGCCATCTCTGCCACGGCCGCGACATGCTTAAACTCGGCAACGAGGGGGCATCGTCCTGGTATGTGCAGATCACCCGCTACGGCTACCCCTGGTTGATGCGCAATGGCCTGCTGTGCATCGCCATGGTCGCCTTCACCGGTCTCGCCCTGACCACCCTGTTTGCCGGCCCCGCTGGAATAACCACCTTTAGCCTCCTTGCCCTGTGGCCGGGACTTAGCGCCCTGACCCTGGCCGCGGCCGTCATCAGTCGCTCGTTGTTTTTTGTACTGGTCATACCCACCACCATGCCCGGCGCGTTTTTCTGGAAAAACCAGGACTTCGTGGAACACGCCCGCGCGACCGGATTGGTGGAAATGGAGCAAGTGGGCGTAGTGCGGGAACAACACGGCAAATTCAAAATGGATGAGTTAATCGCCACGATAAAAACCACCACCCTGAAAGACCTGCTCACCCACATTAAAGACATTGTGGTGTGGAAGAAATTGCCGCGATGAACGGTTCAATCAAGCATTCTGTAAAACCGGGCCGGGTGGATCTGGTGGGCGCTGGCCCCGGCGATCCGGAGTTGATTACCGTAAAAGCCCTGCGCCTGCTGGAACAGGCCGACGTGGTGGTCTACGACCGCCTGGTCAACCCGGAACTGTTGCAACATTGCTCACCCACCTGCGCGCAGATTTACGTGGGCAAACGCAAACACTGCCACAGCATGCCCCAGCAGCGCATCTGCGAACTACTGGTCAAGCTGGGCCAGCAGGGCAAACGGGTAGTGCGGCTCAAAGGCGGCGACCCGTTTATTTTCGGCCGTGGCGGTGAAGAAAGTGACGCCCTCGCCCGCGCGGGTATTCCCTGCGCCGTGGTGCCCGGCATTACTGCCGCCACCGGTTGCGCCGCCGCCACCGGCATTCCCCTCACCCATCGCCACTACGCCCAGGCCGTGACCTTTATTACCGCGCATCGCCAGGGCGGGAAAGAGGGCGGCCTCGACATCAACTGGCAGCTTGCCGCCCAGCCCAATCACACCGCCGTGTTCTATATGGGCCTGTCCTGCCTCGAAGCAATCGCCAACGGTTTGCAACATCACGGCCTGCCTGCGGCCACCCCGATTGTGGTAATTGCCAACGGCTCCACCGCTAAACAGCGGGAAGTTACCGGCACGTTGGCAAATATTACCGAGGCGGTACGCCAAGCGCAGCTGCCATCCCCGGCGCTACTGATTGTGGGGGATGCCATCACGGCACGACAGGTCATGGCAATCGACAAAGACCTGGTACAGTTTGGCCCGCCTTCAACTGACGGCCCTGGACAATACGAAGTTCCCTGTGCGGCGCAACAATAACCAGGACCGCCGCTAAAACCGCCTGCGCCATAGCGATGCTCGACCAACCGGGTTGAAGATGCCCTTGCCACCGCGACACAGCACCTGGGTAACGATTGATCGCTGCTACCCCTCGTCGAGCTCAAAAGACTTCACGGCAACCGTACCCGGTCACAACGGACCTTTATTAGATTCTTGACCAAATGGATAAACAGGTGCAAGGTTCGGACCGACACCTTTCCAACACAGAAACTCGATGCGAAAGTCGACACACCAAACGTTCCTGTTTGTAATTATCCCCTATGTGGCATTTACGTCGCTGTGGATGTATTTTTCAGATTTGGTTATCGCATCCGTCGTCACCGACCCCGTGGCGCAGGGGCGACTCGAATTCTACCTCGGCCTAACTTTTGTCTGTCTTTCAGTGGTGCTGCTGTACTTGTTGATCCCCCGCGCGCACACGGCGGTTGCTGACCCCTCCGTCCACCCAGAAAACACGCTCAAGTTACCTCACAGTGTGATTGGACGTTCGTCCGAAGGCGTTGTCTCCCTGGACCGAAACTGGCGTTACACCTATATTAATGACAGCGCTGCCGCGATCCTGGGTCGTGCTCCTGGTGAGTTACTGGGAAAGATAATTTGGCGCGAATCCCCCATGGCCACAGAGGAACCTTCGCGTCAGGCGTTCGAAAAGGCCATGGCGACGCAACAGCCGACCATCATCGAGGACTATTACCCTACCCTGGGCGGCTGGTTCGAGCATCACCTCTATCCAACGCCACAAGCCCTGCATATCTTTTTTCACGACATTTCCGCGCGCGTCCGTGCATTGAACTGGCGCGATGGCCAAACCAAGGTGTTGACGCATCTTGCGGTGAATTCGCCGTTGCCCGAAACATTGGCGGCTATTGCCCTTGCCATCGAAACGCAAATCGCGGATGTGATCGGATCAGTCATGTTAATGGACGTCGATGGCCAACACCTGCGCGTTGGGGCTGCCCCCCACCTGCCCACAGAATTAAGCCAGGCTCTTGACGGCATGGCTATTGGACCAGCCCGCGGTGCTTGCGGGACTGCCGCCCACGACAAAAAGATGATCGTCATTGAGGACTTCGAAACCGATCCGCGGGGAGCGGACTTTCTGGAATTGTCGCGAGCCTATGGGGTACGCGCGTGCTGGTCGCTGCCGGTGTTATCAGCATCGGGCGAAGTACTGGGCACACTCGCGATGTACCACCGCAAACCACGCCGCCCGACGATAGAGGAGCGGTACCGCATCGCGGATGCCGGCAGTTTGATGACATTGGCGGTTGAAACGACACGCCATCGCCGAGCACTAAACGCCAGTGAAGCACGTTTTCGCGCCACCTTTGAGCAAGCAGCCGTCGGTATCGCCCATGTCGCCATCGACGGTCACTTCCTACGCATAAACCGCAAATTTTGCGACATCATCGGCTATAACAACGAGGAAATACTTACTGTAGATTTGCAGAGCATTACGCATCCCGACGATATTACTGCCGATCTCGAAAACGTCGAACGGTTACTCACACAAAAAATTTCGACCTACTCCATGGAGAAACGTTACCTGCGCAAGGACGGTTCGGTGACCTGGGTAACTTTGACGGTAGCATTACTCAGGAAAGAGGACGGTACCCCTGATTACTTCATTTCCGTGATCGAAGATATCAATGCGCGCAAACAGGCGGAAGAAAAACTTCGCGGAATTAATGCGCAGTTACGCAACCTCTTCGATCACGCCAGTGACGCCATTTTTGTACTTACCAGCGACAATCGTTTTGTGGACGTGAATCAACGGGGGCTGGAAATGTTTGGCTATACTCGTGAGGAGTTTCTGAGTCTCAGGCTAGCCGACACCCTGGTACCGGAGGAACGTCCGCGCCTCGATAGCGAGCCGGTGGCAATGATGGCTGGCAAGCTCCATCTCGCGGAATGGACTCATCTGCGCAAGGACGGATCGAAGTTTGTGGCCGAGGTTAGCGCCCAGCGCGTCGATCGCCACACCTACCAGGCCATAGTCCGCGACACTACCGAACGCCACCGGGTGAAGGACGCCCCCTGAAAGCGGGATCATCGGCTGCGTAAACTCATGGACGGCCTCTGAGCGCACACGCCGACTATTTATTTTTATATATTTCATAGTGTTATGTAACTATTCGTAATGCGCCGCCCGGCAGCATATATCGCACCTGCTCAATTAAGTGCGAAAACCCTAGATAACTGAGCACGCGTGTCATATCTTGGGAGGGTTTGCTGGACTATTGATTTTCCCTTTGAAATCAGCGTATTGTGCCGCAAATAATTAACCAATCAGGGAATGATATGTCTTGCCTGCACGTTTATATTCCAAAACGGGTACATCATGCACACCTGCACCTATTCCGAACATAGGTTGCACGTGGCGTTCATTAATAGTTACAAGGCAAGCGAGTGATGAGTTATCTTCACGTTACAATCAAAATGAAAGGCTCGGATGGGTGGCTTTGTATCTTCAAGGATTTGTCAGTATCTGAGCTTAAGAAAAACCTGGTAAAGCCCTACAGGCTTGGAAAGTCTATCTATTACGATGGCAACATACTTTCTCCAAGCGAAATCACGCAGATGAAGATCACAGAAACTGAAAACCCGCATGAAGCAGAACTAAAGGTTGTGCAAGAAGAAAGCCATAGAGATGTCCAAGAGTTTAATCGCACAAGCTCAAGTGTCGTGTGGATAAGTGCAGGACATGGATATAGTGACTATGAAATTAATGAATGCGGCAAAGACGTAACCAACTCATACATATCCAGTGGGCCCGGAGTGGGCACCCCATCCACGCTTTTCGCCGAGTTTATTAAGCATCCTTGGGTGGTGCGCGTCGTCGGTGGATTGGTGTTTATAGCCGTGGCTGCTTACCTGGGGCTTAGATAAAATGCCTTGTAACAAGGCCATTAAATTCGCTCCCTACGGTCGCCGGACGCTCGCAAGCGCGCGCCGTTTATGGCGGCGTTACAATATTTGCTGTCGAAAAAACCGGTTTTAATTGGCCCATAATTTATTTCGGAGATATGCTTAATCTCGACTGGCGCGCACAGTTTAATACTGATTTTTTAATTCACCCGTTTTTGTTAGCAACCTGGATAAGTTGGCGCGAAGGGTTCTCTCCTAAAGGACATATATTAGGTTTTTTAAGCATTATAATGGGAGGGATGGTCGGGTTCCCGTATATTCTTATCGCCGTATACAAAGCTAAGGGTGATACAAAAAAATTACTTTTAGGCGTCCAGAGCGATAAATAAATACATGGCGGTAAATATCATAATACGCCCAAGTATCGTTCAGGCGAAAAAATCGGCCTCCACTGGACGTGCAAAAGGCGCGCACCACTTAGCTAGGCGTTAGACTGCGTGCTACCTCCACAGATCCTGTCGAAACGACATCAAACCATTGGCCTGCTTGGTTGGCTGCTGCTGGTGTTCGCTGCGGCTGCTGTTGGTGCGTTCGCCTCTGCAAACGCAGGCGCGTTTTATCGAGACCTCATTCGTCCCGCTTGGGCGCCGCCAAGTTGGCTGTTTGGCCCCGTCTGGTCTGTTCTATACGTGTGTATGGGTCTGTCGGCATGGCTGGTATGGCGAGTGCGCGGGTTCGCGGGTGCGCGCAGCGCGTTGGTCGTTTTCACCCTTCAATTGGCTGCCAACTCCCTATGGCCTTGGCTGTTCTTTGTGTGCAACCAAGGTAGGTTGGCGTTCGCGGAAATTCTGGTTCTTTGGGCGCTCATCGTCGTGACAATTAGCCTTTTCTGGAAGGTCAGCAAAGTCGCGGCGTGGCTGCTCCTGCCGTATCTTGCGTGGGTATCCTTCGCTTCTGCGCTCACACTCTCAATTTGGCGGCTTAACCTCTACTTTTAACGGCGGTTAAAAATGGGGGGATTACCGTATTCCGCACCGCAGAAAATTTATTACTATATGGCAAGCAATACGCCGCATATAAACGCCGCAAACTGACGTCAGCGCAAACTGCCACGCAGGTCTGAACAATAAAATGAAACCAGTTCACCCAGGAGACGACACATGACTTCGACATATTTACGCATAGCCACTGTTACGGGCGCCACCTCCGGCATTGGTGAAGCCACCGCGCGAAAATTCGTTGCTGCCGGGTACGCGGTGGTCGGAACCGGGCGCAATGCCGACAAATTGACGGCGATGGAAAAGCAATTAGGTGACGGGTTCTGCGGAGTGCCCGGCGACGCCGCCGATCACGCAGTACTAGACAAGTTGTTCAGCGCCGCTCTCGAACGTTTTGGTAGCCCCATCGATACGGTGGTGGTTAACGCGGGTCGCGGTTTGGGTGGCTCGGTGAAGGATGCGGACCTCAGCGAATTTGAAGCGGTGCTGAAAGTGAATGTTAGCGGCGCACTGGCGTTATTGCAAAAAGCGGCGCAGAAGATGCTGGGGGCGCAGGAGCAAGGCTACCCCGCCACCGCAGCCGATATTGTGGTAATTGGCTCCGTCGTGGGGCGACATATCTCCCCGTTCAGCGCTGTATACGGCGCGTCCAAGTTTGCGGTGCACGCGCTGACCGAAGGCCTGCGCCGGGAAGTCGGGCCGAAAGGTATTCGCGTGACGCTGGTGGAACCGGGCGCCGTATTAAGCGGGTTTCAGGCGGGCGCCGGCTACAGCAAAGAGATGGTGCAGGGCTTTGAAAAAAGCTTTGGCCCGCTGCTGGTGGGGGACGATATCGCTAACGCCATACATTTCATTGTGAGCCAGCCGCCCCATGTGCATGTCAGCGATATTGTAATCAGGCCCACCCGTCAGGATTATCCCTGACCAACACCCGCGTGCTGGCCTCTGACAGGGAAACGCCCGTCTATCGCCCTGTTACGGGCAGATCGCTATCTGGACAAAGAGGCTAAAGACGATGAGAATGGTGGCACCAAGTATAGATATCGAAGTGTACACCGGATAGAACCAGAGGCTGGAGCCCGGTCTCAACAATAACGAACGACTTTTCTCTGACAACGGAGGTTATAAGGTGAATAAATCGACGCTCACCGGGTTGGTAGCGGGGGTCGCATTGGCCTCAACAGTGGGGGCCATTGGCGGCTACCGGTTGCTTGGCAACGACCCAGGGCCAGCATTCGCGACGGTACTAGAAATTAAGGACGTGGTCACGGATAGCACCGTGCCGCGGGAGGTGTGTGAAGATGTTGTGGTAACACGGCAACAACCCGTCAGGGATCAACACCAGATCATCGGCACGGTGGCAGGAGCCATTGTGGGTGGCGTGGTCGGTAATCAGCTTGGCGGCGGTAGCGGCAAGAAACTGGCTACCATCGCGGGAGCCGCAGCTGGCGGCTACGCTGGCAATAAAACCCAGGAAAATATCCAGGCTAACGACACCCAGACCACCACTGAGCGCAAATGCCACACGGTGATGGATACCCACAGTATTATTACCGGCTACGATGTGCGCTACCAGTTGGGTGACACGGAAGGCACCCTGCGCATGAAACGTCCCCCCGGCGAGCGCATTCCGGTGGTTAACGGGGAACTGGTGTTGAACTCACCCGAGTCCTGAGCAACCTGTTTACCGGTGCCGCTGACGACAAACCGGCACGGATTCTGGCGGCACGGCGGGCGCAAATTACCGCACAGGTCAAAAGCTGCTGGGAACCTGGCCGACGAAACTATCGAGCTGGACCCCGCCAAGTTTATGTAGCGCCACCTGCCGGATGACCCCCTATTTCTTACCGGGTTTCTGCGCGGGCGTTTCCAACGCATCCGCCCACCTGAAAGGTTTTTTAGCGTTGCCATCGGGACGATAGGTGCGTTGCAGCCCATGCAGGAAATTGCGCAAAATTTGATCCTGACAGACACGGTAGTGGCGATGGGTTGGTTTGCGAAAAAATGCACTTAGCTCGTGCGGACTGATGTTAGACCCGCCCAGCGCCAGAATCGAAAGCACATCATCGGCGCGAAGACTCAGGGCAATTTTCAACTTGTTAAAGATAATATTGTTGGTTAGACGGGACTCCGGAGCGGCTGGCAACCCTTCTTTTTTACCGCGCCGGTCGTTAATCAGTCCATTCAGGAAGATCGCCAGTTCGCTGTCGGTACAGCGGACGAACGCGGGATCTTCGTCCTTCTTTAACCAGTTACTTACCTGTTGACGGGTGACCTTATGGTCCGCCTGGGCAAACAGGGCGATCATTTTTGCGTCGTCATAATCGAAGATATAACGCACACGGCGCAACACATCGTTGTTAATCACCAGGGATTCCCCGAGCCACCACCACCCTTATCCCGGGTCAGGCGAATGCCGTTTTTGTGAATGACGATAAGTCGTTTTTTGTACAACCCGCCCAGTGCTTTTTTAAACGCACTTTTGCTGATACCGAACAGCTTCGCGATCAATTCGGGGGGCGACTTGTCGTGCAGCGAAGCAAATCCATGTTGTTGCTCGAGGTAATGCATAATCAGATCTTCGTTTTGTTCGCGAGCCTGTGGGCCATCCTGCAAGCTTAAATCAATTTTACCGTCGGGCCGAATACCTTTGATGTAACCGTTGACATGCTGACCAAAACTCAGACGCTGGTGCACCTCGTTTTTATACAACAAACCCCAATGGCTGTGATTGATTATGGCTTTAAAACCCAGCTCGGTCGTCTGGGCGATTATTAAATTAACCGGCTGCCGCGGTGCGAATGTGTGGGGCGCCTTATCTTCCAGAAAGTGATCGATTTTGGACGAGGCGGTAATCCGTCCATCGACCCGGTCCAGATACAGATACACCAGGTAGGAGCGCCCCACCTCCATCGGTCGGTGCTGCTGCGCAAACGGCGCCAACACGTCTTTGTCGAGCCCCCAGTCGAGGAACGCGCCCACCCCGGTGGTATCCACCACCTTGAGACAGGCGAATTCGCCGACCCTGGCCTTGGGTTGTTGCGTGGTGGCCACCGGTCTATCTGCGGAATCAAGATACAGAAAAACTTCCACTGTAGCCCCCACGGACAGATCACGAGGCAGGTATTTGCGCGGCAACAGCACCTCACCGATATTTCCGGCGTCGAGATAAGCGCCGAAATCTACCAGGCGAATCACGCTTAACCGGTGGGTGTTACCAATCGTTATCATCAAATGCTCTCTACGCCGGGCGACTGCGCCAGAGCCGCATTATAACGCTCATCGACCTCCATCAACTGCAAACTCTGGTGCGCGCGGCCGACAGGCGCACGCCGGGCAACAGACCGATAAGATTTGCTGTGCAAATAGCGGTAATATTCGGTCAATGCCTCCGCGCAAGGAACCCGAGCGTTGTTGACTCAGCGCGGTGATATCCACAACGGGTCGCGATGGCCGGTTGGCTCCAACAGCGACAATAAGACCTGAATAACAGTACGGGGGTGATCCATGCCTGTTCGCAGCGGACAACAATATCTCGACAGTTTGCACGATGGTCGCCGGGTATGGCTAGCCGGGGAGCCGGTCGATGATGTCACCACCCATCCAGCCCTCGCCGGGTGCGCGCGCAGCGTAGCCGAGGTCTACGATCTGCAGCACCGCGCCGAGCACCGGGACCTGCTCACCATGCTGTCTCCTTCCACGGGCGACCGGGTGAGCCTCGCCTATCTGGAGCCGAGATCCGGAGACGACCTGGTGCGACAGCGTAAAATGTACGAGTTTCTGGTACGCCGCGCCGGCGGAGTGGCAGCCCGCCTGCCCCACCATCTCGCCACCGTCGCCCTCGGACTCTACGACATCCGGGATCTGCTGGCGGAGGAGGATCCCGCCTATGGCGACAACGCCACCCGCTTTTTCGAGTTCTGTCGCGAGCACGATCAGAGCATCGGCACCGTATTCTACGACCCCTTTCACCAGTCCCGCTCGGGCAGCCGTCCAGACTATCTGAAAGTGGTGGAACGACGCACCGAGGGGGTCGTGGTACGGGGCGCCAAGGGCGTCGGCACCCAGACGCCCTACGCCAACGAAATACTCTGTATGACGCTACCACGACCCGACCTGCGCCCCGAGGAAGTGCTGTATTTTGCCGTACCGGCAAACACACCTGGATTGCAATTTATCTGCCGGGAACCCCTGACGCCAAACAACCCGCAGGACCATCCACTGGCCGCTAACTGGGATGAGATGGATGCCATCGTGGTGTTTGACGATGTACTGGTACCCTGGGATCGAGTTTTCTATCTACGCCAGGACAACCCATCCGACCCAACCCTGTACGGGCGTCTACTCTATGGGGCAGTCAATGTCGGTCCCTGGTATGTGCTGGTGCGCATGGCAGTCAAGGCCGAAGTGTTAATCGGTATCTGTGCGGCGGTTACCGAATATCTGGGCACTGCGCAACAGGCCAACGCCAGGGAGGCACTGGCGGATGCGATAGTCTATCTGGAAACCATGCGCAGCTTTATTCTGGCCGCCGAGGCAAAACCACTGCGCTCCGCCTCTGGACTGGCGCTGCCGGACCCCGTACTCGCACAGGCAGCCCGGGTCTTCGCCATTGAAAACTACCCGCGCATAATTCACCTTATCCGCGAACTGTGTGGCGCCAGCATTCTCACCGCGCCAGGGCGCGCCGACCTCAACAATCCCCAAATTGCGGCCTGGGTCGATCGCTATTACGTGGGCGATGACCCGTGGGCCCACGACCGGTTTCGCATGCTCAAACTCGCCTGGGAGTATGCCTGCGACTCCTTCGGTTCGCGCCAGTTGTTGTTCGAAATGTTTAACGTGACCAGCCTGGCGACCAATAAGCAGCGACTCGCCGCGGCCTATGATGTCGCGCCCCATGTCGCGCTGGCCAAACAACTGGCGGGAATTACGCAGGATTAACCAGAACGGAATATATCGAAATCCAACGTGAGCCCGCGGTACTTCTCAGGTGCTGCCAGGGGGGGGGGCTACGCAACGGATAACATTTACTCTGACGCTATCTCAAGTTGCCGCGCGTCGAGAAATTTATCGTAGTGAATATGCTCTATGGGCACCTGATTTTGTTCCAGTGCCACCAGCGCCGCGTCTATCATTCCCGGCGGCCCACACAGATAGGCGTGACAATCACGCAACTCGAAACCGACCGTCTCACTGGCAATATGGTCGGTCACTAAACCGCGCCCGCCCTGCCAGCTCGACCCTGCGGGTTCTTCGGAAAGTATCGGCAGGTAGCGAAATGTCTCGGGCCACTGCTCGCGTAGCGCCTGCATCTCTTTGCTACAGTACAGATCGCGCTGTTGCCGCGCCCCAAACAGGTACGTCACAGGACGCTCGAATTTTTGTCGCGCGGCAGCTTCGAGTATCGCCTTGATTGGCGCCATCCCGCTGCCGCCGGCAACGCACAATATCGGCGCGGTGTCCGGGCGCAGGTAAAAGTTGCCCGCCGGGCCGTGCAGTTCACAGGGTTCGCCGACGCGATCCGTTGCGAACAACCAGTCGCTGTAGCTGCCCCCCGGCACCTGGCGCACGTGAAAACTCACCTCGCGACCGGCGCTGGACGGCGCCGGATTGGCAAATGAATAGCTGCGCGGTCGCGCAAACTGCGCCAGACCAAGATCGGCAAACTGACCAGCCGTGTAACTGATCGGACGGTCGAGCCGTAGGTCGACCTGCATGATGTCGTGGGTCAACAGACGAGTGCGGCTGATGGTGGCGGCAAATGTTGTGGCGGGATGGGTAATCTCCGGGCCCGTGTTGTCCAGCTCGATCACGGCATCGCCCTTCAACATACTCTGGCACGCCAGAATGTAACCCTCGTCAATTTCCGCCCGCGTCAATGTGTAGGAAAAATCCCGCAGCGCCCGCACCTCGCCCGCAACCAATTTACAGCGACAACTGCCGCAGGTACCCACCGTGCAGTGTTGCGGGAAATTGATGTTCTGCTGGTTGGCGGCCTGTAATAACGTGCGATTTCTCGGCACGTCGAAAGTAATACCACCCGGGTTAAGGGTCACCGTGCAGGGTTGATTGCGGGTTTTAAATTGGTTCAGCAGTTTGCGCATGGAGAAGCCGTTAGTTGAGTGTCTACCGTACGGGGATTATCGACGCCATGCGCTCGCCGCGACAATCAGCGGGCGAAACGGGATACATTGCAACATGCAACCTGGCGACATGCCCGTCGGGCCGGAAAGGCCATTGCTACTCGATCCTGCTGGACGGCAACCCCTGCCCGCGACATCAGACGGGCGCGGTCCTGCCCCACCCCGGGGGCACCAACGCCGCATATTTTTCCGGAAGCGCGCCCGGCAACGCATAAGGCACCACCTCGCCCCGGTCATAGTAGGCTTCCACAATCGGATGCATGACCTTGCGCCACAGGGGCGGAATAAACGCAATCGGAATCATGGTGAGATAACCGTGGGGCAGTCGCGGGGCGTTCTCCATTACCCGCAAAATCTGATAGGGCCGCCCCACATTGGCGTGGTGATCCGCATGTCGGTCAATTTGACAGAACAACATACTGCTCACTGTGGCGCTATCGTCCCAGGCGTGGTTGGGGCGCATTGCTTCGTAGTTACCGTCGGGCAACTGTTGACGGCCAAGCCCATAATGTTCCAGGTAATCACCCACCGCCAGTAAAAACCGCGGAAAAAGATACTGCACAAAACAAATCGGAATGGACCACAGCCCGAACAGGGACACCAGCAACGCCAACCATGCCGCCTGCAGCACGATAAATCTGACCATTAAATTACTGGGGTGCCAGGTCGGCTTGCCATTGGCTTGCATACGTTGTTTTTCTATTTGCCAGGCCATGCGCGTTTTTACCACAATACTCCTGACCATAAACGGGTAGACGTTTTCGCCATAGCGCGCGGTGGCCGGGTCGTTGGGCGTGGCGGCGTGTATGTGATGCATAAAGTTGTGGTAGATGTGAAAATCACACATAAAAATCGGCATGAAGACCAGATCGCCAATCAGCCTATCAACCGGCTGGGTGTGGTGACACAGCTCGTGGGCGGTGGTAGCCAAAAACCCTGTCGCCAAAGTTAACGACAGAAGAAAGCCGACCATCTCCCACAGCGTAAGGCTGGTTTGGGTCAATAGCCAATGTCCAAACAACGTGACCAAAATAGACGCCGGTAGTGTTACCCACAGCATGACACGGTAAAACAGCTTTTCCTTGAGTGCCGTTTCGTGCGCTTCATCGTGATTAACGTCGTCGGTGCCGACGATGGGGTCGATAAGCGCAAGCGCCACCAACACAAACACCCCCAGCCAGTGATAGACACCACCACCGAGCAGGTAACCGACCACCGGCAACGCGGCAAAAAGCAGATGGGGTAACGTGGTCACCCGAGCCACCACGCTTAACCGTGCGGGATTTTGCGCAATGGCGCCTGACATAATCACCTCTGCATTATCATCGCTGTTCTGCCAACATTTGTTCTGCCAAAACTGCCGGGGGCAGAAGAACTTCGTTATTGTGGTTGTCTGCACAGTGCAGCGCCATAGTACGGCAGCCGCGCTTTTTTAGTCAATTTGCCGACCCCGACAAGGGTTTTATCAAGGTATTATCCATCTTGCGCAGGTAATGCTTCGCGGCCACCGCTTCAGGAGACGATCATGCTTACTATTCACCACCTGAACAATTCCCGTTCCCAACGCATTTTGTGGCTGGCGGAAGAACTGGGTATCGAATATCAGATAGAAAAACATTTTCGCGACCCGCAAACACTGCGGGCACCGGAATCCCTCAACGCCATTCACCCCCTGGGCAAGGCGCCGGTGATTGAACACGATGGCAAAATCATTGCCGAAACGGATGCCATTATCGAATACATCACCCGCAAACTGGCCGGGGGCAGATTAGCCATTGCGCAGAACTCCCCCGACTACGCAAGCTATCTGGAGTGGTTGCACTACCCCGAGGGCAGTTTACAGGGGGCGCTGGTGTTCGACCTGATCTACCAGTGGGCACAGGGTGACAACGAGGTGCTGTACGGCTTCTACGAAGCGGAAATGCGACGGCACTACACCTATATCGATGGGCAGCTGGCGACCCGGAACACCCTGCTCGACTCCGGGTTCTGCGCAGCGGATGTTAATATGACCTGGACCCTGGAGTTCGCCGAGGCGCGGGGCCGCACTCAGGCCCACCCGAATATCGGCGCCTATCTGGCCAGAATGCGCGAACGCCCCGCCTATAAACGGGCGCTTGAACGCGGCGGGCCGCAGGATTTGCGGGTGTTTGGCAAGGGTTGAGAAGCACCCGGCTTTTTTCTTTTGCGCTGCGACCACAACAGGGAGACGCGGATGAACGGTGGCGAACGAGACGACATTCTCCAGCTGATCGACGATCGCCCCGCCGACGGGGTGTTTCGCGTGCACCGCGCGCTGTTTGTCGACCCCGCCATTTTCGCACGGGAACTGACCCATATATTTGAGTCCACCTGGGTGTTTGTGGGGCTGGACAGCGAAGTGGCAAATCCCCACGACTACGTGACGGGCACCATTGGGCGCCAACCAATTATTTTGATGCGCAACGGCGACGGCAAACTCGGCTGTTTCCTCAACAGTTGTCGCCACCGCGGCACGCTGGTGTGCCCGTTCGCCAAAGGCAACGCAAAATTCCATACCTGCCGTTACCA
>JAYODD010000002.1:58196-68220 GCA_038106145.1 Gammaproteobacteria bacterium | reverse complement strand
ACCTATAGCAGCGCGGGGCAAAATGTACTGGTGACGGATCGCGCGCAGGGCCACTATCCCCCCGCGATTGCGGACCAGCAACTGAATCTTGTGCCGGTGGCGCGGCTGGACAGCTATCGCGGTTTCATTTTCGCCAGCCTGTCCGCCGACGTGCCGCCGCTGGCAACCCATCTGGGGGAAGCCAGCAAGTTAATCGATCTGGTGGCCGATCAGGCGCCGCATGGCCTGGAATACGTGCCCGGCTCGGTAAGTTACACCTACGATGGCAACTGGAAATTACAGTTTGAAAATGGCCTCGACGCCTATCATTTCGCCTCTACTCACGCCGCCTTCATCGACATATTCCGGGCGCGACCGCAACGGTCCGTACCTGCCCACGCCGCTGATTTTGCCGGCGCTCAGGAACAAGTGGTGTCGGGCACCCTGAGTTTTCCCTATGGCCACGCCCTGTCCTGGTCCCTCGGCGCACCGGGCCAGGGGCCAGAGGGGCGACCGCTGCCCCAGGATGCCGATCTGTTCGAGCAGGTTCGACGGCAGGTTGGCGACGCGCGCGTCGGCTGGATGTTGCGCCAGCGCAACCTGACGATTTTCCCGAATTTGCAAATCATAGACATTCAGTCTTTGCAGGTACGCAGCTGGCAACCGCTGGCGGTAAACCAGACCCGCATGCACTCCCACTGCCTGGCGCCGAAAGGCGAAAACCCCGAGGCACGGCGCTTCCGGATTCGCCAATACGAAGAATTTTTCAATGCCGGCGGTCTCGCCAGTTCCGACGACAACCTGATGTACGAGCTAAACCAGGCCGGAATGGCCGCCACGGCGGCCGGGGCAACCGAAGGCTATGCCCGGGGCATGGCGGCGCCGTCCGCCGATGCACAGCATTTCGCCGCCATCGCTGTCGAAACCGCGGCCCGTACTTACAGTACCAGCGGGCTGGCGTTTGGGGATGAAACCGCTATGCATAGTGGTTACCGGGAGTGGCGACGCTTGATGCAGGCAGGGCGATAACGTGCATACGGCGCGTAGTGAAGCACGGAGCCGGGCCGCTTGCGGCCAGGAGTGACATTGTTGTGACTAGCGTTGTGACCAGCGGATCCTCGCCGCTTGAGTTTTTTTGCAGGAGTCTGAGATGTCAGAGCTAAATCCGACCGCCATTGCGAACGATCTGCTGATTCGCGAAGGCATTTGCCTCGACGATCAGCGATGGCAGGACTGGTTGCAGCTTTACGCGGAAGACGCCATCTACTGGGTCCCGGCGTGGCTGAATGAAACCACCGAAACCAGCGATCCCGACAGTGAGATTTCGCAGATCTATCACCATTCCCGCCGCGGCCTGCAGGAGCGCGTCATGCGCGTCGAGTCCGGCAAGTCCGTCACCGCGCTGCCCACGCCGCGCACCACTCATTTCTTTTCTAACCTGTTGGCGGAGCAACCGACACCCGGTCTGATCGTGGCCCGCGCCAGCTGGATCACCCAGGTCTACGAACCGCGCACCACCAAGCGCTACGCGAATTTCGGGCACTATGAATTAGAGCTGAAGTTACATCAGACGATCTGGTTAATTGCACGCAAAAAAATTCATCTGAAAAACGATTGCGTGCCCACCCTTGTCGATTTTTACACGCTGTAAACAGGGCCGCTCCAGTGCGGCGCCTGATCCTGAGTTACGCCGCACTGAACACAAAGCCCTTATACCCCTCGGCTACTATCTGCGCGCAGATTTCCCGGTAGTGCGCCGCGCCGCCGATAAACAACTGAAAAACCCGGGGCTTACCGGGAATATTTCCGCCGGTATACCAGGATGCGGTTTGATTAAACAGGGTCTGGTCGGCGATGGCCGCATTCAGCTTCACCCAGTCGGCCTCGGCCTCGGCGGTGGGTTCTACGCTGCGCTGACCCTGGTCGCGCATGTGGCGAATGCAATCGCTAATCCAGTCCACATGATCCTCCACCGCCAGGGGCATGTTGTACAGTACCGAGGGGCTTTGCGGGCCGGTGATGGTAAAAAAATTCGGGAACCCGCTAACCATCAGACCCAGATAGGTGCGCGGCCCGTCGCCCCAGCGGTCGGCGAGCGTGACGCCGTTTTTACCCCGCGGGTTAAGTCGCAATAGCGGGCCGGTTATGGCGTCAAACCCGGTGGCAAAAATAATGACATCGAGATCGTGGTGCGCGTCGGTGGTGCGAATACCGGTCGCCGTGATTTCCTCTATTGGCGCACTTTTCACATCCACCAGTTTGACATTGGGCCGATTAAACGCTTCGTAATAATTGGTTTCCAGGGGAGGCCTTTTGGTGCCCCATGGATAGCCCTTCGGCACCAGTAATTCGGCCACTTCAGGATCGTTTACGCGCTCGCGAATTTTCGTGCGCACGAACTCGGCTGCGGTTTCGTTGGATTCGGCATCCAGCAATAAATCACTAAACGTATGAAACATCGCCAGCCCGCCTTCCGCGTAGGCCGCCTCGTAGACGCGCTGCCGCTCTTGCTCATCCACTGCTTTCGCTGAAGGCTGCGTATTGTCCTGGGGAAGACCAATAAAGGAGTGACGGGACTTGCTACGAATCACATCGTATTGCGCTTTAATTTCCGCATCACTGATGTCATCCAGCGGCCGGTTACGAATTGGCACCGCATAGTTGGGGGTCCGTTGAAAAACCGTGAGCTGCCGCGCATGTTCGGCAATCACCGGAATCGCCTGAATACCGCTGGCACCAGTGCCCACGATACCCACCCGCAGGCCGCTGAAGTCGACCTCTTTGTCGGGCCATTTTGAGGTCATGTAGATCTGGCCGGCAAAACTGTTAATGCCCTTGAAATCCGGCAGATGGGGCGCCGACAAACACCCGGCGCCGGAAACCAGATAGGTGGCACGCACCGTATCACCAGCACTGGTGCCAATCACCCACTGCCCCGCTACCTCGTCATATTGCGCCGATTCAATGCGCGTCTCCAGCGCAATATCCTTGCGCAGATCGAAGCGATCCGCGACGTGATTCAGATAGGCGAGAATTTCTGGCTGGGCGGCAAAGTGTTCGCTCCAGCGCCATTCCTGTTGCAACGTTTTGCTAAAGGAATAGGAGTAATGATAACTCTGGATATCGCAGCGCGCCCCGGGATAGCGATTCCAGTACCAGGTGCCCCGCACATCGGCGCCGGTTTCGTAGGCCCGCACCCGCAGGCCCCATTTGTCGCGCAAATTATGCACCGCATACGGGTCGGCAAATCCCGCACCAATAACAACCGCATCGAGAACAGTTGGTGTGGGGGCATCAGCGCGGGTTGGCGTAGCAGCAGTCATAGCAATATCCGAAACAAAAATGTCGGGGGGGGTATGGTTACACCACAATCTGAGACGCATGGTAGCGACTCGCAAAGTAACACATAATCGGCAGTGGCTCCCTGAAGACGCCTGGCAAGAAACGTCAGATGGAACGCCGCACCCTGCACATTTTTAGCACGCCCTAAAGCAGAACAAATCCGTCCGTTACAACCAAATTTCTGTTTTGATCCGCATGGGCTATATTGAACGGACATCACATCCCCTTGCGGGTACGTCATTTATGCACTTGAGAACGGGTGACCGGGGGACTAACAATCCGTGGCCATTCCTTTGCACGAACATTGGCCGTCAACAACAGCCGCAAATTTAACAGGACATACGATGATGGATTCCATAACACTTTACGGCATTCAATTTTCACCTTACGTACGCAAGGTGCGTCTCGCCCTGGCACACAAAGGCCTCGCCTACGAACATATTCCTGTGTTTCCCATTGGGGACGGTCAACCACCAGAGTTCAGGGCTAATAGCCCACTGGGGAAAATCCCTTTGTTACGGGTCGGTGATAACTGGCTACCGGACTCGTCGGCAATCTGCGCCTGGATGGATCGCGCTACACCGCACCCACCGCTGTTACCTGCCGACCCCATGGCCGCGGCGCGCGGACTGTGGTTTGAAGAGTTTGCCGATTCTCGCATGGTAGAAGTGATCGGCGGACACCTGTTTGTAGAAGTCGTAGTGGCAAAACCACTGCTGCAACGCGATCCGATTCAGGGGGATATCGATGCGGCAATCAATGTCGAAATTCCGCAAATACTTGACTATCTGGAAGGTCAACTGCAGCACAATTATTTGCTGGGCGGCGATATAACGCTGGCGGATTACGCCGTCGGCAGTCTGTTTGTCACGCTATTACATTGCAACTACCAGTGCGACGCCAAACGTTGGCCCGATGTTGCGGCTTATTTTGATCGCCTGGTGGGTAGCCCCTTGTTTACACCGATAATCGCCGAGGAAAAACAACTGCTGGCCAGCCTAGGAGTCAAATAACCCACGGACGACCTTGCCACCCGGACCGTGCCCACCTCGACGCGCCAGTCAACCCCCGCACCCCGCATCACTTTGACGCAACCCGCGCCATTGGCGGTTGACAAGCTGCACGTATCGGCCCTAGTGTGTGCAGTCCGAAAAAAGCACTTTGTTTTCAATCCTTGTGGAGAACCAACATGAAAGCTGCGGTACTCGAAGCGTTTAATACGCCCATGAAAATTCATAACACATGGCCCGAGCCTAAATGTGGCCCCGATGACGCCATTATCAAAGTAGCCGCCAATGGCGTGTGCCGCAGCGACTGGCACGTGTGCGTTGGCGACTGGGACTGGCTGGGATTACAGCCCGAACTGCCCCATGTTATCGGCCACGAGTTTGTCGGAGAGATTGCCGAAGTTGGCGCCAACGTGACTGGCTTTAAAAAGGGTGATCGGGTCGTATGCCCGTTTAATCTCGGCTGCGGCGGCTGCGAATACTGTCAGGCCGGCCATCAAAACACCTGCTCCACCGGCATGCTCGCTGGGTTTTCCACCTCGGGCGGTTACGGCGAGTACGCGCACATTCTCAAGGCGGATCTCAACCTGGTGAAACTGCCGGAATCCGTTTCATATATCGATGCCGCCAGTATGGGTTGCCGCTTTATGACCTCCTTTCACGGCATTGTCGATCAGGCCAAGGTCGCCGGTGGCGAGTGGGTAGCCATTCACGGCTGTGGCGGCATCGGTCTGGCGGCGACGCAAATTGCCACTGCACTGGGCGCCAACGTGATTGCTGTGGACATTAATCCCCGCTCCCTGGAAATCGCCCGTCAGATGGGTGCCGTACATACCGTTAATGCCGGTGATGGCAACCCCGCCGAGGCGGTCAAGGAACTGACCGGCGGCGGCACCCATGTGTCCGTGGATGCGCTGGGCATCGCGGCCACCTGCCTGAACTCGGTGATGAGCCTGCGCAAACGCGGTCGCCATCTGCAAATCGGTCTCACCACGCGGGCGGAACAGGGCTTTGTGTCGTTGCCCATCGACCTGATCGTGGCCACGGAGCTGCAACTAATCGGCACCATCGGCATGCAACCGCGGCGCTACTCCGCCATGCTCAATATGGTGGAGTCCGGCAAATTGCGTCCTGGGGAAATGGTCACCAGTGTGATCCCGGTGGACGAGGTACCCGGCGTTATCGACGCAATGGGCAGTTTCGGCACCGTGGGCACTACCGTCGTTGAATGGAAATAATCTGAACCACCGGTCAGGGGGTGACTTCGCCCCCTGACCTCGCGGATTGGCTGTCATAGTACAGTCTCAACCCGCCTGCCTTTTTACTCCCCGGCTCGCCGGTAGCGGCGTCAAATGCAGCCCTTGCTCCCTGACCGGACGGGGCCTGTATCTGACAAACAGCCCTTTTCTTACACCCCCCGTTGGTTCATCATTTCAACCTGGAAGTCACGCAATACCAGCCTTCGCCCCATAAACCTAAACAGGGAGGTTCGCGATTGCAGTCTGATTCGTACCCGGTCGACACCCATCCGGATATCTGGCCCGGATGCCGAGTCATGCTGGTGGAAAACAGCCCCACCGAGCACGCCGTGCTTGAGGAAATACTACGACCGCTGGGCTGCGACCTTATCGACATTCCGTCAACGGAACTGGCCGGTGACCTCTTAAAAACGGACGACTACGACCTGGTCATCATCGACAGCGACACCACCGCCATTGGGCGGATTGCAGCGGTACTAACCACTCGTAGACTCGAAACCGGAAGTAGCCACTGGACCCCTGTTATCGCCCTGAGCAACAAAGACTTCGCCCACCTCCCGGAACACTTTTTGTCCACGGGGCTGGACGATGACCTGCTCAGACCAATTCGGCGGGAAGCGTTGTTAGCCGTTCTGCGCCGCTGGCTACCGACCACACCGAACGCTTCGAAACCGATCGCAGCCCACTTGCCTACGACGTTTCCCTCCTCCGCCGACATCGCCAACACAGACGCCAAGGGACATTTTCACAGCTACCAGCCAGGGGCAAGTATCGAAGACAATCCCACCGTTTTGCTCGCCAGCGGCGATGCGGTTCATCAGCACACGGGACGGCATACGCTGAAAAAAAACGGCATGGAGGTCACCTGCGCGGAAGACGGACTACAGGCTCTGGCGTTGGTCAGACGCGCCCATCCCGACCTGGTCATTTTATCCGCCAACTTACCGCGATTGAACGGCTTTGAGGTGCTGCGGCAACTGCGCGGCCTGTTGGAGACCCGTTACACGCCGATCATTATGATCCTCGAAGAAAACGATATGGACGCCGCGCAACAGGCCTTTGATTTGCAGGCCACCGACTTTGTAACCACCCCGATGCGCTGGCAAAACTTGGTTCAGCGCATTCGCTACAATTTGCGCGCCGCTCAGGTTTTTCGCGACCTGAAGCGCAGCGAACAACGTCTCGCCAACGCCGAAACAGTGGCCAACCTGGGTTACTGGGACTGGGACATGACCAACGACATATTCTATATGTCGGAGCACGCCGGCCAGGTTCTCGGGCATCCCAGGGAGGCGTTAACCAACCTCGCGGATTATCTGAAAATACTGCATCCGGAGGATATGGACCGGTTTTATAAGGAACTCGAGATAAAAATCCTCAACGGCGACAACTGGATGCTGGAATACCGGGTGATCACGGCACAGGGGGACGTGCGCACCATTCGCGGGGACGGAGCAACCCACCCCAATGATTCTTCCTGGTGCATGGGCACGCTACTGGACATTACCGCGCAACGGCGCAATGAAGAAACCATTCGTCGCATGGCCTTTTACGACGACCTCACCGGTTTGCACAATCGGATCTCCTTTCGCGACGAACTGACCCGCGCCATCAAATTGCACGAGCGTTTGCACGTCAAGCTGGCGGTGGTTTACATGGATCTCGACGGTTTCAAGGCCGTTAACGACAACCTCGGACACCACGTTGGCGATCTGCTGCTCAAGGCCTTTGGAGACCGGGTCGTGTCGCAGCTGCGGGAATCGGATGTCGTGGGCTACGATATGGACCCATCGACCGTGGCCAGACTTGGGGGAGATGAGTTTACAGTGCTACTCACCGGGCTGGGCCGTGGTGAGGATGCCGGTGTTCCGGTGCAGCGGATTATCGACAGCCTCGCAGACCCCTTCGTCCTTAACGTTAGCGACAACGAATGCCACGAAATACAGATTGGTTGCAGCATCGGCATCGCCGTTGCGCCAGATAACGGCAATAGCGCAACCGAACTGCTCAAACGCGCCGATAACGCCATGTACGCCGCCAAGCAAGCTGGTAAAAATACCTACCGCTTTTTCAGCCCATGCGACTCTACCTGAGGTTGTCCCCACCCAATGTTCATCGGCCGTTTATTTACTGCTCGCTGAACGGGTTGCGCACAAATTATCGACGGGCCCTGCGAGAACGGGCCAGGCATTGTCCAGCAGCCGAGCCTGGGCGGCAGCAGTCGGGTGAACGCCATCGGCCTGCATTAACTCGGGGCGGTCGCCAACACCGGTCAGAAAAAATTGTACGAACGCCACATTGCGCTCCCGGGCAACCGTTTCGAATACCTGGGCGAAAGCCTGTTGATAGGCTGCGCCATAATTTGGCGGCATCAGCATCCCCAGCAACACCGGCATTCCGCCAGCTTCACGTACCTTGTCGACCATACGTTGAAAATTGTTCTGCATATGTGCCGGAGACAGCCCCCGCAAACCATCGTTACCGCCCAATTCGATGATGACTATCTCGGGACGGTGCCGTTCGAGCAGCTGCGGCAGACGAAACAATCCACCGGCGGTGGTTTCACCACTCACCGACGCGTTCTCCACCGCAACCCCCGGGCATTGTCGCGCCACGCGGTTCGCAAGTAATTGTACCCAGCCCTCGCCCTTGTCAATGCCGTAGGCTGCACTGATACTATCCCCCAGCACCAGAATAGTCGCCGCGCTAACCCACTGGCCGTAGCACAGCGCACCCAGCACCCAAACGAGCCGTAACCACATGAATCAATCCCCTTTGCTTGACGTTCGCGACCTGGGTAAACAGGTATCCGGACCCGATGGACCCCTGACCCTTCTGGAAGCGGTTAATTTTACCCTGTTACCCAGGGAAAGCGTCGCCATTACCGGCCCCTCTGGCAGCGGCAAATCCACCCTGCTGGGACTGCTGGCCGGACTGGATGTTCCCACGTCCGGCGAGGTGCTGCTCGGCGGCGCGTCGTTCAGCGCCCTCGCCGAAGACGCTCGCGCGGTGCGCCGCGGCGAGCTGTGCGGCTTCGTTTTTCAGAGTTTTCACCTGGTGGCTGACTTGAATGTCCTCGAAAATGTTCTGTTACCACTGGAATTAAACCACATTCCGGACCCCCTGAATCGGGCGCGACAATGGCTCGGTCGGGTGGGCCTCGACCATCGCCTAAAACACTTCCCGGCAACGTTATCGGGTGGCGAACAGCAGCGGGTTGCGTTGGCGCGGGCGTTTGCGGTGACACCAAAATTATTGTTTGCCGACGAACCCACCGGCAGTCTCGATCATGGCAATGGCGCGCGCATTATCGAATTGTTGTTTGAGTTAAATCGCGAGGCCGGTACTGCGCTCATACTGGTCACCCACGATGCGCAACTGGCAACCCGTTGTCAGCGACATTTGTGTCTGGAACAGGGTCGCCTCTACGAAAGTGCGCTGGAGAGCGCGCAATTATGAATGCGGTCACCCTGCGTGCCTGGCGCGACAGCGCGTTTCGCCTGCTGGCGGCCGCGCTGTTTATCGCCACTTTCGCGCTAACCACCATGGTGTTGTTGAACGCCGAGCTGGCCCAACGCTTCGCCGTGCGCACCGCCGAATTTCTGGGTGGCGACCTGCAATTGTCCGGTTCGCAACCACCGCTGTCGCAGCAAACAGATGCCCTTGCTGGCGCGCGGCATACCCTCGTCGTGGATTTTTCAACGGTCGTGGTGCACATCGACCGCCTGCTACTGGTGAGCGCCCGGGCAGTGGACAACGACTACCCCCTGTACGGTGTGCTACAGGTCGCCAACGATCGGTTTGCCCCCGCCGCCGCCCGCCAGCGAGGTCCAGCACCGGGAGAATTGTGGGTTGGGGATCAGGTGCTCGACCAGTTGGGCATCGCGGTCGGAGCGCGCCTTACCGTGGGTAACAAGGAATTAACCGTGGCTGGCGTAATCCGCCAGCTACCCGACCAGGGCGGCGGTTTTTACAGCATGAATCCCCGCATTTTACTGCACCGGGACGATCTCGCGGCAACCGGGGTGCTGGGGCCGGGCACACGGGTATTATACCGGCTGCTGGTGGGCGCCCCCGCCCGGGCCATTACCGCAATACACAGCGGAATCACATCTACCCTGCGTCCGGATCAGCGGCTCGAACAAGTGGCCGACGCAGCAGTGCGCAGCATGGGACCCCTGCGCCAGCTGACCCTGTGGGCCAACCTCGGGGTGCTGCTGATCAGCCTGTTGTGTGGCGCCACTATTTACCTCGCCACGGTGCAACGGGTGCGCCGCCGCACCCGGCTTGCCGGGTTGCTGCGCGCATTCGGGGCCCAGCGCAAGCAGCTGGTCGCGCGTCTGCTGGGTGCCGATATCGCCGCCCTGTTACCGGTCACGGCGATGGGTATCGCCCTTGGCGTGGGAACCATCACGCTACTGCAGTCCGCCCTCACCG
>JAYODD010000002.1:55436-58186 GCA_038106145.1 Gammaproteobacteria bacterium | reverse complement strand
CTTGCCTTTTCCTTTCCCCCGCACATCGCCCTCACTCGGATCCCGGCCATGCACGTGTTGCAACAGCGCGTGGGCCAGCGCACCATGGCCGCCACCCTGGCACTACTTGGCGCGCTGAGTGCGCCAGTGGTCCTGGCGGCGTTGCTGACCCGCTCGCTGGCCGATCTGGGGCAATTGCTCCTGGTTCTCGCGGGGCTCGGCACCCTGCTCCCCGCGCTGCTGTGGCCATTGCTGAAGGGCTTTGATCTCGCCAGTCAGCGTCTCGCCCTGCCGATTCGCCTGGCGGTGCGACGCCTCAGTCGCCGCCCGGCGTTGACCTTGCCCCTCATGGCTACGCTCACGCTGGCGATGGCGGTGCTGGCGCTGGCGGGACAAACCGGACATCAGTTACTGACGAGCTGGCGCGCCCAACTGCCAACCGAGGCGCCCAACTATTTCATTCTCAACCTGTTTGACCGGGATCGGGAGACCCTGAGCCGCTGGATGGCGGAGCATGGCGCTCAGCCCCAGGAGCTCTATCCGGTTATGCGTGGACGCCTGACAGAAATCAACCAGGTGCCGGTGCGGGAGGCCATCACCAAGGAAAGTAACAGCGAGCCGGAGGCCCTCAACCGGGACCTGATCCTGACCCAGGCCGCCCGGTTGCCAAACGGTAACCGGGTGCAGGATGGCCAATGGCACACGGAGGATGGTTCGCCAATCACCACTGGCGTGTCGGTGGAACAGGAATTGGCGCAAAAACTTGGACTCAAGCTCGGGGACAACCTGCAATTTGTCTCTAATCGCGGTGCATTCCACAGCACGGTAACCAGCGTGCGCGAGGTGGACTGGGAAACTTTCGCGCCCAATTTCTATTTTATTTTTTCACCGGGAAGTCTCGCCGATCAGGACATCACCTGGCTGACCAGTTTCTGGCTGCCCCCCGGTGACGGCGCGCGCCTCGCCCAACTGTTGCACCAGCTACCACACATTACCCTGCTGGACATCAATGCGTTGCTGGACAAGGCCCAGGGCATCGTTGGCCAGGCCAGTCGCGCGGTATTTTTACTGGCGACGTTGTTAATGCTTGCCGCGCTGCTGGTGCTCGCCACCGCACTGCTGGGGGGACGCGATCGCCGCGCACGCGATTATGCGCTGGCGCGCACCCTCGGTGCACGGCAACAATTACTGCAACGCACTACCTGGACAGAATTTTTAATCCTGGGAGGCGGTTCTGCTATGTGCGCGTTGGTCGCGGTCCAGGTGGCTCTCTACCCGTTGTCGGAGCGTTTGTTTGCAGGCGAACCTGCCTGGTCAATGTGGCAGCTATTGCCCCTGATCGCGGCCCTGCTGGTGGTCTGGTGTGGCGTCGTTGGCAGCCGGGCGGCACTTGATCGGCCCTCGGCGAGCCTGCTGCGGGAACAGGGTGATTAGTTACTTACTGCGGGCCTTTCTAATCTTCGACGGTTGACGCCACCGGGCGGGCGCTTTTGAATACCCCCATAACTGCAGCGGGAGTATCAAAAATGAGAGATTATATTCGCCACTCAGCAAAATTCCCGGTGTTGGTGAAACTCGCCAACGACTCTCCAGAACAAATCGAACACACCCACAATATCAGCGCCAGCGGGCTTATGCTGAAACTGTCCCGGGCCGTGCCGGAGGATGCGTTAGTCGAGGTGACTATTACGTCGCTAACGCCGCCGTTTAACGCGCCGGCGCGGGTGGTGTGGTGTCGCGCCGCCACAAAGGGATTTGATGTCGGCCTGCGTTTTGTCAATGCGGATGATTTTTTCGCCGTGCGTATGGTGGAACAGGTTTACCAGATTGAAGAGTACAAAAAGCACGTCCTCGCTCGAGAAGGCAGGGAGCTAAGTCTGGAAGACGCCGCCCAGGAGTGGATCGACAGGTATGCCGCGCGATTTCCAAAATAACTGGCCCCAACGGGGCGTAAACCCGCTCGGTGTCAGTCCTCAATAGTAACTCGCCCAATCTCCCGGCCGGTGTTACACTGGGCGCGCTATTTCCCTGCAAGGAAATACATTTTTTAAACTGACAAGCTCCGAGCACCGGGATCTAACGCCCTCAATGGCCATGACCCCCGCGCCGAGAATCTCAGTCACGAGGTTCTAAGGGATATTCGGGAAACCGGACATCCTCCCGTATTTGGAAAGGTGTTTGTATGTTGCGAGACGAATTCGGGCGCGAATTCCATTACCTGCGCCTGTCCATCACCGACGTATGTAACTTTCGTTGCAACTACTGCCTGCCGGACGGCTATCAGGGCAAACCCGGCCCGAGCTTTTTATCCGTTGCGGAAATTCGCCGCCTGGTTGCCGCATTTGCGGCCGCTGGCACCCGCAAAATTCGTATCACCGGGGGAGAACCTTCGGTGCGCCGGGATCTGCCGGAAATTATTGCTGCGGTAAAAAACACCGCAGGGGTGGATAAGGTCGTGATCACCACCAACGGCTACAAACTCCCGCAGCGCATTGATCGCTGGGCAGCGGCCGGACTGGACGGCATCAACCTCAGCATGGACAGCCTCGACCCCGCTATTTTTCAGGCGATCACCGGCCACGAGCGTTTGCAGGAACTGCTCGACGGACTGGATCGCGCGCTACAACTGGGCATAGCCAACGCCAAGATCAATACCGTTTTAATGCGCGGCTTTAACGATAATCAGCTGGAGCGCTTTCTTGTCTGGTTGCGACACAAACCGGTTACCCTGCGCTTTATCGAACTGATGCAAACCGGTGACAATGCCGAGT
>JAYODD010000002.1:28771-55426 GCA_038106145.1 Gammaproteobacteria bacterium | reverse complement strand
TCAACAACATCACCTGTCCGGTGAAACCATCAAAGCCACACTGCTGGCGCGGGGCTGGCAAGCTGCTCAGCGGGCAACGGACGCCGGACCCGCCCAGGAATTTTACCACCGCGACTATCGCGGCAAAGTGGGTTTAATCATGCCCTACAGCAAGGATTTCTGCTCCACCTGCAACCGCCTGCGGGTGAGCGCCATCGGCAAACTGCATCTGTGCCTGTTCTCCGCTCACGGTATCGACCTGCGCCATTTGTTGCAACGCGACGACCAGAAAGACGAACTGGTGCTCTACTTACAGGAGCAACTTGCCGGCAAACAGGTCAGCCACTACCTGCACGACGGCTACAGTGGCGGTACCCGCCACCTGTCGATGCTGGGGGGCTAAACGATCAGCGCCGTGGGCGCAGTGAAACGTTGGAGATTTTCGCCATGGTTAAAAATTATTCCGCAAATTTTCAAGCCTTGAATATTGTCGTACTTACCGTATCCGACAGTCGCGACGAAACCACGGATACCTCGGGCCAGTTGCTGGTGAAAAGCCTGCAGGAAGCCGGGCACGTGCTGGCCCAAAAAGTCATTGTACGGGACGATCTCTATGCCATCCGCGCCCTGGTTGCCAACTGGATTGCCGCCGCTGATGTCCAGGTGGTGCTGATTACCGGTGGCACTGGTTTCACCGGTCGCGACTCCACGCCACAGGCGGTGATGCCGTTATTCGACACCACCATTGATGGCTACGGCGAACTGTTCCGCCAGCTGTCCTATGCCGACATCGGCTCGTCCACGGTGCAGTCCCGCGCCGTCGCCGGCCTGGCCAATGGCACTATCGTGTTCTGTATGCCGGGCTCCACCAATGCCTGCCGCACCGCCTGGGACGGCATTATTCGCGAACAACTGGACGCCAGCCATAAACCCTGTAATTTTGTTGCGCGACTGAAAACTACCAGCGTTGCCGATTGCAACACGCGGGCGGCACGATGAATAAGCTGAGCCATGTAAACGCCGCTGGCGAGGCTAATATGGTGGATATCAGCGGCAAGGCCATCACCACGCGCACCGCTGTCGCCCAGGGTTTTGTCGTGATGCAACCCGCCACCCTGGCGTTGATTCGCGATGGCGGCCACCACAAGGGGGATGTGCTCGCCGCCGCGCGCATTGCCGGTATACAGGGCGCCAAGCGCTGCGCGGATTTAATACCCCTGTGCCATCCGCTGCTGCTGGCAAACGTGCAGGTACAGTTTGAATTGCAGCCCGACCGCCAGCGTATTCGCATCGAAGCATCGTGCAAACTGGATGGCAAAACCGGCGTCGAAATGGAAGCGCTAACCGCCGTCTCGGTGGCCGCGCTGACGCTGTTCGACATGTGCAAGGCCGTCGATCCCGCGATGACTATCGAGGGCATTCAGGTACTGTCCAAGGGGGGAGGAAAAACCGGGCAGTGGCAGCGGGGCACCGATGACGCGGAGACAACGTTATGATAAAGGTGTTGCTGTTCGCACAACTGCGGGAATTATTAAACTGCGGAAAAATCGAGTTCCCTGTGTCGACAGCCATCACCGTGGCCGAGTTGAAAACCCGGCTCGCGGCGCAGGGTGATCGTTGGCATCTGCTGTTTGCCGAGCAGACGGTATTGGTGGCCGTTAACCAGGTACTGCGCGACGACAATCATTATTTAACCGCCGGCGATGAAGTAGCTTTTTTTCCGCCGGTTACCGGTGGCTGAAAGTGTCATGACTGTCGCGGTGCAGACAACGCCACTCGACCCCGGCGCACTCACCAACACATTGATTGCGCGGGTGGCAGAGCAGGCCCGCGCTGACCAGGGTGCAGTGGTCACCTTTATCGGTCTGGTGCGCGATCAGGTGGAAAATCCGGTCAGCCAACTGTTTCTCGAGCACTATCCGGGCATGACGGAAAAGGCGCTGGAAACCATTGTCGCCGAGGCGTGCGCACGCTGGCCACTCGGGCCCCTGAGCCTTGTCCATCGCGTCGGCACCCTGTATCCCGGGGACCCCATTGTTTTCGTGGGCGTTACCAGTGCGCACCGCAAAGCGGCCTTCGAGGCGGCGGAATTTTTGCTGGATTATTTAAAAATTCGCGCGCCTTTCTGGAAAAAAGAAAGCACCCCCGAGGGAGAGCGCTGGGTGAGCGCCCGCGCCAGCGATTGCGAGGCCGCAAAAAAATGGCGGTAAATTGCCAACCTCGGCTACGTTTGCGGGCAGTAATCGTCACCCTGCTGCTGGCATGTAGCGCCACTACCGGCCTCGCCGCTTCGCCAGCGACTGTGCACGGTGACCGCCTGCGTGTGGCGGTGGCGAGTAACTTTCGCCCTCTACTCGAACAGTTGGCTGCGCAATTTGCGCAACGCACTGGTATCGAACTGGAAATCGTCTCGGCATCAAGCGGCACCCACTACAGCCAGATATTAAACGGCGCACCGATGGATATATTTTTGTCCGCGGATCGGCTGCGCCCCGAACTCCTCGAACACCAGGGGGTTGCAGTGCCCGGCAGTCGTCACACCTATGTGCTGGGACGTCTGGCCTTGTGGCAACGGGACGGCACCGATATTAACGCACAGACCCTGCACCTGTGGTCCGACAAACTCGCCATCGCCAATCCAGAGCTGGCGCCCTACGGTGCGGCCGCACAGCAGGTGCTTGAGCGTCTCCAGTTGTGGTCGGTTTACGCTCCCGGTCGCCTGATTCAGGGTAATAACGTCGCGCAGGCCATGCAGTTCGTGGCCAGCGGCAATGTCGGCATGGGTCTGGTGGCGTTGTCGGACTTACGCTTACTCGGCATCAGTCGCGGTGTGTGGATCGTACCGGTTGACCTGCACGCCCCGATTGAGCAACAGCTGGTGATTCTGCGGCGCAGCTCCCGCGTGCCCGAGGGCAAACTATTTTCCGCGTTTTTATTGTCCGCCGACGTCCAACGGCAAATCGCGGCAGCGGGTTATCTGTCGGTGGTACCACACGGAACTGATTGATGATAACCACTGGCGCGCCGATACTATCCGCGGGCGACTGGCAGGCAGTGTGGCTCACACTCTACCTGGCCGGCGCCACCACTCTACTGTTGATTCTGTTTTCCACGCCGTTGGCGTGGTGGCTGTCGCGCACCCCCAGTCGCTGGAAAAATGTTATCGAGGCCATCGTCGCGGTGCCGCTGATTCTTCCCCCCACGGTGCTGGGGTTTTACCTGCTGGTGCTGTTTTCTCCGGATCATTTTGTCGGCTACTGGTGGCTGGAATTCAGCGGCAATACCCTGGCGTTCAGCTTCACGGGTATTCTGATTGGTTCGATTATTTATTCCCTGCCGTTTGCGGTGCAACCGCTGTTAAACGGCTTCGAGCAATTTAATCGTCAATATCTGGAGGTGGCATCCACGCTGGGCGCGAAACCCGCGGACCAGTTTTTCCATCTGGTCTTGCCGGTCACGCGCAGCAGTTTTCTCACCGCCGCCGGACTCAGCTTCGCCCATACCATTGGCGAATTTGGCGTGGTACTGATGATTGGCGGCAATATTCCCGGCGAAACCCGGGTATTGTCCATCGCGCTATTTGACCATGTGGAAGTGATGAATTACGGCGCCGCCCACTGGCTGGCGGCGGGCATGCTGCTCACATCTTTTGTGGTGCTGCTGCTGATCAGCACGCTGCGCCCGGGGCGGGAGTATCGGGTATGACCTGCCTGACCATCGATATTGCCTTGTCCCGTCCCGCCAGTAAACGGCGCGGCATGTTTCACAGCAAGCTGTGTGCACGCTTTGCCGGACCCGGCATTTACGGTATCAGTGGACCCAGCGGTAGCGGCAAAACCACGTTACTGCGCTGTCTGGCGGGATTGGAGCCCAGCGCCACCGGTACCCTGTGGCGCGATGACGAATGCTGGCTGGACAGCAGCCGCGGCATACATTTGCCACCGCAACAGCGACAGGTCGGCCTGGTGTTTCAGGACGCCCGGCTGTTTCCCCACCTCAATGTTGGGGACAACCTGCGTTTCTCGCACCGTCGCGCCCATTCCGAGCACAGCCTCGCCCTTGACGAAGTGATCGACTGGCTTGGCCTAAGGCCACTACTCGCCAGCCCGGTACAGCAACTCTCCGGCGGAGAACAACAGCGGGTAGCGATTGCCCGCGCCCTGGTCAACGCGCCGCGGGTGTTGCTGATGGATGAGCCGCTGACCGCACTCGACAGCGCCAGCCGCAAAGCGTTGTTGCCAAAAATTCGCGAACTACCAGGGCGTTTTAATATGTTGATGGTTTATGTCAGCCACGACGAAGAACAAATCGCCGCCCTGTGCGATCACGTGGTCGATCTGATCAATACCAATGGCGCTCTCAGGGACGAATCATGTTAGTCACTACCAGCAACATTGCCAGCAATGTCGGTGATTGCCATGTCGCGTACTGATAACAAACTGATTGGCGCGATACTGGCGGGGGGCAAGTCCCGGCGCATGGGTAGCGATAAGGCGACGCTGCCGGTGGCCGAGGGCACCCTGCTGGAATGGATGCAACGCAAGCTGAAACTCGCCGGCATCGAACACAGACTGGTATGCGGTCCGGGGCCCCAATCGTTGCCCGACACCATTGCCGATCACGGCCCGCTGGGCGCGCTGCACACCCTCGCGGAACACTATCCAGATAGCGTGGCGCTAATCGTGCCGGTGGATATGCCGTTACTGGAACCCCGCGCCCTGGCGGCGTTGGCGGCGCTGGGCGAGGTTACCGGGCCGCGCCACTATGTGAACTATTTTTTCCCTCTGCTGATCCCGCTAAACGCCACCACCGCGGACTATCTGCGCCGCACTCTCGCGCAACCGGATGCCGATCACTCCGTTGCCGCCTGCCTGCGCGCGCTGGGTGCGATCACCATTGATCCGGGCAGTCTGATGCCACCGCTGGATGACGGTGCTTTTGTGAATATCAATACGCCGGAACAGTGGCGCCGGATTCAGGCCAGTCTGGCCGGCTACGACTAGCCGGTCAATGCCGAAACCATCCATGGCGGCGGCGGGCGTTTTGTCCAGCGCGCAAACTGCGCTTTTTGCCCGCGATAAAATGCGCGGTAAGCGCGCACCGGATTATTTTGATAGCGGTACTGCTCGGGCATCACCTGTACGAATTCCGTCAAACCACCGGGCGACCAATTGCCCTGAACATTATCCGGGAGCGCCGCAATGGCGCCGTGGTCACTGGTCTTGCCGTAGCGATAGCGGTACTCCCGATTTAATTCAATGGCCAGCTCCCGCAGCCACAAAAAATTGTCCGGCGACGCGGCGGCCCAGAGTACGCAGGGATGTTGCGTATGGGTGGATTTGTACGCTGTACTTATTCCCCGCTCATTCAACACCGTGCACAGTATCTGCACGCTTTCGAGGGTCATTTTCACTACATGCTGGTCGCAGTGGTAACGGGCACATTTTCTGATGTTGCGATCGAGTACAAATATATTCATTGCGGTGAAAGTGCCGGATACTCCCGTTGGCACCAGTCGGCAAGCGTTGCTAACCAGTCCGGTTGATCGTTAAGGCAGGGAATCAATTCGAGGGATTCGCCGCCGGCTTCGATGAAAATTTCCCTGCCGCGCAAACCAATTTCTTCCAGAGTCTCCAGGCAGTCGGTAACAAAAGCCGGACAGATTACCGCCAGACGTTTCACGCCCCGCTGCGCCAGTTCGCGCAATACATTGTCGGTGCTCGGCTCCAGCCACCGCGCACGACCGAGCCGCGACTGAAATGCCACGGAATAACGATCGGCCGAAATATTCGCCCGTTGCGTAAACAGACATGTGGTTGCGAAAACCTGATGGCGGTAACAGGTGGCGTGGGCCGGCGCAGGGGTAGCGCAACAGTCCGCCCGCGCCAGACAGTGAGCGCCGCCGGTATCCGCGCTGCGCAAGTGGGATTCCGGCAGCCCGTGATAACTGAACAGCAGGTGGTCGTAGTCCTGCGCCAGACAGGCTCGAGCGCTGTTAACCAGCGCGTCGATATAATCGGGTTGCGCGTAGAACGGTGGCACAACCGTTAGCGTCAAAGGTAATTGATGTACCCGAATAACACGCTTGACCTCAAGTATAGATGTCAGCACGGTACTGTCGGCGTGGTGGGGATACATTGGCAACACCAGCAATTCGCGAATGGCGTCATTTTTCGCCAATTGCGACAACTGCCGCTCAATACTCGGGCTGCCATAGCGCATCGCCATCACCACGGGCACATTCAATTTCTGCTGTAGCGCTTGTTCCACCCGCTGCGATAGCACCACCAACGGCGAGCCACTGTCCCACCAGATACTGCGGTAGGCGGCCGCTGAGTGCCTGGGTCGCCGCGGGAGTACCAGCAGACTGACAATCAGGCGCCGCAGGATCCAGGGTAGCTGTATCACCTGAGGGTCCATAAGAAACTGATTGAGATAGCGCCGCACCGCTCCCGTTTCAGGTGCGTCGGGGGAGCCTAAATTGATCAACATTACCGCGCGTGCGTTCATCGTATTCCACTGCGTATCTATCGAGTTAGTTTGATCGGCTGCACCGAGCCGTTTGCGAAATTCGCCATGGAGCGGCACCGTACTACATGGTACAACAGCAACCCATGCGTGGCTAAGCGTTCACACTGTAAACCGGTGTGATGCCAGTGATTTTCCGCCACCGCCGCTTAACGGCAGAACCCACTGGTCCAAAATAGTTACACCACGTATTGCATCACCCTCTGCATGGACGTAGATTAAACCTACCCCACCAATCCGCGCCGGAACCACAGCATGCAACGGGAAAAACTGTTTAGCGCAGAACAAACCATGTTCCGCGATGCCTACCGCAAATTTTTGCAGCAGGAAGTGGTGCCGCATCGGGAAGCATGGCGGGACCAGGGCATCGTACCCCGCGAGATGTTTGCCAAAATGGGCGCACAGGGATATTTGCTGACCTGGGCCGACGAAGCCTACGGCGGCCTGGGGATCGCAGATTTTCGCTATCAGCAAATCATGATTGAGGAGGACGCCACCTACGGCGAACCGGGTTTCTTTCACACCCTGCACAGTCGACTGGTGGCGCCCTACCTGCAACATTTTGGCAACGACGAGCAAAAAGCGCGCTTTATTCCCCGCTGCGCTTCCGGTGAATGCATTCTCGCCATCGCCATGACCGAGCCGGACGTGGGCAGCGATCTCGCCGGTATCAAAACCCGCGCCCACGAGCAGCGGGGTCACTGGATTCTGAGCGGCTCGAAAACCTATATATCCAACGGCATCAATGGCGATCTGGTGATCGTTGCCGCCAAAACCAACCCGGACAACCCCCGCCATATCGGACTCTTTCTGGTGGAGCGCGGCATGCAAGGTTTTGAGCGGGGTCGCAACCTCAAAAAAATGGGCTTAAAAGCCCAGGACACCGCCGAGCTATTTTTTAACGAGGTCAAAATTCCGAAAGCAAATGTTCTGGGCGACCCTCACAAGGGACTGCATTACTTGATGCAGGGTCTGGCGGAAGAGCGGTTGATTGGAGCCACCGGCTATATCGCAAACTGTCAACGCGCCTTCGATATCACCCGGGATTTTGTCCAGCAGCGCAAGGCGTTTGGGCAAACCATCGCCGATTTTCAGAATACCCGTTTTAAACTGGCGACGCTGCGCGCGGAGATCGATATCGCGCAAACCTATCTGGACAAATGTGTGGAAATGCACAACCAGGGAGAACTTACCGCCGACATGGCCGCCACGGCAAAGCTGTACAATAGCGAGTTGGAAGGACGCATGACCGACGAAGGGGTGCAATTGCACGGCGGAGCGGGATACATGGAAGAGTATGAAATTTGTCGCATGTACACCAACGCGCGCATTTCCCGCATCTACGCCGGCAGCTCGGAAATCATGCGCGAAATAATCGCACGCTCGATTTTTAATCAGGGACGCTAGCGGCGCACACCGCAACAAACCAGTCCACAACCTGGGCATGTCGCCACAGACCTGTTGACTGACCAGCTTTTTATTTACCACCAGGAGATCAAAATGCAGTTAAAAAATAGTGTGGCTATTGTTACCGGCGGCGCCTCCGGCCTGGGCAGAGGCACGGTCGAAAAATTTGTCGCGGAAGGGGGCAAGGTAGCGATTTTCGATTTAAACGAAACCGCTGGCGCGGAAATCGCCGCGGCGCTGGGAAATGCGGTTATTTTCTGCAAGGTCGATGTCACCGATGAAGCATCCGTACAACAGGCTATCGACAAAACCATGGCAACTTTTGGCGCCATACATATTTGCGTCAACTGCGCTGGTATTGGCAACGCCATCAAAACCTACGGCAAGAAAGGCCCATTTCCCCTCGCCGAGTTCAACAAAGTTATTCAAATCAATTTAGTGGGTTCGTTCAACGTGCTGCGTCTCGCCGCCGAGCAGATGGCAAAAAACGAACTGATGGAAGGGCAGGAGCGCGGCGTAATTATCAATATAGCCTCGGTAGCGGCCTACGAAGGCCAGATCGGCCAGGCCGCCTACAGCGCCAGTAAGGGTGGCATTACCAGTATGACACTACCCATCGCCAGGGACCTTGCCGACTACGGCATTCGCGTCAACACTATCGCTCCCGGACTGATCGAAACGCCACTGCTCGGCGCCCTGCCGGAAAATGTCAGGGAATCCCTGGCGCAGAGTGTGCTGTATCCAAAACGCCTGGGAAAGCCCGCGGAAATCGCCCATCTGGCCGCGAGCATTGTGGAAAACTCCTATATCAACGGCGAGTGCATACGCATGGATGGCGGTATTCGGATGCAGCCCCGTTAAGCATATTCACTGGAACCTAAACGGAACTCTGGCCACAGTGGCCAGAGTCGGTAATCGGTATATAAAAATTAACGTCTGATATATTTTCCCGTTCGAGTAACGCCGCGCGTATTGTGCGCTCGAACTGTGGATCCTGTATTTGACGTAGCAGCGAGACAGTATTGCCATCCGGGGTTGTGCGCACCCCGTGCGTGACAATTTCACCGATCACCAGCGCGTAACTCACGCCGATTAATCCGCAACAGGAATTATCCAGCTCGGCGTCGCCCAGACAGTACAAAATCTCGCGTTCCTGAACCCGCAGCTGTTTGATGCAATGCAACCGATAACAACCATTAACGTAATCCACCCGTTGTGGCACGCGGTGCTCGTAGTCGAACGTGGTCACCCTTCGTCGCCCGCGCCATGGTGCATTGCGACCCGCCCCACCCGGTAACAAATCTGCCGTGGCAACGGCATTACTTCAGCAGCTCGTCGAAAGGCAATACGGATACAATGGTGCCCGCAGCGACGACCTGGTCCCCCGGCTCCAGCAAAATAAAACAGTTACTGCGGCTCATGGCGCTCAACACGCCGGATCCCTGCTGCGGATCCGGAGTCACCACCGGCAATCCGTTCTCTCCGGCTTGCAGCCAGCCCCGCTGCAGGTCGAGACGCAGACGATTGGGAGTCATCGCCACCGTGGTTGTCGCCGACAGGATTAACGGCGCGATGGCGGTGGCACCCTGCATTTTTTGCAATGTGGGCACCACCAGCTGGTGAAAGGTAACCAGCGCAGACACCGGGTTGCCCGGCAAACCGAAAAACACCGCCTGTTGCAAGGTGCCAAACAGAAATGGCTTGCCCGGCTTGATCGCAACTTTCCAGAAATCCACGGCGCCGAGTTCCGCCAACAGAGCGCGGGTATAATCCGCCTCGCCCACCGACGCGCCGCCGGTAACGATCAGCGCGTCCGCTTCCGCCGCACCGCGCACAAAGGCCTGGCGAAGCAATTGTGGGTGATCCGGCACCACCCCCAGATCAATCACGCACACCCCCAGTCGCTGCAACATGGCGGTGAGAAAGTAGCGGTTACTTTCGTAAATCTGCCCCGGTGCAAGTGGCTCACCCGGGGTGATCAGTTCGCTGCCGGTGGCACACAGGGCGACTTTTAAAACACGTTTTACCCGCGCCTCGCGCCGACCCACGGACGCCAGCAGCCCTGGATCAATGGGGCCGCAGCGGTGCCCCGCCGCGATCAGTTTCTGGCCCGGCGCAATGTCCTCCCCGGCTCGCCGAATATTCTGTCCTGCTTGCTGTTCCCGATACAGGCGTTCAGCAAAGCGCACCGTGGGTAATTCAATTGCGTCCCCCGCCACGCCATCCACTTGCGCCAGTTCTTTGACAACCACCGTATCGGCACCATCGGGGATGATGGCGCCGGTGGTAATCAACACGCATTCGCCCGGGGCAAGCACCCCCGTGAACGGCTGCCCCGCGAGCGCCTGACCCACCACCCGAAACGCAGCTGTCTCCGCCAGATCAGTGCTGCGCAACGCGTAGCCGTCCATCGCGGAATTATCGCTGGGCGGTACCGCGTCGGACGCCACCAGGTCCGCCGCCAGAATGCGTCCCGGCAAATCCGGTAGCGCAACCACTTCGCTCTCCGCAACCGCCTGCACCGCCGACAACATGCGCGCCCGTGCCTGCTGCAGGGGCAACAGCTCGCTCATGGTGCATCCCCGTCGAAATCCCCTTGCGCGGAACCTCCGCACACCGGACATTCAGTCCACCGGGGCAATGTAAAGTTACGCCACTCGCCCTCAGCACCGTCGAACAACAGCACCTTGCCAGCTACCGGGGTGCCCACCCCGGCAATAATTTTGATCGCCTCCAGCGCCTGCAAATTACCGATGATGCCCACTACCGGAGCAAGCACGCCCGCCTCCATGCAACTCAGCTCCTGTTCACCAAAACGATGACTGAAGCATTGATAACAGGGGTCAGAAGCCGTCATGGGAAATACCGACAAGTGACCCTCCATGCGTATCACCGCGCCCGACACCAGGGGAATTTTTTCCTGCCAGCACAGCCGGTTTAATTGTTCCCGGGTGGCCAGATTGTCACTGCAATCGAGAACCACCGCGGCGGCGGCAACCTGCTCCCGCAAGGCCGCGTCATCCAGACGCTGCTCAATCCCGTACAGATCAGAGTGCGGGTTTAACTGCCGCAGCCGCGCGATCGCCGAGCGCGCCTTGGAGTGGCCAATATCCGCCTCGGTAAACAGTATCTGGCGCTGCAGATTGCTTAGCTCCACGGTATCGAAATCCACCAGCACCAGGCGCCCGAGCCCGGCCGCGACCAGATACTGGCTAGCGGCACATCCCAGACCACCGGCGCCGACCACCAGCGCCGTAGCCGCCCCCAATTTTTCCTGACCGTCAAAGCCGAAACCGGGCAGCAATAACTGGCGGCTGTATCGCTGTTGCAACCGGCTGGAAATGTCGCCTGGAAGGCCCGTCAACGAATCCCTGAAGCGCACTTTCGACATGGTGGTGTTCCGATCCTGCACAACCGCCATAGTAGAGGATTTGACAGCGGTATTTAACCGCCCCGTGGAGCGTAATTTTACCACTGTGCTATATTGTGGAATCTTCAGTCAACAACCTTGCGCCCTATGGTTTGTTTGGTTAGTTGTCCCCGATATCGCTGCCATCATTGATGAGCCAGCCCCTGGAGTCCCGCCATGCAACTCTATGACTTTCCCAAAGCACCCAACCCCCGGCGCATTAATATTTTCCTCGCGGAGAAAGGTATTGAGATTCCACGGGTCACCGTGGACCTGATGCAACGGCAGCAATTGACACCGGAGTACCGCGCCAAAAATCCGGCCTGCGATGTGCCCATGCTGGAACTGGACGACGGCACCTGTATCAGCCAGATTCGCGGTATTCAACGCTATTTTGAGGAAACCCATCCCAACCCGCCGCTACTGGGCTCAACACCGGTACAAAAAGCCTGCGTGGAAATGTGGGATCACCTCGCCGCCATGAATGGCTTAATGGCTGTCGCCGAAGCCTTTCGCAATACCACTCCGGGGTTTGCGGAGCGCGCCGTGGTGGGGCCACACGGCTACCCGCAAATTCCGCAACTGGCGGAGCGCGGCAAGGCGCGTCTGCAAAATTTCTTCGCAGATTTTGACCAATGCCTGACCGACAATGAGTACGTGGCCGGTGACTTTTACTCGGTGGCGGATATTACGACACTGGTAACCTGTGATTTTGCCGGGTGGATCAAAACCTCGATTCCAGATAATTGCCCGCATCTGCAAGCGTGGTACAAGCGCGTTGCGCAGCGTCCCGCCGTGCTGGCTAACCCCTGATCTACCGGTTTTCTTGGGCCAGCGGTTCGCTTTATTGAGGCCAACTCTGTATTATCTGGCGCTTGCCGTACCACCATTTGAGGGAGTCTGACCACATTATGGCCGCAATCGATCCACGTGAATTTCGCACCGCCCTGGGCGGTTTTCCCACCGGAGTAACCGTTGTCACCGCCTGCGACCCGGACGGCAAACCCGTGGGTATGACGGCGAACAGTTTTTCCTCGGTATCCCTCGACCCACCGCTTGTGCTGTGGAGCGTGGCCCGCAACGCCAACAGCTTTGAGGCCTTTAACGAGGCCACCGAGTTCGCCATTCACGTGCTGCACAGCGGACAGGAAAATGTATCGACCCTGTTCGCCACCAAGGAAATCGACAAATTCGGTGAACTCAATTACAGCAAAAGCAGTGGCAACGTGCCGTTGCTGGACGATTACATGACGCGCTTTGAATGCAAAACCGAAATGCGCTACGACGGCGGCGATCACGTGATTATCGTCGGCCGCGTTGTCGCGTTCGATAAAAAAGAGCGCAAACCCCTCGGCTTTTACCAGGGACGCTACGCGCAAATTGTGGTCGATTAATTCTCACCTCTAATTCAAGGCCTTTTGCCATGTCAAATACATTCAATGCGCTGGTCGCCAACAAAGTCGACGGGAAAATCAGCGCGCAATTGCAACAACTGAGCTTGAGCGACCTGCCCGACGAGGACGTGCTGGTGGATGTCGCCTATTCCACCGTCAACTACAAAGACGGTTTGGCCATGACCGGCACCCTGCCGATCTGTCAGAAATTTCCCATGGTGGGCGGTATCGATCTGGCGGGCACCGTGGTCGAATCCCGCAATGGGGAATTCAAACCCGGCGACCGGGTGCTGGTTAACGGCTACGGTCTGTCCGAACGGCACTGGGGCGGTTACGCGCAGAAACAACTGGTGAAATCGGAATTTCTGGTGCGCGTGCCCCAGGCCTTCAGCCTCGAACAGGCCATGGCCATCGGCACCGCTGGTTATACCTCCATGCTGTGCGTGCTCGCGATTCAGGACCACGGCGTGAAACCCGACGCTGGCCCGGTGATAGTCACCGGCGCCGCCGGTGGCGTGGGCACGGTGGCGATCATGCTGCTGTCCAGACTGGGCTACCAGGTGACCGCCAGCACCGGCCGCGTGGAGGACGCCCGCCCATTGCTGGAATCACTGGGCGCCACTGACATTATTCCCCGCGATCAATTAGCGCGCGCGCCGGGTCCCCTGGAAAAAGAAACCTGGGCCGCCGCGGTCGACGCGGTTGGTGACACTACCCTCGCCTCCGTGCTGGCACAAACCAAATACGACGGCATTGTCACTGCCTGCGGCCTGGCCGGTAGCCCCAATTTACCCGCCACGGTAATGCCCTTCATATTGCGCAGCGTGACCCTGCGCGGCATTGATTCCGTCATGGCACCCCTGGCCCGTCGGCAGCGGGCGTGGGATGCGCTCGCCGATCTTATCGACCTGAAGTTACTGGAGAAAATTTACCGGGTCGAACCTCTCGCCAGGGTCCCCGAGATTGCCGGCGCAATTCTGGCCGGAAAAATCAAGGGACGCGTCGTAGTGGACGTTAACGCCTGAAGCCTGCGAATGAAGCGCCGGGGCGGCTAGGGCTGGCCTCGGCGAATCGCTGACAGCCCCACATAAAAACTCGCGCCAACCACCAATGCGCCGCCCACCAGATGATAGTGGCGGAGGGGTTCGCCGAGAAAGAAATACGACATGACGCCAGCGTAAATCGGGATGAGATTCATATAAATGGAGGCGTGGGCCGGACCGATGAGTTGCACCCCCCGGTTCCACCAGAACAGGCACAGGATAGTCGGACCGATGCAGATAAACGCCAGCGCCAACACCACAAAACTGTCGATGCGTGGGGTAATCGCGACGCTCTCCCACACCGCCAGCGGCAGGACCGGCAGAAGCGCAACCATCATCCCCAGAGCCGTAACCTCCATCGCCGTCAGTTGCCCCATCAGACGTTTACCCAGCATGCTGTAGATCGCCCAGGAAAAAACCGCGCCGAGAATCAACCAGTCGCCGATATTAAAGCGCAGAGCAAGCAGCGCCTCGACACTTCCCTTGCCCATAATCCAGCCAATGCCGACCATGGTGGCCAGTACCGCCAGCCACTGATTCCAGCGCAACTTCTCAGCAAAGAAGATCAGCGCCAGCAGCGCGGTGGCCATGGGGATAAAACTGTTGATGATACTGGCGTTAAAAACCGTGGTGTAACGCAATCCGTAGTAAAACAGCACCTGAAACAGAATGACGCCACACAGCCCCATGCCCAGTACCGCAGGCCAGTCGTTGATGCGCCTATACAGATCCCGCCGCCCAAAAAACCAGATCACCGCGGCGAACACCAGACTACCCACGATGGTGCGCACCGCGACAATAAACAGGGGGCCGATGGACTCCCGCAACATGCGCCCAAACAGCAGATTACCGGCCCATAACAGACAGGTAGCATTGAGCAGGATCATGGCCCTGATATGGGCCGCGCGGTCGGCGGCCACTCTAGGATACGCCTTTAAGCCGACATGGCAGGATAAATCAGCCCTCGCTTAGCCGTTGCTCAGTTCGCGATGAATAGCCGCCCACATTTCACCGGACTGACGGGCGCCGGCCAGATATTGTTCCGGCACAATATGATAGGGCGGACGCACCGGACCGGCTTTCATCCAGCCCGCCGCATTCATGCGCTCCTTCTCCAGGCCGATGTTATAGGTGGAAAATTCCTTGAAACTGCCGTTTGGAAATAGCGGTGCTGCCGTGGGTGCAAGGCGTTGGCTAAACGCTTTGGCCTTACTCCAGTCGCCAGTTTTACGGGCATCAATCACCAGATCGCGCAACTTGAGGGTCACCGTCGGACCGCACACCGCACCGCTACTCCAGAACGCGTCCACAAATTCGTCTATCCGCGCCGCAGCGTAGTAATCGAAGTCGATGGGCAGAAACTTGATTTTGCCCTGAGTGAGCATCAGGTCGAGCGCCAAAGACGCGACACCAATATATTTGGCCGTTACCACCTGGGGCAACTGCGCCACCTGAGCCCAGAACGGGCGCGGAAATTCGAATTTAAACGCTTCCGGATTGGCGTAAATGGCGATATTCATATTGGGTACCGCCCCCGCCACATCCTTATAAAACTGTACCGCCACATCGGTGCTCGGCGCGCACCACATCGGCACCCCCAGCATGGTGCCATCGGCGCCAATGTCGTAGGCAAATTTGGTTTGCTCAATGGTATCCCGCGTGTTGAGGGCCGTGGTACCGACAAAAATCGGCACACGGCCTGCTGCGCTCTCCACCATGGTGGTCATCAATTTCTTTTTTTCGTCCCAGGTCAGGGTCGCGCACTCCCCCAGCGTCCCCATGGACAAAATGCCATTGACCCCCGACTTGATTAGCTCATCCACCACCCGCGCGGTTTCGTCGAGGTCGAGGGTGTCCGTCATGCGCCAGTCACTCGCCCCTTCTTTCGCGGGCGTCGGGATGATCGCCCAGGCGCCCTTGATATCGTTAACCTGCAGTAAGCCCTGATTTGCCATAACATCGCTCCTGTTAAATGATCTGGTTGCCGCGCCGGAATTATCCATGGACACGCGTGACGATTTAAAATTTAATTGAGTAGTCTATCATCACCGCACTTAAAATAAATGGAGAACCTATGAAAGCGCTGCGTATCTGGATGATCTCAATCGGCATTTTTTACTGGCTGAATCTGTTGTTGCTGTGGCCCCCGGTGTGGGGTCCGCAGCTGGCGGGTATGTACCCCGGCGTCGAACTTTATCAGGGCGAACCGATCTTTCAGCTACTGCTGGACGCCTGGCTGATCGTGGGTCTCGGTCTCGCTGCCATTGGCGTGGTGCTACTGGTCGGTTCGCGCCAACCACTGCGCTACTACGCGGCGCTGATTCCCATCGTGTTGCTGACCGAAATCCTGTTTGGTCTCTGGGATATCTATAGCGCCATGGGTTACGAAGCGGTGCCCCTCGCCGTGATCACCCTGGTGATCCATCTGATTATCATCGCCACGGGGGTATGGGTGTGGGGCAAGGCCAAAGCCCTGGACTCCGCCAACTGACCACGCTGATACCGGGCGGCTCTTAGCCGATGCCACCCCCGGCGACATACAGGGTTTGTCCGGTAATATAAGACGCTTCATCGGCGGCGAGAAAGGTGATCGCCGCCGCCTCTTCCTCCGGGGTGCCGAAGCGCTGCATGGGCGTGTCCCGCAGCGTCTGCTCGTATACCCCCTGCATGCCGAGGCGATCCACCTCCGTCAACGCACTCACATTGCGCGGAATGGTCCGCTCGCCCACATCCACCCCACCGGGGGCCACGCAGTTGACGCGCACCCCGTAATCCGCCAATTCCAGGGCCATACAGGTGGTGATCGCCTGCACGCCGCCCTTGGCCGCAGAATACGGCACGCGATTAATGCCCCGAGTGGCCACCGATCCGACATTAACGATGGCGCCTGCTTTCTGTTTCATCATGTACGGAATAACCGCCCGGCAACACCACAGAGTCGGCCACAGGGAGCGCTGAATTTCCTTTTCAATTTGCTCGTCCGGATACTCCCAGAACGGTTTCGCCCAGATGGTGCCACCCACATTGTGGACCGACACGTCGATGCGGCCGTAGGCCTCCTGTACCTGCGCCATCAACGCCCGCGCCCCCGCGCTGGTTTCCAGATCGACAATACTGACACGACCCTCGCCGCCAGCCGCTTCGATTTCCGCCAGCACCTGTTGCGCCTGCTCCTGCGCCCGATCCGCCACGGTGACGCGCGCGCCCTCTGCGGCAAAGCGTAGCGCACAGGCGCGGCCGATACCCTGGGCCGCGCCGGTGACGATCACGGACTTACCAGCAAATCTTGGTGCGTTCATGGTTGTTACCTGTTTACTAATTTTTTCTGTTTACACCTGTTCATAACAGACTAGATAGGCGTTACCAGCAGTGTCTGAATACGGTGGGTATCAAAAATACAGGTCTTTTTCCGGTATTTAAGCCGGCCCTCCACCCGTACAATTTCATCCACGTATTTTCCGGCATTATAAATTTTTGTATCGCCGTCCATGCGGGTTTGCAACACCAGATAATTGCCCTCGGCGTGAATCACGCCATCCTGCGCGGCGGTGACACGCATATTACTGACGATATGCCGACTGTAGTGTTCGGGGTAGATATTAGCCTTGCGCAGCGCCACGATACGGTCGTGCAACATACCCTTGCTGTCGCAAAACATAATCGCCGCGGGCAGGTTCAGATCGGTATTTTCCCGGGGGATAATTGTGTACTCACAATCATCCACGAAAAAATCGGGCCAGTCTTCAAGACGATCATCGTCAATGGTCTGCACATAATCATACAGCAGCTCTTCCACTTCGTAGCGCAACGCGGCAGCCGCGGTCAGATCACCCGCCGTTGTCATCAGGCCGCGCCCCTCAGTTCGGCAATGCCACAACCGGTAATCCATTCCGGTATCGGTTCGTAACACAGCAATTCGGCGCCACTGGCCTGCATCGCGCCCATCGCCACCAGCCAGTTGCGAATTTCCAGCGCGCCGTTGCCGCCGTGCTCGAGGACATATTCGTCGCTGAGTTCAATCAAGGCCTCCGCGTTACCTGCCGCCACATGGCCGAGGACCATCTGGTCAAACTCCTGATTGACCCGCCCCATTTGCGCCGACCCCACCCAGTGGCTGATACCGCCGGTGCCGAGGATTGCCACCCGCTCTTCCTTGTGCCATGCCTGCACCGCGGCGCCAATCATCTCTCCCAACTGATAGGCGCGTCGCGGCCGCAATAGCGGCGTGACGCCCGCGGCGGTGTACACGGGAATGACCCGCATGCCACTTTCCCGGGGTTTGACGGATAGATGGATGGGCAACATGGTGCCATGATCAACGGTCAGTGATTTCGCCACTGCCCAGTCAAACCCATTGTCGAAACCGTAGTTCATAATGTGTTCCGCCAGCGCGGTATTGTTGGCAAATTTGTAGCGCTCAATCTGCAACCAGACTTCTTCCGGCCCCTCCAGGTCACCGATGCCGATCAGATATTGCGGCAGACAATGGGGCCCGAACATGGTGTAGTGGTCGTCGCCGACCACAATGACCGTATCCACCTGCGCCGCCACCAGCCGCTGATGCACGTCGGCCATACCGGCGAGAATAATATCGGCGCTGTCCTGTTGATTAATCTGCGGACTGGCGCTCATCAAGGGGTCGTGGGGCATACAAAAACCCGCTACTAGCTGTGCCATATCGATGCTCCTGTTTGCACGTATCAACCGCTGCCGTCTAGCAGGCGGCCCAATTCAGTTTTTCGCTGAAAAAAACACAAAAATTATCATTTATGTCTATCACGCACCGGGCGGGGCAGGCATTTTGCCGCCGTTCATATGTTCCAGATAGACGAAAGGCATGCCCTCCGGCCCATTCAGCAACGGCCACACCATCATGGTTAACAGGGTACTGACCCCCGCGTCGGCCAACGCCTTCAAATCCACCGCGGCAATCATGTCCGTTTCGGCGGGGGTCAGATTGTAGCGTGCCAAATACTGCGTGGGGTCCGCGCGAAAGGTCTCGATACGCGACGGATCGTTACCAAATTCCCAAAACACTTTTTCCACGGCATTGATGCTCACTGGCGAACTCCTTTTTTTGTCAATTTTTTAATTTCTGTTTTTTTTGCTGTCGTATTACGCGAAGAAATACAGATTTTTATCCTGGGTTACGCGGGCGTCGATGTTGAGTTTACGCCGCGCAATGCGCAATCCGTCCGCGCTGTTGCGCAAAATATCTTCGCGCCCCAGAAGGTGTCGCGTGGTTTCCGTCTGGCGCCGATGGCGATAGACCGCCAGATTGCAGTACACCTGAAATTCATCGCGGTTAGCGCCCTGATAGGCTTCGATATTCGATATCATGTAACGGATTCTGGACGGTGGATCTTCCATCCATACCTGCCCGGTGCCCATGCGCGCCACCCGCTGTTTCAGTTCACCGTAATCGTCGTTAAAAATGGCAGCGTCATCGGGCGTGGGTTCCGGGCGCTTATCCCGCAACAAACGCATTTCGTAGACTGGCATCCAGTAATGAATATCCTCGGCCACAAACTGTTGCAACCAGTCGTCGTAGCGCCGCTCCTGCAATGTGCGCGCCTCGCGATAATAAAACTGCGAAATTTCGTGGTGTAATTCCATTGACACAGGAATCAATGTGGTGGGATTTTTTGATGCCGTCATATAATCAAATCTCGTTCTACTCTCATTAAAATTCGGGGCAACGCCTCAGTTCCGAGCGTTAAACAACGCCCCTGTCCCGCCAAAAATTTTTGTTAGGCCACACCTCTTTCCATTGTTGGTCGTTTTTTCGAATCTCCTCCCAACTGTCGGCGGCCATAATCTCCGCCCAAAAACGGTAGAAGCCCCGGTATGACGTTTCACCAATAAAGCTGGCGCCGACAATACCCGGATACTTTGGATGTGGCCCCTCATAATGCATACCCATGGAGGAATTCATGCGACCCTTGCGCGTCACGCGACCGCGGTTACTGGTGGTGCAGGTCATCATGTTTTCGCCGTCGTCACTTTCCAGCGTGCCCGCCGTGCCGAACGAACGTATCGCCTCGCGCTGGATGGTGCGCTTGGTTTCCTCGTCCATACCCTTGTGCACCAGGGTCCAGGTGGACACCTCTATTTCGTGAGGGCCGCGCGGATGCCAGGTTTTGAAGGTATTGGTGCCGTACAGGAACGAGGTGTTGGGAAATATCGAGGTATTCCAGTGGCCGTGGTAGAGCTGTCCCCGTTCCGGGCCCAGGTTTTTGGCAACCGTCGGCCCGGTGTCCTGCAAAAATTTATCGAACCTGTCGCGCTTGATATGGATCGACGGCCCCGCGTTGTGAATCACACCGAATCCGTGGCCGTGGCGCGTGGTAAATTGCAGGCCGAGATCATCGTAGGGCATATCGGCCTTGTTGCCCGCCAGTCCCGCCAGTTCACCGCCCAGCACATTGAGTGCCGCGGCGTGTGTCCAGCCGACGTGATAGGCATCGCCGATAAAATTTTCCACCGGCACCTTCCAGTTACAGTTCAACAGGGACTTCATGGGCGGCCCCAGCAACTCCGCGCCTTCACCGGCGCCCACCATAAACGTATCCAGGTACCAGGCAAACTCGCCGAGATAGTCTTCCAGGGACGGCGCCGACTGGTCAAAACAACCGAAGACAAATCCGCGATAGCTTTCCACCCGCACCTGCGGCAAGTGATGTTCGGCCGGATCGATATTGTTGTGGTAACAGCGCTCCTTCAGCGGAATATCCACCAGACTGCCGTCGGTGCCGAACACCCAGCCGTGGTAGTTGCACACAAACGCGCGTGCATTACCACTGTCCGCGTGACACACCTGGTTGCCACGGTGGGTACAGGAATTGATAAACGCCCTGATCGAATTATCTTTTTGCCGGGCGACAATCACCGCGTCTTCGGCCATGCTGGTGGTGACGAAATCACCGAACTTGGGAATCAGGGACTCGTGGGTAAGAAACAGCCAGCAGCGGCCAAATATTCGTTCCAGCTCCTGTTCATAAACCGCCTGATCCCAGAAGACTTCCTTCGCCTGAGTGGCATTCTCCACGTCCACCAATTGCTTCACGTCGATCAATTTCATGCGTTAACCCCCCAAACACACCACAAAATAGCAATCGTTAAAACAACGCTTGCGCCCTGCATTACATAGGTATCAGGAAACGTTCATCAGGCTACGATAGCCCTTCCAGAAGCCGCGCACCGCGTTCTCATCCATACCCATCGGCGACATATCCGCCGTGCTGTTGCCTCCCATGGCAATCAGTGCGCGTTCGTCACCATCGCGCACCACGCCGTTTTGGCACATTTCCACCGCCTCGCCATCCTCCATGGAAATAAATCCCGCTGGCCCTACCAGGTTGATATTGCGAAAGCGGTGGCGATCCATCTCCGCGTCGTCCTCCAGATAGCCGAAATAGTTCCACACCAGTTCCGTCTGGTTCACCCCCTTGGGCAACACCTGGCGCGTCGCCAGCGTATTCTGAATTTGCTGTAACACCACCGACGGAAACAGAGACTGAATACTTAGCGCGACCCCATCGTCCCGCTCGGGGCGGTATTGTAGCACCCGCGGGTCCTGCAACTGCTCGACCCCTTCCATCTGCCGATTCGCTTCATTGCCATAGCTTTTATAATCAATTTGTTCCTTGGGAAACATCACATTAAAGGTGTTGTGAAATCCCTGCTCGCTCATAAACCCGGTACTTTCCTGACTCTGGCGATAAATTCCAAAGGTGGGATAGAACAAATGTAACAGCGCGCCGTGATAACTGTCCCGGCTGTTCTCGGAATAGAACTTCCAGTTCCCCCCCATCAGCTGACGGGCGTAGCCCAGCACCTTGATGGGCCGATCGATAATGCGCTCAATATTCGCGCACTGGCTGGCCCCGAGAAACTCGCGCAGATCACCTGCCGCTTCGGCAAAAGTCCCAAACACCATGCCGTTGATGGTCTCGACCCGCAGTTTGCGCAGGCCATTTTTTTTCATATCGAAATCTTTATCCAGGCCACCGACACCATTCATGCCACGCCGAAACGGCACCGCCGCCAGGTCTCCCTGGCTGGTGTAGGCCCATTGGTGATAGACGCAGGTAAACGCGCCGTCCGCCACATTGCCCCGTGGGCTGCGGCACACCAGCGCGCCCTTGTGGGCACAGCGATTGACCCAGGCGTACAAACCTTGATCCGCGCCACGGGTCACCACCACCGGGGTATCGCCGACGAAGGTGGATTTGTAATCCCCCGGATTGGGCAGTTCCGCCTCGAGAGCGAGGTAACACCATACCGGGCCGCGAAATATCTGTTCCTGTTCCTGCCGGTACACCTCCGGGTCCTGGTACACCGTATAGGGCACCCGGGTAAAATCCCCTGCTGTCCAGCCTTGGGTGTCTGTCATATCTGTTACCCCGCAGATTTTTCCATATCGATAAAGCCTTTCCCCGCGGCCAGACTGCCGGTCAGCATCATCGCGGACTGCATCATTTCGTGACTGGCAATACCCTTGCCGACAATATCAAACGCCGTGCCGTGAGCCACCGACATATGTAAATACGGCGGTCCAATAATCAACGCACAGTTGCCCACGAAACCCCAGGTTTTGATGGCGATATGTCCCTGGTCGTGGAACATGGCCAACACCGCATCGTATTTATCCTCGATGCAGTGGCGAAAAATCGAATCCGGCGCAATGGGCCCGGTGACATTAATCCCCGCCTCCTTGGCAAGTTCGACACCCGGCGCGATTTCCCGTTCATCTTCCTCCCCAAAGGCGTGGGCGTTAAAGCCGGAGACACCGATGCGCGGATTTTTCAGCCCCCACTCCCGCAGCCGCGCATCCATGGTTTGCAAGGCGCTGAACACCAGATCGCTCTTGATCAGGTCGCACACCTGGCGCAGGGGAATATGATCCGTCAGGTGCATCACCCGCAGCGGCCCGCTCACCAGGAACAAATAACTGATGCCGGGCTGAATATTGATCACCTGATCCAGCACACCGGCCATTTTCATGGCCACCGAACTGATGGGTCCCATAATGGTTCCCGCCACCGCACCGGAGCGCGCCAGTTTGTCCGCCTCGCTCAACCACTCGGCGCAGACCTTGCCGCAGATCGCGCTGTCCACCCCCAACGTTACATCGTTGATGTCAAGCTTGCCCGAGTCAATGATCTCGATCACCTCCGGCGAATCGCTGATCTGATCGACGGAATCGATGGTGCGCACCGGCAGATCGAGCCCGGCGAATTTGACGGCCTGTTCCATCACGGGCGCGGAGCCGATCAGTACCGGGCGGGAATAACGGTGCGGTCCCCCCGAGGCCCAGGCCTTGGCAATCACTTCCGGGCCGATGCCGCAGGGATCGCCGATCATGGTGGCGATAAGGGGTCGCGAATCAGTCATGGTACATTTCCATTAAATTAAGTTAAATAATGCAGTCAGGCGATGGCGGGGCCACCTTTGTCGATCCAGGTTTGCAGGTCGAAGTACTCCCGCCAGTGACATATCTTGCCGGCGGCATCGAACTCAAAAATTCCCAGCACGGGCAATTGCTCGAGGTTTTTGTCGGGGAAGCCGAAACTATCCAGTCGTTCAGTGACCACGCGATCGCCGTCGGTCACCACAGTCAGCACCTCAAAGCGGCAACTGGTCGCCAGGGAGAAAAACCCTTCCAGAAAGCTGCGAATCGCCTGTTGGCCCACCAGCGGTTGCAGCGGTATATTGTGGTACACCGCATCGCTACTCATATGCTTCAGAATGGCATCGACATCGAGCCGTTCCCAGGCGCTACAAAAGTCCCTGACCACTGTCTCGCGCTGCGCATCAGACATGGTTACCCCCCGGTATAATTGCGGTCATGACCACTTTGGCTTACATTAGTTGACGAATTAGATAATAAACCCATCAATAGTAACTACCAAACCACCAGCAAACAACTGGTAAACGGTACCAGTGCGCAGGTTTTACAGGAGGAATACAGCATGTTAGACCAAGTAGCGGGTGGCGCGCCCACCGCGGCGGACGGCTCGCCGCTCTACAAAAACGAGTACGGTCATTTCATTAACGGCAACTGGGTAGGTGGCAGCAGTGGCGAAACCATCGACCTGTTCAACCCGGCCACCGGTGCGGTCCTGGCCAGGATTGCCTCCGGTAACGCCGAGGACACCAACGCCGCCGTGGCCGCCGCTTCGGCCGCCCTGCCTGCCTGGGCCAATAGCAGCCCCAGCCAGCGGCAAGCCGTTCTGGTAGAAATCGCGCAGCGCCTGCAGAAGCGCGCCGGGGATTTTGCCCTGCTGGAAACCCTCAACAACGGCAAACCCATCACCGAATCCATGTATTTCGATCTACCCCACGCCATCGAACAATTTAATCTGTTCGCCGGCGCGGCCTACACTCTGCACGGCAAATCGTTCGATACCCCGGAAGCCCTCGGCATCGTCCACCGCGAGCCCATCGGCGTGGTCGCCCAGATCATTCCCTGGAACGTGCCCCTGCTGATGATGGCCTGTAAAATAGCGCCCGCCATCGCCGCTGGCTGTACCGTGGTGCTCAAACCGGCGGAAACCGTGTGCCTCGGCATTCTCGAATTTTTCGACGAAATGAAGGACATCATTCCCCCCGGCGTGGTCAACGTGGTCACTGGGTACGGCCAGAACATCGGCGAGACCCTGGTCACCCATCCCGACGTGCGCAAAGTGGCGTTCACCGGATCGCGTCCAACGGCGCAGCGCATTATTCAATATGCCGCCACCAACATCATTCCGCAAACCCTGGAACTGGGCGGCAAATCCGCCAACATCGTGTGCGCGGATGCGGATATCGACGCCGCCGTCGAAAGCGCCATTATGACCACCGTGTTTAACAAGGGCGAAGTGTGCCTCGCCGGTTCGCGGCTGTTTCTGCACGAATCCATCCAGGAAGAATTCCTCGAAAAATTCAAAAATGGTCTGGAAAAAATCCGCATTGGCGACCCCACCGATCCCACCACCCAACTCGGCCCCCAGGCGTCCGTGATGCAGCGGGATAAAGTAAGTGGCTACCTCGCACTCGGCCCCCAAGAGGGTGCAACCGTAGTCACCGGCGGCAAGCGCGCCACCGGCGGCATTCTGGATGCCGGCAACTTTATTCAGCCCACCATCTTCAGCAATGTGCGCAACGACATGCGCATCGCCCAGGAGGAAATTTTTGGCCCGGTTACCGTCGCCATCACCTGGAACGATGAACAAACCATGCTGCGCCAGGCCAACGATTCAGTGTACGGCCTCGCGGGCGGCGTATGGACGCGGGATCTGGCCAGCGCCCACCGCATCTCCAAGGCCATGCAAACCGGCACCGTGTGGGTCAACCGCTACTACAACCTGATTCCCGGCATGCCCCTCGGCGGCTACAAACAAAGCGGCTACGGCCGGGAGTTCTGTCACGAACTACTGGAGCACTACACCATCACCAAATCCGTTGTCATCAACTTGCAGGAAGGCAAGATGGGTGTGTTCGACCAGTAGGTGGTCGCCACGAGTCAGCGATAAAAGGAGCGCCCCGGCGCTCCTTTTTTTACGACAATTTTTTGTTCAACAAATAGTCCGTAAAAATAGAATAGTGAGAAAAAATAAGTGATACGTTAACCGCCCGATAACCAACTTCTGGGAGACAGCCATGACCCAACCCCTGGGAACCGTACGCCAACTCGCCTACGTCGTCACCGACATGGAAGCATCCCTCAATTACTGGACCCAAGCCCTCAAGGCCGGCCCGTTTTTCTTGCTCGAGCACTGCCCCCTGGAAAACCAGCACTACTACGGCACCGAAGCAGACGCGGATGTAACCATCGCCCTGGGCAACAGCGGCAATCTGCAAATTGAACTCATCTACCAGCACAACCACACACCATCCGTGTACCGGGACTTTTTGCGGGCCGGGCGTATCGGTGTGCACCACATCGGCCTGATGCCGGACGATTACGCCGCCACCACCGCCCACTATCGCGCCCTTGGCCACCGCGAAGCCTTTACCTGTACTGTCGGCGACGCGCCATTGGTGTATTTCGACACCCTCGAAACCCTCGGTCACTACGTGGAGTTATGGGACAACCACCCTGTGTTTAAAGAGTTGTTTTTGATGATTGAAGACGCCGCATGCGGCTGGGACGGCACCGACCCGGTGCGGGTGCTTACTATTTAGTTTACTGCGCGAGAGAGAAAAACGGTGTTACAACTGTTTGAGTTGTGCAGGATTCGGCGACGGCACTTGGTACAGCGATAACGAACAGTATACCGGAACAAGCGCCACAGGAAGCAAAGGCAGGGGTATCCAGCACAACCTTACTGGACGCTAACGGCAAGTAAGGTTGCCGAATCTGTCCGCATGGCACCGAACGGTGTTGCCATTGTTGTCACGGTAGGTGCTATTGCTGAAAGAATCGGTGTGGCCGCGAATTGTGTTGCCGCTGTTATCTCTATAGGTGCTGTTCCCAAAAGAATCCGTATGACCACGCACCGTGTTGCCTTAGTTGTCGCGCCACGTTTCATTACCGAAGGAGTGTCGATGCCCGCGTATCGTTCTGCCGTTAATATCCCTGCAACCAATGGGTCCGATTCAATCGCTTCCGCATCGTGTTTACACCCTGGTGGTGGACGACGACACAAACAGCAGGACCATGAATAACTGTTTGGGCGTGATTATTTCCTTATTTCGGTATAGATTGGCTCGCCACCCGAACAGAAATAAGCAGCAGCACCTTGACTATACACTGGGCCTGCCATTCATGCAGCTTATTAGGCCGTACATCTGTTCTACAGCCGCCCCACTAAGGATTTTTAGGGGTGTTCAATTAGACTGCGGCCTGTCGATTTGAGCTTACTTAAAAGATGGTGAACCGTGCGCCACATATGGCCCGACGCTGTTG
>JAYODD010000002.1:23525-28761 GCA_038106145.1 Gammaproteobacteria bacterium | reverse complement strand
TCGTGACCTCCGCCCCTCCAGTACACCGTCGCACCCTGTTGCTTTAAAATGCAACAATAATTAGCCGGGCGAGCAATGGCCGAATGATTACCGGACAACTCACAGCAAAGCTGCACGGCTACTATCTCGATAATTTTAGCCGGTTGTCGCTAATTCTGCGCTTTTGCAGCAGGTTTATTTGTGCTTACCCTGGTATGCTGGGTATCCTTATTTTGGCTGGAGCCATTCAGACGGCAAACGCCGCCCCGCTAGTTTTGGATACAGACGCCTCAATCAGCTTAGCCGGTCAACAACATCTGTATATCGCAAAAACAGACAAACCACCTCAAGCAGCAGGTGAAATTGACTCCTGGATCAGGAACCAGGAGTCCGTCGAAAAGATAAACTTATTTGGTGGCGCCTATTGGCTATATGCAGAAGTCGTTAATCATTCTGACATTACTGATTGGGTCGTCTACCCGAATGGCACATTGATTGCGAATGTCACGATTTATGTGTACGACGATAGCAATAGCCCGCCACTTGTAATACAAACCGGCTACCGATCAGAACATGATTACATGTTGCAATACGGTAAAGATTTAACAATTGAGCATAACGCACAAAAAAAACTGCTCATTCACTTCGAAAGTATTTATTTTGCCTCGCCACCAAAATTCGAAATAGCTCAAAAGACGGCGTATCAGAAAGAAATTCTTTATACAAATGTATTGATTCTGGCCGCATTTGGCGCGTTATTGACTTTATCTCTATACAACCTCTTTATATTTTTAACCATCAAAGACCCAACGTATTTTTATTAAGCGGCGTACTTGTTTATCTACTTTATCGGATGGGCATTTACTTTTCACCTGCCGTCGGAAATGTTCGATCTGCATATTCTAAACTTGCACTATATACCGTTTTTTTTGTTACCCGTTTTAAACACTTTGTTTTATTTGCATTTTTTACAATTGAAAAAACATTCACCACAGCTATCACGTTTGAGCCGTATTAATATTATATTACCGCTTATATTATTACCGAGCTGCTTTATCGCGCTGCCCTATGCACACATGCTTGCAACAGTCGTTATTTCTATATGGCTAATTATTGCTTTGGCCTCAGGTATTACCTGTCTACGCAAGGGCTATCGCCCTGCACGCTACTTTGTACTGGCTTTTATCGCTCTAATAGCCCCAGCCACGCTAATTCTTCCTGCCAATGTCGGCCTCATACCGGACCTGTTAGATAATAGCGAACTTGTCACATTGTTAGGCGGGACTTTTGATGCCATTTTGTTAGCCTTAGCGCTTGCCGACAAAATTAATATACTATCTGATGAAAATAATAATATGGTTAGGAATTTGCATAAAAGCCTGGAAATAGCGTCTACCGACAACCTGACAAAGCTAAAAAATCGATATGCTTTTGATCGAGATATCAAAAAAAAGGCCGAATTGATTCGCAACAACGACTGCTCTAATCAAGCAGCCTTGTTCATGATTGACCTGGATGGCCTCAAATCTATCAATGATCAGTATGGTCATGCAAGTGGTGATAATTTGCTTTGCTCTTTTGCTAAAGGTTTAGCGGACCTGGAAAACGAAGAAAATAAAACTTATCGCATCGGCGGAGATGAATTCACTATCCTCACGAATAAATCAAACGAAAAATTTCTTCGAAATACCCTTGCGAGCCTGGAAACAAATATCCGCAACAATGGTTTTAAAGAAGCGGGTATTAGTTATGGCGTAGCATACGCAAGCGAGTTTAATTCACTTGATGAAATGATCGCAAGTGCCGATAAACGCATGTACAAATTTAAAACGGAAAAACGGCAATCCCGGTCAGAAGACAAAATCAATATAAAATATTTAAATGTGCAATAGACGTATTATCAATTTGTGTGCAGAACATTGTTATCTACGAACACCGCCAGGAATCTTATAAACGTGCGTAGGAAAACTCCTTTCGGCTTTTATATTTTGTAAAAATCATTATACTGAACGCGTTATCTACCCGCCAACCGTTAACCTCAGAATCGACACTGTTTCAGTTATTGCCGTATTCATAAAACTGGAACACTAATTGTGCATTTGGGTGGCAGCGTAATAACAGTTTATCATCTAACCCAAAATATCCCCAAATATTCAGATGATTGAAGACGCCGCACGCGGCTGGGATGGCACCGACCCGGTGCGGGCGCTTAAACTTTAACTGGCGGCGGTCAGTTAAAAAAGCGCAAAAAGGTATCTGAGATAAGGGCAAGAGATAACAGCCACTACCGGTTACTGGTCTTGCGTATATGGACCGCAAAGGCGATAGCGAATGCGCTGGCGACCAGATAAAAAATCAACAAACCCGTGGGAAACCACGCCGGAATTTTTGAAGCGCTGATGAACGCGATCTCCGATCCACTTTCCTCTATGCGGCGCGTGATCTCCATTTGCAGACTGACCACCCGCTCGCCATGTACGCGAATCACTGACGCGAGGTGAAGAGAAATGCCTGCAAAGAAAAAGGTAATAATGGAAAACTGCAGCCGAGTGAGCTTGCCCGCGACAGCGTAGCTTGCAACGATGTAAGCAAAAAGAAACGAAATATAGACAGTAACCACATTCACAACCAGTTGGCCGTATTCCGAATAAAGCGACAGTAGCTCATAGTTGTTCATAGGTTCACCTGCTGCGAGACTGTATAAGCTTTCCTCTTGCGCATTACTTTTCACTAAGACTAAACTTCTTGTGCGGCCCGGTAAATCATGATGTGCGTGTTTCCGAACCGCGATATAACTGTTCGGAATGCGTGCAGGTGTGCATGATGCACCCGCATTTGGGCAGAAATGTGCGGATGCGACATATCATTCCCTGATTGTTTAATTATTCGCGCCAAAATACGCTGATTGCAAGGGAAAAAGCAATGGGCCAGTGTTATATGGATAGTTTTTACTCTGGCTCAAATATTCCCACCCCAAATACTCTGGCGTATCGGCAACACAGGGTTTATGCTATGGCGGTTTCAACATAACAAAAGGAACGATTGATGAAAACTGCGTCGCGATTTTTTTTGGCTGTTATCGGATTTTCTGTGCTAATGCCGACTTTTGCCGAACAGGACCCCAATATCACCACCATTAAAGCGCGTCAGGGTGAGATGAACATCCGGGCCCACAATCTCGGCCCGCTGATTGCCATGGCAAAAGGAGACATGCCCTACGATGCTCAACTTGCGGCTCAACTTGCCGCCAATCTGAAATTCCTGCTCGATCTCGATACCAGTCGATTCTGGCCACCGGGGACGGACAGCAACAGCTATCCGGGAAATAGCAAGGCTTTGCCTGAAATCTGGACCACCTATCCGGAAATTGGAAAGTATGCCGAGAAACACGACAAGGCAGTAATCGAACTGGATGCCGTAGCCGGTGAGGGTCTCGAAGCCCTGCGTTCAAAAATTGGTGCCGTGGGGGATTCCTGTAAGGGCTGCCATGACGAGTACGCGAAAGAGCATTAATTCCAGTTCCCTTGAAAGGCTTTAAACGGGAAAAAATCTGGGACCCGATCTCTCGGCTGTGGCACTGGCTGTTGGTAATCAGTGTCTCAGCCGCGTGGTGGTACGGCGAAAACATGACCTTCGCTACGGTGGATTGGCATTTCTACCTGGGTTATGGAGTGCTGGGCCTGGTGCTGTTTCGCCTGCTTTGGGGATTCGTGGGCCCTGCGCCCATTCGATTTCGCAGCCTCCTGCACTCACCCGCGACAATCCGGCAATACCTGAAAACCCTCGGCGTCCGCAGCCCCAGCGGCAGCCCTGGGCACAATCCCTTAGGCTCGCTCTCGGCGATTATCCTGTTGGCAAGCATTGCTTTTCAGGCTGTTAGCGGCCTGTTTATAGAGTCGGACGATTATTTTGAATCGGCCCCTCTGGCAAAACACCTGTCCGAAGAGATGGTCAACCAGGTAACTGGCTGGCATCGCCTGAATGCAAAAATTCTCTTGGTGCTGGTGGGCCTGCACCTTAGCGCTATACTTTTTTACTGGCTGTGGAAGAAAGAAAACCTGACCACGCCGATGATCACCGGGTGGAAGTGGGTCAAGGAAAATAAATCCGCTGACTGAAAGGCTGAAGGTCCATTTGTTAAGGATTGGCAACGGGTAAATTCAACAACCGGCATTTAGGCAACAACCGGATAGTTGGTTGAACTTTATCAGTTATCAGGGTCAGGCCTTGACTTTTGCCTGGGCCGTTATTTGGCCAGATAGATGTGCCCCTGACCATTGCCGTGTGGGGTTGCGTGATACATCGCACCAAAAAAGAATCTCGGGGTAGGTTTAATCTGACCGCAAATATCCCGAGTGCTCAAGCTTTAAATCGCGGTGATTGGCTAAAAAACCAGATATAACTCTTTCGGCAAATCAGGTTTTGTTGAGAATAGCGCGTTAGTGTTGCATTAACGCGGCTGCCTGATAACAGTTTTTCATCTGACCCCAAATATCATGATGTCGCTTAAGATCCCTCTGGTATTCTGCTCCTCGGTATTCAACACCTCTGTCTGTATGCAGCATAAGTCCCTTCTCCGGCTTTCTTTTCTTTATAGCCGTTGCCAATGTTCGCTTGGTAACTTCCGTCGTTCTCTTTGTATCCAGGCTCCAACCGACAATGCGGCGAGAGTGAAGATCCATAGCCGCTGACAAGTAATGCCACTGATTTTTCACTTTAAGATATGTCACATCGGCAACCCATACTTTATTCTTTGCATCAGGCACCTCACCATCCGATCTTAGATTCTCGCCAGAGGAAAGGAAACGCCTCATGCCGGGTGCTCGATAGGTTACTCGCGTAACGCGTGCGATTAAGCCCATCACCTGCATCAAGCGGGCGACGCGCTTTCTGCTGACAGCAACCCCTTGATTCTGTAGGGCCTTCCAGATTCTCGGGCTGCCATAGCGCCCTTCGATGCTGTCATACACTTTCTGGATTTCAATCTTTAAGGCTTCATCTTCACAAGTGCGACTCGAATCTACACGCTTCCGCCAGTCGTAATAACCACTTCGCGACACACCAAGCCATGCGCACAGTGACTTGATCCCCAAATCTAATTCGAATCTCTCGATGAATCGATATCTTGCTGATGTTCCTCCGCAAGATACCGTTGCCACTTTTTTAGTAGGTCGACCTCTTGCTTCAGTTTTCGATTCTCAGCTTCTAGCCGTTTAACTTTCGAAAGTTCTTTTTCTTGTTTCGAGGAAACATTCGT
>JAYODD010000002.1:0-23515 GCA_038106145.1 Gammaproteobacteria bacterium | reverse complement strand
ATCTTACCTTCACGATATTCTTTTCGCCATCGTGACAGCATGAATGGATGTATGTCGAGAGCATCAGCCACCTCTTTAACCTGAACATCATCGATCAGGCTTAACTGAACAGCTTTGACTTTGAATTCATTTGAGTACTGCCACGTCTTTCTGGGTTTTGTGTATTTCGGCATTGGACACCTCACCTGTTAGATGTTGGTGTCCGTTAAAGCGGGGGAAGATCAGCGTCGGCTTGGTTGATTTGTTATATTCTGTTACTGAGAATTTCATCAGCAGTTACTTTGGCTAATTCTTTTACTATATTAATGTTTAATTCCATTGTTTTTATATAATGCTCAGAATATTCTTTTTTCTTTGATTCGGCTAATTCTTTGAGCTCAAAATTAAGTTTTTTCTGCTCTTCTTTAAATTCATCATCAGATATTGGCTCTGGGTTTAATAAGCCATATTTTCTAGAAAAAAGCTTGTTATAACGGGCTCGAAACTTATTTATTTCGTCGTCTAGTAGTTTGCCTCGGTGAATGGCATCATTCCTTTGTTTGTCAGTATATTGAACATCTATTGATTTTTGGTGTGATTTTATTATTTTAGGAATGTTTGAGTTTTTTACTTTTTTATTGCGCATAACAATTCCGTGACTCAAATCAGTTTCATGGATCCCCAAGTCGAAGCAAACATTAATAAGATTTATCATGAGATCTTTTAAGGTAGACCATGCAATTAAATAGTGCTTGACTCCAATTACTAGTTCTTCAATGGAGTAAGCCTTTATTAAAAATGTATTTACTGTTCCCAGTCGATCAAGAATAGTTTCGATTTCTTTCTCAATCTCATTTATTTCTGTTATGGCAATAATCCTGTCAAAGACAATATGCATAGCTTTCTTTGGGTCATATTTAATCTCATTGTCCTTGCCACCTTCTGGATTAATTATCCCAAAGAGCTCATCGTTAAATGCTTTTCTAATTTTTCCAGGTAATTGCATAAGTTTTTACAGAATATAACGTTTTCCATAAGCCGCGCCGATTTTTGGCGTCGGTTTGATGGAATTGTTAGCTTTTTTATGCATCTATTTGAACCTTTAAATTTGGATAAAAGGTTGTTATCGGGTTATCTACTGAGTCTGGGTTATCTAAAGCTCGCCTAACTTGATTGGCGATTTCCGATCTATATGTGTCTATTTTTGGTACCAAACTAAAAATATCTGAAGTGTCAATCTTTACCGTTCTAACTTGATTTAAGTCGAATGGTATTCTGTCTGCTGCTCTAATTATTTGAACAACTGGGAGTCTGGCAGCATGCCGAATTGCCAATTCATAAAAGACATTAGGGTTGTGATAGGAAAGGTCTGCAATAACCAATCTAGCCCTAAGTAAGTAATCAATGATCTGTCGTGTAATAACTCCCGGCTTATCAATTGCATCAGCACGTATTACTTGCAAACCGAATTGTTCGAGGGCTGGTTCAACTATAGATCCCAAAAATAGATCTGAGTGTTTTCTATGCTCACTCCCCTCATCACCTATAGGTGTTATGTAGAAACATGTATTTTCAAAGTTTGCTTGCTCAAGAGTGACAAGATGACCACCCGTATGGGTATGGGTTTGTGTGCTTGGTGTTCTGGGTGTTTGTTGGCTAGTAGGTAATGTATCTAATAAATGATCAACCGAAATAATACGCTCAGCACCCGAGAGGGTTTGTAGAAGCCCAAGATCGCGAATATTTACGATGAAGGTGTCTACCGCTTCTTCTGCAAAATCTTCCGATATATCTAGGTCCTTAGCAGCGTCAACAAGTGCGGCACGAGCAGGGAGTTTATTACCGGAAAAGCGCTCAAAGAGCCCCTTGAATATAGGAATATCTTCAATTGCTAATTTTATTCTCGCTTTTGTTTGTTCTCTTTTTGAGAGTTCATCATCTACTGCTTTTGCGCCATCAGGAGTGAGCTCCAGATGTTCGGCTTGATAACCCCCTTTTATGAGGCCGTACTTATTAGCGTTCGTAATCCATTGTCTAGAAGGTCCACTTTCAGGTGATTTACCTATGTGATCAAAAACGCTTATTCTTCGAACAGCTTGACCTGAACCATATTCAAGAACGGATTGAGCAAGTTCCATAGCTTCTGTAAATGAACAAGCAGGAAATGGTCTTTGTTTCCGGGCCTTACGCTGCTTTGCTTTTTCAATTCTTTCTGCTTCATCTTTCTCAGTCATAATATCTCCATGATTCTTTTTCTTGCAAAGCTAACTATTAATGAACGCCACGTGCGATATATGTTCGCAACACGTGCAGGTGTGCAAGATGTACCCGTATTTGGACATAAGCGTACAGGTGTAACATATCTTTCCCTGACTCATTCGTTATGGATGCCACAATAGCTTGATTTTTAAGGAAAAATCAATAGGTAGATAAACACTCCCAAGATCTGACGCGGGTGCTCAATTATGTAGCGTTTTCACACTTAACTGAACGAGTGCAATATATGTTGCCAAATTGCGCATCGCTAATAACTCCATAACGTTCTGAAATTTATAGGAATAAAGCGCGTAATTTGTCGGAGGCCCAGATGAACGCACTTCATCCGCACTCGACTATTTTAGATATACTGGCCCTTACGATGCATCGGCCCCCTTGCAAGCCATATGAGTATCTTTGCCGCCGCTTACCTTAACGGTCTGGATTTAAAAATACGTACGGAGAGAGCATGAAAACCATCGGGTTATTGGGCGGTATGAGCTGGGAAAGCACTGTCACCTATTACCGGGCGATTAACGAGGGCGTAAAACGCGAACTGGGCGGATTGCACTCCGCCAAAATCGCGCTGTACAGCGTCGATTTTGAGCCCATTGAAAAACTTCAGCACGCCGGTGACTGGGCTGGCACGGCGGCAATTCTTGGCGCGGCGGCACGCAGTGTTGAGGCGGCTGGGGCGGATTGTCTGGTGATCTGCACCAACACCATGCATAAGGTGGCAGCCGATATCGAAGCGGCTATACATATTCCCCTGCTCCATATTGCCGATGCCACGGCAGAAGTGTTGCTACGGGACGGCATTAAAACCGTTGGCCTGCTCGGCACGGCGTTCACCATGGAACAGGATTTTTACAAAGGCAGACTCGCGGAAAAATACGGCCTGGAGGTATTGATCCCCGGCACTAAAGACAGAGGCACTGTTCACGATGTGATCTATAACGAGCTGTGTCTGGGGCACACCACTGCTGCCGCGAAAGCTGATTACCTGCGTATTATTGATGATCTCGCCAACCGCGGCGCGCAGGCGGTCATTCTCGGCTGCACGGAAATTGGCATGCTGGTCAGTCAGGGGGACACCGGCGTGAGACTGTACGACACAACCCTTATACACGCCGAAAAAGCCGTGGCATTCGCAACGCAATAATTGTCGATACCGTTTTTACGCAGGACAGCAGGGTTTGCGCCACGGGAAAAGTTAGCCTATACCTGTACATGTTAATTAAACCTGCTACGTAGAACCTGGAGGGAACCACATGGCACAGAAAAAAACAGAACTGAATTGGTCGGGCATCCATAAGCTCGCTGCGGAAATTCGCGCGTCCGATGGCCCGGGAACGAAAGCGTGGGACATGGAACGCTCCCACACGAAAGATTTTAACGAAGCGTTTATCAAGACCCTGCGGGACAACCAGGGCCGGGTGCCGGGGGAGCTGGAAACCGCCAGCGCGCTGATCATTACCACCACAGGCGCGAAAACCGGCAATCAGGGCACCGTACCCCTGGCCTGCCACACCATCGAAGAAAGACTATTGATTGTCGCCTCCATGGGCGGTGCCGACCGCCATCCACCCTGGTTTCATAACCTGCTGCACAAGCCCGAATGCCTGGTTGAAAAAGATGGGGAAAGTTTTATCGCAAAGGCAACGGTCATTGAAGGAGAAGAACGCAATCGACTGTTTCAACAAATTTGCACAAATGTGCCGGTGTTCGCGGACTATCAGTCGCGCACCAGGCGACTAATTCCGGTTATCGAATTAACACGACTCAATTAATGTCGTTAAGAACCAGGTAGCGCGAAGCCCGGTAACGCACAGGCTCCTGAACCCCGGGCTGGGGAGCTTTGCACCCGGTGAAGTGGGGATATAAAGATTGGCGTATCGATTCGATTAAAAGTTGGCGCGGCCCACGACGAGCCGCTTCACCAACTTTTATACCGCCCCAGAACAATCGACACTAATTTATTTGGCGTAGATGTCCAGAGTTTTAATCACCCGATAGGCGCCCAACACCGTTGGCACCGCGATCCCCAGCCGTTCGGCCTGCTGTAGCAGTGGCAAAATAATTGCGTCGATCTCGGTAGTGCGACCCGCCAGCACATCCTCGTGCATGGATGTGCGCACACCCTTGGGTTTGGTTTTAAAAAACTTGCCCAACTCGATACAGTGAGCCACGGCACCGTCAAAATCCGACTCGTGAATTTGTTTGAGGAATGATAGCGGCGCGTAAAAATTTTGCGGTTCGTACCCCAGCCCTGCGTAGATCGCCAGTAATTCCTTGGCGATGGTGACATAATGTTCCGCGCCCACCTGACAGGAAAATCCGTCGGAAAAATCCAGTTCGGGATTCCCTACCAACGTACTGGCGGACCAGGCCGACGCACCACCCACCTGCACGACTTTTTCCCACAATACGTGCTGGATGTCCGTCACCGCTTTGGCTCCTAACCCGGCTTCGCAAAACGCCGCCGCCAGGGTTTCGGTGCGCTCGGATGTGCCGCCCTGCAACTCGCCGAAATAGGCGGTGGTTGGTGTGGTGACATGGTTGAGTGTGTGCCCTGGCGCGATGAGTGTGCCACCTTCCATGATAGAGCCGCCGATAACCCGCTCTGCGCCAAACGCGGTTATTAACTGCGCCTCCTTGCCCACTCCATTTTGCAAGGTCAACGCCACCCGCACGCGATCATTTAAGACAGCCGCGTCCGCCAGCGCACCCGCCATCGCCTTTTGTTTGGTCAACAAAATGTAGTAATCGATATCGCCCTGCACCTGATCGGGGTGCGTGGTACAGCGCAGATTATCTCTGACGATAAATTCCTCGCGCCCGCTCACCTTGAGCCCGTTGGCCTGTATGGCTTCCATGTGCGCGGGGCGCCCGATCAACGTCACCTGATGTCCGGCGCGAGCCAAGCGCCCACCCAGCACCGAACCCAGGCCACCCGCGCCGTGTATGCAAACATGTAACTTCTTACTCATGCACCACCGTCCCCGTCAATACGATTGAGGAAAATTACTCAGGAAACCCCAAGGGTTTTCAGGCTGGAGACGATACGCTCGCGCAACTCCGGTTTGCATTGCTCCACGGGCGGTATAATCGGACCCGCTTCCAGTCCAATCGCTTCAAACCAGGCTTTCATACTGGCCAGGGCACTGGCGTAGGTGAAGGTATTGATTACTTCCCAGATAAACACATCGTTATACAGTTCCCGTACCGGGGCCAGCTCTTCGGATTTTTTGAATGCCTCCTCCCACTTACCCTGGGCGGACAACGCCCGGTATTCGTTAATAAGGTGGCGTTTTTTGCCGTAAATAATGTACGACAGTTCGCCAAACACCACCTGGCCGCCGCGACGTAAATCGTCGGCAAAATTTCCTTCAAACGGATCCGACACAATAAAATCATCGCGCAGCAGACTGCGCAGTTTCAGGGATTCGGCACGGTTCATGACGCCTTGCTTGGTACCCACCACGGTATCGATATCCGCCAGACGTTTCATCAAATCCCAGCCCAGCACTTTGCCGGACACCGGCGTGCGATACAGGGCAACGGCGAGGTTGGAGTTGTCGGTCAGATACTTAAACCAGTTATACACTTCGTTGTCGGTGCGCAATTGCACGGACGGGTTCATCACCTCGGCGCCGTCATAGCCCAGTTTTTCCAGGCGATTCATTTTTTCAACACACTGATGCACGCTGGGATCGAGCACAATGGACCACAGACCGATACGCCCCTTAACCGCGTCGGCGACGATTTCGTGGTAGCGATACCAGTCGGCGAGGGTCACGTTCCAGCACTCGGCGATAAACCCGCCGACCACCAGGCCGTCCACACCCATTTCAATAAACGCTTCGATATTTGAACGAATACCCGCTTCGTTAAACGTAAAATCTGGGTTCATCGGCGTGACAGGGCAATTGAACATCCCTTTCACATTTTCCTGCGCCCATTGCTTTGCCGTACTACGTGTATAGTCCATGAGGCTCTCCCCTTCAGGTGAATTTATAAGTAAACTGTCAATAGGTATAGTACACCAAATGGAGCCTTTGAAAAGGCAAAAAATTTCAGTTTTAGCAGCGCCGATGGGGTATAGATAGTGAATTTAAATCGTCCAGAATTATTCAGGCAGCAGTGTTATATCAACGGTCAATGGGTCGACGCCGACGACGGCGCCACCATTGCAGTCACCAATCCCGCCAATGGGGAGGTGTTGGGCACCATCCCCAAGCTCCTCGCCAATGAAACCCGGCGTGCGATCGAAGCGGCTGAACAGGCCTGGCCAGCGTGGCGCTCTCTGGCAGCCAAAGAACGCTCCAATATCCTGCGTAAATGGTTCGATCTGATGATGGCCAATCAGCGCGACCTCGCGGTGTTGATGACCCTGGAGCAGGGTAAACCCCTGGCGGAATCCATGGGCGAAATCGCCTACGGTGCCAGTTTCGTGGAATGGTTTGCGGAGGAAGCGAAACGGGTATACGGCGACACCATTCCCGCCACCACGCGGGACAAACGCATCATCGTGCTCAAACAGCCAATCGGCGTGGTGGCGGCAATTACGCCCTGGAATTTCCCGAATGCCATGATTACCCGCAAATGCGCCCCGGCGCTGGCGGCGGGCTGTCCGGTGGTGATAAAGCCCGCTACCGAAACCCCCTATTCCGCCCTGGCTCTGGCCGTACTGGCAGAGGAAGCCGGTATCCCCCCCGGCGTATTGAATATTCTCACCGGCAGCGCGAGTGCTATTGGTGGCGAACTCACCAGCAACCCGACGGTGCGCAAACTGTCGTTCACCGGCTCCACCGAAGTGGGCAAAATTTTAATGCGCCAATGCGCGGACACGGTGAAGAAAGTGAGTATGGAGCTGGGGGGTAACGCGCCGTTTATTGTGTTTGACGATGCCGACCTGGATGCCGCTGTGGATGGCGTGATGGCCAGCAAGTTTCGCAATACGGGGCAAACCTGTGTGTGCGCGAATCGCATTCTGGTACAGGACGGAGTGTACGACGAATTTGCAAAAAAACTCACCGCCGCCGTTCAGCGCATGAAGGTCGGTAGCGGCCTGGACGAGGGCGTGGAGCAGGGCCCGCTGATCAATCAGGCGGCCGTGGATAAAATTCAGCAACATCTGGACGACGCATTGGCCAAGGGTGCGAAAATTCTCACGGGCGGGGGCCTCCACACACTCGGCGGCACTTTTTACCAGCCAACGGTGATCGTCGATGCTACCGCGGCGATGCTGGTCACCCAGGAGGAAACGTTTGGCCCGTTGGCACCGCTGTACCGCTTCAAAAATGACGACGAAGCCATCGCCCTCGCCAACGACACGCCGTTTGGCCTGGCAGCCTATTTCTACGCCCGGGACATACAAAGAGTGTGGCGCGTGGCCGAGGCGCTGGAAACCGGCATTGTGGGCATTAACAGCGGTATTGTCTCCTCGGAAGTCGCACCCTTTGGCGGCGTGAAAGAGTCCGGGGTTGGCCGCGAAGGCTCAAAATACGGGATCGAAGAATTCGTTGAAATTAAATATCTGTGTATCGGTGGCATCTAGCCGCATGCGGCTTATACAAACCACAGCCAGGCGGGCAGGGAGATAAAGAATAGTGCCGTGCTGGTGACCAGAATGGTCGCTAACAGCTCCGTATTCAGGCCAAAGCGCTCGCTCAGTATGAGCGTAGCCATCATGGTAGGGGTAGCGGCCATCAATACGGTACTTTTCAGAACTTCCCCCTCTCCGAGGGTCACTAATCCAACGCCCAGCACCACCCCCGGCACCAGCACCAGTTTGATTAGCGCAGCCAGTAACGACAGCTGCCAATAACGGGCGATACTGGCAAAGGAGAGGGACATTCCCACCGCCAGCAACATGGCGTGAATGGTGGTATCACCCAGCATGCGCGCGGCGCTCTGCACAAAGTCCGGCAATTGAATGCCGGTCAGATTGAGAAACACCGCAAAGCCGAATGCCCAGATCGGCGGTAAGCTAAAAAAAGTCTTGAGGAAGGTGCGTAGACTGCCATCGCCGTTGTCCGCGTTGCTCCAGTTGGAAGACACCCATACGCCCACAATCCACAACATAGGGCTAATCGCCAGCACGTCGATGTAGATGGCGAACCGGGTTGCGGCCTCTCCCTGTTCCGCGCGCAACAGCGGCACCCCCAGGGAGATAATATTGGCGTAGGCACAGGCCAGAATCAGCACCGCCAGCTCGGCTTTACCCATACCGAGGCGCTTTAAATAGGGCATCAGAAGCACGCTAAAAAACATGCCGGCGACAATTCCCGCGTTGAACAACAGCGGCGCGCTGACCAGTTCGAACGACAGTTTTACCGTGGGAATCACCGCTATAATCAGTGCGGGGTAAAACAAATTCAGCACCAGCACGCCAATGGTGCGGCGCACTTCGAGGTAGGCGATACCGCCCGGCTCAGTGTGGCGCCAAATCACGCCCAACAATATAACCACAGCACTGGGCATCAGTGCCTGCTGGATGACGCTCAATATTGAATGATCCATAGCGTTTATTAAGCTATCCTGTTATTGATGCTGATCAAGGTGTTATTCGCCTGGCTAAGTCTATTATGTCCTGATTCTGCTCCGACGCGCTTAGCTTCAACACATTACTAATTCGATGTAACTTTTTATTTCGATGCGACACTGGAGAAATTTTATGCCGCAACCCATTGCCCTGAAGTCACTACTGGAAACCGACGGCGTACTGGGTGCAGTGCGCTGGCGAGCGTCCGTGGTCAGCACCAGCGCCACTCCGCCCGCCCTAGTGGAGTTTGTGGGTACCATTTCCAAAGACCGGGCGGAACGCCTGATGGCCCACGCCGAAGCAGCAGGCATGTCCATTTTCGGTATCAGCCAACTGAGTTATCAGCGCGCGCAAAACGACAAAACAGTGGTTTACCCGGTAGACTCCTATTACGTGCATGGACAATACACGTCCGTCGTCGTGACCATCAACCGAGTGGCCGTTTTGCTCGACAACAAGGCCAGCGTGGATATTCAGGCCTTGATTGGCAAAATGATTCTGGTTGCCAACAAGTAAACCGCTAACCGGCATCACCCGGTCTGCCGGTCAGGCGACCACGCTTGCGCGGCCGGGTTACGACTGCCGTTTCATGCCAATGCCGATGCCACCGTCGGTGTTGATCACAGTCCCGGTAAGAAAACGCGACTGCTCTTTGGCGGCCAGATAGAGATAAGCGGGGGCGTGATCGGCGGGTAGCGATGCAAACCCCAGGGGCGTCATGCTTTCGAGAAGCTTGTCCACGTCGGGTATCTCCGACAGTTTGGCTTCAGCCTGACCGCCGGCGGCGCTGCCACCCAAGCCTGTCAGAGTACCGCCGGGCGCGACGCCGTTAACCCGAATATCCGGCGCCAGCTCGTGCGCCAACTGTCGGATCATACCCAGCACCGCATGTTTGGAGGCGACGTAAATGGGGCCGCCACCGCCGGTGTAGAAACTCGACGTGGAGGCGGTGAAAATCATGCTGCCGCCGGTTTTGCGCAACTCCTCGACCGCCGCCTTGGCGCCGAGAATATAACCCTTAACATTGACCGCAAAAATTTCGTCGCAGATCTCGGCAATTTTATCTTCGCTGTGTTCGACCAGTGGCGTCATGTAATCCCAGATACCCGCATTGCCAACAAACGTATCCAGTTGCCCAAACTGCGCGACCGTCGCCGCCACGGCAGATTTGTTGTCGGCCAGCGAGCGAACATCCCCCACCGCGCCCACCACTTTGTCCGCACCCAATCTGGCGACCACTGCGTCGATTGCGGCCTGAGTACGATCCATGATCCCGACCCGTGCACCTTCCGCAACGAAACGCTCCACCACCGCCAGCCCAATCCCGGAAGCACCGCCGGTAACCAATGCTACTTTCTTATCCAGCCACCCCATCATCTGTCTCCCGTTGTCGAAGTTTTTTGTATTAATCAAAAGAAAATATTCAAATTGCTGTCGGGCACCACGGCGTGGTTAAACTGCATCATTCTGCGCGCCAGCTTAACCGCCGCGCCCTCCACCCGCCAGATATCGTCGCGCGATACGATCATGCGTCGCTCTTCTCCGTCGAGGCGGTTGCGATACACCGTCACCACCGATAGCACTTGCCACTCGCCGTTCGTGTCCGTGGGGAACACCTCGATATTCGAGACCAGATGCCGCAAGTGATTTTGCGGATTCTCGGACCATACGAAATTGGTGCGAAAGCGATCCACCCGCAGCTGTAGATGTGGTTTTTTGTCGTTAAAAATATTGGCCTCGAGGGGCTTAACCGCAGATTCTTTTTCGTCGCGCGCGCGGCGCGCCGGCATCGGCATATAGTAGTGAATGTCCTGCGTCAGCATATCGAGCCAGTCTTCGTACTGCTCGTTGTCCAGCAGGCGAGCTTCCGTGTACAAGAGATTTTGAAACGCCAGATAGGTGTCCGTGTTTACGGGGCTGGTAATCGGTAGCGAACCACTCATATCACATTTTCTCCGTGGCGCGCGCCTGTTCCAGATTATTGTAGCTCGGAATATCCGCCCAGTTGTCGGCCGCCATCATTTCCTGCCAGCGGCGATAGAAAAAGCGCTGGTTTTGCTCCCCAATCAGGCCATCGCTAATGACGCCCGGCATATCGGGGCGGGAATGTTCCTTGCCCATGGCCATATTGGTGTAAATATTCTGCCGCCGGGTTTGCCAGCCGCGGTTCTGCGAGGTGCAGGCAATCAGGTTGTCGCCGTCGTCATTGTCGAACATGCCCGCGGCGCCAAAAGTGCGACACACATTGTCGAGTATCATCTGTTTCAAATTGTCGGGCATTTCCTTGTCGACCATGGCCCAGGTCCACATTTCCATTTTGCCCGGCCCTTTCGGGTGATACACCCGGAACCAGTTTAAACCCGGCAACATTTGCACGTTGGGAAATACCGTAAAATTAATCTGCGAGCCCCAAAACTGTTTGCCACGCAACTCGCCGAGGCGAGAAATTACCGTCTCGCGGTTGGCGTCCAGGTAATCCACCGCCATTTGTGGATCGGGATAAAAGGCATAGCCCGCGTAGCCGTCCAGTGTTGATAGCACGGAGTGTCCGTTCATACCCGTAACCGACATTGCGGTTGAGCTATCGATATCCGTATTACCCACCGACAGACTTTCAATCTTCATGGACGAGGCCACCGTCATCACGCCGGCATGGGCCCAGCCCAGGTGATAACCGTCACCGCAGACGTTTTCCACCGGCAATTTCCAGTTAACCGGGTATTCCACTTTCTGGGTGGTGCCGATCAGCTCCGTGCCTTCAGGCATCGCGTCGAGCCACACATCCAGATACCACTTCATATCCCCCAGGTAGTCTTCCAACGGCGGCGCTTGCGGATCAAAGGTGCCAAACACCAGGCCTTTATAGCTCGACACCTGGGCGACCGGCGTCAAGCCAAATTTCGATTTGTCGAGCTGGTTGTGGTAGGCGTCCTGTTCCAGGGGAACGCCGATCAGCTCGCCGTCGGGGCCAAAACTCCAACCGTGATAGTTGCACACAAAGCGGCGCGCGTTGCCCTGATCGGCTTTACAGATGCGGTTGCCCCGATGGGTACAGGTATTGAGGAATGCTTTGACGGATTGATCTTTCTGACGCACCACCAGTACTTCATCCTCACCCATAAAGGTGCGGAAGTAATCCCCCGGTTCGGGTATCTGGCTTTCGTGAGCCAGAAACAGCCAACAGCGACCAAAAATATGCTCCTGCTCCTGATCGTAAACCGACTGTTCGTGAAAAATCAGCCGACTCTGGCGACCGGTCCTGTTGTCCACTAGTTGATTAATATCGAGCGTACTCATGCAACATCCTCACAGTACTTAACATGCCGGTGCCGTCACCAGCCCCGACCAAATGCGGCCAACATTATCATGCCATGCTCTCAAGGGGTCAAACCAACAGAGACGAGCAACCCGGCACCAGGCTTAAAACCTCTGGAGTACACACTCAGTCCAGTACGCCATCAAAAAACAGTTTCACGAGAGTATTGAACGCCTGCCGTTGTTCGATTTGAATCCAGTGTCCGCAGTGGTGAAAAACATGGAGCTGGGCGCTGGGAATTCGTTCAGCCAGATGATGGGAGTTACCGAGGGGAATAAAATAATCTTCGCGCCCATGGGTAATCAACATGGACTGGCGAATGTTCGCCAGTTGCTGATCGGACAATACAAACGCATCCACGGATTGCTGCGTGTCTTTGGCGAACATCGCTTCGAACTGTATGCGCACACTGTCCTGCATGACATTTTTGTAGCGCTCGGCGGCTATGTTGGCGATGTCTCCCCCAAGCAACGCGGGGTTATGCAAAAATTTACCAACCAGATCGGCCAGCGCTGCCTCGGAAGGGTTGGCGTAGAAACCCCAGCCTTTTTGCAACCCCTCGGTGGCTTTAAACGGCGCGCCCACCGCGCCCATCAGGACGACTTTGGCAAACCGTTCGGGGTGACGGTCGAGTAAATGTAAGGCGACACCGCCACCCATGGAATTGCCGACCAGATGCACTTTTTCCAGCCCGCGGGCATCCATAAGATCGATCATCTGTTGCACCCAGGTATCGATCCAGGCAGGCGTTCCGTGGGGGGGATTAGCGTGCGGGCTTTGTCCAAAACCCGCAATATCCGGGGCCAGACAATGATAGTCGGCGCCCAGGAAGGGCAACGCAAACTGCCAGTTTGACATGGCGTTAGCGCCGGGGCCGGAACCGTGGAGCAACAGCACCGTGGAGTCGTGTCCGACCCCCGTTTCATTGACAAACGTCTGGTAGGAGCCGGTTGCAACCTTGCCGGTTTGAATCATGCTGGCTTGCATCACACGCCTCCCAAGGAATAAACCTATGTAGGCCAGCTTGTGTCGATATTAACCGCTGGCGCCTGGTACGTCGTTGCCCGGGTTAACCCTGCGCCAAACATAAAAAAACCGGGCCAGTGCCTGCGTCCCGGTTTTTGCGCCTCGGCCCAGGGTCCTCTATACGCTGTAAATATCCATGACGTTGGCGATCATGTCGTTGAGCACGGTGATTTTTCGCCCGGCGATCTTGAGACCACCCTCGGTCCGTTTTATACGGTGTTCCTGGTAGCCAAAAAAATGCGTGGATACTTTTAATTTATACGAATAGGTCACCCAGGAGGAATGCACCTTGAGCTCATTCTCGCCCAGTTGTTCACAACGATAATTCGCGGTCATATGGCAGGTACGCGGCAGCGGAGTGGAAGCCAGGGAGCGCTCGGTTTTCAGGCGAAACACCCGGTCTTCCAGCCCCGACCGGTTGCCGTAATAGATCAGCGACAGTTGAGTATTGGGGTCGTTGGTCACCGTGTACTCGTCGTCCCAGGCGGGAATCCAGTAGGACGCGTCCTCTGTATAGAGATCTAACCATTTATCCCACTCACGCTGATCGAGGTAAACGCCCTCGCTAACGATCAGCGCGATTGCCGCCTGTTGTAAATCTTGTGACATACTACTTTTTCCCCGATTTAAGAATTTGCTTCCATCAGCTCGAGCCAGCGCCGATGCTGGGCGATCATCAGGCCCTCGTCTTCGAGTTGCGTACCGGAGGTCACCGGGTTGACGCCCAGCTCCTTGGCGAAACGCTCCGGTCCCCGTACCATGTTTTTGGCACCCCGGGACATATCGCTCCAGCGGGCATTTTCACCCTTAAAACCCACCTGACTCATGCCAAACGCCGCCAGATCATCCGGGGTCGCCATGCCGCTGGCATTGAAAAAGTCCTCGTACTGACGTATCCGCTTGCGTCGCGCCTCTGCCGATTCACCAATCGGCGCAACACATACGGTAGTGACCTCGGTTTTATCCACCGCGATGGGGCGAAACACCCGTATCTGGGTACTCATCTGATCCATAAAAAATACATTGGGATAGAGCAGCAGGTTGCGCAGATAACTGGTCATCCACTTCGCTCTCAATTCTCCGTATTTCTCTTTGAGAGAGTCGAATTTTTCGTACAACGGGCGGGATTGTGCGTTGGGAAATTCATTCCACAGCATCACGTGGCCATTACCCAAATCGTAATACCCGCCGGGTAATGTCTCCAGGCCGCCAATTTCCGGCGCCTTGACGTCGTCCTTTTCCATCATCAGTTTGGCGCGACGCTGGATAGTCTGTACATAGTTACCGTGAATCGACTCCACGTGGTACCCGTCGACGCCATTTTCCGCCTGTAGTTTCCAGTTGCCGTCAAAGGTGTAAATCTGCACGCCGGGCAGTACTTCCAGCCCCTGCTCAGACTGATCCGCCAGCATATCGATCATTTTGGTGGCTTCGGCAAGATGCGTTTTTAAATCCGGCACTTCACTTGTCAGGCTGCCAAACACAAAGCCGCGGTAGTTGTCCACCAGAGGCACTTCCGTGAGGCCCAGCTCCTCGGGATTAAACGCTGTGGAATAACCCGCGTTGGGTTTTTTACCATAATCCATCAGTTTGCCGTCGGACTTGTAGCACCAGCCGTGGAAAGGGCAGGAGAACACCTTTTTGTTGCCCCTGCTCACGTTGACCAGTTGCGCGCCACGGTGGGCGCAGGCATTGATAAATCCACGAATTTTTCCGTCCTCACCACGATTAATGATCACCGGTTGCCGCCCCATGTAGGTGGTCATAAAATCGTGCGGATTGGGAATCTGACTCTCGTGGCACAGGTACAACCAGGTTCTTTCAAACACCAGCTTCATTTCCAGCTCGAAGATTTCCGGGTCGGTAAAAACACGACGATCAAGGCGGTACAGACCTTCGTCCGGGCGCTCGTCCACGTAGCTGGCGTATTTGCCCTTCATGATACTGTTCATGTCTAATCTCCAAGTCTACCGGTGGTTGGCCCCGAGCGCCGGATTCCGGGGCTGCGCTGGGCACCGAGGGGCGATGGTACCAGGCACCACAACGTGCTGACACAGGCCCCGCATCACCCGCGAAAGTCTAAAGAACTCGGGAAAAATGTTCAACAATTGATTTTTTTGTTATTAAACGGTAGGAGCGCCCCCTACCCCTCGCAACGCTCCCCTCATCGCCCCATAAACAGATTCACATCGGTGGGGTTAATCAGGTCCGGCACCGTCCACCCGTCCAGGTCGTATTCTGACATACAGGCCTCGGCGAGGCCCATCATCTCCCTGTCCAGCCCGCTGGCCTGGGCCGCCAGCAGGGTTTCCAGTCGAATGTTCTCGTGGTTACCCGCGTAGTTGCGCTCGTACAACTCGTGGCGACCGCCGAACTCGGTGCCAATGCTATCCCACAATAAACGCATGACTTTTACCCGGCTTTCCGCATCGTTACCGTAGGAACCGCGGATATATTTGTCGATGTAGGCGCGCAATTCCGGCACCTTAAAGTCCGCCGAATGGGAATTGAGATAGATCAGGCCGCTGGCCACCACATTTTCAATCAGTTCCTTGACCCTGGGATAGGCGGTGGTACCCAGCACCCGGTAGGCCATCGCCGCCCCCAGATTCGGTTGCGCAGCGCCGCTCGGACCGGTGTCCGGGTTGTGGCACATGGCGTCCGACAGCGCCCAGATTACGTGCCGCCAGGACACCGCTTCACCAATGGCTACCTGCACCCCGCGAAAACTCTTGCTGCCTGTCATCTCCACGGCTTTCATCAACAGCCCCACAATAAAATCGAACTTGACGGCGAGGCGAGTGCAGCCGTGCAGCGCAAAACGCGCCGCCCAGCCAGATTCGGGTAAAAATTTGGAAGCCTTCTCGCAGTCGTTGTAGATCAGCACGTCTTCCCACGGAATAAACACGTTGTCGAGCACCAGTATGGCGTCATTTTCATCCAGTCGACTGGACAGTGGGTAATCGAAGGGGCTGCCCATCACTTCCGCCTGATGGGCATAGGACGGCCGACAAATCAGCTTGACGCCAGGGGCGCGCATCCACCAGAGCGGAAATGGCGAACTTGCCGTCACCCATGGGCGTCGGACCGTACTGACCAAGGAAATTGTAATGGGTGAGCGCGGAGCCGGTCGCCACCACCTTGGCCCCGGACACGTGAATACCCGCGTCCGTTTCCTTGTGGCAATGTACGTACACGTCGCCAACTTCCTCCGGGGGCCGGTCGCGGTCGATGGGCGGATTCACAATGGCATGGTTGATAAAATAACAGCGCTCCTGACTCGCGCGGTACCAGCGCTGGGCGTTTTCCTGGTAGGGCGCGTAGTAATCCGGGTTAAACCCCAGAGTGACCATAAAACTCGCCTTGTAATCGGGAGAGCGCCCCATCCAGCCGTAGGTCATCCGCGCCCAGGCGGTAATCGCGTCGCGCGCCTGAACAAGCTCTTCGCCAGTGCGGGACACCTTGAAAAACGGGTGGGTAAAGCCACCGTTTGCGGTATCCGTCGGGACGATGACGGCATCCCGCTTTGCGGGATCGTGCATACTGTCGTACAAACGGGCCAACATGCGCGCCGGATTTCGAAATGCCGGATGTTCGGTCACCCGAGTGACTTTTTTACCGTAAATCCAGATTTCACGGTCATCACCCAGACTGTCCAGGTATTCCTTGCCCGTAAAAGGGCGCACATCATTTTTGCCAGTCACCATTATCCTCCCAAGTCAGGTAGTTACCCTCTCGATAGCCCGCGCCAACAACGGCAGTTCGACGCAACCCTGCGGGAACCGCGGATGGGCACCCCCGGTGTGCATCACCCCGCTCGCCAGTTTAAATCAGAAACGCAAGCGTCGGGATGGGCTCGTCCGCATTGACCAGCACGATTTTTTTCAGGTGTATTTGATAGCTATCGCCGCGCTCGCTGACAACATAGGTTACCCGTCCCGACCACAGGCGAAAATCGTGCACCGCCTGCACCGAAAATTCCGGCAGGAAAAAGTTGGCTTCCACCCTGAACCGCCCATCCGCTTGCGCAAAATATTCGTGGTTGGACAACAGACGCCGCATGCGCGACACCGGGACCTGCGAGTAGCGAAAGCCGGTCTTCAGCTGGGCAACGCGGGTTTGAATGCGACGATAATTGTCGTAAAGGTGGGACACCTGTTGGTCGGGGCTGTAGTCGCCGTCGTTGCGGGGCACCCAGTAAACCCCATCTTCAGCCCACAGCTCCTGCCAGGCCTGATACTGAGATTCGTCCGCGAGGCGCGCCTCATGGGTCACAAACGTCAGCAGCGAATCCCGCCGCTCGGTACTAAGAGTTTTCACTACAATGGCCTTGTTTTCGGTGTCCGACAGCAAAAATGCCCGACAGTAATTAATTTTTCAGCGGCCTTGACGGTCTCGCTCTACCACGCGGCAAGTTGCCACTAGCTGGCGGTCATAATCCGTTTGTAGTGGTTCCAGAAACCCCGGTTCGAGGTTTCGTCCGTCATGTGTCCAGCCATCACCCCATCCTCGTTATGTTTCTCCCGTTCCAGGCCACGACTCAGATCACACCAGGGGGTACCCGACAACAGCGCTTTTTGCGAGCGCTCGGCAATCGACGCGTCATCCGCCAGCAAAAACGACGACGGGCCGAGCGCGCCTTCGCATTGACGCAACAATCTGAAGTCGAGCTCCCGCGCCCCCTTGAGAAACATGGGGGTGGCCCACTGAATAGACGTAGTCGCCGACACCGGCTGGAAAATAACGATATTCATTTCTCCCAAAAACAGGTTGGGGAAGATCGCCGCGTGGGGAGGCCCGTCGAACAGCCGCTTTTTAGCCACTTCCTCGCCATAAGCCTGTTCCAGACTGCGCACGTATTCGGGGACCTTTTCCGCCGTCGTGCCCAGCCAGGCGAGGGGACGCCGGTAACCGCTGGTAAAGTCAATTTCCGTGTGGCCGTTGCCCCAGTCCCGCACCTCCCCGGGCATCTTTGCCTCGTCGCCAGCGAACTCATCGTACTGGGATTCGAGACTTTGCATCATGGAGCGGTGAGTAAAGCTGACGTGATACCCATCGGTATCGTTTTCCGGCATCATTTTCCAGTTGGCATCAAAGTGGTGGCGCATCCAGCCGCCCTCGAGCACGATTTCCCCTTCGGGGGACAGATCGCAGGCGCGGTCGATCAGCTCAAATCCGCGACCCAGGTAGTCGGCAAATGCCACCGCATCCGGGTTAAAGGTGGAAAAAACAAAGCCGCGGTAGATTTCGGTTTTTAAGGTCTCCAACCCCATATTAGCAAAGTCCCTTTTGAACCCCTGGCGGTAGGGGACATCCAGCAAATTACCCTGCAAATCGTAAATCCAGCCGTGGTAGGGACAGGCAAAATTGCGCGCGTTACCGCGCTGTTGATTACACAGCATATTGCCACGGTGCTGGCAGCGATTGGCCATGACACCAATGCCACCATTCTGGTCCCGCGCCATAATCACCGAGCGCCGACCAATATCCCGGGTCAGATAATCGCCAGCGTTTGGCAACTCGCTGGCGTGGCCGACAAAGACCCAGGAGCGGTAGAAGATCGCTTCCATTTCTTCATCAAATATTTTTTCATCGGTGTACAGCGATCCGTGAATCCGATCGGTCTGGATTAGCGCTTCGTACTTGTCCGCAATAGCCATGCCCCATCTCCTTCCCGTCAATTCTTACCCAGATGTATGCGTTTTGCTTAAGCGTATGCGTTTTGCTTAAGCGTATGCGTTTTGCTTAAGCGTATGCGTTTTCCGGAGTGAAAGCGTTTGCCAGCTGCGGACGCCCCGGCGCAGGAACCGCGCGCCGTTAAGCGGCCGCATGCGCTTTTAAATAATCCTCCAGGAACATCAGTCGGTCGTTACCCCACCAGGCCTCATCACCAATCATCATGATGGGTGCGCCAAACACGCCGCGCCGGTGGGCCTCGACGCAACCCTTGCGATAGGCGGAACGGGCCGCCGACGATTCCACGTAGGTCATAAACTCGTCCGTGTCCCAACCCATGCTATCGGCCACTTTTCTCAGTTCGGCGGTATCGGTCGGGTCAACACCCAGCCCCCAGATTACCGCGTAAGCGCGATTCACGTACTGCTCCACATCGCCGCGCTCAACGGCGTACAGGGTGCCCACATTCCAGGGCTCAACCTGCAAACTCTTCGGGAATGCAAAGGGAACATTATATTTTTTTGCCCAGCGCTCGAGATCGGCCAACAACACCTTTATTTTTGCCGGAACCTCCCGATTCGACGGACCGTAATTTCCCGCCGCGATTTTTGCCTGGGGAATATCTATGGGGTGATAGGCAACGGTATAGCCATAGCGTTTGGCAAGATCCGGCAATTGCGTATGTGCGAGATAACTAAAGGGACTGAGGAAATCAAAGTAAAAATCAATTGTGTTTGCCGCCATGTTGGCTCTACTCCTGTGACTTAATTTATTTTGTTATCCCCTGTTCCGCCCCCACCCACGACGGTGGCGTCGCCGGCGCTTTATCTTTTGCGCGAACATTCAAGCAGTCAAACTAAAATGCCATGGTCTGGCGATAATACTCCCAAAACCCCACGATGGAGCCCTCGGTAACCAGGTGATCCGCATCCTCGGCTCTACCTCCACCCATGCCAATATAGGAGGTTCTGTCCTGCTCGCGAATCACCGCGTTATGGACAATTTCCACCGCCTCGCCATCTTCCATGGAGATCAGTCCAGCCGGGCCGATCAAATTACCCTGCTTGAGCCGAATGCCCTGCATCTGCGCGTCGTCATCCGCGTACCCGAACTGGGTCCACACCAGTTCAAAGGCGTCGGGCCCCTTGGTGACAATCTGGCGCACCGCCAGAGTGTTGGCGATTTGCTGTAACACCAGATTGGGGAACACCGCCAAAATAACCAGGGTGACACCATCCGCAAACTCCTTGCGTCCCGCCAGCAGGGACGGGTCCTGCAGCTTAAAATCGGAGTTAAAGGTGCGCGTATCCTTGTAGTCGTCGGTCTTGCCGTCATCGGTGCCCTGACTGGCCGTTAACATGGAATGGCGCCGGGCGTCGTCCATATGGCAAACACCGGTTTGCGACGAACGGTACAGGCCGAACGTGGTGTGGAACAGATGTAACAGACTGGCGTGGTAAGGGTCGCGGGTGTTTTCGGCGTACAGCTTCCAGTTGCCGCGCACATATTGCCGCTGGTCCCCGAGCACGGTAATCGGCCGGTTGCAGATGCGGTTGATGGCATCCACGGTCATCGGCCCGAGATAGTCGAGCAATGGAGCGGTGCGCTCGGAGAACGTGGCGAACACCAGCCCACCCACCGCATCCACACGCAACTTGCGCAGGCTGTGCTCTTTCATATCAAATGATTTGGGCATACCGCCGTTGCCCGCCAGGCCGCGACGGAATGGCACCCCCAGCAAATCACCTTTAAGGTTATAGGCCCACTGGTGATAGACGCATTCCAGATTGGCAACATTGCCGCGCGGCTCCCGACACACCAGGGCGCCGCGGTGCGCGCAACTGTTGACGACGACGTTCAGGCCGCCCTCTTCGTCGCGCATCAATATAACCGGCGTCTCGCCGATGTAGGTGGACTTGAAATCGCCCGCGTTGGCAACCTCCGCTTCCAGCCCGACAAAACTCCAGTTTTCCCCGCGAAAAATGCGCTCCTGTTCCAGGTCGTACACCGCACGGTCGGTAAAGACGCCATAGGGCACGCGGCAAATGCTTTGATCTTCCGGCCAGGTAACAGTAGTCCTGTCACTCGCAAATATCGTGTTCATCTCAACCTCCCGCCGACGCTAAATCGGGGTCACCATTAAGCTCTGTATTTGGTAGGTATCAAAAACTGCCAGCTTTTCCTTAAATTTCAAACCATCCTCGGTGGCTACGATCTGGTCGAGGTACTTGCCAGCGTTATAAATTTCCGTGACCCCATCGGTACGGGTTTGCAACACCACGTAATTGCTTTGCACGGACACTACGCCCTGGTCGACCGCCTTGACATTGACATTACTGATAATGTGGCGGTAAAAGTGCGCGGCATAAATATTGGCCTTGCGCAGGGACACAATGCGGTCCACCAGCATGCCCTTGCTGTCGCAAAAAATGGCTGCCACCGGGAGATTGCGATCGGCATTTTCGCGCGGAATAACCTTGTAGACCGCATCGTCGACAAAATACTCCGGCCACTCCTCGAGCCTGTCGTCGTCAATACACTCCACATAACTGGCTTGCAATTTCTCGACGTGATACTGCAATTCAGGCGCGGATAATTTCTCGACATTCAGCATCGCTCAGCTCTCGGCCGACGCTTTGGGAATACAGATTTTATCCCCCTGCACCGTCACCGGATAACTCTTGAGGGGCACGGTACAGGGAAACGATGTCGCCTCGCCGGTCTTGATATTGAACGCGCCGCCATGAAAGGGGCACTCGATTTCCTCCCCCTCCTGGTAACCGTCCGTCATCATGGCCATACCGTGGGTGCAGATATTTCCGGTTACGTAAAACGCCCCGTCGTAGGCGTAAACCGCCAGCGGCGGAAATCCCTCCGGGTTTACCGCGAGAGGCTTTTCCTCTTCCACATCACTCGTGCTGCATAACTCAATCAGTTCGCTCATAATCACCTTACATTGTCGTCAATAACGTACCTGAATTTTCCGGATACTCATCCTCGCCGAGGGACAGGTCATGGCCTGTCTCGAACGTCGAGTTCACTTGCTGTCCGGCTGCGCAAGTATTCTCCGCTCCTCAATAAAACCTGTCGTAGTGAATATGGTCGAACGGCACGCCGTTCTCCATAATCAGGGTTTTGCTTAAAGCGTCCGTCATCGGTGGCGGCCCGCAGAAGTAATACTCGTAGTCCTTGAGTCGCTCACCCAGGGTTTGTTCCACCAACTGATGCACAAAACACACCGGGCCATCCCAGTCAGAACCCTTGGCCAGCTCTGGATCAGATACAGCGTTGTAATTGATAACGCGGTCGCGCAGCAGCGGATCCTCGCCAATCAGGCGGGTAGTGCAAATATCCTGGGGACCGCGCCCGCCGTAAAACAGATAAATCTTGCGCTCGGCCATGCGCGGATCCTGCGCCGCTGCGCGCACGATGGACAACACCGGGGAGAGTCCAGATCCACCGCCGACGCACACGATGTCCCGCGGCACATCTGGACACAGATAGGACAGACCATAGGGACCGTCTATTTCCAGCGCGTCGCCGACTTTGATGTGGTCAAACAACAGGCCGCTGGCTTTGCCGTTGGGCATTTTTTTGATCACAAAGTGCCACTCGCCCTCATCGTTCGGCAAGTTACACATGGAATAACCCCGCGAACCCTGTACGCCGGGGAAGTCGATCAGGGCGAATTGCCCCGGTAAAAACCGGGCGGGGCGCTCGGTTTTAAAGCGAAACTCGCACATATCGGCAGTCAACATCACTCTTTCGTAGAGGGTTGCGCTCATACGCCAGGGTCGAAATTGGGTGATCGCCCTGGCATCGGGGCGAACTTTGATGGTGCAATCCGCGGTTGGAATGGATTGACAGCTCAGTTTGCGACCCTTTTGAATATCCCGCGGAGAAAGCCCCGGAGCGTCTTCCCAAACATTGTCCACTTCACCTTCGAGCAATTCGAACTTACAGCTACCGCACCCACCGGAGTTACATTCATAGGGCAATCCCACGCCACTGCGCAGGGCAGCGCGCAGCAGCGTATCCCCCGCTTGGCACGCAAACTCCGACTCCTGACCGGCGAGGGAAATTTTGAATTCCGACATATGTGATCCTTAACTTCTAAAACTGCAATTTGACGATACGATTTGCAGGGGCTGTCCGCACGGGCTGTCTACACTCTCCCTGTTTGGCCGCTCAACGGTACGACAACACTGCCGCGATCACTCCGCTTACACCAATCCCAGCTCAACCAGACCGGCCTGCGCGCATTCCGTGTCCTCGGCTTCGCTGCCGCCGGAAACACCGATACCGCCAATCAGATCTTCCTGTTCCATGATAGGTAGACCGCCGCCGAAGGTGACCACTCCCTCGCGGCGCACAATACCCGCCTCAAGTCCTGGGTTATCTTCGAAAATGGTCTTCCAGTGGCCACTGGGCATGCCAAATCCGGCCGACGTAAACGCCTTGTCCCGGGCAATTTCCATGGAGTGAATAAAAGCCCGGTCCATGCGCAGAAAAGCCATCTCCAGCCCGGCGGAGTCACACACCGACACATTGATGCGAATACCCAGTTCTTCGGCCTTGCGCACGGCCGCCTGCGCCGCCGCCATCGCCGCAGCGCAAGAGATGCTCTTACGGGTAATGGATACACTACTCATAACGATTTATCCCCATCAGGCCCCGGTGGTGACCCCCATAAAGCGGTCGTTGAGCTCCCGCGA
>JAYODD010000044.1:0-3650 GCA_038106145.1 Gammaproteobacteria bacterium | reverse complement strand
CGTGGCTCGGCGTACTCAGCCTCCCAGGAACTGGCATTACCGGCCTCTTCGAGCGAACAGGAACGTGGGCTGGCCTCCCAGTTCACCGTAAACTCCGCAACGGTTTTCAGCGTACGGTTGTCGAGAAACTCTCGCGCCTCCTCGTAACTTCCGTAGTTAAGCGCAAAAGGCTCTTTCACAGCTTTGTTCATCAGGTTTCCTCGCTAATTACAGGGGCGGAATTGGGGAATTTTCATCGCGCCCCGCACCTCAAAAATAACTTCGACCGCCATGCCGACATGGACGGCATCGACATTGCACTCGAGCACATTGGTCATCATGCGCGGACCTTCTTCCAGCTCGATGATTGCGAGTACGTAGGGGACGTCCTGTTGATACGAAGGGAGAGGCGATTGATGGATAACGGAAAAACTGTAGACCTCTCCCCTGCCCGTCATTTTTCTCCACGAGAGGTTTTGTGAAAAACAATTGGGGCACCAGCGACGCGGGTAATAGAAGGGTTTTTGACACCCTTCGCAAAAAGGTAAAAAAAGCTCATCCCGTTTGGCGTGCTCCCAAAATGGCTCCGCACCGGGGCTGATTTGCGGTTGTGGTTTTGCCACAGCGTCGGTGATAGCCGTGTCGTTCATGATTGCCTCCCCAACACCAGAGTGGCGTGCTCGCTCATCATGCCACCGTAGGAATGCACCAGGCCCAGATTCGCTTTGCTCAGTTGCCGCTCCCCCGCGATACCCATGATTTGCCGTGCGCCTTCCACAATCATGGACATCCCGGAGGCGTCGCCGGTGTGACCGAACGACAGTAAACCTCCATAAGTATTAACCGGAAAATCACCCCCCGGCCGCGTGCGTCCCGATTGAAAGGTCTCACCACCTTTGCCCCGGGGGCACAGGCCCAACTCTTCCATAAACACCAGGGGATTAACCGTAAAGGCATCGTAAATCTGTGCGAAATCCATATCTGACGGCTGTAGCCCTGCCCGCGCACAGGCCTGTTTGGCGGCTTTTCCGCAGCCGATGTCGAGCAGGTCTGGTGCCTGATGAATATTGCGATGGTTATGGTATTCACCCATACCCAGCACGTAGGCCGGTTGTGGAGTAAGCCGTTTGGCCATATTCTCGTTGGTCACCAGAATGGCTGCTCCCCCCTCCAGGGGGATGGAGCAATCGTATAAATTAAACGGCGAGGCAATAGGTCGGGAGTTGCGCACCTTCTCTACGGTTAATTCTTCCTGGCCATACATGGCGGCCTGAGGGTTCTTCAGAGCCCACAAACGACTGGACACGGCAACCTCCGCAAATTGCTCCGCGGTGGTACCGAACTCGTGCATGTGCCGCTGGGCGACCTGGGCGTACATGGCCGGGATAAATGTACCGTAGGGGAATTCATAAATTTCGTGGCTGACCATTTTCGCCATGGTTTCCGCGCCGCCCGCACCAACCTTGGGAAACTTGCCAGCGCCCACACAAAGTACCGAGTCCACCAGCCCCTGTGAAATGGCGAGACTCGCTCGTTGAATCATCAAACTGTAGGTGGAACCGCCAGCATTCATGGTATCTGCGAACAACGGATGAATACCCATTTCCTCGTACAATTGCTCGTGGACAAAAATATCGCTGTTACCGCCCCCCGCCATGCCGGAAGGACAGGCCAGGAGACCCTGAATATCGGAGGGTTTGACGGGCCATTCCTGCAGAAACTGCCGGACCACTTCGACGTACATATCGTACCCGCCCAGTTCGGGATAGCGGGCCGGTTTCATTTCCGAGACCGCGGCGATGGCTACGGCGTTAGCCATAATACAACTCCAGAGCAAACCGGCCTGGCCGGAAGTGGATCAAATGTTACCAAAGAGTAACATAAGAGTAGCCGACGTCGCCAGAGTGTTGGCGCGATGCGCTAATGAGAGTGATTACGAACCTGTCCTGAAGGGAAAAGACTTGAAGGAAGGTGACTGAAGGGAGACGACGGCAAATAGCGCGTTTAAAAGTAGTCCGCCTCCAGTTCCTGAAATACGCGGCCGGCATTTTTCGCGGCCAGTTCCTCGAATGTATCGAGATGGGAGTAAGCGGACTGGTCGATATTGTAGGCGTCCTGTAGATCTCCTTCGCTCTCGAGAATCCTGATGATTTCCGCACGTAAAAACTTGAGATAACCGAGAGTCTCCCGCTCAATCGCGGCCATATCCGTTGGTGCGCCGTGCCCAGGAATCACTATTAAGGGTTCCAGTGCTGCCATTTTTTCAAAGGACTGTATCCATTGACTGGTCACGGTATCGGGAAATATCCCGAGCAGTCTCTGATGGAAAGCTATATCTCCGGTAATGATAATTTTTTGATTGGGAAGCCATACCGATATATCCCCCGGCGAATGGGCGGGACCAAAACTGATCACCTGAACCGGCATATCGCCGAGATCGATATGCAGGATATCGCTGAATGTCTGCGTGGGCGGCGCGACAAAGGTACTCTCCCCTTTATCCCGGTTATAGGCCAGCATATCCTGTAAGATTCTGTCGCCGTGGCGCAGTATCTCGTCTGCCGCCTCCGTCTGGGCGACAATAGTCACACCATCCTGCTGGGCCCAGTAGCTATTACCGAGAAATGCATGCCCCTGACCGTTTTCGTCCACCAGCCATTTAACCGGTTTGTCGGTAATTTTTTTAATGGCTTGATGTAGCGCCTTTGCCAGTTGGTAAGAGGCGCCGCCATTTACCACCAGCACCGCATCGCGACCGATGACCACGGACAAATTATTATTGTGCCCACCGTTCTCATAAGTGGGTGGCGCAGTCGCGCCGATGGCCGAATAGACATTTTCGGCTACCCTGGTCAGAAGCAGTTTGGGAGTCGTCGCGGAAACTGATTGGGATGTTGCTTCTGCGGCAAAAACCCGAGTGGCGTTCAGGCACAGTACTGCGGCACACAATGCCAGTTTGAATAATTTATTGATCACCAGCCAGTGAACCCCGGGTTCCCGTCCACATTCATCAACTGCGGTACGTTGACCTTGGCAATTTCAACGGTCTTGTTACTCTCCAGATAGTTGGCGACCGTATCCCAGATCGCCGGTCCGGGGGACTGGCTACCGACGGTGGCCCAGCCGGCAACTTTGTACACGCCGTTAGCACGTATTGGTTTCCCGTTGTCGAGCTGCATGTTGTCAATGCGAGAGCCGATGTCCGCCAGGGGATTGCAGCGATAATCCAGTCCCCCTACCCGCACCATATCCCCGCCCTGCTGGTAGTAGGGGTCAGGGTTAAACAAATTGTCTGCAACATCCTCCAGAATGGCCTTCAATTCAGTGCCGCTCATGTCGCGAACATAAGTTTCCGGATAGGTGATACAGGTTTGATCCAGCACATGCTCCATGGTAATCGTTTGTCCAGGCAAAACGGTGGTGCCCCAGCGGAATCCTGGCGACAGGGAGATTTGCGCGTCGTTCACGGTACGCAGCGCGTCGCAAATAACCTGATCGAATGTGCCGTTAAAATTACCGCGTCGATAGAGGAGATCCCCTGCAATAGCGAGTGGCTTGCTGAGGGTCTCCAGATACGGTTGGCGCACGCCGTCAATATACTGCGCCATGGTGGGGTCGGGGGTTAAAAAGTTCGCAAATACTGGTAACAACTTGTAATTGTAGTCCAGCAC
>JAYODD010000011.1:25270-94137 GCA_038106145.1 Gammaproteobacteria bacterium | reverse complement strand
CGCGACCAAAATTACCTCTGCAGCGACTATCGAAACGCCCCAATCCCCCGTCGGTCAGCCCCCCCAAAAGGAACCGTTAGCAGCGAGATCGGGAACAAGCAAGATTCTGAAACAGGAAGGAAGAACTTCTACAAGGTAAGTTCAAATATCGCTAGACGGGCACCTGATTTACGCGACTGTTTACCGGCTGGCGCGAACCCGCGACGGCGTGCTCAGGCCATCATCATATCCATAAATTCATGCACCGGGGTAGCCTCGAGTCGCGCCTGATCCCGGCACAGGGAAAAAATATCCGCGCACTTTGGCGCCGGGAAACAGGTAGCCAGATTACGCTGGAATTTCTCCTCCAGCAGCGGTATCCCCTCGGCGCGGCGACGACGATGCCCGAGCGGATATTCAACTTCGATCTTATCGGTAGAACTGCCATCCTCAAACAACACCTGTACTGCGTTTGCAATGGAGCGCTTGTCCGGGTCGCGGTAGTCCCGAGAATAACGCGGCTCCTCTACAATTTGCATTTTCCCACGCAAATCATCAATTAAGGGGTGCGCGGCATGGAAGCTGTCCGCGTAATAGGTTGCCTCCAGTTTGCCAAAAATAAGCGACACCGCAGTCATATACTGCAGGCAGTGGTCCCGGTCCGCGGAATTTGCCAGGGGACCGACCTTGGAAATAATACGAATCGCCGATTCATGGGTGGTGACGATGATTGTCCGAATTTTCTGCAAGCGATCCTTTACCTGGGAATGGAGTATTACCGCAGCCTCGCAGGCGGTCTGGGCGTGAAATTCCGCCGGAAAGGCAATTTTGAATAAAATATTCTCCATCACATAACTGCCATAACGGCGGCTAAATTTGAACTGCCGCTCTTGTGGCGCCTTGAGTTTCAGGTCCGCGCAGGTATGGCTGAACGCCACGGCGTAAAAACCCCACTGCCGGGCCGTCAGCACTCCCGGAATACCCATCTCACCGCGCATGGTGATATCCGCCAGACGCACCGCGCGGGAAGTTGCATCCCCCGCAGCCCAGGACTTGCGCGAACCCGCATTTGGGGCCTGACGATAAGTGCGCAGCGCAGCGCCATCCACCCAGGCCTGGGACAGAGCCGCCATAATTTGTTCCCGGTTCCCACCCATCAATTTACACACTACCGCCGTCGAAGCCACCCGCACCAATAACACGTGGCACAGTCCCACCCGGTTAAAACTATTTTCCAGCGCAATCACTCCCTGTATTTCGTGGGCCAGCACCATTGCTTCCAGCACGGTTTTCATCGTCAGCGGTGGTTTGCCGGCGCCAGCATTGCACTGGGAAAGATAGTCGCATACGGCCAGAATACCACCGAGATTATCCGAGGGATGTCCCCATTCTGCCGCCAGCCAGGTGTCGTTGTAATCAAGCCAGCGAATGGTACAGCCGATATCCCAGGCTGCTTTCACCGGATCGAGACGAAAGGATGTGCCCGGTACACGTGCACCGTTCGGCACAACCGTGCCTGCGACCATCGGACCCAGGTGTTTGGTACATTCAGGAAAGCGCAGCGCCAGCAGGCCGCAACCCAGCGTATCCATCAGACAGTTGCGCGCTGTATTCATCGCCTCCGCTGAATCAATCCGATAACCGAGTACGTAGTCGGCGATATCCTGAAGCACCTGATCGTAGTCGGGACGGATATTGTCATCTGCATTCACTTCCATTGCTGGATTCATGATCGCAACTCCTGTTGTTGTGTTGCCGCAAACCCGTTACTCCGACCAACTGCGCTGTAACTCGAGCTGCACTCTGACCAACGTCAACGTTTCACCAACGCCTGCCCCGCGATATCACTGCTAACCTTCCCGGTTCCACTGATGATTATTATTTTTGCTTCGCATACGGCTTTTATAAATTTAGCGATACTCGGCAGGGGCGCGGCAACACTAATTGTTATTATGTGCCACCGCGGGCCAGGGATCGATATCCACAAGACCGACCATGGTCTGATTTTTCAAATTCCACACCGCCAACTGGTCGTCTCCCTTGGGAGAAACTAATGGAAAAACCCGAATATCGCCGCGAACGGCATTGGGCCAACGACTGCTGACTTGCTCCGCTACCTCGGCCGACAGATTTTTCAGCCGCACGCCGCGTTCCTGCATAACCCCACTGACTTTCGCCAGCGGCCGATACAAATGAGGCAGGTGCTCAATGTCGAGACCGCCCCCCAGTGTGCTGAACAATAACTCCTGCTGTTCTTCTGGATCGTCAGGCAGAGCCGTGCCAATTATTTTCGGCAAATGCTGTTTAAGCTCCGGATAAATGACGGCGTCAAAATCCACACCCTCGGTATTGGCAAGTACAATCTCAAAATGGTCGATGGCATAAACCAGATAGAGGGGTCGTTCCTGATAGATGATGGACACCCCATACGCCAACGCCGCCAGTTGCAACGCCACGATCACCGACAAATCAAACTTCAGACTCGATTTATGTTTTTTGTACACAATAAACGTCAACAAAGGGCCGAGCACAACATCGACAATAAACAATAAAACCAGGATAGCGGCTATTCCCAGCACCGCGTAATAAAAATCCGGATACCAGAAAAATCTGACCACTGCCAGAAGCGCCAGATAGACTGGCAGCGACAGCCCAACATGAATACAAAAGGCGATTAACTTGTCTTTAAGATTAAACCCATTCGCAGCGTTATCGTTATCATTCAAGGGCAGGTACACTCCATTATTTCGACCCGATACAGAAGTGATAATTTTACAAAAAACAACGGGGTTCCCGAGAGTAGCGAGCCACCATCAAGAGTTATTGCCGACCACCACTACAAGGCAGGCTCGGGTGACCTAAAAACAATCCTCCGGCACTCGTACCCACCCTTCCATCAGTACCCGGGCGCTGCGGCTCATGATGGCTTTTCTGGCCACCCATACGCCGTTTTCTTCTGCTGCCTCGGCACCTACACGCAAGGTCCCGGAGGGGTGACCAAAAACTACGGCTTCGCGCTCACCACCACCGGCGGCGAGATTAACCAGCGTGCCGGGAATCGCCGCCGCAGTGCCGATGGCCACGGCGCAGGTACCCATCATGGCATGATGTAGTTTGCCCATGGACAGGGCGCGTACCAGCAGGTCGATGTCCCGCCCAGCGATCTGTTTACCACTCGATGCGGTGTAGTCCATCGGCTTGGCGACAAAGGCAATTTTTGGCGTGTGCTGACGCTGTTGTGCTTCTTCCGGAGTTTTGATCAGGCCCATGCGCAGCGCGCCGGCAATGCGGATTTTCTCGAAACGCGCCAGTTGTTCGGGATCGCCATTGATGGCCTCGCGCAGTTCGGTACCGATATAGCCAATGTCTTCGGCGTTGACAAACACAGTGGGGATACCTGCACTGATCATAGTGGCCTTGAAAGTGCCAACCCCGGGCACCTCCAGCTCATCGACCAGATTGCCGGTAGGAAACATAGCGCCGCCCTCGCCTTCATCCGACGGGTCGAGGAATTCCAGTACGATTTCCGCCGCCGGGAAGGTCACGCCGTCCAGTTCAAAATCGCCGGTTTCCTGCACCTGACCGTCGGTTACCGGCACATGGGCGATGATGGTTTTCTGAATATTGGCCTGCCAGATACGCACCGTGCAGATGCCGTTTTCCGGTATCCGCGCGGGATCAATCAACCCGGCATGAATAGCAAAGGCGCCGGCGGCAGTCGACAGGTTGCCACAGTTGCCACTCCAGTCGACAAAGGCCTTATCGATCGCGACCTGGCCGTAAAGGTAGTCGACATCGTGGTTCGGCTGCGCGCTGTGTGACAGGATCACGCACTTGCTGGTGCTGGAGGTAGCTCCACCCATGCCGTCGATGTGTGCGGCATAGGGATCCGGACTGCCAATCACGCGCATGAACAGTTTGTCCCGCGCCTCTCCCGGTTGCTGGCAACTGGCGGGCAGATCGTCGAGCTTGAAGAACACCCCCTTGGAGGTGCCGCCACGCATATAGGTGGCGGGGATTTTAATTTGCGGGACAGGCCTTGCCGAATACGAGGTCATTGGCGAACTCCTTACGCAGCGGCGGACTCGAGAAAATCCTGGGCAAAGCGCTGTAATACACCGCCCGCCTCGTACACCGAAACTTCCTCGGCAGTATCGAGACGGCATTTCACCGACACCTCGACCCGCTCGCCATCTTTACGGTGAATCAGCAAAGTCAGCGTGGCGCCGGGTCTGCGCTCGCCCACGACATCGTAGGTTTCGCTGCCGTCCAGGCCCAGGGTCTTGCGAGTGGTACCCGGCTGGAATTCCAGTGGCAAGACGCCCATACCGATCAGATTGGTGCGGTGAATACGCTCAAAGCCTTCGGCGACGATGGCCTCGACCCCGGCCAGGCGCACACCCTTGGCGGCCCAGTCGCGGGAGGAACCCTGGCCGTAGTCAGCACCGGCAACGATAATTAACGGCTGTTTGCGATTCATATACGTTTCGATGGCTTCCCACATACGGGTGACCTCCCCATCCGGCTCGATCCGCGCCAGCGAGCCCTGCTTCACTGTGCCATCGACCACCGCCATCTCGTTAATGAGCTTCGGATTAGCGAAAGTGGCGCGCTGGGCAGTGAGGTGGTCGCCGCGGTGGGTGGCGTAGGAGTTGAAGTCCTCTTCCGGCAGGCCCATTTTGGCCAGATATTCCCCGGCGGCGCTGCTGGCCAGAATGGCGTTGGATGGCGACAGGTGGTCAGTGGTGATGTTGTCGCCCAGAATCGCCAGCGGACGCATACCTTTGAGTGTGCGCTCCCCGGCCAGCGCGCCTTCCCAATAGGGCGGGCGGCGGATATAAGTGCTTTGCGGGCGCCAATTGTAGAGCGGACTCGGTGCGCGTTCGACAGCATCGACGTCGAACATGGGAATGTAAACCTGGCGAAACTGTTCCGGCTTGACGTGGGCGGCGACAATTTCGTCGATCTCCTCGTCGCTCGGCCAGATATCTTTCAGGGTAATGGGCCTGCCTTCGTTGTCGGTACCCAGCGCATCCTTCTCGATATCAAAGCGGATGGTGCCGGCAATGGCATAGGCCACCACCAGCGGCGGCGAGGCCAGAAACGCCTGCTTGGCGTAGGGGTGGATGCGGCCGTCGAAGTTGCGGTTCCCCGAGAGCACCGCGGTAGAATAGAGATCGCGGTCGATGATCTCCTGTTGAATTTTGGGGTCCAGCGCGCCGCTCATACCGTTGCAGGTGGTGCAGGCAAAGCCGACGATGCCGAAGCCGAGCTTTTCCAGCTCGGGCAGCAGGTTGGCTTCCCGCAAATACAGTTCGGCCACCTTGGAGCCGGGGGCGAAGGAACTTTTCACCCACTGCTTGCGCACCAGCCCCAGCTCGTTGGCCTTGCGCGCCAGCAGTCCGGCGGCCACCACATTGCGGGGGTTACTGGTGTTGGTACAGCTGGTAATGGCGGCGATGATAACCGCGCCGTCGGGCATTTCCCCCGGTCGCTCTTCCCACTTGCCAGCGATGCCCCTGGCGGCCAAGTCGCGGGTAGCGAGCCGCGCGTGGGGGTTGGAAGGCCCGGCCATGGTGCGTTCAACCGCGGACAGATCAAAACTCAGCACGCGCTCGTACTCCGCGGTTTTCAGCGCGTCCGCCCACAGGCCGGTCTGTTTGGCGTAATTTTCCACCAGCGCGACCTGCTCCGGCTCGCGGCCGGTCAGGGTCAGATAGTCGATGGTTTGCTCGTCGATGTAGAACATGGCCGCCGTAGCGCCATACTCTGGGGTCATATTTGAAATGGTGGCACGGTCGCCGATACTGAGGCTGGATGCACCTGCGCCGTAGAATTCCAGATAAGCGCCAACCACCCGCTCCTTGCGCAGGAATTCAGTCAGCGCAAGCACAATGTCGGTGGCGGTAATACCGGGCTGACGCTTGCCGGTGAGTTCAACCCCGACGATATCCGGCAGGCGCATCATGGAAGGTCGCCCCAGCATCACGGTTTCGGCTTCGAGGCCGCCGACGCCAACGGATATCACACCCAGGGCATCGACGTGGGGCGTGTGGCTATCGGTCCCCACGCAGGTATCGGGGAAAGCCACGCCTTCGCGCACCTGGACCACCGGAGACATTTTCTCCAGATTGATCTGGTGCATGATGCCGTTGCCCGCGGGAATCACGTCGACATTCTGAAATGCGGTTTTGGTCCACTCGATAAAGTGAAAGCGGTCCTCGTTGCGACGATCCTCGATTTCGCGGTTTTTTTGAAACGCGTCGGGGTCAAAGCCGCCACACTCCACCGCCAGCGAATGATCGACAATCAGCTGAGTGGGCACCACCGGGTTAACCTGTGCGGGATCGCCGCCTTTTTCGGCGATGGCATCCCGCAGGCCCGCCAGATCCACCAGCGCGGTCTGGCCGAGAATGTCGTGGCACACCACGCGGGCCGGATACCAGGGAAAGTCGAGATCGCGCTTGCGTTCGATCAACTGCTTGAGAGCGGCGCTCAGAGCCTCTGGCTCGCAGCGACGCACCAATTGCTCGGCCAGTATCCGCGAGGTATAGGGCAGTTTGTCGTAGGCACCGGCAGCGAGGGTATCGACCGCTTCGCGGGTGTCGAAATAATCCAGGTTGGCACCTGGTAAGGCTTTGCGGTAGTTGGTATTCATAGGGTCGGAATTACTCGCAATATGTCAGGAAACAAATCAAAAATGTGGTCAGAGCACAAGTCGCATTTTAATTACCCATTAACAGCGTCGGATAATCCGCAGGAATCAGGCAAGCACGCCAACGGCGTGCCTCGTTTTCCCTATTGCGGCCTGCCGTAAACGCTGCTGATAACGATTTGCCACGCGGCGGTTTACGGCGATCTGCAAACAGCCTGAACCTGCTCAGCGCTGGGTAATTGGCAACACTTTGCGTAGTTCCGGGCCGATATACTCTGCGCTGGGTCGTATAATCCGATTGTCCGCTCGTTGCTCGAATACGTGCGCGGCCCAGCCCGTAAGACGCGACATAACGAAAATCGGGGTAAACAGCTTGGTGGGAATGCCCATGAAATGGTAGGCAGACGCATGGAAGAAATCCGCGTTACAGAACAATTTTTTCTCGCGCCACATCACTTCTTCGCAACGTACGGACACTGGATACAGCACCGTATCACCAACGTCCCCTGCGAGTTTTTCCGCCCAGGATTTGATGATGGCATTACGCGGGTCGGATTCGCTGTAGACGGCGTGGCCAAAACCCATAATTTTTTCCTTGCGCTCCAGCATGCCCAGCATCTCCTGCTCGGCGTGGTCCGCGCTGGTGAACTTTTGAATCATGTCCATGGCAGCCTCGTTGGCGCCACCGTGGAGCGGACCACGCAGGGAACCGATGGCACCGGTAACGCAGGAATGCAGGTCCGACAGGGTCGAGGCGCAGACCCGGGCGGTAAAGGTGGAAGCGTTGAACTCGTGCTCCGCATACAGGATCAGCGACACGTTCATCACCCGCTCGTGCAGTTCATTCGGTTTTGCGCCTCGCAGCATGTGCAAAAAGTGGGCGCCGATGGAAGCATCGTCGGTTTCGGTTTCCACTCTTACGCCGTCATGACTGAAGCGGTACCAGTAGCAGATAACGGATGGAAACGCCGCCAACAGGCGGTCGGCAATTTCGCCCTGCTGGCTGAAATCCTTTTCCATTTCCAGATTGCCAAGAAAGGAACAACCCGTACGCATTACATCCATCGGATGAGCCGCGGCCGGAATGCGCTCAAGTACATCCTTGAGCGCCTGGGGTAGACCGCGCAGGCCCTTAAGCTTTTTGCGGTAAGCGTCAAGTTCAGCCTGGGTTGGTAACGTCCCTTTTAAAATAAGATGAGCAACTTCCTCGAAAACACAGTTTTCCGCGAGGTCTTTAACGTCGTAACCGCGATAGGTAAGACCGGAACCTTCCTTGCCCACTGTTGACAAAGCGGTTTTTCCCGCTACCTGACCGCGCAAGCCCGCGCCGGATAATTCTTTTGCCATGATCTCTTTCCTCTTGGTAATCTGTGTTTGTCGATATCGTCTTATTTGTTTTTGCCTTCGGCAAAAAGTTGATCCAGTTTCTCTTCGTAGGCGTGGTAGCCGAGATAGTCATAGAGTTCCATACGAGTTTGCATCATGTCGACCACAGCTTTCTGATCACCCTGCTTAAGAATACTCGCGTAAACGGTTTCCGCCGCTTTGTTCATGGCGCGAAACGCCGACAGTGGATAGAGCACCATGTCGACTCCCCACGCGGCCAGGTCAGCCTTGTTGTAAAGCGGGGTCTGACCAAACTCGGTGATATTCGCCAACAGCGGCACTTCGAGGCCAGCGCGGAATGCGCGGTAGTGCTCCTCCTTGTTCACCGCTTCGGCAAAGATGCCATCGGCACCTGCTTCGACGCAGGCGCGAGCGCGCTCTATGGCTTTTTCCAGCCCTTCCTGGGCGAAGGCATCGGTGCGCGCCATGATAAAGAAATTATCGTCGGTACGCGCGTCGACCGCAGCTTTCACTCGATCGACCATTTCTGCCAGGCTAACGATCTCCTTATTGGGGCGATGACCACAGCGTTTTTGCGCTACCTGATCCTCGATATGCACGGCGGCGGCGCCGGCGCGAATCATGTCCTTAACCGTGCGGGCGATATTAAACGCCCCGCCCCAGCCGGTATCAATGTCCACCAGCAACGGCAACGCGGTAGCGGCAGTAATTCTACGCACATCCTCAAGCACATCATTGAGACTGGTCATGCCGAGATCGGGTAAACCATAGGAAGCGTTGGCCACTCCCCCACCGGACAGATAGATCGCCTGGTGACCAATTTGCTCGGCCATCATCGCGCAATAAGCATTCACGGTACCGACCACCTGCAAGGGCTGGTTGTCCTGCAAAGCGCGGCGAAAGCGCGCCCCGGCTGTTGTCATCTCTGTCACTGGTGATTTACCTCCTGAAGTGTGTGCATATTGCGCTCGATATTCAGCCGCGATGCGCGAATGTGTCGGCGCATCAGCATTTCCGCCATCTCCCCATCCCGATCGGCGATGGCGGCAACGATGTGTTTGTGTTCAGAAAAAGCATCCCAGGCGCGGGAGCTCGCCATGCCGAACTGGTAGCGATACATCCGCACCTTGGCATACAGCTCATCACACAGCAGGTGAATGATCTTGGCATTCTTGCTGCCCTGTACCAGGCGAAAATGAAAATCCAGATCCCCTTCCTTCTGGTAATAAGCCCGTCCACTTTGCAATTCACTATTGAGCAGGTGCTGTTCGAGCAACTGGCGTAAATCTGCGATTTCCTCGTCACTCATATTTTCGGCCGCGAGACGACATGCCATGCCTTCCATCGCTTCGCGCACCTGATAGATTTCCAGTAACTCGGCAAGACTGAGGGTGACCACGCGGGCGCCGGCGTTTGCCCGGCGCACAACCAGATAGGCCGACTCCAGGCGTCCCAGGGCCTCCCGCACCGTGCTGCGACTGACGCCGTAGGCCCGGGCCAGCTCCGACTCACTGATTTTGCTCCCCGCCTTGATGTCCCCCTGAATAATCGCCCCGCGCAAACGTCCGTAGAGCTGGTCTACAGCGCTGTTAGGAACAATCTGGTCCGCTGAGAAAGCGACGTGAGATATATTTTGGGAGGCTAGCATGGGAAAAATAATGTCGGACAATGAAGTACTTTATACCGAACTCAAGCCACAATATCAATTGCTTTGACTGACAAATGATCTGTTCGGCTTTATTTCATGGCGGGAAGAAGCGTCCTGTCAGGGCTTTGGAAACTGCCCCTCCCGGTAAAAAATTCAATTAACTTTCGGTTCGAATTTCTAGAGTCACTGTAGGAAAAGCGGCATAATGCGAAACGCCCAAGCTGTCCGGAAAGTTACCCATGCCACGCAAATTTATTCGCCGCTGGCTGCCCTCTTCAAGCACTGTCGCCGAGCACAAATCCCTGCGCTGGATGGGTCCGATACTGCACGACCCCAACCTGTTCCACCTCAATCGGGATTCCGTAGCGAAGGCGTTTCTGGTCGGGCTGTTCTGCGCATTTCTACCGCTGCCGGGGCACATGATCATTGTGACCCTGGCGGCATTGATGGTGCGCGGTAATTTACCCATCAGTCTGGCACTGGTGTGGATCAGCAACCCACTGACCATTCCGCCCCTGACGGTGGCGAGCTACTGGATCGGGCAGTGGATCCTCGGCGCAACCCCCGTCGCGATTAAATTTAACTTTTCCTGGGAATGGTTTCTCGACCAGGGGCAGCATATTTTATTGCCGGTGGTTATAGGCAGCGTACTGTCCGGAGTGGTGCTCGGCACAGCCGGTTATTGGGCCGTGCGTGGCCTGTGGCGCTGGAAAATTACCAGCGATTGGCGACAGCGTAAACTGCGGCGGCAACCACCCCCTTGAAGGGGACGGGGAGCCACACTATTCGTAACGTAAAACGTCCGCAGGCCGCACGCGGGCGGCCTGCCACGCGGGATAGAGGGTTGCAAAAAAATTCAACACCAGCGCCACCGTCACCACCACCACTACATCCGACGCGCGCAGGTCTGATGGTAAATAATCGATGGGATACACTTCCGCAGTGAGAAATTGAAATTGAAACAGATGCTCCAGCCAGCGCACTACATCGGCCACGTAACTGGCGCCAAGCAGACCGAGCACCACCCCCAGCGCCGCCCCAAACAGGCCAATTAGTGTGCCCTGCACTAAAAATACCGTCAAAATTCCCCGGTTGGTCGCACCCAGCGTTTTCAGAATCGCAATGGCCGGGCGTTTTTCCACGACCGTCATCACCAGCATGGCGACAACGTTAAACACCGCAATGGCGATAATCAAAAATATCAGCATACCCACCAGGTTGCGGGACATTTGAATGGCTTGATAAAGGTTGCCGTGGGTTTGCATCCAGTCGACAAAACTGTAGCCCGGAGGTAATCGCGACACCAGCGCAAACCCCGTATCCCGCGCGGCAAAGATATCGTCAACCCGTACCCGCAACCCCTGCGCAGCGGTGCCCAGTCCAGCGATATCGCTGGCTGCTGACAATGTGATTAGCGCCAGGGAGTTATCAATGGTGGTATGGGTATCGATAATGCCCGCCACTTCGAAAATGCGAATGTCCGGCGCCACACCACTCCCCGGCCGCTCGCCCCGCGGCACAAACAGGGTGACACTTTGCCCCTCCTCCACCCCCAACTTGCCAGCGACTACCCCCGATAACAGAATGCCCCGGTCGGTAAGTTTATTCAGCACCGCGGGAGGCAACACATCACTGACCACATTAGCAAACAGTTCAGGCGCCACACCCTGCATGTCCACTGGCTCAACCACCCCATGAAAATTTAGCATACCGCTGACGCGGGTGACCGGTATGGCGTCGATCACCCCAGGGGTTTGCGCTACGGCAGCGGCCGTGGCCTGCCAGTTTGCAATGCCGCCGTCCTTATACAGCTGTATGTGGGGTACCACACCGAGAATGCGGGTGCGCATCTCCCGATCAAAGCCATTCATCACCGACAACACCACGATCAACAGGGCAATACCCAGCACCAGACCCGATACGGTGAGCACCGAAATAAATGACACCAGGCGACTGCCGGTACCGCTGAAAAAAAATCGCGAGCCGATAAACAGCGAATAACCGCGATTCAAGATCCACCATCCAGGTCGCGCAAGCGGCCATCCTGCAGACTCACCACCCGGTCCATGCGCGCGGCGATGTGACGATCATGGGTAACCACAACAAAACTGATAGCGGATTCTTGATTCAGCTTGAGTAACAACTCCAACACGGTCTGTGCCGTGGCTGGATCCAGATTCCCGGTCGGTTCGTCCATCAACACACAGCCGGGAGACGTTGCCAGCGCACGCGCTATCGCGACCCGTTGTCGCTCGCCACCGGACAAAGCCGCAGGCTTGTGGCTGGTTCGCGCCGCCAGACCAACATCCGCCAATAGCAGCCGGGCCCGCTCGCGGGCAATCGCGGGCGCCACGCCACCGATTAACAACGGCATGGCAACATTTTCCAACGCGGAAAATTCCGGCAGTAAGTGATGAAACTGATATACAAACCCCAGGTGCTGATTGCGCCAGCGCGCGCGTTGCGACTCCGACATCGGCGCTACCGCCGCGCCCTGAATCCAGATCTCGCCGGCTGACGGATCATCCAGTCCGCCGAGCATATTTAGCAAGGTGGACTTGCCTGAGCCAGAAGCGCCGACTATTGCCAATTTTTCTCCAGCTGCGACGCTCAGGTTAACCCCCGTCAAGACCTCGACCTCTGCACTGCCTTGCCGATAGGATTTGTACACGTCGCGACAATACAAAACCGCCGTGTGGTCGCCCATTGCAACATCAGTGGTCATAGCGCAGCGCCTCGGCGGGTTGTACTTGCCCGGCGCGGGACGCCGGATAGAGAGTCGCCAACAGACTGAGGACGACGCCCGCGGTGGCGATCAGCACAACGTCCTGCCACAGTAATTGCGAGGGCAGACGACGAATAAAATACATTCCCGGATCAAACAAATAAAACCCGAACAAATTTTCCAGTGCGGCCACTATGGCGCCAATATTAATGGCGACCACGCAACCAACCAGCACGCCCGTGACAACGCCCATCATTCCCACCACCCCCCCCTGTATACGAAATATCGCCGTGATGGTCGCCGCGTCCGCACCCATGGTGCGCAATACGGCAATATCTTTGCGTTTGTCGTTTACCATCAATACCAGACTGGCAACAATGTTAAAGGCGGCCACGCCAACAATAACCATCAACAACAGTCCTACAACCATTTTTTCCATGCGAATCGCCCGAAACAGGCTGCCCATGGACTCCTGCCAGGTACTCATCTCGATCTGTTGCGGCAGTTGCGCTCTAACGGCGAGAGCGGTGTTGGCAAAGGGATCGGCGAGAATCACCCGCAGGCCTCTGACCCGATCGCCCAGTCGAAGCAATTTGCGCGCGTCGGCAATGTGGATAAATGCAATGCCCTCATCCACCTGCGCCCCCACCTGAAAGACACCGACCACCGTCACGCGCTTGACCCGCGGGAAAATACCCACTGGCGTAACGGTCACCTGCGGCAGGGTAAGTAACAGGGTATCGCCGGTGATCACGCCCAGACTCTGGGCCAGCATACTACCCAACACCACGCCAAAGCTGCCGGGTTGTAGTTGCCCCAGATCACCAAAAATCAAATGCTCGCTAAGCGGCATAGCTTCCTGGGGTAGCGCCGGGTCAATCCCCTGCAGACTGACACCCTGAAAGCGATCGCCAAAAGTGAGCATGGCCGAACCATCCACAAATGGAGTCACCGCGCTGACTCCGGGCAACTGGGCTACCTTATTAGCCCAGTGTGCCCAGTCTTCCAGGCCCCTGGCATGGTGCAGGGTGATATGGGGAATGATATTCAGAATCCGCGTTTTGATCTCACGATCGAAGCCATTCATCACCGACATGACAACAATCAACGCCATCACCCCCAGAGCCATGGCGCAAAAAGAAAACAGCGACACAAATGAGACAAAACCCTCGCGCCGTTTGCTGAGGATATAACGCAGACCGATAAACAATGGCAGATTTATAAACATCGGTGGATTAAAGCTAAAAGCGGTCACCAGAACAAGCTTTGCCGCGGCGCGATAGCAATTTTATTTATTTACGCGCGGCATTGTCGGCCGTAAAGGGGAAGCGCAGCGACCCATCGACCAAGGCACAGAATTTTGTGAACCACCCAACGGCATCGTAGCAAAGTGGCTTTTCGGTTGTACTTACCGCCGAATTGCTGACTATAATCAGCGGGTCATTGCAAAAATCTGGAGGAAACGCCCGGTGAGACACATGACGCTTGTCCTGATAAGTGCCGCGTTGGCAGCTTTGCCAACAGCGGTGGTCGCGGACGAAATAAAACTGCCAGTGGGCCAGCAGGCCGCGCAAAACCAGACTATCGAGCGCCCCTCCCGCGGCATGTCCCTACAACAGGTGGAAGCGAGATTCGGCGCGCCGTTGAGCAAACAGGAAGCGGTGGGCGCACCGCCCATAAGTTCCTGGGAATACGCCGATTACCTGGTGTACTTTGAATACGACCACGTACTGCACACGGTGCTCAAACATCGACCGGCAAACCAATAACGACTACAGTTTATGCCCCCGCGGGTCCCGCGCCGCGCGTCGCCCGACTTACCCGGTTTAACCCGGCAATCGCGGCCACCCGATAGGCCTCTGCCATGGTCGGGTAGTTAAAGGTGGTGCGACTAAAGTAGTCAATGGAATTCGCCGCACCCTGCTGATTCATAATCGCCTGGCCAATGTGGATAATTTCCGCAGCCTCCGCCCCAAAACAGTGAATGCCCAGAATCTGTAGCGTGTCTGGATGAAACAGGATTTTCAACATGCCCGTATCGTCTCCGGAAATTTGCGCGCGGGCGATGCTCTTAAAATAGGCGCGTCCCACTTCATAGGGAATTCCGTCGCGCGTCAGTTCCCGCTCGTTTTTGCCCACAAAGCTGATTTCTGGAATGGTATAGATACCGCTGGCCACATCCTCCACCACCCGCTGTTCGCCCATATCGCACATATGGGCGGCTGCGAAGTGACCCTGATCGTAGGCTGCACCCGCCAGTGACGGCCAGCCAATAACATCCCCGGCCGCGTAAATATGCGCGATGTCCGTCTGATAATTCTTGTTCACGCTCAACAGTCCACGGTGATCCGCGCTGATACCGATGGCCTCCAGCCCCAGACTGTCAGTGTTGCCGGTGCGTCCATTGCACCACAGCAACGCCTCCGCGTGCACTTTTTTGCCCGACTTCAGTTCCATGGTCACGCCGCGATCGTGGGGTATTACCCGTGCGTACTCCTCCCGGTGCCGCACCAGCACACTGGTATCCCGCAGATGGTAACTGAGTGCGTCGGATATTTCGTCGTCCAGAAACTCCAGCAATCGATCCCGCGTATTAACCAGATCAACCCGCGAATCCAGGCCCGCAAAAATCGATGCGAATTCGCAGCCGATCACCCCTGCTCCATAGATGATGATATTGCGGGGCGTACCCTGTAGACCCAGAATGGTGTCGCTATCGAAGATATTGGCGTGGCTGAAATCCACATCCTCGGGATGGTAGGGTCGCGATCCGGTGGCGATCAAAATATGCGCGGCCTGTAAACTTTCAAATGTGCCATCCGGGACCGCTATCCGCAGGGTTTGCGGATCGACGAATCTGGCAGTGCCAGTGTGCAGCGCAATCCGGTTGCGCGAATAATAGCGAGTGCGTTCCTCGACCTGACGGGCAACAACGGTTTGCACTGACTGCATGATTTGCGGGAATGAAAACCAGCGCGGTTCGCCAATCGCGCGAAACATCGGCATGCTGTTGTATTGAATGATGCGGCGCACGTTATTGCGCAACGCCTTGGAAGGAATTGTGCCAAGATGAGTGCAGTTGCCACCGACCAGACGCCGTTCATCGACAACCGCAACCGACCAACCCTTTTTTACTGCGGTCATGGCCGCGCCTTCGCCGGCGGGCCCGCTGCCAATCACAATTAAATCATACTTAAGGGTTGCCACAGATTACTCCCTGAATACTACCCGTATTGCCGGGCGCGAAGACCCATCGTCAATCACGGCAAAGCGGTTGCCATCGGCAGTGTTGATTGAATTAGCACACCCACGCGTTTGTTACCGAGTCGTGGAGCGCGCGCCGGCATCGTAACCAAGCTGACCGCGGTCGGACGCCGGGGATTTTTCTTTGACGGGAAATTCTTCGTCGCATTTACTGGCATCACCACCACAGATATCGCAGCCGGAGCCCATTTTCAGCGCCGCCATGCCACCGCAGGTACCCTTGATGGGGTTACGCCCAAAGATCACCCCCACGGACATCGCGCCAACCAGGGCGAGAATGACGAGAAATGCCAAGCCTAATTCCAGCACGATTATTCCTCCACTGCGCTATCCGCGTTAAGGTAGGGTGCGAATGCCCGATTGTAAAGTTGTTTAAATGTACCTTCACGTCGGACCAGCAGGAACACCGGGATACTCAACTCGTTTGCGACAGCCAACGCCTGCTGCGCGCCGAGCACGTCAAACCCGGTCGCCAGCGCGTCGGCCAGGGCTGAAGTCTCCGCGATCACGGTGACGGAAGCCAGTTGGTGGGTAATCGGTTTACCCGTACGCGGATCGATAGTATGGCTATAGCGCGCGCCGTCTTTTTCAAAATAATTACGGTAGTCGCCGGATGTGGCTACACCGCGATCGCTGACAGCAATAATTTTTTGTACTTCTCCATGCAGCAGGGCTGGCGTCTCGATGGCAATGCGCCAGGATTCTCCGGCGCTGTTCAAACCCGCGAGCGCAAGTTCGCCGCCGATTTCTACCATATAGCGAGTGACGCCCTGGTCTCGCAACAGGTGCGCCACATTGTCCGCCGCATAACCCTTGGCCACCGCGGATAAATCCAGTTGCAGGGAACTGGTTTTTACCACCGTGCGACGAGCCGGGTCGCGCACTAATTTATCCAGCCCGATCTGCCCCAGCAGCGCCTCTATTTCAGTGTCGGCGGGAACACGATCACCCGTCTCAACGGGACCAAAACCCCAAACATCCACCAATGGCGCGACGGTTGGATCAAATGCACCACCGGTAAGGGTATACACCGTTGCTGAAATTTCGAGTACCGCCCACAGGTCGGGGCTAACGGCGAAGACTTCTCCCACCGGATGGCGATTCAGGCGATTGAGTTCTGAATCAGGCTGGTAGGTACTCATCGACTGATCGACAGCGTCCAGGGTGCTCTGTACCTGCGCCTCCAGGTCCCGCGGAAGGGTATTGCCATCCGCCACCACCTTAATCTGGTAGCTGGTGCCCATGGTATGACCGTTAAAGACGATTTCACGAACTGCGGGTTCGCATCCCCAGGTTGCCAGAAGGGAGGCCATTATTCCCCCCACAAACAAAAACGAGGCCACCCGGGACCTCGTTCTCGATATTGCGGGTTGTGGCAGATTAGCCACCAAAGTCATCCAGGAACACGTGATCGTCTTCGACGCCCAGATCTTTAAGCAGCTTGATTACCGCCGCATTCATCATGGGTGGACCACACATGTAGTATTCGCAATCTTCCGGTGCGGGATGGTCCTTGAGGTAATTTTCATACAGTACATTGTGGATAAAGCCGGTGTAACCACTCCAGTTATCTTCCGGTTGCGGTTCCGACAGGGCCACGTGCCATTCGAAATTCGAGTTCTCCGCCGCCAGGGAATCAAAATCTTCCACATAGAACATTTCGCGCAAACTGCGAGCGCCATACCAGAAGCTAATTTTGCGATCGGTTTTCAGGCGTCGCAGCTGATCAAACAGATGCGAACGCATGGGCGCCATGCCGGCGCCGCCACCGATAAACACCATTTCCTTGTCGGTGTCCTGGGCAAAAAACTCGCCAAATGGCCCATAAACCGTCATCTTGTCACCGGGCTTGAGGCTAAAAACATAGGACGACATTTTGCCCGGCGGCAACCCCTGTGTGCGTGGCGGCGGCGTGGCAATACGAATATTGAACTTAACGATACCCCGCTCTTCCGGATAGTTGGCCATGGAATAGGCGCGAATGACCGTTTCGTCGGTTTTTGACTCCAGATCGAAAAATTTAAAATGCTCCCAGTCGCCCCGATATTTTTCTTCAATATCAAAATCACGGAACTTAACGTGGTGCGGCGGCGCTTCCAGCTGTACATAGCCGCCCGCGCGAAAATCCACGTTCTCGCCTTCCGGCAAGCGCAGGGTAAGCTCCTTGATAAAAGTTGCCACGTTGGGGTTGGACTCAACCGTACATTCCCATTGCTTGACCCCAAAGACCTCTTCCGGCACCACGATCTTCATATCCTGCTTAACCGGTACCTGACACGAAAGACGCCAGCCCTCACGAATTTCACGACGGTTAAAGTGGGATTCCTCCGTTGGCAGGATAGAGCCGCCACCTTCAGAAATAATGCATTTACACTGGGCGCAGCTACCACCACCGCCACAGGCCGAAGCGAGAAAGATGTCGTTGGCTGCAAGCGTCTGCAATAACTTTTCACCAGCGGCGACGTCGATGGTTTTCTCGCCGTTAATTTCTATATTCACGTGCCCCGCACTAACCAGTTTCGAACGGGCGCCGAGAATAAAAAATACCAGAGCCAGCACCACTGCGGTAAACATGCCGACACCGAGTAAAATCGTAATATTTTCCATACTCATAATATTTCTCTAGATCTCGCCCTTACAGGTCGATGCCACCGAACGACATGAAGCCGAGGGACATTAATCCCACAATCATAAACGCCCCACCCAGGCCACGCAGCCCTTCAGGCATATCGCTGTATTTTAGTTTTTCCCGAATACCGGCCAGGGCAGTGATGGCCAACGCCCAACCGAGACCGGCGCCAAAACCATACACCGCGCTTTCCCCAAAATTGTAATCGCGCTCAACCATGAATAGCGCCGCGCCCAATATCGCGCAATTAACGGTGATCAAGGGCAGAAATACGCCGAGGGCGTTGTACAGGGCTGGCACATAGCGATCGAGAAACATTTCCATAATCTGCACAATGGCGGCAATCACGCCAATGTAACTCAACAAACCAAGAAAACTCAGATCTACCTGTTTGAGACTCTCAATTCCAGTCCAGCTCAGCGCCCCCTCGACCAGCAAGTAGCGATAAATCAAATTATTTACCGGGACCGTAACCGAAAGCACCACGATAACTGCAATGCCTAATCCAATAGCAGCTTCAACTTTTTTTGATATAGCCAAAAAAGTGCACATGCCCAAAAAGAACGCGAGGGCCATGTTTTCAATAAAAACCGCTCGTACCAGCAAGCCAATATAGTGTTCCATCAGGTGGCCTCCCCGATTTTTGTGTTGGGCGCCATTTTATATTCCGGCGCTTCCACTTGCTCCCGTTTGAAACTGCGCAGCGCCCAGATAAACCCGCCGATCAGGAAAAACGCCGATGGGGGCAACAACAGCAGCCCGTTCGGCACGTACCAGCCCCCGGCACTCACCACCGAAAATATTTCCTGGCCAAACATTTTTCCGGAGCCGAATAATTCCCGCACCACCGCCAGGCTCATTAAAATCGTACTGTAGCCAAGACCATTGCCGATCCCGTCGAGAAAACTGGCAACCGGTGGGTTTTTCATCGCAAAGGCTTCAGCGCGTCCCATCACAATACAGTTGGTGATAATCAGGCCGACAAACACCGACAATTGCTTGCTGATCTCGTACGCCACTGCCTTAAGTATCTGATCCACCACGATCACCAACGACGCGATGATGGTCATTTGCACGATGATGCGAATACTACCGGGAATATGGTGCCGGATAATTGAAATAAAGAAATTTGAAAAAGCAGTAACAACCGTCAGTGCCACGCACATCACGAATGCCACCGACATTTGCGAGGTTACCGCCAGGGCAGAACAAATACCCAGAATCTGCAGCGCGATCGGGTTGTTATCCAGAATGGGTTTAAACAGGATATCTTTCGTTTTGTCCGTCATGATCACGCCTCCCCTGCACGCAGGTTAGCCAGAAATTGAGCGAAGCCTTTGTCGCCCATCCAGAACTGAATCAAATTGTGCACACCGCGGCTGGTCAGCGTCGCGCCGGAGAGCCCGTCGATTTGATACACCGCCTGCGGCCGGGACCTGTCCACCTCTCCTTTGATTACCGATAAAGCCGTGTCACCCTCCTCCGAGTAGACTTTCTTGCCAACCCATTTGGCTTTCCACAACGGATTATCGATCTCGCCGCCCAACCCTGGGGTCTCCGCGTGTTCGTAAAAGCCCACGCCAACCACGGTATTGATGTCCTTATCGAGGGCGATAAAACCATAGAGCGTAGACCACAGCCCATAACCCTTGATGGGCAGGATCACCTTGTCGACAGCGTCGCCGTCGTTAACGATATACACCAGCGCGTAATCTTCACGACGTTTTATACCGGCCTTATCCTCCTCAGCGGACAAGGCGGTAGCCAGTGCGGGATTTTTACTCGCCTTGCGTTGATCAAAACTCGCCACATCAAACGCCTGAGTAAATTTGCCGGTATTCAAATCCACCAGACGGGTGTCAATTCTGGCAAATTGCGTGTCTATGTCCACATTGGGCTGTAATAATCCCGCGGCGGCCAGAATATTTTTTTTGCGATCGTTCAGTTTGTTGGCGAGTTGCTCCGGACGCAGCAAAACCGCTGCCGCAGAAACGAACACGGAACAAACCACGCATAGAATCAGGGCAACCCTGACGGTTCCCCACATCGAATCCTTATTAGCCACGGGCCAGCCTCCGTTTGATGTTGGACTGCACCACAAAATGATCGATCAACGGCGCAAACAGATTGGCAAAAAGAATAGCCAGCATCATGCCCTCTGGAAACGCGGGGTTGACCACGCGAATCAAAACCACCATCACGCCGATCAATACGCCAAACCACAACTTGCCGGTGTCGGTCATCGACGCCGATACCGGATCGGTGGCCATAAACACCATGCCGAACGCAAACCCGCCCAATACCGCATGCCAGTACCAGGGCATGGCAAACATGGGATTACTCGATTCAATCGAGTTAAACAGCGTGGACAACGCCACCATACCCAGCATCACGCCGAGCATAATTCGCCACGACGCTATGCGCATGACCAGGAGAATTACGGCGCCGAGTAAAATAGCTAACGTGGACACCTCGCCCACCGAACCGGGCATTCGCCCGATGAATGCATCCAGCAGGCTGAACTGGTTCTGTAACGCCGTCATGCCGTCGCTCGCCGCAATCGACAGCGCGGTGGCCCCGGTAAATCCGTCCACCGCTGTCCACACCGCGTCTCCAGACATCTCCGCCGGATAGGCGAAAAACACAAAGGCTCGTCCGGTTAACGCCGGGTTCAGAAAGTTCTTGCCCGTCCCACCGAAAATTTCCTTACCAATCACCACGCCGAAACTGATACCCAGCGCCACCATCCACAGCGGCAGATCGGGCGGACAAATCAGCGCGTAGAGAATAGAGGTGACAAAAAAACCTTCGTTAACTTCGTGGCCGCGCACTATTGAGAATAAAACCTCCCAAAAGCCACCGACGATAAAGGTCACCATATAGATAGGTACGAAAAATACCGCACCGTACCAGAAGCAATCCCAGATACTGCCGGGGTCGTGACCCGCCAACAGGCTGATAAACGGGCCGTGCCAGTCGCCGACCTGGGTCACACCCATGGCCGCCATGGCGGTATTCGCCTGAAAACCCAGGTTGTACATGCCGTAGAACATCGCTGGAAATGCAGCGAGCCACACCGTAATCATCACGCGTTTGAGGTCAATCCCATCGCGCACGTGGGCGCCGGTTTTAGTGACCGACGACGGGGAATAGAAAATGGTATCCACCGCTTCGTAGAGGGCATACCATTTTTCGTATTTCCCGCCTTTGTGAAAATGCGGTTCCAGGCTATCGAGAAATTTTCGCAGTCCCATAAGGCGTTAGCCCTCCTTCTCAATACGGGCCAGATTGTCGCGCAATATGGGGCCATACTCGTACTTACCCACGCAAACGTAGGTGCAAAGCGCAAGATCTTCTTCATCGAGTTCCAGGCACCCCAGTTTTTGTGCCATCTCGGTATCGCCCACCACCAGCGCACGCAGTAGTTGTGTGGGCAAAATATCCAGGGGCATAACCTGCTCGTAGTTGCCCAGCGGGACCATGGCGCGCTCGCTACCATTGGTGCTGGCATTCATGGCAAATAATTTATTTTTTTGCAGCGCCGACACGTAGATGGGCAGCGCCGAATGGCGGTTGACACCTGGAGAGAGATAGCTCAGCAAGCGTCGCTCTCGCCCCTCTTCGAGTACCGATACCTGATTGTGATAGCGACCCAAGTAGTCTGACGGCCCCGCCGCGCGATGACCTGACATCACCGATCCGGACACGACGCGATTATCCCCATCCAGCGTCTCGGCCGCCACCAGCTCACTCAAACAGGCGCCAGTGCGAGTGCGTATCAGGCGCGGCTGACGCACCTGAGGACCGGCAACGGCCACCACTCGGGCAACATCGATGCGCCCGCTGGTAAACAGTTTGCCGTAGGCGACCACATCCTGATAACCGATATGCCACACACTTTTGTGTTCGTTTACCGGGTCGATAAAATGAATATGCGTACCCACCAGACCGGCCGGGTGCGGGCCGCTGAATTCGTGGGTGGTAATCCCCTCGCATGCCGGTATAGCATCGGCCCCAGGGGCGCGACACAGATGCACCGCACCGCCGGTCAGCCGCGTCAACACCCGTAGTCCGTTGACGAAATCCTGTTGCCGCTCGGCGATTATCACTGCCGGATCGGCGGCCAACGGATTGGTATCCATCGCTGTGATGAAAATCCCGTTGGGGACAGCATCCGGCGCGGGCACCCGCGAATAGGGCCGAGTGCGCAGCGCAGTCCACAGCCCGCTGGCGATCAGGTTGTCGACCACGGCCTGGCGCTCCAGGGTGGCAAGTTGCGCCTCGGGATAGGTGGCAAAGGTAACCTCTTCGTCACCTTCGACATCAATTACCATCGATTGGAAAACGCGCCGTTCGCCGCGATTGATGGCCTTGACTACACCCGCGGCGGGGGCAGTAAAAGCCACGCCTTGGTTTTTCTTGTCGGTAAACAGCACCTGGCCCAGCTTGACCCGATCGCCCACAGCGACCGCCATGGTCGGCTTCATCCCGGGATAATCGCTACCAAGTAACGCAACGGAGTCTACCGCGCCGCCATCGTATACAACCTGTTCAGGCGCTCCGGCAATGGGTAGGTCCAGTCCGCGACGGATTTTAATCATAGAGAGTTCTCACACCGTAATAATCAACTACCGGCCGGGCACTGCTGCCTGACGCACATCGGTTATGCCCGATTCGAGAGCGCCGGAATTATAAAGAGCCACACGCCCTTTTACCAGCGACACGCCCGCTGACATCAATTAAAAACACGACCGCAGTTTGCGCAGAGGGTATAAACCCAGATGATCTGCACGCCGGGCCCGACCTGGGGTGTCGTTCGGTACTCTGGCAAACCCAGTCAATCCGCTCTGGGGAACATTAACCACTCGACACCCGCCATTTTCTCCAGACAGCGCACCACCTGGCAGCTGTAGCCGAATTCATTGTCGTACCAGCAATACAGCACACAGTTGCGGTCATTGACGATGGTTGCCTGGGAATCAAACACGCAGGCGTGCCGGTCGCCCACAAAATCCGTGGACACGGCCTCGGAAGAAATGGTGTAGCCGATTTGCTGTTGCAGCGGCGAATGCAGTGCGGTTTCGCGCATAAATTCGTTAAGGGCGTCCCGCGACACCGCGCTACCCAGTTGCAGGTTGAGGATAGCCATGGACACGTTGGGTGTCGGCACGCGAATCGCGTTGCCCGTCAACTTGCCGGACAGCTCGGGAATCGCCTTGGCAACGGCCTTGGCTGCACCGGTTTCGGTGAGCACCATATTTAGTGGCGCGCTACGCCCCCGTCGCGCACCCTTGTGGTAATTGTCGATCAAATTTTGATCATTGGTATAGGCATGTACCGTTTCGACATGCCCCCGTTCGATGCCGTATTTGTCGAGCAATGCCTTGAGCACCGGAACGATCGCGTTAGTGGTGCAGGATGCGGCCGAGACGATCTTGTGCTCACCGATATCGCCGTGATTAATCCCATACACAATATTGGGAATGGCACCCTTACCCGGCGCGGTAAGAATCACCTTGCCGACACCGGGACAATTCAGATGCTGCCCCAGCCCTTCTTCATCCCGCCACACTCCGGTGTTGTCCACCACTATCGCGTTGGCGATGCCGTGCTCGGTATAGTCAATTTCCCTGGGGGAGTCGGCGTAAATCACCTGAATTTCGTTGCCATTGCACACCAGTTTATTTTTGTCCGGCAGGACACGAATAGTCCCTTTGAAACTACCGTGCACCGAATCGCGACGCAGCAGGCTGGCGCGTTTCTCCAGGTCATCGGTGTTGCGACTTTTGCGCACCACAATGGCTCGCAGGCGCAGCAAATCCCCGCCCCCCGCTTTTTCCACCAGCAACCGCGCCACCAGGCGGCCGATGCGGCCAAAACCGTACAGCACTACATCCTGTGGCGCAGGCAGGGGTTTACGGGTACTACCGATATCATCACCCACCATGGCCTGCAGAAAGGTTTCGATGTCGCCGCCGTTGCCATTGTTCTGGTATTTGACGGTAAGCTTGCCAACGTCGATATGAGCCGGACCCAGATTCATCCTGGCCAGGGTCTGGATCATCGGATAGGTTTCAAATTCCGACAGCTCGTTGTGTTCAATCTGGCGCACGAAACGGTGAATTTTCATCAGGTCGGTAACCGCCTGATTCACCAGGTTTCTGCCGTACATATAAAGAGAAACGTTATTTTCCCGGTAGAGCTTACCGATAAGGGGAATCATGGCTTCGGCCAAAGCTTCCCTTTCTTTCCAGTCCTTAAAAAAATCAGTAGGTTGCGGTCGATTCACAAGCAATTACCTGTCGTTGTGTCGCTGGGTTTTCTCGAAGGGTCGCTATTATCGTGATTCGCCTTCCCCAGCGCAACCGGACCGGGGCATACGGGCAGCTACAGGGGAATAAACGCCATGCTGGCCAGGGTATGCGTGACGACATTTATCAGGCGTTTCTGCTTCTGCGCAATAATTCGGGCGAGCATATCCTGTATGGAGATCAATTTGCCAAAGCGCCGTTCAAAACTCAGATTGGGCGGCTCCCCGGGTAAACTGTTGGTCAATAACAGGGGCTTGCCGCGGCCGTCCCGGCGGGTATTCAGCCGCCAAACCAGAATTTCAATATTGCGGGCGCTGTGATACAGCTTTTGCTGATCCAGCTCATCGAAGATAAAAAATTCACTCTTGCCACCGTAGGCCTCCCGGAGCATCGTGTTGAGACCAAAAATAGTGGCGAACACCCGATCACCTGTGTAACCGGGATCACTGGCCAGTTCCATCGCGGCGACACCCCGCGCGCCCTGTAACTCTGCCGGTTGCTGAACACCGGGGGACGCAAATAATTGTTCAACCCGCTGTTCCACGGTTGCACCAGGGGTTTTGGCGAGTTCGCGGGGGTTGCGTCGATACAACTTGACAGTGAGATCGCGCAGCAGTTGCTGGCTGGTCTGATAATGCGCATCCGCCACCAGATCGACATCAGTCTTGGCCAGATTTTTTACCGCGAAATTACCCCCTGCGCAGCCGGGCATCGCGAGTGCGGCCACAACCAGCGCAATCCCGATAATCGCGGATTCTGCGCCTAACCTTATGCTCATGGGTACTCGATACCTCCACGGCGCACAGTCTCATCCTTAACATTACAGCGCAGCGGCCATGACGCAGCGACGCGGCATCGGTACAATACCATATTTGGTCAATTCCCAAGCCCATGCATTCATCCGTCCTGCCCATTCCCGCCATCAGCGTCCCTGGCCGCCAGCAGCACTGGGGCAACCTCGTGGGGGCCGCCAGCACGCTGGCTCTGAGTGACAGCGCGCGCGCCCATTGCGGTCTAACCCTGGTCATTGCGGCATCCCCGAAACAGGCCCTGCGCATTGAGGACGAGTTGCGCTTTTTCTGTGCCGGAGCGGAGGACAACGGTGCGGACACCCTGCCCATATTGCATTTTCCGGACTGGGAAACCCTGCCCTACGATATTTTTTCCCCCCACCAGGATATTGTTTCGGAACGCCTGCGCACACTGTACCAGCTGCCGCGCCTGCCACGGGGCATATTGGTGGTCCCGGCAACAACCCTGATGCACCGGTTGCCGCCACCGGAGTTTGTCGCCGCACACAGTTTCGTCCATCGCACCGGCGAGCGTGTCAATATCGACAGCCTGCGCCGCCAGCTCAATGAAGGTGGCTATCGCTGCGTAGACACGGTTTACGAACATGGCGAATACGCGGTGCGCGGCGCGCTGGTGGATATTTACCCGATGGGCAGCGATACGCCGTATCGCATTGATCTGTTCGACGAAGAAATCGACAGTTTGCGCAGCTTTGATCCCCACAGCCAAATGACCGTCGAAAAACACGAGGCGATCACCCTGTTACCAGCGCGGGAATTTCCACTGACCAAGGATGCGATCAAGCGCTTTCTCGATAGCTGGCACGCGCAGTTCGATGTGGATCCTCGCCACTGCGCCGTTTATCAGGATATCCGCGACGGTCATCCCTCCCCCGGGATTGAATATTATCTGCCCCTGTTTTTTTCCCGCACCGCCACCCTATTTGACTATCTACCACCCGCTACTCAGGTGTTTATCGACGGCGATGTGGCTGGCGCTACGAACAGCTTCTGGCAGGAGTGTACAGAGCGTTATCGCAATCACGGCGTGGACCCCACTCGCCCCCTGTTGGCGCCAACCGAGGTATTTATACCGGTGCCGGACCTGTTTGCGACTTTAAACAAATGGCCGCAAACCATCCTGCACCAGGGTCCTTTGCACGCGCAGGCCGGACATCACAACTTTGCCTGCTCCTCGCTCCCGGATATCAAGGTGGACTCCCGGGCAGCCCGGCCACTGCTCCGCCTTGAAACCGCTTTACAACAATTCAGTGGGCGCGTGCTGTTTTGTGCCGAGTCGCCAGGGCGTCGCGAGGCGCTACTGGAATTACTCGTCAGCATCGCCATCAAACCCCAACAAGTCGCCACCTGGCGGGAGTTCCTCGACTCCGACATCAGCCTCGGCATCACGCTGCATCCCCTCGAACAGGGCATGTGCATAACCACCCCGCCCCTGTGGGTGATCAGCGAGAGCGACCTGTTTGGCGAACAGGTGCTGCAACGGCGGCGGCGCGTGCGCGCCCAGGATAGCGCGGAGCAGTGGATCAAGAATCTGGCGGAACTCCAGGTAGGTGCGCCGGTGGTTCATATCGACCACGGCGTCGGCCGTTATCAGGGACTGCAAACCCTGGTCGTCGACAACGAAACCCAGGAATTTCTGGCTCTCGATTACGCGGACGGCGCCAAACTCTATGTCCCGGTCGCGGATTTACATCTGATCAGTCGCTATAGCGGTGGCGACGCAGCGCTCGCTCCCCTGCACCGCCTCGGCAACGAACAATGGCAAAAAGCCAAGGACAAGGCGGCGCAAAAAATTCGCGACACGGCGGCGGAGTTGCTCGACATTTACGCACGCCGTGCCGCCCGCACTGGATTTGTCTACAAAAATCCCGAGGACTACCGCGCGTTCTGCGCCGAATTCCCGTTTGAGGAAACACCGGACCAGAGCGACGCCATCGCCGCAGTGCTGCGCGATATGACCAGCCCGCAACCCATGGACCGCCTGGTGTGCGGGGACGTGGGTTTTGGCAAGACCGAAGTGGCCATGCGCGCGGCATTTATCGCGATTTCCAGCAACCGCCAGGTGGTGATCCTGGTGCCCACCACTCTGCTCGCCCAGCAGCACTTCGAAAATTTTCGCGATCGCTTTGCCAACTGGCCGGTAAGCGTGGAAGTCCTCTCCCGTTTTCGCTCCGCCAAACAGCAGGCGGAAATTCTGCAGCGGGTCACACAAGGTAAAATCGATATCCTGATCGGCACCCACAAACTCCTGAACAGCAGCCTCAGTTACCACGACCTGGGCCTGTTAATCATCGACGAGGAGCATCGCTTTGGGGTGCATCAGAAGGAAAAGTTGAAGGCCCTGCGGGCGGAAGTGGATATTCTGACCCTGACCGCCACGCCTATTCCGCGCACCCTTAACCTCGCCATGGGCGGATTGCGCGACCTGTCGATCATTGCCACCCCGCCAGCGCGGCGCCTGTCCGTCAAAACCTTCGTACGACAACATAACCCCCAGGTAATCCGCGAGGCCATTTTGCGGGAAATCTTGCGCGGCGGTCAGGTCTACTACCTGCACAACGACGTAAAAAGCATCGATCGCGCGGCACGGGAGCTCTCGGCACTGCTACCGGAAGCCCGCATTGACATTGCCCACGGCCAGATGCGCGAGCGGAACCTGGAAAAGGTGATGTCCGATTTCTATCACCAGCGCTTTAATGTGCTGGTATGTTCCACCATTATAGAGACCGGTATCGATATTCCCAGTGCCAACACCATCGTCATCGACCGCGCCGACAAACTGGGGCTTGCGCAACTCCATCAGCTCCGCGGCAGGGTGGGACGCTCCCATCATCAGGCCTACGCCTACCTGCTGGTGCCCACCGCGCGGCAGATGAGCGATGATGCCCACAAGCGGCTGGAAGCCATTACTTTCGCCGACCATCTCGGTTCCGGATTTACCCTGGCCACGCAGGACATGGAAATACGCGGCGCAGGAGAGTTGCTGGGCGACGATCAGAGCGGGCATATTCACAGCATCGGTTTCTCGCTGTACATGGAATTACTGGACAAGGCGGTGAACGCCATGCGAGCAGGTAAAGCGTTTGACGTGGATAGCGCCGCGCACCACCCAACGGAAATCAATTTAAATATCCCGGCGCTGATTCCCGACACTTATCTGGCGGACATTCATACGCGACTGCTACTGTACAAACGCATAGCCAGCACACAAAATGACGAACAACTTCGGGAACTTCAGGTGGAGATGATCGATCGTTTTGGGCTCCTGCCGGAGCCGTTGAAAAACCTGATTCAGGTCACCACCCTGCGCCATCGGGCGCAACGCCTGGGCATCGGTCGCCTCGACGCCAACGCGCAGGGCGGCAAGATAACCTTCGCTCAGGACACCCTGGTGGCGCCTCTAACCATCGTGCAAATGGTGCAACAGCAGCCGGATATCTACCGCCTGGTGGGCGGCACCGCGCTGGCCTTTACGCGCGCCATGCCCACTGCGCGACAGCGCCTCGACGAGGTCTCCGCGTTGCTCGATTTCCTCGCGCCCACTCAGCAGCAGGTAGCCTGATGCCCCATCGCCTTATTCTCTTTCTGGTACTGTCACTGGGGTGGTCTCACGCTGCCTTTGCCGCGGAGAATTGGTATCAGGTTGAAGTACTAATCTTCTCTCAAGCGGACAGCTACGGCAACGAGTTGCCCTATTACAACGTGGAGCTGGGTTACCCGGCGCCGCTGACCACATTTTCCGCTGATTCCGCCGCCGGGCAAGATTCCCCTTACCGGCAATTGGACAAAGGCGCCCGGCAACTGAATGCGGAGGCCTACACACTCAACCGTAGTGGCACCTATAAAGTTCTGTTTCACGAAGCCTGGCGCCAACCCGGTCTGAGCCGCCGTGAGGCCCCCTGGTTACTAATCGCCGGCGGCAGGCGGCTCGATAACCACTGGCAGCTGGAGGGCAGCCTGCGAGTGTATCTGGAAAGTTATCTGCACCTGCAAACCCATCTGTGGCAGACCCGTTTTGGCACGCAGGGAGCGACCGCTAACCCCTGGCCCCAACTGCCACCCCCACCGGGGCTAGCCGGGTCGTCGACCGATCACGAGAGCCAACCCCCCATTGACGAAATCAATACCCTGCGCCAGTCGCAACGGTTGCAGCTTGGCAAAATTTACTACCTCGACCACCCCAAAATGGGAGTTCTGGTAAAAGTCATTCGCGATCCTCAGAGCGCTCCGGTCGCTGACGCTACTCCCTGAAGACAGAGGGCCGATTCCCACCCAGCGCGTTACGCCCGTCGCCATGCCGGTCGCAGTACTGGATGGCACCCGTCACCAGCAGTAGCCTGGATTTATCTAGCCCCGACAATCTGGCTGTGCGTTTCCAGCTGACAGCGCCATTTTTCGGCCGCAGTAATTAAGCTTCGCCGCTGATCACATTTTTTCCCGGTTCGATTTATGCCGCGCTGGTTTAAATGCGAGCCGGGCACCGCCTTGATTCGCAGTTTCCCTGGCTATCCAGTGTAAATTACCCGGCGAATAACCCCTGGCATGAAGCGGCGTCGCGGCTGGAATCTGAATCGATTCAGTTTTGCGTTAATGGGTGGAATACCAACCGCAACGTCCTTACAATATGCGCAAAAATGGCGTGCTGCCCGCTAGTGCTCTGACTGCACTATGACTGCGCCACCTTCTCGCCACCAGGAGCCCGCCAGTGAACACGCTTACTTCCCCCGAGTGGTCAGTCGAAAAAGCTGCCCAGCACTATGGTATCAACGACTGGGGCGGCGGTTATTTTCGTATCTCCGAGGTCGGTGAGGTCACGCTGAATATCAGCACCTCGGAAAATGGCGGCAATGGCAACAACGATGTCAGCAATAGCCAGGTATCCCTGCTGGAGATTGCCCGCGGCCTGAAACAGCGGGAGCTGGATATGCCCCTGCTGCTGCGAGTGGAGAATATTCTCGACGCTGGAATTCGCCAGCTGAACACCGCATTTGCCGACGCCATCGCCGCCCTCGACTATCAAAACCATTACCGCGGCGTATTTCCCATCAAGGTGAACCAGCAGTGCCATGTGGTGGAGGAAATTGCCCGCTTTGGCAAACATTTTCACCACGGTTTCGAAGCAGGTAGCAAGGCGGAGCTAATTATCGCCATGGCCTCCCTGCAGGATCGGGACAGCCTGATCGTGTGTAATGGCTATAAGGACTCAGAGTTTATCGACCTGGGTTTGCGCGCGCGTCAGCTGGGAATCCCCTGTGTATTCGTCATTGAGACCCCGGCGGAACTACCGATCATTATCGAGCGCAGCCGCGCACTGGGGATAGAACCAATGATCGGCCTGCGGTTGAAACTGATGACCAAGGTGGACGGTCACTGGAGCAACGATAGCGGTGATCGCAGCCTGTTCGGACTAACCACCACGCAGATCATCGAGATTATCGACGGGTTAAAAGCGGCCGATATGCTGTCCTGTCTGCAACTGCTGCACTTCCACCTGGGATCGCAAATTCCGAACATCCGCGATATTCGCGCGGGCGTACTGGAGGCCTGTCGTTATTACATCGATATAATCGGCGAAGGCGCGCCCCTCGGCTACCTCGATTTAGGCGGCGGTCTGGCCGTCGACTACGACGGGTCGCGCAGCAACGACACCCATAGCCGCAACTACAATTTGCGCGAATACTGCACGGATATTGTGGAGGCGATTCAGGAAGCCCTGGATCCGGAATCCGTTCCGCACCCGGTCATCGTAACGGAGTCGGGACGAGCGACCGTGGCCTATACCTCCGTACTCCTGTTCAACGTACTTGATACCAGCACCTTCAGTCCCAGCAATGTCCCGGACGTTTTACCGGCAGACAGCAATGAACAGATTAAAAATTTATGGGCCGTGCTGGGGCATATTGCCCCGCGAACGTTGCAGGAATGCTACAACGACGCCATTCACTATCGCAGCCAGTTACAGGAACTTTTTCTGCGCAACGAAATAAATTTGCGCACTCGTTCGCTGGGGGAAAACATCTATCTCAACGTATTGCAGAATATCGCCGCACACCTGCCCCATCTGGAGCGTATACCGGCGGAACTCGAAGATCTGCAGGGTTTGCTGGCGGATATTTATTACGGTAATTTCAGTGTGTTTCAGTCACTGCCGGATGCCTGGGCGATCAAACAGGTATTTCCTATCATGCCGATCCACCGCCTTAATGAACAACCGACCCGCGAGGCGATCATCGCGGATCTGACCTGTGACTGCGACGGCAAAATTGACAATTTCCCCCATCCCGAAGGACCCCTTAATACGTTGTCGGTACATCCCCTGCGCGCTGGCGAGGAATATTATATGGGCGTATTTCTGGTAGGTGCCTACCAGGAGACTCTTGGCGATTTACACAATCTGTTTGGCGATACCAATGTCGCCAGCGTGCGCATTAACGGCGATGGCAGCTTCGATTTTGTCCATGAACTCGAAGGCGATAGCATCGCCGACGTCCTGAGCTACGTGGAATACGATCCCAAAATTATGTATGAACGTTTTCGCGCCACCGCGGAACAGGCTGTGCGCGAAGGCAGAATCAGCGTGTCCGAACGTCAAAAAATGCTCGGCGCGTTCGCGGAAAGCTTGCGTGGCTATACTTATTTCGAACGCTAATTTTTCAAACTAACCAATTAATTTAATTTTATTGCGGAGTGGATAGAGTCGGAGCCGTTGTTTCCCGACTTCAAGCACCGCTTACTAGCCACTGGTAACGGAGAACATCGCTATGGCAAAAGTATTAATTATCGGCGCTGGAGGCGTCGGTGCCGTGGTCGCGCATAAATGCGCCCAGATACCCGAAGTATTTTCCAGCATTGTACTGGCCAGTCGCACCCTGGAAAAATGTAAAAAAATCGCCGCGCAAATCAAGCGACCTGTCGACGTCGCGCAGGTGGATGCGGACAACGTGCCCGAACTAGTTGCGCTGATCAACCGCGAAAAGCCGTCGCTGGTGATTAACGTTGCTCTCCCCTATCAGGATTTGACTATTATGGATGCCTGCCTGCAAACCGGCGTTCACTACCTCGATACCGCCAACTACGAAGCGCCCGACGAGGCGAAGTTCGAATACAGCTGGCAGTGGGCCTATCACGACAAATTTAAACAAGCCAACCTGATGGCTTTGCTGGGCTCCGGTTTTGACCCCGGAGTTACCAATGTATACACCGCCTACATCAAAAAACATCTGCTCGACGATATTCACGAACTGGATATCATCGACTGCAATGCCGGCGACCACGGCCAGCCGTTTGCCACCAACTTTAATCCGGAAATCAATATTCGCGAAGTCACCGCCGAAGGACGCTACTGGCAGGACGGCGAATGGCAAACGACACCGCCGCTGGCCGAGTCCCGTGTATTCGATTTTCCCGACGGTATCGGCCCGAAAAAAATCTATTTGATGTACCACGAGGAACTGGAATCCATCGCCAAGCATTTTCCTGGAATCAAACGCGCCCGCTTCTGGATGACATTTTCGGACAATTACCTGAAACATCTGGAAGTGCTGGGTAACGTCGGCATGACGCGCATTGATCCAGTGATGTACGAGGGCAGGGAAATTATTCCCCTGCAGTTTCTCAAAGCACTACTGCCGGACCCTTCCAGTCTGGGCCCCCTGACCAAAGGTAAAACCTGTATCGGTTGCGTCGCGACCGGAGTCAAGGACGGACACAAAAAAATAGTCTACATCTACAATATTTGCGATCACGAAACCTGCTACCGGGAAGTGCAATCTCAGGCAATTTCCTACACCACCGGCGTGCCCGCGATGATCGGCGCCAAAATGATGCTCGAAGGCAAATGGGCGCGCGCGGGGGTATGGAATATGGAACAGCTCGATCCAGACCCTTTTATGGAGGATCTGAATCGCTACGGCCTGCCGTGGGAGGTGGTGGAACTCGACCACAATGGACTGGGTGACTAAGTGGTGCAGCGCAACAGGTTTGGTCCATGCCAGCAACGGATCAGACGCCTGTGAATAATAATCCTTTTGCGAATTTCGACGCCGGCCGCGTACCGAGTCCATGCTTTGTGGTTGACCGCGCCGCGGTGGAGCGCAACCTGCGCATACTGGCGCAAGTACAATCCAGCAGTGGCGCAAAAATCCTCGGGGCACTTAAAGCATTTTCCCTGTGGCGCCTGGGGCCACTGGTCTCCAGCTACCTGTCCGGCACCTGCGCCAGCGGTTTACACGAGGCGCAACTCGGTGCGGAGCACTACGGAGGCGAAACCCACGTATTTTCGGCTGCCTACACGGAGGCGGATCTGCGGGAAATTCTCGGCTTTGCCCACCACGTTGTATTTAATTCCTTTGGCCAGTGGCAACGCTTCCAGCCGCTGGTCAAAGCAGCGCGGCAGCAACGCCCCGAACTGGAATTTGGGCTGCGCATCAATCCGGAACACTCCGAAGGCACGGTGCCGATTTATGATCCCTGCGCGCCCTGCTCGCGCCTTGGCATTCCCGTTTCACAATTTAGCGGACAGTCCCTGGAGGGCATCAGCGGTCTGCATTTTCACACCCTGTGCGAACAGGATGTGCCTCCGCTGCAACGCACATTAAAGGTGGTTGAGGAAAAATTCGGTCACCTGCTACCGCGCATGCAATGGGTAAATTTTGGCGGTGGCCACCATATTACCCGTGACGATTATCAGATCGACGATCTGATCGCGTTGATCAGGGATTTTGCCGCGCGACACCAGGTGCAGGTCTATCTCGAACCGGGCGAGGCGATTGCCATTCACACCGGCATATTGGTGGCGGAAGTACTGGACATCAGCTGGAACGGTATGTCCCAGGCTATTCTCGATACCTCGGCTACCTGCCATATGCCCGACATTCTGGAAATGCCCTACCGCCCACAGATCCTCGACGCGGGGGATGCTAACCAATACGCACACCGCTACCGTCTGGGGGGTATGACCTGCCTGGCAGGGGATGTGATCGGCGATTACAGTTTTGCGCAGCCATTACAGGTTGGACAACGGCTGATGTTCGACGACATGTCCCACTACACCATGGTGAAAACATCCACCTTTAACGGCATTAAACTCCCCGCAATCGCGTTGTGGGATTCCCGCACGGACGAACTCGAGGTTATTCGCGAGTTTGGTTACGCCGATTTTAAACAGCGCCTGTCCTGATACTAGGGAAACGCGGGATCGCAGAAACCGGGGCCAGGGTTTTTATACCGCCACACCGGCCCCAGTCGGTTTTTTTAATTTCACCACACCACTACTTTAGTGCCGTAATCAGAGCCCGCGCCTGGCCATGGTTAATAACCGCATTTATACACATCAAACGCCTGGGTGCTTTGCGTGCGGGTTTCTCGCCTGGCGATAATCGAGTCGCCACCCATCACCGCTGCCTGATTTCTCGCCATGGTTTGCAACTCCTCGGTGACCTTGTGCTCTGGGCGGTTCAGGTTGCCGATCGCCCCCTTCACCGTCGAGGTTGTAACCCCAATATAGCGGCAGTTAGTCACATTAGCGGGCTTAACCAGCATGACCTCCTTTCCAGCCGGACTGATGTCCACCCAGGTACAGCCCACCGTTGCGGACAACAATAACCCCAATAGCATCACGCGGTGTAACATCGATCAACCTCCTGCGCACTGGATAACTTGACAGTATCTGGTCCCCCTTCGTCGGGGCACCCAGATAAAACGCGCGCTATTATCCGGACAAACGCCAATGACCGCCAACTATTTTTGAGACTACAATTTGCCCAACGATACCGCATCCAGCAAGGATCATCGGACCGGTTACCAGCAGATGCCGAATCGCCACCGGACCCCCACCCCGCTAATGACAGACAAATATACAGGGCGTATGGATTCACCACAGCAATCACCCCCACCCCGGCCCACCGGGAAACCGACAACAATCCCTCCGTCGGTTCCGATCAGACAGGCCCATTGGTCCAGCCTCATACCTGAATCGGCGCAGTATGGCAGCGCCACGAAATTCAGTCCGCCAGGTCGAATTACCTTCCGGCGAAAACCGGTCGGTGGATTAACCCGTTACAGGTCTTATTGATTTTTGGCGCTACGGGTTAACCATCGGTCCAGATGGTTGGCAAATGCCTGGCGATCCCCCTGACTGAGTGGCGCGGGGCCGCCGCCGTGCAGGCCGCTGCCCCGCAGCGTATCCATGAAATCCCGCATATTGAGCTTCGCCCGGATGTTATCCCGTGTATACACTTCGCCCCGGGGACTGAGGACATGTGCGCCTTTAGCAATCACTTCAGCCGCCAGGGGAATATCAGCGGTAATAACCAGATCGCCATCGCCAACCCGGCCCACGATTTCATTGTCCGCCATATCGAACCCCGAAGTTACCACCAGAGTTTTAATAAAAGGGGATCCGGGAGTGCGCAATGGCTGATTGGCCACCAGCGTCAGCATCACCTGGGTGCGCTGCGCCGCCCGGTATAAAATGTCCTGGATCACTACCGGACAGGCGTCCGCGTCCACCCATATTTCCATTAGGTGTCACTACCTGGAAAATGCCACTGAAGCGGCACAGAACTATTCATCGGGAACGGCGGGCGCCCGTTGTTGTGTGTGGTATTCTTTGTAGACGACATTATTTTTCCCTGATTTTTTCACCTCGAACATTGTCTGATCCGCCATACCCAATGCCGTATCTACACTGGGCGGCGCAGGGTTGAATATCGCGGCACCTGCACTGAAATCGATGGGCCACTGGCGAACAGTAGCGTGGGCCATCGGTTCTCGGTGTATTTTTTTAAACACTACCTCGGCTGCCGCACGGTCCGATTCGGGCAAAAATATCGCGATTTCATCACCACCTTTGTACCACGCGCTGCTATCAGGGCAGCATTTCCTGAGCGCATCGCGGAGCGCCAAACACATCGGGCCACAATGGCGGGTTGCTGTTCGCTAACCGGGCTGATTGTCTCACGAAATTCGACAGTTCCCAATGGGAGCCAAATTCGGCACAGGGTGCCCGCATCCCACGGTCCTGGCGTTGTGACAGTGACTTTCTTAGCAGTTCAAACCCAGTGCCGTTGCAATAAAAAAGCCTCCGATAATACCTAGCTAAATTGCTAGCGTTACGGAGGCTAATCCTACACCTGATAGCCAATTGGAATAAGTAACCACCAGGCAACTAAGGTTTTAGCCAAACAATTTTTTGGTTTGCTTCATAGCCTGACTATACGTTGCCGATAATTCCTGTAGCCCGGCTTCGGCACCCTCTGCCAAATGCTTCTCGAGTTTTTCGGCATTGAGTTTGCGCAGGCGTGTGCAGGTATTTTTTTATGTAACCGGCCCGGACCGGGTGTGCATTATCTATCACAGAATGTAAATCCAGATCACCACCCATAGAAACCTCCAGAAAAGTTCAGGCGTGAAAAATCAATCTTGCAGCCTCAACTATCGCGTTTTACAAAGGCGGCCCTCCTGATGTTGGATAAGGTTTAATTCCTGCGTGCGGTAAATCCTGACGGTGCGACTGTCGAGCGAACAATGGAAAACAACTTCACAACAGCCGCACAGAGGCCTTACAACACAGCGCTTTGCGCACAAAAAATACAAAAAAGCCACCCAATGTGTGCGGTGGCTCGTTTTCATGTGAGGATTCACGGAAATAAATCTGCAACTATTTACTGCGAACCTGACGCCTCCGGGTCGTTACAGTCCGGCGTCAGCTCACGATTGTTGTAGTCGTCGAGGATACCCGCCAGCGCATTCAAGCTGCTGTTCTTGATATAGCCTCCCAACAGGTTCACTCCGACCAAAGCAGCGTCAGCAGCCACCACCGTATCATTGATAAACGCCGGGTTGGAGCCATTGGCAATGTTGAGCAATGTCGCAATCAACTGGTGAGCTAGAATCAGATAGGAATTACCTCTCTTCGGTGGCGTGGTGAGAATTTCCAGCAATTGCCCCTGGTCATAGACAGTTCCACCGATGGTCAACTCAGTAACGGGCCAATCCTCCTCGTGATTTTTCCAGTAGCCCTGGGACAGCGGACAACCGTCTGCCGAACTACCACAGGCAGCGATCAGATCGGTGATAACCGTGTCCGTACCGGATCCATTACTCGGGGTGATAGCGAATACACCCCCGGTGGTGACCGCGTAGTGGTTCATAATACCGACCACAGTGGGACTGGGAGAGTTGGCATTGTAAATCGCCGAGATACTGATGCCCGCGGCTGAGGCGTCACTGGCCACCCGGGCGGCATTGGTATCGTCCACCCCTGGAGTAAACGTATCATCACAACCACCGGGTAAATTATCGGTTAGCATAATCGCCAGCTTGTCGGCGCCCGGGCGGAATCCGGCATTATTAAACGGCACTCCGGTACAACCCGCTCCCGAAGCCACATCCGTGCCATTAACCACCATATCCAAAGCGGCATCGGAAGCCTCTGGACCCCCAAGGCCACCAGAGGCAGTCAGGACGCCAACCCCTGCGAGCACGGCGGCACCATTGACGGGGGCGAGGTCAACAACCGTTGCGGGATTGTCCTTAAAGGTGACCAGGCCCATCTGATAATCTCCACCGGAGGCGGTGACGACATCCGCAGCAATACTGGCGATGCCCGCCTGAATATTGGTGATGGCATCGCCCATACTGCCGGTATCATCGACCACGAACACCACATCCATGGGTCCACAAACCCCTTCTTCCACAGCTACCGTAGGCGCACTAAAGCCCAGGCCGAAGCTCAGGCAGCCCATTGCGGTTAACAGGGGTAGTTTTCTTGGTAAACGTTGCATATCCATAACAAAGTTCCTTTTGTTTGATTACGTTGATTACCAATACACCAGCGGGTGTATCGGCCCAGCTCAGTGAAATACCAGCCTGGCGCCCATCAAATCCATTACCCAAACTGACACCGAACAATTTGCAGACCGCAATCAGCAGCACAGTCACTCCACAAAGTCCGTGTACTCGGGCAGCTCCGCCGTCTAGTCTTCACTCTCCAGACCGGTAGCTTTCCGACCCCGCATCACTGCGAGTTTGGCTTTTTCCTTGTATCTGCCCCCTGAGTATAGCTAACAATTTTCAGACTGGGCCACCACATTATTCCGGGTTATCGGCGATTTGAATGTTGTTAACTCGACACAACCTGATGCAACGGCGGGTGGGGAAAGGAAGAGGGACTCTCGGGGCTTGGGGTTTCTCGCTGAGGGTTTATTCTTTGTTATATAAATGCTTTTTTATATGCACAACACACCTGGACACGATCCCGATTGCAAACCGTAGAAGCATTACGACGGCCTGCCGGCAGGTTCGGCGAGAATTAATGACGTTATCGGTATCGGCAAACGGAGTTTACGTGCTTGCGGGTTTTTCCTGGAACTATTCCACCGCGCGGCAAAACCCACTTACATTGACGCCAGCCTCCGGGCTCAGGCTCTCAGTTCGCTCAGTGCACCGACAAAGCCGGCCACTGCCTGGGACCTAGCCCACCAGGTTAGCTACCGTTATCGCGACGAACATCACCACTACCAACGCCGCCACGGTCATTACAATGCCAGTCCAAACCTGTTTGTCACTGGTTGTCGCACTCATGGTCATCCTCCACATTCCAATCAACGAATGCAGATTACGACAAACTGAGGTTTTCACATTTGACCGATATCAATAAAAAGCGAGAAAGCGACTAACGCAAATGAAGGGCTTTACTGACGCGTAAAAATTTCAGGGCTGAGCTTTTTTGACAACAGGTGGCCAGACGCACAGACGTAACCGGGATGGCAGGCTAGCCGCCTCCCAAAGCCTGCATAATCGACATCACTTCCTGTTCGGACGCCACCAGCATCTCTTCTGCAATCGCGGGTGTTAATTTGAGCCGCTCCATGGACGGAAATGATGCCCAGTCCATTAAACTTTGTCCTTCCTGCCACGCATGCGCCAACAAGTTGGCAACAATCACCACATCGGTCAAATCCGCACTGCCCATATGAGATCGCTCGATAATCTCATGTTCATCAGCCACCATGACCAGGGCTTCGTCAAAATTCCAGGCTTGCAATATGGCGGATCCGACCCCGGTGTGCCAGTTTTCCAGCACCTCCTCAAGAGCCTGCGGGTTGGCAAATAACTCTGGATGTTGCCGCGAACGACTCAGAATGTATAACTTGCCTATGTCGTGTAGCAACCCGGCCAACATGGCTTCATCCGGCTTAAGTTTAGTTAATTTCCTTGCTAACACCTGGGACAAGGCCGCCACTTCAAGGCTATGTTGCCACAGGCTTTCCATATGCGTGCGCACCAGATCGTCACCGCCGCTTTTGACCGCCATCAATTGCTCCATGGCAATCGACACAGCCGTATTGCGCGCCATGGTGAACCCCAGGCGCGTAATCGCAGTGCGCACATCTTTGACCCCTTCCCCACTGCGGTTGGGATAGGCCGCCGAATTAGCCACTTTTAATAACCGCGCGGAAAGCACCGGTTCAGAGCTAACGACCATGGCCACCTGTTCGGCAGAAACATCAGGTTTGTCCAGTATTTCCTTGACCCGCAGGGCGATATCCGGAAACGCGGGCAACTCGAGCTCTCCGGAAGACAACTCGACACTCAGCGCCTGTACAAACGCAAACCCCGTCTGCGCTGTAGTTGGCATAGCTGGTTTACCCACCGCACTGTGTGTTGCGCTAGACATAATTTTTACCTGTACCACCAGAGACTGATAACGGGGTTGTTGGATAACGCCAGCAACGCTTGACCGTCATATAACGGTGGTCGTCTTTACCCGTTATCGGCATTGTTGGTAAAAACTGAACCTCCTTGAAAAGCTTAGCTATCCAAGTGACAAAATATTTTATTGCGCCCACTTTGCTTGCACTTGAGCAACAGGTCGTCGGCTCGTTTGTACACGGTCTCCGCAGTATCGTCGCGCTGAAAGTCTGTGAAGCCGATTGAAATACTCACGCCGACTCTTTTCCCCTGGTAACCAAAACGGTAATTTTCGATACTTTTGCGTAAGTTTTCGAGGGACGCTCGCGCCTGTCGAGCGTCGCTATCAACCATCACAATGGCAAACTCTTCCCCGCCAATTCGGCCAAAAAAATCCGTGCTGCGCGTTTGTTGTTTAATCTTACTGGTAACCGCTTTTAACACCGTGTCACCTACCGGATGTCCGAAGTCGTCATTGATACGTTTGAAATGGTCGATATCTACGATAGCAAGAGTGCGGGGGCGTGCGTTGTCTCGCCATATCGATAGCTCTTCACCAATACGTTCATCGTAAGCGCGTCGATTGGGCACCCGCGTCAGGCTATCCAACCCCACTTCTGCCTGTGCTTTTTCCATCGCGACACGCATCTCGCTGGCCTGGGCTTCAAGCGCCCCCACTTTGTCCCGTAGTGTCTCGGCAACTGCCTGGGCTTGTTGCGCACGTGCGGTTTCTGCCTGCACAAAACTCGAAACGCTATGATCAATGCTATTCAGGCGGGTTTCGATGGCTTTTTGTAAGGTATCAAGATCATCAGCCGCGGCAACAGACGCCCTGATATGTTTGACTTCGTAGCCGACCGTGTCGCTGAAATGACCCCTCTGCAGATGGCTTTCCTGGCGCAAGCTGTCACCTTCCAACAACGACACCGTTAACCCGTCGAGGCGTGCAACAATATTTTCGAGAAATCCCGAAAGTTCTCTTATCTGATCATCCCGGTCGTCCATCAGCAGCAGGATACCGGTGCGAATACGCGCGCTGGTACCCAATAGTTGTTCCGCATCATCGGCGTCGCTAATGGCCTGTTGCAAACTTTCCTGATCGAGATGTCGACTCAGCTCCGCGGGCAATTGTTCGAGCAGGTAAGATAGCACTTGCCTGGCAGATTCCAGAGGATCTACAGCGGATGTAACGGCAGCGTCGGTATCTAGCAGTAAATTTTCGCCATTGGCATGTAACGTGGAAATTGGGAACGCACTGAGCAGTTCATTGATGTAAGCCAGTTTTTTAGCCGGTAACTGATCCTCCTCCAGGCGCACCGGCAACAGGCGGATGGCGTCACCCAGTTCTTTGGTGGTGTCGCGAAAATTGGCGAGAATCCCGGTGGTTTGTGCGTACAACTGATTAACCGTGTCCCGCGACTGTTGTTGCAACTGATCAAATTCACCCAGTAACTGGCGATACTTCGCCTTGTAGTCCTCAGACATGGTTGATTTCCGCATCGGGTGCCAACGGCCATACGCCAGCTGCCCAGGTCTGTCCACCTGGCGCGGCGTCATCGGCAAAACCTGTTTCGGCCTGCTTACAGGTTATCGACCACTTCTCGGAAAAACTTAATGGGATCGTGCTCGAAGCCCGGCCAGTGGGCATGATTGCCCTCAGCCTGGCAAAACAACGTGCGTGCGCCCGGGGTACAATCGGTATATTCGAGGCAGCCGTTAAACTGGCTGGGGCGAGTCTGCGTGGAACACTGGTTGCACTCGGCCCACCATTGCGCCACTCCGGCGCCGTAATCGCGAAAATGATGGTCGCGCTTGTTGTGCATCAACATCACCGGTATGGGCGCGGGGCACGCATATTTTTCCATGTCGATTTTGCGCATCCCCATGGCGCTGGGTGCAATCGCCGCAGGCCGCGTGGGTAAATCTGACATCACCGCCAGCGCATTAGACACCGTGCCGCCATCGGAGTGACCGGTGTAAAACACGGCCTGGTGGTCGATACACCATCGCCGCGCCACCGCCACCGGGACCTCGGCCAGCGCCCCCAGCGCCTTGAACCCCAGGGGAACACTGCCCACATGCACGACAATAAAACCCTGGGTCGTTGCCGCGTGGGTCAAGCCTGTGAAACGTTCGGAAAGGGATTGATTAAAACCCGAGGGCGCCCATACCATCAGTAAAGGATGTCGAAAATCCACGCGGTAGTTACTGGGCGTCGTAACATTGAAATGAATACCGGCATCGCTCTCCATGACTTCGTGGTCAGCCACTCCCCCGAGCAGCGTTGCGCAGGACAGGTCCGAAGCCTGTGGATAAGCATAGGCTCCCGCTACCAAATATTCTCCGCCATAGGTGTAGGTGCGGTATAAATAAACCAACGCTGGCACGATAGCGAGCAGCAAAATGACATAGGTTATTTTTACCACAGACATACCACGTGCCAGCACTCTCGCAGCTATTTTTGTCACAGGGTATCCCTCCCGGGGTGCATACGCAGAATCAGCGTGCAACCCCCGCGTGTCGCTGTCTTAGCTGCCTGCCCGCCGGACAGGCCCGACGATTTGTTATTTAATAAAGCCCGGCCAGGTAAACCACCATCATATAGCGCGCGGCTTTGCCCACAAACATGGCTGCCATGGCCGCCAGCCAGGGGACCCGCAACCATCCCGCCGCCAGACACAAGCCATCGCCGATCAGCGGCAACCAGGAAAATAATAACACCACATAGCCCCACTGTTCCGCCCACGCCAGCGCACGGGCTCGCGGCCGCTCGATACGTCCGCTTTTCAGCAACCCCAGCGCCAGGCCGTAGCCAATCAGATAGGTCGACAATCCACCCAGCGTATTGGCCACGCTGGCCACCACCAGCAGTAAACCCGGTGCTATCTGACCGTCCCGCAGCAGCAGCAGCAACACCACCTCTGAACTGCCCGGCAATAACGTCGACGACAGGAAAGCCGACAATGCAAGGCCGCCCAAGCCCACTCCATCACTGACAACCCACTCCCCAAACAAAGCGTTCATCAGCGAGCTTGTCGTGTTAACACAACGCAGGCCGCGGACAGCAGGGCAATCGCCCGCGGCATCTGCGCGCTCATCACTGCGTCGATGTCGGCCAAGGTAATTTCGCCATCGCCCAACCCGGCCGCGGCATTGACAATCAGACACAGACTCACATAGGGCAGTTGTTTTTCCCGCGCCAACGCGGCCTCGGGCATACCGGTCATACCGACCAGGTCGCAACCATCCCGCGCCAGGCGGGTTATTTCTGCGGCACTTTCCAGCCGTGGCCCCTGGGTTGCGCCGTACACTCCGCTGGCGTGTAACTGGGAATTACTGGCAAAGGCGGAATCGATCAGCAATTGACGCAAGTGCGGATCGTAGGGGTGGGTAAAATCCACGTGTAATAATGGTACCTCAGCGCAATCGGCAAAGGTGTGATCCCTGCCCCAGGTGTAATCGATGATTTGATCGGGCAGCACCAGATCACCCGGCTTATAGCGTTGGTTGATCCCGCCAACAGCATTGAATGCGACAAGGTGAGTGGCCCCCAGATTCTGCAGAGCAGCGATGTTGGCGCGGTAATTAATGCGGTGGGGAGGGATGACGTGGCCTGCTCCATGACGCGACAGAAATAAAATATCTGCGCCCTGGATTCGCCCCCTCAGCACGGCGGTCGAAGGGCTGCCCCACTGCGTTCTGATGTCATGGCGCTCGATAATTTCCAACTGCGGTAAATTCTCGAGGCCGGAACCACCAATAATTGCGGGAAGAACACCTGCTGTCATGCACACCTCAAAAAGTAATCGCACGAGAACCGACGCCAGCGGGACCAGCTTCTACTGGCGTCAGCGCAAATATTACCACCGTTGCCACTACACTTCCGTGTGTGACAACGCGTCCTGTTCCCGTTGCAAATTCCTGCATCAAGCTTAGAATAGGTCTGATTCCGGCGTCCCAGTGACTACCCATGCTACGCAAGCTGGTGTTAATCGCATTGTTTACCGCTCTGCCCGTGTACGGACTCGCGACGGTGGTGCAGCCCGAGCGGTGCCCGGACGGCGATGGCAGCATGCACATGCTGTCTCATGCAGAAGCCCTCGCAACTCCCTGCAATCAAACTGCCGAAACATTTCAGACTGAAAACGACAGCCACTTCTGTAAAGACCGCGTGAAATGCCAGAGTCGCGTGTGGTCTGAACCTACTGTACAGATTCTGCTGCAATCCGTTCCATTCACCTCTAATCGCCTCGATAACTACCGCCACCCCATTGTGCCGCGCCGCGTGCTTAACGCGGTATGGCGCCCTCCTCGCTCCGTCTGAGTACTGCGACGCAATCGCCCTCCGGTTATCCCGGTAGGTAAGACCTGCACCGTACTTGAACGGAGTTTTCCATGAACCGTACATTCGCCTCGGCCATGTTATGGCTGTCAACATCTCTCACTCTGCCGTCCCTGGCAGTAGCAGCGACTGTTGATTCCCTTGAGAAGCCGGAGTTAAGTTTCACCAAGGCCCTGCAGCTGGCAGTACAGAACGCCCCTGTGATTGCAGCGCGCACAGCGGCGGTGCGCGCCGCGACCCTTGCCCGCCAGCCCGCCGCCGCCCTTCCGGATCCACAACTTGTCTTGGGTGCCAGCAATGTTCCTGCGACCGGTTCGGAACGCGGGCGCCTGGACCAGGACCTGATGACCATGCAGCGAATTGGCATCATGCAGGAGGTGCCCAGCCAGGCGAAGCGCCAGGCTCGGGTGGCACTTGCCACAGCCCAGATCAGCGAGGCCGCGGGGCAATTAACCCTGGAGCGGGCGATCGTACTGCGCGAAGCAGCGGCGGCCTGGCTTGATCACTACTATCTGGCGCGACGCCTGCCATTATTCGATGAACTGGAACGAGAACTGGCACTATTAACTGACGCCAGCCAGGCGCAGCTCGCCGCTGGCACGGGTCCGGCGACCGAGGTGCTCAGAGCCGCCGAGCAGGCCGCTGCGCTAGCCGACTGGCGGGACGATACTGAACGTAACATCAGCGCCGCGCAGGCGCGCCTGCAAAGACTGATCGGGGAGCAGGCATTTTTACCGCTGGCCGACAGCGCTCCCGCCCTCACCGTTGAACCATCCCAACTACGCGCGCATTTGCACCATCACCCGGAACTGGCACTGTACCAGCCTTTGACCGAACTGGCGCAAGCCCAGGTGCTAAAAGCCGAAGCGGAGAAACATTCAGACTGGAGTCTCGGCATTGACTACCAGCACCGCGCCGCGCCCTATGACGACATGGTGTCCATGGAGGTGCGTTTTTCCCTGCCGTTATTCCCCGGCACTCGGCAAAATCCGCGTATCGCCGCAGCGCGACAACGACTAGAGGCACTGCGTAGCGAACGGGAGGCGAAAGTACGCGATCACGACGCGGCGCTGGCTACCGATTTGGCGGCCCACCGGGCCCTGGAACGGCAGTTGGAGCGGATTAGCCACAGCTGGTTACCCCTGGCGCAACAAACCCTGGCCCTCGCGACTACCGGCTATCGTACAGGTCAGCAGTCCCTCGGCGATACGCTCAAGGCCCGCCGCGACCTGATCAACCTGCGCCTGCGGCAGATTGACCTTGAGCACCAACGGGCGCTGCTCGCCGCCAACCTGATTTACGCATACGGAGTACTCCAGCCATGAACATTGATACCGGCAAAAAGCATTGGGCGAGGATAACGTTATCGCTCCTTGTCCTGGCGTTGGCAAGTGTGGGGGGTTACTGGCTCGGCAGCCGCAACCCGGTCTCGTCCGCCCCAACCGAGCAACACCGTGGTGACGCTGACGAGGATTCTCGAGAGGTGCTCTACTGGTACGACCCCATGGTGCCTGAGCAACATTTCGACCAGCCCGGAAAGTCGCCTTTTATGGATATGGAGCTGATACCCCGCTATGCCGAGCCTGCGGACAAAGGCCCCTCACCCGGAATTCGTATCGACCCGCGTATCGTGCAGAACCTCGGCATAGCAGTGGCGCCGGTTAGCTACGGCGAGCCGGAACTGTCCGTTTTGGCAGTGGCCAAAGTCGCCTACAACGAACGGGATTCAGCGATAGTACAGGCGCGCACCGATGGCTTTGTCGAGCAGGTTTACCACCTGGCGCCCGGGGATATGGTCGCCCGCGGTGCACCGTTGATGGACATTCTGGTACCCACCTGGGCCGGTGCGCAAAAGGAATTTCTGACCATTCTCGCCACGGGAGACAACCACTTGGCGAGCGCCGCCAGGGAGCGTTTGCAACTGTTGGGCATGCCGGACGAGGTAATCAGTAGTGTCGAAAAAACTGGTGTTGCGCACCCCCTGTTTACCCTGACCTCACCATTGGCTGGCGCTCTGGAAACCCTGGATGCGCGCCCGGGGATGTCGGTGATGAATGGCACGACACTGGCACGCATTAACAGCCTGGAAAGCGTCTGGCTGGACGCTGCGGTGGCACAATCCGACCTCGGAGATATCGCCCTCGGCGCCCCGGTGGTGGCGCGTATTGCCGGTTTGCAGGGTACGCAAATAGAGGGCGAAGTGGTGGACATATTGCCGCATCTGGAGAGCGCTAGCCGTACCGCCACGGTACGCGCGCTCCTGCCCAATCCAACAGGGATGTTGCGGCCCGGTCAATACGCGCAGGTGCGCATCACCGCCACTTCACAGCCCCCGCAACTACTGGTTCCCACCCAGGCGGTCATACGCGGCATCGAGAACAACCGGGTGATATTGGCTGAAAATGGTTACTTTCGCCCGGTAGCGGTTACGGTGGGCAGGGACTATGGCGAGCAAAGCGCCATTCTTTCAGGCCTGGCGGAAGGCCAAAATATAGTTGTTTCGGGACAATTTTTAATTGACTCGGAAGCGAATCTGAGTGGCGCACTTGCCAATATGGCCGGTCACACCGGAGCAGATACGCCAACGTTTTCAGCAGAGAAAATGAACGCGGCCGGGGGAGATCAGCCATGATCGCCCAACTGATCCACTGGTCCATAGCACAACGGCCCATCGTGTTGCTGGCGACAGTAATTTTCGCCGGCTGGGGAATCTGGGCGCTGCGTACCACCGCCGTGGATGCCCTGCCGGATCTTTCTGACGTGCAGGTTATTATTCGCACCAGTTATTCCGGCCAGGCGCCGCAAATCGTCGAAAACCAGGTCACCTACCCCCTCACCACCACCATGCTGGCAGTTCCCGGCGCAAAAACTGTACGGGGATTTTCCCTGTACGGAGACTCCTTTGTTTACATACTGTTTGCCGATGGTACGGATGTGTACTGGGCGCGCTCCCGGGTGCTTGAATACCTGAGCCAGATTCAGAGCCAATTGCCAGCTGGCGCCAAACCTCAATTGGGGCCTGACGCCACTGGCGTTGGCTGGATTTATGAATACGCGCTGATAGACAGAACTGGCCGCCACGACCTCGCACAATTGCGCGCGTTGCAGGACTGGTTTTTAAAATACGAGCTGAAAACCGTTCCAGACGTTGCCGAAATCGCCAGCCTCGGGGGCATGGTCAAGCAATATCAGGTGATCGTCGATCCCTACAAATTGCAGTACTACAACATCACCCTGGAACAGGTGATTACCGCGCTGCAACAGGCCAATCGGGAGACCGGCGGCGCGGTGGTCGAAATCGCCGAAACCGAGTTTATGGTGCGCGCTGGTGGTTACCTCGCGACTGAGGCCGATTTTTACACGATCCCTCTCGCATTGCATGGCGGCGTAGCCGTCACCCTGGGTGATGTGGCGCACCTGACTATCGGTCCGGAAATGCGCCGCGGAATCGCGGAACTCAATGGCGAGGGGGAAGTCGCTGGTGGCGTGGTGGTATTACGTAGCGGCAAGAATGCGCGCACTGCAATTGCCGCCATCGAGCAAAAACTCGCCACCCTGAAAGCGAGTCTTCCCGCCGGTGTTGAAATCGTTACCACCTACGACCGCTCGCGACTGATCGACCGGGCCATCGGTAATTTAACGGAAAAACTTGTGGCCGAACTTGCGATAGTCGCGCTGGTCTGTATTATTTTTCTCGGGCACATCCGCTCGTCGATGGTCGCCGTACTGTCCCTGCCGCTGGGCATATTAATGGCTTTTGCGGTGATGCGTCAGCTCGGTATCAATGCCAACATCATGTCCCTCGGGGGTATCGCCATCGCCATCGGCACCATGGTCGACGCCGCTGTAGTAATGATTGAAAACGCCCATAAACACGTCGAGCGCTGGCATCTACAGCACCCGGGACAGGCTCTTGCAGGATCCGCTCATTGGCGCATCATCGCCGACGCCGCCACGGAAGTCGGGCCCGCGTTGTTTTGCAGTTTACTGATAATCACCTTTTCCTTTATGCCCGTATTTACCCTGGAGGCACAGGAAGGACGACTGTTCGGCCCCCTCGCGTTTACCAAAACGTTTGCCATGGCAGCCGCCGCCATCCTGGCGGTAACCGTGATACCGGTAGCCATGGGCTACTGGATTCGCGGGCGACTGCCATCTGAAAATGCTAATCCCCTCAACCGTTTTTTGACCTCCATCTATCGCCCCGCACTCGACTGGACCCTGCGACAACCCGGCCTGACATTACTGTTTGCGGCGCTGATACTGCTCAGCGCACTGTGGCCCCTGTCCCGGCTGGGCGGCGAGTTTATGCCCACCTTGGATGAAGGCGACGTGCTGTATATGCCCTCCGCGTTGCCAGGATTTTCCGTGGCTAACGTCGCCGAACTGGTGCAGCAAACTGACCGTATGATCAAAACCGTGCCGGAAGTCGCAACCGTATTTGGCAAGGCCGGTCGCGCCGAGACCGCCACCGACCCGGCGCCCCTGGAAATGTTTGAGACAACTATTCAGTTTAAACCCCGCGATCAGTGGCGCCCGGGATTAACCCCCGAGCAACTGATCGCCGAACTGGATCGCATTGTCACGGTGCCGGGTTTGACCAATGTGTGGGTGCCGCCAATTCGCAACCGTATCGACATGCTTGCGACTGGCATCAAGAGTCCCATTGGTATCAAAGTGTCTGGTGACAATCTGGCCGCCATCGACAGTGCCGCGCAGAATATCGAACAGGCGGCCCGTCAGGTCCCCGGGGTCAGTTCGGCCTTTGCAGAACGACTCAGTGGTGGTCGTTACATCGACGTCATCCCGCGACGGGACCACGCTGCGCGCTATGGCCTGAACATCGACGATGTGCAACGGATCGTCGCGAACGCCATCGGTGGCGAGAATATTGGCGAAGTCATCGACGGTCTGGCGCGTTTTCCGATAAGCGTGCGCTATCCGCGGGAACTGCGTGACTCCATTGAAAAACTGCGTGGATTGCCCGTACTCACCGGCAACGGCGAGCAAATTACACTGGGCGATGTGGCCGACATCTCACTCAGCCAGGGACCGAGTATGATCAAAAGTGAAAATGCCCGTCTTGCCGGCTGGGTGTACGTGGACGTACGGGGTCGAGACCTGGCGGCCACCGTCGCGCAACTGCGCACGGCGATTGCGCGGGAGGTAGCGTTGCCGGTGGGCGTCAGCGTCAGTTACTCGGGTCAATTCGAATATATGCAGCGCGCCAATGCCCAGTTGCGCCTGATGGTGCCAATCACGCTGTCGATCATTTTTCTGCTGCTGTACGCCATTTTTCGCCGTTTTGATGAAGCCTTGCTGCTGATGACAACACTGCCTTTCGCGTTGTCCGGCGGCATCTGGTTTCTTTATTTATTGGAATTTAACCTGTCCGTGGCGACCGGCATCGGACTCATCGCCCTGGCAGGAGTGGCTGCCGAATTCGGCGTGGTAATGTTGTTGTACCTCCGCCGGGCGCTGGCAGAGCGGGCGTTGGACACAGCGATGCAGCCATTCAGTGCAAGCAACCGGGTTGCGCTCGACGCGGCAATTCGCGAGGGCGCGTTGCTGCGGGTTCGCCCCAAAGCGATGACCGTAGCCGTGATACTCGCGGGCCTGCTGCCGATATTACTGGGTGAAGGTACCGGCTCGGAAATTATGAGTCGCATCGCAGCGCCGATGGTGGGCGGCATGATTACAGCGCCTTTACTGTCCATGCTGGTATTGCCCACCGCTTATCGCCTGCTATGCAGAGCCCGTTATCGACGACAACCCCCGCCCGCGGGTTAAGCGGTAGCCCCCTGCGCGGCGGTAAGCTCTTCACCTTCTGCGGTCTTATCCTGTCCCGCCAGATAAACCGTGGACGTCGGAAAGGCAATCTCCGCCCCCTGCGCGGCGATAATGTCGGCAATTTTCAGCAGGATGTCCTGCTTGATCTGGTGGTACTCCTGCCAGTCGGTAGTACGGGTGAAGGTGTAAATAAAGAAATCGAGGGAGCTCGGCCCAAACTGGTTAAAATTAACCATAAGGGTCTGTTGTGTGTCGATGTCCGGATGCGTTTCGAGCATCCTTTTGACCTGTGCCACAATCGCGTCCATTTGCGCGACGTCCTGATAGCGAATACCAATGGTTTCGCGAATTCTGCGATTCGACATGCGCGAAGGATTTTCGACGGCAATACTGGTAAAGACCGCATTCGGAATATACAGCGGTCGCTTGTCAAAGGTGCGAATGCGTGTCAATCGCCACCCAATATCCTCCACCGTACCCTCGATTTCCTTGTCGGGGGAACGCACCCACTCTCCAACCGCGAATGGCCGGTCCAGGTAAATCATCAGGCCACCAAAAAAATTGGCGAGCAAATCCTTTGCCGCAAAACCAAGCGCCAGGCCGCCGATGCCACCGAATGCCAACACACCGGACACGCTATAGCCCATCGTTTGCAGCGCGATCAAAATCGCCGTAATCACCACAGCAATGCGTACCAGTTTACCAATGGCGTGTACCGTGGTTGGATCCATCGGCTCCGCCACATAGTCAGAATGGGTGAGATTGCGTTCCGCCCGTTGCACCAAATTGACCAGAAACAGCGCTAGCAAAAAAATCACCGCCAGACGGTTAATTGGCTCCACCAGTTCACCCCAGGGGGATTCGAGTAGTCGCGCGACAATCCCGGCCGCGAAATTAATACCCACAATCCACACCATCCATACCAGCGGCTTGCGGCACGCCTCGAGTAGTGCGTCGTCCCACACGCTGCGCGTGGTTTTGGCCCGTTTTTGCAGTAATAAAATAGCTTTGTTAAGGACATAACCAAGCAATAGTGCGGCCAGTACGATGACGAAAATTTCCAGCCACCATACGTAAGTACTGCCGATCATACGGCTAAACCAATTTTCGAGAGATTCCAACATTAGCAATGACGATCCTTTAGCATCAGTGAATTAGACCAAGTGTCGCAGCTGTTCCACAGTGGCCAGGCGTCGCGGATGATCCGCCAAAACGTCCCACGAGTATTGTGCTCGCGCTTTCATCGAAGCCAGTCGGGTTGAGCCTTGTACCGGGTTCTTTTCGAGATAATCGAGCACCTCGAGGGCGCCACCCCGATTATTGCATACCAATACCATATCGCAACCGGCCGCTAGCGCCGCGGCAGTTTTCGCCGCGTATCCCCCCGCAACATCAGCACCTTTCATAGACAGGTCATCGCTGAAAACCACACCATTAAAATCGAGTTCGCCCCGCAGTATCTGCTGCAACCACAAGGGGGAAAAACCGACTGCACGGGAATCCACCTGCGGGAATATCATATGCGCCGGCATCACCCCGCCGAGCGACGGGGCAAGTTTGGCAAACGGAATCAGATCGCGGGCCCGCAACTGTTCCAGACTGCGATCGTCACAGGGGGTTTCCAGATGGCTATCGCCACGCACTCCCCCGTGGCCGGGAAAATGTTTCCCTGTGGCGGCCATACCCGCCTCGCGCATACCATTGATAAATAACTCGGCCACGTTGACGATCCGCTCCGGATCGTCACCAAAGGACCTGTCGCCAATCACCTCGCAATAGGCACGATCGACATCCAGCACTGGCGCAAAACTGAAATCGATGCCACTGGCAATCAGTTCGCTCGCCATTAGCCAGCCAACATCCACGATCAGTGGCGACCCTTTAACGGGGTCGCGCGCAAAAAAATCCCCCAACACCTGCATGGCCGGCAGACGGGTAAATCCGTCGCGCAGGCGTTGTACCCGTCCGCCCTCCTGATCTACCGCCAGTAGTATATCGGGGCGCAGTTGCGCAATGGCCGCGGTGAGTTCGATAATTTGTTCGCGGCAGCGAAAATTTCTGCTAAAAAAAATCACTCCGCCCACCTGCGGGTGGCGCAGTAAATCTTGCTCGTCCGCCGTCAGCGCGGTCGTCTCCAGGTCGAGCATCAAAGGGCCAGGCACCATGGCACATCCTCGGGCACATGGCCCACATAGTGAAATTGAGAGTTTAACATTAAGGTCAGCGCGATTCTGAATTTTAAAAGGCAAGAAGATTATTAGATAATTTTTTCATTTATCAAATGTTTTATATCTCCGCAGGCAATAATTATCGATATTATCTGGAAAAATAATTGTTAGTAATTAGCATGTTAGGATATGCCAAGGCGGTGGGGCCGAGTACTGTTTTTGCTAAGAAGGCTGCCCTCTTCGAGCCGCCCTAGTGCAACGATCTGGCAGCGGTGCTATGTTGGCCGAGGGCTGTTTACACAAGGGGGTTATCGTGGCAAAACACAAGCCGAAATTGAATGCCTGGTATCAGGACGCGCAGGAAGATCAGATATTTGAAGTTATCGCCATTGATGATGACGATGGGACCATCGAAATCCAGTACTACGATGGCGAGGTAGCGGAACTGGATTTCGATAGCTGGAAACAGATGGTGGTCATTCCCGCCCAACCACCGGAAGACTGGCGCAGTTCCTACGAATTGAGTGACGACGACACTAGCGATGCCGACGATGTTTACGTACCCGACAACTGGGATGATCCCCTGGCCAATATCGAACCCGATATGGCGTTTGACAGTGACGATTTTTAGGCCTTCATATCGGAATTCACACCGCCCCTGACCTCTGGCCAGTCCAACGGCTCTATCCGGCGTTTTGGTTAATCGTCAGCTTTTAGCCTTGCCATTCTCGACATGCTGGATATAATCACAGTATCACCGTCAAGAAGCACCATCCATGACCACCACACTAACCGCCCGCCAGAACCAGGTGCTCAATTTAATTCGTCGCGCCATCGACAATACGGGGTTTCCGCCCACGCGAGCAGAAATTGCCGACGAACTGGGTTTTCGCTCGGCCAACGCGGCGGAAGAGCATCTACGCGCATTAGCCCGCAAGGGTATGATCGAAATGATACCTGGCGCTTCCCGCGGACTGCGATTGTTACACCAGCAATCCGGGCTACCGGTTGTCGGTCGCGTTGCCGCGGGCAACCCTGTTTTGGCGGAGGAACATATTGAGGACTACTACAACGTCCCTGCATCCTTATTTCACCCCAGCGCCGATTATTTACTACGGGTTAGCGGCATGAGTATGCGCGATGCGGGTATTCTGGATGGTGATCTGCTGGCCGTACACCGCACCGCAGTTGCCGAGAATGGACAAATCGTAGTGGCGCGTATCGGCAATGAAGTCACGGTAAAGCGTTTGAAAAAAACCCGCAGCCGCTACGAACTGCTGTTATTACCCGAAAACGCCGATTTTGCGCCTATTTTCGTGGACCTCAGAACCGAGGAGTTTGCCATCGAAGGATTGTCAGTAGGCCTGATTCGCACCTGAGTACACGCCGCTGCGCTCGTTTCGCACCGAGCATTCGATCTGACCCGCACAGCCGACGGCGATCCTGGCCAGAGCATGACCACTGCACCTTTGCGAACAACAATAATATTGACAAAATCCCGCGAACAACAGGGTCTTTTTAGTTAGTGCAATACCCGGTCGCCATATTTGGTCGCCTCGCCTTCATCAAGTTGACCCTCCGCACCGAGTTGTTCAACCAGTTCTATGCCAGCGTCAATCATCGCCCGCGCGACATCCATACTGGCCTCACCCAGAAAATATTTGGCTTCATCGGAGAAGGTGATGCGCACCAACGGCTCGCCGGCTACATCTGAGCGCTGCAAAACCACTTCGCCGTCGGGCAGCATGAGAATTTCGTATTGAGATGAGGACATTGTGCTTCCAGGGTACCAATCAGCGGGCATTATACCAGTAAAATCCACGCGTTAGCATTCGTACATAAGATCCCGGTGGCGCTCGACCATCTCCTCCAGTGCGACTGTCCACTCCAGCAGATTCGCGCTCGTAACATCCGGGCTGCCCTGCGCTGCGCTGGACGCGATCAAATGATTCGGGCGAGTCGGCGACTCCTCTACCTGAAACAGGCTACGATGGGCCGCCAGCAGGCGCGCCAACCAGCTCCCTGGAGAAATCTCTAGATCCAGCGTTTCCCGCGCCTCACCGGGGGTTTTCCCCGTCGCGGCCAGGGTCTGTTGCAAGGTTCGCGCATCGAAAATGTCTACGACACCCTGGCACTGATAGTTCTCTGCCAACGCCTGCAGGTGGCACCGATAGGCGCTCTGCAGTTGATACAACACGCTTTCGGCTAACGCCTCCCGCGCCATCTTTTCCGCTGCCCGTTCCTGTGCGGCGAGCAGTAATCGGGCGTAATGCAGTTTGCGATTAACCGCGCCAAGATACCGGTTTGCCATCCCCCTACCCACTCCACCAGGTCGCGTATTCAATGCTCCTGGTCAGCCAATTCACGGGCTAACCATAATCATTTACGTTTGTCTTCCACCTGCCACGCACCATCTACGAACAGTGCTCGCCAACCCGACGGTTTGCCATTGGCCTCGGACTGCACGTAGTGCTCGCCACTTTTGCGGCTGTAGCGAACTATGGCGGGATTACCATCGGGATCTTTGGGCGGCGCCTTCAACAGGAAATAATATTTGGGGTCGATCTGCGCCTTATGGGGTATCAGTTCGCTTACCAGCGGCGCACGGGTTTCGCGATGGCGGGGAAATTTGCTGGCGGCCAGAAACAATCCGGCGGCGCCGTCGCGCAATATATAGTGGTCTTCTACCTTCTCGCAGGCGAGTTCCGGCATCGGCACCGGATCCATCTTTGGTGGTGCGGCCTGGCCATTACGCAGCAATTTACGGGTATTTTTGCATTCACTGGCGACGCAACCGAAGTATTTACCAAAACGCCCGGTTTTAAGTTGCATGTCCTGACCACATTTATCGCATTTGATAATCGGCCCCTCGTAGCCCTTGATCCGGAAGCTCCCCGCCTCTAGCTCATACCCGGAGCAATCGGGGTTATTGCCACATACGTGCAGTTTGCGTTGTTCATCGATAAGGTAACTGTCCATCGACGTGTCGCACAGGGCACAGCGGTGCTTGTGCAGCAGCAACCTGGATTCCGCCTCATCGTCGTCGTCCACATTAACCGCCTCGTCCCCGGGCACCAGATTCAATGTTTCCTTGCAACGCTCCTTGGGAGGCAATCCGTACCCCGAGCAGCCGAGAAACACACCGGTACGTCCGGTGCGAATCAACAGGGGTCGACCACACTGCTTGCACGGTATGTTGGTCTCGGTCGCGGCATTGGGACGCATACCCCCGTCATTCCCCTGCGCCTTTTCCAATTTGGCGCTGAAATCCCGATAAAAATCGTTGAGCACCTCCTGCCAGCCCAGGCGCCCCGTGGCGACATCATCGAGTTGCTCCTCCAACGCCGCCGTAAAACCGTAGTCCATCAGGTTGGAGAAATTTTCATCCAGCCGTGCAGTGACAATATCGCCAATTTTTTCTGCGTAAAAGCGGCGATTCTCCACGTGCACATAGCCGCGCTCCTGAATCGTGGAAATAATAGCTGCATAGGTAGACGGCCGCCCGATTCCCCTTTTTTCGAGCTCTCTCACCAGCGCGGCCTCGCTGTAGCGCGGTGGCGGCTTGGTAAAATGCTGGCGTGGCAACAGGTTAATCAAGGTAAGCGTCTCGCCCACCTGGTATTCCGGCAATTCAATATCGTCCTTACTGCGCAGCGCCGGAATTGCCCTTAAAAACCCGTCGAACAGCACCACCCGGCCTCGCACTCGCAGCTCGTAGTTGCCGGCACTGACCACCACACTGGTGCTGGTGAAGCGCGCGGGCACCATCTGACAGGCAATAAACTGTTGCCAGATGATTTCGTACAGTTTTCTGGCATCTTCCTCGACGCCCTCCAGTTCTATCGGGGCGACATCCACATTGGACGGACGAATCGCCTCATGGGCCTCCTGCGCCCCCGCTTTACTGGAATACACATTGTGTTTTTCAGGCAAATACTTGTCGCCAAAACTGCGCTTGATAAGTTCCCGGCAAGCGGTAACCGCATCGCCATTCAAATGCGTCGAATCGGTACGCATGTAGGTGATGTATCCCGCCTCGTATAACCGCTGGGCCAGCATCATGGTTTTCTTCACCCCGTACCCCAGACGCGTACTACCAGCCTGTTGCAGCGTAGAGGTGATAAACGGTGTGGGTGGCCTGGTTTGGGTCGGCGTATCCTGGCGCTCGGCAACCTCGTACTCGGCGTCCCGCAATTCTGCCAACGCCTGCTCGGTTTCAGTACCACTAGCGGGACGGAAATTTTTTCCGCCCACAGCACGCACTTCAAAGCGCACCTGCTCGCCTGCCGCATTATCGAGATCCGCATGTACTGTCCAATACTCCACGGGTAAAAAAGCGCGTATTTCCTGCTCCCGCTCCACCACCAGCTTGACCGCAACAGACTGCACGCGCCCTGCGGATAAACCCCTGGCAACTTTTGCCCACAGTAAGGGGGACACCATAAAACCCACGACTCGATCGAGAAAACGGCGCGCCTGCTGAGCGTTTACCCGCTGCATGTCGAGCTCGCCTGGTTCAGCGAACGCTTCCTTAATGGCTTTTTTGGTAATCTCGTTGAACACCACCCGCTTATAGCGTTGATCGTCTCCGCCAATCGCCTCCTTTAAATGCCAGGCAATCGCCTCGCCCTCCCGATCGAGGTCGGTGGCCAGATAAATAGTGTCGGCGGATCTGGCGATCTTACGCAATTCTTCGACAACCTTTTCCTTGCCGGGCAGCACCCGATATTCGGCCCTCCAGTTCTTCTCCGGATCGATACCCATGCGATTGACCAGTTGCTGGTGCGCCTTACGCGCTTTTTCCGCTGCCTTTTTCGCGGGCGAGAGGGATTTGGCGCCCTTGGCCGGACGCCCTTTGCCACTTGCCTCCCGACTGGCCGCGTCGGTGGGCAGATCTCGAATATGCCCAATGCTGGATTTGACCACAAAGTCCTTACCCAGGTACTTGTTAATAGTTTTCGCCTTGGCCGGCGACTCGACGATGACCAGTGATTTACCCATGAAATCCTTCGTTGTTTAGCGTTAGGTGGCGTTAAAAAGTTCCGTCCAGCGAACCAAAGGGGCGAATATATACGGACTGCACACGGCAGGGTCAAGCAGTTTCTGATCGGCTTTGATTGACACATTGGTCCTGGACAGACGTCCAGCCTAGTGTTTGATGGGTATCGGCAAAAACTATAATTAACATTATATTAATTATTTAACTTATTGTTTAATATATCTATTTCTTAAATTATTTAACCCTTCTACAAGTTTGGCAACGGAATCCTGCCCCCCTTGTTCTCCCCAGTAAATCGACAGACCGGAACGATCACACTGCACCACCCCGACGTCGCTCGGCAAACCCGCCAATATCCCCTCCAATCCCGCGCACACCCCCTCTGGTGCCGGAGCGTCGGCCCAGCGCCAGCCAACCCAGGGCGTTTCTTTCCCGCGCCTGGCCTCGCGCACCAGACTCCAGGGAGTGAATCCCGCGCCCGTATCGAAATTCAACGGCCAGGGCAGCAGGTAACGCACCGCGGGCGCCACACCGGCCCCGGCCAGCGGGTCACTCACCAGTTCGACTCGCAACCCCGCTTCACGACCACGGGCGCGCAGGGTCACCAGGAGCTTTTCCCGGGGCGGCCGGTGCAATTGCGTCAGCTTGGCCAGCAGCACCATAGCAACGATTAAAATGATAAAGTATTCCACTTCTTGCCTACATTCAGCCTGTCTATACCCCGCGTTCTCGGTATACACTGCGCCGATGCTGCAACGGAGCCGCCAGGCAGCGCATAATAACCCAGATATTGGAGCTTAATTATGTCCTATTATCACCACATTCTCGTGGGTCTCGACCTGTCCGCCGAGTCCCAGCAAGTGATCGACCGCGTCAAAGACTTATTTGGCGAACGGGATGTGCGCATCAGCCTGCTACACGTGCAGGAACCGTTGTCCTTCGCCTACGGCGGGGACATTCCCATGGACCTGAGCGACGTACAGGCACAGATGGAACAACAGGCACACAGCCGGCTTGAAGAATTTTGTCGTGAACTCCATATCGGCAGCACTGAACAGCATGTTATTATTGGCCAGCCTGCGCAGGAGATGCATCGCTTCGCGAAGGAAAACAGCGTCGATCTGATTGTGGTGGGTAGTCACGGACGCCACGGGCTGGCGCTGATTTTCGGTTCCACCGCCAACGGGGTTCTGCACGGCGCCACCTGCGACGTACTTGCGGTCAGGATACAGGAACAGTCCTAGCAGGTTTGCCTGCATCATTCGAATCGAGCAGACGCCGGTTCCAGGGGTGTTCCATTAACAGCAAAGTTCCATCTGCCATCATCAAACTCGTAACCGGTATTTTTAGTGAGGTATGTAGTGGGCGCGCCAGCGACTATTAACCCCAACGCACTGCGCAACGCTATTTTCTCATCTATTTTTGCAGCCCTGTTGGTTAGCCTCCAGGCCACGCAGGCGTACGCCGACACTGCCGACATCGAACAACAACGCAAGCTTTATCAGGAAGCGAGACGCCAGCTGGCGAAGGGTAACTATAACCAGTTCAAACAACTCAGCGCGCGGCTGCACGACTACCCACTTTATCCGTACCTCGAATACAGCGAACTCGTTTCTCACGCAGCACCCTTGCAAACCAGATCGGTCGTCCGCTTCCTGAAACGCTATGGCGACACGCCAATGGCAGGAAAATTGCGCAGCAACTGGCTCAACCAACTGCGTGGACGCGGAGACTGGAAACGCTACGTGCGCTACTACAGCCCGCAATTAAACTCGGTGGAGCACGCCTGTCATTACCACTACGGCCTGCATCGTCTCGGCCAACATCAGGAGGCTATCGCGGGCGGACTCAAACTATGGTTGGTGGGAAAATCCCAGCCGAGTGCCTGTGACCCCCTGTTTGAGGTGTTGACGCGAGAGGGAGCCATTACCCAACAGGCAGTGTGGGAACGCTATACCCTGGCTGTACTTGGCCACGAATACCGCCTGGCCAACCACCTGGCCAAACGGTTTACCTCGCCGGAACTACAACAGCGCGCCCGCGATTACCTGGCGCTCGATCAACAACCTACCCGTGTCGCGCAATACGACCTGTTTTCCGCGCATCCGCCCGAAGTGCTCACATTGATCGAGCACGCCATTTCTCATCTTGCGCACAGGGACGCGACGGCCGCCCTTAAACATTGGGCGCACTACCAACAGGTTGCGTACTTCGACAAGCCCGCCCAGGGGCGTGTATTGACGCAGATTGTGCAGGGCCTGTTTCGCCAGGGGCATCCGCAGGCGGCATACGGGTACATGGAAGACCGTCTGGATGTGGCGCAAATCGATTTGCTCGAATGGCGCCTGCGCCTTGATCTACGGGCGCGGGACTGGCGCGGACTCGCTAACTGGACGGCCAAATTACCTGACGAAATACGCCAGCAGCCCACCTGGAATTACTGGCGCCCTCGAGCCCATAGTCTGGCCACCGGGACGGCCGGTCGCCACGCAGACATTCTTGCTGACTATCAGAAACTTACGCACTCCCGCAGCTTCTACGGTTTTCTCGCCTGCGACTGGGTCGGTGTTCCCTACGCCATGCAACATGATCCCGTGGCGGTCACCGATGCCGAGGTTGATGCCCTCGCCGATATGCCGTCGATGCGTCGAACGCGTGAATTTTTACTACAAAACGAACTACTCGACGCGCGCCGCGAGTGGTATCACGCAGGCCAAAATTACACTGCCCACGACTGGCAGGTGGCGGCGCGCCTCGCGCAGCGCTGGCAGTGGCACCAGCAGGCGATTCTCGCCATGACGCGGGCACCCCACTGGGACGATCTCAGCATCCGTTTTCCGGTCCCTTTTAAACAGGAATTTGATCGCAATGCAACTAAACACGGTCTGCCCCTGCAATTGCTCCTCGCGGTGTCGCGCCAGGAAAGCGCTTTCGCTCCCGATGTGGTCTCGCCAGCGGGCGCCAGGGGATTAATGCAGTTAATGCCGGCGACGGCCAAAATGGTGGCGAAACAGCACCGGGTAGACTATCGCCAACTACGCGATCTGGAAAATCCCAGTATTAACGTGCAGCTCGGCAGCCATTATTACAATGACATGATCAAAAAATTCAATGGCAACCGCATTCTTGCCACCGCGGCATATAACGCCGGTCCGCACCGCGTCAGTCGCTGGCTCAAGGACAGTGGCGGCCTGATGCCCTTTGACGCCTGGATCGAAACCATTCCCTTTAAAGAAACCCGTAACTATGTACAAAATGTGCTCGCGTTTTCAGCGATATATAGCCATCACCTCGGTAACCAGGACAAAATTTTAAGTGCCCGGGAGAGGGATGAGTTGCTGTGACATTTGCGGCGCCAGGCAACAGGATGCAGTTGATAGATATCGGCGCTAACCTTACCGATAAAAGTTTTTACAACGACCTGCAGGACGTGCTTGCCCGCGCTGCGGATGCCGGTGTCACCACCTGTATCATCACCGGCACCACCACACAAAATACAGCTGCGGCAGTTGCCCTGTGTCGGCAGGCGAGAGTAACCAGCGGATACGATTTGTACGCAACCGCCGGGTTGCACCCGCACCACGCGCGGGACTGGACCACGGACAGCGCCGCCGCCCTTGTGCAGCAGGCTTCCGCCCCTGAAATAGTAGCCATCGGCGAAACCGGTCTCGACTTCTACCGGGATTTGTCTCCACGCCCCGCTCAGGAACACGCCTTTGAGGCACAACTGGAAATTGCCGCAAATCTTGGCCTGCCGGTATTTATGCACGCCAGAGACGCTCACGATCGACAGCTGGCGATCCTGCGCCACTACCGCCATCGCCTGATCGACGGAGTCATCCACTGCTTTACCGGGGATCGCAGCAGCCTGTTCAATTATCTCGACCTGGATTTACACATTGGCATCACCGGCTGGATCTGCGACCCGCGCCGCGGCACGCAACTGCAACAACTGGTTGCGCAGATTCCGCTTAACCGCCTGATGCTGGAAACCGACGCACCCTACCTATTGCCGCGCACCCTGCAACCGCAACCCAAAAACCGCCGCAACGAACCGGCCTATCTGCCCTGTGTTTTGCAAACCGTGGCGGCCTGCCGTCAGGAGGATGCAGCGGCAATTGCCGCCGCCACTACGGCAACCGCCAGACAATTTTTCCGGCTGAGCAAAAGCATTTGACTGTGCCCGCCTGTTCAACCAGCCGCTTATCCACTAGGCTAGCTAACGCCAAGTTCCACCTTTTGCGGTCCGCGAAGTCTGCTGAGTGAGAGGTAACAGGTTATGCGCGAAAATATAGAATTTAAAGCTAACGGTATAACACTGCGTGGCTGGCTTTATACCCCGGACAATGATATCGGCCCTTTTGCCACAATCGTCATGGCACACGGCTTTTCCGCGGTAAAAGAAATGTACCTCGACGCCTACGCCGACGTGTTCAGCACCGCAGGTTTCGCCGTGTTGGTGTACGACAATCGCAATCTTGGCGCCAGTGACGGGGAACCTCGGCAAGAGATAGACCCCTGGCAACAGATACAGGATTATCGGGATGCCATCACTTACGCAAGCAGTCTGCCGCAGGTCGACGAACGGCGTATCGGCATCTGGGGTTCGAGTTACAGTGGGGCCCACGTGCTGGTGGTCAGCGCCCTGGACCGCCGCGTAAGATGCGTGGTCTCGCAGGTGCCTCTCATAAGTGGCTCGCGCAATATGCGACGCCTGATCCGCGCCGATATGTTGACTCCCACGCGCGCGCTGTTTGACGCGGACCGCCGCCAACGCTATGCCGGTGGCGCGCCGGCGATGATTCCGGTGGTGTGCGAGGATCCCCTGCAACCCTGCGCTCTGCCTACAGCGGACTCCTGGCAGTGGATGACCAGCACCGCAGCCAGTCGCGCGCCGGCCTGGCGCAACGAAGTAACACTACGCTCTGTGGAAATGTTCTCGGAATACGAGCCGGGGGTCTATATTCCCGCTATCAGCCCGACCCCGTTACTGATGGTGGTTGCGCGGGAAGATCACCTGACCGTTGCCGACGAAGCCCTCGCGGCCTTCAACCAGGCCCTTGAACCCAAGAAATTAGCCCTGTTGCCGGGCGGACATTTCGATGCTTATGTGGCTGGTTTCGCCCAGTCCAGCGGTGCCGCACGGGACTGGTTTATACAGCACCTGTAATTGCACAACCCAGCAACGGTAAAATCCGCGTGCCGGGGCCCGCGTTGCGCCTATGGTGGTGCCAGACTCTCCAACATCAGCCGCCGCACCTGTCCAGCGGTGAAGGGCCAACCCTTCTCCCGGCCATCTGGCAAGAGCACTACCGGAATACGCGTGCCATAGCGCTGCATAAGAGTGTCATCGCCGTCAATCACGACTACCCGCAGCCGCCATTCCTGCTCATCGAGCAACGGATAAAGTAGCGCTTGCGCCTGCTCGCACAGGTGGCAGTCCCTGCCACTGTATAACGTCAATACCTTATTCATTCATGGGCGCCGGATTGACGGTGAGTGAGCAACCAACAGGTGTGAATACGGGGATTGCGTTCAAAATCCTTATCAATCGTCGCCGCACTGATATCCTCAACCTGATATTTCTCCATGACGGCAGGATCCATGTTGAACTGACGGAAATTATTGGAAAATACCAGTAACCCATCCGCGGCAAGCAGTCCCATCGCCTGCCTCAGTAACGCGGCGTGGTCCCTTTGTATATCCAGTACCCCTGCCATTTTTTTTGAATTGGAAAAAGTGGGTGGGTCCAGCAGAATAATATCGTACTCGCCGCTCGCCGTGCCCAGCCACGCGATGCAGTCTGCGCGCAACAGTTGATGGGCCCGCGGGTCCAGGTCGTTCAATGCAAAATTGCGTTGCGCCCATTCCAGATAGACGTTGGACATATCCACGCTCAAACTGTGCCGGGCCCCAGCCAGAGCTGCCTGTACGGTGGCAGTCGCGGTATAGCAGAACAGATTCAGAAAGCGCACCGGTTTTTGTTGGCCAGCACGCGACGCACAGCGCTCGGCAATTAACCGGCGTACCGGCCGGTGATCGAGAAACAATCCGGTGTCCAGATAGTCGCTGAGGTTCACTTCCAGCGCGGCAGCGCCTTCGACGATGGTAAACACGCCAGTTTCAGCGTGCCGTGACCGCTGATACTGCTCGTTACCGCGCTGCCGTCGCCGCTGTTTGTAGAACACCTTCTGCCCCTGGGGCGCCAGCACCTCGTTCACAGCGCTGCGCACTTCCCGTAAATGTCGCCGCGCGCTGTCCTCGTCAACTGAAGTTGGCGCCTGATATTCCTGCACGTGAACGTGCTCGCCATAGCAATCAATGGCGACCGCGTACTCCGGCAAATCCGCATCGTACAGGCGATAGCACATCGTTCCTGTGCGCTTTAACCAGGGTGCCAGTTTGCGTTGATTTTTGCGCAGGCGATTGGCCAGCATCTGAGCACCGGAGGTTAGTGGCGCAACTGAAGTCGCCGCCTGTGTCCCCGGCGCAGGGTTATTCGCCACGTCTGCGCGGATATCAAATAACAACAACTCGCTGGCGATGGTGCCATTAAACAGCCTGTAGCGCTTATCCCGGCTCAGACCCAGCTCAAAACTCAACGCGTTATTGCCAGTAAACACAGCCGCACGCCAACCGCCAAAATGGCGCTTTAACACCACCCCCAGTCGCCGATACAGATCCCGCAATCCCTCTTCCTCCCCCAGCCGCAGACCGTAGGGCGGGTTGGTAACCACCAGCCCGGGTACGGCCTTCGGCGCGGGATTGCGCAGCGCGGATACGGCTCCGTGGCGCACCTGGATAATATTTTCCAGTCCGGCCCGAACGATATTCGCCGCGCTCGCCTGCACCGCATTGGAATCCCAATCGTAGCCCCAGATGGGGGTGGTGGTCTGCAGCGCTGCGGTATCCCACGCGTGCCGAAATTTTGTCAACCCGGCACGCTTGCGCGCTTCTGCCTCGGCGAGCAACTCCTGCCAATACGCCGGTTGATGATGGCGCCAGCGCAAAAATCCAAAATGCGCGCGCAGTAATCCCGGCGCGATATCCGCCGCGATCAGACCGGCCTCGATCAATAACGTGCCACTGCCACACATGGGGTCGACTAACGCCCCTCCCCTGGCGGCGATTTCAGGCCATCCGGCGCGCAGCAATATGGCTGCCGCCAGGTTTTCCTTGAGGGGCGCCGACCTGCCCTCTACGCGATAATTACGCCGGTGCAAACTATCGCCGGAAAAATCCAGGCTCAGGGTAGCGCTGCCCCGGGCAAGCCGCACGTTGAGTCGAATATCCGGGGTCTGTTGCTCAATGCCCGGGCGTTCCCCCGTGGTGCGACGAAAGTAATCAATAACCGCATCCTTAACTCGCAACGCGCCGTAGTGGCTATTATCGATACCCGAGCCGGTACCGATAAAATCGACCACAAACGTGGCCTCCGCGCCGAAGTGCTCACTCCAGTTCACCGCGGAAGCACCCGCGTATATGTCGTCCGCACTGGCCACTGGAAACGTCGTCAGAGGTAATAACACGCGGTTGGCCAAACGGGACCATAAGCAGATAAGGTAGGCGTCCTGCAATGTGCCCCGCAGGGACACCCCCGCCACCGTTTCGCGCCGATTATGCATACCCAACTCAGCTAACTCGTCTCCCAATAGACCTTCGAGTCCTTTGGGGCAAGTGACAAACCACTCATTAAACACGTTTGCGATCACCTTTGATTACTGTCGGGTATTAAACATCTGGCGGATAGATAAATAAAATCTTCGACACACCCGCGCCAATTTGTTGAACTGTGAAGAGCCCTCGCGCTGCCATGGTGAAACCCTTGATCGGCGGTTCTTGCCCGACAGGAACCGATGCTGCACTAACAGGAGCTATTCCCTATGAAAAGGCAAAAACGTGACACCACCCACCGCGCCTACATCAAAGGTTATCAGGTCGGTTTCAGTGGGAGGGCTAACGATAATTGCCCCTATTCTGGAGAAAATCCCCTCAGCGTCGAATGGATCAAGGGCTGGCGCGAAGGCCGCGAGGATCACTGGCAAGGTTATAGTACCTCCACCGGTCAACAAAAAGTGGTTTCCATGTAACGCTTTAACAGGGTCTTCCGGATCCAGACCTCCAGGGCGCAATTGCCCTGCCTGAAGCCTCCAACGAGGCTTAAGAATCGGTAGCCGCCAACGCCGCTACCGATTCTTTTATGAGGTCAGGCCCGCGGTAGATAAAACCCGTGTAGAGCTGTACCAGGCTTGCCCCGGCGCGTATTTTTTCCGCCGCATCGGCACCGCTGCAAATACCACCCACGCCAATAATCGGAATAGCGCCTTCCAGACGCTGGGCGAGCGTCTTCACCACCGCAGTGGCTCGTGTGCGCAGGGGTAAGCCACTTAATCCCCCCGCCTGTTGCGCTACCGGCAAACCCTCTATCCCAGCGCGGGCTAACGTGGTATTGGTGGCAATCACACCATCGATGCGATTTTTAATCAGTAACGCAGCGAGATCGGCGAGTTGATCCGCTTCCATATCCGGCGCGATTTTCACCGCCAGCGGCACGTAGCGCTGATGCTGATCCGCCAGCGCACTTTGTACATCCTTCAACTGCGCCAGCAATCGCTGTAAATTTTGTCCCAGCTGTAAATCCCGCAACCCCGGTGTATTGGGGGATGAAATATTCACTGTGACATAATCCGCACAGGAATATACTTTCTGCAGGCAGTGCCGATAATCCTCAAACGCCCGCTCGAGGGGCGTATCCGCATTCTTGCCAATATTGATGCCCAGCACACCGTCGTAGCGGCGCTTTGCCACCTGCTCCACCAGATGGTCGACGCCCATATTATTGAAGCCCATGCGGTTGATAATGGCCTGGTGCTGAGCCACGCGAAACAGGCGCGGCCGGGGATTACCCTGCTGAGGGCGCGGCGTCACCGTACCGATTTCGATAAAACCGAAACCGAGGGCGCCCAGGCCGTTGAAATAATCACCATTTTTATCCAGCCCCGCAGCGAGCCCCACTGCGTTTTTAAAACTCAACCCCATTACCTCGAGGGGCTTATTTACGGATGTTTTCGCGACTGTCGGCAACAAGCCGAGACGCGCGGCTCCGCTAATCGCCATCAGGGACAGATGATGAGCGGTTTCCGGTGGCAATAAAAATAACGCCCGGCGCGCAAGCTGATACATGGACACCCCTCTATTTGACCGCTGGCAAGAATAAGGCATGGCTCCAGTCAAGTCATCCGTTATCCCCGGCCAGGCGTAACAATCCCCATATGAAATTCATGTGAAACCCGCATTTTTCAGGAACTTTTGTGGCGGCGTGGATTCCCATTGCGGTATTTTTTAATATCCCTGCGCCTGGCGGCGCGGCTTTGAGGAGCAATCGACAACCCGTTACAATTCCATTACCTTGCACGATCAACCAACGAGCCCCATGCATGCAGTGCTATACCGAAATTCAGTCGTTACTCGCTTTTTTAAATACTCGTATTGTCGGCCAAACCCACCTCGCCCAGCGTCTGATTATGGCGCTGCTGGCCGATGGTCATCTGCTGGTGGAAGGCGCTCCGGGTCTCGCCAAGACAAAAGCCATCAAAACCCTTGCAGAGGGTATTGATGGCGATTTTCATCGCGTCCAGTTCACGCCAGACTTACTGCCTGCCGATATCACCGGCAGCGATATTTATCGCCCTGAAAACGGCAACTTTGAATTTCAGCCCGGGCCATTGTTTCACAATCTGGTACTGGCCGATGAAATTAATCGCGCCCCCGCCAAGGTTCAGTCCGCATTACTCGAAGCCATGGCAGAACGCCAGGTCAGCGTCGGCCAACAAACCTATGCCCTGCCGGAACTGTTCCTGGTGATGGCTACGCAAAACCCCATTGAGCAAGAAGGCACCTATCCTCTGCCCGAAGCCCAGATGGACCGCTTTCTGATGCATGTGCCGGTAGACTATCCGCACCGCGATAGCGAACGTCGCATTTTGCAGATCGCCCGGGACGAGGCCGTGGGTAGCTCCTCCGGCAGCCCTCCCGGCCTCACCCAGGACAGTATTTTCGCGGCCCGCACCGCTGCGTTACAGGTAAAAATGGGGGAAAATGTCGAGGAATATCTGGTGCAACTGGTCCTGGCTACCCGTAAACCCGAGGCTTACAGTAAGCAGATTGCACAATGGATTGAATACGGCGCCAGTCCACGGGCCACTATCGCCCTGGATCGCTGCAGCCGCGTCAACGCCTGGCTGGATGGCCGGGAGTTTGTGACCCCGGACGATGTGCGCGCGGTGGCCCACGACGTCTTGCGCCATCGCCTGATTCTCAGCTTTACCGCCGAAACCAGTGGTGCGACCAGCGACTCGATCATCACCAGCCTAATCGATTGCGTTCCCTCTGCATGATGCTCTACCCCGATACGTCGCAATCAGTTTTTGCCAGCGCGGAAAACCTTGTACAACTGCGTCGTGGAGCCCGCGAACTACGTTTGTTTCCGCGACACACCCCGCGCAGCGCCCTGACGGGCAACCATCAATCCCGACTGCGCGGACGGGGTATGGATTTCGACGAGGTGCGGCCCTATCAACCCGGTGATGATATTCGCACCATAGACTGGCGCGTCACCGCACGCACCGGTAGCACCCATACCAAACTCTTTCGCGAAGAACGGGAACGCCCGGTTCTGGTGGTAGCGGACTTACGTCAGCATATGTTTTTTGGCAGCCGCAAACTCAAGTCCGTCACCACCTGCGAGATCGGCGCAACCCTCGCCTGGGCTGGCCTGCACGCCAATGACCGGGTGGGTGGCCTGGTGTTTGGCCCTGGGCAACATCGCGATATCCGCGCGCGCCGCAGCCATCACAGCGTGCTGCAACTGATTCACAGCCTGTGCGCTGCCAGTCGTGCGCTGCAACAACGGCAACCCGATGATTACACCCTGGCCGCCATACTCGAGCACACCCGCCGCGTGGCGCACCCCGGATTTACCGTAGTTGTCATCAGTGATTTTCACGATCTGAATGAAGCTACTGAAAGCCACCTGTTTCAACTGGCGCGCCACTGCGACGTCAACCTCTCTCACCTCTCCGACAGTCACGAAAAGGAGTTGCCGCCCCCGGGACGCTACCCGGTGACTGACGGGCGACAACGCTTCGTTCTCGACACTCGCAACACCGCGCTGCGAACCAGTTTCGCGGAAGCCTTCCGCGCCCGTGCGCTGAACTTGCAACAAATCGCGCAGCGTCTGCGGCTCGGGCTTATCGCATTTCCCGACAACAGCGCGGTGCTCGATGTTTTACAACTAGCCTACGGTAAAAACCGCCAACGGAGGCTGTCCTGAATTCTTTGCTCACGCAACTACGGGACATTCACTCGCCACCTCCGGTAAGTTGGTGGCCGCCAGCGCCCGGCTGGTGGGCGCTGGCGTTGATTGCGCTGCTGCTATTCATCTGGGGTGTCACAACGGTAGTACGCCGCTACCGGCGCAACCGCTACCGCCGCGACGGCATGGC
>JAYODD010000011.1:0-25260 GCA_038106145.1 Gammaproteobacteria bacterium | reverse complement strand
CGGCATGGCACTCCTCAAAAACCTGTGGGAAAGCTATGCAAGCAGCGGTGACAGCGCGCAGTTTGCACGGGAACTGGTGACGATCATGCGCCGTTGCGCCATTGCCGCACACCGCCAGCCCAGCGGGAACCTGGCCACCGCAATGCTGTTCAGGGCACTACAAACGCAGAACGACAATCAGTTGTTGCAAGTCGTTTCGCAAGAGGATTTTAGCGCTGTCCTTTACGACCCGGACGCGCCACCGCTGGCCAAAAACCAGGTTCAGGCGCTGTATCGCTGCGCCCTGCGTTGGCTCTCTAAAGGGGCTCCTCTGCCATGCTGAGCTTGCACTGGCCCTGGCTGTTGCTGATCCTTCCTGCCCCCTGGCTGTACCGGGTGTTGCGCAAACCCGCTCCCAGCGTGTCAGTACCACTGTGGGCGCCAATGTACGGCGAATTGAATCGCGAACACAGCGCCCGCGGACGTGGCGATGTGCTGATAATGCTGCTCCTCAGCGTTATCTGGTGCGCTACGGTCCTGGCGGCCGCCCGCCCCGTATGGATTGGCGAGCCGATCACCCTGCCCACCACGGGCCGCGACCTGCTCCTCGCGGTGGATATCTCGGGCAGCATGGAAATTGAAGATATGGACAGCGGCGGCGGGCTGGTGGATCGTTTGCGCGTGGTCAAAGACGTGGTGGGCGAATTTGTCGCACGGCGCAAGGGCGATCGGCTCGGGCTGATTCTGTTTGGCAGCAATGCCTACCTGCAAACACCCCTGACCTTCGATCGGGCTACCGTCAATACCATGCTCCAGGAGGCCCTGATCGGCTTTGCCGGCAAGGGCACGGCCATCGGCGACGCCATCGGCCTGGCGGTAAAACGCCTCCAGGATCGCCCCGAAAGTAGCCGGGTGCTGATATTGCTGACCGACGGTGCGAATACCGCGGGTGCGGTGACACCATTGCAGGCGGCAGAACTGGCCGCCACTCACCGGGTCAAAGTTTACACGGTGGGTATCGGTGCCGACGAAATTTTGCGTCGCTCCCTGTTTGGGATACAACGCATCAACCCTTCCGCCGATCTGGATGAGGACACGCTGACCGCCATCGCAGAGAAAACCGGCGGCCGCTATTTTCGCGCCCGCAACCCGGAGGACCTCGCCGCCGTATACCGAACCCTCGATCAGATTGAACCCGTAGAACAGGAAGCGGAGACCTTGCGCCCCACGCAAGCGCTGTACTACTGGCCCCTGGCGGTCGCCATTCTCGCGAGTTTTGCCCTCGCCCTGAAAACTCGTCTGAGGTATACCGATGGCTGAACTGATCACCCAGCTCAGCGCCTTGCATTTTTTACGGCCCTGGTGGTTACTCGCTTTGCCACCAGCCGCGGGGTTTGCCCTGTGGGCCGTCTACGGAAAACACCGTGCCGCGGGCCCCTGGAACAACGTGATAGCGCCGTATTTATTGCCTTTCCTGGTGGCCGCGAACGATGCCACAGACAGCCGCCGCCTGCCCCTGTGGGCCGCCCTGGTCTGGTTACTATTGTGCCTGGCCGCCGCCGGTCCAACCTGGCGACAGATTCCCCTGCCCATTCACAAGCAACAGCAGCCGCTGGTTATCCTGCTGGATCTGTCTCCCTCCATGTTGAGCGAAGATTTGAAGCCGAACCGCCTGGTCCGCGCGCGACTCAAACTCAGCGACCTGCTACGCCTACGCAGGGAGGGCACCACCGCACTGATCGCCTATGGGGGAGATGCCCATACGGTGAGCCCACTTACCGATGACGCCGCCACCATCGCTGCCCTGTTGCCCGCCCTGAGTCCGGCCATGATGCCCACGGCTGGCAGCAACCCCGAGGCCGCGGTGCAATCCGGGCTCGAACTGATTATGAACGCCGGCCACCTGGCGGGAGATCTCCTGCTGGTCACTGACGGTGTGACCGACGACGCGCAACACACCATCGATGAACTCCTCGATGGTCTGCCAGATTTTCGTCTGTCGGTGCTGGCCGTTGGCAGCGACAGCGGCTCACCCATTCCGCTTCCAGGGGGCGGCTTCGCCAGGGATCGCGACGGCACCATTATCATCGCTGGCGTCAACCACCGTGGATTGCAGCAGTTCGCCGCCCGCAATCAGGGTCGCTACGCGGCGCTGACCCACGACGATAGCGATATACGGTTTATCAGCGCCAACTTAAACAACAGCAACTCCGCATCCGCCGAGCAACTGGAGCGCACATTTGATAGCTGGGACGATCAGGGTTTCTGGCTGATTCTGCCAGTCCTGCCCTTATTGCTGATTAGTTTTCGCCGCAATCTGATTACTCTATTGATGCTCAGTCCCTGTTTCCTCGCCAGCCCTTCGGCCCAGGCGCTGGATTGGCAGGAATTGTGGCTGCGCAGCGACCAGCAAGCGGCGCGGGCGCTGTCTGAGGACGATGCGCAACGAGCCGCCGAGCTGTTCGAGGATCCCGCGTGGAAAGGCACGGCCGCATTTCGCCATCAAGATTTCGAAGGTGCGGCCCGCTCCTTTGCGCGAATCAACGATCCTACAGGGCTGTACAATCTCGGCAACTCCCTGGCACACAACAACCAGTTTGAAGAGGCATTGGCCGCTTATGAACGGGCCCTGCTACTCGACCCCGCTCTGGAGGATGCCGCATTCAATCGGGACATTGTGAAAAAACTGCTCGAACAACAGCAGCAATCTCAAGCGGATTCCAATTCTGAGCAACAGCAATCCGAGAAGCAACAATCCGCGGATAATACGGCGCAGGAACAGAATCCGCCACAATCATCAAATGATGTGAATAAATCGCAGCACAACGATGACCATGGCGCTTCACAACAATCTCAGCCCGACGCGGGAGACAATGCCAACCCTGACCAGTCCCGGGCGGAGAACGATCCCGTCGGAGAGCAGGGTGACCAGACTGAATCAGAAAATGCAAGTCAGAAACCGGACGACACTACGCAAGATAACCCGGGAAATGCTCAACCGGATTCAGCGCAGCCGCAAAATCCAGAGCAACAATCACCGCCCCATAGCGAATCCGCCATGCAGAACCCCGACGGGACACCGCTGGACGCGGACAAGCAACAGGCGTTGGAACAGTGGTTGCGCCAGATCCCCGATGATCCGAGTGGACTGATGCGACGCAAATTTGAATACGAAGCCCTGCAACGCGACTACCGACGGGATAATCGCCAACTGTCAAACGATAGCCAACAGGAGCGTTGGTAATGGTTGTGTATCGCCAGTTTTTTATGCTGCTAATTTTAATGGCGCTGCCGGCATTGCCGGCGGTTGCGCAGCCGGACGAATTACATGCCGAGGTCGATCGGACGCACATCGGCAACGGCGAAACCCTGACCCTCACCTTGAAGTACCCCGGTCAGATTCGCGAGGACCCAAATTTTTCTTCTCTTAAAAAAGATTTTGAAATTCTGTCCAATCAACGACAGAGCCAGTTCTCCCTGAGTTCGGGAACCATGTCTGCCGAAACCACCTGGCGACTGACTCTACTGCCCGTGCGCGGTGGCAACCTGCTAATCCCCTCCCTGCGCGTAAAGCAGGCTATCAGCAATGCAATCGCTATTACTGTGGATGACAATAGCCGCACTAACACCTCTGACAAACAGCTCTACACCGAAACCTTGCTCGATAACGACAGCGTTTTCGTGCAGCAACAGCTGGTATTGACCTTACGCCTTTACACAACTGTTTCGCTACAGGATTTTCAGAGTACCGAGCTCGAAGTGCCCGGTGCCCGCCTGCTAAAACTGTCCAGCACACAGTTTCAAAAATCCGTTGCCGGCGTTAACTACACCGTAGTGGAAACAAAATTTGCCCTGTTCGCCGCTCAAAGTGGCGATCTTGTTATTCCACCCGTGCGTTTTAGCGGTACTATCCCCGATCCACGAGATCCATATGGCACCTCATTTTTCAGCCGTGGTGGCAAACCTGTCGTAGTACAAACCGAGCAGAAAACTGTTGTTATCAAACCGCGACCCGCATCCGCTGCGGGCAGGGAGTGGCTACCCAGTAAAGGCGTCAGTCTCGCGGAAAAGTGGAGCACTGCCACGCGACAATTGACGGTCGGCGAACCTGTCACGCGCACCATAACGTTAACCGCGCAGGGACTTGCCGGCGCGCAATTACCACCACTGCCACGGCCCGATAATACCGAACTGCGCACCTACGCGGATCAACCGCGTATCGAGGACTCCACCACCGCAGACAATGTGGTTGGTCAGCGGATCGAATCATTTGCCCTGGTGCCGACCCAACCGGGGACGCTGACAATACCGCCCATTAACATACAGTGGTGGGACACCCGGACTGATACCTGGCGCGAAACGACGCTCGAGGAAACGATTTTTACCGTGGTTGCCGGCAACACCCCCGCCAATCCCACGGATGTCGTTACGCCGCCCGGGGAATCAGGTCGAAATTCATCGCAACCAACGGGCGAAGCCGCTACCCTTGACGCGAAAACCACAACCACTAATCCGTCGGCAGGCCCGCTACTATGGCTACTCGCTATCAGCAACGGAATTTTCATGCTATGCAGCGCGCTGTTGGCGGTGCTGTGGTGGCGAGGACGCCGCAACCAGTTCCCGACGGAGCGCAATGACCCGCCACCTGCGTCACGGGAGCGGGAACTATTTGCACGCTTACAGCAATTGGCAAACCGCGGGGATCTCGCTTCACTGCGTGCGGCGATTGTGCAGTGGGCGCGCGTCAACTGGGCTAAGCCCGATCTACTGACTTTGCAGGAAATTGCCGCTTGCGCAAATGATGAAACCCTCGCTCAATCTTTTCGCGAGCTCGATGTATGCCTGTACAGCGACGGCAACCACAACCCCAGTCTGCGACAGCAACTGATACAGCGTCTGGACAGTCACCGGCGCAAAAAAACCGGGCGGTCGGCTGACAAATCTCTGGCGTTACAACCCCTTTATCCACACTGAGGATTCCCATGGCAATCTGGTTCAGCACACCCACTCTGGATATGGTAAACCGCGATATCGGCGACGGCGCCGCAGCAAATGTGGGCATTACGTTTACCGCTATCGGCGATGACCATCTCACTGCGAGCATGCCGGTCGATCGCCGTACTCATCAACCCTATGGCATCCTGCACGGCGGGATGTCCTGCGTACTTGCCGAAACGGTGGGCAGCCACGCAAGTATGCTGTGTCTGGATATGGAAAAATATTATTGCGTGGGGCTGGATATCAACGCTAACCATGTGCGCGCCGCATCGTCCGGCCATGTACACGGCACCGCGCGGCCGATCCATATTGGTGGTTCGACCCATGTGTGGGGTATTACCATCGTCGACGACCAGGGCCGCACAGTGTGTGTGTCGCGCCTGACGATGATGGTGAAGAAGCGCCGCGACTAGTCCGCGCGGCGTGCCTCAGGGAGAGGGATTACTGTAGCGTTTATGAATCTCTTCGATGCCCGCAATCACTTCGGCGGAAAGGCGCACGTCGATGCTGGCAATGTTGGTTTGCAGTTGCTCAAGATTTGTGGCGCCAATAATATTGCTAGTTACAAAGGGACGGCTATTGATAAAGGCCAACGCCATCGTGGCGGGGTCCACACCGTGTTCCAGGGCCAGCGCAACGTAAGCTTCGGTTGCGGCAACCGCGCGCGGATTGGAATAGCGCTGAAAGCGCTCAAACAACGTCAATCGCGCTCCTTTCGGGCGCTTGCCCTGTAGGTATTTTCCAGACAACGTACCCATGGCCAGGGGTGAATAGGCCAGCAGCCCCACCTGATCGCGAATCGCCATTTCGGCGAGACCCACCTCAAAACTGCGATTCAATAAATTATAGGGGTTCTGGATACTGCGCACCCGACTCAATCCCTTTTCCCGCGCGCAACGCAAATATTCCGCCAGTCCCCAGGGTGTTTCATTGGAAATGCCGAGATGACGCACCAGTCCTTCAGTCACCAGTTCCGTCAATGCTTCCAGGGTTTCGGCAATGGGAATCAAATCGGTCTGTTCTTTGTGCACATAACCGAGTTGTCCGAAAAAATTAGTGGTTCGCTCCGGCCAGTGCACCTGATAGAGATCGATATAATCGGTCTGCAAGCGCCGCAGGGAGTCGGTGACCGCCTGGCGAATATGCGCGCGGCTAAGTCGCGGTCCACCGCGTAAATGCTTCCAGTCACCCGCAGCGTCTGAACGACCCGAGACCTTGGTGGCGAGAAAAATATCGTCACGGCGTTTGCGCCGGGCCAACCATTCACCGATGTAACTTTCCGTACGCCCCTGGGTCTCTGCGCGCGGTGGCACCGGGTACATTTCCGCCGCATCAAAAAAATTGACGCCCGCGGATACGGCATAATCCATTTGTTCCATGGCCTGTGCGACGGTGTTCTGCTCGCCCCAGGTCATGGTGCCGAGGCAGATGGCGCTGACCTTTATGTCGGTATCCCCTAATTTGCGGTATTCCATTAATGTCTCCCGGAAATGATTCGACGCAGCTGGTTGTGCACAAATTTTAGTTATACGAAATAATTCGTTGCCATTAGTCTAACTGTAAATAAGCAACGACGACAACGCGGTAACGATTCGTGTCCATTGCCTCCCCCGTTCAACCGACCACACCCGAGGTTCCTTAGGCTATACTGTGGGAGCATTTGCACCACCCGCCAGGGACGAACTATATTAAAGAGCAACACAGGCATACTTGGAGGTATGATGAAAATTGGCGTACGGCAACTGGTGGCACAGGCGGAGGAGCAAATCGAAGCGCTTGATCCCGAACAGGCTTATGCGCTGCTCGACGATGTCGACTGCCAGATTGTCGATTTGCGGGATATTCGCGAGCTCAGCCGCGACGGAAAAATACCGGGAGCCTACCATGCCCCCCGCGGCATGCTCGAATTCTGGATAGACCCGGACAGCCCCTATCACAAACCCCTGTTCGCATCCGGCAAGCGGTTTATTTTTTACTGCAGCAAAGGTTGGCGCTCCGCACTGTCTACCCAGACCGCGCAACAAATGGGGCTGACTCCCGTGTGCCACATTCGCGGTGGGTATGAAGCCTGGAGAGCTGCGGACCTGCCGGTGGAGGCTGTCACCGCAAAAAACTAAATGCTTTTGGAACTAAGTGTCTGCAGAATAAAGCACCTCGAAAACCAGGCACCTCAAGCGCCCTCAGGTGTCGTCGGTCAGGGGTTCTAATAAATTATCGGCCACACGTGGTGAGCCGTTGTCGTAGCGTTCGTTAAATGCCTCGATACTGTCCGCCACTTTTCCCAGGCGGGAAAATTCAGCGATATGAAACAATGCTTCACCTTCGTTTACCAACGGTATCTGCACGCGACCGATGACGATCCCGTCACTGCTCGCTAACACCGGTACTTCCTCAGCCTGAAACGGCACCACCAGGTGCGCGATCACCTCGCCTGCGCGAACCCGTTGACCCAATCCCACGTGACTGATCAGCATGCCATCCTTGTCGGCGCGCAGCCAACGGCTACCGGCCGCGACCATCGGTGCCATCTTTCCCGACGACAACTCCAATCTGCCGGGCAGCATCTGCAAATACCGCATCACCCGCAACACGCCGCGCAACCCTGCCCGAACCGCCGCCTCGCTAAAGCGCAGTGCTTCGCCCGCCTCATAGATTATCAGGGGAATTTCCAGCTCGTGCGCCGCGGCGCGCAGGGAGCCGTCCCGCAGCGTCGAATCGAGAATGACCGGCGCGCCAAATGCCCGCGCCATCGCCAGCACCGCCTGCTGTTCAAGGTTGCCGCGTATCTGTGGCAGGTTATCGCGGTGCACCGCCGCTGTGTGTAAATCGATAACATGGGTACAGTGGGCCAGCAGTTCGGTGCGAATCAGATACGCAAGACGGCTGCCTAATGTTCCTTTGGCACTACCGGGAAAACACCGATTTAAATCGCGGCGATCCGGCAAATACCGTGTCTGTTGAATAAAACCAAACACATTGATGATGGGCACCACCAGCAGAGTTCCACGCAGACGCCTTAAAACCGTCTGGTGACAAAGTCGTCGGCAGATGTCCACGCCGTTGATTTCATCTCCATGTAACGCCGCGCACACCATCAGCACCGGGCCGGGGCGGCGTCCATGTAGTACCTCCACCACAATATCTATGGGCGTATCGGTATACAGTCTCGCCGCGGGGATGGCGACCTGCCGGGATTCTCCCGGCGCTAACGTTACCCCCCCGATACTGAAATTCTGCGCACCCACTTGTGCTTAACCTTTGCCTCGAGTTTTGGTTTTCGAATCCGCTGCATTTTTTTCGATGAACTCTATAATATTCGCCGCCAGATCCTTGCCGGTGGCATTTTCGATACCTTCCAGACCCGGTGACGAATTAACCTCCATCACCACCGGACCGTGATTGGAGCGCAAGATGTCCACCCCCGCCACGTTGAGACCAATCAGTTTGGCGGCGGTAACAGCGGTCAAACGCTCCGTCGGGGTCAACTTAATCAAACTCGCGGTGCCGCCACGGTGTAAGTTCGAGCGAAATTCACCCGCCAATGCCTGCCGTTTCATGGCCGCAATCACCTTGTCGCCAATCACAAAGCAACGGATATCCGCGCCCCCCGCTTCCTTGATATATTCCTGCACCATAATGTTACTTTTTAATCCCATGAACGCTTCGAGCACACTCTGCGCTGCCTTACGGGTTTCCGCCAGCACCACGCCAATGCCCTGGGTTCCTTCCAGCAGTTTGATCACCAGGGGTGCACCGCCGACCATGTCGATCAAATCTGGAATATCCGATGGTTTGTTGGCAAACCCGGTCACGGGGAGGCCGACATTTTTACGGGATAGCAGTTGCATGGAGCGCAATTTATCCCGGGATCTGGAAATAGCGACGGATTCGTTCAACGGATACACACCCATCATTTCGAACTGTCGTAGTACCGCCGTGCCATAGAAGGTCACCGATGCGCCGATGCGTGGAATCACCGCGTCAAAATCCGGCAGTTCCTCACCGCGCACATGGATCGACGAATGCTGCATATTAATATTCATATAGCAACTCAGGGGGTCAATCACACGTACGCTATGACCCCGTTGCTCCGCGGCCTCTTTTAGCCGCCTGGTCGAATAGAGGTTTTTGTTTCTGGATAAAATTGCAATTCTCATGCTGCCTCCTTTGGCAATCACCCCTGTATCGCGCCATCGTCGGGCCGTCTGCCCTTTTTATGGCCAGCGGTTATAATTGTACAGGTCCGCGGGATAACTAACGAGCTGCTCTTGCGAACACCAATCGAGGTGCACCGTCCGCGCCCCTGGGGTATCGATCACTATGTGCGAATTATTGGGCATGAACGCCAACGTGCCAACGGATATCTGCTTTAGTTTCAGTGGGTTGATACGCCGTGGCGGCCTCACCGGTCCCCACCGCGATGGTTGGGGAATTGCTTTTTACGAAGGGCGAGGATACCGCGCATTTCACGACCCCGACGCGGGAGCGGAGTCGCAAATCGCGCGCCTGGTGGCAAGCTACCCGATTAAAAGTACCAATGTCATTTGCCATATTCGCAAAGCCAACCGGGGACGAATCTGTCTCGAGAACACCCACCCTTTTGCGCGGGAATTATGGGGAGAAACCTGGTCCTGCGCGCATAATGGCCAGCTCAAGGCAATCAAAAAATGGCCCCTGAACTACTACCGGCCCGTGGGTACTACCGACAGCGAGTACGCTTTTTGCTGGTTGCTGGACCAGGTACGCAAACGCTTTCCGCAGCGCCCAGCTCGGCACCTGGAACTGTGGCGCTTTTTAGAAGAGCAGATTCGGAAACTGGCACATCTGGGAGTATGTAATTTATTGCTAAGTGATGCCCGCTGTTTATACGCATTCTGTTCCACCCATCTCAGCGTGCTTACTCGCGCCGCGCCCTTTGGTCAGGCCACATTGATCGACGCAGATGTAACGGTGAATTTTAGTGAGCATACCGGCGCAGATGACGTGGTAACCGTGGTGGCGACCAAACCGCTAACAGACAATGAAAACTGGACCGCCCTGAAAAAACATGAATTTCGCGTATTCCGTGGCGGCAAATCAATAGCCTATGCGGGGCAAAATTCGTAGTGGTTTAGCAGTCGGCAAAGGGTGACACAACAGCTGCCAGGTTATCCCGTAGCTTTTCTTCCATCTGCAACAAATTCGCCAGCACCTCGCGTACATTCGCTGAACCTGTATTCTCCAGCATTTCGCGATAAATATTCACCAGATAGCCATCCACTTCAAGGGCTACGCGCACGATATCTCGCACATCGTTGAGCCGTGCGTCACGCACTTTTTCCACTAGCGCTGACAAGGACTGAGGACAAAATTCGGGGGAGTATTGCAGCCAGGTATTAAGAATGGCCTGCGCGGCGTCGCCCTGAAACCGGGTCAGGGCCTGCGCCATTTGCCGTTCGTGTCGATTGAGGTAATCGAGTAAAAACTGTGCCTGCTCCGTACTCGCCAGCTGTTCGAGTTCGGCATACTGCGCAGACAGCGTGCGATGTATTTCCCGGCTGTAGTCCACGATTTCGCCCACAGTTTTAAAACGCATATTGCACCCCCTGCGCGGATTCTGGCACGCCCTGCCCTCTTCACACGTTGACCGAAATCAAAAAAGCACCAGTGGGCGTTGCGTCTGTTTTTGACGGCGCCATCAAAGACTTTTGCTGACGATCTCAAACAGGTCGCGCGATAAATGCTGTACTTCTCTGACCGTCTCCAGGGCTGTGCGCATTTGCGTGGCACGCTGCGATGGAAATTTTCGCCACCGGGTAAGCGGTATGATCAAGCGCGACGCTATCTGTGGGTTAAGCTTGTCCAGCACCACCACCTGCTCCGCCAGAAATTTATAACTGGCACCGTCCTCGCGATGAAAATTGCTGGCGTTGTTGACAAACACACCCAGTAGCGAACGTACCTTGTTGGGATTTTTAAGATCGAAAGCGCCGTGGGTCATCAGGCCCTTGACCCGCTCCAGGCCACCGGGTAACACGCAAGAGGCCTGCAGCGAAAACCATTGATTGACCACCAGAGTTTCGGCGCGCCACTTTTGATAAAAACTCGCCAGCCCCCGTTCGCTGTACTCCCGGGCTATCGCATTGGGACAATTTATCAATGCGGTCAATGCCGATTGCACATCGGTCATGTTGTCCGCGTGCTCAAATTGCCGCCATGCCAACTCGACGCCGTCCACCACATCGCCCTGCACCAGGTACTGCAATACGATATTTTTAAGACTGCGTTGTGCAATTTGCCGGGCCGACGTTTGATACGGCTCTTGGTGGTTATTGTCGTGATAGACGCGCAGCAAATCTTCATGCAGCGCTTGACTCAAAGTCTGGCGTGCCAGCTGCCGTGCGCGGTGAATGGCTTCAACATATATCACCTCCGCTTCCTCGCTCAGATAAGCTTCGCTCGGCAGGGTTAGCATCAGTGCCAACAAGGCGCGATCAATGGCGGGATCGCGCAACAGATGCCGGTACGCGTCCACCAGATTACGATCCAGCCCCGGCGTGCGATTCGCCACAAAACCGGAAATCATCTCCTGCAATATCTCCAGCGCCAACTTCTGGCAGGCGCTCCAGCGATTGAAGTCATCGCTATCGCGCCGCATCAAATGCAGCAGGTCCTCTCGGGTATACGTAAACTCCAGTCGCACCGGCGCGGAAAATTGCCGCAATAACGACGGCACGGGCGCCGTCTGAACGCCCTCAAAAATCAATGTTTGTTCGCGTTCGGTTAATTCAAATACTATCTCCCGAACACCCTGACACACACCGGGGCTGCGCAACGAAATATCGCCTTCCGCACCAACCAGGCCCATACGTATGGGAATATGCAATGGCGTATCGCCCCCCTGTGACGGTGTGGGACTGGATTGGGTAAATGTTAGCCGATAGCACTTACGCTCTGCGTCGTAATCTCCCACTACCTGTAGCCGCGGTGTGCCGGGCCGACGATACCACCGTAAAAACTGCGTCAAATCCCGCCCGCTTGCCGTAGCCATGGCTGCGACAAAGTCCTCGATGGTAACCGCCTGACCGTCGTGGCGCTCAAAATACAGGTCGCTACCGCGACGAAACTCCTCGGGGCCCAGCAAGGTGTGTAACATGCGCACCAGTTCCGCACCTTTTTCATAAATCGTCGCCGTATAAAAATTCGAGATTTCCATGTACGACGCTGGCTGCACCGCATGGGCGGTCGGCCCACTGTCCTCGGCGAACTGGATCGTGCGCAGTGCATTGACTTTCTGTATTCGAGTCACCGCCCGCGAACCCATATCCGCGGAAAATTCCGCATCGCGAAATACGGTAAAACCTTCTTTCAAACTTAATTGAAACCAGTCCCGGCATGTCACCCGATTGCCGGACCAGTTGTGAAAATATTCGTGGGCCACCACCGCCTCAATCCACTGAAAACTGCTGTCTGTAGTGATCTCCGGCCTGGCCAGCACGCAGGACGTATTAAAAATATTCAGCCCCTTGTTTTCCATGGCGCCCATATTGAAATCATCGACCGCAACAATCATAAAGATGTCGAGATCGTATTCGCGCCCGTACACCTGTTCATCCCAGAGCATCGCCCGCTGCAGGGATTGCATCGCATGCGCACATTTGTCCAGATCTTTCGCTTCTACAAACATTCTGAGGGACACCTTGCGTCCGCTCATGGTGGTAAACGAATCCTCGACACACTCTAGATTGCCTGCCACCATGGCAAACAAATAGGCAGGTTTTTTAAACGGATCGTGCCAGGTCACCCAGTGTCGGCCGTCGGGCAGATCACCACTGGCCTGCGGGTTGCCATTCGCGAGCAATACTGGGTAGCGATCCTTGTCGGCGCAAATAGTGGTGGTGAACTCGGACATCACGTCCGGCCGATCGAGATAATAGGTAATCTTGCGAAAACCCTCCGCCTCGCATTGGGTACAGTACATGCCGCGCGATTGATACAGACCTTCGAGAGACGTGTTGTCCCGGGGGTTGATCGTCACCGTGGAAGTTAACGCAAAATTATCCGGCACCCCATAAATGGTCAACGTCTCCCGGTCAACGCTGTACTCGTCCGCCGCGAGGACACGATCGTCGATGGCCAACGCCTGTAACCGGAGTTCGGCGCCGTGCAGCACAATATCGCTGTCCGCTTTTTCTACCGCCGGATTGCGCTGGATACTTAACCGCGCATCAACCCGTGTCTGCTTTTCATCCAGATCAATCCTTAGCACCGTGGTTGTAATTAAAAATTGTGGCGGGCGATAATCCTGCAAATAAATTGTTGCGGGTTGAGCACCGGCTTCCGTCATTTTGTGACTTCCTTAAAACTGTTTGCCCCACAATCGTTACCTTGATTACAGGGTAACTTCGAGGTGATACGCGGTGTATTTACGTAAATTGATTACGCCTGTGTCCAAGATCAGATATTGGCCCTTGATACCCAACAGGGTGCCTTCCACCAGCGGTTGCTTGTCCAAATTCAAACTCGCGACCTTACGCGGATATTCGAGCACCGGATACCGAATATCCAAGGGCTTGTGGTCGTCCAGTTTCTGCACCGCGGCCAGACCGAAATGTTGTTCGATCTCATCCAGTTGCGCGGCGCAACGGGTAAACAGCTCGTCGCGAACGCCGGGCAGATCGACTTCTTCCGGCGGACCCTTCAACATCGCCCGCCAGTTGGTTTTATCCGCCACGTGCTGGCGAAAAATATCTTCCACCAGCCCGGACTGGTAACGGCTTTTTACCCGCGCGATGGGCAGCGCCTGTGCGGCACCCTGATCGATCCAGCGGGTGGGTATCTGACTAACCCGGGTTATGCCCACCTTGATAGCGGACGAGTTGGCCAGATACACCACATGATCCGTCATGCAGTACTGCTCTCCCCATTCAGGTTCGCGGCAGGTACCCTGAGTATAATGGCATTTTTCCGGGCTCACGATGCAACTGTCACAGCGTGCCAAGGCTTTGAAACAGGGATAGCAGTAACCCTGATTAAAACTTTTGCTACTGCGCCGACCACAGTGAGTGCAATGAATCTCTCCGCGATAGTGCAGGCGTAGCACTTTTCCCAGGTGTTGATTCAATGCGACGCGCTGCTCATCCAGCACCATGGCATATTGCACCGGGTACCCGTGCTCAACAGCCATTTTGTCGAGATGTCCGCTATAGGTGGTGTTCATGCTCAATGGCGCCACTGCAACGGTTGTTCGCCGCCAGTATTTTCACTAACCCCTTCGTCTCTGCCATCGCCACCCGCCACCGCACCGGGTGTTTTTTCGGGCTTGGGCGGTAGATAACCCACCCGTTCACTTGCCGGTTTGTGTTCGGCATCGTAGGCGATCACCGCCTGCAGGCACAGTGCCCGTTGTTCCGCGGTTAACGGTTTACCATCGGGCCAGCGCCCCAGTTCCACCGCGCGACAAAGATTGGCGTAGATCTGCGGCGTCAGCGCGCTGAGTAATTTGTGTAAATCCATCGCTTCGTCCAGAAAAATAAAACGCGCGCAAACAAGTGCTCAGGCGCGCCGCAGGTTCGCCTATGGTTGCCTGCCCATGGCTGATAGCGCGCCACACACCAGGCCAACGACCAGACCCGCCACATGCGCCCCATTGGCGATACTGCCGGGAATAAAGAAATCAACGATGCCCACCAGGCACAGTACCAACCACACCAGCATCAGGATAATAATCCCTCTGGGCAGGGCCAGAGCGGGGTGCGGCGCCAGTTGCTGGCGCATCCAGATATAGCCCAGCAGTCCATAAATCACCCCGGACAATCCGCCAAACAGGGACGGTCCGGACCACAGGTACTGCCCCACATTCGCGCCGATCGCCAGTATCACGAACACCAGCAAAAAACGTCGACTGCCGTCAACCAATTCCAGCCGTCGCCCGAATTCCCACAGCCAAAGCCCGTTAAATACCAGGTGAAACAGGCCGAAATGCAAGAACGTCGGCGTCAGGACACGCCAGTATTCGCCGCGCTGATAGGTGTCGTTCAGGCCGATGAAACCCAGCGTGGACGCATCGACTTCCACAAAATTCTGAAAAGTGAGCCAGTGTAGCCAGTCGGGGGCCCAGCGCACTACCAGGGCCCCAAGAATCGCCAGCGTCAACCCCAGGAACACGACCGGGAAGCGCATCGCGAGGCCCGCCACGCGGGACGCCGTGGCGGCACCAGCGGAGCCAGCTAAATCCGTTTCCACCTCCGCTTGTAATAACGCCAGCACCGTGGCCATATCCCGTTCGTTAGTCAGCCACAGCACCTGGTCCGCGCCCTCCACCACCAGGCGGCATGGAATGCCGCGGCCCTCGAGTTCCTGCAACAGGGGTTGCAGGTTCCGTTCCAGAGGAAACCCGGCGACCCGCGTCCAGTTAACCGTGTCGACCATGGGGAGTCAGCCCGGCTCTTCGTCGCGCAATGAGTCGAGACGACTGCCCCAGCCAAGTTTCGTGCGGCATACCTCGTAAAAATTATGGTCCGATGGATGAATCAAACGCAGCGCCGGCGCCAGCTTGCCAATGCGAATAATATCTCCCGGCTCGGTAGTAATCTCCTGCTGGCCGTCGCAGGTAACCCGTGGGTGCAATTCGTTGCGGGTACCAACGCGCACCTCCACTTCGCTATCGCCACTGATAACAATGGGGCGACTGGTGAGGGTATGCGGATTCATCGGCACCAGCACAATGGCATCCAGCTTGGGATGCATGATTGGTCCCCCGGCGGACAGCGCATAAGCTGTCGAACCGGTTGGTGTGGATACAATCAGACCGTCGGAACGCTGGCTGTAGACAAATTGACCGTCGATGTACAGCTCAAACTCCATCATGCGCACCGACTGACCGGGGTGCAACACCACATCGTTCAGGGCGATACCACGACCAATCGCGCCGCCATTGCGAGTCACCACCATTTCCAGCAAAAAGCGTTCGGTAACCCGATAGTCGCCATCCAGTACCCGCGCCACCCGGGTTTCCATGTCCTCCGGCAGAATGTCCGTTAAAAATCCCAGGCGCCCGCGGTTCACCCCGAGTAGTGGTACCCCGTAGCCCACCAGATCCCGCGCGCCACTCAACATACTGCCATCGCCGCCCACCACAATCACCAGGTCGACGTCTTTGGCAAAATCGCCATCCTCGCTAACCGTCACGTCGCCGTGATTCAGCAGCGCTGCGGTGTGGGGTTCGAGCACCACCGTTATGCCGCGCGCGTGCAAAAAATCCACCAGATGCGCGACGCTGCCCAGTACCTGGGGATGCGGCAGGCGGGCGAGAACTCCGACGCGCTGAAAATGTGCCATGGGTTGTACCGCAAAAGCGAACAGGGATTGATTATACACAAGGGAGGCGCTACATCGCCCATAGGGCATCGCCTATCGGGGGATAACCATGGGCTTAACCGGAGCGCGATACTCAGCGGCAAGCCATTCGCACGGGGATGGTGTATGCCAACTACGGGCGCGTAAAAAACGGAGAAGATTTTGGGGGAAACTGCAAATGGCGGACCGGACGGGACTTGAACCCGCGACCTCCGGCGTGACAGGCCGGCATTCTAACCAGCTGAACTACCGGTCCGTTACTGCGCTGAAATATATAAACTGACTCTGTACTGCCTGCGTCGTCACAAACTCGTTGCGCTCCCGCAGCGGCATTCTCGCCCGTCACGGGATGGTGGGTGGTACAGGGGTCGAACCTGTGACCTACGGCTTGTAAGGCCGTCGCTCTACCAACTGAGCTAACCACCCATCGGTTATCATTCGCACTGAGTTATAACAAACCTCGCGCTTTTGGCCCTGCTTGGCACCACACTCAGGCCGCCAAAAAGCGAGACGCGCATTCTACCGAAATCTCTTGGGCTGTCAAACGGTTTGCCCGCCCGGACTATACTTTGCGGGTTCCGCCGATTACCATGGGCACCCCATAAAACCGGCTACTGCATCAGTAGGATCATGGAAATTTACAAGTCTTTCACCTTCGAGGCCGCCCACCGCCTGCCCAACGTCCCGGCAGACCATAAGTGCGCGCGACTGCACGGCCACTCCTATGAAATCTCGGTCTATGTCGAGGGACCAGTGGGCGCGGAGAGCGGCTGGGTCATGGATTTCGCCACCATTGGCGAGGCCTCCAAACCTGTATTCGACTTGCTGGACCACCGCTACCTCAACGACATCCCCGGCCTGGAAAACCCCACCAGCGAAAACCTGGCGCGGTGGATCTGGCAGCGTATGCAACCATCAGTGCCCGGTCTCAGCCGGATCGCCGTACGGGAAACTTGCACCAGCGGTTGCATCTACCGCGGCGACTAATAACCCATGAGCCATTCTAATGCGCCGCGGGCAAGCGGTTGACGACCGTCGACGGGTATTCCCCTCAATCAGTTAGCCATCGGGAACAATCACCGCCTTGACCGTATCCATGCGAGCCACCGCCTCCAGCGCCTGCTGGGTTTTCCCCAGCGCGAAGCGATGGGTCACCGCCGCCGCCATCGGAAATTGCTGGTGATGGCGCTGCGCCACCTGAATCGCGCCGTAAATATGGGGCGACTGGAACAGCGCGGTGCCGATAATGCGAATATTATTGTTATTAATATAGCGCGGCTCCACGGCAACCGTTCCCGGCGCGGACCACAACCCCACAATCAGGTAGCGGCCATTCCTGGCCACCAGTTTTATCCCCTCGGCGAATGCATTCACCACCCCCGCCGCTTCGATCACCACCTCCGCGCCTGACCCGCCAGTGAGATCACGGACTCTCTGCGCCCGCTCGTTTTCGTCCTTAACATCCGCCATATTGATCGTTGCGGTTGCGCCCAGGCGGCGGGCCATCTCCAGCCGGTGTTGTGGCGCACCGATCACTATGATTTCCCGTGCGCCAGACACTTTCGCCAGCAATGTTGCGGCCAGGCCCACCGGGCCGCAGCCCTGGACCACCACCGTCTGGTTGACGCTAATCCCGCCCAGCCGTTCTAGCCCCTGCAGCATGGTCGGCATGGCGCAGCCAAAGGCAATCACCGCCTCCGACGGCGTATCGTCTGGAATACGATAAAACGGCATTCCCGCGGGCAGCCAGGCAAACTCGCTGTAACAGGCGGAAGGCGGCGTCGTGGCGTCGCGAAACAGATCGCTCATGGCGCTGTCGCACAGGGAAAAATCCTTGGTTACCGTGCACGCGTGGCAGTGATTACAGGGGTGCAACGGCACCCAGTACACCCGGTCGCCCACGGCCAGCGGCGCGCCGGCATAATCGGTGGTGACGCCCTCCCCCAGTTCCTCGATAGTGCCAATGCCTTCATGCCCCAGCACCATCGCTCCCGGCAGATCGACCTCGCCACGCCAGAAATGTACGTCGGTGCCACACACGCCACTCATCTGCACCCGCACCACCACCTCCCGCGCCTGGGGCGGCGGCACCTCGTGTTCCCAAATTTCCACGGGCTTATGGGGCTCGACCAACACCGCTCGTTTACTGGCTCGACTGGACATTGGATAGTTTCCTTGTTGTTGTCAGTTAAATTAGCAACTCGCCGTTGCTTAAAGCATACGCCTGAAGTGTATCGCTAAAGCATCTCGCTCCTGTGGCTCCCGCGCAAAATAATACACTCCCCGGCCGACGTCTATCGCGGGTAAATTTCCGGAGGGGCGCGACAGGTACGTGCCGCTTTTTGCCCCTCCCTCCCGAGCCCGTATTAGTGGTCACGGAATGACCTCCGTAACGCCAGGATGAGGGGGCAATAGCCCGAGCGGGATGTAAAAGTGGCTCACAACGAGCGCCCGAACACCACGACTCGCTATCTCAAGGTGGGAAATGTCAGTTGCGGATAAAGCCAAACCTGAGGTGATATGCGGAGCCCTTTGTTTGCCGTATGCAGAACGCCTGCAAGTGCTGCTTCTGCTTCGGACTGCGGCCCTTGATACCGGGTTACTGCCTTTTGTGGCGTGACCAGTGGCAATGGACCGTTTGAATTGGAAAAGTACTCAATACCTACCATCGTCTTTCTTGCTCTTTTTAGGATCTCGGCAGATGAGTTTTGTTGAATCTACAGGGTCTGCTTTCAGGCCAAGAAAGTCCAATAGTGCACGACAATGAATGAGGCCTGATTCCAGAACAGGATTTGTGTATGCATTCGAGTTGGCCGTTATCTCGAGCCTTTCATCGAAGTAAATCTTCATGGCCTTTGGCGTATCCCAGGAGCATCGAAGCCGGGCGGCCGAATTTGCTGCATCTACGGCCCGTAGCCGATATGGAATGATGCGATAGATTAAGTCGTTATGACTAAACATATTTGACCGCTAACTATTATCGAGAGCCACGTCCGAAAGCTATCCGCAACGCGTGCTAGTGTGCATGACGTAACCGTATTTGGACATAAACGCGCTGGCGCGACATATCATTCCCTGACTGCTTAATTATTGGCGCCACAATACGCTGATTGCAAAGAAAAATTCAATAGGCCAGCAACCGCTTTCGGAATAAGACGCGCGTACTCAGTTATGTAGCGATTTCGCGCTTATATGGACTTGTTATGGGACTGTGCGAATTATTTTGCCAGACGTCAGACTCAGACGCCCGCATATTCGATTGCGCCCGCTTGTTGTTTTGCCCGAAAGTTCACAGAATTACTGCCAACCCTACCAGCTCCACCCAGTTCACTAAAACTATAAGAGGATATATCGCATGGGGAACAGACTCGCAGACAAAGTAGCCATTATCACCGGTGGCGCCAGCGGGATTGGCGAGGCACACGCTCATTTATTTGCGCAACAGGGTGCAAAAGTCGTCATCAGCGATATTCAGAAGGAGCTCGGTGCGCAGGTGGTCCCGGCCATTCACGCGCAAGGTGGCGATGCGATATTTGTGCGCCACGATGTCACCAGCGAGACCGAATGGGCGGCGCTGGTGCAAACCACCGTTAAATACTACGGCGCTATCACCACCCTGGTGAACAATGCCGGAGTCGCCAGCATGGAAGGCGTCGAGGGTGAAACACTCGAAACATTCAATCGCGTCGTTGCCATTTGCCAAACCGGTGTGTGGCTGGGCATGAAATATGTGATGCCTGAACTGCGCAAATCTGGCAACGGCGCCATCGTGAATATCTCCTCCCTGTATGGCATTGTCGGCTCTCCGGCGATGATTGCCTATCACGGGGCCAAGGGGGCTGTACGCTTACTGAGTAAATCCGCCGCACTGGAATACGCACGCCAAGGTGTGCGGGTTAATTCGGTTCACCCCGGCATTATTAAAACTCCGCTGCTGTTGGCGTCATTGCCAGACGAACAGCTCGCGGGGTTGATCGAACACACTCCCATGGGCAGGATTGGCCGACCGATCGATATTGCCTCGATGTCGCTGTTTTTGTGTTCGGACGAAGCCGCTTTTGTTACCGGCGCGGAATTCGTGGTGGACGGAGGGCTGGGCGCCCAATAACGGGGTTCACCAGGCCGGGATTTTCGACCCGTTCGATACCACCGCGATGCGATCAGGCCGGAATGGTGAGTGCCCCGCGATGGCGATAAAACGCGCGCAGCACTTTGAACAGACCAAAGCCATCGTCCGAGCCCGCCAGTTCGCGGATGGAGTGCATGGCAAAAGTCGGCACGCCGACGTCGAGGGTTGGCACGCCAATTTCAGCGGCGGTGATCGGGCCGATGGTGCTGCCGCACCCCATATCGGCGCGGGTGACAAAGGATTGCACGGGAACGTTCTCCTGCGCGCACCACTGCCGAAACAACGACGAGGTAAGGCTGTTGGTGGCATAGCGCTGGCTGCTGTTGACCTTGATCACCGGACCGCGATTGAGAATGGGGCCGTGGTTTACATCGTGCTTGTCGATGTAATTGGGGTGTACCCCGTGGGCATTGTCGGCGGAGATCATCAGCGAACGGGCAATCGCGGTGGCGCGCTGCGACGGCTCGGATATCATGCCGTTCAGCACCGATTGCAGTAACGGCCCCCGCGCACCACTGGCGGTACCACTGCCAACTTCCTCGTGATCGCTACATACCAACAAACTGGTGACACTGTCGTCAGCGTTTAATATGGCCCGCAAGCCGGTGTAACAACTGAGCAGGTTGTCGAGCCGCGCGGACGCGATAAAGTCGTCGTGCAAACCCACCAGAGCCGGTGGCTGGGTGTCGTACAGACTGAGTTCGTAGTCGATAACTTCCACGCCTTTAACGCCGATATCGGAAAAATGTTCGCCAACCAGCAATTCCCGGAAGGTTTTGTAGCGCCCTTCGAGCAGCGGAAACAGGAGCGGTGGTAAATTGAGTTGCGGGTTGACGGTCCTCGCGGTGTTGGCGTCGCGATCGAGATGAATGGCCAGACTGGGAATCACTGCCACCGGTTTTTTGAAGTCGATCAACCGCTGGTGCAGTTGTCCGCTACCCACATCCCGATACACCACGCGTCCTGCGATAGACAGGTCGCGGTCGAACCAAGGGTTGAGCAGCACACCCCCATAAACCTCTATGCCCACCTGGAAATAACCGGCGGTAGTCAGTTCCGGTTGCGGCTTGATCATCAAACAGGGACTGTCTGTGTGCGCGCCCACCATACGTATACCGGATTGCGCCGGTGCGGTTCTGCCCATTACCCAGGCGACAATGGAGGAACCATTGTGGGTGGTGAAGTAACGCTGACCCGCTTCTAGCAATTCAGCACAGCCGTTATCGACCTGGTGAAAACCCGCCGCGCGCAACAGCTCGGCGGCATTGGCGACGGCGTGAAAGGGCGTCGGGGACGCACTGATAAACGCCAGCAAACCGCGATTAAATTCCGCCTGCTCCATAATTACCTCGGTCAAACCTTACTTTTCATTTGTCGGAGAAGCTTGCTGTAAGCGCGTGAGCAAACTCGAGGTGTCCCAGCGACCGCCACCGCTCGCCTGAATATCCGCGTAAAATTGATCCACAAGGGCGGTCACCGGTATCTGCGCGCCGTTGCGACGGGCTTCGTCGAGAACAATCCCCAGATCCTTGCGCATCCAGTCCACGGCAAATCCATGATCGTACTGTCCGGCCAACATGGTTTTGTGGCGGTTGTCCATTTGCCATGACTGCGCCGCGCCCTGGGAAATCACGTCGATCACCTGCTGTGCGTCGAGCCCCGCCTGCCGTGCAAAATGTAAGCCTTCCGCCAGTGCCTGCACCAGCCCGCCGATACAGATCTGATTCACCATCTTGCATAACTGGCCGCTGCCCACCGGCCCCAATAATGTCACCGCTTTGGCAAAGTGCGCCACCACCGCCTGCACGCGATTAAAAATGGCGGGGTCGCCACCGCACATGACCGTGAGCGCCCCCTTAACAGCACCCTGTTCGCCTCCGGATACTGGCGCGTCGATAAAGTGGAGCTGGGCCGCGCGCGCCTGTACCGACAGTTCCCGGGCCAGTGCTGCTGATGTGGTGGTGTGGTCGATAAATACGGCGTCCTTTTCCATTGCCGCAAAAGCGCCCTGAGGGCCCAGGGTAATTTCGCGCACGTCATCGTCGCGACCAACGCAGGCGAAAACCACCTGCGCCCCCTGCACGGCCAGCGCTGGCGTCGCGCCGCTTTTTCCGGCGTAGGTTTTGCTCCACTGGGCTGCTTTACTGGCCGTGCGGTTGTAAACCGTCACGTTCAGGCCCGCTCTGCGCAAATGGCCCGCCATCGGATACCCCATGACCCCAAGGCCCAGAAACGCGACATCCGTTATGACCATCTGCTACCCACCATTGGCTAAAAATACCAGGAGAAACGTTCCCAACAGCAGACGATACCAGACAAAAGGCATCATGCCGATGCGATCAATGATTGCCAAAAAAAATCGAATACAGCACCAGGCGGTAAGCGCCGACAGCACAGCACCGAGAAACAGGTCGCCCCAGGGCGCGGCGTGGTCCGCGGTCAACTGCAGCGCTTTATATCCACCGCTGAGAATAATGACCGGAATCGCCAGCAGGAAGGAAAATCGCGCTGCGCTCTGGCGGTCGAGACCGAGAGCCAAACCCGCCGTCATGGTAATGCCGGAACGGGATGTGCCGGGAATTAATGCTAACGCCTGAGCCAACCCCACCAGCAGCGCGGCGCCAAGGGTAAGCGACGCCATAGTGCCGGTGCGGCCACCTTTTTTGTCCGCCCAGCCGAGCAAAATGCCGAATATAATCGTAGTGCCGGCTATCACCGCTACAGAGCGCAAGTGGGTTTCAATAAACCCGTCGAACAACAGACCCACCAATCCAACCGGCACCGTTGCCGCCGCCAGGAACCAGGCCAGGCGACTCTCTGCGGTCGCGGCACCACCACCCACCTGCCGCAGCCAGGCGCCAACCAGGTCCCGCAAATCACGGCGAAAATACAGGATAACTGCGGTCAGTGACCCCACGTGGACCGCCACATCAAACGCCAATCCCTGGTCGGGCCAACCTAATAGCTCGGACGGTAAAATCAGGTGTGCGGAACTGGAGATGGGTAAGAATTCGGTGAGTCCCTGCATGATTGCCAGCGCCGCGAGTTGTAGCCACTCCATCACGACACTCCCTCAGCCCTGGGGCCGCAAATAGGTGCGCTTTTGCCAGCTAACGGTATCCCGCAAATACACTGGTGCGAGCTGTTCCACCGATTTTGCTGCACCCTCGGCATAGGCATCCAGCGCAAGTATTACCAGATCCTGTGCCGCGGGTTGACATTCTATGTCCGTGGTCAGCGCCTTAACCGGAAAGGCCGAAGCGTAGCGCCAACCATCGCCCACGCCAAGGGAAACCACACCATCGGAGACACCGTTCTGGGGGCGGCCAACCGCCTCTGGAGCATTGACTGCATCCTCATGACAGACAACGGGTTTGCCGTCGATATTCTGATACAGCCCCCAGTAGATTTCCCCCATGCGCGCGTCGAAAGCCGGTAAAATTGTGCCCTGTGGTTGCACTCCGTAACGCCTGATGGCGCCCGCAGCCAGGGTCCGTAGAGTTGATAGTGGCACCACCGGAATATCCGCGCCGAAAGCGAGACCCTGCACCACGCTGATACCGATGCGCAGGCCAGTAAACGAGCCTGGCCCAATGGTAAGCGCCAGGGCATCCAGTTGGCCAAGGGACAACCCTGCCTCCGCCAGCAGTTCGTCTATCATGGGTAAAATCAGTCGACTATGCCCTTTCGCCAGTTGCTGGCTGCGGGCGAGCACGGATCCGTTGTCATGTAACGCAACGGAACAGGTTTGTACCGATGTATCGAGAGCCAGAATACGCGTCACGGCGCCGCCCAAACTTCAGGCATAAAAAAATCCCCTGCTGTAAGGCAGGGGATTTTAACCTATTTGCGCATTGCTACGAAGAAAGCTTTGGGCACAGATGGCTCAACCCAAAGATTACTGTTTCTTGCGAGCACCACGCCGGGCAGCTGGCTTTTTCGCCGCGGTTTTGGCCTTGGCGGGGCGACCGCGTTTAGCGGCAGCTTTTTTTGCTGCCTTGACTGCGGGTTTAGCAACAGCTGCCTTGGCTTTACGAGCTTTGGTCGTTTTTTTCGGTGCGGCCTTTTTTGCTGCCTTGGCAACAGCAGCCTTAGCCTTACTCGCAGCCTTCTTCTGGGCCGCTTTCAAACGGGAGGCAGCCTTGCGTTCGCTAGCTTTAAGCTTTTTGGCATCGGCCGCTGCGCGCTTTTTCTTCCAACGGGCTTCAAACTTCTTGAGTGCCGCCTTCAAGTCTGACTGCGCCTTCTTCGCCATCGCTTTGCTGGATTTTTCCAACTTGGCTTTGGCTTTGGCTTCAGCCACTTTTACCCGATTCAACGCTGCTGCCGCCCGTGCATCCGCCTTCGCGGTACGCACTTTAGCTCGCAACTGAGTCATCGCTTTGTTGGCACTGGTGGCCGCGGTTTTAGCCTTCTTCACCGCCGCCTTGGAGGCTTTGGTGCTCTTGGCTGCGGCGCGGGATTGCGCCTGGGTTAGCTTGAGTTTTGCCGCAGCAACTTTTTTGGCCTGGGCAGCCACCTTCTTCTCTATCGCTTTCAAAGCGGCTTGCGCCTTATCTTTTGGAGCCGCTTTCGCTTTCTTGCGGACAGTTTTTTTCGCAGCTTTTTGGGGAGCCGTTTTTGCGACGGTCGTTTTCTTTGCAGTTCGCGCCATTGCCGTTCTCCTTTATTAGTGAGGAACACCTTGATCCAAAAACTAAAATTTTATGGGTGGATCAGGCCGAATTTTATTTAAATTTAAACAATTGTCTATAGTAAATAGTGATTTATAACCATTTTCTTGCAAAATAAACGAAAAAAAACTCCTATTTTCACTT
>JAYODD010000043.1:0-3834 GCA_038106145.1 Gammaproteobacteria bacterium | reverse complement strand
AACAAAGACGGCTTCTATGTAGATGATCGTCCCGATACGCAGAATCGTCGCTGTATGCAAAATTGTGCCGACCCGGAAACAAGAGTTATTGCTGAAGTCATTTCCGGCATTACCCCCACCGACCACTTCAAAGCGGACGGTAACCTCGGCCTGGCGTTTGCCGAGACTCCCCCCGCGCAATCGGAGAGCAACGCATTGTCGGAAATCGCCCAGCGGGGCCAGTCAATCTATGCCACCGCCTGTCAGGTGTGTCACGACTCCGGGGTGGGCGGCGCACCGCTACTGGGGTCCGCCGAACAGTGGGCATCGCGTATTTCCCAGGGCAGGGAAAAACTGTATCAAAATGCGCTGCAAGGCTATCAGGGTGAGAGTGGCTTTATGCCGGCCAAAGGAGGGCGCAGCGATTTAAGCGACGAGGATGTGAAAGCAGCGGTCGAATTTATGCTGGAAAGCAGTCAGTAGGAAGGAGTTGGAATGAAAATTTTAATAATGATAGTGGTTTTCGCGATGCAACTGCTGGGCGGATCACTGGCCACAGCAGGTGAAGAGGTTGTGGATACGGTGGCGAAAGGCAAGGCGGTGGCGTTTGATCGTGGTAAAGGTAATTGTCTCGCCTGCCACATTATGGGTGACGGCCCTCTGCCCGGCACCGTCGGACCGCCCCTGATGCAGATGAAATTGCGGTTCGCCGATCGCTCCCTGTTGCGAGAACAAATATGGGATGCGGAAATCCGCAACCCCGGAAGCATGATGCCGCCGTTTGGTCGGCATGAAATTCTGACCGAGGAGGAGATCGACTGGGTAGTGGACTATTTATATACCCTCTAGCAAGGATTTCTATCGCTTTTATTTGATAAACCAATTTTTACGGAGAGTATTCCAGGAAGTTAAGTCGTCGTAATTTTTTTAAATACATGGGTGCTGGCGCTGGTGGATTGATTGCACTGGCGAGCGTGCCCAGACTCGCGCTGGCCGCCTGGAACGAGGCGGCGTTCACGGCGGACGCCCTGGCGGCAGCGATCGCAGCCAGATATCCCGGACTTTCCGTCGAAGACAGTGGTGCGGTAAAACTCAAGGCGCCAGCCATCGCCGAAAATGGCGCCGTGGTACCTGTGTCGGTAAGCACCAATCTGCCAAATGTGAAAAGTATCAGCCTGTTTGTGGAAAAAAATCCATCACCACTTGCAGCTTCCTTCGACCTGACCGCGCAGAGTGTCGCGGATATATCGGTACGCCTGCGTATGGGCGAAACCTCGAACCTGGTGGCGCTGGTGGAAGCGGATGGCAAATTATTTCGCGTCCAGCAGGAAGTAAAAGTAACCATAGGCGGCTGTGGCGGTTGAGCCAGATCTGCGAAATGCAAAATATTGGAGTATTCGGGCATGAAAATTAAAGCGAGTGCAAAAGGCGATGTGGTCAAGGTAAAAATGCTGATTGGCCACATTATGGAAACTGGCCGGCGCAAGGATGCGGACGGCAAATTGATTCCGGGGCACTACATAACCGAGGTGACAGTGGTGCACAAAGACGCTACTGTGTTTCACGCGCAACTGGGACCCGCCGTATCAAAGGATCCCTACCTGGCGTTTGCGTTTAAGGGTGGTGTCGCGGGAGAAAAAATTACGGTGACCTGGATTGACAATAAGGGTGAAACAGAAGTCGGCGAAAGTGTTATCAGGTAAGCGCGGCATAAGCGGAACATCAAGGCTGTCGGAAAGGAACTAGAGATGAAAAAAATATTACAGTCCGTTATGGTATTGGCTGCTTTATCGGGTGTTCTTGTGGGCTGTGGCGCCAAAGAAAACTTCCAGCAGTCTGTGCAAACCGATACCGAAAAATTCAGGGAATATTTCGCTAAACGTTTTGCGGGGGTAGAGTTTGCCGACTACGGCAATGGTGTATATGCCATTGATCCTGATTCCCGTGAACAATGGCTTGAAATCGAAGAATTCCCCCCCTACGAACTCAACATCGACCGGGGTAAAGAGCTGTTTGAAACCCCCTTTGCCAACGGCAAAACCTACGGCGAATGTTTCCCTAATGGCGGCATCGGTATACGCCAGAACTATCCGCAGTTTGATACCCGCACTGATGAGGTCATCACCCTTGAGTTGGCGATTAACCGTTGCCGCACGGCGAACGGGGAGTCAGAGTTGGGCTACCAGTCCGGTGATCTGGTGGATATTTCAGCCTACATGGCATTTACTTCCCGGGATAAACTGTTCGCAATAGAAGTCCCCAGCAATAATGCTTATAAGGCCTATCTCAAAGGTCAAAAATTATTCTATTCGAAACATGGTCAATTAAACCTGGCCTGTGCAGATTGTCATATGCGCGCTTCCGGACAAAAATTGCGGGCCGATATTCCGGGTCCCGCACTGGGTCAAGCCACAGGTTTTCCCGTGTATCGCTCCAAATGGGAGGGCATGGGGTCTCTACATTACCGCTACGCGGGTTGTATGCGAGATATTCGCGCGAAGCCGTTTGCATTGCAGAGTGAGCAGTATCGCAATCTCGAATATTTTCAGACGATCATGGGCAACGGCCTCGCCGTGAACGGTCCATCAGCGCGTAAATAAAGGGTCTACAACGTGATGAAATTACTACTGACACTCAGCATTTACCTGTCCAGTGCCCTGGTGGGAACTGCGACCGCAGCCACCGACCAAGATGTACGCGAAACTATTCGCCAGGCCACTACAACTCTGGCGGCAGCCGAGGCTGCCGGTTTTGCCTGGACCACGACCGAGGACTTAATTACTCAGGCGGAGAAAGCGCTGGGAGAAAAACGTGTCGAAGAAGCGGCAAACCTTGCCGAGAGGGCGCTTAAGCAGGCGCAAAACTCTGTTGCTCAGTCCGAAAATGCGCAGGCACGTTGGCAGGATATGAAACCCAAGTAACCTGTCGGCGCTTCCAGATTCTCCGCTAAAGCTGAATACATGTCGTTGCTGAATAATTTATTGGACGGTTATGCAAATAAGTCGTAGAGAATTTACCCGGTTACTGGCCTGCGCCGGAATTGCCGGATTGCTGCCCGGCTGTAAAAAGCCCGAAAGCAACCCCGGCGCCAATTTGTATGATATGGCGAACAGCGGTGATGTACGCCTGCTGCACTTTACCGACACCCATGCACAGTTGAATCCCATCTATTTTCGCGAACCGAGCGTCAATCTCGGTTTCAAGGATGCGTTTGCCCGCCCCCCACATCTGGTGGCCGAGGATTTCCTCAACTATTTTTCGATTCCCGCCGGTGGTCCCCTGGCGCACGCATATACCTCTATCGACTTTGTTCAGGCCGCTGAGCTTTACGGAAAAGTAGGTGGATTTGCCTATCTAAAGACATTAATAGAGCGCCTGCGCGCCGATTTTGGCCGCGACAAAACCCTGTTGCTCGATGGTGGTGACACCTGGCAGGGGTCCGGTACAGCCTATTGGACCCGCGGCCAGGATATGGTGGAAGCCTGTAATCTACTGGGCGTGGATATTATGACCGGGCACTGGGAATTCACCTATCAGGATTCCGAGGTGATGACTAACCTGGCAAAATTCAACGGAGAATTCATCGCGCAAAATATTCGGGTTAAAGAAGATGCCCTGTTCGAAGGTGCCGATGCCTACGATGAAGACAGCGGTCACGCCTTCAAACCCTACACCGTAAAAGAGCTGGGTGGATTTCGCGTCGCTGTCATCGGCCAGGCCTTTCCCTATACCCCGGTGGCTAATCCTTCCCGTTTTATTCCGGACTGGACGTTTGGCGTGCGCGACCAGGAAATGCAGGAGTTGGTCGACCAGATTCGCTCTGAGGAAAAACCGGACGCGGTAATCGTGCTGTCC
>JAYODD010000001.1:219463-246556 GCA_038106145.1 Gammaproteobacteria bacterium | reverse complement strand
ATGCAGACGTTCGAACAGGCGCACACCGTGCAAATTTTCGAAGGCATTGATACGCCGTGACACCGTGGAATGGTTGACCCCGAGGTGCGCCGCTGCCGCTGAGATACTACCCTCCCGGGCAACCGCCAGAAAAAACCGCAAATCATCCCAATCGTTCATTTGTGCATTTTTGCACATAAAATTTGCAACTGTCGATAATTTACACACACCCTTTTTGCTTCTAAATTAGCAATTGCTATATCGGTAATTGGAACAACCCATTAAATTGAATATATTTCATATATTACCTACTGGAGAAAAATTTATGTTTAGCGAAATTCATGATAAATGCCGGAAGTTGAACCCGAACAGGGAGATAAACCCACGCGGTCATTACCCGTGCCCCCCAGACCAACAGGAAGCGGATACTCAATTTGTTCTGGGGTTAGCGGTGGGGGTAGCGATCACAGCCGTCTATGTTCTGTGCACTTCGCTGACTGATGTAGTAACGGGCATTATCCAGCAACCGACACTTTTCTGATCTGAATGAAACCGCGCCTTGAGCTGCAAAGAACATCCACCCACCCGCGTGGCACTAGGGCAGGCGCAGTACGGCCTTGGCCAGAATATTTTTCTGGATTTCGCTGGAACCGCCGTAAATAGTTGCCGGTCGGGCTGTGTAATAGGGATTGACCGGTTTAAACCCGGAGCCATCCGACAGGCTCAGTATCGCTTCGGTGGCGCCGTACTCACCCGCCGCATCGAGCACCAGGTCCGCCACTCGCTGAAATATTTCGGTGACCGCAAGCTTCAGAATAGATACCTCCGGACCGAGTTGATCGCCACGGCGCAGTACTTCGAGAAAGCGTACGTAAGCAGCGGTCAGGTCTTCTACCTCCATATACAACCCGGCAAATCGGTCGCTGAATACCGGATCGTCAAACAGGCCAAGTTCCCGCGCCATAGCTTGCAGCCTCTGTAACGGATATTTGGCCAGCTTCGGACTGCCGAGCAAAATACGTTCCGCACCCAACAAGGCCTTGGCCATGGTCCAGCCCTGATTGACCTCACCGACTATATTGGTGCGCGGCACCCGCACTGCGTCGAAAAAGACTTCGCAAAATTCCGAATAGCCGCCGATATTGTCAATTTCCCGCACGGTGATGCCGGGACTATCCATCGGTACCAGCAGAAAACTGATGCCTTCCTGCTTTTTGGCTTTCTTATCGGTGCGCACCAGGAGAAAAATCATGTTGGCCTGCTGGGCCATAGTGGTCCAGATTTTTTGCCCGTTGATCACATACTCATCGCCGTCCACTTCGGCGGACATTCTTAAACTGGCCAGATCGGAACCAGCACCGGGTTCGGAGTAACCCTGGCACCAGAGCTCCTCCCCCGACAGGATTTTCGGCAGGTAGCGCGCTTTCTGTTCCTCGGTGCCGTAACGCAATAGCAGGGGGCCGAGCATGGTCACACCGAAATTCGGCAGCATAAACGCGCCGATGCGGTCGAGTTCCTCCTGGAAAATCACCTGCTGGTAGGCACTCAAACCCATACCGCCATAGGCTTTTGGCCAACCCGGCGCCACCCAGCCTTTTTCGTTAAGCTTCTGATGCCAGGGCATCCCCTGCACAAACCCGATACGGCGGGACGGAAAGCGCCATTCCCGTGGGAAATTGGCCTCCAGCCACTCCCTGACTTCCAGGCGAAATTGCTCGTCGTTCATATTGTTTCCCAAGGGTCCGTTCACCTGGCCTGCTCATCTCTCACCAATTTAAGCCGGCAGACGCAGAACTGCCTTCGCCAGAATATTGCGCTGAATCTGGTTACTGCCGCCGTAAATTGTGGTGGGGCGGGAACCGATAAATTCACCGGCAGCACTCACTCGCGCCGTAGCGGTCTGCATACCGTCCTCCACGCCGGCGTATTCACCACCCGCGTCGAGCATCAAGTCAGCCACCCGCTGCTGGGTTTCCGTATTCCATATTTTCAGCATGGAGACTTCGGGGCCAATCTGGCCACCCCGTTTGAGCACATTGACGAAGCGCTTGTAAGCAGCGCCGAGATCTTCGATATCCAGGCGCAGCTGCGCGTAGCGGTCCGTGAATACCGCGTCTGCAAACATGTCCGACGCTTCGGCCAGCGCTTTCAGGCGCACCATTGCCAGGGAGGCCATTTTGGGGCTGCCGATAAATATGCGCTCGTGGCCAAGCAGTGCTTTGGCAATGGTCCAGCCGTTATTTTCGCCACCGACGACGTTTTCCACCGGCACCCGCACATCGTCGAAAAACACTTCGGCAAATTCGTCGTGCAAACCGAGATTATCGATCGGGCGCACAGTGATACCCGGAGTGTCCATCGGCACCAGCAAAAAGGTAATGCCCTCCTGTTTTTTGCCGTCCTTGCGGGTGCGCACCAACATAAAAATCATATTGGCGTCCATCGCCAGGGTCGTCCATATTTTGTGGCCGTTGACCACATAGTGGTCGCCGTCGCGCACCGCACTGGTACGCAAATTGGCCAAGTCAGAACCGGCGCCGGGCTCGGAATAACCCTGACACCAGATATGTTCGCCGCAGAGGATTTTCGGCAGGTAATAGGCCTTTTGTTCTGCGGTGCCATGTTGAATCAATAGCGGACCCACCATGGTCATGCCCTGATCCGGGGTACGACCCACGCCGTGGGATTCGATCTCGTCCAGCATAATCAGTAATTTATTGGCATCCAGTCCCATGCCACCGTACTCGACCGGCCAGCCCGGGGCCAACCAACCCTTTTTTGCCAGGGTCATGTACCAGTCACCGCACTCATTCCAGTGCATGCGGTGTGGCAGAAAACGTAATTCGTCGGGATAATTTTCCGTCAACCACTCGCGCACCATGGTGCGAAAATCGTTGTCGCTCATGCTGTTGTAATCTGTCATGTGATGAATAAACCTCAAACTGTGTGGCGCTTAAAGCACCAATTCCGCGTAGCGTTTACGGTGACTGGTGGCATTGCCGAGCCAGGACGAAAGGTACATGGCCTTTTTCAGGTATAAACCGATATTACATTCGTCGGTATAACCGATGCCGCCATGGAACTGAATAGCGTCCTTACCAACGGTAAGGGCAGCATCCGAACAGCGCGCCTTAACCTGACTGGCTGCCACCGCGCGCGCTTTATCGTCCGCATCCGAATCGTAAAGGGCCGCCGTTTGTAACAGCACGGAACGGGAAATTTCGGTGAGCACAAACAGATCCACCGCGCGGTGCTGCAACACCTGAAAACTGCCGATGGGTTTGTCGAATTGCACCCGTTGGGAAATATAATCAACACTGATTTCCAGCGCGCGCGTCATCACCCCCAGCAACTCCGCGCTGGCCGCTACGCGTCCCTGATCGAGTACTCGCTCCAGTATGTGTTCTGCCACCGCAGCCGTTGCCACCTGCTCACCGACTGGGGTATCGTCAAAGGTCAAATGTCCATAAAACCCACCGTCGACCCGTTGCTCGTAGTTAATGGTTAGACCGGGTGCATCCTTCGCCACTGCATACAGGACGGTGCCTTCCACGGTCTTTGCCGAAACAATAAATTCATCGGCGCCGCCGGCGTCGGGTACGAAAACTTTGCTGCCCCGCAATTTCCCGCCTTCACAGACCACGCTGCTGGCAGCCACGGCCATGCTGGCGCGCTCTTCCTGCCACGCCAGCGCCGGCTTCCACTTGCCGCTGACCAGCTCGGGCAACCTGGCCCGTTTGTAATCCTCGTTATCCCCCGCCGCCACAGCGCCAGCGGCAACCACCACGGTGGCGACATACGGCGCCGGCACCAGACCTTTGCCCAGCTGAATCAACAGCACCGCAAGATCAGAAAATGTGAGGCCCATGCCGTCGTACGCCTCGGGCAATAAAAACCCCAGCCAACCGGAATCCGCCATTTCCTGCCAGGTAGCGCCATCGTACCCGGGCTGCTTGAAACGATTGGCGCGCACTGTTTTTAATTCCTGATCGCGGGAAATAAACGCCACCGCACTGTCCTGAATCATCACCTGCTCTTCGGTCAAAACGTCTATTTTTGACTGTAAACTGATATCTTCCACTCACTTCTCCTGCGTTGAACCGCGGCTGCGGACTCGTCAAATACAATATGCGCGCAATACGCAGCGCTGTCGCCAGCACCTGATTACTGCGGTTTTAGCGTCAGGGTTTACGCTTGGGACGCACATAGAGCACCAGGCTATGGCCGACAATGTCATAGCCCTGCTCCGCCGCAAGACGGGTCTGAATGCTCTCAATTTCGTCGTTGTGAAATTCGATAACCCGGCCGGTTTGCGTACACACCATGTGATCGTGGTGTTCACCGCGATCCATTTCATAGACCGCGGGGCCGTTGTCAAAACTGTGGCGCACCACCAGCCCTGCGGTTTCAAACTGCGTCAATACTCGGTACACCGTGGCAATACCCACATCTTCGCCTGAGCTCAGGAGTTTTTTGTAAACGTCCTCGGCGCTCATATGCGGTTCGGCGGCGTGTTCCAATACCTGTAAAATCTTGACCCGCGGATGAGTGACCTTGAGGCCGGCGTTCTTTAATTCCTCATTTTCGGTCGCCATTTTCCCTCCGCCCCTTCTCACTCATTTGTGGATTGGGTATTATCCCTGTTCGAATCAAACACTGGAACCCCATGATGTCGCCAATCTCCCGCCTTCTTGTTTTGGCTGTACTGGCTATATCGCTGGTCGGTTGTTCCTATTTCCAGTTCCCCGGGGTACACAAGATACCTATTCAGCAGGGCAACATCATCACACAGGAAATGATAGACCAGTTGCGTCCCGGCATGACCCGCTCGCAGGTCAGATACGTGCTTGGCACGCCCTTGATAGCAGACACCTTTAACCAGGATCGCTGGGATTACCTGTTCAGCCTTAAAATGCCTTCCGGCAAAGAACTGCGCGAACGTGTATCCGTGTACTTCACCAACGAAAAACTCAGCCACTTCAGTGGTAATTACGCACCCTCACAAGGCGCCCTCGCCGCCGACACCTCATCGCGGGAACTTGAGGATGAAACCCTGTTGGGCGACGACCTGCTGGAGAGCGGCCCGATCGCCGTCCCGGTTCCGGACTAACATCAGTTTCGTCCAACGGTCAGCCGCAACACGGTCCGCCTGATTTACCGTATCTCCACCCGGTTCGCATCATCCACGCCAAGCCAGCCCAGTCGCACTGCCGGCACCTGCGCTAGCCGCCGCGCTGTTGCCGCGCGCGCGCCGCGCGCTGTTTGCGTACTTCCTTGGGGTCAATTTTTAGCGGGCGGTAAATTTCCACCCTGTCCAGGGGCTGCAATTCATACTGCTCCGCACTCGGCAAACCCTTGCTGCCCAGTACCTGACCAAATATTCCCAGGGGCGCGCTGTCCACATCTACTTCCGGAAAAGCCGCCGCGATATTCGATAGCTGCACCGCCTGCCGCGCGGTGGTGCCCGGTGGCACGATCAATTTCACGATTTTCTGCCGCTCGGGCAGCGCGCAGGCTACTTCAACCACCAGCTTGTCACCGAAGGGTTCGTCACCCATCGAGCCGTCGGCACCATCCTCAATCATTGCCGCCCCATCTTCGTCCGTCGCCCACTTTCAGGTATGCGCCCCGTAGACTGTCTGCGCCCGTTTGATTAACGCCGACACCATGTTGTCCGCAACCTTCGCAAACAGCATACCCACCGCCGCACCGAACACGGAGCTATTCAGCGCAAACTCCATCTCCAGACTGACCTTGCAGGCATTGCTGTCCAATGCCTGAAACTGCCACAACCCATGAAACGCGCTGAACGGCCCCTCTGCCAGGGTTAGCTCAATGCTGTGGGGCGGCCGCAGCCGATTGCGCGTGGTAAAACTGGTACCGATGCCCGCCTTTTTTAACCACATTTTAGCCACCATTTCGTGCTCGGACCAGGAGATTATCTCGGCGCGCTCGCAACCGTCCATATACAGCGGATAGGATGCGACGTCGTTAACCAGATCATACATCTGCCGATCCGAATACAGCACCAGCGCACTGCGCCGAATGTCGGTGGTTTTCACAAATTGCGCCCGCATAAATGACCCGGCCCGACGTACCGAAAGTCCATTTCAGCCGCCCCCCGCGAAGGTTGCATACAGACCAAAAACCAGCACCGACACCACCGCCGGGGGACAGACATAACGCAGCACCCACCACCAGACCCTGAACCCCAGGCTGGATTCACCACCCATCTCCTCCGCCGCCAACTGACGGGTCAAAAACCAGCCCACAAAGATCGCTATAAACAATCCTGTGAGTGGCAACATAATGCGCGACGTAAGGAAATCCAGCGCCTCGAAAAAGGTGAAGCCAGCCACCTGATAATCCGCCCAATGATTGAACGACAATACTGTTCCAAGGCCCAGCACCCAGGCGATAGCCGCCAAAAATAGATTCGCCGACAGCCGGTTGAAGCCCCTGCTTTCAATCAGCCATGCGACACCGGGCTCGATAAGCGAAATCGCCGAACTCCAGGCGGCAATCGTCACCAGAGCGAAGAAAATAAAACCCACCAACAACCCACCGGGCATATTGCCAAATGCCACCGGCAGGCTGATAAACAGCAACTCCGGCCCCGCCGCCACGTTAATCGCCGGGTGTGCAAACACTATCGGGAAAATAGCCATACCCGCCATCAGCGCCACCAGGGTGTCGAGGGCGCCAACCATCAGTATCGTCTTGCCAATGCTCGCATGCCGCGGCATATAGGCCCCGTAGGCCATAATGGAGCCCATGCCGAGACTCAGGGTAAAAAAAGAATGGCCCAGCGCTTCCAGCACACCGCGCATGGTCAGGGCAGAGGTATTGAAGTCAAACAGAAACGCGAAGCCGCGCGCGAAATCGCCTTCGCGATAGGCAAACACCAGCAACACCACCAACAGCAGAAATAGAAGCGGCATCAGGATGCGCACTGCCACGCCCAGCCCCCGCGTGACACCACCAATCACCACCGCCACAGTCAGCGCCATAAACACCGAATGCCAGAATATAAGTGTGTCGGCATCAACCAGCAGGGCATCGAATAGCGCCTTGGCCTCGGCACCACCCGCACCCTGAAGCTGACCGCCGGCCACAATTGGAATATAGGCCAGCGCCCACCCCGCAATCACCGAGTAGTAGGACAGAATCAACAGCCCGGCTACCACGCCCATCCAGCCAATACTGTTCCACCCGCCGTGTAATCCGGCTTGCCGGGTCAGATCGCGCATCGCGTTGACAGGGCTTTGCCGACCGCGACGTCCGAGCAACACCTCCGCCATCATCACCGGAATACCCAGCGCCAGAATACACACCAGATACACCAGCACAAACGCTCCGCCGCCGTTCTCACCCGTGATATAGGGAAACTTCCAGATATTGCCCAGCCCCACGGCGGATCCGGCCGCCGCAAGAATAAAGGTCCAGCGGCTGGCCCAGGTTCCGTGTACCCCTGCGCGCGACTCCTCCATCAACATCCCCTCGGTAGTTTCGCAAATTGTACCCCCTATCCGCGCCGCGCATAACCTGAGCAGCTCACAGCCGTAGGCACTGTCGGCACCAGCCCGTATAATCCCGCAATGAGTAAAAAACCTGAAAAAAAGGCCGGCAGCGCCACCATCGCCCTCAACAAACGGGCGCGCCATGATTACTTCTTCGAGGAAAAATTCGAGGCGGGCATGGCGCTGCTCGGATGGGAAGTCAAAAGCCTGCGCGCGGGGAAAGCGCAGTTGACCGACAGCTATGTGCTGTTGAAAGATGATGAAGCCTGGCTAATTGGCGCCCATATCAGCCCCCTGATGAGCGCTTCCACCCATTTTGTTACCGACCCCACCCGCACCCGCAAACTGTTACTCAATCGCCGCGAGCTGAACAAAATTGCTGGCGCCGTACAGCAAAAGGGCTACACTTGTGTAGCCACCGCACTATACTGGAAGCACCACCGGATCAAATGTGAAATTGCCTTGGCCCGCGGCAAGGCAGAACACGACAAGCGAGATACCGAAAAAAATCGCGATTGGCAACGACAAAAACAACAGTTACTGCGCCGCAGCAATCGCTAACGAGGAAGTGCATGATCGACGACCGCCCAATCCATGTTCGCCCCACCAGGGAGGAAGATGCCAGTAGCGTAGCGGCGCTGCTGACGGAACTTGGCTACCCGTTCACCGCGGACGTCATCCTCGCACAAATACGCAAAATGTTGAGTGGGGAAGTGGAAACCGCCTTCGTCGCAATTGTGAATGACACCATCATTGGTGGCGCGGTGGTCGAAATCGCCCGATCGTCCGCCGAGGACGTATTGGCGCGCCTGCCCGTGCTCGCCGTCCACCCTGATTTTCGTCGCCACCATGTGGGCGAAAAATTACTCCAGTCCGTGGCCGACTACGCCGATCGTCACCAGTGTCGTGCTATAGAGGCAACAGCGGTGGACGATGCACCAGAGAACCTGTCGTTTTACATCGACCTTGGCTTTGTTCGACACGGCCGGTATTTGCGTAAAAATCTCTGACGGCATCCAGGGATCAGCGGTGCTATACTTGCAAACGCTGATTTAGACCCAATACTATTCTAAAGCAGCTATCAGGGGGCGCACTGGATTCGACGCCGGTTACAAAACCTGAGGTGCATGTCGAGATGGCGACCAATCTCGTAAATCCAAAGTCGCAAACCAATAGTTGCCAACGACGACAACTACGCACTCGCTGCCTAAGAAACAGTAGAGCGCCATCTGACTGGAGCCGTGCTTGTGCGTCCAGGTTTCAACTACCCTCGGGTAGCGGCGAAACACTCAGGTGTCATACTTCACAAGATCGCGATGAAGCTCGTCCGGGGCGGACTCGTTAAAACCTCACCGGAATCGCTATTTCACGCGCCCTGTTGGTCGGGTTGTGAAAAGTTAAATACAATAGACCAACTAAACATGTAGAGCCAAAGGCAGAGGGCTGACGGACGCGGGTTCGACTCCCGCCGCCTCCACCAATAACTGACGCCGCTACCCCAAGGGAGCGGGGTTTTTTGTGGCCCCTGGCAGCTAAATAAGACGTAATTATGCTGCGGGCGACGCAACCAAAGCGCGCCTGTCGCAAGGGGCAAAAAGATCAGACCGGCAGTTTGAGAGGCCAGTGTGAAATCATGCGAGCCGGAATCGTTTGATTTTGACTACTGTAATCAGGTGAGGACTACCTGACGCTCACGGACAACCTCCTTTCGCACCAGGTCCCTGCAGCTTCTTTCTCCGCGACAGCCTCTTGCTGTAGTAGTTTGTCGAGTACAGACAGCATTCGAACGGGGCCCGCATCAGCCGCAATCGCGATGGACGAGAAATTTGGGTTTTCGCGCATGCGGACCTGTTGTGCCTCGAGCATGGCTTTATCTTCTGCGAAGGCAGCGTCGAGGCCGTCCTTGAGCAGGTCGCTGAGTCCCGGTTGGTCTGTCGCCTTGCTGACGCCCCATGAATAATAGTAATCCACCGTTTGTTCGTCGCGCGGGGTGATCGCCTGGCAGCTCCAGGAATCGAGCACGAGTTCGCCGTTCGATTCACCCTCCGTATTCGTACCCGCCGTGAATACGCGAAAGTGGAGAATCCAGTTACAGGGTACGGTCTGAGTAATATCGAAGTTTGCATCGCACAGAAAGCCCTCGGGGAAAAGGTGCTGTACGAATTTCGGTAATGGAACACTGCGCACCCAGTAATCGGTCTTAACGCCACGTGGAATGATTTTGTGCTCGGGTTTGGCAAGTGCCTATGCCAATCCCATTGCGATAGTCGCACTGTGTGTAAAAGAACTATGGGACAGGTCTGCCAAGTTCGCAATTTCCAGCCGATAATCCGCTGCGATCTGGATATGGCTCGGCCGGATATTGAATTCGGGATGTCCCGGACCGACCGCGCTACAGATCAAGGTCTGATCAGCCTGCGCCGGGTCGCCCATCCACACCCATATCCAGTTGTCTTTTTCGACGACGGGGTACACGCGCACACAGGCACGGGGTGGAATACGATCTTGACCGGGAATTTCCGTGCACTTGCCACTCGCATCGAATTTCATACCATGGTACATGCAACGCAACGAGTCGCCTTCCTTGCGCCCGAGGGATAGCGCAGCCTGGCGATGGGGGCACTCGTCAGCCATGGCGACAAGTTCGCCACCCGGTTTGCGATACAACACCACGCGCTTGCCCGCAATTTTGCGCGCGACGATCGCATCCTTGCCCTGTGTAACTTCAAAGTCCCAGCCCGCACAATACCAGCAATTTTTCAGAAACATGTTTCCCCTTTTGCGTTAATCGATCGAAATTTTAGAGTATATTCTCATGCATATTTTTTCAGGCAACACTCTTATCTCGTACAGACTCAGATAATCCGACTAAACCGTCTTCAGAAAATCTCAGCCCCAGTCCGGCCAGGTAATTATTTATCATGCCGTTCTCGGAAATGGTTAACTTTGTTCTTTCCGTCAAATAATCCTGCCAACGCAAATCTTTATGAATGCCTCCACGCGCCAAGATATCGGAAGTCTTTCCACCTCCATGCTGTTTGACTTCCCAGTAGGTTTCCTGTTGTTTTTCATATTCAAGGCCGACATAGTCATTCAATTGGCGTAATTCGGCTTCGGTATTAGTAACTAAATCACAATAATTTACCACGCGGTGCTCCAACTTGTAGCGCGCCAGAAATTCGGAAATATTTTGATTCTGGCGCAACCATTTGTACGCATACAAAGTGGTGTTACTACAAAATGGATCTTTTAAATAGATATTTTTTGAATGTCGGATCGCGCGCCAACGTTGCACCAGCACATTCGACCAAGTATTAAACTTTATATCCCAGCGCCGCACCAGGGATCTGGGGTCGCGAACAAGGTGGATAAATTTCAAATTGTACTTGGCACTCTGAGATAAAAATCGCTCGGCCCAATAGGGTTTTTTTGAATTGTCGACTATTACTTCGACAGATGGCCAGCGCTCAAATTGGATATCGTATAGACGATCAACGTTTTCGGGTGTAATACCCTCGTTGACGGCACAAATGTTTTCCACACCACATATTACGCACGGCGGCCTCGAACTATCCACGCGACGCAACACCTTGGCTTCGCCTATCTGGATCGCTCTACTATGGGCTCCCAACATCAGGGATAACAGTGTCGATCCAGAGTAATTACTCGATAAAATATACAGTATAGTTTTTTTGTCCACGAGATCACCTCAACGCTAAACGTGCGCTATATTTGCGCGTACTTTCATATGCCATTGATCTATAGGGCGTTAATAAATATAGCCGCCTGTTATTTCCTGGAAAACAAGCGCGACAGCGCCACTTTCTGACTCGCACCTTATCTCCATCAACATCACGGTTTTTCATGCGCTCATTAAAATTTTTCCGGGCGTAACACTTCAACGTCCATGGTAAACATAATCATCGCGTAGTTGGCGTAATAGTGGGCCTGCAGGTGCGCGGCAATTGCCTGCGCGGTATTGGCGTCACACACCACCTCGATGTGTATGTTGCTGCTGGTTTCCCAGCCGGCGTTGCGCGCCCCGCGACTGCCCTTGCCGCGGGCGTCGGTAACGGTGTAACCGTGGGCGCCCAGCCGTTCGATATCTCGCACCAGAGACGCTTCAACAGCGGCCTCGGTGATAATGGTCAACAGTTTGCGCGTGCGTTCATTGCTCTGCGTCATTTGCTCTCATCCCCCCAGCCACGCATACGCCTTTGCGGCGAACGCATAATAGATCGGAATACCCACCAGCACGTTAAAGGGAAAGGTTACCCCTAATGATGCCGTCAACGACAGGGTTGGATTAGCCTCCGGCACGGAAATACGCATCGCCGCCGGTACTGCAATATAGGACGCACTTGCCGCCAGCGTGGCCAACATGGCGGCACCGCCGACCGATAGCCCCAGCATCCACGCCAGGCCGGTACCGATAACGGCGGAAAATAATGGCATCGCGATGCCAAACACCAGCAAAAATGGGCCGTACTGACGCAGTACGCCGACCTGTGCCGCGGCAAGCAGGCCCATCTCCAGCAGGAAAATCGCCAGCACACCCTTGAACAGATCAAAGAACAACGGCGCGATGGACGAGAGGCCATCCGGACCGGCGGCCCAGCCAATCAGCAAGCCACCCAGCAACAGGACAATACCTTTGCCTAAAAACACCTCGTGGGCCACCGCGCCCCAGTGCGTTTCGCGCGACAGCCCCCGGGCCAGTACTATGCCCACCAGAATAGCCGGAATTTCCAGCAGTACCAGCAGCAAGGGCATATGTTCTTCGAAGGTAATACCCTGCGTCGCAAAGTACGCCACCGCCACGGCGTAGGTGCCAACGCTCACGGACCCATAATGCGCGGCGATGGAAGCGGCGTCCGCGCGCTTGAAACGCCCGGCGTAGAGCAAAACCGGAAAAGCCACCAGGGGCAGCAGAAGGCCCATGGCCAACACGGCCAGCATTTGTGGCAGCAGCATGGCAAACGGCTGCCTGGCCAGCTCGATCCCGCCCTTAAGCCCGATGGCCAGCAACAGCAGAATGCTGACAAACTCGTACACCGCCGCGGGCAGGCGCAGGGCCGAACGCATGAGACCAGCAGCCAGCCCCAGTAAAAAAAACAGGATGATTGGATCCAGCGCACTCATTTGCAAACTCGTTTATGTGTCCTGGTCAGACAGAAATACTTTGTACAAACCGCCTGCCAACCGGGCGCGCAGAAAAAGACAGGCGCAAATGCTACGTCAGGCGACGGCCGTAAACAAACACAATCGTCGGCTCCTGACAAAATTTGCCTGTTTATGTCTCGGTAACGTCGATATTGAACCCGATCTCACCTTCTCGCCACCCAACCGAAGTAAGACAATACTTTCGTGGGGACTGCCGGCATGCCAGAATAATGGCGCTTAACGCAATGTCCGTGGCAAACCGCACTTCGGCAACCCCGGTTTTGCTGGCGGACCAGCAGCTCCAACCGCAGAAAACCCTGGCGCGTGCGGGCTTTAAACCCGACCGAGTTTTGTGCAATTCACCCCGCACTTACCGATGCGCTGTTGTACCTGTCCGGGCCGCACAGTCACTGATGGCAATTATTCCGAGACAATCGAGAGACCAACCCTTGCAGAAAAGTCTGTGTATCATGCCACCACCATCCGCAGGCGCAGACCATCCGCGCCGTGGTCGTAGTATTTCGGCAGTTCTTGATAGTGCTGAAAACCGAGGCGGCGATAAAAATTAATCGCGCGCTGGTTATCGGTACGCACCTCCAGACTGATTGCGACACAGCGGCGCCGTATCGCATCCGCCCGCAATTTCCCCATCAGTTGCTGCGCGAGACTACCACCCCTGAATGGCGCGGCAACCGCCAGTCCGTAACAGCGACAAATACGTGAATTGCGTCGGTACAATCCAATAACGTAACCGACAAGCACCTGATTTACCTCGGACACCAGAAAATACCCGTTAGCCCGGGTGAGCAGCCAGTGGAATTGGCGGCGGCTGAACCGATCGTCATCAAATGTATTTTTTTCCAGCGCGACGAGAGCGGGAAGATCCCGCGCATGACCGATGCGAATACGCGGCTTGCCAGCGGACTGCATGCCGGTCAGTGGGCCCGGCCGCGGGCTTCGAGACGGCGCACGAATTCCTCGAGAATCATACGGTAGAGATCGTCGCCGAGATAAGCGTCTTCCACACCTTTATCAATATTGGGGTTATCGTTTACTTCGATCACCACTACCGCACTCTGCGTCGCCTTGAGATCGACCCCATACAGGCTATTGCCGACCAGAGACGCGGCCTTCAGCGCCGCCTTAAGCACCGGGCGCGGCACCTTGTGCACGGCGACCGTTTCAAATCCCCCGGATTTCACACTGTCCCCCTGGTGATTGTATATCTGCCAGTGGCCCCGGGCCATCAGGTATTTGCATGCATACAGGGCCCGTCCGTTAAGCACGCCGATGCGCCAGTCAAATTCCGTTGGAATGTATTCCTGCGCAATAATCACGGAAGACTGGGCAAACAATTCTTTCATTGCCACCCCGAATTCATCGGCATTGCTGGTTTTAACAATGCCCACGGAGAATGAGCCGTCGGGAATCTTGAGCACCAGCGGCGCGCCCAGTTGTTCCACCAACGCCTCGTAATTCAGCGGACTGCCGCTGAACAGCATGACCGACTTCGGTACCGCGACCCGATTCGAGGTCAACAGTTCGTGCAAAAATACTTTGTTGGTACATTTGATAATGGAGTCCGGATCGTCGATTACCGGCATATTGTGCCGCGCCGCCAGCTGCGCAAATGCGTAGGTCGCATGATTGACAGACGTGGTTTGACGAATAAACAGCGCATCGTATTCAAGCAATCGATTGATTTCCTGGGGCACAATCAAATCGACATCCAAGTTCAACAATTTTGCCTGTTGCACAAATTTCTGTAACGCGCCCTTGTTACTCGGCGGCATCGCTTCCTCGGGATCGACAAGAATCGCCAAATCGAAACGAGAAGATTTACCGGCACGCGGCGTACGCCAGATTTTTTTACTGAAACCGTCCAGCGCTTCGGAAAACTCGTCCTGTTCCTGATCGCCAAGACTCTGTAATTTGCCGAGGCGGACAGCGCTTATTTGCCACTTGAGTTGGCGGTCGAACTCCACTTCAAGAATCGGCGCCGGAAACGCCTCGAACATTTTCCGCGCTAATTTCTGCAACTCGGGGATACGCGTTTTACCAAAAAATATTTTAATCGTGAAATGCCCTTCGCCCTGGAGCATCGCACCATCCAGATAGCGCTGCACTTTAGTGAGCACATCCACATTTAGCTTGATCAGAGCACCACTCGCCACTTCGTTGATGGTGCGCACCGACGGCATAATTCTCTGCCCCCTGGCCTGCGCCAACAACGAACAGTAATAGCCCTCGCTGCGGTAACTGAAATCGGGGCACAGGTTGTAGATCTGACCATCCGCGCGCCGGTAATCCGGCGTTGATAGATAGCTCTGGGCGGTAATCACCTGTTCGGTGCTGAAATAAGGTGCCCAGGAAGCGAGATTATCGACAACGACATAGAGATTCGACATCGGGGTTAAGCCAACGCCACGATGTTGCCAAGGCCGCGTGCAACGAGCTCGGATTTAACCATGGATCGAATTTCCTTTTCGTGTTCCAGCATCAGGGCTTTCTCCAGTATGGTGGCGGCGTCATCGAACGCGATCGAACGAATCAGCCATTTTATCTTGGGTAAATTATAGGCGCTCATACTCAGGGTATCGATCCCCATACCTACCAACAACAGCGCCGCCAGTGGATCGGCGGCCATTTCGCCGCACAGGCTGACTGGCAGGTCGAGACGCTTGGCGGTCTGAATAATATGGTGCACCTGGTGCAGTACTGCCGGGTGCAGGTTATCAAACATGCCCGACACGCGGGGGTTATTGCGGTCTACCGCCAGTAAATATTGCGCGAGATCGTTGGATCCTATCGAAATAAAGTCAATCCGGTGGGCAAGAAAGGGAAGCAGGGTGATGGCCCCGGGGACTTCAACCATAATGCCGATTCTGGGCACCGCAACGGGGTAACCTTCCGCCTGCAGTTGGCCCAGCGCGTCGAGCAGAATTTCTCGAAAACTGCTGACCTCGTCGACCCGGCTGACCATAGGCAGCAATATGTGCAGGTTATCGATCCCCACCGAGGCGCGCAACATGGCCCGCACCTGGGTCATAAATATTGCGGCATTATCCAGTGTGAAGCGAATCCCGCGCCATCCCAGACAGGGATTGTCCTCCTTAAAAGCATAATAAGGCAGGGCCTTGTCCCCACCGATATCGAGGGTACGAATGTACACTGGCTTATTGCGGTACGCTTCCAGCACATGCCGGTAAACGGAGCACTGTTCTTCCTCGGTCGGAAAGTTATCGTGGATCATAAACGGAATTTCCGAACGGTATAGTCCCACCCCCTGGGCACCGCGCAGCAGGCCCGGCGAGATATCCGCCATCAGCCCGGTGTTGGTGTACAGCCGGATAGAGACCCGATCCAGGGTCACCGCCGGTTCGTCTTTCAAGTGTTCCAGTTCGCGCAGCAGGTTGCGCTCCCGATCGCGCACCCCGCGATACTCCGCCACCAACGCCTCGGGGGCATCGAACACCACTTCCCCCTGATAACCATCGACGATCGCCGGCGCGCTTTCCTCCAGACCTTTTATCTCCCCCGTACCCATGACGGCGGCAATACCCAGCGCGTTGGCCAACACGGCGGTGTGCGACAGCGCCGACCCGGAAGTACACACAATGCCGACAACCTGCTCGGTGCGATAACGGGCGAGATCCGTAATACTGATCAGATCACCCACCAGGATCAGATCGGTGGCGGTGGTAGGAACGAACGTCTTCCCCGCCAGCTTGTTATACAACTTGCCACCGATGTTGCGAATATCTTCGCCCCGCGCGCGAAAATAGGGGTCATCCATGGTCTCGAATTGCAAAGCGTATTTGTCGACCACGCTGCGAATCGCGCCGGGGGCCCAGTTGCCCTGTCGAATCTCCAATTCGATATCGCCAGTCAGATTACTGTTGTCCAGCAACATGCGGTACACGGCAAAAATTTCCGTCACATCCCCCGGCAGACTGGCGGACAGACTGGCGGCGCCCTCCTCCAGTTCATGCCGGGTAAGCCGCAGCGCCTCGCGAAATGCGGTGATTTCCAGATCAATATTGTCGGTTTTACAATCGGGTACAGCGCCAAATCCGCCATCGGCAATCAGATGCAGCTTACCAATCCCAATACCCGCCGCGCCCCTGACCCCCGCGACGCGTTTTACCCCAGGGACCCTGGCGGGTGTGGCCGTACGCTCCTGTTGCGCGACTATCTGCTGGGAAATGCCAGCCAACTGCGCGGCCATGGTGACGAGAAAGGCCTCTTCATCGTCCGTAAACTTGCGGCGGCGTTTTTGCTGTACCACCAGCACCCCAACCAGTTGCCGCATATTGATCAGGGGCACACACATAAATCCGCGATAGGACTCTTCGCCGGTTTCGGGGAAATAACGATACTTTTCGTGGGTCAGGGCGTTTTCCACGTTGAGGGGATGGCGGGTCAAAGCAGTGGTGCCCACCAGACCAACGCCAATTTTCATCCGCACCTTGCCCACCGCCTCGGACGCCAGGCCCTGGGTCGCCGCCAGCACCAGTTCATCTACGCCATCGGCCAGATACAGGCTGCACACGTCCACTTTCATGGCGGCCTGAATTTCCATCACCAGTGTTGCGGTTTGTTGGTCGGGTGTCGGCGCCGTGGCGACCTTCTGAACAATTTTCCTCAGCGTCGTGAGCGAGTTTTTCATGGGGTGAGCGCGCGTCCCATGCGGTCGATCAGGAGTAGGAGGGAAGGGCTAATCATGCGGCGCTGGAATGGCGTGTTGTCGCTCTCGACATGGAAACGGCGGCTCCTCCAAAACGTCCCGATGACCGTGGCTACAGGGCAATTAATTGGCCCGATTGGCGATGATTTAAGGGGCTATCCGCGGGAAAAGCAATCATTTTTTTACGGGCGCGCCGAATGCATAACAAATGTCCAAAAAAATTTTGCGCAAGGTGATCCGTATTCAGTCAATCCTCATCGACGCTATACTGATCGGCCAGGTTGGCCGCCGCGTTCGCCAACCAGGGTGCGCAAACTACCACGCCACGGCGCAGGGGCGCCTCAGACATGAAGATACGAGCTGTTTTATGGGATTTTGGCGGAGTGCTCACCACGTCGCCTTTTGATGCATTCAATCGTTTTGAAGAACAACGGGGTTATCCGCGGAATTTCATCCGCTCGCTCAACGCCACCAATCCCGACCACAATGCCTGGGCACAGCTGGAGGCGAATCGCATTTCGGTACAGGAGTTTGACCGCGCTTTTGCTGTCGAATCGGGTGCCGCTGGGCACGCCATCCGCGGTGCCGAGGTCCTGCGTCTACTCGACGGTGAGGTGCGCCCACGCATGGTGGCGGTGCTCGAGCGCGTGAAACAGGATTTCCGGGTTGCCTGTCTCACCAACAATATACGGCCCCGCAACCACCCGAATAACGATACCGACACGCCAGGGGCCCGCGCGGTCGATGCGGTAATGAATTTATTCGAGCACGTCCTCGAATCGAGCGTCGAGGGCATGCGTAAACCGGAAACCCGATTCTACCAACTGGCCTGTAGCCGCCTGCAGGTTGCGCCAGAGGAAGTGGTCTATCTTGACGACCTCGGTATCAACCTGAAGCCCGCGCGGGCCCTGGGCATGACCACCATCAAGGTGGTCTCCGAACACCAGGCTATCGAGGACCTCGGGCAGGCGCTGGGTATCAGTTTCTAGCCGCAATCGTCTCCGCCCACAGAATTGGACGACAGAGCCCTCGTCAGTCCTTGCACTCCCCGTAATTACATTCCGGATTGGCAATCGGGTCGTGACAGGTAAATCCATTTTGACAGGAACTGATAAAGGAGGGTCCGCAGGCATTGGCATACACCGTATCGCCGTGCATACCGCATTTCTTGCCACGGGCATCACCCGTCGGCGCCACCAGGCGCCCGGGGGCCGCGTCTTTTTTCTCCGCGGCAATCACTCGGGCTCTCTCCACCGCAGCAGCGGGGGCTACCCTGTTTTCAGTCGCCGATGCACTCGACATAAAGGGGGCGAACAACAGCGTTAAAAGCACTGCGATTGTTAGTTTCATAACCGGCACCTCTGTTGCGCAAAGATAACTAGACGGACACTGGAATGAACGCTCGACAAATGCCTTATAAACATAGTTAACGATTCCGGATTCGTCAAATTGACCCGCAACTGCGGCGATATTTTTATGCCGCAGCGCTTTACAGCGTCCCACTGACGCGCTAGCTTGGCGATGACGATGAACACGCGAACTCCGGTACATCTCACCTGGCTGCCACTGGTCGCGGGGCTGTTACCCCTCACCACCTACCATCTGTGCTTTGTGATCGCCGCAAGCGTCGGGCACCTGCCCTGGTGCAATCCTTATATCGACAGCTGTACCTCGATCAGCGCCACCGGCCGGCAAGTGCCGGAGATGCTGGTGTTCAAAGGGCTGATTATTCCAGCCGCGATTATCATTGCGGCATTCTGGACGATCGCGACCCGCTGGTTACAACAATTCGGGGCGCCGTGGGACAATCCCATAACGCGCTGGATGGGGCGCCTGGGCATCACCGCCGCCCTGTTCCTGGTGATCTATACCGTCGCGCTGGGTATCGAGGGCGATGCCTATCGGCCCCTGCGTCGCGTCGGTGCTCTGCTATCTTTTACTCTCACCTATCTGGCGCAGCTATTGTTGGCCCTGCAGTTGCGTAACTTGCGCCGCGCCTACCCCCGCCAGTTTCCAGTGTGGCCGACACCGGTGCTCAGCGGAATTTGTGCAATCCTGGTCTTAACCGGCGTAATCAGTCTGCTGCTCGATGGTTTTTACCCCGCTTACGATCAGATTGAAGACGCCCTTGAATGGGGTTTCGCGCTAGGGTTAAACGTTTATTTTGTGGCTTTCTACTTTGTCTGGCGGGCCCTCGGCGTGCGTATCGGTGTCCGCATACAGACCCTGGAGTTGCACCCTTGCGCCACTACCGAAGTGGATCAGGCGCCCACTTAAATCAGCATCGCCGTTGCACCCCCCCACACTGACTTGCGGTTCGATGTCCGCAGCCCGACCCGTGACGAACTGCCACTCTCGACCATCAGTTCCCCATGCGAATGGCGCCGTCGAGGCGAATCATTTCACCGTTGAGCATCGGGTTTTGACAAATATGCAACGCCAGCGCGCCAAACTCGAGGGGATTGCCCCAGCGTTTGGGAAAGGGCACCGTGGGAATAATCCGCGCTATCCAGTCCTGCGGAATACCGCTGGCGAGAGGCGTTTCAAACATGCCGGGCGCGATGGTCATCACGCGAATACCGAAGGGCGCGAGATCCCGTGCCATCGGCAGGGTCATACCCTGTACGCCCGCCTTCGAGGCTGCATAGGCAACCTGTCCCAGCGGGCCGTCCTGAGCGACCACCGACGCGATATTAATAATCACGCCACGCTCACCGTCATCCGTCACCGGATCAGTGCCGATCAGTCCCTGGGCAACCAGCCGGGCAACATTGAAGCTTCCGGTTAAATTAACCCGAATCACCCGCTCAAAGTCATCGAGGGGATGGGCACCCTTCGCCCCGGCGGTGCGCACCGCCACATCGATACCCGCCGCATTTAACAGAATACGTGGCGTACCGAGTTTCTCGACGACCTGCGCCAATGCCGCCTCGACCCCAGGGCCATCCACGACATCGCACTCAATGGCAATACCTCCCAACTCGGCCGCTAACGCGGTGGCCAGTTCCAGGTTGCGGTCCAGCAGTGCGCATTTACCCCCCGCCTGACTGAATACACGCGCCGCACCGGCACCCAATCCCGAGGCACCGCCGGTAATAACGGCGCACTGACCCGCTACATTCATTGTCTGTTCCTTTCTATTGGAGGAAGTTTAAACGCAGTTTGATTAAGGACTGATTGATCGCCCTGCCGGGCCGTCGGAGCGTACCCCGGTCCAGGCGCAAAATAGCGCCGCTAACCAGCGCTCTTTGCTCGACCGGTTAAGGTTCTGATTCAATATCGCCATGGGCGCACGGCCATCGGCATCAAGTTCTGCCCCATCGCGAACGCCATCGGCGGCCTGCATGCACGGCAGTTCCGTCCTGCATACTCAAGCGGGAACTGCCTGACTCAAAACATTCGCAAATAAGCGGCGCGTTTATTTACCCCTGGGTAGCTTCGAAAAGTTTAGCCCAGGCGCTTTACCACTGTCCACCGCCGCGGTTCCCGGCCCAGCGATTCTGGTCGTCAGGGCGCGTAGCGTTCGCCACTGGCGGCGCCGGGCGGAAAAAACTCGGCAATGGTTTTTATTTCTCGCGGGTTTAACGAAATTTCCGCGGCGGCAATATTATCCTCCAGATGGCGGCTACGTCGCGTGCCCGGAATCGGAATAATCTGATCCCCCTGAGCCAATAACCACGCCAACGCCAGCTGTGCCGGGGTACAGGCGCGCGCCGCCGCCAATGCCTTAATTTTTTCCGCCAGTTTCAGATTGCGCTCGAGATGGCCGGGCATAAAGCGCGGGTTGGATTTGCGAAAATCGCCATCACTTAATTCATCCGTGGAGCTCAGGGTCCCAGTGAGGAACCCCCTACCCAGTGGGCTAAAGGGGATAAAGGCGATATTTAGCTCCGCGCACACTGGCAACACTTGTGGCTCGGGATCCCGCGTCCACAGGGAATACTCGCTCTGCAACGCCGCGATGGGGTGCACCGCGTGGGCACGGCGAATCAACGCCGGATCGGCGGAAGCCTCGGACAACCCGAGGTAGCGAACCTTGCCGGCCCTGACCAAATCCGCCATGGCGCCCACCGTTTCTTCAATCGGCACTTGCGGATCGACGCGGTGCTGGTAGTACAGATCAATACACTCTACCCCAAGCCTGGCCAGACTGCGGTCACAGGCCTGTTTGACATACTCCGGCCGCCCGTCGATATTAAATTCGAAGCCCCCCTGTGGCCGTGGTGTCACCCCCGCGATACCAAACTTTGTGGCGAGGAATATCTGCTTGCGGTGCTGCGCGAACGCCCTGCCAATCAGTTCCTCGTTGTGTCCGCGCCCATAAACGTCGGCGGTGTCAAAAAAATTCAGGCCCAGCGCAACGGCACGCCGCAATGTCGCGATAGATTCCTTTTCGTCCGCAGGGCCGTAAAAGTTGGACATTGGCATACAGCCCAATCCCACCGCCGACACGCGTTCGCCACTGTTACCCAGAATGCGATACTGCATACCTTTCCCCCGCTGTTAGTGATTAAGTGGTAATGACGTGCATTGACAGAATAGACAAAAGAAACCGGCGATGCCGGAAAAAGATGGGGAAGCGTCCACAGGGCATCTATTTTTGGCAAATCCGTTTGGCGCGATCACTCAGGCTCCCCACCCTGACCATAGGAGGCGTTAACCAGCGCGTCTTACCTGACTTTACCAGGTTCAAATCGCGGCTGGCCGCGTTCTCAACACCTTGCCGGGAAGCACGCCCCTAATCGGGTCAACTTGGTCACAATTGTTTTGCCGCAGCAGTACGCCGTTCACGATAACCGATTCAATGCCGTTCGCCTGAGCTATCAGGCGGTCCGCGCCCGCCGGAAAATCGTGCACTCGCTCCAGCTTACCCGCGCCCACCGTGGCCGCATCAAACACTACCACGTCCGCCGCAAGGCCGACCGCGAGTCGACCCCGATCGGGTATCTGGCATACGTCCGCGACCCGGGCCGTCAACATCCAGATTGCGTATTCGAGATCAAATATTTTTTTCTCGCGCACCCAGTGGCCGAGTAAATACGTCGAGTAACAGGCGTCGCACAGCTGACTGGCGTGGGCGCCACCGTCGGACAGACCCAGCACCACATTGGGATCCTTGAGCATGCGTTCTACTTCATCTTCATCATAATTCGCTACCGGCATGCGGGTGCGCAGCGCAAGATTACTGTCCAGCGCCAGATCGAGTATTACATCCACCGGGTGGATTCCGCGTTGTCCGGCGACCGCAAACAGCAACTGCTCCTCCAGGGAAGGGTCCGGCGGGTAGAACGAAATGACCGTTTTTGACCAGCCGCCCAGCACCGTCGATTCACCCCTGTCGATGGCCGCCTTGAACCCCGCGCGAAACTGGGGATCCCGATAAATTTCCTTGCGCCCCTCCAGATCGGCAGCGGATACCGGCTTGAAGATATTCAGGCTTTCAAACAGAAAGGGCGCCTTGAACGTCATTTCAAAACTGAGGGCGCGGGGGGTTACCTGCGGAAACACGCGGGCGCCTGTCGCGGCCAGTTCCGCCGATTTCTTTAACTGCTGATGATGGTCGCCGCCACCCAGAGACGCGCCCTGCAGCAGCGCTGTCCAGGTGACATTGCAATTAGCGACCTGCGCCATTTCCGCAAACTGATCGTGCAACACATCGCCGCCGATGGTCGACTGAATCATGCCTCTGCCCTCGGCACCGATAACCCGGGCTATCTCCAGTGTTTCGGTCCGGTAATCCGCGAGCCGACTGGGCACCGGCTTGCCACCGGCGCCGACGTGGGTCGGTGACTTGGAAGACGCAAACCCCAACGCCCCGGCCCGCAACGCTTCGCGGACGATGTCGCACATCTGCTGCACCTCGGCGGCGGTGGCCGTGCGTTCGCTGGCATCAGCGCCCATCACGTAGAGACGCACCGGTGTATGGCCGATAAGCACCCCCACGTTAACGCCGACGCCCCGCTTTTCCAAAGCATCCAGGTATTGGGGAAATGTTTCAAACGGCCAGTCCTCGCCGAGCCCCGCCGCCAGCGCACTGGCATCCATCCCTTCGACATTCTCCAGGGTCCGGATCATCGTGTCGCGATCCCTGGGCCGCACCGGCGCTATGCCAAACCCGCAGTTTCCGAGCACCACGGTGGTAACCCCATGCCATGGCGAGATGCTCATCATGCGATCCCACAACACCTGGGCGTCGTAGTGGGTGTGGCAGTCGACAAACCCCGGGCAGACAATCTTTCCCGTCGCATCAATGACGCTGGCCGCATCACCGGGGGCCGCGCCAATGGCGGTTATCCTGCCATCTTTGATGCCAATGTCCCCCTCAAAACGAGGCCGGTTTGTGCCGTCAATGATAGTGCCGCCAGTTATTTTAATGTCATAGGCCTTCACACCTTACCTCCCGCCAGGATCCGGGCGCTGTGTCAAACGCTCCTGCTTCCCTTGGCACGGGACTTCCGCCCGCTGCAACGGCGCCGTCTCCATGTCTGCGAGCATCATCCTGGCACCGGCCGCAGAAAACGCTCGCGCCATCCCCAGACTGATGTCACCGGCTGCCCCGGTAATAAGGGCAGCCCTCTGTTGCACTTCCTGCATGGCCAACCCCGAATGTCGCGGCGCCATTGGTTTTAACTTGGTCCTTACGCGCCTCTGGTTTCGGGCAGGTCGGCTATTGCCCTGGGGGGCGGCTGTTCCGGCCGCCGTGGCGCTGCAATCCACAACAGCCAGGGCGCTATAACAGCCAGACCCGCCGCCAGCACCAACATCGGTGAATAGTTACCAAACAGATCGTGTAGCGCGCCACCCAGCCAGGCGCCGGTGGCGCCGCCGAGAGAAGAAAATACGGAAATGGCGCCAAATATCGTCGGGAAGCGGGGTCCGGCAAACATATCACGGGCGACCGCGGGAATCAGCGGCGCATGCACCGAATACCCTAGCCCAACCAGGACGGCAAAAACCAGTGGCATCCATAATCCCGGAATCCAGGAGACCAGCGCCAACGAGACCACAGACAGAAACACACAGGTCAGCCCGAGCGTATAGGTGCGCTCCCGCCCCAGGCGATCCGACAGCGCGCCCCACATCATTTTGGCAGGAACGCTGACAAAACCAATCAGCCCACCGATGGTCGACGCCAGCACTTTATCCACCTGCTGATCCACCATAAAAGCAAACTGGTGCATCAACAACATTTGCGAGATCGTCCCTCCGGTAAAAAACGCCAGCGCCACAAATCTGAATCCCCGCGAGCGGATCGCACTGCTTAACGTCCAGCCACTGTTTACAGCATTCGCCACTTCGGCAGACGTCCCGCCGCCAGCCCGCTCGCCGCTCGATGGTATCTGGGGATCGCGTAGCACGTACACCGCGAGGGGAGTGACAATTGCCAGTACCAGCAGGGCCAGCACCAGAAAGGCCGCGCGCCAGCCGTAACTTTCGATCAACAGATTAACCAGTGGCACCAGACCAAGAATACCGACACCAATCCCGGCGGTAACGATGCCCAGCGCGGAACCGATCCGGTGCGGAAACCATTTGCCGATCAACACCACCGTCGGCACCCAGCCACAGCCACCCAGACCGATAGCGGAAATCACGCCAAAACCCAAATACAGCTGCCACCAGCTGCTGACCTGCGACGTCATTGCCAAGCCCAGGGTCATCAGCAGCGCGCCGGCAATCATCAAACGACGCGCCCCAAAGCGCTCTACCAGACGCCCCGCTACCGGGCCAAAAAACCCATGGACAAGGATAAACACCGACATGGCCCCGGCGGTCACCGAGCGCGACCAACCGAATTCGTCAATCAGGGCGACCAGGAAAACCGAATAGGAATACCAGATGCCATACAACAATCCCAGACAGACAAACAAAGCCGCTACGACGGGCCTGCCCGGCTGGTGAAAAAATTTGGTTGCCAAAAAATTCTCCAAAATTGCGTAACGCAGTCGCCGCGCGGCGTGCTTACCGTGGTCGTCAGCAAGCGTCCCCACGCCCTGTCAGGGCGGCACTGGGCGGTCACGCTCACCACGCGTTATCGGTATCCGCTCATGGCCAGGGAACAGTTTACGACGGCTAATCCTCAAGGCGGAAAAGTATTTTTAATTCCACCACATAATCCTTGATTTCACCTTTTTCCACCGTTGCACTCTCGCGTAGGACCTCAACCGCTTCGATACCGCGCAGGGTTTGTGCGGCGCGGCGCACCCCGTTTTCGAGTGCGTCCTGCCAGCTCTTGTCAGAGGTTGCGGTGATTCTCGAAACACTGGATACGGTCATGATGTTGCTCCACGAATAAAGTTTTGATCATTGCGCGGCGCACCCGTACGCCGCGTTAACCACGCTTTGCCTGTGCGCACGCGTCAGCTAAAACGGCTCGTTGCTGCCACCCTTACCAGTGCAGTTTTTCCGGCAACGCCATGGCAAAAGTCAATTGCACCCGCGTGCAGTATTCCAGTTCGCCCAGCGCGGAAACGTTGACTGATTTACCCAGCACTTCGACACCACGCACGCCGCGCAGAGTTTTGTTGGCACGCTTGACAACGGTGGCGATGGCGTCTTCGAACGAAACCGGTGAAGTACCGATCAGTTCATTGGCCTTGGACAGCAACATCATCTCTACTCCTCAATTGTGTGCCGCGTCAGCGCACAACCTTGCACTCGGGTTTACTCGCTACCCCGGTTCGGGAACCGAGGTCAGCGTATAATAGAGCCGTCCCTCCTGTTCTTCACAGGCCACGTGGCCACCCTCTTCGAGCATATCCAAGTGTCCCATAATCTCGGATATTACCGGATACAACTGCTCCTGCCACACCTTGGGGAACAGTTTTTTTCCCACTTCGAGCGGTGTCATCGCGCCATGTTCGCTCAAAATACGGGAAATTTTTAATAGGCGTCTTTCGGTGGACAACCGATAGGACGCAATCAGCTCCAGATGGTCGTGAAACACATCCCCATGACTGGGGTAAATGGCTGTGGCCGCATAGGGTTTGATTTTGTCGGTCGACTGATAGTACTGAATCAGGGTGCGGGTACGCTGTATTCCCGGCGTCTCGGGGATATCCAGCAGGCATACCGGGGTAATCTCCGGCAACAGATGATCGCCGGAAAACATTTGCCGGGTCTGTTCCTGCCAAAAAATCAGTTCCTCCGGACAATGTCCCGGGGTATGCACCGCCCTGAGTTCAAAGCCCTTTATTGGCACCGTCTCGCCGTCGCACAGCAGGTGGTCGAACTCGCACGGAGTCATTAACCTTTGAATATAATCCCGGTAGCTGTAGGCCCGATCATAATCTTCCGGGTTAAATCCGAGGGTTGCGAGAAAGCTCCGTTCCTGCGCTTCCCGTTCAGCACTCGGCAGATAGCGACTCAGGGTCAGGTTAATCGCCTCGTGGGCCCAGACCTGACACCCGGAAACCGCGCGAATACGTCCAGCCTGCCCATAATGGTCCGTATGCCCGTGGGTGAGTAGCAACAGGGTAATATCTTCGATACCGAAGCCGAAGTCCCTCAGGCCCGCGGCCAACGTCTGCCAGGCATCCTCGGAACCGACACCCGTATCAATCAGCACCAACTGACGGGAATTTTTTTCCGGCAAGATTACATAGCTATTGATATCGCCCACGCCAAAACCCGTGGCGGTGGGAATGCGTACCACGCGTCCGAACTGCTTGACGCCAATCTGTTCTGTCATGAAGTTTCTCTGCTTACCGGCTGACCCATGTCCGGGGGGGGGGGGGGGCCACC
>JAYODD010000001.1:191829-219453 GCA_038106145.1 Gammaproteobacteria bacterium | reverse complement strand
CCCCTCCCCCCGCCCCGCCCTGCTCCCCCCCACTCTGTGCCGTCCTTCTGTTCCCCCGCCTCCCCGCCCCCCGCGGGGGGGGGGGGGGGGCCCCCGCGCCCGCCCGATGTCGTGGTTCGCCATTAGAATAGCTGTTTGGGGTCGGTAATACTGCGCATATCGTTCTTTCACCAGCGCGCCACTCCGGGTTAAAACTGTAACAGCCATCGCACATATACGGTATGAAATCGGATTTTTTTTCGCGGGCGGCGTGTGCAACTGACGTGGTATCACCAAGCGCCGGACAGCACAACATTTCAACACGATTCGGGCACTGGCCATGGTCGGCACGCCGATGTTGAACGGCCCGCACCCCATTAAAGCCCAACGGCCCGGCCAATTTGGCGACCTCCAGTTCGCGCTTGTACACCGGGTAATCGTCGAGCTTTTTTGGGCGCGCTTTTGCAACAATATCAAACCATCAACATCCCATACCGTGGCCCCAGGGCTGTGAATAAGCGTTGCTGCTACCCGTAGTTTTGCATAGTTTACCATTTGGTAACAAATCGAGTTATTATTGGGCCGGCGGCGAGTCGCGGACCAGGGCAGTGGGACAAACGGTGCGCCAACAACAGTGCCAGGTTAAAAAGAATCAGAATACGAAGCGGGCGGTCCAACCCAGGTCGCCACCGCCGAGCTGACCGCTTATATTAACCGCGCTCAGGGTCTGCGAAAGTTGTCCGCTATTACTGCGCGTATGCGGAACAATGTTTAACCCAATCACAAACCATAAGGAATATTTCTGATGGCAGATCTCAAAGGTAAAGTCGCTTTAATCACCGGAGCCGCCCGCGGCCAGGGGGCAGCCGAGGCCAAACTGTTCGCCGCACGTGGCGCCAAAGTCATGTTGTGTGACGTGCTGGATAAAGAGGGAAAAAAACTGGCGGAAAAAATAGGCAAGGCGGCGGCTTATATGACCCTTGATGTTACCGACGAGGCTGCCTGGGTCGAGGTGGTCAAACATACCGTGAAAAAATTTGGCAAACTCAATGTATTGGTCAACAACGCTGGCATTATTACGCCAGTGGTACCGCTTGCGGATACGTCGACCGATGCCTATATGCGCGTGATCAACGTCAATCAGCTCGGCGTTTTTCTCGGTATGCGTAGCGTGGTCCCGGCCATGAAAAAAGCCGGCGGTGGATCAATCGTCAATATTTCTTCCATCGACGGACTAACCGGCATGTATGGCGCAACCGCTTACGTCGCGAGCAAATTCGCGGTACGCGGCATGACCAAAGTTGCCGCCCTGGAACTGGGTCGGTTTAACATTCGCGTCAACTCCATTCACCCTGGCGGCGTAGCCACCAAGATCCTGGACGATATAGGCCTGTCGGCGAGCCAGGGGGCGGCGGCATTTAAAGCGGTTCCACTGGGGCGCATTGGCCGTCCCGAGGAAATGGCTAACCTGGCCGCCTATCTCGCATCGGACGACAGCTCCTACTCGACCGGCTCGGAGTTTGTGGCCGACGGAGGTATGACCGCGGGCTTTTCTCTCGAAGCCAAATAGTCTATCGGACGCGCTTGCTACTACACTTTTGCGCTAAACCGGGGATTAAAAAAAGGATGCCTGCTGGCATCCTTTTGTAGCACGCCGGGTTTTGGCCCGCACTGTGCCAGCAGGCGACCGTCAGGGTAAACCGAGTTTTTCCAACGCCGCCCGGTCGCACACCGCGGCCCTTTTGGAACCCGCCGCGAGGCTGACTGATCCGGGCGTGCGTTCAAACGGCCCCGGCAGGTCTATTTCCCGGGCAAAACGGCGCAGCTCCGGCAGCACTTCCTTGCCCAGCAGCTCGACGCTACGCAAACGGTCCTGGTCGCTGACATTGCCCTGAATAGCGAAACAGGTGAACACACCGGGTCGAATCACCGACAAAATATTCTTGATTTTTTTGCTGACCGTCTCGGGACTACCCACCACTACCTGCATGGTTTCCTGCACCTTTTCGTAGCCTTTGACCAGTTTGGCACGCAATTCGTCAAAAGCACTGGCGTTCCAGGAGTCGTCCTTACTCGCCATCATTTTGTCCCTGCTCACCCCCAGCCAACTGCCGCCGGGCAGTTGCGCCAGCATACGAATCGCAGTCTTGGAATTGTACCCGGGCGGCAAGGTGTGCTCCGGACGGGAAAAAGAATTTTGTCCGCCGCCGTAGATAAAACCTTTGCCCAGTTCCTGCGCTTTCTCGTCACTATCCGCCACGAACACCGGCAACAGATAACCAAAGTTTTCCGGCCCCGCCTGGTAACCCAATTCGGCGGCTTTGTCCGCATACATATCCCACAGGTCGCAAGTCGGCCCCAGCGCGGTGCCAAGCCCCAGATAAGGATAGCGTTTCTCCGCGCACCACAGCACCGTTTCCGGACTCAGTACGCCGGGAATCCATTGCTGTGGATAGGGATCCTGGTAAGGTCGCACCCACGGGTTTACGTGGCGATAATGGAAGTGTTTGCCCTCGTAGCGCCAGGGCCCGTCTTTGGTCCAGGCATCGAGAATAAACTGGTGCGCCTCGTTAAACATTTCCCGGTTATATGCTGGGTTAGCGTTATTGAAGAACTGTTCACTACCTGCTCCTCGCACCCAACCGGAAACCAGACGGCCGCGCGAAATAGTATCTATCGTAGCCAGTTCCTCCGCCATGCGCAGTGGATGTTTAATCACCGGCAGCGGATTCCCAATTAACACAATTTTCACTTTTGACGTGATGCGCGCCAGAATTGCCGCCTCGACATTCATCACATTGCCCGAGCAAAACGGGTTGCCATGGTGCTCGTTAATCGCCACCGCGTCAAAACCGACCTCCTCGCAATAGCAGGCCTCATCGAGGTAGAAATTGTAATCGTGGGCAGACTTTTCGCGATCAAAGTACTTATTGGAAACGCCAAAAAATGCCCGATTCTGCAGAATCGGCTCCTCGGCGATGTAGCGCACGGGGCGCTCGGTAAAATGAGCAATTTGCATTAACTTATCCTCTGAAAAAACGTATCCTCTGTAAATTCTTAAACCAGAAACTTTGTAACCGCACTGACAAACGCCGCGCTGTCTTCAATTTCCGGGCGATGACCCACGCCCTTAATACTCACCACCTGTGCCTGGGGCAACGCCTGTTTGTAACTGGTTATACAGCCCTGGGGGACAATTTTGTCCTGATCGCCGCGCACCAGCAGCGTCGGCAGGTTAACGGTACGAGCACCGCGCAGCAGTTCCGGCAAACTGGGGTTAAACATGTACGGCTCCCATCCAATGCGCGCACTTTCCGCGCGCGCATCTTCGAACAGCTCGAATTGTTCGGGCGTCATCTCGCCGCCATATATTTTGGAAAATTCAGTCGTTGTTGAGGTCGAATCCGCAACCGTAGAACGCAGATAACTGCCGATCGTAACCCCAAACATCTCGGCTATTTCACCCTCTTCGGGTTTTATACCCATGGGCGCAACCAACGCCAGGCTGGCCAACATCTCTGGATTTGCCGCCGCCATCTCCGCCGCGACATACCCCCCCGCAGAAAAACCCAGCACATCGACTTTTCCAAGCTTTAGTTCGCGCACTACATTGCCGTAAAATCCGGCCAGGTCGCGATGTCGCCAGATCCAGTCCAGTCTGGGCGTTCTGCCAAAACCCGGTTGTAGTGGCATAATCAGCTCGCGATGTTTCGCCAGCTCCTCATTCCAGCTCATCCAGCCCGTGTACCCCAACTCGTCGTGCAGAACCAATAATGGTTTGCCCGTGCCGCCACGGATCATAACCAACTCCGTTCCAGCGACACTGAGGGTTTCTTCTTTCCAGGTAGCCAATGGTTTTTCCCCCTACGCTAAAGTGACTATGTAAGTAACGGCAAATACGCCGGTGTGATAGCAGCCTGCGAACAATCAAAAGGGGCTAACCACCCTTAATACAGCGCGCCGACCTTCGCTGAACCGCTAACGCGCACCATCGCCGACTGATGAAATAACCGGATAAATCCACCATTGCAGTGAACTAGCGTCCCGATTCAAGCATAAATTTTTATCGGAACGCAACATTTTCTACCTACGAGTAGTATCTTACTACTTTTGGGTAGGCAGTCAATCATTGCACATGATGTAAATCAATCCAATTTGCCTCAGATTCCATCGCCTAACCATTCCTTAAATGTTCTTAACGTGTTGATTATTATATTTTTTCAGGTTTTTACTAATTCCTTGACAGTATTTTGAAGAAGGGCCCATTCAGCAACCCGCGGAACGTTCAAACAGACCGCGCCCACCTCGATTTCGGCTGTACCTGAAAGAATCGCCAGGCGAGCGGCCAACGCACGGATTCGAATACCGCCTGACCAACTCAAGTCCGTGGAGAAATGGCCGATAACAGCAGAGTCATTCAGGGGCGAATTCTGACGCCCAAGGCAGAATCTGCTACCAAATTACAGTGGGTTCTCAGTCATAACCCTGAAGCAAACGATATTCTTGCAAGCTGGATCCCCAAAGCGCGCTATTGATCACCGTGGATTACTTACCATGCCACTAAAACACCCACACCGGTTGCCAACCCTCCTCATCTCGTTAATTTTGCCGATGGTGTTTTTATGCCCAAGTCATCAAAGCCGGGCCAGTGACCCCGTTGACATCACTGATGGGGACATACTTAATCTGGGCCTTGAGGACCTGCTCGACATGGAAGTCACCTCTGTGTCCAAAAAAATACAACCGCTCTCCTCTTCCCCCGCGGCAATCCAGGTTATAAGCGAGCGGGATATTCGGCAAACAGGTGTGACCACCATTCCCGAGGCGCTGCGTATGGTGCCTGGGCTGCACGTCGCCCGCATCGACAGCAACAAATGGGCAATTACCAGCCGCGGTTTCAACGGCCGATTTAGCAATAAATTACTGGTGTTGATCGACGGGCGGTCGGTTTACAGTCCTTCATTTTCCGGAGTCTACTGGGAAGTTCAGGACACGTTGCTGGAAGATATCGAGCGCATTGAAGTGATCCGCGGCCCCGGCGCCACCCTGTGGGGTACCAATGCGGTTAACGGTGTAATAAATATTGTCACCAAACACAGTGCGGATACCGCTGGCGGTCTGGCTGTGGTGGGCGCTGGCAACCAGGAACAGCACATGGGAGGACTGCGCTATGGCGGCGCTATTGGCGATCATACGTACGCTCGCGCATACGTAAAAAACAACCAACGAAGTGCCTTCGATCTTCAGACGGGTGGCGACGCCAACGACGACTGGAGCATGCAACGAAGTGGCTTTCGTGTGGACAGTCAATTAGCACGGGATAGCTTTACCCTGCAGGGTGACATCTATCGCGGCAATATCAACCAAACGGTAACCCTGCCATCATTGACGGGACCATCTTACCAGGAAACGCTTACCGACCACGCGGATGTTTCCGGCTGGCATCTACTAACCAGGTGGAAGCACACAGTTAGCGCGACCTCCGAGTTCGAATTACAGAACTATTATGATTATAACCACCGCGACGAGGCCTTTACAGAAAAAACTCTAAAAACAATCGACGTTGACTTTCAACATAGAATACTCCTCACCGACAAACATGATGTTTTGTGGGGTTTGGGTTTCCGCAATGTTCGCGACCATTACGCCCCTTCATCCGTCGCGCCAATTTTACCGGCAGTCAACTCAATTGACAGTTATACCGGTTTCCTGCAAAGCGAAATAGCACTAAACGATAAAGTCGCCGTCACTTTGGGATCAAAAATTGAGTACCTCGAACATACTGGCCTCGAAATCCAGCCGAACTTGCGCGTCATGTGGTCCTTGAGCAACCAGCATAAATTATGGGCATCCGTTTCGCGAGCGGTACGCACGCCATCCCGGGTAGAACACGACGTGCGTTTACTCACGTCAGTCATTCCACCTTTGACCCCGAAAATAAACCCCTTGCCGCTACCTGTGATGGTAGTTTTCGCTGGCAGTGAAAATTTCAAGCCAGAAGATTTAACTGCATTCGAGGCGGGGTACCGACTGCTGCCCGGCAAACACTTTTCTTTGGATATCTCTGTTTTCCACAATAATTACAATCAACTGCGCGGCGTACACGCGGGTGAAACCGAGATACCAAACACCTTCGACCAACCGATCATTCAACCTTATAATTTTGAAAATCAGTATAGCGGCACTACGCGCGGCTATGAAATCTCAGCAATATATCAACCACAGGAACGGTGGCGACTTGATTTTTCCTACAGTTACATTCACTTAGCGATTGCTTGTGATGTTCACCTAACCAATGCTCAGTTCGGTCAACCACCCAAACATCAGGCGTCCTTAAGATCAACGATAAAATTAGACGCAAACGTCGAGTTAAACCTGTGGGGTCGTTATGTGGATGATGTTGAGGCAAGTTACACGGGCACGATGCCGTATAGGATCAATTCTTATACGACACTGGACGCTAACGTAGTTTGGCGCCCAGCCCGCAATTTCGAAATCGCGGTGGTTGGACAAAGTCTTCTCGACAACCGGCACACCGAATTCGTCGCGGAAGCATTCATACCCGAAACCGAGATCAAACGAAGCCTTTACATAAAAGCACTGATGACATTTTAGGATTCAAGCGGCCGCGCCATCATGCGAATTCACTGTCATCTTCGCGTATCCGAGCGTGAATTTTTCCGAAAAACACCCTTGTGGCTGCTATCCTTGCCGTTCGCACTAGGCGTTTTTTTTCCTGGTGTCGCAGCTCAGACCGCTGACGAATATCAAATCAAGGCCGCACTCAGTTACAACATCGCGCGCTATACCCGTTGGCCGTCGGAAAACCAGGTTGTCAGATTCTGTATCGTGGGCAACAGCGCTGTACTGAACGCTTTCAAAGCCTTTGAACAAAAACAGATAGAATCACGTCCCCTGATTATTCTACATGTGACCAAAATCACTGACACCTCTTCCTGCCAGGTGCTGTTTATCAGCAAGGGGAACCGCGATCTGTTGCCGCGCATCAACGCCGCAATTGGCACCAATCCGGTACTAACCATCGGAGAAATGCCAGGTTTTAATGAATCCGGAGGGGTGGTTAATCTGTTGACCAAGGATGACAAGATCACCCTATCTATCAATCAGAGTGCAGCTGTAAAATCGAAGCTAAAAATCAGCTCAAAATTACTGCGTCTTGCAGAACTTGTTGAATAGGTGACGACGATGTCCCGTACAAAGTTTATTTTCGACAAACCCGTAAAATTAAAACTATTGCTAGCGATCTCCGCCAGCGGCCTGCTAGGGCTGACACTAATGCTTTTTACCCTTGAGGCCCATGAAAGGGAAAGCGCCAAGCATCATGTTGCCGAAGAATTATCGACACTGGGATCCATTGTCGCGCAAAATAGTACCGCGGCGCTTGTTTTCAACGATACAGACGCTGCAAAGGACACGCTCGCGTCCCTCGCTGCCACCCCCAATATTATTTCCGCAAAACTTTTTAATCGGGAAGGACAGCTATTCGCCAGCTTCACTTCACCCATCAAATCGAACGATGTCGGCAACGGTCTGAAAAGGACAACATTCGATCTCACATCACTCGGCACAGGACTATCACAGCTTCAAGCGGGGGACAACCATTATGAGATGACCCTGCCGGTTATTTTCCATGGCGAATCTATTGGCTTTTTGCACTTGATTGATGATCAAAGTCTGTTCCATAAAAGGATGGCCAAAAATTACGTTCTTTTGGCGTATATATCTGCCTTTGCGGTTTTCTCCATTGTGACACTGTTTTTGTTACTAAATTACACGATTTCCACTCCCCTGCAAAAACTTAGTAGCGCCATGCAACGTGTAACCGAGCAAAAAGACTACGGGATTAGAGTGGAGAAAATTAGCGGGGATGAATTTGGGCAACTGACTGACTCTTTTAACCAGATGCTAATGGAGATACAGAGTCGCGACAAACAACTGCTACAACACCAGACCCAACTGGAGGACACGGTAAAAATACGCACCGCAGAATTACTCGACAAAAATACACTGCTGGCTAACAGGACTCTGGAAGCCGAATCGGCGAAAGAGTCTGCTGAAAAAGCCAACCGCGCAAAAAGCGAATTTCTGGCTCGTATGAGCCACGAAATTCGCACCCCCATGAACGGCGTACTGGGCATGACGGAACTATTACTCGAAACCACGTTGAGTGTCCGTCAGAACCACCTCACGCAAACTATTTTTCGTTCCGGTAAAACCCTGTTACACCTGATTAGCGAGATTCTGGATTTTTCAAAAATTGAAGCGGGTAAAATTATTCTCGAGGAACGACCATTTAATCTGCGCACCCTGATTGAAGAAACCGCGGAAATAATGTCTACCCGAGCTCGCAAAAAGGGCCTGGAAGTCAGCGTGATCATACCCGTCGATCTTTCCGAATTTTTGGTGGGGGACGAATACCGGATACGCCAGGTGCTGGTTAACCTGATGGGCAACGCCATTAAGTTTACTCACTATGGTACCGTTAGTGTTCACGTCTCCTATAACGACAGAAGCGCTACCCATGTCGGGTTGCGCATCGAAGTACGGGACACCGGTGTCGGTATCAGCGACGAACAAAAAGAGCGTATTTTTATGCCATTCTCCCAGGCCGACGGATCCACCACCCGTTTGTTCGGAGGCACCGGCCTGGGGCTCGCGATCTGCAAGCAACTGGTAAAACTTATGCACGGCGATCTGGACGTTGCGAGCGTTCCCAATCGCGGCTCAACTTTCTGGTTTACTGTCAATCTGGCGCTCGGCCTAGAATCACAACAATCGGACAACGACCAATTAGCGCTCAACAAACCCATTCGCGCACTCATTGTCGACGACAACCCCACCAACCTGGAAGCTTTGGAGGCGCAACTGTCAGCCTGGCAGATAACCGCCGATACCGCAGACAACGGCCCAACGGGGCTCGCTATGCTGCGCCGCAATACGGCACTTGGCACTCCTTACGATATAGCGCTGCTGGATTTTGAAATGCCGGCAATGAACGGTCTGGAGTTAGCGCGGGCAATTCATGCAGATGACGAAATTCAAACCCTAAAATTGATTATGCTGAGCTCCGGTGGCACTACCCACAGCACCACACCGGGAGAGATGACTGGCATTTTTCGCTGGCTCGACAAACCGATACGGCAATCGGATCTCTACGACAGTTTAATATCGGCCATCGGTGGCAAGCGGCAGACCATGGCGAGCGCCAGTAAGGTTAGTGACCCTCGTCCCAAAATCGCGCCTGGGGCTCGCATCCTGGTCGCCGAGGACAACGACGTCAATCAGGAGGTGATTCGCGATATGCTGGAACTCGCGGGTTGTCAGGTTGACATAGTCGCCAATGGACCCGAAGCGGTAAAAGCCGTAGCCCAAGCCCGCTACGATTTGGTGCTAATGGATTTTCACATGCCGATCATGGATGGTATCGAAGCCACGCTGAAAATTCGCGAGCAGCAACTGACGGCACCGGCGTCCGCAAGGCTACCGATTATTGCGCTGACCGCTGATGTGCAAAAGGAAGTGGTGGAGCAAAGTAAAAACGCCGGGATGGACGGTTATCTGAGCAAGCCCATCAGCCGCGAAAAACTCGAACAGACACTGGCGAACTGGTTGCCGTTAATCGAGCAACACAGTAGCGCTATTGCCGATACTGAAGCCAACCAAGCTTCCGCCGAGGACGAGCAATCACTGCTAATAGCCATTAACTGGCCGGGGTCTCCAGAATCATTGGCAAAAGCCATCAGCCTGTACCTGCGCGACCTGCCAAAATATCGGGAAACGGTACTAAGCGCGATCGCCAACGGAGACGCCAAATCAGTGTATCAGGCGGCGCACACCTTAAAATCCAGCAGTGCTTATCTCGGTTTCGACAAATTAGCCGGCCTGTGCGCCACCCTGGAACGGTGTGGGAAAAATGCGGACCTGGGATCTGCGCAGGGGCTTCTGAAATCCTTTGAAATGGCCTGTGAACATGCCCGCACAACCCTCGGCAACATCCAGCGAAACCCGTCAGCCACAAAAAAGCTTAACTTTACCAGCCGATAAACGGTAATATGGGTCACTAACTGAGTCGGGAGTTTCGCGCTGGTCTCGCTATCTCGCAGGACATTTTCCACGAGTAATCCGTCCATGGCACATCCCTCCCGTGATCGGTTTCCTCATCCCCGTCACCGTAACAGCCAGCCAGCGAATCACGATTGCGGATCGAGGAACAGCTGCTCAACATGGGTGCTCAAGAATGGTAAAAACGGTTGTTAACATTGGCAAATTCGGCGCGCTGATTGTGCCACTGCTGATGGCCTCGGGCTGTAGCGAAAACTCCAGCGAACAGACGGGCGATCAGCGAGCCGCGCGCGCAACACGCATTACTACGTTTGCAGCGCAAATGACCGATATAGAAATCACCGAACAGTCGGTTGGAGAACTGGAAAGCCTGGTAATTCCCCAAATTGCCGCGGAAGTGGAAGGCCGCATTGCGCGTGTGCTGGTGGAAATTGGCGATACGGTGGCCGCTGATCAGGTGCTGGCCGAACTGGAAATCACCGATTACCGTATTGCGGAACAGGCCGCCCAGGCCGAAGTCGCCCAACTCGAAGTGTTACGTGCCAATCAACAGCGGACGGTGCAACGCTACCAGGACCTGGCGGCGGCCAAATCCATGTCCATCGACCGCCTCGACGAGGTCACCGCACAACTGGACGCCCTCGAACAGCAATTGAAAGGCGCCAAAGCGCGCCTGGCACAATCCCGCAGAGGCGTTAACAAGACCGCCATTACCTCCCGCTTTAACGGTGTGGTGGACCAGCAATTGATCAGCCCCGGCGATTTTGTGAAAGTCGGCGCGCCCCTGTTTCGGGTCGCCAATATCGATCGTCTGCGCGTGCGCCTGCCGCTGCCGGAAACATTGGCCGGCCAGCTCGCGCGCGGCCTGGAAATTCGCCTGACGTCGCCGTTGAGCCCGGACGTAACCATCACCAGTCAGATACAGGAAATTCGGCCCACCGTAGGGCTCAATAACCGCGCCATCGACGTGGTGACTCAGATCGACAACCCCGGTAACTGGCGTCCCGGAGGCAGCGTCACGGGGATTATTGTCGTTGGCCGCAGGGCGGACACGATCGTCGTTCCCCGTCAGTCCGTGGTGCTGCGGCCAGCTGGCAATGTGGTCTACGCAATTAGCGATAATACCGCTCAACAAAGAGTCGTCGAGGTTGGTCACCACATGGGTGAACTGGTGGAGATACGCTCGGGTATCTCCGCAGGGGAGGTGGTGGCGGTTAATGGCGCCGGCTTTCTGACCGATGGCGCACCAGTGTCCATCGCCCAACCGGCCGCACCATGACCCTGCCATCGCTGTCCATCAACCGCCACGTCCTGACAACCATGTTGTCGGCGGTGCTGGTGTTGTTCGGCATTATTGGTTATCAGCGCATCGGTGTCGACCGCTTCCCTTATATCGAATTCCCCCTGGTGGCCGTTACCACGATTATGCCCGGCGCCAATCCGGACGTGGTCGACGCCTCAATCACCAACATTATCGAAAATGCGGTCAACAGCGTGCCCGGCATCGAACATATAGAATCGACCTCAACGCCGGGCACTTCCAATGTGGTGGTGACCTTCGATCTGGATAAAGATATCGAAGTGGCCTTTAACGAGATGCAGGCCAAGGTCAACCAGGTACTCAGCCAGTTGCCGGAAGACGCCGAACCGCCCATCGTCGCCAAGGTGGAAATCGGCGCTTCGCCGATTATGTGGATTTCACTGCAGGGCGATCGCACCCAGCAACAGCTCAACAGTTATGCCATCAACACCCTGAAGAAAAACCTCGAAACCGTCGACGGCATCGGCAATATCCGTATCGGGGGGCGGCGGGAGCGCACCATACGCATTAATCTGAACCCCGAACGAATGGCTGCCCTCGGGGTCAGCGCCAGCGATGTGGTGTCCGGTATCCGCAACGAGCATTTCATGATGCCCGGAGGATTCCTGGTTGGGGGTTCCAACGAACACCTGATAAAACTCGACATGGAATACCATGACCCGCGGGAACTGGCGGATCTGGTCATCGCCCACCGCGACGGGTCGCCACTGCGATTGCGCGATATAGCGGAGGTGGAAGACGGTCTGGAAGACGCTCGCAGTTTGGCGCGCTTTAACAGCGAGCCCACCGTCGGCCTCGGTCTGATCAAGATCGCCAACGCTAACACCGTGGCTATTATCGAAGAGGTCAGGCGGCGCCTCGACGAGGAGATTCGACCGCAGCTGCCACCGGGTATGAAACTCACCATCTCCTCCGATGACTCCCTGTTTGTGGTCGAGATGGTCAATGCATTGAAGGAACACCTGGTTCTGGGGACTCTGTTGACTGCCCTGGTGGTATGGATTTTTTTAAAAAACATTCGCTCCACACTGATTATCGCTACCGCTGTCCCGATATCCCTGCTAGGGGCCATGGCAGTGATTTATTTTATGGGTCTGACCCTGAACACCATGACTCTGTTGGGATTGCTGTTGCTTATTGGTGTCGTGGTGGACGATGCCATCGTCGTACTCGAAAATATCTACCGGCATCGAGAGTCGGTGGACAGGGACCCCATGAGCGCTGCTATCAACGGCACTGCCGAAGTGGTATTTCCGGTTCTGGCGGCCACGCTCTCGCTGGTCTCCATTTTCGTACCGGTAATTTTTCTGGGCGGAGTCATAGGTCGTTTTTTCGAATCCTTCGCCGTGGTCGTCACCTTTGGCGTGCTCGCCTCCTGGTTCGTCTCCATGACCTTGACGCCGATGCTGTGTTCGCGCTTTTTACAGGTGGAAAAACACGAGTCGGGGGTCTATCTGTGGCTGGAACGGGGCTTTCGCGCGGTCGAATCAGGCTATAGCCAACTGTTGGGGCTGATTTTAAACTTCCGTTGGACGGTTATCGGCCTTACCGGATTGATCGTCGTCGGCTGTTCGTTTTTTCTGACGAATATTGGCAAGGAGTTTTCACCCCAGCAGGACGAAAGTCGGTTTCTGGTCATTGTTAAAACCCCCCTGGGGTCTGGCCTCGATTACACGGATGCCCGACTTGCAGAAATTGAAGCCATTCTCGCCAGCCATGGTGACGTGGTGAAAAGCTATTTTACTGCGGTGGGTATTGGCACCCGGCAAATTAACGAAGCGATCGGCTTTGTACGCATGATACCGCGGGAAGAGCGCAGGCAAAGCCAGCAGGAATTACTGGCCGTGCTGGGGCAGGAGTTTGCCGCACTGCCGGGGGTGCGCGCATTTCCCGCACCGGTACCCGTGGTCGGGGGTATGCGCGGAGAACCGCTGCAATTTGTGGTGACCGGTCCCAATCTGGACGAGGTAGCCCGTTATTCCCAGGAGCTCCATGCGCGACTCGGTGCGGACCCCGGGTTGGGCCGCGTTGATCTGGATTTGAATCTGGATTTACCCCAGTATCAACTCGAAGTCGACGCTGTGCGCGCCGCCGATCTCGGTTTCACCACCCGGGATATCGCCAACGCAATTAACATCATGATCGGTGGCGCGGATGTTGCCAAATATAATGACGATCCCGGTGACGGCGAGCGCTACGACGTGCGCGTTAAAGCAGCCGACGGCTCTTTCACCTCCAGGGACGACCTCAAAAAGATTTATCTGCGCAACCGAGACGAGGCCATGGTCAGGGCCGATACCGTCGCGTCTTTGCGCGAAATACTCGGACCGGCATCCATCGCGCGCTATGATCTGCGTTACTCAGCGGCATTCTATGCATCGCCCACCATCCCCATGGGCGATGCGATCAGGCAGGTACAAACGTTGGCCAGGGAGATCATGCCGATCGGTTACGAAGTAAAATTCAAGGGGGAATCCGAAGAGTTTGGCAAAACCATGGACAATATCATCTTTGCCTTTAGCCTGGCTTCGGTGCTGTTATATATGGTGCTGGCCAGCCAGTTTAATTCCTTCGTACAACCTCTGATCATTATGGTGGCGCAACCGCTGGCCATGATCGGTGGAATTACCGCCCTGTGGCTGACGGGACATACCCTCAATGTGTACTCCATGATCGGGCTGGTGCTGCTGGTGGGTCTGGTGGCTAAAAATTCGATTTTATTGGTGGATATCACCAACCAGCATCGCCTGCAAGGCAGGACTATTCACCAGGCCTTGCGCGAAGCCTGTCCCATCCGACTGCGTCCGGTGTTGATGACATCCTTTACAGTGATTCTCGCCATGTTGCCCGCTGGATTGGGATTCGGCGCGGGCGCCGAAACCAATGGTCCCCTGGCGGTGGCAGTGATCGGCGGCATGATTTCCTCGACGCTGCTAACGCTGGTGGTTGTTCCGCCAGTATATTCTCTATTGGAAGGCTTTATTGAATCGCGGCAGGCCCGAAAGGTGGTTTCTTAACCCGACGTCCGCCGGGTTTTTACATCCGTAATCCGAGCCGACAACTTAAACCCAGGGTATTAGCCGCGCAAATCGTTGCCGCGAGGGAAAGACGCCGGACAAAACCCGGGTAACGGCCAACATCGCTACGCAAAATAATTTGGCGGCCGACAAAAATTTCGTCAATGTTATCGGAGCGAAAACCATGCGTTTTGACAGCGTCAACTATGAAAAAAACGGCACCACCGCCGTCCTCACCCTCGACGAACCGCATAAATTGAATGCCCTCAGTACCGGTATCCGTGGCGGTATTACCAAGGCGCTGGCGGCGGCGGAAAAAGATAGCACTGTGCGTGCAATCATCATTACCGGTGCAGGAGAGAAGGCGTTCTGCGCAGGGGCCGACATCAGCGGGTTTGAATTCACTACCACCTACGCCAAAAATTTCATCGATGAAGTGCTGGATTTTCTGTCCCTGTGCGAGCGCTGCACAAAACCAGTTATTGCCGCGGTAAACGGGCTTGCCTACGGCGGCGGTTTTGAAATTTCGATAGCCTGTGATTTTGTGATCGCCTCGGAACGCGCGAAGTTCGCGGTACCGGAAATACAGCTGGGCCTGCTACCGGGATTTGCCATTGTGCGTCTCAATGAGCTGGTGGGACGGCAGCGCGCGAAATATCTGAGCATGCTGGGCGAACCCATTACGGCACAGGAAGCCGTTGCCCTTGGACTCGCTCTGGAAGTGGTTCCCCACGATGACCTGCTGGCGCGCGCGCTGGAGTTAGCGCAAAAACTGGCCACCAGACCACAAATGGCTATTCGCATGGCCAAGTCGATCTACAACCGGGAACTGGGCGGCGCCGAGCTACGCTACGCCAAAGACTGCATGCCTTTTCTGTTTATGGACGACGACACAATCGAAGGCGTGAGCGCATTTCGCGAAAAACGCAAGCCCGTATTCAAATAAGGTAACTTCTCGCGCGCAGGGATGCAGCGGTAACGCGCTACGTCTGCGCGCGAGGCTCGGCTGCGCAACAATTCGCAATTTTCACAACTCCTGCAAACGGTTTAAGATGTAAACTGCCACGTTCAGCTCGACGATAAAAAAATGCAGAATCGAGGACAGTTTTCTTCCCGTTTTGGCTTTTTGATGGCCGCCACCGGTTCCGCGGTTGGCCTCGGCAATATCTGGAGCTTTCCCACCAACACCGCCAGCAACGGCGGCGGTGCATTTGTGCTGGTGTATTTTATACTGGCCTTCAGCCTGGCCTACCCGGCGTTAATGGCTGAACTGATTATCGGGCGGCATACCCGCAGCAATATTGTCACCGCCCTGTCCGGCGCAGGGCAACGCACGTCAACGCGGACTATCGGCAGATTCACAGGACTGTACGGCGTATTAGTTGCCAGCCTTATTCTAAGCTTCTATGCATTGGTGGCAGGCTGGATGATCGCACATCTGCTGACGTCGGTTGCAGCGGTCGCGCAGTACGAATACGCGCTTGCCTGGCTAACCAGTTTCGGGACAGCACGCAATATTATTTTCTGCGGCATTTTTTCCCTGTTGACAATTGTCGTAGTGGCCCACGGCATCGAACGCGGCATCGAGCGTTGGTCGCGACGATTGATGCCAGCGCTGATCGTCCTGATGTTCGCGCTTATCGCCTATGTGCTTACCCTGCCCGGCGCCATGCGGGGTTTACAACTGTATCTGTTGCCCGACTTCGCCCGGATCACCGATCCGCAATTGTTGATCAGCGCCCTGGGGCAGGCCTTTTTTTCCCTGTCCCTGGGGGTCGGCACCATGATGATCTACGGCTCTTACATGCGCGCCGAGGAAAATTTGCCAACGACGGGCGCCATGGTGACGTTAATCGACACCGCCATCGCGTTCCTCGCCGGGCTAATGATCTTGCCAGCACTGTTCGCCGCGCAAAATAAAGGCCTGCAAATTTATAACGCTGACGGCAGTTTGATTTCCGGACCAGGATTAATTTTTGACACCCTGCCGATGCTGTTTGCCGCCATGGGCGCGATTGGCTACTTGGTCAGCTTCGCATTTTTTACCTTGCTGACCATTGCGGCACTAACTTCGTCCATTTCCATGCTTGAAGCGCCGGTAGCCTTCGCCACGGAACGGTTCGAGGTATCGCGACAGCGACTTACCTGGATTGTCGGTGCCTTAATTTTTACCTGTAGCGTGGTAATCGCGGTCAACTTTGACACCCTGTTTGCTTGGGTGGTGGACGTTACCACTAAATACAGCCAGCCTCTGCTCGGCGTTGTTATCTGCGTATTCGCCGGGTGGGTGTTTGATCGCAATCGGCTGTTAACGGAAATTCAGCGGGGCTACCCCTGCGCGAAACACAGTTTATTCTGGAAACTGTGGCCACCCTATGTGCGCTATTTTTGCCCCTTGCTGATTATCGCCGTGTTTGTGCAAGCAGTGATTGACTGAATAATTCACGGCTCCGCACAAATTTGGCTATGGAGAAAACCGCGGTCAGTTTTCTCTACCTGCTCTCAATACAAAACGTAAAATGAATATTGTCACAAAGTACCGGGGAACAACCCTCCATCGAGAACAATATTTTGTCCAACAATAAAACCGCCGTGCACGCTACACACAAACGCACAGGTAGCCCCCAACTCCTCCGGCACCCCCAGGCGACCGGCGGGGACCATCTTGCAATATTCCAATCGAAACGCCTCCAGTGTCTTGTTGTTGCGGACCGCGCGGCCGGTGAGAAAAGCATCGCCCCGTTCCGTCGCGAAAACCCCCGGTAACAGATTATTGATCGTCACATTATGCTGCGCATATTGTCGTGCCAGACCCGCCACGAATCCGGTCAAACCGGCGCGCGCACCATTCGACAGGCCCAGTTCGGGTAACGGTGATTTAACCGCCGCGCTGGTGATATTGACGATGCGCCCAAAACGCCGTTGGGCCATCCCGTCGATACAGCGTCGGATCATATCGATGCTGCTATACATGTTCGCATTGATCGCATCAAACCACTGCTTTTGTCCCCAGTCGTGGAAATCTCCCGGCGGCGGACCGCCCGCATTGTTCACCAGAATATCGGGGGCAGGACAGGCCGCCATTACCGCGTCGCGTCCGACATCCGTGGTGATATCAGCGGCAATGCTGACCACCTCATTACCACTGGCTTTACCCAACTGCTGCGCGGCCTCTGCTAATACCGCCTGATCGCGGGCGACAATGGTGACGCGCACACCCTCCCGCGCCAGCGCGAGGGCACAGGCGCGACCCAGCCCTCGGCTTGCACCGCACACGATAGCGGATTTGCCCGCGATACCTAAGTCCACAATATTTCTCCGCAAGTACTGGGGTTAAATTAAATAGAAGTGAGGCTATGTACCCGCTCAGGCCAGGTAGCTTGGACCAGCGGCGGCCAACGCAATGACGCAGCTAGATCCAGCGACTGTTACTGGAAAACTGGCTGCGTAAAAATTCTATCTGGTCCCCCAGAATACGCCGCGAGTTGATCAGCGCCAGGTATTCGGCGTTATTGGGTCTAAAGGGCAATGCCACCAACTCCATATTGACTTCTTCCAGCAGGTGATTTGCCTTGTGCTGATTACAGCGGCGGCAGGCGGCGACGACATTTTCCCAACGGTCCTTGCCGCCACGGGAGAGCGGCACGATATGGTCGCGAGTCAACACGCCGATCTCGGTTTGGCGGGCGCAATACATGCAAATATAGTTGTCCCGCGCAAACAACGCCGGGTTGGTCAGGCGATAATCCCGGCGTGGGCGGCCCATTTGCTCACCGCCGCAGGCAATGATGCTGGGCAGTTCCACCACCGATTGGGCACCGGTAATACGCGAGTGCCCCCCATGAACTTTCCTGACGACCTCCCCCAGACTCCACACCACCAGTTCGCGGGCGTACAGACACACGGCAGTCTGCCAGTCGAGCCATTCAATCGGCTGACCAGCCAGGTTGAGACGTAGAATCTTGGCCTGCATCAGCCCGTCGCTCGGCTGGGCTGAAGGATGACGCGGCGCCCGTAGTCAAGCCGACGCGACCCATGTGGCAGAACAAACAGGGATGCTTTAACTAAGGTGAAGGCGGTACTCCCCATAGCAACTCAGCGCTCAGGCTATCATATTCGCTGGCAGAGCGCTGTCAACCTGCGTTTATTGGGAGTTGTCACTTACTCAAATCCGACCGGGTTGGCGCAACCTCAGGCATCGCGGCGACGGGTAACGGGTACATTGGTGAAAGATTTTAGTTGCGCAGAAATAAAAACGCCTTTTTGCCGGAGAAGCAAAAAGGCGTAAGCAGTTTAAAAAGACGCGGTCCAGCCATGGAGTGCGTTTGTTATAGCCATGCATCCCTGTGTCCCTGGCCTGACTAAAGTCCCTGTCGTCTCATTTCCCTGTAGACAACTGTCCTTATCGTGGCCCCACGCACCTGTGATTCCGTGGTGCGCTTCAAATCCCTTCCGGCCCTGGTCATCCTGACCAACCTTCCCTGAATTGCATCCTTGCGGGGACCATGATGCGCGGGCGACGGAGTTTCCGGTATCCGAATAATGCTGCTATTCATGTAGGATATATCCTACAAAGAAACACCGATTGACCCTTGTTTCCACCTCGGTTAGGGTGACGGCCTGACACGTATTCAAGGTATTGTAGCTGTGGCGACCCGTAAAAAAACCCCGGATTTTGAGGACAGCCTGAGGGAGCTAGAGGCCCTCGTGGAGGCGCTTGAGGAGGGCAACCTGAGCCTTGACGAGTCTCTCAAATCCTTCGAGCGTGGTATCAAAATTACGCGCGAATGCCAACAGGCGTTAAAATTGGCGGAGCAACGGGTTTCCGTGCTGACCCGCGATCTGAACGGCGATTTACTGGAAACGCCGCTTGCCGATGAAGAACCCGAGTGATTCCGGTGACCGACAGCGCGGCGCGATTCATGGACGCCTGCCGTCAGCGTGTGGAAACAGCCCTCAAAAACTGTCTGCCGGATCCACAACATAGCCCGGCGCAACTTTCTCAGGCAATGAGCTATGCCGTGCTGGGGGCGGGCAAACGCATCAGACCCATACTCTGTTACGCAGCGGCCCAAATCGGGGGAGAGATCACCCTCGATACGGACCGCGCCGCCTGTGCGCTGGAACTGATCCACGCCTACTCCCTGATCCACGACGACCTGCCCGCCATGGACGACGACAACCTGCGCCGTGGCAAGCCCGCTTGTCATATCGCGTTTGGGGAGGCAACGGCAATTCTCGCGGGGGACGCGCTGCAAACCCTCGCATTTGAGCAATTAAGTGCCATCACCAACCTGTCCGCGGAAGTGGCCCTGACGCTGGTCAAAGTACTGGCGCAGGCCGCCGGCGCCCACGGCATGGTCGGCGGGCAGGCCATTGATATCGCCGCCGCCAATTCAGAACCGACTCTACAGCAGCTGGAACATATGCACCGGCGCAAAACAGGTGACTTAATTGCCGCCAGTGTGACGATGGGGGCGATGACTACTCATTGTGAACCCGCTGTATTGGCGGCGCTAAATACTTACGCCACCGCACTCGGGCTGGCCTTTCAGATCAAGGACGATATTCTCGATATCGAAAGCGATACGGCGGTCATCGGTAAACCGCAGGGGGCGGACCAACGCCTTAACAAACCCACCTACGGCGCTGTGCTCGGCGTCGTCGAAGCCAGAGAGAAATTACGACAGCTACACACCGCAAGTCTCGCCGCGTTGGATGCGCTGGACGGTCGCGCCGATCCGTTGCGACAACTGGTCAGCTATGTCGTGGCGCGGGATCACTGAGGCCGACCCCTAATATTTGGTGTACCATTGCGGCCTCTTGGCAAAGCTATCCGATCCATGATTGCGAAATTCTCCGACATTCCTCGATCGCGGCCCGCGACGCCGCTCCTCGATACCATCGACTCGCCCGCACAACTGCGCGTAATGGACGGGAAGAATCTTCTACAACTGGCCGATGAGCTGCGCGCCTACCTGCTGTACAGCGTGGGTCGCAGTGGCGGGCATTTCGGCGCAGGGCTCGGCGTTGTCGAGTTGACCATTGCCCTGCATTATGTGTTTAACACGCCGACGGATCGCCTGGTGTGGGACGTGGGACACCAGGCCTATCCCCACAAAATTCTTACCGGTCGGCGCGATGACCTGCCCGGCATTCGTCAGGCGGGAGGATTATCTGGTTTTCCAAAGCGTGGAGAAAATCCCTACGACACCTTTGGCGTCGGTCACTCCAGCACCTCCATGAGCGCGGCACTGGGTATGGCCATCGCCGCGCGCATGGAGGGCGATCTGCGACGCACCGTGGCGGTCATCGGCGACGGCGCCATGACCGCTGGGCAGGCGTTTGAAGCCCTGAACCATATCACCCACGTCGACGCCGACATGCTGGTCATTCTTAACGACAACACCATGTCCATTTCCCGCAATGTCGGCGGACTCGCCACCTATTTTTCCAAACTTTGGTCGAGCAAGTTTTACAACGCGTTTCGCGAGGCCGCAAAACGGCTGTTGAAGGCATTTCCGTCCACCTCGACACTGGTGCGTAAAACCGAAGAGTTGATGAAAGCACTGGTGGCGCCGGGCATTATTTTTGAGGAACTGGGTTTCACCTATATCGGACCCATCGACGGCCACAATCTGCCGTTGCTGGTCCATACCCTCGAAAACCTCAAGAAAATAACCGGCCCGGTGCTACTGCATATCGTCACCGTCAAGGGCAAAGGTTTTACCCCGGCCGAGGAGGACCCGGTGGGCTACCACGCCCTCAACAAGCTGGAGCCGGTAAAAACGCCAAGTGACAACCCCTCGACAACCCAATCCAGGGCCAATCCCGGCCTCAAGTACCAGCAGGTGTTCGGATCCTGGTTGTGCGATATGGCTGAACGAGACCCGCAGTTGGTTGGCATTACCCCGGCAATGTCTGAAGGTTCGGGCATGGTGGAATTTTCCCAGCGCTTTCCCCGGCAATTTCACGATGTCGCCATCGCCGAACAGCATGCCGTAACCCTCGCCGCAGGACTTGCCTGCGAGGGAAAAAAACCCGTGGTGGCGATCTATTCCACCTTTCTCCAGCGCGCCTACGACCAGCTAATTCACGACGTGGCACTGCAAAATCTGGATGTTTTGTTTGCCATTGATCGCGCCGGACTGGTGGGTGAGGACGGCCCCACACATGCGGGCAGCTTTGATCTTAGTTACCTGCGCTGCATTCCCAACATGGTGGTGATGGCGCCGTCAGACGAAAATGAAACGCGACAAATGCTGTACACCGGATATCTTCATAGCGGTCCCGCGGCGGTGCGTTACCCAAGGGGGGCGGGACCCGGCGCGGTCATCGAGCAAACCCTGACGGCGTTGCCCGTGGGCAAAGGCGTGGTGAAGCGTCGCGGCCGCCACGTGGCCATCCTCAATTTTGGCACATTACTTCCGGTGGCCATCAAAGTCGCTGCAAAAATCGACGCCACAGTTGTCGATATGCGCTTCGTCAAACCCCTCGACACGGAGCTGATCCTACAGCTGGCCGCGGAGCATAGCCTGCTGGTAACCCTGGAAGAAAACGTGGTGGCGGGTGGAGCGGGCGCCGGGGTCGGCGAATACCTGGCTGCGTCGGGCCGCTTGGCGCACCTGTTGCATCTTGGACTGCCGGACCGCTTCCAGGAGCACAACGAGCATCAGGCACAACTGGCGGAGGCTAACCTGGATGTGGACGGCGTGTACCGCGCCATAACTGCACATCAGATGTTGCTTACCCAGCCCAGTGGCGGCGACGTTTCCCTGCTGGACAACAGACAAGGCTGACCTCGCGCCCCAATGTCGGGTATTCGATAAAGGGATAATGCCGTTAACTAAATTCGCGACGAAATGGCGGCAGGTCGGCCAATAACTGCCGGCCGTACCCCTTGCTCAGAAGCCGCCTGTCGAGAATCGTGACGCGGCCGCGATCCTGTTCGGTGCGCAACAGACGGCCGCAGGCCTGCACCAGTTTCAGGGACGCGTCGGGCAGGGTCACCTCGCGAAACGCATTGCCGCCACGGGATTCCACCCACTCCGCCAACGCCTCCTGCAACGGATCATCGGGCACGGCAAAGGGCAACTTCGCAACAATGACATGTTCGCAATAGGCACCCGGCAAATCCATGCCCTCGGCAAAACTCGCCAGTCCAAAAATGACACTGGGCTCGCCCGCATCGACCCGCTGCCGATGACGCGAAACGATTTCAGCGACAGTCAGTTCTCCCTGAATCAACAAGCGCGCTCGCAGATCCGGTGGCAGCCGCTCCGCGACGTCCCGCAACTGACGGCGGGACGCAAACAGCACCAGCGTGCCCAGACCGCTGGCGCACAACTGCGGCAACGCTGACACTACCGCCGCGGTATGATTTGCCACGTCCGAGGCCGCAACTCCTGTGCCAGGCACCGCCAGTACCGCAGCCCGCGCATAGTCGAAGGCACCGGCTACCGTCTCGCACAGCGCATTTTCCGGCAATCCACAATCCCGCCGCAGGCGCTCGAAACTACCCAGTGAACGCAACGTCGCGGATGTCAGCACCGCGCCGTAGCAGCGCTCCCACAGCTGGTCCCGCAACAGGGACTGGGCTGTAATCGGCGACGCGGATACACAGACATCATCACTCCCTTCGTCTCGCGTAACCCAGCGCGCCAATGGCGGTTCGGTGTTCTGATCCAACGCCCCCATATCGCGCCACAGCTGGGCTGCTGATTCGGCTCGCCGCAGCCACAGACCCACCGTCTGAAAATACTGCTCCAGGTCGGTGCGCGGCACCGGTGAATGCGCGTCGTCGAGACCCGTTTCCAGCTCGCGATGCAGTTTATCCAGGCTCCCCAACAATCGCGAAAACCCCTCGTTCAGTTGCGCGCATACCGCGCGGCAGCTGCTGTCGACAACGCCGCCCGGATAGCGGTAGCGGGCGCCAGACACCTCCTGTAAATAGCGCTCGAACACCGGGATGTGCCGTTGCAGCAACGCGTTCACCTCGTCGCCAGTGGCGATTACAGCGGCACTGGCGGCACTGATCTGCGGCACGTTTTCGAGTTTGGGTAGCAACGCCGTAATCTGCCCGACCAATTTCCCTAACCGGGTCGCGGTGGCATTTAACTGGCACTGGCGGGCAAAATGGCCAAGAGCGGTCGCACCCAGGCGATGGGCTTCGTCAAACACATAAATGGTATCCTCCGGCGCGGGTAAAATAACGCCACCGCCAAGGGCCAGATCCGCCATCACCAGATCGTGATTGGCGACGATGCAGTCGGCATCTTCAACCAGATCCCGCGCGCGAAAATAACAACATTCCCGCACCAGGCGGCAGCGGTGCCCGGAGCACTGTTTGCGGTCTATGGTGACGGCACGCCAGGTATCATCCGGCACCGCCTCGGGCCACTCGTCCCGATCCCCCTGCCAGTGCCCATCCCGCAGCGCCAGATCCATCGCCTGCACCAGCGCCACGTTGCCATGGTCGGCCGTGAAAGGAGTTTCGTCGGGAAACAGGAACTGACCGGCAGCGACACTGTGGGCCGTGTCCAGCGCCTGCTCGAGGCGCAACGGGCACAGGTAGCGACCGCGACCCTTGGCGAGTGCGAACCGGTAGTCCCAATCCGTGGCCGCAATGAGTTCGGGAATATCTTTGGCCAGCAATTGGGTTTGCAGGGCGACCGTGGCGGTGGCGACTACCACAGTTTTTCTGGTCTCCCGCGCGAGCGGTAGCAGCGCCAGCAGATAAGCAACCGTCTTACCGGTGCCGGTGCCAGCTTCCACGGCGCAAATATGGGGTGCTGCTTTATCGGTATCGCAGCGGTCGGCGGCGAGGAGGTTCCCGAAAAATGTCGCCAGCGTTCCAATCATTTGCCGCTGACCGAGCCGTGGGCGCAATTGGCGATGATCCAAAAACTGGCGATAGCCCTCTTGAATAACGGATTTCAACTGCTCGGAAAGCACCGCCTATCCACACAGCTCAAGACGTCGCAACACCGGATTGGCATACATCGTGAATAATATTTTTCGATGTTCTGTTGGCAAATGTGTCAGACGAGCGGAAAACGTCGCGCGCGCCTCCGCCAGTTTTTCCTCGGCAATGGCGGCCCGCCACTCCCGCACCCGCGGATCGTCGCCACCCAGCGCCGCATAGGCGATAAAGTTGGTAGCCTGTAGGCGATAATTCCGTATGATTTGTCGATCAACGGCATCGGCCACCTGTTGCGCGTCCTCGAATCCCGCATCCAGGAGTTCGCCGAACGCCACATGGATCGCCCCCTTGGGGCCCATAATGCCCTTAAAAATGCTATCGATATCTTCGTGTTCCGCTTTTTGATACGAACCCAGCGTTTCCCGCGCGTACAGTTCCCGGGCCTTGTCCCCGTCGCACGGGTCAAATTCGTAGGAGATTGCCACTGGCACGATATTTAGCGCCGCCAACGCTTCGCCAAAACTCTGTCCTTCGCCGCGGCTGAGCGCCAGCATTTTTATCATCGCTGTTTCGGTGCGATCAATGCCATTCTTGGCCCGACCTTCCCGCTGTGCAAGCCACACCGAACTGCGTTCGTTGAGAATCGAATGACGTATGTAGGCGGACAGGTTCTTCAGGGCTTCCAGTTTGTCGCGCCGACCGGTGACAGAGCGTTTTACGATGAAACTCTTGTTCAACCGCATCAAGTCGGACGTGAATGGTTTTGTCAGCAGATTATCGCCAATGGCAATCCGCGCCGTTTCCATCCCACGCTCGTAGAGCGCCAGATTGACCATGCCGGGATCCATGGCAATATCCCGATGGTTGCACAGGAATAAATAGGACTGATTACCATCCAGCCGCTCGACACCGCTGACGGAGAAACCGCTCGACACTCTGGTCAATAAGCGGCGCAAATGCACTCCAATCAGGTCCTGCAAACCCCTGACATCGCGGATTCCGGCAAGCTTTTGGCGCAACTGGTGTTGCACCAGCGGCCTCATAATCCAGGCAAACCAGCGCCCGAGACGCGGTGAGTTGATAGTCAACAGCGTATCGATTAACTCCGGATCAGTGATTAAACGATCCAGTATCGCAGGCACTTCGTCGTCCCGATACGGACGAATATCCTCAAATTGCTGCATGCAGTTTACTTTTTTTCGTTTTCCCAAAAGGAGCATTAAACCGGGCGTTGACAGGCCTCGCGCTGATTTACCTCAGCCACGGTGCGATCGTGCAAGTTTAACTGTAGCCACGGCAACCGTCTAACGCCGCGGCGTAAACCAGGTGACATCCCGGGCATACTTATCGGTGAGATGAGCCACATCGAGCACCATCGCGAACAGTGCCATACGCACCAGTAACCCGTTATCTGTCTGGCGAAAGATGGCGAGATTCGGATTCGCATCCAGGTCGCGGTCAAGCTCGTTGGCTTCCGCCCGGGAATCCCGCGGCAACGGGTGCATGATCACGGTGTTGGGCTCGCAGTACTGGGTATAGATGGCCTGGTTCAGGCGAAAGCGACCACGATAGAGACCCGCCTGATCGCGATCTGCAAATCGTTCTTCCTGAATGCGTGTCGAGTACACGATGTCCACATGGGAAATGCTCGGCTCCAGGGCCTCGCTCACCGTAACGGTGTGGCCCGCAGCGCGCAATTCCTCCACCAGTACACCGGGCATCGCCAACTCGCCAGGGGAGACCAGCGTCACTTGAATGTTTTTATACAAACACAAAAGTTTGCACAGGGAATGCACCGTGCGACCATATTTCAAATCGCCAATCATCGCGATACGCAACCCGTCGATATCCCGCCCACGCCCGTTTAATTCTTTCTGGATAGTGTATAGGTCGAGCAGGGCCTGACTGGGATGCTCGTTGGTACCGTCACCACCGTTTAACACCGGCACCCGACTGGCCGCCGCAAACTCGGCCACCGATCCAGCTAACGGATGGCGCATGCAGATGACATCGCTAAATCCCGACAGGACGCGCGCAGTATCCTGCAGGGACTCCCCTTTGACCAGGGACGAGCTATCCATGCCCACCGATTCGCGTACCTCGCCACCGAGCAGATTGAACGCGCTGCCGAAGCTGATGCGGGTGCGGGTACTGGCTTCCAGAAACATGCTGCCCAGAATGGCGCCCTCGAGAACGCGGGTAACCTTACTGCGCTGTGCGTAGGGTTCCATGCGCTCGGCGGTGCGAAATACCTGCTCGATATCCGCGCGCTCAAATTGCCCGATGGACAGAATATGAGCCCCTGCAAAATTCATTATCGGTTCTCCGCGGATAAAATTTGCGGAAGTCTAGCGGGTTTCTCCAGACTCAACCAGTAACTCATAGTGTTTCCGCCAGCTGATTTCCCCAGGCCCGCAGTGCTGTGAGGATATTGTGGTCGCGGGCGCTGAGATCTGGCCGCTCCTGCAACCGATCCAACTCGAGATGGTAACCGTGCAGAGTCAGATAACCGCCCGCTTCGTCGGTCAACCGGGTGCGCACGGTTTCCTGCCACCGCGCCTGTTCGTCGATAGTGAGAGTTTCGGGAAAATGGCGCGCGCGGTAGCGGAAGAGCAATTCCTCGTAGCGTTTGTCCTTGAACGCAAAATTTGTGTTCGCCAGTTCTGGCCCCGTGGCCTGGCGAATGCGCGCCAGCAGGGGTTTGTCCTGATTGGGTAGAAACCCTCCGTACAGCGCCAGTTCCGGGTCCCGATTCTCTGGTCGCTGTGGCGGTGCATAGACTTCGGCGAGCTTGGCGCGCAGGTCCTGTCCGCGCAACAGCCGCCAGTGCCGTTGACAGGCGTCCAGGTCGATAGCCAGGCGCGCGGCGGTTTGTGGGTCGAGCAGCTTTGCCGTCGCCACCACCGGGCTGCGGTTGATATGCACGCCTTTGAGGGGAATTCTCGCGGCACCCTCCGGCAACTCCTCGGCGGCGGTAAACACCCGCTCCCGAATGGCCTGCGGGTCAAGTTCCAGCAAAGGTCGTGGATCCGCGCACAGGTTGAAAGCAATAATCTCATTCTTATTGAGGGGGTGGCGGGCTAACGGCATCATCAGGCCAACGTAGCCGTGTTCCCGCGGGAGCCGCGAGGATACATGCAAAAATGGCTGCCCTGCGGCAAGATTAATCAACTCCTCAACAACGCGTTTAACACGGCTCTGGTAAACGTACTGATACAGTTTCGGCTGACGGTCGCGCACCAGTCGCGCCAACGCAATGGTCGCCAGCACGTCCGACAGGGCATCGTGGGCCGCAGCGTGTT
>JAYODD010000001.1:133094-191819 GCA_038106145.1 Gammaproteobacteria bacterium | reverse complement strand
CAGCGTGTTCGAGTCCATTGGCCGCGGTCAGGTCCTCCAACCTGAAGCTTGCCGAGCCATCCTCCCGCTGCGGCCAGACAATCCCCTCGGGGCGCAGCGCCCGGGTGAGGCGCAACATGTCGATCAAATCCCAGCGCGAATTGCCCTGCCGCCACTCCCGTTCGTAGGGGTCGTGAAAATTCCGGTACAGGGTATGTCGAGTGACTTCATCGTCAAAGCGAATACTGTTGTAGCCCACGCCACAGGTATTTGGCACGGCCAGTTCCGCCAGTACCGCGCCAATAAATTGGGGCTCGGGAAGTCCTTTGGCCAGGGCCAACTGCGGGGTAATCCCGGTAATCAGGCTGGCCTGGGGATGGGGCAACGTATCACGACTCGGCTGACAATACAGCGTCAGGGGTTCGCCAATGATATTTAGCTGTTCATCCGTACGCACCCCGGCAAACTGGAGCGGTCGATCCCGCGCCGGGTCAATGCCAGTGGTTTCGTAGTCGTGCCAGTAGAGTGTATTCACCGTTTCCCCCGGGAGTGTTGTGACGCTACTGAATTATTTATCTCCGGGCAAAAAAAACGGCACCGAATGGTGCCGTTTTACTTCACATACCGCTTAGTCAGAGACCACTTCGGTATAGGTCAGCTCACCGATCACGCGACGGTTACGGGCACGGCCCTCGTCGGTGTTGTTATCGGCGATAGGACGGCTCTCACCATAACCAACGGTCGAGATCCGGTTCGCAGCGATACCGTACATTTCAACCAGCTTCGCTTTTACCGCTGCTGCACGACGGTCTGACAGACCCTGGTTGTACTGGTCGGAACCGCGCGAGTCGGTATGCCCCTCCAGAACCAGCTCGATATCGTCATGCACCTTCATGGCATTGGCAATTGCCTGCAACTCGTCGCCGTAGATCGCACGCACCACAGCCTTGTCGAACTCAAATTCCACGTTCAGGCGTACGGTAATGGTGCGAACTTCCGGTTCGGCAACCGGAGCAGGGGCCGGAGCCGGCGCCGGAGCAGCTACCACCGGTGCCGGCGGGTTGAAATAGTAGTTAATGGCCAGATTCAGCGCACCGTCGTTAACGCCCTTTTGACCTTCGCGAATTTTGTGCAGTACGCGCACATCAGAGCGAAATTCCCAGTGATCACTAAGCATTTTTGACAGACCAAGGCCTACCGCGGCCTGATGAGTATGTTGCTCGTCATTGCGCAGGTTAGGGTCTTCATCGAGATCAAAATAGGAAACACCCAACACGAAGTAAGGTCTCCAGCTCGAGGTGTCATCACCAAACCAGCGTATGTAGTCAAGTTTGGCAACGTCCATATCGTCACCGGACACTTCACGACCCACGCCAAACTCCAGGGCCCAGTCGTTGGAGAAACGGTAACCCAGATTAATACCGCCAACCACTGCATCGTGGTGCCCGCTGAAAACGCGATCGCTATCGAGGTAGTAACCCGTGATAGAAGGCCCCATGTACAAGCCTTCGTTAGCGCCTGCCGTGAGCGTGGTAGCAAGCAGCGACGCGCCTATCATTCCAATCATTTTGTTGCGCATCTTTTTCCCCTCTTGGTTAAGCAATGTTAAAACCTGTGCCTGTGTATACCTGGTAACGCACCCTGCGTGACCCAATCCCCTGGCCCCGCAGATTTGCGGCCGCCTGTATAATACCCAAATTAGCACGAGTCAAGAGAAATTTCACACTTGGGGAGTTTAGCACACAATCAGAGCCGAATTACCACCGTTTCAGCTCCGCCGGGAACCGCAACTTTCATTGCGGTGGAGCCACAGTCGTCTCTCCCAAGCTGAGCCGACGTTCCTCAATAACGGCCTGCCAATGGGCTGGGCCGGAGCGATGCACCGCTTCGCCGGTACTATCCACGGCGACGGTCACCGGCATATCCCGCACCTCAAATTCGTAGATCGCCTCCATGCCCAACTCGGGGAAAGCCACAACCCGCGCCGCCACAATCGCTTTTGACACCAGGTAAGCCGCACCGCCCACTGCCATCAGATAAACCGCTTTATGGTCGCGAATGGCGTCAATCGCCACCGCGCCGCGCTCCGCTTTACCCACCATACCAATCAAACCGGTGCGCTCCAGCAGGGTGCGCGTGAATTTGTCCATTCGGGTGGCGGTGGTGGGTCCGGCGGGGCCGACCACTTCGTCGCGCACCGGGTCGACCGGACCCACGTAGTAAATTAACCGGTTGCGCAAATCCACCGGCAGGGGTTCACCGGCCGCCAGCAGATCCACCATCTTCTTGTGGGCCGCATCCCGTCCGGTCAGCAACTTACCGCTTAACAGTATCGTTTCACCCGCCCGCCAGTCCTGAATATCCGCCTGCGTAATGTGGTTGAGATTGACGCGGCGCACGCTGCCACCCACTTCCCAGGCAATATCTGGCCAGTCCGCCAGATCCGGCGGCGTGAACTGCGCCCGGCCGCTACCGTCCAGGGTAAAATGCATATGTCGCGTAGCGGCGCAATTGGGTATTATGGCCACCGCTTTATTGGCCGCATGGGTGGGAAAATCCTTCACTTTGACATCGAGTACCGTAGTCAGACCACCCAAACCCTGGGCGCCAATACCCAACCCGTTCACCTTGTCGAATAATTCCAGTCGCAGCTGCTCCGCTCGATCAGCGGCACCACGAGCCTGCAAATGCTGTATATCAATCGGATCGAGCAACGCTTCTTTGGCCAGCAACATGGCCTTTTCCGCCGTACCGCCGATGCCAATCCCCAGCATGCCCGGCGGACACCAGCCAGCCCCCATTTTGGGCACCTGTTCCAGTACCCAGTCGACCACGGAATCGGACGGGTTGAGCATGGCAAACTTGGCCTTGGCCTCTGAACCGCCGCCCTTGGCGGCAACATGTACCTCGACGGTGGCGCCGGGCACCATATCGTAGTGAATTACCGCAGGCGTATTGTCTCCAGTGTTGCGGCGCGCGCCATCCGGATCGGCAAGAATTGACGCGCGCAGAACGTTATCGGGGTGCTGATAGGCCTCGCGCACACCCGCGTTGATCGCGTCGCAGAGGGCACCATCGCCCTGCCATTGCACCTGCATACCAATCTTCACAAAAATCGTAACAATGCCCGTGTCCTGACATAGGGGCCGATGGCCGAGAGCGCACATTCTGGAGTTCACCAGAATCTGCGCCAGCGCGTCCCGCGCGGCAGGTGACTCCTCCCGCAGGTACGCGTCGTGCACGGCCTTAATAAAATCCACCGGGTGGTAATAAGAAATGAATTGCAGAGCATCGGCTATGCTGGCGGTTAAATCGTCCTGACGAATAATAGTCATATTCGGGTCCCGTGTGATCACCAGGGTTTAATACTAAGGATAAAGGTTGTGGGCGGATCCTGTTGGCGGATACGCTGGACCTGGATCGAACCGCCAGGATTTGCCACGTTTCGCGGGCCCGGCACACCACCTCCCCAACGGGGTCAGCGGGCGCCGGTGAGTCACTGCGTCGCCATGCTGCGACGAAGTTCCTCCAGTTGCTGGTTGGTCTGGCGGCGAAATGCATCAATGGCGCGGATCGCCTCCTCATTGTTAGCCACCCGAGTTTGCAAGGTGGTTTGCAATTGTTGGCTGGATTTTTCCAGCGCCACAATTTTGTTAAGCCCCGCCTGCAGGCGATTTTGTAACTCCTCCAGTTGTGCGGTAAGCGCCAGGGATCCGGAACTGACGTCGCTCACTTTAGCCAGGGCCTGATCCACCTTCACCTTCTGTGCGGCAATGGATTGCTCGAGTTTTTTGGCGGCCTGCCCCTGTTTTTCGGTGGTCGCCTGTAACTCGCTGATTGCCTGCCGGTTGCGCTCGTTGGCCACCACCCACAATTTTTTGATTTCCGACCAGTGTTTTTCCAGTTGCTCCGCTTGCGCCTTTAACTGTACGGACAGGGCCGTTCCAGACTGATTCAACGATTCGTCGGTGAACTCGATTTTGGCGGCCAATTCATCAAAACGCGCGCTCAGCGCCGCCTGCTCCTTACTCTGCTGCCACGCAAACCAACCGAGGCCAAGCAGGGCCAGCAGCAATACCGTTATCAGTAATTTCGCGCCGCCACCAGTTCCGCCGCCACCCTTGGCCGAAGAGTCCTCGCCCCGGCCAGCGCGCCGCTGGTAATCGGGTTTTTCATCCAGCTTTTCAATTGTATCCAGCCGGTCTTCGCGCTCGGCCACGAACGGCCCGCTGCGACTTGATCCTTTAGCACTCATTGTCAACTGTTCCTGACTGTGTGGGGTGCGCAATTATACACTGAGCCAAATTTGACCGACAAAAAAACCGGCGGTACCGCCGGTTTTTTTAACTGCCAGGGCGGGCTGTTACGCCCGTTGTGTCACAAAAACACCAGCAGAGCGACCACCACCACGGTCAATCCGATGCTGCTGTGGATCACGCCCTTGACGGTGGTCAAGGGGCCCTGTTTACCCATTAATCCGTTGACCTCAAGGGCCGCCACCACCGCCAGCGCGGCATACAGGCCAAGCCCACCACCGTTGGCGCTGAGCAGGTGATCAGCGCCGTAACCAACATGGGGCGAAGCCAGCATGCAATACGCCATGGGTGCTGAAAACAGGGTATTGGTGCGCGAGGCCAGCAGCGCCTTGGCGCCAGCGGCCGGCGCGTCGCCCGCCTTCATCCCCAGTGCGATTTGCTGGGCGGGCCAGATCACCAGCCAGACATTGAGAAACATCAGTGTACCCAGCGTCGCGCCAACGACGATGTAGTCGTTCATCACCTTGCCGCCCTGTACACCCATCAGCAGCACCAGGCCGGTCAGAAAAGTAAACATGGCGCCCCAACGGAACCACCACAGAGCGCGGGGGGCAAGCTTGGCTTTGGCGTCGCTCAGGGCCTCCGGGCCAGCTTCCTTAAAGTAGGCGCCCTGAACAAAGTTGAAGTAATACAGCATCCCTATCCAGGTAATACCAAACAGTAAATGTCCCCAGCGAAACAAGAAATCCAGATAGCCCATCGAAAGAAAATTATCCATCGTATTCACCCTGTGTATTATTGGTTGATTTTACCGTTGCCTGGCCGCACCGGAATAGCGGCGTGGCAAACCCGTCGCAGCCCTTTATTCTAGTCTTAAACGCAACGTAAAAAAACCACTAGTGAATAATCATTAAATGGGTTCGTGGAAATAACGATTTTCCCTGCCTCCAACCGGAGCATTGGCCACCGCTCGCGACTCTTAACCACAAAAAAAAGCCCCGCTTACGCGGGGCTTTTCCCTAGCTGCACAGATGCTCGGGTTACATCATACCGCCCATGCCACCCATACCGCCCATGCCACCCATACCGCCCATGCCACCCATATCGGGCGCGCCACCGGCAGCGCTTTCATCCTTGATATCGCAAATCATGGCTTCCGTAGTGATCATCAGGCCAGCAATAGATGCCGCACCCTGCAGCGCCGTACGGGTTACCTTGGCCGGATCGAGAATACCCATCGCGATCATATCGCCGTACTCGCCAGTCGCGGCGTTGTAACCGTAGTTGCCTTTGCCGTTTTTGACATTCTCGGCGATGATCGAGCCTTCCTGGCCAGCATTTTCAACAATCTGACGCAGGGGCTGTTCCATCGCACGGCGCGCGATGCGAATGCCCACGTCCTGATCGTTATTGTCGCCCTTGAGGCCTTCAATCGATTTGAGCGCACGAATCAGGGCCACACCACCACCGGCGACCACGCCTTCTTCAACCGCGGCACGGGTAGAGTGCAGCGCATCCTCGACGCGGGCCTTCTTCTCTTTCATCTCGACTTCGGTAGCGGCACCCACTTTGATCACCGCCACGCCACCGGCCAACTTGGCCAAACGCTCCTGCAATTTTTCCCGGTCGTAATCGGAACTGGTGTCTTCAATTTCGGCGCGAATCTGGTTAACCCGACCTTTGATATCGTCCTGTGAACCACTACCGTCAATGATGGTCGTGTTTTCCTTGGTCATACTGATGCGCTTGGCCTGGCCGAGGTGCTCCAGTGTCGCACTTTCCAGATCGAGACCCACCTCTTCAGAAATCACCGTACCGCCAGACAAAATGGCGATGTCCTGCAGCATTGCCTTGCGGCGATCGCCGAAGCCCGGCGCCTTACAGGCGGCAACCTTAACAATACCGCGCAGATTGTTAACCACCAGCGTGGCCAGGGCTTCGCCCTCGACATCTTCTGCGATGATCATCAGCGGTTTGCCCGCTTTGGCCACAGCTTCCAGCAGTGGCAACATTTCGCGGATATTGGAGACTTTTTTGTCGACCAACAGAATGTATGGCGACTCCATCTCAACGCTCATGCTCTCCTGATTGTTGATAAAGTACGGAGACAGATAACCGCGATCGAACTGCATGCCCTCGACGATATCCAGTTCGTTTTCGAGGCCAGTACCCTCTTCCACGGTAATCACGCCTTCCTTGCCGACTTTATCCATCGCTTCGGCAATAATCTGACCGACGGCGCTGTCGCTGTTAGCGGAAATCGTGCCTACCTGAGCAATTTCTTTGGAATCCGCGCAGGGCTTGGCGATCTTGCCGATTTCTTCGACAACTACTGCCACCGCCTTATCGATACCGCGCTTCAGGTCCATCGGATTAAGTCCCGCGGCAACCGCTTTCAACCCTTCGCTGACGATGGATTGCGCCAGTACCGTGGCAGTCGTGGTGCCATCACCCGCTTCATCGGACGACTTGCTGGCCACTTCCTTGACCATCTGCGCGCCCATATTCTGGAATTTGTCCTTCAGTTCAATTTCCTTCGCTACCGACACCCCGTCTTTGGTGACCGTAGGGGCGCCAAACGCCTTGTCCAGCACCACATTGCGCCCTTTGGGGCCAAGGGTGATTTTAACGGCATCCGCCAGGACATTGACGCCTATCAGCATCTGCTGGCGGGCTTTATCGCCAAATTTCACGTCTTTTGCAGCCATGATCTTGTTCCTTCTAATGTCTCAAATTCTTGAATGGATTAACTTGCGTCAACAGACTTCGATGACCTGGTCTTCGCAGACCCGACCCGCGAGAAACTAGTCTTCGAGAACGCCGAAAATCTCGCCTTCGCTCATGATGATCAGCTCGTCGTCACCGTCCTTGATGGTGTTATTGTTGCCGGCATAACCGCCAAAAATCACTTTGTCACCAACCTTAACGGTCAACGGGCGAAGGTCGCCGTTGTTGAGCAAACGGCCCTCGCCAATCGCCACAACTTCACCTTTATTGGGTTTTTCTTTGGCCGATCCGGGAAGCAGAATACCGCCAGCGGTTTTCTCTTCCTCGGCATTACGGCGCACGACAACGCGGTCGTTTAAGGGACGAATCTTCATCTCTACTCTCCACCTGACTAAAGTTATTAAATCTTCCGTTCGGGAAATACCCGAAGCTGCCTCCTATGTGGAGGCACCAAAATAAAAAACAAGGGTACCCCACAAAAAAACATCCCGGCCCGCCAGCACCCTCCCGTTCGCTGGTCAATGAGAACTGCCAGCGGCACGATGCCGGCTACTCCTCGCGGCGAAATTCTCCCTCCAACACATCGGCATCCCTGGCGTTTGCGCCAGGAGCAACGGTAAAACCGGCGCGACCCATGACCTGGACTTGACTCAGAACGCGGGCCGCGATCCGGCGTCTTACACTCGGCACCAATCCAGCGAAGCCCAGGGTGTCGGTAAAAAATCCGGGGGTCAGCAGCAGAGCACCCGATACCGCAAGAACAACCCCTTCGACCACTTCCCCCGCAGGCAGCTCACCCCGCGCCATCCGTTCCTGCACGCGCATTAACGTGGCAAAGCCCTGACGCCGCAACAGCGCCACGCCGATTACCGCCGTTAACAGTACGGCACCGACCGTGAACCACCCGCCGAGGGCGTTCCATACCTGCATTAACAGCCACACTTCAGCCAGGGGTACAGCAATAAAAATCAATAACAAAATACGCACAGGCGGTCTCGGGGGCGGGCCATGTACCCAACCATTGGGTTGTACCGCCCACTTTTCAACCCGCCCGGACCATAATTCCCGGGCCGGACCGCGGACAATCAATTACAGGTGGCAGAACAATGACTCAACCGGCCTCTCTCTACGGAAACGGTGGTGGCCGCGCGGGCAATTCGTTACTGTTAGCACCTGCCGTAATCCAGGGGTCCGCATGACGTATCGCGAATTTGAAGCTGCCGTCCTCAACCGCCGCATGCTGATCTGCGTGTTCACCGGTTTCGCATCGGGGCTACCCCTCTATATTCTGATTTCGCTGGTGCCCGCGTGGTTGCGCACAGAGGGCGTGGGGCTCAAGGAAATCGGACTGTTTACGCTGATCGGTCTGCCCTACACCTGGAAATTTTTCTGGGCCCCGCTGATGGAACGCTATCCACTGCCGTTCCTGGGTCGGCGCCGCGGCTGGATGTTGACGACCCAGATCGCTGTACTGGCGGCGGTCGCGCTGCTGCCGCAGCTGGACACCCAGACCCAGCTTGGCGCCATTGCTGCGCTGTGCGCCACCATCGCCTTTTTTGGCGCCAGTCAGGACATCGTCATCGACGCCTATCGGCGCGAACTGTTGCCGGACCGAGAACTGGGCCTGGGCAATGCCATACACGTCAACGCCTATCGCATCGCCGGTCTGGTACCAGGTTCCCTGGCGCTGATCCTCGCGGACATCCTGCCCTGGCAACAGGTTTTTGTGATTACTGGCGCCGCGATGCTGGTGGCCATCGCAACCACCCTGAGCATCGCCGAACCCCGGCATCCATCCCCACCGCCACTGTCGTTGCGCGCGGCTGTGGTGGAGCCATTCAACGAATTTTTTCAGCGCAACGGGCTATCTCACGCCTTACTCATACTCAGCTTTATGTGCCTGTACAAACTGGGGGACAATCTGGCCACCGCGCTGGCCACACCCTTTTATCTGGATATGGGTTTCTCGCTCTCCGAAATCGGCTGGATCGCAAAGCACGCCGCCCTGTGGCCGATGCTGATCGGCGGCACCCTGGGCGGCCTGCTGATGATCAACATCGGCATCAACCGCGCCCTGTGGGTGTTCGGTGCCGTGCAGATGGTCTCCATTTTGGGCTTTGCCCTGCTCGCCCACATCGGCGGCGGGCTGTGGTTACTCGCTCTGGTGATTGCCTTTGAATATCTCGGTGTCGGACTAGGTGCCGCAGCCTTTATCGCCTTTATCGCCCGCACCACCAGCCGCCACCACACCGCCACCCAACTCGCGCTGTTCACCGCGCTGACCGCCGTACCCCGCGTGCTGGCAAATGCCAGTACCGGTTATATCGTCGAAGGGATTGGTTGGGAAAACTTTTTCTATCTCTGTACCCTGTTGGCCCTGCCGGGCATGTTATTGTTGCGCAAAGTGGCCCCATGGCATTCTCAGGAGTCCAGTTCAGGAGTGTTTGCCCCCGACCGGGAGCCTGTTTCCGTACCAGGGGCAGCCGCCAAAATCGGTGTTGACCCATGACGCGCCTATACACTCGCAGTGGCGACCAGGGCTCGACCGGCCTGGCCGACGGCACCCGCACCACGAAAACCAGCTTGCGTATCGAAGTGCTGGGTGCGGTCGATGAAAGTAACGCCTGCCTTGGTCTGGTGGTGGCGGCCATGCCCGACACACATGCCCTGCGACCCTTGCTACTCAACCTGCAACACCAGTTGTTTGACCTCGGCGCGATTATCGCTGGCGTCGCCAGCGACGCCATATCGACCGCTCAAATCACGTATCTGGAAAATGCCATCGACCGACTCGAAGCCCAGTTGCCACCGTTGCGGCGGTTTATTCTGCCCGGCGGCAGCGAGGCGGCGGCCCGGGCCCATGTGGCGCGTTCCGTGTGTCGGCGTGCCGAACGCCGCCTGTTTGAGCTGGCGGCTGCGGAGCCGGTTGCGCCCGCGGTTGGCGAGTATATGAATCGTCTTTCAGATTTATTGTTCGTGATAGCCCGCACCCTGGCCCACGAGACGGGAGGCGATGTTCCCTGGCAACCCCAGGGTGATCGCTAACGCATGATCACGACCAGGGCGATCACGCTGAACCAGCACACCAGGGCCCGCGCAAACAGCCGCGCCAGCGCCTCGAGCTGCGCCATGCCAAACTCCGGCGTCATTTTTTCTTCGGCACCTGCAAAACTTCCCAAAGCGCCTTCCGCGTAGTCTCCCAATAACTGCGCGGCGGGCACCCCCCCCGCGAACAGGGATGCCCGCCAACGTCGCATACAGCCGCCAAAGTCCCCAACCAGCCCGAGCGTCAACCCCAGCAGACGTACCGGCACCCACTCCAGCAGCCACAACCACTGGTCCGCCAGATCAGCCGCTGCCGGGTTATCCACGCTGCGATCCCGGTACAGCAGCGATAACCGATACAGCAGTGCCCCCGGCGCCCCGGCCACGGCGAACCAGAAAATCACGGCCATGTAACTCTCGAGGTAGCGATAGGACGCGCCCCGCAGCAATTCACCGCGCAGACCGGACCAGTCTTCCGCCTGACTTTCACGCTGGGCGGTATTGAAAACCGCTGCGTCGTGGTACACCGCCTGCATATCGTTACGCTGTAGATCCTCGTTCACAGCGCCGAGCTGCAGGCGCAAATCGCCGCGCCCCAACGAGTAAATCAATATCCACAGACTGACCAGGAACGCGGGCAGACCGAACCCGTAACCACCCAGCCAGTCCAGTGCAAGCGCCACCGCCAGCACCGGCAACAACAGTGAAATCAACAGGGGTCCGGCGGGCAAATCCGCGATTGTGGCCGTGCTCGACAGCCTCGCAACCCAGTCGTCGTACCAGGCATCGCGCTGTATCTCGGGCATCGCTCCGCGCCAGTAAACTAATAACGCCGCCGCGACAATGACCAGAAATTCCATCGGTGTTACTCCTTCAGGTTCCGTTTATCGCACTCGTTGTGCAGGCGATTTGCCGCCCTTTAATCCCGCCGTCAGGCGCTCCCAGGCAAATGCCGGGCCGGGATCGGTTTTGCGCCCCGGTGCGATATCACTGTGCCCGACTACCCGGGTCGGCGACAGCCCGGAATAGCGGTCAAGTAACAGGCGTAGCGTAGCCAGCAGTTGCCCGTACTGGACGTCAGTATAGGGCGTGGTGTCCGTACCCTCCAGCTCAATCCCGATAGAAAAGTCATTGCAATTGCTACGCCCCCGGTAGCGGGACTCACCCGCATGCCAGGCGCGGTCGTGAAAGGAAACAAATTGGGTCACCTGACCATCCCGCGCGATCAACAGGTGCGCCGACACCCTGCGATCGGCTATCTCGGCGAAATAGGGGTGCTCGTCCGGGTTCAGGCAATTGGTAAATAATTGTTGAATATAGGGTCCGCCAAAACAGTTGGGCGGCAGACTGATGTTGTGAATCACCAGCAGGGAAATATCGCCGCCGGGGGGGCGTTCATTGTAATTGGGCGATGGGATTCGCGTTACACCCACCAGCCACCCGGATTCGTCAATCATACCCAACGCTGCTCCACGGAGTTGGCGACATCGCGCAAAATACCAAGACATACCCATTCAGAATTGAAGGGTGGCGGTGCGGGGCCGGCTCAGGCAGCACTCTCGCGGCGTTGACGCAGCTCTTCCACCACCTGTTCCATCGCCCGATCAAACAAATGGGAATTATCGAGCACCACCAGATTGCCCTGCTTCATCATCACCGCCATGCGGTAACGGTGACCTTCAGCCACTTTTTTACCATTGCGATCACCAAAAATTAACTTGCCGGTGGGGCGGACCACTCCAATCATTCGGCATCGCCGCGGCGCCGCGGCGCCCTCCTCGCGAATCTCCACCCAGCTTCCCTTCTTGATGGAGTCCACCTGACTCAGGCAATCGTCGTCCACCAGCGGCGCGAGATCGTCGCCGTCGCGCTGCGCCTGACCGGGTAAATTCACCTGTACTTCGTCAACCTCCACCAACGCAAACGGGTTGCCGAGGTCCCGCGCTTCCGCGAGATTCAGTATCACCGGCATCGCCGTCGCCCCGGGTTCGCGTTTGCGCTCGCGAGCAAAAAATGCGGTGATACTTTTCAAAAATTGACTCGATTGATACACCTCATAACCACTATCGTCCAGGGTTTCCTGCATCATATCCAACAGGTTTGCGAGGCGCTCGTGGGCGACCGGACTTTCCGATTGAATCATCCCCAGCAACTGCCCCAGGAGCTGCACACCGCCCTGCCACTGATCCGAATCAGTGCCGTATTTAAGATAAGACAAAAACAACACCCGGCTCCAGGCCTGCTCCACAAAATCGATCACCACCAGAGGCACCTGCTTGCCAGACAGACGGTTGCGCAGCAACTTCTCCACCGCGGTGTGAGCCTCGTTTACCCGTTCCGTGGCGGTTTCTTCCTCCAGCACCCGTTTCTCCAGGGCAGCGAGGCGACGGCGATCCGTTTCCACACAAGCAATAAAATCCGTCAGCAACTCGGACAACTGCCGCGTATCCGCTTGAATTTGGTTTAAAGCAGTCACCACGTCGTTAATTTTCTGGTACAGCGGGTCCGTACTCGGAACCTGTTCCACCCCCGCGAAACCGGTGACAACAGAGCCGATCTCATTGAGCAGCCGACGGGCGGGGTGCTGTTGCCGGTCAAAAAAACCGGGGTCCGTCATGGCTATCCCCGCCACTGGCAGCTCCACCTGGTGTAATCACTCCCCTAATACCCCTGGGACCCAATCGCGCTGCTGCCACTGGGCGAACAATAAATCCAGCAACTCAAGTGCCGTTTGATCTATAGGATGCAAATCGCTAAATGCGCGCCCCTGACTCGCGAGATGTTCCTCTACCTGTCGGCGCACGCCCACTCGTACCGCGCCGCTCCCGGCCGGGACGTCCTGGGTTTGCGGTGACTTTGGACCCAGACTGCGAATTTCCGTCAGAACATCGAGCAAGGCCGCGGCGCCGCCGGCAGCGATGGTCCCCGGCGCAGCACGCGTGCCCGAATTCGGGTAACTGGCCGATGGCGACTTGTTTGCTTGCAGATTGCTGAGCAACTGGCTCACCGTGCCCAGCCGCGCGGCGTGTTGCCGGGAGCGCTGCGTGGACTGACCGGCCCATCCCTGGGGTTCTACTAATGCCGACTGTTCCGCACTCGATCGCTGTGGACGGGCCCCGGCAGGACGCCCTGCCTGCGCAGAGGGTTGCTCCACGCTCTCGTCAATCAAGTCGGACAACCTGCGTCGGGGCGGCGGGGGTTTTTGGCGAGCCCCGTTTTTACTGTGGACCGCGGATTTGTCCTTATTGCGAACTTTTTCATCTTCGAGACCAGGCAAAATTCCCAGCCCCTTGAGCAGGTCGTTCGATTGGTTTAAAAACCCTTCCAAATCCGCCAGTACACAGCGGTCGAACACCTTTAACAGTGCGATGAGCGCTTGCGATCCACCCGCTACCGGTCGCACCGCCTTGATGAAAGCATCACACAGGCGTTCCGGATAAATCGGCATATCTCGCACTTTAAATGATCGTTGCAGCACATACGCCACCCGCCGGGCAAACCGATTCAGCAACGGTGCACAACGAGCCTGGTTGCGGGACACGATGGCGTCAAACGCAATAATCTCCTCCAATTCCTCGTTGCCCACCAGCTTGAGCCCGCCGACACCATGACTATTGAAAGGAGTTGTATCGGTTGTGTCGTCAAGGGAAAGCAGCGCGTCATAATCAGCGCTCACTGCCTTTAAAAACGCGCTTTCAATGGCACCTTTGTCCAGCCGCATGGCCTTCATGGTGTCGAGATACTGGGTTTGCAACGCGATGCTGTCGGTGTTGTCCGCCAGCTCAAAAAATTCGTTCCACACCTGTTTGAATAATGCCGTCAACCGGGCTTGCAGAAACTGCTGGGTGCGATCCTGCAGCATGCGTAGCGGCGCGGCGCCCTGGCCCGCACCGCCACCTGGAGCAGAAGGACCACCGGAGCGGACAGGCCTGTCAGCCATGGAGCCACGGCGCATTGGAGTCAGTGAACAACACCCTGATTTTCAAGGAATCTCTCCGGGCGGACCTAAAACAGACCTGCAAATGATTGAATCACTAACAATGTTTTCTATTTATCAAATAGTTACGCTGCATTCTTCTACATAACATGAAGTAATGTCAAGAACGGTAGCTACAACCAGCCCCCACATGAGTTGCGACAACGTGACCTGGTTTCGGCATCGGCTGTGCGGGCGCAAGCTGTAGCGGCACATCGGCGGCTGATATACTCGCCGCTCGTATTTAGTCCCACACCGCCGAGATTGCCGATGCCGCTCGATTCCGCCCTTAAGCAAACCATCACCGCAAACGTCGCCACTGCCCTTGCCGAGGACATCGGCGATGGCGATATCACCGCCCGGTTAATCGGCGCCAATGCCAGCGCCCGCGCCACCATCATTACCCGGGAGGCAGCGGTGATCTGCGGTATTCCCTGGGTCAACGAAGTGTTTCACCAACTGGATGCGAATCTCGAATTGCAGTGGGGGGTGGTCGATGGGGATGCAATTTATCCCGATCAAACTCTCTGTGAATTAACCGGCAATGCCCGCGCCCTGCTGACCGGCGAACGGACCGCGCTCAATTTTCTGCAAACCCTGTCCGGCACCGCCACTGCGGCGCGGGACTACGCCCGACGGATTGCGGGTAGCGGGATTCGGGTGCTGGACACCCGAAAAACTCTGCCCGGCCTGCGCTTAGCGCAGAAATACGCTGTAAAAGTAGGCGGCTGTGACAACCATCGCCTCGGCCTGTACGACGCGTTCCTGATCAAGGAAAACCATATCGCCGCCTGCGGTGGTATGGTCCAGGCAATCACCCGGGCGCGGGACATCGCGCCGGACAAGCCGGTGGAAGTGGAAGTGGAAAACCTGGAGGAATGCCGCGCGGCATTAGCCGCCGGCGTGGAGCGCATTATGCTCGACAACTTTACCCCGGCGCAGATCGAGGAGGCGGTGGCGCTGCGTAAAGCGCTGGGCAAACAACCCCGTTGCGGCGAACAAGGCGACACCGACCAGAGCGTCGCGACGCAGTTTGAAGTGTCTGGCAATATCGACGACCGCAGTCTCGCCACCTTTCAGGCGAACGGCGTGGATTTTATCTCCAGCGGGGCTTTGACCAAGCACTGCCGCGCGGTGGATTATTCGATGCGCGTCGTCGCTCAGAATACTGCCAACTAACCATTGGCTCGCCGCCAACAGAACAGCCGTCAATAGCGATATCCGTTCAATTCGATTATTGGCTATCCGTTTTTTTAACCACAATAAAATCTGCTATTTATTCGGCCGCACCTGCAACCTGTAGCGGCAAGCAGTTTGGCATATCTCAATGAGGGTTAAAAACCCCAAACACTCGCACAAAAAAAGCCCCGCCAGCGGCGGGGCTTTTGAACACGGCCCTGTGTCTGATCTAAAGCTCGAGAGCAAGCTGCCGAGCTTAGCCAGAAAACTACATCAACTTACTGACATCCCGAGGGCAAGTATTTGACATTTATGGCAGCACCACCCCCAGGGGCACATTGCCAATCGACTAGACTTTGACCAGCTGCAGCAGTAAAAGCTGCGCCAGCACCATCAAGCGGACTCAGTGTGAACGTGGCACCCTGAACGGCAGCATTTACAGGGCTACCAGCTCCGCGCAAGGTTCCCGTGATGATACAAGCAGCATCATGTGTTGTAGACAAGGTATAGCGACCGCCATTGTTATCGTTAAATTGACCAGCCGGAGGGCACGCACCCTGGGCGGTGGAAAACTCGGAGATACTGGTTTTCAACGCGCCTGCCGAAGCCACCGCTTCAGATACTTGGGAACGAGCTACGTAGTCCTGGTACAGGGGCAGGGCCACGGCGGCCAGAATACCGATGATTGCTACTACAATCATCAGTTCGATCAGGGTAAAACCCTGCTGGTTATTTCGTTTTTTCATGGTTGTTCTCCTGGTTAGCAAATATTAAAAATGGCGCATCTGCGCTCGCCCTGATTAATGCATATGTCGTGCCAATTTTATATAAATTATAAATATCAATAAGTTAAAAAATTTGACCCAACACTAAACCCATACTGGCAGTTGCCCAACCTGACCAATTGTGACAAATATTGTCAGTATTTGCCCTGCGGGGCTGCCCCAATGCTCAACGGTTTGCTGATGACCTTTCGATAACCTGTTGCCAGCACTGGAGAAAATACCCTACACTTTGGTCGGCGGGCGAGTCAGGCCGTGCGCCGCGCTGAGTGCAGATTCAGTCGGCAGACACCACGCTCGCCCCAGCAACTGCGAAAATACGAGGACAGCCGGGCAGATGAATGCCACCAACCCCGCGCTGCGGGGCCTACCCAAACGCTTTGTCAGCGATGGCCTGCTCGACGAGACCACGGCGCTGGAAATCGTACTGCGCTGCAAAAAAGAGCACCTGACCCTGGTGCAGCATATCGTGGAAGCCAATATTCTGCCCGCGCACCTGGTGGCCAATGTGGCTGCCCACGAATTTGGCATGCCGGTGTTAGACCTGGAAGCTCTGAATATCGAGAGCTGTCCCAAGGATGTCGTCGACCGCAAACTGGTTAAAAAGCACGGGGCGCTGCCCCTGTCGTATAAAGGCAATCGCCTGCACCTGGCCATCAACGACCCCACCAACCATACCGCCATCAATGAAATCCGCTTTCAGACCGGCGCCACCGTGGAGGCGGTGATTGCCGAGTTTGACAAACTCAAGGGCGCGGTGGAGGCCTTCCTCACCGGCGAAGAGGAGGATATTGGCAGCACTCTGGGTGGCGTGGACGATATGAATCTGGATGGCCTGGATATCGAGGCCATCGATGAAGACGCCGCCGATGAGGGATTTACCGCCGAGGCGGACGACGCGCCGGTGGTGCGCTTTATCAATAAACTGCTCATCGACGCGATTAAAAAGGGCTCGTCGGATATTCACTTTGAACCCTACGAAAAATCCTACCGGGTGCGCTTTCGCACCGACGGCATTCTCGAGGAAATTACCCGCCCACCGATCAATCTCGCCCCACGCCTGGCGGCGCGCCTGAAAGTGATGTCACAGATGGATATTTCCGAGCGCCGGGTACCCCAGGACGGGCGCATCAAGTTGCGCCTGTCCAAAAACAAGGCCATTGATTTTCGTGTGAACACCCTGCCCACCCAGTATGGGGAAAAGGTGGTGTTGCGAATTCTCGACCCCGGCAGCGCGCAAATGGGCATTGAGGCGCTGGGCTACGACGAAGATCAAAAACAGGCCTACCTGGATACCCTGCACCAGCCCCAGGGTATGATTCTGGTCACCGGGCCCACCGGCTCCGGCAAGACCGTGTCCCTGTATACCGGGTTGAATATTCTCAACACCGCCGAACGCAATATCTCCACGGCGGAGGATCCTATTGAAATCAACCTGGAGGGTATCAACCAGGTGCAGGTGCGGGCCCGGGTCGGACTGACCTTCGCGGAGGCGCTGCGAGCGTTTCTGCGCCAGGACCCGGATATTGTGATGGTGGGGGAGATTCGCGATCTGGAAACAGCGGAAATCGCGATCAAGGCGGCGCAAACCGGTCACCTGGTGCTGTCCACCCTGCACACCAACAGCGCCGCGGAGACCCTGACCCGGCTACTGAATATGGGCGTCCCTTCGTTTAATGTGGCCACTTCTGTAAGCCTGATTATCGCCCAGCGGCTGGCGCGGCGCCTGTGTAAAAATTGCAAAGTGCTCGCGGACGAGGTGCCGGATAAAGTCCTGTCGGAACAGGGTTTTGACGTTCTTGGTATCCCTCGGGAAGAGATAAAAATTCATCGCCCTGTCGGCTGTAGCCAATGCATGAAGGGTTACAAGGGCCGGGTCGGTATCTATGAGGTCATGCGCATCACGCCTGCCATTGCGCGGGTGATTATGGATGGCGGAAACTCCATCGACATCAGCGAGCAGGCCAAAAAAGAAGGTTTCAGAACTTTGCGCCAGTCCGCACTTCGCCGCACGGCGGAAGGTATAATCAGCCTGGAGGAAGCCAACCGGGTTACCACGGACTAACTCGCTAGCTAGTAGCACATAACAAGGGTCAGCACATGGCGACAGCACAGTCTCAGGTTTACGTCTTCAAGGGACGCAACAAGGAAGGGAAAACCATTCAGGGAGAGATGCGCGGCAATAATCCGGCGCTGATCAAGGCCCAGCTGCGCAAACAGGGTATTCTCACCCGCTCCGTCAAGAAAAAACCCAAGCCCCTGTTTGGCGGGGGTTCCAAGCCCATCGTACCCGCCGATATTGCCCTGTTTACCCGGCAAATGGCCACCATGATGAAAGCCGGCGTGCCCCTGGTGCAAAGCTTTGAAATTGTCGCCGACGGCGCGGAGAAGCCTTCCCTCAAGGAAATGATCAACGGCCTGCACGAAGAGGTGTCCTCGGGCAACAGCTTCGGCTCGGCCCTGCGCAAACACCCCAAGTATTTTGACGACTTATTCTGTAGCCTGGTGGAAGCCGGCGAGCAGGCCGGCGCCCTGGATACCATGCTCGACCGGGTGGCCCTGTACAAGGAAAAAACCGAACAACTCAAAGCCAAGATTAAAAAAGCCCTCACCTACCCGATCGCCGTTGTCGTGGTGGCTATTATCGTTACCGGGATTTTGTTGGTTAAAGTGGTGCCTCAGTTCGCCGACACCTACAAAAATTTCGGCGCCGATTTACCCGCTTTCACCCTGTTTGTTATGGGTATATCGGATTTTATGGTGGAGTGGTGGTATATCATTCTTTTCGCGCTAATTATCGCGCTATTTGCCTTTAAGGAGGCGCGGCAACGATCCCCCGCCTTTGCCGACGCTGTCGACAAATACATGCTTAAAATTCCCATAATTGGCGATATCGTCTTCAATGCGGTAGTGGCGCGCTTTGCCCGCACCCTGTCCACCACATTTGCGGCGGGGGTGCCGCTGGTGGAAGCGCTGGAATCCGTGGCTGGCGCGTCGGGGAATGCGGTGTTTCGCGACGCGATTCTCAAGGTGCGGGACGATGTCACTACCGGTGTGCAAATTAACATCGCCCTGAAGGCCACCAACCTGTTTCCCACCATGCTGTTACAGCTGACCTCCATCGGTGAAGAATCCGGGTCACTGGACGATATGATGGAAAAGGCTGCGGTGCACTACGAAGAGGCCGTGGACAATGCGGTGGACAACCTCACCACCCTGCTGGAACCGCTGATCATGTCGGTGCTGGGGGTGCTGGTGGGGGGGCTGCTGATCGCCATGTACCTGCCGATCTTTAACCTGGGCCAAGTGATTTAAGGGTGCCTGCGACCATAAACGCAGCGCTGAATGCACTGGCGGCACTACCACCAGCCCTACTGATAACCCTCGGTGCAATTTTTGGCCTGCTGGTGGGCAGCTTTCTGAACGTGGTGATCCATCGCCTGCCCCTGCGGATGCAAGCGGACTGGCGCCGGGAATCCCTGGATTTTCTCGGGCTGGAGCCGGAGGCCGACGCCCGTAAAATCGGCCTGGTGTTTCCCGCCTCCCACTGCCCCGGCTGCAACGCACCGATAAAACCCTGGCACAATATTCCGGTGATCAGTTTTCTGCTGTTGCGCGGACGTTGCTCCCAATGCGCCACTCCCATATCCATCCAGTATCCACTGGTGGAACTGACCAGTGGCCTGCTCTCCGCCCTGCTTGTGTACTGGTACGGTGCTACAGGCACCACCCTGCTGGTGCTGATCTTTACCTGGATACTGGTGGCACTGACCGGCATTGATTTCAGGCACCAGTTGTTGCCAGACAATCTAACCCTGCCTCTGTTATGGCTGGGTTTGCTGGCCAATATGGCCGGTGTGTTTACCGATCTTGGCAGTGCCGTGCTGGGAGCTGTCGCCGGATATTTGTCCCTGTGGAGTATCTACTGGTTATTTAAACTGGTGACCGGCCGCGAGGGCATGGGCCACGGGGATTTCAAATTGCTCGCCGCTCTGGGCGCCTGGCTCGGCTGGCAACAGTTGCCACTCATTATTTTACTGTCCTCCCTGGTCGGCGCCATCGTCGGCCTGGCGGGCATCGCCCTGCGCGGCCGCGACCGGCAGATACCCATTGCCTTTGGCCCCTATCTGGCGATCGCAGGATGGCTCGCGCTGATCGGCGGCACGCAGATTACCAACGCCTACCTGGAATTGTTTCAGTAATGTCCCGCTATATCGTCGGCCTGACCGGCGGCATCGGCAGCGGCAAAAGCGCGGTGGCGGACTGCTTTCGACGCCGCGGCATTAAGGTGGTGGATGCGGATGTCGCCGCCCGTGCGGTGGTCGCTCCCGGCACCGCAGCGCTGGCGCAAATCAGCGCGCATTTTGGCGCCGACGTCATACAAACCAATGGCGAACTGGACCGCGCTGCCCTGCGCAAGATCGTGTTTAACGACGCTGCGCAAAGACAGTGGCTGGAACAGCTTCTGCACCCACAAATTGGGCAGTGGATTGCCGCCGAACTGGCCGCCGCGCACAGCCCCTATGCGATTCTCGAATCCCCGTTGCTGCTGGAAACCACCCAGCACAGCATGACTCAGAGGGTGCTGGTGGTGGATGTACCGGAAGCTGTGCAGGTGGAACGCGCCGCCGCCCGCGACCACAACGACCCGGAGCAGATCAAGGCAATTATGGCCACCCAATTATCCCGCACGGAAAGACGCGCCCGCGCCGACGACCTGATAGATAACTCCGGAACCCTCGATGCGCTCGAACCGGCGGTGGCGGAACTACACGACCACTATTGCCGCCTGGCGGAGAAGGCAGCGCTCCGTGACCGGTAATCAAGAGCACGCCAAAGGCGCGAAAACAACTGGTAACCTGGTGGTGCAGTGCCCCATTTGCAGGCGCCCGGTGCCCTGGCAGGAGGATTACCCACACCGTCCCTTTTGTTCGGCGCGCTGCAAACAAATCGATTTTGGCGACTGGGTTCTGGAAAAGCACGCCATTGCCGGTGAAACCCTCGACGACTGGCAGGGGGACGGCCAGAACTAAACGGATTTCACGGGGAAGATAAGCTGGTCCAGCGTTAATACGTGCGCACCGCCGCGTTCTCGACCACCACCGACTAGCGGATTGTCCCCGCGCCAGAAATCGGCAGGCGGACATTGCGGTAGAAAATCAGGTGAAACGTCAGGCAAGCAGTCTGGCGAGGATCTCCTGATTCGCCGCCGGAAACGGATACTCCCTTAAACGGCTGAGGGGTACCCAGGCCACCGTCTGCCCTTCATTGCCAATCGGCGCGCCGTATATTTCGTCCACCCTCCATACATCGAGCCGCACCGTCTTGTCTGGATAAGTGTGTTCCACCTGCAGCCACTCGGCGCAACGCACCACCCGCAGCGCCAGCTCTTCCCACAGTTCCGGCGCCAGAGCGGCGCGGGGCGACTCTCCCGCTTCGACCTTGCCGCCGGGAAATTCCCATAACCCGCCCTGATGCAGATGTTGGGGACGACGGGCAATCAGCACCTGATCCCCCGCGGCGTTAAAGATAACCGCCGCGACCACGTGTACGGGGCCGGAATCAGGATCGGTATTCGGCATTGACCCGAATGTACTCATGGCTTAAATCGCTGGTCCACACCGTTTCCAGGCAGGCGCCCCGTTGCAATTCGACCCGAATGGTCAGTTCATCCCGATCCATCACCGCCTGCCCCGCCGCCTCCGTGTAGCTGGCGGCGCGCCCACCTAGCTCCGCGATCAGCACATCGTCGAGCCACACGCGCACCTGATCCACGGCCAGATCGACCACGCCAGCCCGACCGATAGCTGCCAGAATACGCCCCCAGTTGGGGTCGCTGGCAAATAGAGCGGTCTTAACCAGCGGCGACTCGGCGATGGTATAGGCCACCGCCAGACACTCCGCCGGCGTGGCACCACTTTCCACCGTTACCGTGACAAATTTGGTAGCCCCCTCGCCGTCGCGCACAATCGCCTGCGCCAGTTGCACGCAGACATCCTCCACCGCCTGCTGGAACGCCGCCAGATTGCGCGCGTCGATGCGCGCAGCGCCCTGGCCGGTGGCCAGCAGCATCAATGCATCGTTAGTCGAGGTGTCACCGTCGATGGTAATACGGTTAAAGGATTTGGCCGCCGCCCTCTCAAGTACTTGCTGTAACAATGCCGGGGCCACCTGTGCATCGGTGGCGATAAAACCCAGCATGGTGGCCATGTCGGGTTTGATCATGCCCGCGCCTTTGGCGATACCGGTCACGGTCACCGGTTGCCCGGCAATTAGCAGGGCCGTACTGGCTCCCTTGGGGCGCGTATCTGTGGTCATGATGCCCAGCGCGGCGGCGCGCCACCCGTCTTCTGTCAGCGCCGCACAGGCGTCCGGCAAGGCGGACAAAATAGGCTCCACCGGCAATTGCTCGCCGATCACCCCAGTGGAGAACGGCAGCACCGCAGACGCACTGACACCCTCCATTTGCGCCAGTGCCGCGCACACCCGGCGCGCATTGGCAATACCCTCTGCGCCTGTCCCCGCGTTGGCGTTACCGGTATTGATCACCAGGTAACGTGTCGCATCCATCGCCAGATACTCCTTCGCCACCTGCACCGGCGCCGCGCAAAACGCATTGCGAGTAAACACCCCGGCGACGGAGGATTGCGGCGCGAGAGCCATCACCACCAGGTCCTTGCGCCCGGGCTTTTTGATCCCGGCGCTGGCGGTGCCCAGTCGCACTCCGGCAACCCCATGCATGGGGGGAAATTGTTCCGGCCCTACCGCCATAAATGACTCATTGTTGGCATGTCTGCCTCGCGCGCATTAGTAATGATTATCATGCCAGCCGACCGTGACACTGCTTGTACTTTTTACCCGATCCACAGGGGCAGGGCTGATTGCGGCCAACCTTCTCCTCTTCCCTGACGAACGGCTGCACCACCCGCGGTGGCACGGAGCCACCCTCCGCCAGTGCCGTCGCCGCCGCGTGGCGGTATTCCATTTTTTGCCGCGCCTGTTGTTCCTTGCGTTGCCGCTCAAGGGCATCCACATCTTCACGCCGCCGCACTTCGACCCGGCACAGGAAGCGAATAGTTTCCCGCTTCAGATTGTCGAGCAATTCACTGAACAGCTGGAAAGACTCCCGCTTGTACTCCTGTTTGGGGTTTTTTTGCGCGTAGGCGCGCAGGCCAATCCCCTGACGCAGGTGGTCGATATTCCCCAGATGCTCTTTCCACAGGGTATCGAGCACCTGGAGCATGACCTGCTTTTCGATACTGCGCATGGCGTCACCGACGGCAGCGCAGCGCTGCCGGTACGCCTCCCGCAAGCTTTGCAGAATACGCTCGCGCAGCGCATCTTCGTGAAGCCGATCATCCTCGTCGAGCCAGCGTTGTACCGGCAAATCGAGATTTAACTCCACCCGCAAATCATCTTCGAGTTCCTTGATTCGCCACTGTTCCGGCAGGCTTTGCGGGGGTATGGACGCACTGATGACATCGTTGGCGACATCGTCGCGAATGGCGTCGATGACATCCTCGATGCTGCCTGCCGACAACAGATCATTGCGCTGTTGATAAATTACCTGGCGCTGATCATTGGCCACATCGTCGTATTCGAGCAGCTGCTTGCGAATATCAAAGTTGCGACCTTCCACCTTGCGCTGTGCTTTTTCGATGGCATTGGTCACCATACGGTGCTCGATAGCCTCACCTTTCTCCATACCCATGGCGCGCATCATGTTCTTGACCCGATCCGAGGCGAACAAGCGCATCAACGGGTCTTCCATGGACAGGTAGAAACGGGACAGCCCCGGATCACCCTGGCGACCCGCGCGGCCGCGCAACTGGTTGTCGATACGGCGCGACTCGTGGCGCTCGGTGCCAAGGATATGCAATCCCCCCGCCGCGATAACCTGTTCGTGGCGCGCCTTCCATTGTTCCTTGATGCGCGCAATCTCGATCTCACTCGGATTTTTCAGCGCGGCGATCTCCGCCTCCCAATTTCCCCCCAATACGATATCGGTACCGCGCCCCGCCATGTTGGTGGCAATGGTTACGGTGCCCGGCCGTCCCGCCTGGGCGATAATATGCGCCTCTTTTTCGTGAAATTTGGCATTGAGAACCTGGTGTTTGATGCCTTGTTTGTTAAGAAATCCGGACAGTAATTCCGACGTCTCGATGGAAGCCGTACCCACCAGTACCGGCGCCCCTTTGTCGATGCAGGAGCGAATGTCCTCCACCACCGCCTGAAATTTTTCTTCCTGGGTCAGGAAAATCAGATCGTTGAGATCCTGCCGTGCCACAGGCTGGTTGGTGGGGATTACCATCACCTGCAGGCCATAAATTTCGTGGAATTCATACGCCTCGGTATCCGCCGTGCCGGTCATGCCCGCCAGCTTGTCATACTGGCGAAAATAGTTTTGAAAGGTGGTGGATGCCATCGTCTGGCTTTCACTTTGAATCTGTGTACCCTCCTTGGCTTCAATCGCCTGGTGCAGCCCCTCGGACAGACGGCGACCCGCCAGGGTACGTCCGGTGTGTTCGTCGATCAACACCACCTCACCGCCCTGCACAATGTATTCCACATCCCGGTGAAACAAGTGGTGAGCACGCAGGGCGTTGTGAATATGGTGAAGCAAATTCAAATTTCCAGCCTGATACAAACTGTCATCTTTTGAAAGTAAGCCTTCACTTACCAAAATACCTTCTATTTTCTCATGACCCTGTTCGGTTAGTTCCGCCTGCCGGGTTTTTTCATCGATGGTGAAATCCCCCGGTTTGTCCTCCGTTTCGGGACCCAACAATTGCACCAGTGCGTTGATGCGTTTGTAGAGCGCCGAACTGTCGCTCACCGCACCAGAAATAATCAGCGGCGTGCGCGCCTCGTCGATCAGTATGGAATCCACCTCGTCGATAATCGCATAGGCCAGATCCCGCTGCGACTTGTCCTCCAGGCGCAACGCCATATTGTCGCGCAAATAGTCAAAGCCAAATTCGTTGTTCGTACCATAGGTAATATCGGCGTGGTAGGCATCCCGGCGCGACGCGGGTTCCAGCCGCCCCCCGGCATCGTCGCGGACGTACAAAAAGGAGTTGGCGACACTGGGACCAGCAAAGGACTGGATGACGCCAACACTCATTCCCAGCGCAGCGTAGACGGCGGCCATCCAGCGGGCATCGCGACTGGCCAGATAATCGTTGACTGTCACCAGGTGGACGCCGCGCCCGGCCAGTGCATTGAGGTAGATCGGCAGGGTGGCGACCAGCGTTTTACCCTCACCGGTGCGCATCTCGGCGATTTTTCCCTGATGCAGCACGATCCCGCCCACCAACTGCACATCGAAATGACGCAGACCAATGGTACGGCGCGCCGCTTCCCGTACCACCGCGAACGCTTCCACGAGCAGATCATCCAGGGTTTCACCGGCGCCCAGGCGCGCGCGAAATTCAGCGGTTTTTGCCCGCAATTGGGCATCGCTCAGGGCTTGCAGCTCTGCCTCAAGTGCGTTTATTGCCGCGACCGTTTTTTGCAGTCGACGCAGCTCGCGATCATTTTTACTGCCAACTATTTTACGAAATACCTTGCCGATCATAGTGTCTTGTCTCGCGCGAAATTATGAAGTCGAGCTGTCACGACTGAATTGCAGTGACGTCATAGATAAGCCTCCAGGAGATGCTGGATACGGGGATTGGTCGAGGAAAATCAGAGAATGGTGCGATGGATATAACTGGCCGGATCGACCACGCGACCATTTTTGTACACTTCGAAATGCACATGGGGGCCAGTGGAACGACCGCTGCTGCCCATTAGCGCAATAACCTGACCCTTTTTTACCAGGTCTCCGGGTGCTGCGAGATTGACTTTATTGTGGCCATAGCGGGTTACCAGACCTTCGCCGTGGTCGACTTCGATCATATTGCCGTAACCCTTGTAGGGCTCCGAGCGAATCACGATTCCGGCACCTACGGCGACCACTTCAGCGCCCATTTTACCGGCGAAATCCACCCCTTTATGCCAGGCCTTGCGGCCGCTGAAGGGATCGTTGCGCATGCCGTAGCCCGACGACATCCAGCCTTTGGTAATGGGTAGCCCGGCGACGGCAACATCCCGCTTCAACTTGCGATCCGCCATCATGTCCTTGAGCAGTTCTAACTGCGTCTCCCGATTATCCAGCAGCGTCTGCAGGTCGGTGAGTAGCCGACCAAGCGTCGTATCCTTGACCTGTTCCTCCCCCAGTTCTTCGGGACCACCCACCGCTGGCGCGCTACTGAAATCGAACTCTCCGTCGTCGAGACCCGCCATGCCGGTAATGCGTTCACCAAGTGCATCCAGGCGCACCAGCCGAGCCTGCATTTCCGCCAGTTTCAGGGTCAGCGCTTCCACGTGGCGCCCGGCTTCCCCTTCCGCCTTTTCCAGGTCGCCCCGTTGCAGGGCCAGCTCCCGCTCGAGTTGCGCAACGGAGTCCTGCAATGACGTGCCGTGATCGCGACTGTATTGCAACCCCAGCACCACGCTGACGCCCACCGTCAAGCCCAGCAGACACAGGGAGAACAGCACCTTCGCCCATTGATTCAGGTGCAGGGAGAGAATCTTTCCATAGCGATGACTGATGATGATAATTTTCACTGGTCGCTTCTTATATTATTAGTGAAGTCGATTATAAAATTGATCATGGCTGCGTACACGGTAGTTTAGCCCGCCAGTAGCGGCTTGGTATAGGAAATCGGCGCCTGCTCTTCATTGTGCTCAAATGTTACCACTTCCCAGGCATCCTCCTGGGCGATCAGCGTGCGCAGCAATAAATTATTCAGCGCGTGACCGGATTTGTAGGCGGCGAACTCACCGATCAAACTGTTACCCAGCAGGTATAAATCGCCGATGGCATCCAGCACCTTGTGCTTGACGAACTCGTCCTCGTAACGCAGGCCATCCTCGTTCAAAATCTTGGTTTGGTCAACCACAATGGCATTATCCATACTGCCACCGCGGGCCAGTCCCTGCGAACGCAAGTACTCGATTTCGTGCATAAAACCAAACGTTCTGGCACGACTGACCTCCCGGACAAACGAGGTGCTGGAGAAATCCACCGAGGCCTCGAGAGTACGATTCTGAAATACCGGATGGTCAAAATCGATAGCAAATGTCACCTTGAACCCGTTAAACGGTTTAAAACTCGCCACTTTATCGCCCTGCTGCACGCTGACCGGCTTTAAGATGCGAATAAACCGTTTTGGTTCATTTTGTTCGACGATACCCGCCGACTGGATCAAAAACACGAAGGGCCCGGCGCTACCGTCCATAATCGGTACTTCTGGCGCGGTCACGTCGATGATGGCGTTGTCGATGCCGAGGCCAGCCATGGCCGATAGCAAATGTTCCACGGTGGATACCCGGACATCGCCGTTAACCAGCGAAGTAGACAGGGTGGTATCACCGACATTGTCGGCCCGGGCCTGAATGTCTACCGGGGGATCGAGATCAGTGCGGCGGAAAACAATGCCGGTGTTTACCGCTGCCGGGCGCAGGGTGAGATAAACCTTTTCGCCGGTGTGCAGCCCGACGCCAGTGGCGCGGATGGTGTTATTTAAGGTGCGCTGTCGAATCACTGGCGGCATGCCCCTGGAAGTCGAGGACGCCATACTAGCAAAACCGCCGGGATTGCTCTACCGGAATTATCCGCGCCCTGTGGAGGGGATCACACAGGGCGCGGACAACGACCGGTGGCAGTTAGCGCGGATAAGCTGCTGCCTTTCAGTCCGCCTGCCGGCGCAAAAACGCCGGAATATCCAGATAGTCGAGGTTGTCGTTACCCTCGACCCGTGGCTCTATCTTGCGCGCCGCGGAGCCATCGCGCACCGTGGGCGAAGCGCGCCGGGCAACCGTCGGACGATCCAGTTCGTGGTAATTTGGCTCACCGGTATTTTTACGGGTGTTATCCACCACCTTGGCCGGTGCCGCCTGACGTTGCGCCACCGGTTGCCCGAGGCCAGTCGCCACCACGGTGACCCGCAACTGATCACCCATCGAGGGGTCGATAACCGTGCCGACCACGACGGTCGCGTCTTCGGACGCGAACTCTTCCACGGTATCACCGACCTCAGAGAACTCGCCCAGTGACAGATCCGGTCCCGCCGTAATATTCACCAGAATACCCCGCGCGCCCTGCAAATCAATATCCTCCAGCAGGGGGCTGTGGATCGCGGCCTCCGCGGCCTCCCGCGCCCGATTTTCGCCACCAGCTTGTCCGGAGCCCATCATCGCCATGCCCATTTCGGACATGACAGTGCGTACATCGGCGAAATCGACATTGATCATACCGGGGCGAATAATCAGGTCGGCAATGCCCTGCACCGCACCCAACAGCACGTCGTTGGCCGCTTTGAACGCCTCCAGCAAGCTGGTGGATTTACCCAGTACCGCCAGTAACTTCTCGTTGGGTATGGTGATCAACGAGTCCACCTTATCCTTGAGTTGGCGAATACCTTCGTCGGCGATTGCCATGCGCTTGCGGCCCTCGAAGACAAAAGGGCGAGTGACGATGGCAACCGTCAGAATACCGAGATCCCGCGCTACATCCGCGACCACCGGCGCCGCACCGGTACCCGTGCCACCACCCATGCCCGCAGTGATAAACACCATGTCCGCACCCTCCAGCACATCGGCGATGCGATCCCGGTCCTCCATCGCCGCCTGGCGACCCATTTCTGGATCCGCCCCGGCGCCCAGGCCTTTGGTAATACCGTTGCCCAGTTGTAGCAGCGTGGTATTGGCCAACCCTTTGAGCGCCTGGGAATCTGTATTGGCGCAGATAAATTCCACGCCTTCTACCTGACATTCAACCATGTGGCGTACTGCATTGCCGCCGCCACCCCCAACACCAATCACCTTGATTTCCGCACTATCCGGAATACTGTCCACTATTTGAAACATACGATTACCCCTCGATTGAAAAACGACCGTTAATCCTGATGTCGATATTGCTCATACCCCACCCACCTGCACTGGTTACAGATTGCCCTGGAACCAACTCTTTGCCCGCGCCCACCAGCCACTACCTGCCTCCGGTGCACGGCTCACCCGCCGCCCGGCGCGATGTTGCTGCATGCCGTACAGCAACAAACCAACCCCCGTGGAATAAATCGGATTGTTGACGATATCTGTAAGGCCCTGAATGTTCTGCGGTGCACCCAGCCGCACCGGCATATGAAAAATCTCCTCGGCCAGCTCGACCACGCCTTCCATCTTGCCGGTACCCCCGGTGAGTACGATGCCAGCGGCAATCAGATCTTCGAAGCCACTGCGTCGCAGCTCGGCCTGCACCAGGGTAAACAGCTCGTCATAGCGAGGCTCGACCACCTCCGCCAAGGCCTGTCGGGACAGGTCTCGGGGTGCCCGGTCGCCGACACTAGGCACCTTGATGGTTTCGTCGGGCCCGGTGAGCTTGGCGAGGGCGCAGGCATATTTGATTTTCAGCTCTTCGGCGTGGGCCGTCGGCGTACGCAACGCCATGGCGATATCGTTGGTGACCTGATCGCCAGCGATGGGGATAACACCGGTATGGCGAATGGCGCCGTCGCTGAAGATGGCGATATCGGTGGTACCACCACCTAGATCGACCAGACATACACCTAATTGTTTTTCATCCTCCGTCAACACCGCGTAGCTGGATGCCAGCTGTTCGAGAATAATCTCCTCCACTTCCAGTCCGCAGCGACGAATACATTTTTTGATATTGAGAGCGGCATTGGCGGCACAGGTGACCAGATGCACCTTGGCCTCCAGACGCACCCCCGACATCCCCAGCGGTTCCCGCACACCCTCCTGATTGTCGATAATAAATTCCTGGGGCAGTACGTGAAGTATTTCCTGATCCGCGGGAATCGCCACTGCGCGGGCCGCGTCAATGACCCGCTCGACGTCGAGTTGATGGACCTCGCGGTCGCGAATGGCGACGATCCCATGGGAGTTGAGACTGCGAATATGGCTGCCAGCGATGCCGGCGTAGACTGAATGAATGTGGCATCCGGCCATCAGCTCCGCCTCTTCGACCGCGCGCTGAATGGCATGTACCGTCGATTCGATGTTCACCACCACGCCCTTTTTCATCCCCGACGAGCGATGGGTGCCCATACCGATAATTTCCAGTTGCCCGTCTCCGCCAGCAATACCCACGATGGCAACCACCTTGGAGGTGCCAATATCGAGACCGACAATCATCTGCTCATCACTGCTGGCCATAACTTGCCCTCTTGTTTACCCTGCCCTGCGCACTATCAGTTTGTGGATCGCCAGTTCCCGTGCTGACAGCATTGGTCGACACCATCGGTTGTGCCTTTATTGGCCTTGCGCATTCGGTGCGATACGCCACTCAACCCGCCCCTTCTGTGGTGCGCCATTGCACCGCAACTCCGTTGTTGTAACGGGCGTCAACCCGCACCACCTGCTCCGCTCTGGCGTTCAACGCCTGCTCCCAAACCACCAGAAAACGACGAATTTTTTCCAGTAGTTGTCCGCGGCCCATAATCACTTCCGGCCCATCCTGCAGCCGCAGGCGCCAGGCACCGCGCGCATCGCCGCGAAACTCGCTGATTTTTAAACCCACCGGCTGCAATAACTGGCTGATTTCCCGGTATTCCTGCATCACGTTGCGGGCGCTCCCCGGTGGACCCTCCAGCAACGGCAGACCCTCCAGCCCGGCGACAGCTCCGACGGTGAGCGCGACGCCCCGGTGATTGAGAAATCCCGCGTCGCCCCAGCGGGCGATAGGGGTTTCCTCCACCACACTGATCGCCAGACTGCTTGGCCACTGGCGCCGCGCGCTGGCGGATTCAATCCAGGGGTTCTGCTCCAGGTGATCGCGAATTTCCGCCAGGCCCAGACTCAGAAATCCGCCCGCTATGTGCGGTGCCACCAGCGCTTCTATTTCTTCCCTTGAAACCCTCTCAAAGGTAGATTCAACGGCAATGGCGGCCACCGGAACATCCAGTTTTGCGTAAATCCACAGCGCGCCGACGGCCACCGCACCCACCATCGCAGTGCTGACCAGGATGCGGGCAAGACGACGCACGCGAACCCAGACTGAGGTCGTTGCCGCTTCATCCCGGTGGCGGCGGTTGGCGCTGCCGCGTTGTGGTCCGCGCGCCAGTCTCATGGCGATACCTGCGCCGCGGTGGAACCGGTGCCGCCGGTACTGACACTACCCGCCTGCAACCGCGCACTGCCCAGTATTTGCACCACCAACTCGTTGAAAGACAACCCCGCCGCCTGCGCCGCCATCGGCACCAGGCTGTGGCTGGTCATGCCCGGCACGGTATTCACTTCCAGCAAATACAGGGCACCGTCCCCATCAGCCATAATGTCCACCCGGCCCCAACCCTCTCCCCCGACGCTGGCAAATGCCTGCAGCGCGAGATTCTGTATGGCCTGCTCGCCTTCCACACTAAGGCCGCAGGGACACAGATAGCGGGTATCGCTCGCAACATACTTGGCCTCAAAGTCATAAAATTCCCGGTCCGTTTCCAGCCTTATTACCGGCAGCGCGCTGCCATTGACGATGGCGACCGTGTATTCCGCGCCCTGCAGCCAGCGTTCGGCCAGCACACTGCTGTCGAGACGGGCCGCCGCCCGCCACGCGTCCTCCAGCTCCCTGGGCGAGGACGCCCGGGCCATGCCGATACTGGAGCCCTCCCGGGACGGTTTCACCATGGCGACACCACCGAGTTCGGAGAGCACCTGCTGCCAGTCGCTGTGTTCGTGGAGCAGCGCAAAGGGCGCAGTAGGCAAACCCATCCCCGCCCACAGTTGTTTGCAACGCACCTTGTCCATCGCCAGCGCCGACGCCAGAACCCCGCTGCCGGTGTAGGGCAAGCCCAGCCACTCCAACGCCCCCTGCAGCACGCCGTCCTCACCACCGGGACCGTGCAGCGCGATAAATACCGAACTCGGCCGTAACGCTTGCAAGTGCTCTACCAGTTGATCTGCGGCATCCAGTCCGACGGCGTCGATTCCGGCGTCGCGCAGTCCCTGCAGCACCGCAGCGCCCGACAACAGGGAAATATCGCGCTCGGAGGAGCGCCCGCCGCACACCACCGCTACCGGCGCGGATGCGGTTGCCTGTGCTACCGCCTGACTGTTGTTACCCGTCACTGCACGCTCCCCACGCCGTCATTGAAAGCGCCGCTCATCGAGCAGCTTGACCAGGGTGCTAACATTGCCCGCACCCTGGGTAATTACGATGTCCCCGGCGCGCACGATGTCGCGCACGATATCCGGCACATTTTCGATGGTTTCCGCAAAAATCGGATCCACCAGTCCCCGCTGGCGAATACTGCGGCACAGGTGGCGACTGTCGGCACCGGGAATTTCTTCCTCGCCAGCGGCATACACATCCAGCATCACCAGCACGTCACAGCCGGACAATACCTGCACGAAATCTTCGTAGAGATCCCGCGTGCGGGTGTAGCGATGGGGCTGAAACACCAGCACCAGACGACGTTCGGGCCAGCCGTCGCGCACAGCCCTGATGGTGGCTGCGACCTCCCGCGGGTGGTGCCCATAATCGTCCACCAGCATGGCGGTGCCGCTGCCAACCGGGTATTCCCCATGAACTTCAAAGCGTCTGCCAACCCCCTGAAAGCCTTCCAGTCCAGCGCGAATCGCCGCGTCGCTGATGCCCTCGTCCGTGGCCACGGCGATGGCCGCGGCGGCGTTGAGAATATTGTGCACACCGGGAATATTCAGGGTAATTTCCAGCGCCGGCCGACCCTCCGGGCGGTGAATTCGAAAGTGTCCGTTACGCTGATGGAGCTGTACCGAATCGATACGGAAGCTGGCATCCTCGGCAAACCCGTAGGTCAAAACCGGGCGCGCGATGTCGGGCAAAATATCGCGCACCACCGGGTCGTCAATACAGACCACCGCCAGCCCGTAAAAAGGCAGGTTATGCAAAAACTCGATAAACGTGCGTTTCAATCGGGAAAAATCGAACCCGTAGGTTTCCATGTGATCGGCGTCGATATTGGTGACCACCGCAACCATGGGTTGCAAATGTAAAAAGGACGCATCGCTCTCATCGGCTTCGGCGACGAAGTAACGGCTTTCCCCCAATTGCGCATTGGCGCCGGCGCTGTTTACCCGCCCACCGACAATAAACGTCGGCGCTTTGCCACCCTCCGCCAATACATTGGCCAACAAGCTGGTGGTCGTGGTTTTGCCGTGGGTTCCGGCAACCGCAATGCCGTGGCGATAGCGCATCAACTCCGCGAGCATTTCGGCGCGCCCGACAATCGGGATACGCAACTTTCGCGCGGCGACAATTTCCGGGTTTTTATTCCCCACCGCCGACGATCTGACAATCACGTTGGCCTGCGCCACGTTGTCCTTGTGGTGCCCAATAACAATGTGTGCACCCCGTTCACGCAACTGTTTGATGCTCGCATTTTCACTCAGGTCCGAGCCGGAAATTTCGTAGCCCTGGTTCAGCAACACCTCCGCAATGCCGCACATGCCGCTGCCGCCAATGCCAATAAAATGAATGCGCCGAATGCGTCGCATTTCCGGCACCGCGTAGACCCCGCTCATTGCATCACCGCCATGCACGCCGCGACCACCCGTTGCGCCGCATCGGGGCGGGCCAGTTGACGCGCGCTTTGCGCCATAGCCAACAGGCGCGGACGATCGCGCAATATTTCTCCCAACATGGTGGCCAGGGTCGGCGCTGACAGGTTCGCCTCGGACACCATGACCGCGCCACCGTTGGCCGCCAGCCAGGCGGCATTGCGGGTCTGGTGATCGTCGATGGCGCTCGCCAGCGGAACTAGCACCGCGCCAGCACCCGCCGCCGTCAACTCCGCCACCGTCAACGCGCCGGCGCGGCACAACACCAGATCCGCCCAGCCATAGGCACTGGCCATATCGTCGATAAAATCGTCAACCTGTGCGGTCACCCCCGCGGCAGCGTAGGCTGCGCGGGTTGCGGCCAAATGCTGACGGCCACTTTGATGGCGAACCAGCGGGCGCTCGCTCGCGTCCATCAGGGCCAAAGCAGCGGGAACACAGTGATTGATAACGCCCGCACCCAGGCTGCCGCCCAGCACCAGCAGGCGCGGCTGCCGCTGCGCGTCGATCATGCGCCGGGCTGGCTCCGGCAACGCCAGAATTTCACCGCGCACCGGGTTGCCACAGTATTCACCACGCGGCAGGGTCTTCGGAAAACCGGTTAGCACACGGGTAGCGATGCGCGCGAGAATTCGGTTGGTGGTGCCAGCCACGGCATTTTGCTCGTGAATCACCAGCGGTTTACCCAACAGGCGCGCCGCCACACCACCGGGACCGGCGGCATAACCACCAAACCCCAGGGCCGCATCTACCCGCGCGCTGCGCACCGCGCGCAGCGCCTGCCACAACGCTTGCAGCAATCGGCCCAACCCCCGCAGTTGCGCGACCCGACCCTTGCCCCGCATACCCGCCACGTCAATAAACATCAGTGGCCATCCCGCAGCGGGCACCAGTTCGCTTTCGATACCCTTTTGCGTTCCCAGCCAGCACACGTCCACACCGTGGTCGCGCAGTTGCTGCGCAACCGCCAGCGCCGGAAATACGTGCCCGCCAGTTCCTCCCGCCATAATCATTACTCGCTTAGCGACCACTGCGCGCCCGCTGCACCCGCTGCGCGGGTGTTAGCGGTACCTCGTCAAGTTCCTTGCCCACCCGCATAACCAGCGCCACCATGGCGCTCGACACCAGCAAACTGCTGCCCCCGTAGCTGATAAAGGGCAACGTCAAACCCTTGGTCGGCAGCAGGCCCGAGGTCACGCCGACGTTGATAAATGCCTGCCCCGCCAGCAGTGCGGCAATGCCGAACAGCACATAGACTGCAAACCATTCCTGCCGTAACACCGCTTTGCGTGCAATCGCCAATACCCGAGTCACCAGCAGTACAAAAAATGCAAGCACCACCAGCACGCCGAACAGGCCAAACTCTTCACCGATGATGGCCAGCACAAAATCCGTGTGGGCCTCCGGCAGGTAAAACAGTTTTTGCACGCTATTACCCAGCCCCACCCCAAACCATTCCCCGCGCCCAAACGCGATTAACGACTGGGTCAACTGGTAGCCGCTGTTGTACTGGTCCGCCCAGGGGTCGAGAAAAGTCACCAGGCGCTGCATGCGATAGGGCGAACTGATCGCGATCACCACCAGACCCACAACACCAACCAGCATCAATCCAGCGAACTGCCACAACCTGACACCACCGAGAAACATCATCACCAGCACCGTTGCCGCTATCACCACCGAGGAGCCAAAATCCGGCTCCAGCAACAACAACACGATCACCAGACCGAGAATCGCCAGATGTTTGACAAAATTTTGCCACTGGCCCTGAACCTGTTTACGACGCAAATGGCTGGCCATAAATACGATCACTGCCAGCTTGGCTAACTCGGAGACCTGCACATTGAAAGGACCTAAATTCAGCCAGCGACGACTACCGTTAACTTCGCGCCCGATGCCTGGAATCAGCACCAGTATCAATAGCGCGATGGTAAGGGCGAGCAAGAGTCCGCCGTTTTCGAACCAAAAACGGGAGGGAATGCGCAGCATCACCGCTAACACACCCACCGCCAGCAACACGTACACCAGATGGCGTTTCAGGAAATACAGACCGTCACCATAAGTTGCCGCGGCAAAGCCGACCGATGCCGACGCCACCATTACGATTCCCATGGAAGCCAATGCCGACACCGCCAGCAGCAGACCGCGATCGACACCGGCGAAGCCCCTGAACAACAAGGGCGAAAAAATTCCCCGCGGCAGAGACGCCGAGACATTCCTGACAACGTCCATGGTACTCACGGCAAAGCCTCCACCGCCGCCGCAAAACGCTGGCCGCGTTCCGCGAAACTGGCAAACATGTCCAGGCTCGCGCACGCCGGAGAAAGCAGCACCGCATCTCCGGGCACTGCCACCCGTGCCGCCGCCTGCACCGCGGCCTCGATGGAGGTCGCGAATACGCTGGGCACATCCCCGCCCAATGCGTGCTCGATGCGCGGCGCGTCTTCCCCGAGCAGTACCACTTGTTTGACGCGTCCCCGCAGGGCGGCACGCAACGGTGCAAAATCTTGCCCCTTACCCTGCCCGCCCGCGATCAGGACGACGCCCGCAACGGTTTGCGCAAAACCGTTTACCGCGGCAATCGCCGCGCCGACATTGGTCGCCTTGGAATCGTCAATCCAGGTTACGCCCCCTTTGGTCGCGACTGTCTGGCAGCGGTGCGGAAGTCCCGCAAACGTTTGCAGGGTGGCCAGCATCGCGTCCATCGGCAGATCCACGGCGTGACCCAAGGCCAGAGCCGCCAGCGCATTAGCGATATTGTGCCGCCCCTTGATGCGCACCTCATCCACCGGCATCAATGCTTTGAATTCAAACGCCAACCACGCTTTGCCATCCCGGTTAATAATGCCGAATCCGTTGAAATCGGGCACACCGGCGCCAAACGTCCAGTACTTTACGGTGGCGGGCACCAGGGGGCGGGACAGGACGTCGTCCCGATTCACCACCACCTGTTGCGCGCCGCGAAAGATGCGATGCTTGGCGGTATGGTAGTCCGCAAGTCCCGCATAGCGATCCATATGATCGGCACTAAGATTGAGCACGGTGGCAACCTGCGCATGGAGGTCGTGCACCAGCTCCAGTTGAAAGCTGGATAGCTCCAGCACATACAGATCCCGGTCATCCCCCAGCAGATCGAGCGCGGGGGTCCCGAGATTGCCGCCGACGCCGACATTTTTACCGGCCGCGCGGGCCATTTCTCCAACCAGCGTGGTCACCGTACTCTTGCCATTGGAGCCAGTAATCGCGACCACCGGGGCGCGCGCCGCAGCTGCAAACAGTTCGATATCACCACACAGTTCAACACCCTGCTCCCGCGCCCGCCGCAGCGCCGGATGCTGCGTATCCAGACCCGGACTAACGACAATGCGGTTGGCGCCGAGCAATGTCGCGGGATTCAATTCCCCAAGTTCGACCGGCACATTCGGCGAAGCCCTTCTGAAAGCCGCCAGACCGGGGGGCTCGGCGCGGGTATCCACCACGACAAAACGCTCGCCACGATTGGCCAGAAAACGCGCCACCGACAGCCCGGTGGCGCCCAGGCCCACCACCACGGTCAGATTGTCGCTCGCTATCAGTTGTGACACCTGCTCACCTTTCATTGGCTAATCAATGACTGCCGTTCAACGCAGCTTCAAGGTGGCCAGCCCGAACAGCACCAGCACCACCGTAATAATCCAGAACCGCACAATAACCCGCGGCTCCGGCCAACCCTTTAGTTCGAAATGATGATGAATCGGCGCCATGCGGAAAATGCGCTTACCGGTCAACTTGAAGGACGCCACCTGCATAATCACCGAAACGGTTTCCAGTACAAAAATTCCGCCCATGATGAACAGCACGATTTCGTGGCGCACAATGACCGCGACCACGCCCAGCGCCGCGCCCAGCGCGAGCGCGCCAACGTCGCCCATAAACACCTGTGCCGGGTAGGTGTTGAACCATAAGAAACCGAGGCCCGCGCCCATCAGCGCCGCGCAGAACACCGCCAACTCACCGGCACCGGCGATGTACGGAATGTGCAAGTAGTTTGAAAATTCGGCATGACCCACCAGATAGGCAAACACCCCGAGGGCACCGCCCACCAGCACGGTTGGCATAATCGCCAGACCATCCAGACCATCGGTAAGGTTGACGGCATTGCTGGTGCCGACAATGACAAAGTAGGTTAGCGCAATATAAAAAACGCCCATATTCAAGGCAATGCTTTTAAAAAAAGGCACAATCAACTGAGTTTCCGCAGGCGCCACCGCCGTGTAATACAGAAAAATCGCCGCCGTCAGGGCGATCGACGACTGCCACAGATATTTCCAGCGAGCGGGCAGCCCGCGGGAGTTTTTTTCCACCACCTTGCGATAATCGTCTACCCACCCCACCGCGCCGAACGCCGCGGTAACCAGTAATACTGTCCACACATAGCGACTGGACAGATCCGACCACAACAGCACGCTGGTAAAAATCGACAGCAAAATCAGCGCGCCGCCCATGGTCGGCGTACCGGATTTACTCAGATGCGTCTGTGGCCCATCGCTACGCACGGTTTGCCCGATCTGCAGGCGGTTCAAGCCGCGGATCACCGCTGGACCCAGCAACAGGGAAATGCCAAGCGCGGTGAGCACCCCCAGAATGGCGCGGAAAGTCAGATATTGCACTACTCCGAAAGCGCGCCAGTAATCCGATAGAAAATCCGCCAGCCATAGCAACATTAGTGGTTTTCCTCCGCTGTGATTGCCTGCACAACCTCTTCCATCCCCGCACTGCGAGAGCCTTTAATCAATACCGTTGCGTCCGTGCCAAGGGCGGCTACCAACGTCTTGATCAACGCTGCCTTATCGCTGAAATGGGTGCCATTTGCGCCGAACCCGGCTACGGTGTGCAGGCTCCAGGGACCAACCGCCAGTAACCGGTCGATACCTTTTTCCCGGGCGTATGCGCCGACATCGCGGTGCATCTGCGCTGCCCCTGCCCCCAGTTCGGCCATATCGCCCAGCACCAGCAGGCGCTCACCGGCAAACTCCGCCAGGGTGTCGATCGCGGCGCATACGGACCCAGGGTTGGCGTTGTAGCTGTCGTCGATAATTCGTGCGCCGCTGCTCCCACTTTTAAATTCCATACGCCCATGCACCGGCATTACCTGTTGCAGTCCCGCTGAAATATTTTCCAGGGACGCACCCGCCGCCAGCGCGCAGGCCGATGCGGCCAGCGCATTCGCCAGATTGTGACGGCCGCTTATCCGCAGTTTTACCGGAACGCTGCCAGACGCGGTCAACAGGGTAAAGGCTGCACAACCCTTGCTATCGAAAGTGACCTCGGCGACCCTGAGATCGGCCTCGTCGCTGGCGACGCTGAAGGTCAGGGTGTTGACGCACGGCAGGGTAGCTTGCCACTCACTAACCCAGGGTTCATCCAGATTCAGCACCGCCGTGCCCTCGGCGCTCAGGCCGCGATAAATTTCACCTTTGGCGCGCGCTACACCCGCCAGGGAACCGAACCCCTCCACGTGGGCGGGCATCACGTTATTGACCAGCGCCACAGTGGGCCGGGCAATGCCGCACGCATAGGCAATTTCACCGGCCGCACTGGCGCCCATTTCTATCACTGCGTAGCGATGCTGTGCCTCCAGACGCAGTAGCGTCAGCGGCACGCCGATGTGATTGTTCAAATTACCCCGAGTTGCCAGTGTGGGACCGCAGTCATTCAAAATCGCCGCCACCATTTCCTTGACCGAGGTTTTACCGCTACTGCCCGTGATCGCAATCACTGGTCCGGAAAACTGTTCCCTGCCGAGACTCGCCAACTGACCCAGGGCCACCAGCGTATCGGGCACCACCCACTGCGGTAGCGCGATACTCTTATCGGGCTGTTGCACCACTATCCCGCAAGCGCTCTGCGCCGCCTGCGTTAAGAAGTCATGACCATCAAAACGCGCGCCGCGCAACGCGATAAACAAATCGCCACGACGCAGGGTGCGGGTATCGGTGGACACCGCGTTAAAGCGACAGTCGGGATATAGCAGCGTTCCCCCAAAGGACTGGGCCGCCTGCGACAACGTCAAATCCCGGATTGTCATGGCGACACCCGCGCCCGCAGGGCCAGACGCGCCTCGGCCATATCGCTGAACGGCCAGCGGTTTTCACCCACCCATTGGTAGGTCTCGTGCCCCTTACCGGCGATCAACACCATATCGCCCGGCTGCGCTGTCAGAATCGCGTAGCGAATAGCCTCCCGGCGATCGGCCATAACCTGCGCGTTGCCGCTACGGATTCCCTCCAGAATATCGTCAATAATCCGTTGCGGTTTTTCGCCGCGGGGGTTGTCACTGGTAATCACCACCCGATCCGCGAGTTCATCGGCAATGGCGCCCATCTGCGCGCGCTTGCCGCGGTCGCGATCCCCTCCACAGCCAAACACGCACCACAATGCGCCGACACAATGGCTACGCAGAGCCACCAACGCCTGGTGCAAGGCATCTGGTGTGTGGGCGTAATCAACCACCACCATTGGCCGCTGGTGTGGATCAACCAACTGCATACGTCCCGGCACCGCGGTTAAACGCGGCACCGCCGCCAGCACTTGCGCTAGCGTAAATCCCTGCGCGCAGGCAGCGGCGACAACAGCGAGCAAATTGCCAAGATTAAATTCCCCCAGCAGCTGACTACTCAGTACGCCCTCGCCCCAGGGGCTGACGATGTGGGCCTCGATACCCTGCGCCGACAAGGTACAGCTGACGGCATGGATATCCGCCTGCCGATCGGCAACGGCATACAGGTAACAGTCAATGCCGACGGGCAGATTGCGGGAAATTGCCAGGCCGGCCGGGTCATCCCGATTGATAATCGCCCGCCGCAAACCCGGCTGCGCAAACAACTGCGCCTTGGCAGCGCGATAATCTTCCATGGTGCCGTGGTAATCGAGGTGGTCGCGACTCAAATTGGTAAAAATAGCGGTATCGAAATGCACCGCTGCAACGCGCTGCTGGACCAGGCTGTGGGACGACACTTCCATCGCCACGCGCTGCACGCCCCTGCTACGCAGAGCGGCGAGAATTTGCTGAGTATGGATCGCATCCGCGGTGGTCAGCCCGGTGGCAACCAACTCCTCCCCCGTCGCGGTGACTGGCCCCCAGCCCAACGTCCCCATAACGCCGGCCGTCTCGCCAAGCAGATGGAATAACTGGGCCAGCAACTGGCTACAGGTGGTTTTACCGTTGGTGCCAGTAACGCCGGTCACTGTCAGATGGGCGCTGGGATCGGCGTAAAATCGCGCGCTGATTGCGCTGAGCTGGGCGCGCAAACCGGGCACTTGAATTATCGGCACGGCTTTAATCGCGGTCGAGTCTGCTGGCGCAGCAGCGCCAACGCCTGTCGCGTCCCAGGCTTCCGCGAGCACCGCGACAGCTCCGGCCGCAACCGCCTGTGCGATAAAATCCCGGCCGTCAACCCGCGTACCGGGTACTGCAACAAACACGTCCCCCGCTCCCTGTACAGCGCCTTCCATGGGCGCAGGATCGATCTCCACGCTGTTCAGCTTTAACGCCACCACCCGCAAAGCGGCCACATCCGGGGCCAGTGGTTCACCGGGCAGCAGCGAACCCAAGGTCGCCATGCCTGGCTGGTTAGCAGCCGGCATCACGTCTTATCCCCCCGCGCCGTGTTGCCGTCCCCGGCGAGCGCCTGCTTGCCGTCCAGTAATTCCGGCGCGATGTTCAACAGGCGCAACGCATCGGCAGTGACACGGGCAAACACCGGTGCCGCGACCAGTCCGCCAAAATAACTTCCGCCTCGCGGGTCGTTCACCACTACCACCGTCACCAGCCTCGGGTTGTGCACCGGCACCATACCGGCAAACAGGGAGATGTAACGACTTTCCTGATAACCCTCCGCGCCCACCTTGTGAGCGGTGCCAGTTTTGCCCGCAACCGCGTAGGCTGGAATCGCCGCGCGGGTGCCGGTACCACCGGGTAAGGTCACATTTTGCAGCATGGTGCGCACACTCAGCGCCACAGCGGGATCTATCACTTGCTCTCCCGCTGCTACACCCTCCCCCGTTTCCCGCTTGAGCAAACTGACCGGTTGGTGAACGCCGTTATTGGCCAATACAGCGTACGCCTGTGCGAGCTGCAAAGGGGTTGCCGACAGTCCATAACCAAACGCAAAGGTGGCTCGTTCAATCGCCCGCCAGCGCTGCTTGCCCGGCAGACTACCGACCCCTTCCCCCGGAAAACCGGTGCCGGTATCGCGACCCAGCCCCACCCGCTCGAACACATCGCGGACATGCTCCGGCGGTAGCTCCAGCGCCATCTTGGTAATTCCCACCTGGCTGGATTTAGTCAAGATACCGGTGACCGTCAGCGCACCGTAATTGCTGTGATCGACAAAGGTCTTGTTTTCCACGCGCACGTAGCCGGGGCTGGTGTCGATGACGGAATCCGGCGTGAATTTGCCGCTTTCCAGCGCCGCCACCACCGTCAACGGCTTCATCAACGAGCCGGGCTCCACCAGATCGGTCACCGCCCGGTTGCGCATGGCTCCGGTGTCCAGGCGGGTGCGGTCATTGGGGTTGTAGGAGGGCTGGTTCACCATCGCCAGAATTTCCCCAGTGCGCACATCCACCACTACTACCGAACCGGACGCCGCCTGAAAACGACCGATGGCTGCCTTTAACTCCCGATAGGCGAGATACTGCAAGCGCAAATCAATACTCAGGGTGAGATTTTTTCCCGGTTTTTCGCTACGCACCAACTCCAGGTCTTTAATCACTCGGCCCTTGAGATCCTTGACCACGCGCTTGGCACCCGGTACCCCGGCGAGCTGCCGCTCGTACGCCAGCTCCATGCCCTCCTGTCCACGGTCGTCAATGTTGGTAAATCCAACCAACTGGGCGACCACCTCGCCAGCGGGATAAAACCGCTTGTACTCCTGCTGGCCGTACACCCCGGCGATATCGAGACGCAGAACTTTGTCCGCCTCGTCCGGAGTCAACTGCCGGGCGAGGTACATAAATTCTTTATTGCGAAACTGTTCAAGGCGCCCCTGTAATTGTTCCGCGTCCACGCCGAGGGCACGGGCGAGTAACACCACGCGGTCGTGATCACCCACCACCAGCTGGGGATTGGCCCACAGCGACACCACCGGGGTGCTCACCGCCAACGGCTCGCCGCGGCGGTCGGAAATCACGCCGCGATAGGCTGGGATCGGCTCCACGCGAACCGTTCTGGCGGTTCCCTGACTTTGCAGAAAAGTGAAGCCCCGGTCCCGGTCGGGCATCACCTGCAGTCCCGCAATGTGCCAGGCAGCCACCACCGGCAGCGCCACCATGGCCGCAACCGCTACCAGATAGCGCCAGCGGGCCAGCGTCAGCACCCCCGATGCAGCTGTCTTCAGCGGCTTTTCCATTACGGTGTAACCATAATAATTTTATCCGTCGCCGGAACATGCATACCCAACTTCTCCGTCGCCTGGCGCTCAATGCGACTCAGGGACGACCAGGAACTTTGCTCCAACAAATACTGACCCCATTCAACCTGTAGCTGATTTTCCTGCTGCTGCAGTGACGCCAGCTCGGCATACAGTTGTCGACAGGCGTGACTGGTCGCCACCACACCCAGCGCGCTACCCATAACCGCCAGCCACAACCCCAGCACCCACCTGCCCATCCATTCGCTCGACATTACTAAAACCATGGCGGCGGACTCACGCCAACTTTTCTGCAACCCGCATCACCGCACTGCGGGCGCGCGGATTGTCATCCACCTCAGCCTTGGCGGGACGCACCGCCCGGCCCAGGCTGCGCATCCGGCGCGGAATATCGCGCTCGAGAACCGGTATCCCCCGCGGCATCACCGGGCGTTCGTGGTCGCGAATAAAACGTTTGACGATGCGATCCTCGAGGGAGTGAAAACTGATCACCACCAGCCGCCCGCCTACCCGCAGCAGGTCGAGCACCCGTCCCAGAAAAATCTGCAGGTCCTCCAGCTCGCGATTAATAAATATGCGTATACCCTGGAACGCGCGGGTGGCCGGGTGCTTACCTTTTTCCCAGGCCGGGTTGGCGGCGGAAACAATCTCGGCCAGTGTACCGGTGGTGGTAATCGCGCTCTGCCCGCGCGCCGCGACGATCGCGCGCGCCATGCGCCGCGCGTATTTTTCCTCGCCGTATTCCTTAAGCACCCGCGCGATATCCTGCTCGGCCGCGGTGGCCAGCCACTGCGCCGCACTGGTGCCCGCCGCACTGTTCATGCGCATATCAAGGGGGCCATCCTTGCCAAAACTAAAACCCCTAAGGGGATCATCCAGTTGCGGCGATGAAACCCCCAGGTCCAGCAACACCCCTGCCACCGTTCCAGCCTGACCGCGCTGCTCAAGGCGCTCCGCCAACTCGGCGAAGGACCCGTGCACCATTTCAAAACGCCCATCCCGGGCAAAGCGCTCCACACCCACCGCACAGGCTTCCGGATCCTTGTCCACCGCCAATAAACGCCCCCGGGGAGACAACAGTTCCAGGATCGCAGCGCTGTGCCCACCGCGGCCAAAAGTACCATCGATATAAAAACCATCGCGGTCCGTCACCAGCGCCATCACAGCTTCCTGCAACAGCACGGTCTTGTGCTCGACCGATTTTTGCATGACCACTCCCCTAGCTAATCACAAGGACAGGGACTGCATTTCTGTGGGTATAACCAGTTCTCCGGCGGCTTCAGCCAGCCATTCCTCGCGCTTCGCATTCCAGTTGTCGAGGCTCCACAACTCAAAGCGATGACCCTGCCCCACCAGCACCACTTTTTTTTCGAGCTGGGCGTAATCGCGCAACTCTGGAGGCATTAATACGCGACCATTGCCGTCCAGCTCCATTTCCCGCGCGTGGCCAATCAACAACCGCTGCAAGCGCCGCGTGTCGGGATTAAAGGTTGGCAGCCTGGCAATTTGACTCTCAATTTTTTCCCATTCCGGCATGGGGTAGATAAACAGGCAGGCATCCTGGGTATCGATCGTGGCCACCAGCGCCCCACCCTGAGACATCAGGGCGTCGCGAAACCGCGCGGGAATCGCCATGCGCCCTTTGGCGTCCATATTGATTTCGCTACTGCCTCGAAACACACACCGCTCCCGGAGTTTTGTTATGAATGGAGCAGGAGAAAAAACCACTTTCCCCCACTTTTCCCCACATAGCGACACTATATTTCAGAAACGGCCAAAGTCAAGGTCGCTGAGACACAAAATCGGGGAAAATTTCTCTAAAACTCAGGAAGTTACGACAAAAGCGCGGACAAACAGAAGAGGGTTATTTTATTTATTTAGCAAAAACATATTAATAAAATCATAACTTAATGTATCACTTTAACAACAAGATGATTTTGCTATAAATCCCGCCAATTTTATCGAAAACCTGTCTTTGTGCCAGACAAAGAGGAAAAATTGGCTTATTGGGGGCTGGAAGCGAGGGGCATACCGTTGCATCCGACCGCCAATGCCGACTAAAGAAGCCGCCAACTCCCTGGCAGCGAAAATAAAAACGGGCGGATGCGTCCGGTGAAACCAGCGGGAACACCCCTGCACCCTGTTCCAGGTGCAAAAATGAGTTTCAGAACAACAGATGTACGGATAAACCCAACGCCCAGCTCTGCTGGGAATTGCCGTCAAAGCCATCGTCGTTGCGCAGGTTAAAATCCAGTGCGATATTGTTCATACGCATTTTTAGACCTGCGCGGCCCATCACGCTGGTAGTGTCGGGCTCATCCAGATCCGCCTGAATGGTGACATTCTGCAACGATTGATAGCGGGCGGTCAGCGTTTCATCATTCCAGGCGAGCCGACTGTCCACCATCGCCATGACATAGGGTTGTACACGCAGCGCTCGAATCCAGACCGCCGGGAAATTAACGTTCACACCGCTGCGCAGGGAAGTGGATTCGGTGGTGAAACTGTCGATATCGAGACTCAAAAACCCGTTATTTTTTTCCGTCGCCTCACCGAAGCGATTGTAACTGTAATCTATACCCGCAAACGGAATAACGGAGAACCCATTGGCGAAACGCCACTCCCGATCAACCCACACCTTTGCCGCCAGCGTATCCACTTCATTGTCCGCGTTGTAGACGGTGCCCAGCTGGCGGTTGGTGTAATCGAGGTCGGTGCGAAAGTAACTTACTATTCCGTTGACCTTCCAGTTGCGGGCAAAAGCGTGGGCGAAATATGCGGACAGTCCCCTGGCATCACCTTCCACCTGCTGACCGGCCTGACGACCATGACTACCGGTTTGCGCCTGATGAATACTGGCGCCCACCAGAAGACCTCTAGCGCAGAGTTGATAACCGATAGAGCTGAAAGAGCCACCGTCGAGACGCCCATTGGTAGCGGAAAAACCGCAACCGGAATCCTGGGGCGACCCGGTCGCCCTGGTCAGATCGGCGAAGATCGGCTGGGTCACCGCGTCGCTCAGCTGATCGATCATGGCGTGGGAATAGGTATACGGATGGGATTCAAGCAGTGCAAAAACCGGTAATACATTGACGCCCTGTAACGTCGTTGCGAAGCTGAACTGGCCGTCCCCACCGTTGGACAAACCTGGTAAAAAATTGGTCACCGCGAAGGTGTAAAAACCATCTGCCGGCAGTGTAAACACGATTTGCGGGTCACCCCAATCGCCGCCGATGTCCGTGGGTGGATCCAGTTCGTCGTCCCCATAGGCCAGACCGGAATAAATATCCACCGGGGCTTCGTCAGTGGTGTAAATAAACCCGGCAAACAACCCCGACGCGGGGTCCAGATCGGCCTCCAGGCGAACGGCCGTCAGCGTAACCTCCGTTCCGGCCTGCCCGGCAAATACCCAGTAACTCCAGGTCTCCGGCACATCGTAGTATCCCTGGGTGGTAACGGCACCTGCATTCACGGCGCCAGCCGGAATATCGCTGTAATACACAATGGCGGAAAAGGCAGTGCTGCCATAGAGTAACAAGCAGGTGGTAAACAGCGACGAAAATTTGTTCATGGTCCTTGCTCCAGCGGTGGGTTTTTGCATCAACCTCTTTGGCCCTGTGATAACACGTTGTCGATGGAAGCTGTGCCCGTGGGCCACAGCGCGCGGCGATACCCGGATAGATATCATCCGAGTTGTCGGTGGCTGGCGGTAAAACTTTAGGGTTTTGCGAGGGAAATGACGGGTATGCGATTAGTGGCGGGCAAACGCGGACAGGCGGTTGCCGGTCGCCGCAGTGACAGTAGGGGCGGCACCAGGCGGCGGTGAAAAATGGCGGAAAAAAGGAGTCGGCCTGTAAGCCGGGTTCTGTCGAGGGCGATCATTCCTCTGGGACCCGCGTCACCGCGGGCCTCAAGCAACCTACCCGAATCCAGCGCGGGCCGCGCCAATGGATTCCTATTTGGTCTTGCTCCGGGTGGGGTTTACCCTGCCGCGCCTGTTACCAGTCGCGCGGTGCGCTCTTACCGCACCATTTCAACCTTACCTGTGCGCACGGCATCACTGCCGTGGCCATCGGCGGTATATTTTCTGTGGCACTTTCCGTAGGCTCACGCCTCCCAGGCGTTACCTGGCACCCTGCCCTGTGGAGCCCGGACTTTCCTCCCCCCGCTAACCCGGGTTATCGCTAGCGCGATACCCCGTGCCAACGAACAGCGATCGCCCGGCCGACTCCCGGTGGCAGGTTACCAAATTTGTTTCCGCCAGGACATGGTTTTCGGGCTGGGAACAAACTTTTACTTGGGTTAGCGTACATAATCTTTTATCTTAGCGCTCTGATTATAAATGACGGGCATACCCGTTCTGCCGTTAACCGACAAAGGATTGAGGTAACAGGGGCATCACCCGTGCTAACCACCCCGCTGTGTCAACTCCTGGGTATTCGCTATCCGATTATTCAGGCCGGAATGGGCCTTATCGCCACGGGCAAACTGGCGGGCGAGGTATCCCGTGCGGGCGGGCTCGGCGTGATCGGCGCCGGGTACATGACCGCGGACGAACTGCGTAGCGAAATTCGTATCGCGCGCACGCTAACGGCGCGGCCCTTTGGCGTCGACATCCTGTTTGGCAAGCCCAAAGTTATCGACGCGGAAACCATTGCCTATGCCAAAAATGTGCAGGCGCAGATTACGGTTTGTCTCGATGAAAAAATTCCGGTGCTGATTTCGGGGCTGGGTAATCCAGTGGGATTCGTGGACGAAGCGCATCAACGGGGGATATTCGTCATGTCCGTCGTGGGCACGGTCGCACAGGCGAAGACCCTCGCGGCGGCCGGGGTCGATGCCATTATCGCCTCGGGGAGCGAAGGTGGTGGCCACGTGGCAAACATTGCCACCGCAACCCTGGTACCAGCAGTAGTCGACGCGGTGCGGGTGCCGGTGGTGGCCGGTGGGGGGCTGGTGGATGGTCGCGGCTTAGTCGCGGCCCTCGCTTTCGGCGCCCAGGCCGTGTGGATGGGCACCCGCTTTATCGCCACGACGGAAGCCCATGCCCACCCCAATTACGGACAAAAAATCGTCGCCATCGGTGTTGACGGCACGGTCGTTAGCCGCTGCCACAGCGGCAAGCCCTGCCGCCTGATCGACAATCAGTTTACCCGCTCGTGGCGTGGCAGAGAACTGGAGATCGAACCGTTCCCCCTGCAATTACAGCATGTCGGCGCTGCAGCCGCCCACCGCGGTCGGCTGCAGGGGGACGTGGACAACGGCTCCCTGCCGGCCGGACAGGGGGCAGGACTGATACGATCCGTCAAACCCGCCGCCGAGGTGATAGCCGATATCGTAGCCGAGGCCAGAAGCGTACTCGAACACTTACACAGCGGGTCGGACTGACGCAGCGTCGCAACGGAACACGCCCTGCTCTCGCGGTCACAGCCATACTTTCAAGGGAGCGCACCATGGTACAAGTACAAACCGTATTGGGTCCGATGAATCCGCAGGAGCTGGGTTTTTGCCTGATGCACGAACACATCACGGTGGCCAACTGGTCCATGCGCCAGAACTACAACGATTACTACGTAAAGGAAAAAGAAATCCCCAAGGCCACCGCCGCGTTGATCAAAGCCAGAGATCTGGGCGTGACATCCATCGTCGATCTCACGCCGATCAATCTGGGACGCGACATCAATACCATCAAGGCCGTTGCCGCAGCCTCCGGGGTTAATGTGATTGCCGCCACCGGTTTTTACTGGACCGAGGAACCCTGGATGCATGGCTGGACCGCGGAAGAACTGTCCAACTACATGTTGCGGGACATCAACGACGGTATTCTCGGCACCGGCATCCGCGCCGGTATTATCAAATGCGCCACCGATGCGCCGGGGGTCAACGAGTTCAATAAAAAATTGCTGCAAGCCAGCGCCATCGCCCATCGCGCTACCGGCGTGCCTGTTTCCACCCATACATCGGTCGCCAATCACTCCGGGCTCGACCAGCAAAAAGCCTTTAAAGAATTTGGCGTCGATTTATCGCGGGTGGTCATCGGTCACTGCGGCGATTCGGACGACCTCGACTATCTGCTGAAAATTCTGGATCAGGGCAGTTTTATCGGCATGGATCGTTTTGGTCTGGATCAGTTTTTACCCACCGAAAAACGCATTCAGATGGTCGCCAAACTGGTGGCCAGAGGTTACACCGGGCAAATGGTTGTATCCCACGATGCCTGTAGCCACCAGGATTTTTTCGACCAGAAATACGTCGAGCAGTTTGCCCCCCACTGGAACTATGCGCACATTCCCAGAGATGTCATTCCGGGACTGCTGGCCGCGGGGGTCAGTCAAGCTGACATCGACACCATGATGATTAAAAATCCGCAAACGATTTTTTCACAAATCGGCGGCTATTAATCTACACGGCCACAACTGCGCATTGTCACCGCTGGCGAGCGGGGAGCAGCTCCCGTTCGCCGGGTGTGTGAATAACGAAACGGCAAATTAAAGCGGGTTATTTTTTCTCCCGATGCAAACGCATCAACCCTTCCTGGGCGCAGCTCGCCACCAGCACCCCATCCGCACGATAGAGACGTCCAATATTTAACCCCCTGCCGTGGGAAGATGCCGGGCTGTCCATGACGTACAGCAGCCAGTCATCCATGCGAAACTCCCCGTGAAACCACATGGCGTGATCGAGACTCGCGGCCTGCATACCCGGTGTCGCAAAGGTCAGGCCGTGGGGGCGCATGGCGGTGCCCATAAAGTAAAAATCCGACGTGTAGGCCAGTAGCGCCTGATGCAGGGGCACATCGTCGTTTAATTTGCCGTTTGCCCGCAGCCAGAACATTTGTTGCGGCGCCTTTTTCTCGTTGGACAGCAAATCGTCCGGGTTCACGGGACGCATTTCAATGGGGCGTTCCTTGATAAAAAATTCCCGCTGATCTTCCGGGAGATGGTGCGCGATAGCCAGGCGCGCTTCCCGTTCGGAGGGCAACTTGTCGGGATCGGGAACCGGTGGCATATCAATTTGATGACGCACCCCGTCCTCGGGCTTTTGAAATGACGCGGACATACTGAAAATAGCCTTGCCATGCTGAATGGCCACCACGCGGCGGGTGGTAAAGCTGCCGCCGTCGCGAATACGATCCACCTCGTAGACAATCGGCGTCTGCTTATCGCCGGGGCGCAAAAAATAGCCGTGCAGCGAATGCACGTTGCGCCCTTCCACCGTAGTGCCCGCCGCCACCAGCGCCTGGCCCAGCACCTGCCCACCAAATACATTCTTCGAACCGATATCCCAGTTTCTACCGCGAAACAGATTGATTTCAATGCGCTCCAGTTCGAGCAGGGTCAATAATTGATCCAATAAAATACTCACGGAATATATTTCTCCAGACAGCCGTTCACGTAACCACCCCTGTCATATCAACCTCCGCATAGCGCCTCGTGCACCGCGCGGCGCTGCATGTTAACACCCTAACGGGGATCGACCTCTTCCGGGGCATCATCGCGCAGCGCCAGCGCCCGTTGATACAGCGTGTTTTTGCTGCCCCCGGTAATGCGCGCGGCCAGATTTGCCGCCTGTTTTAACGGTAGCTCCGCCATCAACAACGTCAGCACCCGCAGTTGCTCTGCCTGCCCAACATCCGTGTCGACGGCGTCGGCACCGCGCACAATGATGACCATCTCGCCCCGTTGCTGATTCGCATCGCCAGCGATATTGCGCTCCAGCTCGGCCAGGGTACCCGCGGTAAATGTCTCGAAGGCCTTACTGATCTCGCGCGCCAGAAAACCTTCGCGATCGGCGCCAAATACCGCGCGCAGATCGCCGACAGCCTCCTTCACGCGGTGCGGCGCCTCATAAAAAATCAGGGTGCGCGACTCATCCGCCAGTTCCTCGAGACGCCTGCGTCGCGCACCGGCTTTGGCGGGCAGAAACCCCTCAAACGCAAAGCGATCACTGGGCAACCCCGCCACACTTAACGCGGCAATGGCTGCACAGGCCCCGGGTATGGGGTACACCGCAATGCCCTGCTGCCGCGCCAGGCGCACCAGTTGATAGCCGGGATCGGACACCAGTGGCGTGCCGGCGTCGGTCACCAACGCCACCTGTTTGCCCGCCTCCAGAACGCCCATGATGCGTTCAATTCGCGCGGCGTCACTGTGGTCGTGATAGGCCACCAACGGCCTGTCGATCCCAAAGTGAGCCAGCAAGCGACCCGTGTGGCGCGTATCTTCGCAGGCGATCAGATCAACCGTCTGGAGTATCGTCACAGCGCGGGGTACCATATCGGCCAGATTCCCGATGGGTGTTGCAACCACAAACAACGTGCCCGACATAAGACTCCCTGAAGCCCTGGATCTATTCAATGTCTTTAATCTGTAAGTTTCGTCACTGTCTGTGGACAATTCCACTGCTTCTTGCAGGGTGCGGCGGTTTTCAACAATCCGCTGAACAAGCATACACGACTGGCGAAAATTATAGCCAGCGCGCTGCACGGGAACTGGCCCTGGCCGCGACCGCGCCCTCGCCACAGAAGGAGCATCACCAGCTGGCCGCCGCGGACGCGTATTTCCACCTGGGCGACTTCGCGGCCGCGCGGGCACTGCTGGCGCCCCTCGATTACACTGTCCTGGGCTTACCTGAACTCGCCAACTACGCCATGTTGTCGGCGTCCATCGCCACCCGCGAGGCGCGGCATTTCGACGCCCGCGATTTGTTGGCGATCCCACCCCTGGAATCCCGGTGGCAGCAACTGCCGGTTGACCTGCAACGACGTTGGCGCGAACAGCGCGCCGATCTGTATGCCTCCCTGGGCGACGATGCCGGCAGTGTCGCCGAGTACCGCGCCCTGGTGCGTCTGCTGAAAAAACCCGAGCGCATCAGCGCAGCGCACGAAAAAATCTGGCAGATACTCCAGAACATGCCGGAGCAAGCCATCACACAGTTATTGGCGTCGACCACGGATGCCGAACTACGGGGCTGGTACCAGCTGGCCCAGACCTGGCGCGCCAGCGGCAATAACCCAGAACTCGCCCACAGTGCCATCAACGCCTGGCGCGAGCATTGGCCCGCCCACCCCGCGGCTATTTACCCGCCGCCCAGCCTGGGTCTTAAATCCCAACCCGCCCCCAGGGCGCAGCCACAACCGCAATTACGCCAACTCGCCCTGCTCCTGCCCCTGCAGGGGGCCTACGGCGAAGCTGGCGCAGTGATCCGCGACGGCTTTCTCGCCGCCTGGTATAACACCAATCAACAGGGTAGCGCGCCGCCGGTGCTGATCTACGACACCAGCGCGGGCAACCTGGTGGAAACCTATCAACGGGCAGTGAACGCGGGTGCGCAAATGGTGGTGGGACCGCTGCGCAAGGAGGACGTCGCCACCCTCGCGGCATTGCCGGATCTGCCAGTACCGACCATTGCCCTGAATTATCTGGAAGAAGTCGACAAGGCGCCCGCCGCACCCGGCGGCAACCCTGTAGCCAGGGTCGACGCTGGCACCCCGATCCCCGCCAACCTGTATCAGTTCGGTCTGTCCATTGCCGACGAAGCGCGCCAGATTGCCGATCGCGCCTGGCTGCAAGGTCACCGCTCCGCGCTCACCATCACCGCCGACACGTCCTGGGGTAACGCGGCCCTGAACGCCTTTCGCAACCGCTGGCTGGCACACGGTGGCACCCTTGTTTCGCTGCCGCCCTACGCCGCCAACCAGCGGGATTTCGCGCCCCAGCTCGCGCCGATTTTGTTAATCGATCAGAGTAAACAGCGGGCCGACCGCCTGCAGCGCACCCTCGGCAAAAACCTGGAGTCCACGCCGCGCCGCCGCCAGGATATCGACATGGTGCTGTTGATTGCCAATACCGAGCAGGGTCGCCAGATCAAACCCACCCTCGACTTTCTCTACGCCAGTGATTTACCGGTGTATGCGACGTCGCTGATTTACGCGGGAACGCCCGATCAAAATCGCGATCGGGATCTTTCCGGTGTTCAGTTTAGCGCCATGCCCTGGAGCGTACCGGGCAAAACCCCCGCCGGTTTTCAGGCCGGCAGTAGCGTACCACCGGCCTATCGCCAGCTGTTCGCCCTCGGCAGCGATGCCTACCAACTGCATCAATGGATTACGGTAATGGACGGCTCCACGCCGTTGCAAGGCTACACCGGTACCCTGACCCTGGGTGCCGACAACCGTATGTCGCAAAAGCAGTTGTGGGCGGAATTTCGCGATGGCAAAGTCTATCCGGTGCGCGGGACCCTCGAACGCTGATGTTTGGCCGCAAAGCTCCTGCCAGCGAAGCTGCAACGCCAGGCGCCAGGGCTGAACAACTCGCCGCACGCTTTTTACGCCGCCAGGGATTGCGTATTCGCGCCACCAATTATCGGACACCCAGGGGCGAAATCGACCTGATCGCCGAACACCATGAAACCCTGGTGTTTGCCGAAGTCCGGCTGCGCAGCGATGCGCGCTTCGGCAACGCCGCTGAATCCATCGATGCCCGCAAGCAGCAGCGTATCGTGCTTGCCTCGGCCCACTACCTGCACAGCGAACAGCTGGGCGATACCCATCCATGTCGGTTTGACGCCATTTGTCTCACCCCCGACGACAGCCGCGACGGTTATCGGCTGGAATGGATACGCGACGCTTTTCGCCCCAACGTCTGACACCTGTAAAACGACCATGAAACAACGGGTAATCGAGCAATTTCACCGCAGCATTGAAGCCAAAATGGCGGTCGGCGAAGGCCTGTCACCCCTGATTGCCCTGGCGGCGCAACGGATCGTCGCCGCTCTCCTCGCGGAAAAAAAACTGCTGTGTTGCGGCACCGGGTTGTCGGCCACCATGGCGACTATCATGGCGCGTTGTCTGATGCGCGGACACCAGATCGAACGCCCCGGCTTTGCCACCATTGCCCTCGACGGCAACCCCGGTTACGGCGCAACACCGGGCAGCCGCGCGGACAACTTCGGCGCACAGGTGCGAACCCTGGCGCAGGCAGGGGATATTTTGATCACCTTCAGCGCGGGCGAGAGCCCCCTCGAATTGCTGCGGGCGATTACCGCTGCCCACGAGCGTGGCGTCGCAGTGGTTGCGCTGACAGCCACCGGGGACAACGCCATTTCGGCGCAACTGGCGGACAGCGATGTGGAACTCCATGCGGAAAATAGTAACCAATACCGCGTACAGGAAATTCATATGCTGTCCCTGTTTTGTATTTGTGATTTGATAGAGCAACAGTTATTTGGAGGATCCACTACATGATCAGGAAGCCGCTCGTCGCGCTACTTTTCGGCGCATTGCTGGTCGCGGGCTGTGCCACGGCCATTGACGCTGTCACCAAAGAGCCCATCGAGCCCGATCCCGGTAAAAAATCTCTCGGTGCCGACCTGGATGACTGGCAGATGGATACGCTCATTTCGGTCAATATTAAAAAAGCCCACCCGCAACTGGATAGCGCTCACTTCAACGTCACCACCTACAACAAAGTGGTTTTGCTCACCGGCGAAGTGCCCAGCGACGCCTTGCGTACCCTCGCCGGGGATACCGCCCGAAAATTCCGTGGCGTGCGTCAGGTGCACAACGAGCTGCAGGTACAGGGTGCCTCCTCGCTACTGGCACGCACCAACGACAGCTGGTTAACCACCAAAGTGAAAAGCAAATTGCTGGCCCGTAGTGATATTGAAGGTCGACGCATCAAGGTTGTCACGGAAGCCGGGGTTATTTACCTGATGGGTATTGTCACCCGCCGGGAAGCGGAGCATGCCGCCAGCATCGCCAGCAACACCCGCGGTGCAATACGGGTGGTGAAGGTATTTGAGTATCTGGATTAATGTCACCGCCGACGCGTCTATCGCGACGCGCCAGCGGTTGCGCAAATGTAATGCCATAACGAGAACTGACCCATGACAAATACCCAAGGTACAGCAACCACCAACTACGACGTCGTTATCGTCGGCGCCGGATTCGCCGGCCTGACCGCCGTGCACCGCATGCGCGAACTGGGCTATAGCGCGCGCCTGTATGAGGCGGGCAGCGATGTGGGCGGCACCTGGTACTGGAATCGTTATCCGGGTCTTAAGGTGGATATTGAAAGCGTCGAGTACTCGCTGTCGTTTTCCTACGTCATCGAACAGGAGTGGACCTGGTCGGAGCGCTATCCCAGTGCCGATGAGCTGTGTCGCTACGCCAACTTCGTGGCCGACCGCCTCGACCTGCGTCGGGATATTCAGCTCGATGCGCGCATCGATGTTGCGCGATTTGATGAAGCCGCGGACCGCTGGGTACTGCGCGCCAGCAACGGGGAAACCGTACGTGCGCGCTTCGTGATTATGGCCACCGGTATGCTTAATCAGCCTATCAAGCCTAAATTTAAGGGACTGGATGCCTTCAAAGGCCCCCAGTACCACAGTGCTCGCTGGCCCCGGGAAGGCGTCGATCTGAGCGGTCTACGGGTCGGCGTTATCGGCACCGGCTCCTCCGGCGTACAGATTATTTCCTCCATCGCCAGCGAGGTCGGTCACCTGCACGTTTTCCAGCGCACCCCGGGATATTGCCTGCCCCTGCGCAATCACCCCATGCCGGCGGAATACTCTACCCGGGTGAAAGCCAATTACGCCCAGTGGCGGGCCGCCGAACGTTACAACTCCTTTGGCGGCTGGGTCGCGCTCAACTATGAGATCGGCCAGCCGGTCACCGGATCAGCCCTGGACGCCACCCCTGAAGAACGGCAGGCACTGTTCGACGAGCGCTGGAAAAACGGCGGGCTCAGTTTTTACAACGTCTATCCCGACGTGTATACCAACCCGGAAGCCAATGAATTTCTGTCCGAGTATTTGCGCGCCAAAATTCGCGAGCGCATCCAAGACCCCAAACTGGCGGACATTCTCACCCCCAAATACCCGGCGCTCACCAAGCGCCTGATCGCCGAGACCAACTACTACGAAGTGTACGCGCAGGACAACGTCACCCTGGTGGATATCAGCCAGCACGGTATCGACGAAATCACTCCCAATGGGGTGCGCGTAGGGGAAACGGAATACGCGTTCGACGCGCTGGTTTTTGCCACCGGTTTTGACGCCATGACCGGCTCCCTGAAAGCCATGGATGTGCGCGGACGCAACGGCATCACCTTCGCCGAACACTGGGAAGACGGCGCCCGTACCCACCTGGGCCTGATGAGCGCGGGGTTTCCCAACCTGTTTATTATCAACGCCGCGGGCAGCCCGGCACCCCTGTTCCAGCCCATCATTCTGGGCCAGGAACAAATCGAGTGGGTGGGCCGCCTGATGCGTAAACTGGACGAACGCAAACTGACCCGCATCGAACCCACGGCGGAGGCGGAAGATCACTGGGGCGGACTGTGCGAGGAAGCGGTGTCCGCAACCCTCTTTCCACTCACCGAAAGCTGGTACGTGGGCAAGAACGTGCCGGGCAAATCCCGTACCGGCCTCGCCTACTTTGGCGGCATTTCCAACTACCGCCAATTTTTGACGCAAGCCGAGTTGAGCGGTTACAACAAGGACTTTGTTTTAAGCGCGGCAGCTAGCGGTTAAATCGTTAATAGGACCACTGCAAACCCACACCGCAGTGGAAAAAATCCTTCAGCAGTTCATCGCCGGGCCGGCTCTCATTCTGACTCACCGCCCAACTGTAAGTCCCGTGAGCGGTGAGCACGAGCGCAGGAGTCACGGCGTATTCGGCCCCTAACCGCGCGGCGACATAGTTGCCCCCACGGTGACCGTCGGCGACATAGCCGGTGTTGATGCCGTACGTTCCGGAACCCTCCAGGGTAAGCTTGTCCGACACCTGTAACGCGCGATTCAGCGCGAGTTGCCAAAACGATCCATCGGCGTCAAACGAATAATAGCCGTCCACCGCCACCACCACATCGAGGGGCAAACCGGACCAGCTACCACCCACGCCAATCTCGTTATCGTGCACCTGGTCGGATATAAACTTCAGGTGAGTAAACGCTGTATAAAATTCAAAATCGCCGACTACCTCAACCCATCCCAAAGTTGCGCGCAATTCGCTATAGCGCTGATCCGGCGATTCTCCATACCAGATTCCGCCGGACAGGTGACCTGCGGCCACCTCTACGCTCGTCGCCCACAGGCCGTCTCCGTTGAGCGTGTCGCGGCCCTCCAGCGAGTAACGACTCTCCCACCCACTGTGAATATGCACTTCCATCGACGGTTGCGCGTCGACCAACGGGTGGGTATGGGTCACATCCAACGGCACCTGCGCCTCCGGTTCGCGGGCACCAGCGGAAACAGTGATACACAAAATAAGGTAGGCAAGTCGATACATAAGGCAATACTGCTGATTAGGTGTCTATTTTCAGATGTTTTCAGGATGTCGGGCGCAGTTCAAATGAATGCGGTCCGTCGGGCGGACCGCATTATAGCGAGAACTCTACCGCAATCGCCATGGGGGTTATCGGCCGCCGTAGCGGGGACCTTTAAGCAACTATGCACAAGGGGAAATATGCACAACGGGAAATCAGTTGGCCATACGCTTTGATGTGGCTAACGGTAGAGCATTACGCGAGCGAGTAAAACCCTTCATCTTCCCGCACAGTGCCGGCTGCCAACAACTCTTCGAGGTGCCGCGTGATGGTATAGGTCTCGCAACTTTCCGCCCATAATCCGTCGTACCAGGTGGGATAAACGAAGCGATGCGCGACCAGATCCCGCAGCGTCCTGGGCTGTTCGCCGATCGCTGCCAGAATGGCCGCTTCCCGCTGGTCTATTTTGGCGGCAAAAGCCTGCAACAAGTCGAGAAAAGTCTCCCGCTCGGTGATCACACCCTTGTGGTGGGACGTCACCCAGATTTTCGCTTCGATCTGCTTTAAACGGTCAATGGAGCGGCGAAAGCCCTGCAAATTGGAACAGCCGTCGCCGTAGTAAGGACCAAAACTGGACAGGTCAATATCGCCTATAAACAACACGCCCTCGGGCTCCACCAGCAGGGCGCAGTGCCCGCCGGTGTGGCCCGGCGTGTGCAGGGCGGTGATGGTGCTTCGGCCCACATTCCAGCTTTGTTCCGAGCGATAACTCTGAGCGTCGGGCCGCGGCTGAAAAAAGAATTCTTCCGTCACAAAAGGCACCATTTTCGCACTGGGTTCCGGTGGCATACCGTAGTGATGCAGCAAGCCTGCCATACTGCGGATAGCATCCACATCCGCCTCGTGAACAAGAACCTTGGCTTCCGGAAGCAAATGAATCCCCGCCGTGTGATCTTCGTGTACGTGGCCCAGAATAACCATATCCGTGCCTTCGAGTTCCCTCTGGAGGTTGTTGGCCACCAACGGGGTGTCGAAGATGACCTTGGTGTCGCTGCCGCGGATCACCACCTGATTACCGTCCGGGTATTTGCCATTTTTCGCACCCAGGTACACGGTAACCCGACCAAAGGAGAGTGATGGCGTGCTCATAGCTTGCGACCTCCGAGTTAGCCGGGTTATTCGAAGACAATGAAAAATTAAAAAACAGATGATATCAGGCTTAATCGGTTTATATGACTGCCATGGAGAGCGCGAAAACCATTGCCAGAGCAAATCCGAGGTAAGGGCGTCGGCTGCATTGATTGGTTAGGACCCAATAACCAACCATACTAATTCAGTCGAAAATATACTCAGGGAAGGTTTGCAAACAAATACCTACAACAATAAATACGTTTGAGCGCCAGTGCTTCTTACGTTGATTCTCTAGCAAATTATCAATTTCGTCTTGCCACTCGTCTAGCCCGTCTAGCTTCTTCCTGCTGAGAGCCTTCAGTTTATTTG
>JAYODD010000001.1:102939-133084 GCA_038106145.1 Gammaproteobacteria bacterium | reverse complement strand
CCTGCGACTTCCAAAATAAGGCCGATGACCGCTGCAATGAGTTCAAGATTCGCCATTCTTAGCACCTAACTCCCGAGGGAGATTCTCGCGTTTTTTGAGTCAACTTGTTTTGGTTGTTAGGCTTTAAATTTAATTGCCTATTTACCAGTCTGATTCGAGCTAACCGTCACATAAATTTCGCTGAGAATCGCCGCCACCCTATTAATCTGCTCTATCCATTTTGCTACTTCTTTATAACCCAAATTATGAGAACCGATGGTGGCTTTGTCCCACCCCAAGTGCACGCCAGTTCTTTGGGTTTCTGGTATAAGTCCTTTTAGAATATCATTTTCGAGATGCTCAATTGCATCTCGAAAATCCCTTATCGAGTTTGCATTACTTTGATGGAGTACAGTCATATTTTGTGGCTTAGGTACAAGAGGGCTACCATCCCCTCTTTTATATCCAAGGCTCTTAAGGCGTTCTAAATAATTAATAGCTCTATGAAGACTTTGAATGCAGGATTCAAAATGATCTCCTGCTCTATATTCGTCATCAGCATTACCCAGTTCAAGAAATTTAAATAATTTAGCTCTTGCCTCCACATACTCTATAGCGGATTTTTCAGCTAACCGTACAAAGCCATCGGCGATTTGCCTTCCCCGGCCACTAGGAAGTTTATGCATTCCTAAAATCTGACCAAGATCGCGTTTTGGACGAAGAGAATATTTCAGGTGCCCAATGCATGGCATATGTTGCTTTAACTTATTAGAGCCATGGTCATTTTCTGATTTTTGCATCAACTCTCCGCAAACCTAACATTTGTATATCGCGCGCACGCACTCAGCCGAAAGGATTATTCGACACATGTTCCTACCCTTTTGTACTTAGCTGATTTTTCAAGACATCTGCATCCTTTCCAGAACAAAGCGAGGAACCCTGTTATTTCCTTGACTCCTTACCCTAACGCATTGACTCCCCATATGATTTTAGATTTATGCAGTGGGAAATCGCGCACGCCCTCAGTATAAAGCCCACGATAATTTTGACAATCATTTCCCGCGCCTTAGCGACACCACAAACAGCACCATACCCGAGAGTATGGTGATCACCCCCAACAACGCAAAACCCTTTAGCAGCCAGGAATTGAAATTTTCCCGGTCGTCGTAATTCATGATGTGCAGGCTCCACAGAAAATCGTAGATGCGCCATGTGGTGGTGCGCACCGCCCGCACCTGGCCACTGTTGGCGCCTATCCACAGGTTCGCGTGCTCGGGACCTTCCAGTTCGATTTTCCAGGCCGGCAGTTCGCCGCCCCGGTATTCGCTGCCGGACGCAACGCTGGTGATCCAGGTGGCGGAACGCGCTGCCAGCCGCGCGCTGTTGGCTGCTATCACACGGGCTTGCTCTTCAGTTAATGGCGCCAGTTGTTCCCCGGTTTCGGCGTTAAATACCCATTGTTGTTGTTCGGTTTCGATCAGGTATACCGGAATATTCAGGCGCTGACTAACGCGAATTTGATCGAGACTGACCATCGACAGTTCACTGTTCTGCCGCACCAGCGAGCTGGGTGACACCAGCCTGACATGCCCCAGCCGATAGGCGGCCGGTTGTTCGAGCAAATGGGCGCCGCGAATCGTATCAATGGGCATAAGGGCAAAAAACAGGCCGGAAACTGTCCAGATCAGCAATTGCACCGCGGCGACAACCCCCAGCCAGCGGTGCAGTTTGCGCATCAGTAACTGATCCAATGTTCCGCGTCCCGATCGCAAGCGCCGCGCGCTGCGCTCCACCAACTGGGCACAGGATCTGTCGCTAATACACTCCGGATCAATTGACGCCCCGCGATGGATAGTTTTTTATTAGTATTCACCTTTACCTCCAGCAAACTCCGCACCGCAGACGACAAACATCGTCGCGATTATCAACCCGCCAGCCACCATCACCGCCTGTCACCGAGTATAATACCCGCCTGTCAATCAGACTACGGGATAACCACGTGACCGCCCCCCTTTGGCAACCCTCCAACGAGCGTATCAACGCCACCAATATGCTGCGCTATATTCGCTTTATAGAAAGTGAATACGGCGTGACCTTCGAGAATTACCAGCAGTTGCATCGCTGGTCGGTGGAGCAGTGCGAGGACTTCTGGGCGAGCATCTGGGCGTTCACCGGTGTGGTGGCCAGCCAGCCCTGGCAAGCTGTGCTGACAGATGGCGATAAATTTCCGGGCGCCCACTGGTTTAGCGGCGCGCGGCTTAATTTCGCGGAAAACCTGTTGCGCCGCCGGGATGAAAAAGTAGCGTTGGTGTCACGGCTGGAAAATGGCGAGCGGCGGGAAATCACCTATGCGGAATTGTACAACGCCGTGGCGCGCCTGGCAGAGGCGCTGCGCGCGGCGGGTGTGGAACAGGGAGATCGTGTCGCGGCATTTATGCCCAATGTACCGGAAACGGTCATCGCCATGCTGGCCACTACCAGCATTGGCGCGATCTGGTCTTCCTGTTCACCCGATTTCGGTATCAACGGGGTGATGGATCGCTTCGGACAAATTCAACCCAAAGTATTGTTTGCCTGCGACGGTTATTACTACAACGGCAAAACCATCGACTGCCTGCCGCGGGTGGCGGAAATCAGCAACAACATTCCGTCTATCAAGCAGGTGGTGGTGGTTCCCGTGGTGCGGCGCACCACTGGGGAGGCGCTGTCTATTCGCGCCATTCCCAATGCGGTGCGCTATGGCGATTTACTGGCGGAAGTCACCCCGGCCAATTCCCAGCCGGTGCTGGAGTTTGCGCAACTGCCGTTCGACCATCCGCTCTATATTATGTATTCCTCCGGCACCACCGGTGCGCCCAAGTGCATTGTGCACTCGGCAGGCGGCACCTTGATCCAGCACCTCAAGGAACACAGCCTGCATGTGCATCTGCAATCGCAGGATGTGATGTTCTACTTCACCACCTGCGGCTGGATGATGTGGAACTGGCTGGTCAGCGGCCTCGCCAGCGGCGCGACACTGGTGCTGTACGACGGCTCGCCATTTGCACCGAGCGCCCATGCCCTGCTCGATATGATCGACGAGGAAAATATTTCCGTTTTCGGCACCGGCGCCAAATATATTGCCGCGCTGGAAAAAGCCGGGGTCAGACCGCGGGAAACCCATCGCCTGGACAAACTCAGAACCATTTTGTCGACCGGCTCGCCCCTGTCCCACGAGAGTTTCCGCTACGTGTACCGGGACATCAAACCCGATGTATGCCTGTCCTCTATCTCCGGAGGCACCGATATTATTTCCTGCTTTGTACTGGGCAATCCCTGCCTGCCGGTGTACGAAGGGGAAATTCAGTGCCTGGCTCTGGGCATGGCGGTGGAAATATGGAACGAGACGGGACAACCGGTGACACAGCAGAAAGGCGAGTTGGTGTGCACGCGACCGTTCCCCTCCTGTCCAATTTCATTCTGGAACGACCCCGAGGGGCAGAAATTTCACGAGGCCTATTTTGCCACCTATCCCGGCATCTGGGCCCACGGCGACTATGGCGAAATCACTGAACACGGCGGCGTTGTTATTCATGGCCGCAGCGACGCGGTACTGAATCCGGGCGGGGTTAGAATCGGCACCGCGGAAATCTATCGCCAGGTGGAAAAAATTCATGCGGTGATGGATTCCGTCTGCATAGGTCAGGACTGGCAGGACGATGTACGGGTGGTGCTGTTTGTGGTGCTGCGCCCGGGTGTCGTCCTCGACGACGAGCTGGCGGCAACTATCCGCGCTGCTATCCGCGCCAATACCACGCCACGGCACGTGCCCGCCAAAATTATTCAGGTGGCGGATATTCCGCGCACCATCAGTGGCAAAATCGTCGAGCTGGCGGTGCGCAATATTGTGCACGGCAAACCGGTGAAAAACACCGACGCGCTGGCCAATCCGGAGGCGTTGCAACTGTACGCCGATCTGCCCGAACTGAAATCCTGAATCCCCGGCCCTTCACATTACACCAAGGCGTGTATCAGGTTGGTTATCTCGACCAGCGGATGGTCAGGGCCGTCACCACGCCCCATACTCCGTTAAAAAAGACGACAAACACCGGTGTTAATAATCCCAGATCCAGGCCGCCAATCCCTTTATGTGCTTGTAGTGGAAAAACCACAAATAGCTGTACCGCGGTGGGCAACAGACTGAGCAGTAACCCTTTTACCAAGGGCCGGGAATTAATTAACGGTAACAAAAACAACAGACCCCAGATACCACCCCAGACGATACGCGGATACAGCCAGGCGGGGCTTAATGACGGCGCAATGGCCACCCCAAACAACTGGGTGATACCCAGCTCCCCGCACCACCAGACTGTTAAACTGTTGGCCAGGCCGCCGACACAGCCCGCGGCAAATAAAATTAATGCATTACGCATACTGGTCTCGCTGCCACACTATTACTCTCTCCCCCTTAACTAACAACCGCCTGGCAAGGCCCGCAGGCTACAGGGTAAAACCTTTCTAGCCAATTACCAAAAGGCGATCCTGATCGCGCAACAGAAATAGCGCGCCGCAAGCCGCCAACATGGGCCAGGGGGCAAAAAATAGTAGATTAGCTCCGTCGAATGGTGCCAGATATTGATTGAAAGAGGACAAGGTAGATACGCCGTGCAACAACAGCACCGCACCATAGGTGTAGAGTTTTTGTACGCCTGCTACGAACAAAAGCAACAGGGCTATTTCCATCGCGCCCAGTGTTGCCATGACGCCACTGTCGAGACCACCAATGCCATAGAATTTTGCATAAACCGCCGCCGCGTGCGCGGGGTTTAAAAACTTGTCGATGGTCCACATCAACATCACCAGAAAAATACTCAGCCGTAGACCGAATAAGGAAATCGCTATACGTTTTTCCAGACTGAGCATACGCACGCCCTGATCATATTAATAACGAGCCCTCGATTGTTATACGGTGTATAGCCCGCTGGCAAGAGCAGTTTCAGGCTAAGGGGTTGTTGATCCAGATGTTGACCGCGCCGCACTACTTTAGTATGGAACCCAGAATACCCCGCAGGATACGTCGCCCCAGGGTACTACCCACGCTGCGCGCCACGCTTTTGGCAAATGCTTCCCCCAACCCCTGACGTCTGCTCCCCGGACCGCGGCGGGAAGCACCCCGGACCTGATCATGGTCACGCACCCGCGTTTGCCGGTTGTGTCGATCCTGTTCTGCCTGTTCAGCTTGTCTTGGTGCGTCTTCGCGCCGCGTCTTAGCAGCGGTTCTGGCTAGTAATTCCTCGTGAGCAGAATGTGGGTCGTGCGCGTTTGCGTAGCGTCGATGCAGCGGACTTTTTTCGATGATAGCGCGCCGCTCGCTGTCGTCGATCGGCCCGATGCGCGAACTGGGCGGGCGAATTAATATGCGCTCCACCGGGGTCGGCACTCCCTTATCCTGCAACACGGACACTAACGCCTCCCCGACCCCCAATTCGGTAATTACCCGCTCCGTATCGAGCTTCGGGTTGGCGCGAAATGTCTGCGCTGCCACCCGCACGGCCTTCTGATCCTTGGGGGTGTAGGCGCGTAACGCATGTTGTACCCGATTACCCAGTTGACCCAGTACACGATCAGGTAAATCACTGGGGTTTTGGCTAATAAAATACACACCGACCCCTTTGGAACGAATCAGTCGCACTACCTGTTCAACCTTGTCCAACAATACTTTCGGCGCATCGTTAAATAACAGATGCGCTTCGTCGAAGAAAAATACCATCACTGGTTTCTCCAGGTCACCCACCTCCGGCAAATTCTCAAATAACTCCGACAGCAGCCATAATAAAAAGGTGGTGTATATGCGCGGCGACAAGATCAATTTTTCCGCAGCGAGAATATTGATCATGCCGCGGCCGTTTTTGTCCAGCGCGATTAGATCATCCAGCAGCAAACCGGGCTCTCCGACAAACAGATCGCCCCCCTCCCGTTCGATCATGAGTAGACGCCGCAAGATGGCATTTACTGATGCCTTGGATACGCTATAGCCAACACCCATATCGCTGCCTGCCTGCGCGATATGTTCAAGACTGGTACGCAGATCCTTGAGGTCGAGTAGCAACAAGCCCTCGTCGTCGGCAAACTGGAATACAAGGGTTAGTACACTTTCCTGTGTTTCATTTAAACCTAATAATCGAGACAACAATTGGGGGCCCATTTCAGACACAGTAGCGCGCACAGGGGTACCACGCTCCCCAAACACATCCCAAAATGAAACCGGAAAGCCTTTCAATGTAAAATCGTCGATACCAATTCGCGCAACCCTTTCATCGATCTTCGAGTGCGTCTTACCCGGTTGACTAAGCCCGGCCAGATCGCCTTTTATATCCGCCAGAAATACCGGGACGCCTGCTTCGGAAAAACTCTCCGCGAGACATTGCAGGGTAACGGTTTTACCGGTGCCAGTGGCACCGGCAACCAGGCCGTGGCGGTTAGCGTAACGGGGGTTTAGGTACACCCGCCCCACGTCATTACCACCAATTAAAATATTCCGATCCATCATTTTCACCGCGAGGTACTGTTAACAAATGGCCAGTTTACCGACCAGCAAGAAAACCGCGCATCAATAGCCCCGACGAAAAAAGGGGCTGTAATAACAGCCCCCATATTAGCGCACCTGAAGCGGTGCAGTAACCGCGATTATTTGCGTAGCTTTTCGATCACTTTTTCCGCCTCGCGACCGGCAATATCCTTGCAACCAAGCCCGATGGCGATTGCGGCACCTACTGCCAGAGCGCCGAGCATTAAACCAAACGCCAGATTGATAATATCTTCAGCTACACCCACTTGACGCAATGCCATTGCGGTGGCCAGCACCAGAATGGCAGCGCGCGCCATATGACCGGCAACCGGACTCATACCCGAACCCGCCACTACCTCAAACACCTTGTTGGCAACGATAATCCCGATACCCAGCACCAGTGCACCAAGCAGCACCTGGAAAGCGAAGTAGATAAGATCGGTCACGATATTACCCAGCGGTTCAAAACCCAGTAACTCTGTGGCGCCTAACAGGGCAAACAATATAACGCCCAGCATCACCAAACTGCCAACGTACTCACTCGGCGTTCTTTTCAGCTCCGCGCGAATACCCATTTTTGTCGTCACGTTATTGAACCCGGCGGACGACAGTAAATCACTCACCAACCCGGCGAGTAATTTACCGACAAAATAGGAAATGGCGAGTACCAGTACCGCCGAAATAATGCCCGGTACTGCAAGGAAGATCATCTCGATCATATTCTTAGCCGGAGCGGACACTGCTTCAATTTTTAGCGCGTCCAGCGACTGTACTACCACCAACAGCATGATCACCGTGAATGCCAGTGTACCGACCAGGGCAGATATTTTTTGCTGTAGACCGAGTTTTTCGCTCAGCCCGTCTGCGCCCGCCGCCACCAGTAAACTACTTACAATTTTGCGTACTATACGGCCCACGAAAGACCCCACCACAAATATCAGTAGCGCCGACACGATATTGGGCATATAGGTAAACACTTTACTGAACATATCCTGCAAAGGAGTTACCAGGCCCTGCATTTGCAACGCACCGAGTATCATCGGCAAAAATAACAGGAAGACAAACCAGTAACCAGCAGTCGCCAGCGAGTCGCTGACGGTAAATTCTTCCGAGCCGGTGTCGTCAAGCTCGTTCAGGCGTTTATCCACACCGAACAGTCCGGCAAGTTTATTGATAAATAATTTTAACAAGCTCGCCAGAACCCATGCGATGATTAATAACCCCACCGCCGCGCCAAGCTTGGGAAGAAACGCAAATATTTCAGTGAGGAACGTACCGATTGGTTGGGCTACGCTTTGTAAATTGAGCTTATCGAAAAATGTTAGAATGCCGTAGGTCATGATTACCCAAAACGCTACACCCCCGGCCACACTTTCAACGGGAAACCCGTCTTTCAATCCAACTGTCTCGGCAAAGCGATTATCCAGTTCGGTTTTTAGCATAACTTTTTTAATAATTGCTCGAACTATGCGAGCCGCAATATAAAAACCTAACAAAAAGACCAGCGCGACTCCGAAATTTACCACCGCGCCACCATATTGTTCCCAAAACCCCGTGATGTAATCCATTGGTGATTCCTCTCGTTTTTTATTCGACAATTGCTTGCCATGTGATTTTTACAGGCAAAATCGTTAATGCCAGGTCGATTATTACATATATGCGGTTGTTTTATCTATGAATTTCGGGCATTTCGCGCCAATCACAAAAACACTTAACACTAGTCATACATTTTTTTGTTAAGAATTACCCACTCCGACCGCTTTTTCAAGAAATCACTTTAACTAGCCGGGGAATAATTTTTTGACTTTAACGACAGGAAAAATAATATTGCGATGAACACCAGGCTAAGCACGGAATTTAATCAAAAACATAAACAGATTGGCAGCACCAATTTCACCTGTTTGCAACCTTTCGCAGCGATGATCAAACGCGAACAGACGAGACAGGCTCCGTGGTAGTTATCAGCAAAAGTCCTTGCTTTAAATTATTTTGCAAACGTACCAGCTTGTTCGTTTGCCGGATCTGCTTGGGTGTAAACGCCAAATTAAACCATAATGGATGCGCAACACGGGTTGCTCGCAAAGGTAACAGCTCGCTACACCGTTGCCAGCCAGGGCCACAAAGCCAGCAAAGCGCTAAAAAAAGACACTCATATTGTTAGCCAGCAGCATACCCTGATCCAGCACAATCACCCTGCGCGCAATCATCCACCCCTGGGTATTATCGCTGCGTCGCAACAAATCGCGGCGCGCACCCACAAAGATATCGGTCTGACGTTCGAGGCGATTGCGGTACAGCATAAAGCAACATTCGACCTCATATTGATCGGCCCTGTCCGTGGGGTAAATCTGCACATTGCTGACCATACGGCGGGTGCGCGATGGCGGCTCTTCAGCCCAGGCCATGCCTGTCGCCAGGCGACGAATACGCAGGCCCATGCTGGCCTTATCTTCATCAAATAACGCCGCTTCGTCGGGTTGTGAAAATTCCTTGGCTGTTTCGCGCCGGGTGCGCGTATAGCGCGTCGGCATGTAATAGTGAATGTCGTCCGCGAGCAAATCGTACCACTCCTCAAATTCCCGGTTGTCGAGCAGTGCGGCTTCGCGATACAAAAACTGTTCGATATCCTGTTGTAACTCGGGAGTAACTGGCGCGGAGTTGGGGAGGGAACTGCCGGGAATCAACTTAAGCATGGCGCTCCTCCCCCGTGGTCGGCTGGGTGGTAAGATCAGACCAGCTTTCCGCCATCATCATTTGCTGCCAGCGGCCGTAAAAGCCCCGCGCTGCCATTTCCGAATAGACGTAGTTGGTTTTACCGGGCAGATTCGGATCATCGTAACGTTCGTTACCCAACCCCATACGCGCGTTAAACATCGTTTGCCGCGCTTTGTGTCCGCGTAGAATTTTCTGAATTTCGGTCCAGTTCTCACCGTCGTCCTGCTCCAAAATCCCGCCCGCGCTAAAGGTGCGCAACACCGCTTTGCGATAGGCGTCCTTAACCCGTGGCGGCGCCTTCTTGTCGACGATGCTCAGCGCCCACACTTCGATCTGCCCCGGCCCGCGCGGGTGCCACACGCGCAGCGTGTTGATGGCCGGCAGGAATGACAAACTCGGAAACACGGTCATGTGCGAACCATCCATTTGCGCGCCGCGCACCTCTCCAAGGCGCGCAATCGCTTCCGGTCGCGAGGTTTGCTCGTAATAGGTGGCGACTTCTTCACCCAACAATGCCTGGAGAAATCCCGGCGCATTCAGAAAGAAACCGGTGCCGTGTCCATTGGGATCGCTGTACTGACGGCCTTCCATCGGCCACGCCGCCTGGCCTGGATCGACCCCGGGAGGCATGGCGGCGATCACTGGCGAAATGTGGCTGAAGGGTGCGTGGTACATGTCGCTGCAAAACTGTTCCGCGGCAAATTTCCAGTTGCAGTCAATCACCCATTTGTGGATGCCACCCACCGCTTCGGTGCCGCCTTCAACCCGATCAAACATCAAATCCATGTACCATTTCATGCCGCCCAGGTAATCTTCGAGGGGTGGCACCTGCGGATCCCAACAACCAAAAATCAAACCCTTGTAGCTATCGATGCAGGGCACCTTAAGCGGGCTCCATTGTGCCCTGTCAACCTTGCCGTAGGCCCGCTCCTCAAAGGGAACGTCCACCAGGTTACCCGCTATATCGTAGGCCCAACCGTGGTAGGCACAGGTAAACGCTCTGGAGTTACCAGCGTCCGCGCGGCACAAACGCATGCCGCGGTGGCGGCACTGATTCATAAATACGGCGACTGATCCGTCTTTTTGCCGCACCACCAGTACCGGATCCTCGCCCATGTAGGTCGCAAAAAAATCGCCCGCGTTGGGAATTTGCGATTCGTGGGCGAGGAACAGCCAACTGCGTGCAAACACCCGTTCCAGTTCCAGTTGATAGATGTCTTCGTCCTGATAAATATGCGGGTCGAGCAGGCCATTGTCGGTATCCACCAACTGCTGCAATTGGCCAGTCAACCGATCACTGTCACGCCAGGGTATGCGTGCATCCATTTTTGCTGTCATTGATCCACCTCGGGTTATCGAGATATGTGCCGCGGTAGAAGTCTAGCCCGCTGCACATGCGCCGTAAACACCCGATCCACCGCGCGCGTTGACGTAAAAATTTATTCAGTGAGTAGCCTGCTCCCCGCAAAAACTACGCCACCGGATAGCCCTTTGCATGCCATTGCGCCATTCCCCCGGCGGCGACTTCAACATCGCTAAAACCGTTTGCCACCAACACCGCCACCGCCGTGCTGGAGCGGCGATCGGTTCGGCACAGGGTCACAACGGTCCGTTGCCGCCAGGCGCTAAGCTCGGCAATTCGGCTGGGTAGTTCGTCGATGGGAATATTGAGCGCGCCCATGATGTGCCCGAGTTCGCCGTCAAACTCGGCGGGTGTGCGCACATCCAGCACCAGTAAGTCCGCGCCCCCGTCGAGGCGCTTTTTCAGCTCGTCCAGCTCGAGCATCGCCGGTCTGCGCAGGCGCCGGATAAGGCGCGGCAAAAATATCACTACCGCCAGCAGCGCAAGCGCCAGTAAACCTTTTTGCATCAGATCGCCGCCACCACCCAGCGCCTCGCGGCCGGCGTATCCCAGATAGGTATAGGCCACGGCGCCGGGCAACATACAGATATAGGTCGCCAGCAGGTAATGGACAAATCTGATACGGGTTAAACCGAGGGCGTAATTCAGTATATTGAACGGAAACAATGGCACCAGTCGCACAAACGCAACAAATCGCCAACCTTCCTTTTCCACGCCATCAATCATGTGCTGCAAGCGTCCCCCGGCGCGGTTGGCCACCCAGTTGCCCGCCAGATAGCGCGCTATCAGAAACGCCAGGGCGGCACCCAGGGTTGCTCCCGTCAGGTTATACAGGGTTCCCAGCCAGGGTCCGAACAGAGCTCCGCCCGCGAGGGTCAGAATCGAGCCTGGAGCAAACAGTACGGTCGCCGCCGCATAGATCAGCACAAACCACAGGGGCGCCAACGGTCCGGCATCGCTTACCCAATGATCCAGCGTAGCCAGGTTGATGTGGTCGCGGTAGAGCAACGCGGCACCAATGCCGACCGCCAACAACAAACCAACAGCCACGCGCGCCCATGTGCTATTCGCCATCGGCTCCCCACTCTCTGCGATTAATTGCGTAGCTGGTAACCTTGCCGCGCAATGGCAGGATAAGCATGCCCGGCAACCAGGATACGGAACGGGTATCCCGGTAGTGGTGAATACCGATGTTCATACCGAGATGCCCCGCACGGGGTTGCGCGCGATAGGTGCCAAACAGGCGATCCCACCAGGGTAAATTAAAACCAAAGTTGCTGTTTGCTTCGTCGTCTTCCACGGAGTGGTGCACCCGGTGCATATCCGGCGTCACCACAAACCAGCGCAATACGCGATCGATATGGGCCGGTAAATGCAGGTTGCCGTGATTGAACATCGCCGTGGCGTTGAGCAACACCTCGAAAATCACCACCGCCACCAGCGGCGGCCCAAGCACCACGATGGTGGCGAATTTGATCAGCATCGAGAAAATTATTTCAACCGGGTGAAACCGCGCCCCGGTGGTCACATCGTAATCCAGATCGGCGTGGTGCACCCGGTGTAAACGCCACAATACCGGTACGGCGTGGACTAACACGTGTTGTAGATAGATCACCATATCCAGTGCTATCACCGCCAGCACCACCGCCACCAGGGATGGCAGCGGGTAATAGTTCATCAGACCCCAGCCCTGCTCTGCGGCAAAAGCGGCCACCCCCACTGCGGCGGCGGGAAACACCAGGCGCAGGATCACGCTGTTCAGAATCACCAGTCCGATATTATTTGTCCAGCGCACCAGCCGCGAAACCGTCGGCATGCGTTTAGGTGCCGCCACTTCCCAAAGGGCCACCAGCGCAAAGACGCCGACGAAAAAGCCCAGGCGAATAGCCATTTCGTTAGTGAGAATAAATTCATTCAGAGTCACTGGCGCCACTCCCGGAAAAAATCAAAAAATTGACCCGTCAGCAGTCGTGTTATACCATCCCGGCAATAACTATTCAATTGATTGATTGAATATACCGCTAAGCGTCCAACTGGGGTACCGCTAACAGTATGTCCACCGCCCGCCTAAAACAGGGCCTTTTTTTGCATTTTGCCCGCGTTGGCAAAGCCCTTGGCAACGGCAATCGCCTGGAGCTGCTGGAACAGCTGGCGCAGGGAGAGCGCAGCGTGGACCAGCTGGCCAAAGCCGCCGGCCTGTCCGTCGCCAATACTTCCCAGCATCTGCAACAACTGCGGCAGGCGGGACTCGTCACCAATCGCCGGGACGGCCTGAACGTGTTCTACGCCCTGAGCGGCGACGAAGTTATTCCCCTGGTGAACGCGCTACAACGGGTAGCCGAGCGCCATATTGGCGACGTGGAGAAACTGGTTAACACCTATCTGGCCACCCGGGATAAGCTGGAGCCCGTGCCCCAGCGGGAATTATTGCGACGCCTGCGCCGCGGCGAGGTGACGTTGCTCGATGTGCGCCCGGCGGCCGAGTATTGCGCGGGCCATCTTGCGGGGGCGGTTAATGTGCCCCTCCCGGACCTTGCGACCGTCAGCGCGACATTCGATAGGGATAAAGATATTGTGGCCTATTGCCGTGGGCCGTTCTGTATTCTGGCGTTTGACGCCGTCGCTCAGTTGCGTCAACAAGGATTCAGCGCCCTGCGCCTCGCCGGCGGTTTCCCCGAATGGAAAGCAGCCGGGTTGCCGATCGCAGTGGGTATCACCTGATCCGCCCGCGCCACCGGATAGTTAACCGCGCCGCCAGGGAGTCTGTATGCATCGATTATTAGATATGGCCGGAGCCGTTGGCGAAACATTAAAAAACGCGAGACAGACCATTGCCGTTTGCGAATCGTCTGCGGGCGGGCTTATCGCCGCGGCGCTGGTGGCGGTGCCGGGCTGTTCCGCCTATTTTCTGGGGGGCAGTGTTATCTACACCCTCGCAGCGCGCCGCTCCGTACTGGGCATTTCCGACGAGGATATGCAGGGCATACGGGCGTCCACTGAAGACTACGCCCTGCTGTGCGCGCGCACCCAGCGCAAATTATTGAATAGCGACTGGGCGCTGGCGGAAAGCGGCGCCAGTGGCCCAGCGGGTAACCCCTATGGGGATCCACCCGGCCATGCCTGTTTCGCGGTGAGCGGGCCGGTGGAATGTTCGCTGACCATCGCCACCGGGCACAATCGCCGCGAAGATAATATGTGGGAGTTTGCAGAAGCGGCGCTGCAACTACTGGCGGAATGTCTCGCCAGGGACGGCAAGGCGTGAGAAAAATACGGCGTCAAATTGGAGTTCGATTAAAAATTGTACAACCGCGCCATGCGGGCGTCGCACCCTTTCCCTGTTCGTTTAGTCTACGATTCGGGTGCTGATAGCTGGTGTTCTCAGCGGGGAAGGGTATGACCCCGGGGCAGCGTTTAGTTCAGAACCCGATAACCCCGGCCAATCAGACAGTTTCGTAGTACGCGGCGTTTTTCCTGCTCACCGCTGCTCGCGCCCCTGAACAGACCCAACAGTCCACCGATGCCCGCACCGCGCTGTGCCGTATTGCTATTGCCCGCGATCGCGCCCACGGCGCCACCGACGACTGCTCCACCCACTGCCTGAGTCGCCGCCCGTTGCCCGGTGTTCACCTGGCCAGCGTAGCCCTGACAATCCGCGTAATCCCGCTGATAGGCGACCATATCCACCCCCTGGGTGTCGATAATCACCGCTCCAGAGGACCCCTGGCGGTTGGCGCAACCGCCGGCCAGCCCCAGCGCCAGTGCCAATGTGACGGCTGCGAACATTCTTGCGCTCAGGCTCAATTTGCCGAGCGCTGTAGCCGAAGAATTTGTAACCTGTGCGTCGATCGGCATCATACGTCTCCTTCCGGGCCCACTGGGCCAGCATCTGCTCCTTACCGCTAACGGTTAAAGCGCAGCCTGGGTTGACTCCAGGGTGTCATCAGCGGAATGCGGCACCGATATATTTGCCCCGCGGTTCCCTGCGGTAAATGCTTCGTTTTTGCCGGGTTAAACGCAAGTTGCCCGGTTAACCGCAGGGTCCCCGAAAATGAGACTCCCACTTGTTCAGCATCGTGTTTTCACCCATGCCCGGAATATTCATCACGATGCGCATTTCCCCGGCACCTCGGTCGCCATCGATAGTCATGTTGCCGGTGGATTTATAGGCCATACCGGGGGTGGCTGGATCGTTGCAGGTCATCTCCCAGGTCAGGGTGTTCCCCGATGCCCGCGAGGAATCCACGGTACAACGCAAATCTGCGTTGTTCTCCACCATCACCACCGGATCAAAGGTGGCATCCTGCATGCAGATGGTGCGGGTATGCACCTGCGGTTGTGCGAGGTAGGGCACGGTGGTGGTCGAGCTGATCTCCCAATTCCCCGGCTTGATGGCGATGCTGTCCGCAAGCGTGGCGTGAACAAACGAACCTAATAACGGTGCAGCGAGTATTAACAGGGTGCGCTTCATACAAACTCCCGACCCCGCAGGGGTCACGATGAGCCATGTAAATTATGTGCCGTGATTAAAAGGTCAATAGTGAAACGGTTTCCCGTAGCCATCTCTGCACCGCGTCCACGGCACTAAATATTACCTCTTTGCCAACGCGTCAATAAGTAATAATCGCCAACTTGACCGTCTCTTCGGGATTATTAGTGACCCAGTAGTTTTACGAAAAATTCGCGCAATCCCTGCTCGCCCTCCTCTTCCCAGGCCTTGAGTGCCGCAGTACCGATAATCGCAATATCTGCTTTACCCCGCAGAAATTCCATGTCCGCGCGCTGACTGATACCAAACCCCACCCCGATCGGCAACTGGGTGTGGTCGCGACAGCGTGCAATAAATGCCTCCAGCTCCGCATCCATGGCCGTCTCACCGCCGGTGACACCTTTGCGCGCCACCGCGTAGATAAACCCTCGCCCCGCGTCGCCGAGCTGTCGTAAACGCCGCTCCGTGCTGGTGGGGGTCATCAACACGATCGGAGCCAACCCCACCGGCGCGGCCAGTGCGTCCAGGTCGTGCGCCTCTTCAATGGGCAGATCCGGCAGAATGTATCCGCACCCGCCGGCAGCAGCCAGACTGTCGATAAAAGCGCGACCTCCCATTTTAAACACCGTGTTGTAGTACCCCATCATCAACACCTTAAATGGAAAATGGGCGCTGACTTTTTTCATAAACGCAAAGCAATCGCGGGTATGCACGCCATTTGCGATGGCGGCTTGATTGGCTTTAACAAACAATGGGCCGTCGGCGGACGGTTCGGAAAAGGGGAACTGTAATTCCACCATGTCTACATCGAACTCCGCCATGATTTCCAGCGCCCGCCAGTTGTCTTCGAAAGACGGGTAACCGCATACCACATGGGCCATCACCAACAGCGCTTTATTTGCGCGCCGTTGGCGCAGATAATTCTCAAGCACCATAAGCGACCGCCCGGTCTTTAATAAACTGTTGCCAGTGCCGATCATCGATGGCGTCGGCCACCGTGAAAATATCCTTGTCACCGCGGCCGGACTGGTTGATCAGAATAACCTCGCCGCGGCCCATGGCGGGGGCTTCTGCAATGGCCTGGGCAAACGCGTGCGCACTCTCCAGCGCCGGAATCAGCCCTTCGCTGCGCATAACCAGCTGCAACGCTTCGCGCACCTCTTCGTCGGTGGCCGCTTCGAACCGTACCTTTTCCTGTTCCCACAGATAGGCAAGAATCGGATTGATACCGATGTAGTCCAGCCCGGCGGCAATCGAGTGAGTTTCGAGCATATTGCCGTCATCGTTCTGCAAAAAATACGTTTTGTAACCCTGGGCCACGCCCACGGAGGCATCATCGTAAGCCAGCCGCGCGGCGTGACGCCCCGCGCCGCGGCCATAGCCGCCCGCCTCACACCCCACCAACTCGACATCGTCGTCCAGAAAACCCTGAAATATACCCATCGCGTTGGAGCCGCCGCCGACGCAGGCGTAGACCCGCTCGGGCAATTTGCCGGCAACCTGCTTAATTTGCTCGCGGGCTTCAACGCCAATGATGGATTGAAAATAACTCACCATCTCCGGAAACGGGTGGGGGCCACAGGCAGTGCCCAGCACGTAATGGGTGTCGGCCATATTGGCCACCCAGTCGCGCAGACATTCATTGATCGCGTCCTTGAGGGTGCGCTGTCCGTCCTGCACGGCAAACACCTGGGCACCAAGATTTTCCATCCAGAACACATTGGGACGCTGGCGCGCCACATCCGCCGCCCCCATATATATTTTGCATTCGAGCCCAAATCGAGCGGCCATGGTGGCCGTGGCAAAGCCGTGCTGACCAGCGCCGGTCTCGGCAATCACGCGGCGCTTGCCCAGCCGCTTACAGATCAGACCCTGACCCATCACATTGTTAATTTTGTGGGATCCGGTGTGGTTCAGGTCTTCTCGTTTAATGTAAATTTGCGCGCCGCCCAATGACTTTGACAGATTCGCAAGGTGCGTCACCGGGGTTGGCCGCCCCGAATAGGCGTGCATCAGTTCGACATATTCCTGCCAGAACGACGGATCGTTTTTACAGGCGCGAAAGCACCGGGCCAGTTCGTCGATAGTGGCACGCAGAATTTCCGGTAAAAACGCGCCGCCATAATCGCCGTAGTAGCCCTCGCGACCCTCGGCAAATTTAAAAATATCCATACTCGGTCAGTGTCCGCGCCTGTCACAGTGAAGCACATGGGGCGGCTATAGTAGCCAAGGGGGGTGTATTGAACAAGTAACTCCCCTGGCGCAATCGCTGCGCAGCAATATCTATGCGGACGTTTGTAGCGCTAATTCGAGGCTAAAATCATTTGCCCCTGGCACACATGACAAATTAATCAATACCGTGATAGAGTCATTGCCACACTCTGTGCTGCCCCACACGTCCCCTGCGGAGGCGGGTGCGATCGATTATAAATATTGGCGATAAGGAGGAGCTGGCGCTGATGAATGAGATCTCAGGCAGTTCGGTACGACAGCAAGCTGGCAAGGTAAACCGGCTTTTCTACGAGCATATTCCGGAAATGGGCTTGCGCAATTATTGGCATCCGGTATGCCTTGCCAGGGAGATCACCGATCGCCCCACGGCCATGACCTTGATGGGCACGCCGGTCGTGGTGCTGCGCCGCAATAATAACATCTACGCCCTGATCGACGAATGCCCCCATCGCGGTACGCGCCTGTCGAAGGGAACCTGTGAGTTTCCAGGCACCAATACCATTACCTGCCGCTACCACGGCTGGACCTTTGACGTGACCGACGGCACCCTCAAGGCCGCAATTACCGACGGGCCCGACAGCCCCATTCTGGAAAAAAACATTCGCGTCAAAACCTTTCCCCTCGAAGAGCGCCACGGTATCGCCTGGATCTGGCTGGCGGATGAAAAGCCGGTCCCGATCGAGGAAGATATTCCCCAGGGTATGCGTAATGCCACGCAGGTCAATGTGGTGCGGCGCACGGCCTACGGCAACTGGCGTTGGCACGTGGAAAACCCCGGCCTTGGGCACGCCACCATGTTGCACCGGGATTCGATGTATATGCGTTTTGTGGATATGTTTGGCTTCGGCAAGGATTTCAGCGCGCCGCTGATGGAGGAAGGTACGGACGGCGAATGGCTGCAGGAGCGAATCAACGGCTATGGCCCCACCGGGGAGTTCCCGGGATTGGGCGAGTGGCCGGTGCGGCGTTTTGGCGAAGTGATTCCTCTGGCGGAAATGCCCCCGGTACAGGGGGTCACCACCATCGTGTCGGTGCGCCTGCCGGCCATTATCCGCGTCACTAATTTCCCGATTCGCGCCGCCATGTATTACGAGTGGTTTGTTCAGACCGATGCGGATCACTACATTTATTTTCAGGTGTGCTGCGGATACCCAAAAACCCTGTGGCAAAAAATTTCCCACAATGTGCGGTTCTGGTTCTGGGGACGGTTTATCGGCATGATTCGCTTCAATAAACAGGATCTGGCGATGATCGAGGATTCCCACGACTACGCCAGGCGGCACCGGTTCAACGACCCCGCCCCCCTGTACCGGCCGGACCAATTTCAACTGGCCTGGCGGCGCTATCTGCTAAAGCGGTGCCGGGGGCTGCATTTACCGGAAATGGACGACGTTATTCTGGAAACCCAGGCCGCGCAAACCGCTGGCGCACCAGAACCGACAGCACCGGCGTAGCGCGGGCCGGCAGGTCGACGTTCTCCCCCCGTGATAGCACCGCTGAAAAACATAAAAAACCAGGAGGATACGTGGCAGAAATTATGGGTTTAACCGTAGCCGACTTTCCGTTTTTACGGATGAAGCCGGACAATATGCCCTGGGTGCTGCACGGCAATCTGGCCTGGGGCTGGCGGGACAAACCGCACTTGCGGGACCAGGCCAACTGGCCGCAGCCAATGCGCGAGGAATGGGGTGGCGACCAGGATCAGGGCCGCAGCGCGGGCGCGCGTATTCAACAGGCGCAGATTAAACAGTTTCGCAAGTTGCGCGCGGCGCTCGACGAGTTTAAACCAGACCTGATACTCAATCTGTACCGGGATGTCGCCGAAACCTTTAATGGCGAGGAGCGCCCCAAATTCTGGATCCACAGCCACCGGGCGGTTGAGGTGACCCCCTATAACCTGTGGACGTTTTTTCGCAGTAATTACTTCGAGGAAGACCCGGATCGGATCGATATTTTTCATGGCCACCCGGATGCCGCCAACCACCTCGCGCATAAACTGCAGCAGGTCGGTATGGACCCCCGGGTAGTACCCACACCCATTCACCCCAACGGCCTCGGGCATAACGCCATCGCAACCGCCGTGCACCTGGACTGGGACCGGCAGGAATATGCAACGCCCGTCGTGCCCCTCGGCATCGACCCCTTTCGCCTGGGACGCACCCGCAACGAGGAGGGCCTTTCCCCCTGGGACCGAACCCGCAGCGACACGCCGCTGTCGCCGGGGGAGGCTTTCGACCTCGGGCGGGAAATTGCCCTGGCCTATCGCGACAGCCCCTGGCGCGTGGCCGTCGTGGCGGGCGTCGACTGGTCCCACGCCAACGACGCCGGGGTGGATCAGGAACGTATTCACCCGGATGTAGAGGCGGACAGCCGGCGCTTTGCGCAGTGGCAAGCGGGAGATTTCACCGATTGGGGAGATAGCTGGACATTTGAGGAAATGGAACTGCACGCCCAATGGGAATTGCTGGTCACTATCGTCCTGGCTGGCGCCATGAGTGAACTGGGCAGTAAACCTCTATACGCTGATTTTCAGCCCACCTGGGTGTGCAACGACAACTTCGTCACCACCCTGTTTGACGTCAAGTGAGGGCCTTGCCATGGATAGACTGAAAGATCGCGTGGCACTGGTATTCGGTGGGAGCCCACACATTGCCGGCACCTGTGCCCACGGCTTCGCCCGGGAAGGCGCCAAAGTCGCTATCTGCGACTACAAACGGGAGGTGGCCGACAGGGCAGTGGCCTATCTGACCGCGCAGGGCTACGACGCGCACGCCATCGCCGGCGATCCTACGGAAGAAGCGCAGGCCCGCGATATCGTCCACCAGGCCGTCGCCCATTACGGTCGCGTGGATATCATGTTCAACCAGGTAGGCAACCAGTATCGGCACTCGGTCATGGACTTCAATCTTCACGACTGGAACCGGCAGCTCAAGGGCTACCTCACCGGCGGCATGCTCACCACCAAATACACCGCGCGGGCCATGGTCGACAAGGGCGTGAAAGGTTCCATCATTCATATCATTTCCGACGCGGGACACCAGGGCGAGGCGGGTAATTCCGGTTACAGCGCGGCCAAGGCCGGACTATTAAATTATTGTCGCGCTGCGGCCATGGAACTGGCGGAATTCGGCATTCGCGTCAACACCATCAGCCCGACATTTATGGACCACCTGTTCTGGCAGTACCCCGCCAAAATGCTGAACCCCCGCATTCGCGGGCCCCACAATATGTCCGCGGATGATTTCCTGCAGGGCATCCCCCTGGGACGCTTCTGCAACGCCAGGGATATCGCCAATACCGCAGTGTTTCTGGCCTCGGACGAGTCCGCCTTCATAACCGCAACGGACATTCCCCTGGACGGCGGCGCGCGGGGCAAGTACTGGCCCTGGCAACCGGGCAAACACAGCGGCGTCAACACCGAGCAAGTGCTGGAAACGTTGCAGCCACACCGCTTCGGCGACCCGGTGGATGACATTAAAATCGATTACTAGCCACAACCGCAGGAAAATATTGTGAATCGCGACCCCTTTGTCTCCCGTTTTGTCCGCGTCGGCCCCTATAAAACCCACTACATCGAATGGGGTGATGGCATTCCGGTGATTATGGTTCACGGCGGCGGACCGGGGGCCGCCGGGGAATTTGGCTGGGGCAACAATATCGGCGTTATTGGCAAGCACGGTCGCGCTATTGCCATCGATCAAATCGGCTTCGGGCTGAGCGACAAGCCCATGGATAAGGAATTTTCCCACGTTTTTTTTACGGAGCACCTGGCGCGCTTTATCGATACCCTGTGCCTGGACAAAGTGTATCTCGCGGGCAATTCCATGGGCGCCTACGTCGCCGCCCGCTACGCCCTGGATAATCCGGGTCGGGTAGAAAAACTGTTGCTGGTGAGTAGCGGCACCATTGCCAGCGGAATGGGCATTGAGATGGGCATGACCCCCGGCATGAAAAAACTGGTGGCTTACGATGGTACCAAGGAGGGATTACTTAATTTTCTGTCGGGTATTCAGCATCATCCCGAGCGCATTCATCCGGAAAAACTGGAAAAACGCTTTCAATACGCCCAATTGCCGGGGGTGCGTGAGGTGCAGGAATCATTCCTGAATTTTTTTCGCAACAAACGAGTGAATGACCCGCAGGCGGCACAGTGGTTCGACCTGCGGCAGCGCCTGCCCTGTCTCGACATACCCATGCACTTTATCTGGGGTCGACACGACGTATTTGCGACGGCGGAAATGGCGGACGAGCTGCAAAATCTGCTGCCAAATGCCTCATTTGAATGGTTTGAGGACTCTGGACATGTGGTGCAAAACGACGAGCCAGAGAATTTTAATCGCGTCGCACTGAAATTTTTCTTCGACGTCGAGTAGGCACTACGCCATGGCCACCATTGTTTCGGCCTTTGCGGTTAGCCACGCCGCATTTATGTTGCGCGCCTGGGACACCGCACCGCAGGATACCCGCGACCGGGTGGCGGCCGGTTACGGGGAAATTTCCCGTCGGCTGTATGCTTCCCGCCCGGATTTCGTGTTCCTGATTGGCAGCGACCATTACCAGAGTTTCTTTATCGATAACATGCCGGCATTTTGTCTCGGCCTGGGAAATACCAGTACCGGCTGGGGCGATGCTGGCATTCCGTCCTACGCGTTGGCAATTGCCAGCGAGCCAGCGCAGCACCTGGTGGACAGGGGGTTTGATATCGCCTACTCCCGCGACATGCCACTGGACCACGCTTTTATGACACCAGTACACCTGCTGATGCCCAACGCAGATATTCCGGTAGTACTCCTGTTCCAGAACTGCGTGGCACCCCCTTTGCCGACCATTGCGCGCTGCATGCAATTGGGGGCCGGACTGCGGGAATGCCTGGATTTGCTGGACGACAATCTACGGGTTGCCGTGATCGCCACCGGCGGGTTGTCCCATACAGTGCCCCTGCGGGACTGGCGCGCTTCTGGCGATAGCGATGCAAGTGGGGACTGGCTGCGCTATGTGTCCCGCGGACGCTATCAATCCTTTCCCGAGTTGCAAACCAAAATCCAGAACGAAATGGCCGACTGGGGCAAGCGGGGAAGCGGACGTATCAATCAGGTATTTGATCGGGAAATATTATCTCTGTTCGAAAGCGCAAAACACGCGCAACTGGCCACCTACAGCTATGACTATATCGACGAACACGCGGGCAATGGTGGACAGGAAATTCGCAACTGGGCGACGCTGGCCGGAATCCTGCCAGACCTTGGCGCAGAAACTATTTTTTATGAACCCACATCGGCGTGGCTCACCGGCATCGCCGGTATCGCGTTTAATCTCGGCGATGTCTGAGCGCGACTCGAAAACTTTAACAACCCTCTTTTCGGGAGTCAGTTATGCCCATTGCAAAGGTTAATGGTATTGAGATTTTCTACGAGGAAGCCGGTGCGGGGGAACCCCTCGTGCTGGTGCATAACGTCATTGCAAATCTGCACAGCTACGACTTCAATTTTCATGTATTTGCACAACACTTTCGCACCATCCGTTTTGACCTGCGCGGCCACGGCCGCTCCTCCAAAGCGCTGACGCAGGAGCAAGCCCCTGCCTATTACACCTACGAAAATACCGCGGAAGACCTGTATCAGTTACTAACTCATTTAGGCGTGGAATCCTGCTACCTGCTGGGCCAGGCCTACTGGGGAGTGAGTACGGTCAGCACCTTCTACGCGCGACACCCGGAAATGGTCAAGGCAATTATTCCGGTGGGCTGTGAATTACTGGCAACACCAGACGGTCAGGGCCTGTTTGACGGCCTCAGCGAGGAGTTAAGGGCAGGATTTATAAAATTGCACGACGTCGCGCGCAAGGAAGGCATGGACGCGGTATTCGAGGCGCGCAAACAAACCAGAACCTTCTGGGGCGACAAGGTGCTTAATAGTCCCCATATCATGGCCCTGTTTAAACAGATGTATCACGAAACATCGCCCATCACTTTTCTCAACTTTCCGTTGATGCGCCCGGCGGACAAACAGCGCATCGTCGATGCCTTTAACACCCATCAGGTGCCCATGCTGATGTTGATGGGGGAGCAGGATCCCGCTCCAGGTAAAAATATCGCGGCAATGAAACGCGACTATCCAAACTGTCACGGGGTAATCCTGCCGGATTGCGGACATTACATTGCGCTGGAAAACCCCGATGATTTTAACCGCGCCGTGCTAAGCTTTATCGCTGCGATCCGCAGCGGCCTGTATGCTTGAATCCAAACTCCCGGAAACTTCGCGGAACGCTTATTAAGCTGTTTCAATACGCCGAGCCTGCGCCACAACCCCTGCATAAAATAAGCGATGGGATTCCAGTAGCAGCGGTAGTGAACGCATTATTTCCGCTTCAATCACCGGTGTCAGATGATCCTGCATGGGGCGCCAGACTTTCTTTCCCGCGTGTTCCAGGTCGGCGGTCAGGTGGTAGTCAAAAAAGAAAACCTGTTCATCGGTGAGACCAAAGGCCTGCTTCCATTTTTCCGGCCGAAAATTGTGCTCCGGCAACTGCACCAACACAAACTCATCGATCGATGACCCCAGCCAGCCAACCGTCCAGTGCCAGTCGCGAGCGAGATTTTCCATAATGGCAAAAGATGCGGCGGTGCCCAGTTCCGGTTGTACATTGTCCATCTGTTCATCAGTGAGACCGACATTGCGCCCCATTTGCCACAAAATAGTCGTGTGCGCCGCCTTAATCGCCGGATCGTAGACCAGCTCCTCGTTCATCTGGCCAATGGTTTTGCGCACAATTTTCAGATCCGGACAGCGGCTCATCCACGCGGGGCGCATGACCGCACTGAAAAATCGATTGCGTAAAATATGTTGCAGAATATAAGCCTGCCCGGCCGCTTTGGTAAGGGGCTCGAGAACCCAGGGCCAGGATTTGGCCGCCTCCAGGGCCGCTGTAGCAATGCGGTCGACCACGCTGGTTGCCTGATCTGATTTATTCATAAGTTCTCCCGCTGATTAGATTATTCTATGGCGCCAACCTTGTGGTACACCCATTGATACAGGTGTTTGTAGGTTACCGTACTCCACCAGTCAAATCTGAATATTATGGAGAAACAAATTTTTTCTTATCCCACAGATATCAGCCGGACCGGATAAATCCTATTCGTCGGCGTGGTCACCTTCGGCGGGTTCCATCGCGGCGGGAATACCCTCATCGCGCTCTGCTTCGGGAATGGACTCGGGATCAATATTAATGTTTTGCTCGACGGGCAGCTCCGCATCCTGCACCAGATCTTCTTCGGCTCGGGGAATACCAATTCTAAAAACGGCAAACCCCGGCATCACCATCTGATTCAGGGCCATGCCCAATACCCGTCCGCCAATAGGTGCGACCAGGCGAATTCGACTATTCGTGATGGGGTCGGTCACCGTGCCCAGCAACTGGCCCGCCTCGACTTCTTCACCCAGTTTTATTGCCGCCATCAGAATGCCACCGTGGCCAGCACGCACCCAAATTGACTCGTAGTACACCGGTTGGGGCTCGCGCCAGCGCCATTTCTTCTTAACCATGCCCAGGGAAGCCATCAGGCTTTCTATGGCTTTGACACCGTGCGCCACATCTCTGGATTGCAGGCGCAGGGGCTCTCCAGCCTCGATGGTTACTGCCGGTATGCCCGCTTCCGTAGCGGCACGGCGCAGCGTGCCTTCCCCGCCGACGTCGTGCAATACGGCAGTGGCGCCGAAGCCACTGGTCAATTTTGCCACATCGGCATTGCCAAGATCCGCGCGCAGCTGCGGCAGATTGGTGCGGCGAAACGAACCGGTGTGCAAATCCACCAGCGCATCACAATGTTTAATGACCTGGGTGAAGAACGAATGGGCGATGCGCGACGCGGAACTGCCGGTCGGGTGACCGGGAAAATACCGGTTCAGATCCCGGCGATCAGTTAAATAGCGGTAACTTCTTTCAAAACCGTGCAAATTAACGATCGGCACACCGATCACGGAGCCGCGTAGTTTTTTGGGGTCAATTTTGTGAAATACCCGGCGGACAATCTCAACGCCATTAATTTCGTCTCCGTGAATAGCGGCGGTCAGACACAAAACTTTGCCTTTTTTTGCGCCGTGTGCGACCAGTACCGGCGTCGCGATTTCCATACCCGAGTAATTTTGGCTGGCGGACCACAAAAGCTGTGCACTGGTACCGGGATCAATCGTCGACCCCAGCACCGTGAGAGGTGCACGCGGATCGGGAGTTTTTTCCGAACTAACTGTGGCACCACCAGTCGACGAATTCTCCGTCACCGCGGCAGTTTCAGCTCGCAAACCCGGGTTTACACCGCCCAACGTAATCGCCACCAGCGCGGCAAACATACCGCGCGGCATCCTTATAGAAAAATATTTTGCGCTGGTTGTAACCAATTTTAACGGCGCCTGCTTGTTAAACCATTCTGTACAAATGAGCATAAAAGACCAACCGCAATCAGATAACATTCGCGGCTTGCTGGCGCAGACACAGGTTCACATACTCGGAACGCGGATATTGTCCTGCCATTTCATTACCCTGCAACTGCGCCGCGGAACAGTGTTAACAGCGACCCGCGGTGCTGGTGTACATAGTAAATGAGCAGACCGCTCAAGTCACTGGTTGCAAACGGGAGACGCCGCGCCGCGGCGTGGAATGCACACTTTAACGGAACGATGGAACGCGCAAACCCTACATCAAATACGCCAAGAGCCACAATACATCACGCGTTGCGGGTTATAATGAAGTTGTATCAGGGACAAGCTCAAAAAACTGGACGGCAGGTTGCAGGAACAATCCTGCTGTTTGCGAAACTAGCGTGTAACGGCGGCTGGCTGCAATTCTGCGGCGACAATTGCCACAGTGTTGGCACCCCGTCGACACCTGCTCTTTCCGACGCAGCGACAGCTCCACCGTGGCCGTTGACGCTCTCCCTTTCAATGCCGACGCGAAATAGTGTAAACCCCGGCACCACCATCTGACTTAGCGCCATTCCCAGCACACGCCCGCGCCCGGGTGAGCGTATCTCCGCCGTCATGTTCCGCACTGGATCAACAATGGTCCCCAGGATGTCCCCACTGGCAACGCTGTCGCCAACCTCAACATTAGTCATCAGCACGCCGCTACCGGGCGCACGCACTTTGATTATCCCCCGGTACAAATGCCCCCCAGATTGCGCATCGCTCCATTCGGCGGCGGAAGGCGTCATATGCAAAAAATGCATAAAACTACTTAACGCCCTCACTCCTTCTTCGATGAGGGCGAGCTGCAAACGACCCGGCTCCCCAACCTCAAGGGTCACCGCCGCGATGCCCGCAGCGGCTGCAGCTCCGCGCAAACTCCCGGGCGATGGCCTGGACGCTACTACCGCCATACCCCCAAACCCGGCTATTAAGGGCGCTACATTTTCGTTACCCAGATCAGCGCGTATCTGGGGCAGGCGTGTATGCCCCGCGGTTCCCGTGTGAATATCGACCAACAGATCACACTGGGTCACCACTTGCGCAAACAAGGAATAGGCGATACGCGCTGCGGAACTGCCATAAGGTTGACCTGGAAAATTTCGATTTAAATCCCGTCGGTCCTCGAGGTAGCGGTAAGACCGCTCAAAACCATGGGTATTGACGATTGGCACCCCCAACAAAGTCCCGCGCAGCTGGTCCACCACCACGTCATTAAACATGCGCCGCACGATTTCGACACCGTTTATTTCATCCCCATGAATCGCACCCGTCAGGCACAACACTTTGCCCGGATAGCGACCGTTGGCGACCAACACCGGTGATCGTAAACCCATACCCGCATAATTCTGACTGGCGATCCAGTGTATTTGGCGGACCGCGCTGGGCGCGACCGTTTCCCCAAGTATTGCAAAATCACCCGCGGGCGACGACCTTTGGTCCTGCAGCGTTCTCTGCTGGGGCAGCTCTGTCGCCAATACCGCATGACTTGCCAACCCGCACCACAGCAGCAACGCCGCGAATATCACTTTGGGATCAAATCCAATGCTGTTTGGTCGCATCCCCTGCGCACTCCTTTTACCGGGTAAAGCTCGCTTTTTTTGCGTGTGTTTGCCGTCGTTCTAGCGAATTTCGAGAATCGTCCACCGCAAAACCCACGGGGATCCCTCGGAGCAAAGCCACTGTTAGTCGCAAAAATTGGTTTTCACTAGATTACCGCAGCGCGCCAATTAGCTACCGGAAATAAGCCCGGTTTCTACCGTACCTGGATCATGTTTTAACAGCGGATGGGTGCATATTGTTGCACTGCGTCACAAGCCGGCGGGCGGCGAAAAATGACCAACACATTGACACGTCGTATCTACCCCCTGACCCGCCGGCCGTGATCTGCCAACCATGCGAGAAAATATTCACCGGCATCTTGCAATTTAAGCGAATGATAATTATTATCATTCGCATCAAACCTATGCTTCTTTAACTATTGCGCCCGCATCGCGGTGCCGTTACGCAAAAATGAGGGGATATTCATGCCTATGTCCACATTCAAAGGGTTTTACATTGGTTTATGCTGTTGCCTGGCGACACAGGTTATGGCCCTTGAGGGACAACGACCAGCCAACCCACTCACCTCCGAGCGGGACGCCGCCCAGCAGCAGGACGTCATTATTGAACGCATAGTGGTCACTTCAGCGCAGGATAAAATCACCGAGACAGCAGGCACGACCCATTTCATTGATGCCGAAGCCATAGGAAAAGGCGCCTCGACAGACATTAACCGTATATTGCGCCAGATACCGGGGTTAAATATCGTCGAGGAAGAGGGTTATGGCATTCGCCCCAATATCGGCATCCGCGGCTCCGGCACGGACCGCAACAGCAAGATCACGGTGATGGAGGACGGCGTACTGATCGCGCCCGCGCCCTACGCCGCGCCCTCGGCATATTACTTTCCGCGTACTCCCCGCATAGCAGGTATCGAGGTGACCAAAGGCCCGTCCGCCATCAAATATGGCCCGCAGACGACCGCCGGGGCAATTAATATGTTTTCCACGCCGATACCGGATAACGGACTGGGTGAAGTGGGCGGCAAACTGCATGTGTTTACCGGAGACGACAACACCACCCGCACCCACGGTGTCATCGGCGGGTACCTGCCAGCGCTCACAACTTTCGATGTGGGGCTGATGCTGGAAACACTGCAAGAGCGCTCGGATGGCTTCAAGAAACTGGATTCAGGTGGCGACACCGGCTACGACATTGAGGACTACGTGGGCAAATTCGCCCTGCGTTCAACGGCGGCGGCCCGCTACGATCAATCGTTGGAATTTAAAGTGCAACGCTCCAACGAGGTCTCTGACGAGACCTATCTCGGGCTGACTCTTGACGACTTCCGCGCCAGTCCCCGGCGCCGTTACCGCGGTAGTCAAGTCGACCAGATGAATGTGGATCACGAGGGCTATCAGCTCACGCACCACATCGATTTTGGCAACCGCGTGGACTTGACCACCATGGCTTATACCACGCGGACCAAACGCAGCTGGTACAAACTCAATGACGTGCTCGATGGCGGCTCGCGGCACAGTATCAGTTCCGTACTTAACAACCCCTTCGCATTTGCAACTGCCTATCAAACTCTGGTTGGCGCCAGTGGCTTCGTCAGCGCAGACGACGCTTTGCGGGTACGGGACAATAATCGCGAGTATGAATCCCGCGGCGTGCAGTCGGTGATTGGCGTGGGTTTCGATATGGGCGCCGCTACCCACGACGTGGAAGCCTCGTTCCGTTTCCACAAGGATGAAGAGGACCGCTTTCAACACGACGATCTCTATCGCATGGAAAACGGCACCATGGTTCTCACCGCCCAGGGCGCCCCCGGCAGCCAGGACAATCGCGTCAACGAAGCCGAGGCCTGGGCATTCTTCCTGCGCGATACCATCGACTGGCAGCGTTGGACACTCGTACCCGGAGTGCGCTACGAGACGATCAAGCTCAAGCAAAAGCGCTATAGCAAATCCGACCCCCAGCGCACCGCGGTGACCAGCGCCGCCGAAGACACCGTCAATGTGTGGCTCCCCGGCCTGGGCGCGATTTACCACCTCACAGATCAATGGCAACTGGTGGCGGGTGTACACCGCGGTTTCTCAAGCCCAGCCCCCGGCTCCGACGCCGATCCGGAGAAGTCGTGGAACTACGAGACGGGCGTCCGCTTCGCCGGTCGCGACGCGCGCTTTGAAGCGACCGCATTCTACAACGACTTTTCCAACCTGGTGGGCACCTGCACCGCCTCCACCGGCGGCAACTGTGTCATCGGGGATCAGTTCGACGGTGGCAAGGCCCGTGCGTACGGCCTGGAGTCGGTCATCGGCTACGATATCGGCCGGCATATGGACTGGGGCGTCTCGGTTCCATTGTCGGCGGTATACACTTATACGCAAGCCGAATTCCGCACCAGTTTCAGCAGCAACTTTAGTGAATGGAAAGACGTCTCATCCGGGGATGAACTACCCTATGTACCGGAACATCAACTGACCCTCAACGTTGGCCTCGAAAGGAATAACTGGCGCATGTTGCTGACGATGAACTATGTGGATGAAACCCGTTCACAAGCGGGTTCAGGAACCATTCCCGAGGGCCAGAGTGTCGACCGTCGCACCCTGTTCGACGTCTCGGGCGAGTACGATGTGACGAACAATATCAGCCTGTTCGCCAGCGTACAAAACCTTACCGACGATGTTTACAACACGGGCTTTCGACCCTCGGGTGCACGCCCTGGCATGCCACGCACAGTGCTGGCCGGGGTAAAACTGGACTTCTGAAATCTGCACCGGGGCGACGGTTTGTCCGTGGTTTGAGCAACGCCCAAAGGG
>JAYODD010000001.1:54068-102929 GCA_038106145.1 Gammaproteobacteria bacterium | reverse complement strand
CACCCCCCAATGGGCGTCAAGAACTGGTACACCGCGAGGGCCCCCGCCCCCCGGAAATTCGCGGGGGTTGTGGGAGCCACGACGTTTATGCGGAGAGTCCCTGGTTACTGTCGAGCAACTGGACAGCACGCCTGACTGCCGGGTGCAGGCCCTCGCCATCGGTAGTGCCATACTCACAAATTTGCCGCCGCATCAGCGGGGACCAGAATTTTTTTATATGCGCTGCCACCGCGGCGGCCTGTTCATCGCCCGCTCCCGCCATATTGACAGCGATTTGGTTTGCCATCTTGACCAGTGGCTCCACCGGCTTTCTGTCGTGCTGCGGGTGTTGTGCTTGTGGATCTGACATACCAACTCTCGCGTTATTGTGTGTACTGAAATTCAGGGTTGCAGTCACGTTTCCCGAGCGAGGCGCTGCGGGTGACTGTAGACCATATGACGACCCGGGCGCGCGAAGCCAATCAGGGTGACGCCAGCCTGCTGTGCCAACTCTATGGCCAGGGTGGTCGGCGCCGACACCGCCGCCAGCACTTCGATACCGAGCGCCGCAGTCTTGGCGACCATCTCGTAGCTGGCCCGACTGGAAATCAATGCAAACCCTTCAGTAGCGGTAAACGCTGCGCTGTCGTTTGTGTGCAACGCACCCAACAATTTATCCAGGGCATTGTGGCGTCCAACGTCTTCCCGTAATAGCTGAATATTGCCGCCGAGATCACACCATGCCGCGCCGTGAACCGCGCCCGTTACCGCCTGCAGCGGCTGCCAGTCGTTGAGCTGCGCGACCGCTGTCTGGATCGCGCCCGCGTTTAATTTCACCCGTTCACCCACTTGGGGAAGCGGCCGGATCGCCTCGCGCAGGGACTCCGCGCCGCACAGGCCGCAGCCGGTACGGCCGGTGAGATTGCGACGCCGGTGCTTTAACGCTGCAAAGCGCTCCGCACTGATGGTCATAACCACTTCAATACCGAGATCGCTGGCTACTAATTCCAGCCCGTACAGCTCACTCGCACTGGCCAGAATATTTTCGCTCAGACTAAATCCCACCGCGAAATCCTCCAGATCATCCGGCGTAGCCATCATCACCACGTGGGAAATACCGTTGTATACCAAGGCCACCGCCACTTCCCGCGCCACGCGATCGTCAACTGCTACCACGACGCCGTCCGCGCCGCTGCCGCGCCAGCTATCGGCGGTGACTGCCTGCGCGTTGCATTCGCCTGCCTTGTCCTCGACCATAACCGGATCAGGACAGGACGTCGACAGCGCCATCAGCGGAGCTACGGGCCTGATCAAGTAACTGTAATTGCCGTTTGGCAAACGCCTGCTGTCGGGTTTGCCACGCGGATGGTGCAGTAACTTTGCTGACCTGGACCGCCGTCACCTTGTATTCGGGGCAGTTGGTGGCCCAATCAGAATTATCCGTGGTCACCACGTTGGCCCCGGACGTCGGGTGATGAAACGTGGTGTACACCACGCCCGGCTGCAGGCGCGTGGATACCCGTGCACGCAGCACCGTGTCACCAACCCGGCTTTGAATGCCGACCCAGTCCCCATCGGCAATACCCCGTTCCTCGGCGTCGTGGGGATGAATTTCCAGCATGTCTGCTTCGTGCCAGGTACTGTTGGACGTGCGCCGGGTCTGCGCGCCCACATTGTATTGGGACAGAATTCGTCCAGTGGTCAGCAGCAGAGGGTGCTTGCGGGTGGCGCGCTCCGCGGTGGGCACAAATTCGGTGATGGCAAAATAGCCTTTGCCGCGCACAAACATCTCCTCGTGCATGGTCGGCGTGCCGTCGGGCGCCATGTCGTTGCACGGCCATTGAATGGAACCCAACTCATCCAGCCGGGCGTAGCTAACGCTGGCAAAGGTCGGCGTCAGGCGGGCGATCTCGTCCATAATTTCCCCGGGATGCCGGTACTGCATCGGATAGCCGAGCGCCGCGGATAGCCCCATGGTCACCTCCCAGTCGGCCAGTCCGGCCCGTGGCGGCATGGCTTTGCGCACTCGGGATATACGGCGCTCCGCATTGGTGAAGGTACCGTCTTTTTCCAGGAAAGAAGCACCGGGCAAAAACACATGGGCAAACTTCGCGGTTTCGTTCAAAAACAAATCCTGTACGATTAAACACTCCAACGAGGACAACGCCGCCTCGACATGGGTGGTATTGGGATCGGACTGGGCAATATCCTCACCCTGACAGTACAGCCCCCTGAAGTGTCCGTCGATGGCCGCATCGAACATATTGGGAATACGCAATCCCGGTTCACTGTCGAGCTGCACCCCCCAGTCGCGCTCGAAAAGCGCGCGGGTGTGCTGCTCGGAAATATGCCGGTAACCCGGTAATTCGTGGGGAAACGAGCCCATATCGCAGGAGCCCTGCACATTGTTCTGGCCGCGCAAGGGATTGACACCAACCCCTTCCCGCCCAATGTTGCCGGTGACCATCGCCAGATTCGCAATCCCCATCACCGCGGTCGATCCCTGGCTGTGTTCAGTCACCCCCAGCCCGTAATAGATCGCCGCATTGCCACCACCGGCGTACAGCCGCGCCGCGCCGCGCAGATCGGCGGCGGCGATGCCCGTGACCGCGGCGGTATTTTCCGGGGACAGGCCGGGATCACTCACGAACGCGCGCCATTGCTGGTAGGTGGCGGTTTCGCAGCGTTCGGCGACGAAGCGACTATCTTCCAGACCTTCCGTCACAATGACGTGGGCCATCGCATTCAGAAACGCCACATTGGTGCCGGGACGCACCGGCAGGTGGTATGCGGCTTCAATATGGGGGCTTTTCACCAGATCTATTCTGCGCGGATCCACAACAATCAGCTTCGCGCCCTCCAGCAACCGCCGCTTCAACCGCGAGGCAAACACCGGATGCGCGTCCGTCGGATTGGCGCCCATCACCAGCACCACATCCGCGCTGGCGACCGATTTGAACGACTGGGTGCCCGCCGACTCGCCCAAAGTGGTTTTCAGCCCGTAGCCGGTCGGTGAATGGCAGACCCGCGCGCAGGTGTCCACATTGTTATTGCCAAACCCGGCCCGCACCATTTTCTGCACCAGATAGGTTTCTTCGTTGGTGCAGCGCGACGAGGTAATACCGCCGATACTGTCGCGCCCGTGTTTTTCCTGCACCGCGCGCAACCGTTGCGCGGCAAAGGCAAAGGCCTCGTCCCAGGACACTTCCCGCCAGGGCTGGTCGATGCTGTCGCGAATCATAGGGGTGGTGATGCGATCCTCGTGGGTGGCGTAACCAAAGGCAAAGCGACCCTTGACGCAGGCGTGCCCCTCGTTGGCCTTGCCGTCTTTCCACGGCGTCATATTGACCACCGTACTGCCGCGCATCTCGGCCCTGAACGCACAGCCCACGCCACAGTAGGCGCAGGTGGTGAGTACACTGTGCTCCGGCTGCCCGAGGCGAATAATGGTATTCTCGGTCAGGGTGGCGGTCGGGCAGGCAGCGACACAGGCGCCGCAGGACACGCAGTCCGAGTCCATAAAGGTCTGGTTTTGACCAGGACTTATTTTTGACTCAAAACCGCGACCATCGATGGTCAGGGCAAAGGTGCCCTGCACTTCGTCACAGGCGCGCACGCAGCGCGAACAGAGAATACATTTGGATGGATCGAACGTGAAATAGGGGTTCGACGCGTCTGGCTCCGCACTGAGATGGTTCCTGCCCGCGTAGCCGTAACGCACGGCCCGCAAACCCACTTCGCCGGCGGTATCCTGCAATTCACAGTTACCATTGGCGGCGCAGGTCAGGCAATCCAGTGGGTGATCGGAAATATAGAGTTCCATGATATTGCGGCGTAGTTTCGCCACCGCGTCGGTCTGGGTGCGCACCACCATGCCAGGAGCCACTTCGGTGGTGCAGGACGCCGGATAACCTTTGCGCCCGTCAATTTCCACCAGGCACATGCGGCAGGAACCAAACGCGGCCAGGTTATCCGTCGCGCATAATTTCGGCACTTTGATACCCGCTTCCGCAGCGGCGCGCAGCACCGAGGTGCCAGCCGGTACCGTGACCTCCACGCCGTCGACAAGCAGCGTGACCGGTTTGCTGGATAAAGCCGCCGCAGACACCGGTGGCGTGCCATAGTCTTTGTCCGGCTGGTAATAATGCAGCATTGCTCCACTCCTCGCTGGTAGTTTGGCGCCGTTATGAACCGCCAGCGATGTTAAAATCTTCGGGGAAAAACCGTACGGCGCTACGCACGGGGAATGGTGTCATACCACCCATCGCGCACAGGGATCCAAGTTCCATGGTATCGCACAGCTCGTGCAATAAAATAAGATTTTCATCCCGCTGCCGGTCGGCCCGTATGTTATCGATCACCTCCACGCCGCGCACAGCGCCAATCCGGCAGGGTGTGCATTTACCGCAGGACTCCACCGCGCAGAATTCCATGGCGAAACGGGCCTGTTCGGACATATCCACGGTATCGTCGAATACCACTACGCCACCGTGCCCGAGCATGGCACCGGCGGCGGCAAACGCCTCGTAATCCAGCGCTGTATCCCACTGGGATTCAGGTAAATACGCCCCCAGGGGGCCACCCACCTGAATTGCCCGTATCGGTCGGCCGCTGGCGCTACCACCGCCATAATCTTCAACCAGTTGCCGTAGTGTCGTGCCAAATGCCAGTTCGATCAGACCACCGCGCTTGACGTTGCCCGCTAATTGCACAGGCACCGTTCCCCTTGAACGTCCACAACCCAGGCCCTGGTAGTATTCGGCACCCTTTTCCAGAATCACCGTTGCGGTCGCCAGGGTAAGCACGTTATTAATCACCGTCGGCTTGCCAAACAATCCCTTGACAGCGGGCAGGGGCGGTTTGGCCCGCACCATTCCCCGTTTACCCTCGAGACTATCCAGCAGAGAAGTTTCCTCGCCGCAGATATAAGCCCCCGCACCAACCCGTACCTCCAGGTCAAAGTGCTTGCCGCTGGCTAATATGTTCGCGCCGAGATAGCCTGCTGCACAGGCCGCGGCAATCGCCTGGTTGAGTATAGTCAGGGCTTTCGGGTATTCCGAGCGCAGATAGATATAGCCCTGCGTGGCGCCAACCGCCAGACCGGCAATGGTCATGCCCTCGATCAGTTGATAGGGGTCCGCTTCCATCAACAAACGATCAGCAAAGGTACCGGAATCGCCCTCATCCGCGTTGCATACAATGTATTTTTGATCCCCGGGTGTATCCAGCACGGTTTGCCATTTGATCCCGGTGGGAAAAGCGGCACCCCCTCTACCACGGAGTCCGGACGCCGTAATTTCTTCGACAATTTCCCGACCTGACATGTTCAGGGCGCGCTGTAAGCCGAGGTAACCGCTCTGATTTTTGTAGTCCGTCAAGGATAACGGGTCAGCGATTCCCGCCCGGGCAAAATTCACTCGCTGTTGGTTTTTCAGATATTCAATGGCGTTCGTTTTGCCCAACGCTAACGGATGTTCACCGCCATGGACAAAACCCGCATCAAATAACGCAGCGATATCGTCGCTGCCAACCGGGCCGTAGGCGACGCGTCCCCCGGTAGTTTCCACTTCGATCATCGGTTCCAGCCACAACAGGCCGCGGGATCCGTTGCGTACCACGTCGACGTCGGCGCCGCGCCGCCTCGCCTCGGCGAGCAGTGCTGCGGCCACCGCGTCAGCGCCCAGCGCGCAGGCAGTGGTATCCCGCGGTACGTACACGCGGGTCATTGCCCAACTCCCAGATCACTTGCGTCCAGATCACCTAACAGCGCATCAAACCGGTCCGGGGTTACTCGCCCGTATATCTCGTCATCAAGCTGCAGGGACGGGCCACAGGCGCAATTGCCGAGACAATACACCGGCAGTAAAGTCACGTCGCCATTAGCGGTGGTATCGCCAACGGCGATGTGTAACGCCGCCGTGATGTGTTTTTCCAGTTGACGCGCACCCACCGCCTGACAAGCCTCGGCACGGCACAGTTGTATGACATGGCGACCGGTGGGCGCGGTGCGAAAATGGTGGTAAAAGCTGATGACACCGTGCACTTCCGCGCGCGAAAGATTCAATCCATCCGCAATGGTCGGCACCGTGGCCTGTGGGATATAACCGAAAACTTCCTGCACGCGATGCAATACCGGCAGCAGTGCCCCCGGCAGGTGTTTCATGCCCGCAACTATTTCGGCTGTGATGCGACAATCATCGCCTGTGTTCGCATTTTTATTCAGTTGCAACTGCAAAGTTCCACCCCTCCGGTATATCCGCGTGCCGCGCACTTGTGATCCGCGTATATCAGTTACTGAATTTGTCAGTATCTGCTTGGCCTGCGCGGGGTTTGCGACGGTTAATTCGCCATGCGCGGCTGTTACTGGCTGGTAGCATGATAAAACAAAATACCCGCGCCCGCTCACTTACGCCAAGTGTTACGCCGTGGCCTTTCTCCGTGCGCGACCGTCATTCCACTGCTTTCCGGGATGAATCTACGTCTCCAACCCCGCTAATGTAACGAAACAGATCGAAAAAGCACGGGGAATACAGATTTTTTATTTTAAAATTCAATAGGTTACGAATGGGACTTTTTCCCATGTACCAAGCCGGGCAGCGTGGCTAAAGTACTCGCCATGAAAGCGGTGCCCAAGTGATTGGCAACGAGCTGTTTAAGAGGATAGAAAAATGGCCATACACAAAATATTACTTGTTGATGACTCACCGGCGGATTTACTGCACCTGAAAAACGCTGTGAAGGGTGTCAATGCGACAATTGTTACCGCCACCTCGGGTCAGGATGCCATCGACACGGCGATCAGCGAGAAACCGGATTTAATCTTCATGGATATTATCATGGAAGGTCTCGACGGCTACAGCGCCTGTCGCGAGCTGAAGAGGAATGCAGCTACCAGCCAAATTCCGGTAGTTTTTGTCAGCACCAAGAACCAACGCGCCGACCGTATGTGGGCAGAGCGCCAGGGTGGTCTGGGCTACATTACCAAGCCGTTCACCGCGGAACAGATTGTGGGCGAAGTACAGCGTTTTAATTGAGTCACTGGGTCCAGTCAGAATTACCAGACTCCATACTTTCAAGCAGCCGAATGGCTGCTTTTTTTTGCCCGAAGATATTTACCTGTCGGGTGAAAACTGCTCGCATCGCCCAGTAGTTTTTTACACGCCGAACCGACCACCGTTGATATTCGCCGCTGAGGACAATGTCGCCGCCTGGTGCTAATTACTCAAGTCATCATCAACCGCTGAAGTCGAAGGTACGAACACCAGTGCCGCAGAGTTAATACAATAACGCAGGCCGGTGGGTTGCGGTCCATCTGCAAACACATGGCCCAAATGCTCGCCGCAACGGGACAGCACTTCGGTGCGCCTTATCCCCCAGGACCAATCCGGCTTGAGCACAATGTTATCTCGATTGAACACCTCCCAAAAGCTCGGCCACCCGGTACCTGACTCGTATTTCTCCCGGGAATGAAATACCGGCAGCCGGCAGCCGGCGGTCACATACACTCCTGCCTGCTTATTTTCGAGTAGCGCACCGGAAAATGCCCGCTCGGTACCCTTGCGCCACAAAATATCGTACTGTTCCGGAGTCAGTATTTGGCGCCATACGGAGCGCGGAATCTCGCTCAACCGTTCGCCGGAAGCGATCATCTGGTGTGCCTCTGCGGGCGTGATATCGCTGGCGCAGGTTGATCCAACACCCAATAAAATTGTCCACGTAAACGCTTTGAGAGTATTACACACGGCGGTACTCAATGATTGCGATGCCATCACTGGGACAAAAAATAACCGCGTTAAGTTCAAACTAAAGACGCCGGTGCTCAAGTAGCGGCAGGTTGCGACGAATTTTCACCAATGTTTCCCCATCTATTTCGGCGATCACAAAACCTTCTTCACCGCCCATGCGCGCAAGAATATCTCCCCAGGGAGAAACAATCATGGACCCACCCCAGGTGGGCTTGGTGGGATGATCGCGGTGGCAGATGTTCGCCCCGATCACGTAACAAAGGTTATCGATGGCCCGCGCGCGCAGTAATAATTCCCAGTGGGCCTTTCCGGTCGCCGCGGTAAACGCCGATGGCGCCACCATGAGCTCAGCGCCCTGGCTGGCCATGACCCGGTACATCTCGGGAAAACGCAGGTCGTAACAAACACTTAACCCCAGGGTTCCCAGCGGCGTTGCGACAACGGCGATCGCATCCCCGTGTTGGTAGCGATCGGATTCGCGGTAGAGCCGTGTTTTCCCGCCGGCAACCCCGCTGGAAACCGACGCATCAAAAAGATGCATCTTGTCGTAGCGCGCCACTTCACGGCCCTCGGGATTAATCAACAGGCTGGCGGCACAGGGTTTGGTCTGGCCGTCCTGTTTTAACAGCGGCAAGGTGCCACCGACCAACCACAGGCCGTGCAGGCGGGCCTGCGTGGCGAGAAACCGGCGCGCGGGGCCACTGGAAGTACGCTCCTGAATTGCAGCCGTGGTGAGATCCTTGCAGTTGTAATAAGCAAAATGTTCCGGCAGAACCACCAGTTGCGCCCCCGCATTGGCGGCCTCGTTAACAAGTTCCGCGGCACGTCGCAGATTTGCGTCTAGATCGCCGTCACTGCGCAACTGCACTGCTGCAATTTTCGCCATTGCAGTTATACCCGCTAGTCAGTTTTATCGCTAAAAATACGATCCACTTCCACCTCGGGGTCGTCCCAGGAACCGCTGACCAAATAGCTGATACTGGAAATTTTATCCACCTGTTTATCAAATAGCCGGCTGGTCAGATAAACGCCCGCCGCCGCCGGCAAGCCTCCCACCAGGGCTGTGATCCACGGCAAATTGGTACCTACCGGCAACGTCGCCACCAACCGCGCGTCCAGCGTTTCAGCTGGAATGTCGGTGCTGCCCAGTAGCCGCATTTTTCCGGACGGCATATCGACGATAATGGGTGCGTCAAACGACATGCGGCCACTGTCAAACATCAGGCCGCCAGAGAGACGATCGTAACTCACGCCCTTGGAAAACAGATCGGAGAAATCGAAACGCAAACGCCGTAACCAGGTGTCAAAATTTAACAATCCGATCAGCTTTAACAGTGCGTTGGTTGGAACGTCTGCGGTTTTTTCAAACTTACCCTGTTCCAGATTTAAAATTAATCTGCCCTTAAGGGTTTCCGCCGCAAAGGTCCAGGGTTGATCCGGCCAGTTGAGATCGACCATAAACGCCGCGTCCTCGCTGGTCATAACGACCGGCATATGCCAGGCTCTGAGAACCGCACCGAGGTCCGAGCTTTGTAACGCACCGGTAAAGCGAGAGCGATGTTTCTCGCCATCAAACAACCACTCCAGTTCAGACGGTGCGCCGCTCGGGGTCGCGGTAAACACCAGGCCGGTGAGTTCGGCATCGATGTTGGTGATGCGCACCCCACCTGATACGGGCTGACTCACAAAGGACACGCGCCCCAACTCCCTGCCCCCGATCCTGAGCCCCTCAGTGGAAAAATCCAGCGCCGGAAACTTCCCTGGATCGAGGCTTTCCAGATAATCATTGTCGCCCTCAAGATCCGGTTTGGGCAGTACCAGATAGTTAAGATGCGCGGCAACCGGACTGTCCGCCGCTGTCGGTACATTGATCTCACCGGCCACCACCGCGCTGTCCACCTGGAAGCTCCAGGCGTCGTCGCCGTAGCGCCCTTCGGCAAATACCCCGGCGAGGGTCTGCCGCCCCAGGATTAACTCGTGTAACCGCAGCGAAAATCGGGGTTGCAACTCGGCCAATAAACCATCGTCGCCACCACCCGAGAATAGTGGCAGCCACTCACCCAGGTCAAAAGATTGCAACTCACCGGAAATACCTAGACCGGGTTTTTCGGGCGCGGTCGCCAGACTACCTCCAAGGGTGACGTTGCCGCTTTCCAGGGTACTGCCGACCAGATTCAACCACAGCGAAATATTTTCGCCCAGAGTGGCGCGCACCACGGTCGGCGCTTGCGCGGGGAAGTGAACGGTGGCCGACAGCGGCAGCGCTTGTTCGCCGCTTTTCCGCAGAGGCGGAGGCAATGTGCTAACAATGCCCCTGAGCTGCGTCGACACGGTTAACGATGGCGACGACGTATCCGCAGGTAGCGTCAGAGTCGCGCGATAGCGGGTTTTACCAACGATTTTGTCGCGCAGGGGTACACCCTCGAAAGGTAGTGAACTGGTCGCGATCTGGCCCTGCGCGGCAATTGTGGTCGCGCCCTGGTGCGTACTGATTTTTGCTTTGACCTGCTGGGATAAAAAACTCGCCGCCAGGTTGTCTGCATGTAATCCGCGAACATCGTCATAGCCAAGGGGGCCACGTATGTTCTCAAATGTCAGACCCGTAGCCCGGTGCTGTAATTGACCACCACTAATCTCCGTAGCGATGCGATAGTGTTCCCCCTTCACCGCCCTTCCCAGGGGTATCGCAAGATCCAGTTCAACCCGCGACGTACCCCTAACGTTCCAATCGGCAAGCATGGCGACCCGTTCCCGCAACGGCGAACCGTCGAGAATATCGAGAGCGGCCGGCAACGATGACACCGCGCTACCCGCGACCGTCAACAGGGAACCGTGGTCCCCCTGTGGACGAGTTCTCACTCGCGCTGCGATCAGACGGGCAGCGCCAATTAGCGTGTCATTAACGGTGGCATCCAACTCGCTGCCGTCAATCGTCATATAGGCAGACAACCCGCGTGCTGGCGGCCACCCTGGAGCATAATCCACCCGTCCATTTTTAACCCTGGCGTAGACCTGCATGCTGTGCAGGGATGGGGCATGACCCGCCAGGGAACCACGCCAGATAAAACCGCCCTCCTCAATATCCATATCCCCCACCGCCTGGTCGAGCCAACCGAGCAGCGCGGGATCCAGAAAAGTGGGTATATATTGCCGGGCAAAGCGGGAGTGGCTATCGCGGATTCCCGCCGACAAAAACATCTCGGGGGAACGAGCGTGCTCCCCGACGGGAATATCCAGATAGATATAGGATTGGACGCGGCCTTCCTCGCTATTTATGGCAATCGGGCCGCCGGCGATCTTGAACGCGGAATTATCCCGGTCCCAGCGCAAATTAACCGCACCTCGGGTAGCCCCAAAAGTCAGATAGTCCCCGTAGACCTGTGGAAAATGCATGGCAAATCCATCTGGCGCATCCAGTTCAAACAGGCCGCTATCACCAGAAAACTCGAGGTAACCGCTGATACCACGGCCCGCAGGGGCGCCCCCCCAGGACTGCGCGGATAAATCGCTAATATTGGCCCGCAGCGAAAACAGGGGACGCTCACCACTGATATCTACGGACACATGGGGTGCGATCAGTAGTCCGCTCGGGTTCATCTGTCGCAGCGCAGCGGCGGTCTTACCGGCGACCACACCGGTGTCCAGCAGCGCCTGGGCCAGGGTCGCGATATTCAACTGGCTGCTGGCAAACGAAAATTGTCCCCGGTGCGCTCCCACTTTTTGCGCCACACGTATGTCTACCGGAACAATGTCGGTGTCGCCCCAGGTGAAATGCAGCCCTTGCAGGGTAACACCCCAATCTTCTCCGGGCCGGTACCAGCCCGTCACCTCGGTCTTGAAGTTTTCAATCGGCGCCACTTCTCCCGCCCACGCAAGGGGTATCTCGCTGGCGGTAATCCGGCCGCGTAGCTCCGCTCCGCCGGAGGCGGAGCCATCTATCCAGAACTCTGCGGCAAGTTCAGCCTGGGTATCACCGATTCTGGCCACCAACTCGGGAAACAATTCCGCGGCAACCACGCCCAGTGGACCGCTTAAATTGACACTGTCCAGACGCAGATAACCCAGGCCGTCCAGTTCAGATAGATTCAGGCCGCTATTGGCCTCGACGACGAGGCGGGCGGAATCCCGTTGCTTGTCCAGTGCGAGCGCCGCTTGCATTCGGTGAAATCCCTCGCCATTTTCCACAGCGAGATGATTGGCGAAGACCGCCACATTTCTACCCGAGTAAAATTCGGCCGTCAGCGTGACCTGATCGATGCGTATGCGAGAGCTCAGTAACAAAATATCCCGTGCGCTACCCAGACCAGATCCTCGATCGCCACTCGCCAGCACCGCAAAACCACCTGTGACCCAACGACCTTGCGCGTCCTCAGCGACGGTTAATCGCACCTCGCCGGCGACCAATTCCTTCCACACCGGATTGCCACTGATCAGACTGCGCAGCAAGTCCATCTCCGCCGTGATCTGATCCACCCAAATAGCCGGCGCGCGACGTTGATCGTCCGGGAAAATCGCCAATCCACGGGCCGTCAACCTTGGCGTCAGACCCACCCAGTGCCCGGTCAATTGGTCGACCTGCAAATGAATGCCGAAGCGTTCGGCAAAAAAGACACTGACATCGTCCCGGTAATTGTCCAGATACGGGAGGAATTGACGCCCCAACACGACGATGACCGCGTAAAAAATCAGCGTAAACGCCACCAGCCAGCCGAGATAACGACTCAGACGATAGGTGGTACCCGTAATTATCTTCAGCGTCACGATAGGCTATACCGGAATGATGTCGTATTGTTCCTGGGCATAATGCGCCTCGGTGCGGAACTCGATCGGCCGCGCGATACACTCCTCAAGATCGGCCACGTTGGCGGAATCCTCGTCGAGTAGACGGTCGATAACCACCTGCGACGCCAGCACCACCAATCGTTGGCACTCGTAAACCCGCGATTCGCGATGAATTTCGCGAAGAATTTCGTAACTGACCGTTTCCGCGGATTTAATGTAGCCCCGGCCGTTACACGCGGGGCACGGATCGCACAACATTTGTTGCAGGCTTTCGCTGGTGCGTTTACGGGTCATCTCCACCAGCCCCAGTTCCGAAACCGTGCAGATACTGGTTTTCGCCTTATCCTTCGCCAGCGCTTTTTCCAGCGCCCGCAATACCTGGCGGCGATGCTCTGAATCTTTCATGTCGATAAAATCGAGAATGATAATGCCACCGAGATTGCGCAGTCGCAATTGCCGGGCAATGGTTCCGGCGGCTTCCAGGTTAGTTTTGAAGATGGTTTCTTCCAGATTGCGATGTCCCACAAACCCGCCGGTATTCACGTCCACCGTCGCCATCGCCTCAGTTTGATCGATGACCAGGTAACCGCCCGACTTTAGCGGCACCTTGCGCTCCAGCGCACGGGACAATTCATCTTCGACACCGTACAGATAAAATAGCGGACGCTCACCCTCATAATATTCGATCAAAGGGGTAGTTTCTGGATGAAAACAATCCGAGAATTTACACATTTGCTGGTGCGTTTGCCGCGCGTCTACGCGAATTTTTTCGATTCCATCCCGCGCCATATCCCGCAACGTGCGCAGGGGCAGGGGAAGATCTTCATAGACACAGCGTGGACCGGGCGCACCACCCAGTTTTTCCTGTACGTGCTTCCATAGTCGCTGCAGAAAACCGATATCCATGCGCAACTCTTCTTCGGCGACACCCTCTGCGGCGGTGCGAATAATGTAGCCATCCGGTGTGTCGCCGTATTCGCTGAGCGCGATGCGTCGCACCATGTCGCGCAAACGATCCCGCTCCTCCTCGTTATCGATTCGCTGGGACACACCTATATGGTTTACCCCCGGCATATACACCAGATACCTCGACGACACCGACAACTGCATCGACAGGCGCGCCCCCTTGGTGCCAATCGGATCCTTGAGGATCTGCACCGCGATGTCCTGCCCCTCGCGCAATAACTGACTGATATTTCTCGGCTGCCCGCCGCCAGACTGATCTCCGGGCACACGGGCGCGCTCGACATCGTCGACATGAATAAACCCGGCCTTTTCCAGGCCGAGATCGACGAAGGCCGCCTGCATACCGGGCAACACCCGCACCACTTTGCCTTTGTACAGATTTCCCACCAGGCCGCGGCGTTGGTTGCGCTCAATCGCGACCTCCTGCAACACGCCATTTTCCACCAGCGCTACACGGCTTTCGGTAGGGGTAACGTTGACCAATATTTCTGAGCTCATGGTGTCATCCAACAGGAAATATCGAACAACTGCAACAACTCCCAGGTTTCCGCCAGTGGCAACCCCACCACCCCGGAGTAACTGCCACTGATGGCGCGGACAAACGCGGCGCCGAAGCCCTGAATGGCGTAACCACCCGCCTTATCCAGCGGTTCACCGGTGTTCCAGTAACGCAGAGCTTCCCCTTGACTGATGGGTCGCAACGTCACCAGGGTTTCGCAAAGTCTTAGTTCACGACGGGTCGCGTTCATTACCACAACCGCGGTCAGAACGCGATGTGTACGCCCGGATAACTGCTCTAACATTGCCAGTGCGTCCGCGCATGTGGCGGGTTTTCCAAATATTGTATCGTCCACTACCACCACGGTGTCGGCACCGAGCACCGGCAGTTCCCGCTGCGCATGTAGTCGCCAGGCGGCTTCGGCCTTCGCACCCGCCATGCGTTGCACGAAATGTTGCGCAGACTCCTCGCTTTTGCTGACTTCATCCACGGCACAGGGGGAGACGATAAATCGCACCCCCAACTGCCGCAGCAGAGTCTGTCGGCGTGAGGAGGACGATGCCAGAATCAGTTCGGGGTCACCGCTCATCTGTTATTACTCACTCCCGCGGCGCAGGCGGTGATGTTATTGTCAGCTCCCCGGCCCACCACACCGCACCGATCACGGGTGACGCCGCAGGTAATGCAGAACGAACACCAGCACCGGCCAGACAACGGCGCTGCTCAATGCCGGATAGAGCAAGGTCCAACCCAGTTCGCCCCTGACCAATAGAGCCGCCACCGTCCCGACAATAGCCTGGTACGCTGTGACCAGGAGTACCACCAGAACACTGTGCTGTGGAAGGGACAAATGCTGTAACCACTGTCCCAGTATTTTTACTATGTAGGCACTGGCAGCCATTGCCAGCGCCTGCAGACCCAACACCGGGCCAAACAACAAATCAAGGCCCAGACCAACGCACCAGCTAAGACCCACACCGGCGCGGAATGGTTCACACCACATCCAGTACAACATCACCAGCAGGGGCAAGGGTGGGCGCCAAAAGGCCAGGTCCCCACGGGCCGGGTAGATATGTACCAGGACCGCCAGTAGCAGGCTAAGTACGAAGATCCCGAGGGGAAAGCGATTAACGTGGCGCAACGGAATCTTGCGCCTGCAGATCGTCGGTGGCAGAAAATACCACCAGCAAATGGCGACTGCGATCAAGGTGCGCAGTGGGCGTGACGGACACCTCCATAAATGCCTGACCGGGATCCCGCTCAATATGAGTCACCCGGCCCACCGGGTAACCTCCGGGAAAGCGTCCACCCAGCCCGGAGCTAACCAGCACATCGTCAACCTGAATATCCAATGTCGGCGACACATAGCGCAACCGCAGTCGGTCGTATTCCCCGGTGCCCTCTGCAATGGTGCGCACGCCATTACGCAACACCCGCACCGGCAGCGCGTGACTCACATCGGTGATCAACAGCACCCGGCTGTGGGTAGCCGATACCGCTATGACCTGCCCCATCAAGCCGTCGCCATCCAGTACCGGCAGGCCGATATTGACGCCGTCGGTTGTACCGCGATCGATGACGATGGCGTGCGTCAGGGGGTCTGGCGAGACGCCGATCAGTTCGGTGACCAGCACCCTGTCTTTCAGTAGCTGCGTGGCGTTAAGCAAACTACGCAGGCGGGTATTTTCCGCAGCGAGATCGACCATGCGCTGCAATTGCCCCCTGTGCACCAGGAGCTCTGTTTCAAGTTGCGTGTTGCGAGCCTCGAGCGTGCCACGATCGACGACTTTGCCTTCACCCCACTCGCGCACCCGGGCCGGCAAGCTGGTCATCCAGTAAAAGGGAAACGCGACGCGATCAAGCCACGTGTGAACCGGGCGCAGCCATGGCGTATAGGCATCCGCGGCAATCAGTAACAACGCGATGCTTCCCAGCACCACAAAGCGACGCGATGGGGAGGCGTTTTTGGCAAACAAATTCTTGATCGCGGCACCTCGATCAGAATAGTTATATTATCAGGATGACAAAATATCGAGGTGACGTTGATCCATCATCTGCAGCGCCTTACCGCCGCCGCGCGCCACACAGGTGAGCGGCTCTTCGGCGACAATCACCGGCAGTCCAGTCTCGTGGGTCAGCAACAGATCGATATCCCGCAATAGCGCGCCGCCGCCGGTAAGGACGATACCAGTTTCAGCGATATCCGACGCCAGCTCCGGTGGACACTGCTCCAGCACGCGTTTCACCGCCTGGACAATTGCCGTCAACGGTTCCTGCAGCGATTCAAGAATTTCATCGCTGTTCAGAGTAAAGCTTTTAGGTACCCCCTCCGCCAGATTGCGTCCGCGCACATCAATTTCGCGCACTTCCTTGCCTGGGTAAGCACTACCAATTTCCATTTTAATGCGCTCGGCAGTGGTCTCGCCAATCACGCTGCCATACTTGCGCCGTACGTAATTCACTATGGCCTCGTCAAAACGATCGCCGCCAATACGCACCGAGCCGGAATAAACCACGCCGTTAAGTGACAGGATCGCCACCTCCGTGGTGCCGCCACCGATATCCACCACCATGGAGCCGAACGCCTCCTCGACCGGCAAACCCGCGCCAATCGCGGCCGCCATCGGTTCCTCTATCAGGTACACTACCCGCGCGCCGGCACTTTCGGTGGATTCTCGAATTGCTCGTTTCTCCACTTCCGTGGCGAGACAGGGAACACACACCAGCACCCGCGGGCTGGGTGGAATCAGACTGTGGGAGTGAACTTTCTTGATGAAATACTGCAACATCTTTTCGGTGACCTGAAAATCCGCAATCACCCCGTCCTTGAGTGGCCGGATGGCGCTGATGTTGCCCGGAGTACGCCCCAGCATGCGCTTGGCTTCCGCGCCGACTGCTTCCACCATTTTTTGTCCGTGGTGATGACGGATCGCGACCACCGAGGGCTCATTGAGCACGATACCCTTGTCATGCACATAGATAAGGGTGTTGGCCGTGCCCAGGTCAATGGACAGATCGTTGGAAAACATCCCGCGCAAACGCTTCAACATAATAACGAATATTTCCTCGTAACCGGATATAAAATAGAGTCGAGACAACAGGTTAGGCGCGCCTGACCCAACGACCCCGGTGACTCTAACAACGGCGGGGATTCAGGGCAAGATGTAAATATGGTACCTTACCCGGCTGAAACACGAACGGCTGTCATTGAACCGAAACTATACCATGACCATAGAACGCACAGATATCGAAAAGCTCGCAGAACTGGCAAGAATCGACATAACCGAACAAAATATTTCGGCCACCGCCCGCAGCATTTCCGAAATACTCACGCTGGTTGATCAACTCCAGGCCGCACGCACTGAAAACGTTGAACCGATGGCCCATCCACTGGATGCCACCCAACGTCTGCGCGCCGACTGCGTCACCGAACCGGATCGTCGAGAAGACTTCCTCGCACTAGCCCCCTGTAGCGAGAACGGGTTGTATCTGGTGCCCCAGGTGCTCGACTGATCTTTGCGCTGTTAGCGATCGGCGCAACGCCCCCGGACTGGTTACACCACTGGCCCCACATTAGCTTACGACCCCGCAGGAACTGACAGGCATGCACAATCTCACTCTCACCGAACTCAGTGTCGGCCTGGCCAACAAGGATTTTTCCAGCGTCGAGCTCGCGCAATTTTTCCTCGAGCGTATCGCAACACTGGATGAACGCTACAACAGTTTTATCACAGTCACCCCTGAACTTGCCCTGCAACAGGCACAGGCGGCAGATCGGCGCAGGGCTGCCGGTGCGGCGCCCGCACTGTGTGGCGTACCCGTCGTCCACAAGGATATTTTTTGCACCCAGGGTGTACGCACCAGCTGTGGATCAAAAATGCTCGACAATTTTATTCCACCCTACGACGCCACGGTGGTTGCTAACTTTGTCGCGGCCGGCGCCGTGGTGCTTGGCAAAAGCAACATGGATGAATTTGCCATGGGTTCGTCCAACGAAACCAGCTACTACGGGCCAGTCAAAAATCCGTGGGATACCAGTTGCGTCCCCGGCGGCTCGTCCGGCGGTTCCGCGGCCGCGGTGGCGGCACGCCTGACCCCCGCCGCCACTGCTACCGATACCGGCGGCTCGATCCGCCAACCTGCGGCGCTGTGTGGTATTACCGGACTCAAACCGACCTACGGCCGCGTGTCCCGCTGGGGCATGATCGCCTTTGCCTCAAGCCTCGACCAGGCTGGCCCTATGGCGCGCACCGCCCAGGACGCCGCACTGTTACTCAACGTCATGGCCAGTTTTGATCCCAAGGATTCCACCAGCGTCGAGCGGGACGTTCCCGACTACACCGCGGGAATTAATTCCGATCTCACCGGATTAACGGTTGGCCTGCCGCGCGAATATTTTGATGCCGGTCTGAATCCGGGAACCGAACGCGCGCTGCGCGACGCCGTCGCGGAATTGCAGAAACTGGGTGTGACAGTCAAGGACATCAGCCTTCCCCACTCCGCACTATCAGTACCCGCGTACTATGTTATCGCCCCGGCAGAGGCATCAGCCAACCTCTCACGTTTTGACGGCGTACGCTACGGCTACCGCTGCGCGGACCCTAAAGATCTGCGCGATATGTATATGCGCTCCCGCGCGGAGGGTTTTGGCGACGAAGTAAAGCGCCGCATTCTGGTCGGCGCCTATTGCCTGTCGGCAGGTTACTACGACGCCTATTACAAAAAAGCACAGCAGGTACGGCGCCTGATCAAACAGGATTTTGTCGCGGCGTTTGCGGACGTCGACGTCATCATTGGCCCCACTTGTCCCAACCCGGCTTTTGCGTTTGGCGCCAAGGGCGATAACCCGGTAGCCATGTATCTCGAGGATATCTACACCATCGCCACTAATCTGGCCGGACTGCCGGGTATGTCCATACCCTGCGGACTGGTGGACAACAAACCCGTTGGGCTGCAAATTATCGGTAATTATTTTGACGAGGCGCGCATGCTCAATATTGCGCACCGCCTGCAACAGGTCACCGACTGGCACACGCGCACCGCGCCCGGTCTTAACTGAGAAGAGCGTCTTTTATGACAGCGAAGGATTGGGAGATCGTTATTGGACTCGAAGTCCATACTCAACTTGCCACGCGCAGCAAGATTTTCTCAGGCGCCAGCACCGCATTTGGCGCCGAGCCAAACACCCAGGCCTGTGCCATCGATCTCGCCATGCCCGGCACCTTGCCGGTACTGAATGCGGACGCGCTGCGTATGGCGGTGATGTTCGGCATTGCCGTGAATGCGGAGATCGGCAAAATTTCCGCGTTTGATCGCAAAAATTATTTTTACCCGGACCTGCCCAAAGGGTATCAAACAACCCAACTGGAGCGCCCCATCGTGGGCGCTGGATACGTCGATATACAGCGTGCCGACGGCTCCAGCAAGCGCATTCGCATTCATCACGCCCATCTCGAAGAAGATGCCGGAAAATCTTTGCACGAAGATTTTCACGGTATGTCGGGCATTGATCTCAACCGTGCCGGCACACCGTTAATTGAAATTGTTTCGGAACCGGATATGCGTAGCGCAGACGAGGCGGTCGCTTTTGCCCGAAAACTTCACGGCATTGTTACTGCGCTGGGTATTTGCGATGGCGACATGTCCCAGGGTTCGATGCGCTTTGACGTTAATATTTCGATACGCCGCCCCGGCGCGGGGCTCGGAACTCGCACGGAAACCAAAAACCTGAACTCCTTCCGCTTTATGGAAAGAGCAATTGCACTGGAAGTGGAGCGACAGATAAATGTGCTCGAAGAGGGCGGCTCCATCGTTCAGGAAACCCGTCTCTACGACGGCGACAAAGATACGGCACGTTCCATGCGCAGCAAGGAGCAGGCCAATGATTACCGCTACTTTCCGTGCCCGGATTTATTGCCGGTAGAAATAGATGACGCCTATATCGAAGCACTGCGCGCCGACTTACCGGAATTGCCGGACGTGCGCAGACAACGCTTTGTGCAACAGTACCAACTCTCCACCTATGACGCCGACGTGCTTGGCTGCGACACCGGTTTGGCAACATTTTTTGAAACCACTACACAGCAATGTGGCAATGCAAAACTTGTGGCGAACTGGGTAATGGGCGAACTTTCCGCAAAACTCAATAGCACCGGACTTGATATACGCGAGAGTCGCGTCACACCGCAGGGGTTGAGCACCTTAATCACGCGCATCGCGGATCAAAGCATTTCTAATAATATGGCTAAACAGGTTTTCGAGGCCATGTGGAATGGCGAGGGGGATTGCGACGCCGTTATCGCGGCCCGCGGCTTCCAGCAGATGTCCGATAGCGACACCATTGCCACGCTGGTGGAGCAGGTGATCGCCGACAATGCACAACAAATCGCCAATTACATCAAAGCCGATGCCAGTAAACGGCCCAAAATGCTCGGTTATTTCGTCGGGCAGGTTATGAAGTTATCCAGGGGTCAGGCAAACCCCCAACAGGTTAACGACATGGTATTAAGCAAACTCAATGCCTTATTGTAAGGAATCGTGGATGGCGCTCGCAAACGACAAGGCGGCAATAGATAAAAGCAAGGACAAGCAAAAAATCACGGGCGAGTCCTTCAGCGACGAGCGTATAAAATCGTTTCTCGCTCTGGTCCCACCCGTCGGTATCAACGCCGATTACCACGTACTTGAGAGAGCGTACCGGGGCATGATTGCAGAAAACTTTGCCGCTTTTGTACGGTATTTTGTTGCCGCCGGACGCGACATCAATGCGCCGGGGCCCGAAGGAAAGCCATTGTGTGACATTATTGCTCAACATGGCGCGGCCAGCGATTACATCGCAGCGTTAAAAAATACGTAGATAGCCGTTGTACCGATTGCCTCCAGGCTATTAACCGACTGCGGTCATGCCAAAATTAATTACCTGACCATAAAATTCAGCGTTAACGGGGAACTTATATGCCCAGCACGGTAAGCTTCAATGCGCAAGGGTCCATCGGCCTGATCGCAGTCAATAACCCCCCAGTAAACGCACTGGGACAATCGGTACGCCAGGGGCTCGTGGATGCATTCGACCGCGGTCTTGCGGACGATGGGATCAAGGCGCTGGTGTTAATCTGTGAAGGCCGCACATTTATCGCTGGCGCCGATATTCGCGAATTTGGTAAACCCCTCGCCGCCCCCGACCTGAATCAGTTACTGCAACAAATGGAAGACTCCAGCAAACCCGTGATCGCCGCCATTCACGGGACGGCATTGGGCGGCGGACTGGAAGTCGCGCTGGGCTGCCACTACCGGGTCGCAGTTGCCAGCGCCCGGGTCGGTCTGCCCGAAGTTCATCTCGGATTACTGCCGGGGGCCGGTGGCACACAACGCTTACCGCGGCTGATTGGGGTAGAGCCAGCGCTCGATATGATCGTGCAGGGCAACCACATACCAGCGGCGCGCGCCCTGTCCCTCGGCATTATCGATACGATTATCGAGGGAGATTTACAAACGGGCGCTATCGCCTATGCGGAGAAATTACTCGCCGCAGGTCAAGGGCCGCGCAATATTCGCGATATGCCACAACCGGTGGCAAAACCGGATTATTTTGCGGAATACGCACGCAATATCAGTAAAAAAATGCGCGGCTACAAAGCACCATTTCATATTATCAAGTCGGTTCAGGCAGCGGTGGAGTTACCCTTCGCTGAGGGTATGCGGCGTGAAGGACAGCTATTTATGGAGTTAATGGCGTCCAGCGAATCGCTGGCGCAGCGTCATGTTTTTTTCGCCGAGCGGGAGGTGGCGAAAATTCCGGGGCTGGCAAAAGACACACCGCGGCGAGAAATTAACCGCGCGGCTGTCATTGGCGCAGGCACCATGGGCGGTGGCATCGCCATGGCATTTGCCAATGCTGGTATTCCAGTGAAATTACTGGAACTAAACCAGGAGGTACTCGACAAAGGTCTCGCGGTAATTCGCGGCAACTACGAAAACACGGCAAAAAAGGGACGGATAACAGCTGACGATGTGGAAAAACGCATGGCGCTTATTGAGCCAACTATTGCCTACTCAGACATCAAGGACGTGGATATTGTTATCGAAGCCGTGTTTGAAAATATGGACGTAAAAAAAGAAGTTTTCAAAACTCTCGATCAAATCTGTAAACCGGGCGCTATTTTAGCCACCAATACTTCGACCCTCGACGTGAATGAAATCGCTGGAGTTACCCAGCGCCCACAGGATGTTGTGGGCATGCACTTTTTCAGCCCCGCCAACGTCATGCGCCTGCTGGAAAATGTGCGCGGCGAAAAAACCGCTGATGATGTAATTGCCACGGTGATGGATCTCTCCTCAAGTATCGGCAAAATCGGCGTCCTGGTGGGCGTCTGTGACGGATTTGTCGGCAATCGCATGCTACATCAGCGCACTCGGGAATCGGCCTTTCTGGTGGAAGAAGGCGCAACCCCGGAACAGGTGGACAAAGTGTTATTCGATTTCGGCTTTCCCATGGGGCCGTTCGCGATGGCGGATATGGCCGGTCTCGATGTGGGCTACAAGGTAAGAGAGGAGCGACGCAAAGCGGGCAAGGTCGAAAAACGCGACTCGCTATGGATCGACAAGGTGGTTGAGATGGGGCGCCACGGGCAGAAAACCCGCGCGGGTATTTACCAGTACACAGACGGTCGCACACCAGTTGCGGATCCGGAAGTGGCGAAATTAATCGCCCAGTGCGCGACACAGGCAGGCATCGAACAACGCAAAATTTCCGATCAGGAGATCCTCGAACGCTGCCTCTACCCCATGATCAACGAGGGCGCAAAAATCCTCGCCGAGGGTATCGCAGCGCGCCCTCTGGATATCGATATTATCTGGATAAACGGCTATGGTTTCCCCGCCTACAAAGGTGGCCCGATGTTTTGGGCGGATCAAATTGGTCTGCAAAAAATTTGCGACGCGTACGAAAAATACGCCAGACAATGGGGTGACCACTACTGGCAACCGGCACCGCTGCTTGTGCAACTAGCCAAGGAAGGCAAGGGATTTTACAACCGCTAGGGGGAAAATTTTCGCACGGCGCGAATACGTTTTTTATCTACTGCCGAGGTGGCGTCCACAGGAACGTCCCGCCACCGCATCACTTCCATCAGAGGCGGACTTTACCTGCTCAACAACCCTTTGAAGCCATCCAAAGATTCTTCAAACCGGGTTTTTTCGGCGTTCAGGCGCTCCTCCATTTGCCCACTCAGGGCCTGTACCGCATCCGCGTCCTGAATCGCCGAGATCGTACTTCTATTGATCGCCTTCAGTAGCTGTTGTGCTAACTCAGCGCCGGTCACTCCGCCGGTTTTCTCTCCGATTCCGGATAGGCGAATTTGAGGTAGGGCAACATCCACCGTGTTATCACCTAATAACGCGTTGCGGTAATGAATCCGGCCCCCACTTATCAAGAGTTTTTTGATAACCAGCTTTTGCTCGTCCGCACTGTCGTCTACATCCGCACGACTGGAAACCGAACTTCCCGTCAGGGAGCGTTCTATATTGCGTTGCAACTGTTGTAGATTGTTGCGTTTGCCCGCCTGTTCGTAAGTCACTTGCGGCGCCACAATCCTGATACTTTCAATTACCAACGGATTGCTGTTCAGCGTATCGACGTCAATGGCCACGGAAATTTCGTCCACGGAAAAAGCTTTCGCGCCGCTAAAGCCGTCCGGGTTCCCCACCACCAGGCCGCGCAAGCTTCCCCTGCCGGACCAGGGTGCGATGGTGGCGCGCTGCAACTGGACTTCGGTTTTTGTATACTGCGGGCCGAATGTTTCCACCGCCTTTTTTATTCCGCTATCGAGATAAACGAGGGCAACTCCCAGCAGAATCGCAAACAGCAGCACCACGCCGGTCACTATTTTTATCATTTTTTTCATGTGTATCACCTCCATGACTCATCAGCCCGATGCTAGTACGGAAGCATGGGAAAGGCAAATGTGCACTTCACCGCTCCCATCACAACATATTGTTTTAATGCTCTTTGCGAAAACCTGTACCACAATCTCCGCCGTCGCGGCAGGCAACTTTAAAGAATTGCGCGAATCGATAAAAATGACAAAGTGGAAATATCAAGCCTGATATTTTTCGAGGGCTTTACAGGCATCGCTTGGTCTGAATTACGAATGTGCGGGCTTGCCACACACCCGATTTATACAATGGGCGCCGCTCGTTAGGGCATATTTAGCTCCTGAGGAGGCTGCTCGCAATCGAGTTTTTTCCCCAGCATTTTTTCAATCGGTTCCAGCAGAAAGGCGTCATCCTCGCAGGCAAAACTGATAGAAGTCCCCATTTTTCCAGCGCGGCCGGTGCGGCCAATGCGATGAACATAGTCCTCGGGCTCTTCCGGCAGGGTGAAATTGATCACATGACTGACGCCATCGATGTGAATACCCCGGCCCGCCACATCCGTCGCCACCAGCACTTTAATTCTGCCCGATTTGAAGTCGTCCAGGGTTTTCACGCGCTTGTTCTGTGCTACCTCACCCGAGAGCAGTCCGCAGGCGAAGCCAGCTTTGGCCAGGCGTTCCTGCAATCGTCGGCACTGGTCGCGGCGGTTAGCGAAAACAATAGCGTTTTCCACTGCGTCGCTGCGTAAAATATTGAGCAACAAATTGAGCTTGGCGCGCGTCTCGGTGATATAGATTTTTTGCGTGACGGTGTCGGTAGCAACCTGCTCCGGCTCGATTTCGATATGGGTCGGATTGAATGTCCATTGCTGCACCAGATTTTCCACTTCCGGCGTGAAGGTAGCGGAAAAAAACAATGTCTGGCGGTGCTCCCTGTCGGGCACCTGACGCACGATACGCCGCACCTGGGGAATAAACCCCATGTCGAGCATGCGATCCGCTTCGTCGATCACCAATATTTCGACCTGATCGAGATACACATAACCGCTACCGCTAAAATCCAGCAGGCGCCCCGGCGTGGCGACCAGAATATCGCATAAATTTTCCTGTAGATGACGACGTTGTTTGTCGTAATCCATGCCGCCTACTAACGTGTGCACTTTCAGGTCCGTGTATTTGGTCAGCGCCCGCGCATCCTCTGCGATCTGCATGACCAGTTCGCGGGTGGGCGCTATGATCAGGGTGCGCGCTTCCCCCGCATAGCGCTGATCTTCCGCCACGGGATTTTTTAGCAGGTCTTCGATTATGGTAATTAGAAAAGCGGCTGTTTTACCGGTGCCAGTTTGCGCCTTGCCCACGACGTCGTGACCACGCAGCGTGAACGGTAGCGACTGTGCCTGAATAGGTGACGCGTACTCGAAGCCCAAATCCGCGATGGCGTGCATGATCGCAATCGCTATATCGAGATCGTGAAACCGGACCTTGCCGGGTCGTTCCGGCACCGGAAACTGCTCGAGGCCCCACTCCTGCTTAGTATTTGTGCTGCCGATGCTCTGTTTATCCCGCCTCCGGCCACGCCTGCGCGTTTTCTTCTGGGGCTGGGAGGTTCCGGTTACTTGCTGGTTTTCACTCATAGTGTCTTCTGGCGGCTACCGCGAAAATCACTTCGCTGATAAAATGGCCGCCGATTGTAACACGTTCCGCCGGTTCTCCCTCGCCCTGGCCCCCGTGTCGCAATTCAGCGGGTTACACCGCGCCAACACCAGCGGGCAAGCCAGTAGTCCAAGCTGACATAACGCCCGGCGTCGGTGAATAAAAGACTCAGCAACATCACGAAATAAGTCGCGGCAAACTCTATACCGTTATTCAGTACCACGAAGGACCCCTTCTCCGTCAGCCAGCCGTAGTTGCCATGTTGCTTGAGTAAACTTCGCGCAGCGCTAAGCCGCTTCCCCACCTCTCGACTGTTTTCGAGACTGTTTTCAGCGCCGCCGATACCAACCATGGCCAGCACCTTGGCGGTACTGGTATCCGGATCACCGGGCGCTATGGCAAACCAGCCGTGCTGCCAATGCACGGTGCCCGCGGCGACCGCCATGGAGATCAGCAGTGGCACGGCGAACCAGCGCACGGCAAAACCAATCAACAGCGCAAAGCCACCGAAAAACTCGGCACATGCCGCTAAAAACACCATCAGCGCGGGCAACGGTAATCCCAGCCCCCAGTCCGGGTTTCCAAACCAGGCGACCATATCCTCAAAATTGTTAAATTTATGCAGGCCCGCGCCGATCATGATCGGCGCCAGATAAAGCCGCAACAGTAGCGGCGCAACGCCATCTATGTGTTGTAGTCGATCGAAAACCGAGTGGTGCAGGCGAGTGTAGTTTGCAACCAGAGTATGCATAACCAGAATCCTTTTAGTAGCGGCTGGTGGTGGGTGGCGGCCGGCAACGGTAGCGAAAGCTGGCCATACTTATTCGATGATCATCGGCAAGCCACCATGCGGGTGGAAAAGCCCGACAGGTTAGAACGGCGATCCACAGAATAATTCCCGACCGGGCAACCGGATGGGGGCACACTCCGGGGCAGGCACCTGCTCAGATCTTCAGCGTTTCGGCGGGAACGGCGGCGAGCGCCGGATCCTGAGCATAATAGTCTCTCAATAACATCGAGTGACCACTGTCCAGAACCACGCGGGCGTGGCTTCTATTCAACTGTCTTGGCTCATTTACCCCACAGGAATGGGCAATGACACCCACCTCCTTCACCATATTGGCAATATATTGAGCAACGCGCACCCCCTTGTCCGCCGGGTCGAGACCAACCTGCAAATCGGGATCGTGGGTGGTGACGCCAGTGGGACAGGTATTTTTGTTGCAGCGCAGCGACTGCACGCAACCCAACGCAAACATAAAACCGCGGGCGGATACCACAAAATCAGCGCCTACACACAGCGCCCATGCCACCGCCATGGGTGTTACCAGTTTCCCGGCGGCAACCACTTTGATGCGCTCGCGCAACCCGTAACGGGTCAGCGTATCAACCAGCCGCGGCAAACTTTCGCGGATGGTCAGTCCCGCGTTATCCATCAGACTTTGCGGCGCAGCGCCGGAGCCACCATCACCGCTGTCAAGTGTAATAAAATCCGGCGCGCCCGATTCGATGCCACGCTGCTGAATGGCCACACACAACTGGTCAAAAAAATCGGAACCGCCATCGACTATCTTAAATCCGACCGGCTTGCCGGTCAGTTCGCGAATGTGGATTATTTTGTCCAAAAGCTGGTCCACGTTGCGGATATCGGCATGGCCATTGGGACTGATTGAATCCTTGCCGGCGGGAATACCACGAATGGCGGCAATTTCTTCGGTGACCTTGATCGCGGGTAGTATTCCGCCCTTGCCCGGCTTGGCACCCTGACTGATTTTAATTTCAAACATTTTGACCTGCTCGATGGCCGCCAGTTTCAACAGTTTGTCGTCGTCCAGTTCGCCGGCCTCGTTGCGCACACCGTATTTGGCCGTACCTATTTGAAATACCAAATCGCACCCGCCTTCCAGGTGATAGGGCGCGAGGCCGCCCTCGCCGGTATTCAGCCAACAGCCCCCCAATGCCGCGCCGCGGGACAGTGCGCGCACCGCCGGTTGGGACAATGCACCGTAACTCATTGCCGAGATGTTAAAAAAACTGGGGGCGTTATAGGGCGTGCGACAACCCACACCGATGGTAACGCCCACCGGCGCCACCGAATCCGTGTACAGGGTGGGGAAAGGATGACTGGCAAAAAGGACCGTGCCGGGCGCTGACAAATTCTGTGTCGAGCCAAACGCTATCGTGCTGTCGATATTTTTTGCGGCGCGATAGACCCAGGAACGTTGGGCCCGATTAAACGGCATTTCCTCGCGATCCATGGAAAAGAAATACTGGCGAAAAAATTCGCCCAAATGTTCAAACCAATAGCGAAAACGTCCGATCACCGGATAATTGCGTCGAATAGCATGCTGGGTCTGGCGCACATCCGCGATATACATCGCCACAACCACAATAATCGCCGCGCCAATGGCCAGCAAAAAAACGCCCGCGAGCAGGTTGCCCAAAATAATCATTGCAGAAAAACCGTTTTCGGCCATCACACTTTCCCCCAATGCCCTATACTAGCTAACGTTTCCGGGTATGCAACCTGACGACCGACCGCCAGCCGTATGACCCGTCGCTCGACAGGTAACCAACGCAGTCATCTTTACCCGTACTGACGCATTACACCATTCCCCACCCACCGCGGACGGTCAGATCGCACCATGGCTAACAGCACCGTTGGCACCGCAACTTTCATCGCCGATAGCAAACGCCTGTTGCGCCTGGCCCTGCCCATCACCGTGGGGCAATTGGCGATTGTCGGTATGAGTGTAACCGACATCATTGTCGCCGGCCGCCTGAGCGCAGAAGATCTCGCCGGTGTCACCCTGGGTAGTTCGCTGTTCAATCTCGCCATTATGCTCGTGGTGGGCATTATCCTGGCAAATGGGCCGCTGGTGGGTCAGCTGTTTGGCGCCGCCAAATTTGACGACATTCCCCGGCAAATGCACAGCTGTCTATGGCTGGGGCTGCCGCTAGGGTTGGGCAGCGTGGTATTCCTGGCGGTGGCCCTGGCCCTGCTCCCCGGGCTCACGTCGTCGCAAAATATCACCACCATATGTGAGCAGTACCTCTATCCCATGTTGGGCACCGCCCTGCTGCTGCCGATAATGCTGACGGTGCGTACCACCTTTGAAGGTTTGGGTAAGGCGCGACCAGCCATGGTGCTGAACATCATGGGATTTTTCTTCAATATCTTTCTCGATATCGCCCTGGTTTTTGGTTACTGGGGTTTTCCCGCATTGGGCGGCGCCGGGTGCGGATGGGCTACTCTGATCGTCGCCCTGATAATCGTGTGTGGCGAGTTCGCCTATGCCCGGGTAGCACGCACCCTGACGTCGTTTCAGCTACTCGCGCGCTGGCACCCGCCGGACCGGGCCATGATTTGTGAAACCCTGAAAGTGGGTGTACCGATCGGCGCAACCCTGCTCGCCGAAGGTGGGTTTTTTCTGCTGATCCCGCTGTTGATCGTCCACCTGGGCGCTACCGAGGTGGGTGGCCATGCCATCGCCCTGTCCCTTGACTGGGTGATGTATATGATCCCCCTGGGCATTGCCCAGGCAATGTCGGTTCTCGCCGCCCACGAACTCGGACATCACCAACCCTCGGCGGCGCGCAAACTGTGCCTCACCGGACTCGCGCTAACCGGAACTATCGCCCTGTTACAAGCGATTTTTGTCATCGGCCTGCGTACCCCCATCGCCAGCCTCTACAGTCCGGACCGGGAGGTGCAAATACTGGCGGCGAACCTGTTAATCTACGCTGCGGGATTTCGAATATTCGACGCCATTAATGTGGCCGCCAATGGCGCATTGCGCGGCTACAAGGACACCCGTTTCCCGGCGCTATTGACCCTGCTTGGCTATTGGGGCGTCGGTTTTCCCCTCGGCTACTCCCTCGCCCTCACCGACTGGTGGGGTCCGGCCTGGGGCGTGGAAGGGTTCTGGGCGGGCACCGTGACCGCGCTTATCCTGATTGCCTTGCTGTCAGCCGCCCGGGTTTATAGAACCTCGCGACTGGCACTTAATCTGACACCGGAACCCGGGGGCTGATGGCGCGAACCTGGACTAAACTCCCTTGGCAGGCCACACCGGGTTAGCTATGATCCGGGGTTACTTTTTCACCATAAGTTACAGAGATTCAAACCGTGGTTAACAAACGCCGCACCCCGCGCTCCGCGTTCCTGGCCCTGGCCAGGGTGTTTGACGTGGAAACCCAAACCAATATCGGTTATGTCGGCGATATTTCCACGGGCGGTATTATGCTGTTTGCCAATCGCGCCTTTAATCGGGAGGAGCGCAGGCTGATATCTATTAACTTGCCCCACCCGCGCAAGGGCGAGGTGATTATTCAGCTTGGCGTACGTATTGCCTGGCAACTAAAGATGCAACCCTCGGGACAACAATTGATAGGTTGTCAAATTCTCGCCTTGGATCCAAAGGACCGGGTATTGCTATTGCAGGCGGCAAAAACCTACGGCCTCGCCGCCTGACGCACACGGAGCCAGCGGACGTCATTTTCCATCTTACATTCACGCTTCCTTCCGATGTTTGCCAACCACTGGCGGCCGTATTACCATGAAGTTCATTAATTTTTCAGCGTGCACTGTGTTTATGTCTCCGAGGATGATCATCGGCGTGGCTCTTCTGGCGGCCCTGCATATTTCGCTGTCGGCCTGTAGCAACGCACTACCCCGCTCTGAGCGCACCATGCGCTCCCCATGGGATTCCTTTGAGGAAGCCATGACCGCTTATGAAAAAATTATTCCCTACGAAACCACCAAGGAGGACCTGAAAGCCCTCGGGTATGACCCCTACAGCACCCCCAACGTGAAAATTCTTTCGTATCTGGACGTCATTCAACGCTTTATGCCCAATAATTCCATTAAACAGGAAGATCTGGATCCCGGGGTCGATTTTTGCCTCAAAGCCCGGGAGCGCTGTCTCGCCTACGAAGCCACTCCGGGCAACGCGAAAAGTAAACGGGTCGGCAACGTGATGCTGGACCTGATGACATTTAAACGAAAAACAGTGGACACTGGGTGGTTTTTCAACGCCTTAATCGTCATGGTCGACGACGTAGCCGTATACAAGGTGTGGAGTGGATCACCTCTGATTAGCGGCGAGGAAACCCGCAAGAATCCCCTGGGTCCCCTGCAGGGCGCCGGCGACGCTGCCCTGAAAGCCAGCGGCATCTAACCAACTTTATTTACCTCAACCATCCCGTCACAACCCGACGGGCAATAACTTCAACCAACCCGATCATCGACAACCAACCGGAGCATCCCTACTGTGAAACTCATCAATTCATTTGGACCCAACCCCAGAATGGTGCGCATGTTTATGGCCGAAAAAGGTATCACGTTGCCCAGCGAAGAAATCGACCTGCTGGCCGGAGAAAACCGCGGCGCTGCCTACACCGCGAAAAACCCGGGCGCGCAGATGCCAGCCCTCGAACTCGACGACGGCACCGTGATCGCCGAAACTACGGTAATCTGCGAATATCTGGAGGAACAACACCCAACACCGGCACTGATCGGCAGCACCGCCGAGGAGCGGGCCAACGCCCGGATGTGGCAACGTCGTGTGGAACTCAACATCACGGAAAATATTTACAATGGCTTTCGCTATGCGGAAGGTTATGAGTTATTCAAGGACCGCATGTTCTGCATTCCGGAAGCCGCGGAGGGACTTAAAACCAAGGCCAAAGGCCAGATGGAATGGCTGGACGGATTAATGGCCGGCCGCGATTTCGTGGGCGGCGACCGCATCGGTATCGCCGATCTTGTGCTGTACTGTTGCCTGGACTTCGCGCAGGGGGTGGGGCAGCCAATACCTGCCAATTTAAAAAACCTGACGGCCTGGTTTGCGCGCATGGGCCAACGACCCAGTGCGCAGGCCAGCCTGCACCCGGCCGCCCAACAGGTGGGCATGCGCGGTTAAATCGCAATTGATGCACGCGGGGTTGCCATACCTGCCCCGCATGCATCAATTTAAACGCACACTGGATTGCTGCCGGTTTAGACACCGCTTGTCCAACACACTGGATAACCGCTGGCAATGGAGCCGCCTGCTTCACAGGCAGCCCCGCGTCACCCGCTCCACGCCCGCCAGATCCGTCGCAGTGACAATATGGCGGTAACCGCTCGCTCGCAATTGCTCCCGCACCGTCTGCCCCTGGTCAAACCCGTGCTCGATTAACAGCCAGCCGTCAGCCACTAACCAGTTTCGAGCGGTATCAATAATGTGTCGAATAGCGGCGTAACCGTTATCGTCAGCCACCAGCGCGGTTCTGGGTTCAAAGCGCACATCCCCCTCACCCAGATGGGCGTCCGTGGCTGAAATATACGGGGGGTTGCTGACCACAACGTTAAACAACTGGGCGGGGATATTCTCGAACCAGTTACTGGCGAAAAAAACAGCGTTGTCGAGCCCCAGACGGCGACGGTTTTGCTCCGCTAACTGTACCGCATTTGCTACGGTGTCGACCCCTGTCACACGCCAGCTCGGCCGTTCGTGGGCTAACGCCAGTGCAATCGCGCCGCAGCCGGTCCCCAAATCCAGTACTGAGGACTCTTCCAGCGATGGCAAATCGAGGACGAGTTGTACCAATAATTCGGTTTCCGGTCGGGGAATCAACGTGCTGGCATCGACCTGTAAAGGCAGCGACCAGAATTCTTTCACCCCGGTCAGATGGGCAACCGGTTCGCCATGCGCGCGCCGTTGCAGCAAGGCCTGAAATCGATCCCGTTGCCCGTCGTCGACAACGCGCTCCGGCCAGGTATACAGATAGCTGCGCGGTTGGTTTAACACATGGCACAGTAGTACTTCGACATCGAGGCGCGGCGAGTCGCTCACCCCTTCGAGCGCGGCGCTCGCACGTAACAGATCAGCGACCGTCGACACAGGTAGCGGTGCAATCCGATGTTAGTAACGCAACAATAACCACCCGGGTTACGCCCCCATGGCGGCCAGCTGTTCGGTCTGGTATTCGTTGATCAGGGGTTGAATTACTTCGTCCAGATGACCTTCGACAATATACTCGAGCTTGTACAGGGTGAGATTAATGCGGTGATCGGTGAGACGGCCCTGCGGAAAATTATAGGTGCGAATGCGCTCGGAGCGATCCCCACTACCGACCAGGCTACGGCGCAACGCCGATTGCTCCGATGCCTGTTTTTCCTGCATGGCAGACAGCATTCGGGCGCGCAGCAACGCCATCGCCTTGGCCTTGTTCTTATGCTGGGAGCGCTCGTCCTGACACTCGGAGACTATACCCGTGGGCAAATGCGTTATGCGCACCGCTGAATCCGTGGTATTCACATGCTGCCCCCCCGCACCCGATGAACGAAACGTGTCGATACGCAGTTCCGCCGGGTTGATTTCGAGTAAATCGACCTCGGCCACTTCGGGCATGATCGCCACCGTGCAGGCGGATGTATGTACGCGGCCCTGGGATTCCGTCTCCGGCACCCGCTGTACCCGATGGGTTCCCGATTCAAACTTTAGCTGGGAATACACCCTCTCGCCCACCACCCGCACAATAACCTCCCTGAACCCGCCGTGTTCCCCGTGACGTTCGCTAATCAATTCCACCCGCCAGCCGCGGGATTCCGCGTAGCGCGTGTACATGCGAAACAGATCACCGGCAAAAATAGCCGCTTCATCACCGCCGGTTCCCGCGCGAATTTCCAGGAAAACATTGTTGTCGTCGTTGGGATCGCTGGGCAACAGCAGAATCTGTAGCGCCTGCTCCAGCTCCTGACGGGACTGCTCCGCTTTCTTTAACTCGTCGCGGGCCATCTCGCGCATTTCGGGATCGGCGTCCTGCAACAACTCCCTGGACTGCTCGATGGTCGCGTCGGCCGCCCGGTATTCCCCGTAAGTTTTGGCGACCGGGTCGAGCTCCGCATATTCCCGGGACAACGCTCGAAAGCGCTCCTGCCTGGCAATTACATCGGCGTCGCTCAACAGCGCGCTGACCTCTTCGTAGCGCTCCATCAAATGATCGAGCTTGTCCAGCAGGGAGCGTTTCATCAAGACCTTCCGTCGTCGTCCAGTTCGGGTAAGTCAAATAGCTCCCGCGCCAACTGGAGCTGTTCGCTCCGGCCTTCTTCGCCGGCGCGTTTTAGCCCCAAGGTCGGCGTGTGTAGCAGTTTGTTGGTCAGACTATGGGCCAGGGAACGCACCACAGCCTCCACTGGCTGCCCCTGGGCGAGGGCTTGCAAGGCTCGGTCCAGCTCCGCGTCGCGCACTTCCTCGACGCTGTTGCGAAATGCCCGAATGGTGCCCACGGCGGCCTGCAACCGCCACTGTTTTTGCCAGGCCTGTAAACATTCCTCAATGATGCCGTGGGCGCGATCGGCGGCGTCCTGACGACCGCGCAAATTTTCTTCCACCACAGTTTTGAGATCGTCCACCGTGTACAGATAGACGTCATCCAGATTGGCGACTTCCGGCTCGATATCCCGCGGCACGGCAATGTCCAGCATAAACATCGGCCGGTGGCGACGCTGCTTGAGCGCCGACTCCACCGCGCCCTTGCCCAGTACCGGTAATTGACTGGCCGTCGAGGAAATCAGAATGTCGGCGCGGTGCAGGTGTTCGGGAATGTCCGATAACAAAATGGCCTCCGCACCGTAGGCTTGCGCCAGTTCCCGAGCGTGGCGTAGCGTACGATTGGCGACAGTGATACTACCAATCCGCTGTTCGTGCAAATGGCGAGCGAGCAGTTCCACGGTTTCACCGGCACCAATCAGCAGTGCATGCACCGCGCCCATATCCGAAAAAATCTGTTGCGCAAGCCGCACCGCGGCGTAGGCAACCGACACCGGGTTCTGGCCGATCGCGGTCTCGCTGCGCACCCGTTTCGCGGCGTTAAAGACGTGTTGAAAAACCTGATTGAGGGCCACCGACACCGTACCCGCCTGCTGCGCCACCGCGTAGGCGGATTTGATCTGCCCGAGAATCTGCGGCTCACCGAGAACCATGGAATCGAGTCCGCTGGCAACTTTCATCATATGCGCCACCGCCGGCGCCTCGGTGTAGTGATAGCAACTGCCAGCCAGCTCAGCGCCAGACAGTGAATGGTAATCACTCAACCACTGTAGCAGCGGCTCGGTACCAGTGGTGCCGCCACTGGCGTACAACTCGGTGCGGTTACAGGTCGACAGGATAGCGATTTCCTCGACACCGGTTTGCGCCCGGGCCTGTTCCAGGGCGGCCACCATCTGTTCCGGCGCAAACGCGACTTTTTCGCGAATCTCCAGCGGCGCCGTGCGGTGATTAATGCCGAGTATATGCAGCGTCATGGGGCAGTCCGATTTTTCACCACAAACACCGGCATCACATCCCTGCGTGACACGGGAATGAAACAAATATGGCAATAACTGTCATAGGCATTATTGGTACAATGGACTCCACCAGCAGGAAACGTATGTCGCAATGAGCAAGGCCTTTTTTCACCACGTCGCGTCGTTAACCGGACCGATACTAGCGCTGTTGATATCTGCCTGCGCAGGTGTTCAACCTTCCGCCGAGTTCGGCACTGAGCCGACAGCGTCGGATGCAACTGTCGTCGAGCGGAACAATTATCCCGCTCGCCCGTTCCCAACACAAACGTTTTACGAGCTGTTGGTAGCCGAATTCGCAGGCAACCGGGGCCAATTATCGCTTTCTCTGGATAAATATGTCGCGCAGGCCAATCTGACCCGCGACCCGGGTGTCGCCGCACGTGCCGCAACGATCGCCAATTACCTGAACCAGCAGAACGCGGTGCTGGCCATGAGCACATTGTGGGTCGAACTGGAGCCGGAAAATAGTGACGCCCATCGCCTGGCCCTCTACGCCCTGGCAAACAGCGGCGATTTATTAACTGCGTTTACCCATGCCGAGTACCTGCTGGAGCTGCAAGACGGCGAGCCCATAAGGTCCCTGGCCGCCTACGGAAAAGATGTCTCCGAGCAAATGCGCGACAATTTACTGGAGCGCTACCGCCGCGCGGAAACGGACTACGCACAAGCAAAACCCGGCAGCCCGCGGGCTCGCGGCGCCATCGACCTGTTGTTTGGCAAAATCCTCCTGCTGCGTCAGCAGGACCAACTCCAGGAAGCCCTGCTGGATGGGCGGCGGCTGGTGACGCGCGCTCCCGACGATGAGCAAAGCGCCATTCTCTATACGCAACTGCTGTATCAGGACAAGCAACTCGACGCTGCGATTAAATTCGTCGGCGCCGCGCTAAAACACAACCCGGACAGCAAGAAATTGCGTTTGCAACAAATTCGTCTGGTCGCGGAAACGGATTTAACGCTGGCCCGGCAGTACATGAGCAGCCTCGCCGCACAACATCGCGATGATGCCAATCTGCAATTTGCGCTGGCGGGTGTGAACCGGGAGCAGGGCTTGCGCGCCGAAGCCATACAAATTTATCAGGATATGATCGACCACCGACAACGCACTTCCGACGCCCACTTCCAGCTCGCCCTGATGGCCGAGGAAGATCAACGCCTGGAAGATGCTCTGGTTCACTACAACAGGGTACGCCAGGGCCGCAGTTTTCTACCGGCGGCCGCACGCCTCGCACAGTTACTGACCGAGCAGGGGCAACGGCCCGCGGCACAACTGTACCTGCACAAATTACGCGGCGAAAACCCGGAACAGTCGGTGCGTATTTACCAGATCGAAGCGGAATTATTGATGCGCCAACGCCTGTACGACGACGCTTTCGATTTGCTGGGGGACGCGCTGACAATCTATCCGGGCGACATCGAATTGCTCTACACCCGCTCCCTGACCAGCGAAAAACGCGGGGATGTTGCTGGCGCCGAACAGGACCTGCGTGCGATTCTCGCCAGCGATCCCAACAACGCCGCAGCGCTGAACGCCCTCGGTTACACCCTGACGAACCACACTGATCGCCACGTGGAAGCACAACAGTTGATTGAACAGGCGCTCAAACTAAACCCCAACGACGCTGCCACCATCGACAGCCTCGGCTGGGTACTCTATCGACAGGGCCGCCACCAGGAAGCATTACAGCAGTTGCGTCAGGCCATGACTCTTTTTCCGGACGCGGAAATCGCGGCACATCTCGGCGAAGTCCTGTGGATATTGGGCAATCGGGAAGAAGCCAGGCAAGTATGGGGCAAAGCGCTTGAAAGCAACCCCGACGATCCGGTGTTACTCGAAGCTCTGCAACGCCTCGACGTTGAGTTATAGATCATGATTAACCGCGTATCCCTGTGTCTGCTGCTCGTCGCCCTGGCTGGCTGCGTTGCGCAACCGATTTCCAATAGCGTGCAATGGCGCACCCATCACGCCGACATGCTCGCCCTGCAAGAGTGGCAACTGATTGGCAAAATGGGCTATCGCACCGCTCGCGATAACGGCAGCGCCTGGATTAACTGGCAACAACACAACGCTGATTTTGATGTCCACCTGAGTGGACCCTTTGGCGCCGGCACCACGCGTATTTATGGCGGTCAGAATATGGCCGTGTTAAGCCAGGCAGACAAGGACGATATAACCTCAAACTCCGCGGCGGATCTCAGTCAAACCTTGTTCGGATGGGCGCTGCCCGTGCAACATCTGGGCTACTGGGTAAAAGGTATTCCCAGTGCGCTCTTGCCGGTTACCCGCTCGCGCCTCGACCAACATCAGTTACTGGAACAACTCGAGCAGGGCTACTGGCAATTGACGTTTAGTCGCTATCAACACACCGAGTTGGGGCTGTTACCGGGAAAAATTAGCGCTGCTTATCGCTCGCCAACGGAACAACCACTGCACATCGTGCTGGTTATCAAGGCGTGGAACCGCCCCCCCGGGGAGCGTTGAGCCGTGCGCCAGTCCCTGCCTGCACCGGCCAAACTGAATTTGTTCTTACACATCACGGGGCGCCGCACGGACGGCTATCACGAACTGCAAACCCTGTTTCAATTGCTCGACTTTGGCGACGTGCTGGAGTTTGACAGCGCCGCTGAACTGTCCCTGACCTTAACGCCCGCCACGCCGGAAATTCCGCAGGCGGACAACCTGGTGTGGCGCGCCGCCTGCGCCTTGCGGCAACACACCGGGTGTACCCGCGGCGCGCATATCCTGTTGCATAAACGCCTGCCCCTGGGTGCTGGTCTCGGTGGCGGCAGCAGCGATGCCGCAACGGCGCTGGTTGGCCTCAATCGGCTCTGGCAGCTCGGGCTCAGCCGCGCCGAGCTGATCGCCATTGGCCTGCCCCTGGGGGCGGACGTGCCACTGTTTTTACACGGCACCTCGGCCTGGGGCGAAGGTATTGGCGAGCGCCTGACATCCGTCGCACTGCCACCCGCCTGGTATCTGGTGCTGGTGCCGGATTGCCAGGTCTCCACCGCCGCCGTATTCGGCCATCGACAATTGACAAGGAACGCCTCGCCTATCACAATACGCGCCTTTCTTGAGCCGGGTGGCATCGGGCAGGGCGCCAGCAACTCCTGTCAGGGGGTGGTGGAGGCGCTTTATCCGCAGGTTAAAGCCGCTCGCCAATGGCTGGATCACTACGCGCCTGCGCGCCTGACTGGTACTGGTGCGTGCCTGTTTGCTAAATTTGACCGCGAGGATCAGGCGCAGGCGGTACTTGCGCAAATACCAGAGCCATGGGACGGGTTTATTGCCAGGGGCGTCAACCAGTCGCCGCTGTACCAACATGAATAAGCACCACAGAGTGCACGATTTAAATTGGATTTTTTGGGGCGTCGCCAAGTGGCTAAGGCAACGGGTTTTGATCCCGTCATCCGGAGGTTCGAGTCCTCCCGCCCCAGCCAAATGCGCGTAGCGGTCGCCATCACCAGTCGAGCGTAACGTCCAGCAGTCGCGATCAATATCAGGATTTAGCCCGTGGCAAATTTGATGGTTTTTTCCGGAAATTCCAATCCGGAACTCGCTAAAGAAATCACCCGGTACCTTGGCCTGCCACTGGGAAACGCCGCGGTCGGTTTGTTTTCCGATGGTGAAATCAATATCGAATTGCTGGAGAACGTGCGCGGCAAAGACGTATTTGTCGTGCAGCCTACCTGTGCGCCTACCAACCGTAATTTAATGGAACTGGTGCTCATGATCGATGCGCTGCGCCGCGCCTCCGCGAGCCGCATCACCGCAGTCATTCCCTACTTTGGTTATGCCCGCCAGGATCGGCGCGTGCGTTCGGTGCGAGTTCCCATTAGCGCCAAAGTAGTCGCAGACATAATCAGCAATGTAGGCGTCAATCGGGTTCTGACCGTAGACCTGCACGCCGAACAAATTCAGGGCTTTTTCGACTGCACCGTGGATAACGTCTACGGCTCGCCGGTGTTGCTGGAGGATATCGAAAAACAGCACTACGAAAATTTGCTGGTGGTGTCGCCAGATATCGGCGGCGTGGTGCGGGCGCGAGCAATTGCCAAGGAGCTCAACAGCGACCTCGCTATTATCGACAAGCGGCGCCCGGAAGCCAATCAGGCCCAGGTGATGAATGTTATCGGCGAGGTCGAGGGGCGCACCTGCCTGCTGGTGGATGATATCGTCGATACCGCGGGCACACTGTGCAAAGCTGCTGACGCGCTTAAAGAGCGGGGCGCCAAACAGGTTGTGGCGTACTGTACACACCCGGTTCTGTCCGGCAACGCCATCGACAACATCAACAATTCTGCCCTGGATGCACTGGTTGTCACCAACAGCATTCCCCTCAGCGAGAACGCCGCCAACTGCTCGCGCATCCGCCAACTGAGCCTGGGCAAAATGCTGGCCGAGGCCATGCGCCGGGTCAGCAACGAAGAATCCATCAGCGCGATGTTTGTGTAAACACCGCCCGGATAACACCCCGCAAGGGAACCACAACTACGCAACAACTCTGGTCGCAGGAGTTATTGCGGTTTACTTACAGGAGTCAAGGCAATGGTAGATTTCACACTGAATGCCAAGGCACGCGAAGACGTAGGGAAAGGTGCGAGCCGCCGCCTGCGTCGTTTAGCTAACGAAGTACCCGCTATCGTCTACGGCGGCAAAAAGGCGCCTCAGAACATTTCGCTGACCCACAACGAGCTGTCCCGCGCACTGGACAACGAGGCCTTCTATTCCCACATCATCAAGCTCAACGTGGACGGCAAGGGTCAGGACGTGATTCTCAAGGATGTTCAGCGCCACCCCGCCAAACCGAAAATTCTGCACGCGGATTTTTTGCGGGTCGACAAAGCCACCAAACTGCACACTCGGATTCCCCTGCACTTTCTCAACGAGGATAAGGCCGTGGGGGTCAAACAACAGGGGGGCATCGTGTCCCACCTGATGACCGACCTCGAAGTGCAATGTTTGCCCGCCGATCTGCCCGAATACATCGAAGTGGACATTGCCGCGCTCGAGCTGGGGGGCATTATTCACATTTCGGATATCCAGCTGCCCAGCGGTGTGGAGGCCATGGCACTGTTGCAAGGTGAAGATCACGACCTCCCGGTAGTCTCGATCCATAAGGCTAAAGTCGTCGTGGAAGAGGAACCAACAGAAGCTGAAGGTACCGCTGACGAAGGTGATAAAGAAGACGCTAAAGGGCAGGCCGACGAGGACTGATTACCGAAGCAGCACATCGGGCCCCTGCATTGGATGCACCGATCGATCTTATTGTTGGGCTGGGTAATCCCGGCCCGCAATACGACCGTACACGGCACAATGCGGGGGCTGATTTTGTCACCGCGCTCGCCCGGCATTTTGGTGTCGACCTAAGGCAAGAAAGCAAATTTTCCGGTTCCACAGCACGGCTGACCATCGGCGGGCGGGCACTGCGTTTGCTTATTCCCAACACGTTTATGAATCACAGCGGTCGCGCGGTTGCGCCGCTGGCGCAATTTTACAGCCTCGCCGCGCGCAATATCCTGGTGGCTCACGACGAGTTGGATTTGCCACCCGGCACCGCGCGCCTGAAAATTGGTGGCGGCCACGGGGGCCACAACGGCCTGCGGGATATTATCGGCGCCCTCGGCAATCAACGGGACTTTGCGCGGCTGCGTATTGGCATCGGCCACCCCGGCCAGGCCAACGATGTGGTGGCCTATGTATTGCGTAAAGCACCGCGGGAAGAACAGCTCCTCATCGACACCAGTATCGCGCATGCCATAGAGGTGCTGCCTGACGCCGTAAACGGCAACTGGAACAGCGCCATGAAGGCATTGCATACCAACGGCACGGCGCTCTGAAATCGAATAATTTTTTGAGGAATCGAGATGGGGTTTAAGTGCGGTATCGTCGGGTTGCCCAATGTCGGCAAATCCACCCTGTTTAATGCGCTCACCAAGGCGGGTATCGCCGCTGAAAATTTTCCGTTCTGCACCATTGAACCGAACACCGGCATCGTGCCCATGCCGGACCCGCGTCTCGAACAACTCGCGGCGATCGTTAAACCCGGGCGCATTATTCCCACCACCATGGAATTCGTGGACATTGCCGGACTGGTGGCGGGCGCCTCCAAGGGCGAGGGGTTGGGCAACCAGTTTTTGGCGAACATACGCGAGACCGACGCCGTCGCCCACGTGGTACGCTGCTTTGTCGATGACAATGTGATTCACGTTGCCGACCAGATCAACCCGCTGGCAGATATAGAGGTCATCAATACCGAACTCGCCCTCGCCGACCTCGAGACCGTCGATCGCGCCCTGCTGCGCTCCACCAAGGCGGCCAAGGGCGGCGATAAGGACGCGCAGGCACTAAAGGCCGTGCTGGAAAAAATTCTGCCGGGATTAAACGAAGCCAGACCTGTGCGCAGCCTCGGTTTGAGCCGCGATGAAAAACAGCGTCTGGCGGAGTTAACCCTGCTCACCTGCAAGCCCACCCTGTACATCGCCAACGTGAACGAAAATGGCTTTGATAACAATCCGCTGTTACTGGCGGTGCACCAATTGGCGGACCGGGAGGGCGCCCAGGTGGTACCTATCTGCAATAAACTGGAAGCGGAAATCGCCGAGCTGGACGATACTGACAAGACCGAATTTCTCGCGGAAATGGGCATGACTGAACCGGGATTGAATCGCGTCATTCGCGCCGGTTACGAGCTGTTGGGGCTGCACACCTACTTTACCGCGGGGGTTAAGGAGGTACGCGCCTGGACCATTCCCGTGGGCGCCACCGCTCCCCAGGCGGCGGGTAAAATTCATACCGATTTTGAGAAGGGATTTATTCGCGCCGAGGTCATCGGCTTCGATGATTTTGTCGCCTGCAAGGGCGAGCAGGGGGCCAAGGACGCAGGTAAGTGGCGACTGGAAGGCAAGGAATACGTCGTCAGAGATGGCGACGTGGTGCACTTTCGCTTTAATGTATAGGCTCGCCGTACCGGCGCTGTTTCTTGCTGGACTGTTGCACTCGATGGGCAAAAAATCGCTGTGATCAGCCTGCACCGCTCGTCGGGACGCTGGCAAACCGGTCTGTTATTGACGCTGGTCACCTGCACATTGTGGGGTATTTTGCCCATCGCCGCCAAAGGGGTACTGCAGGAACTCGATGCCTACACCCTGAACTTTTATCGCTTTGCCATCTCCGGACTGCTCCTGTGGCCCTACCTCGCCCGCCGCCGCCAGACACCGCAACTAACCGTGCTTAAAAACGGCAAGGCGCTGCGCTGGGTGTTGTTGTGCGGGCTGTTTCTGGCGGGTAACTACACCTGCTACGTTCTCGCCGTCGAGCGCATGACTCCCGGAGGCGCGCAGGTACTCATACAGCTCGCGGTGGTGCTGTTCCTGGTCATCAACGTGGTTCTTTTCAAGGAACACTTTTCGCCACGCCAGTGGTTTGGGTGCCTGCTGTTTGTGGGCGGCCTGCTGGTGTTTTTCCACCGTCGCATCCTGGCCATGGTTGAAGGCTTCGATTCCTATGCCGCAGGCATGGGGCTGATGGTACTCTCCGCCTGTAGCTGGGCCTGCTACGCGGCGCTGCATAAGCAACTGCTGACCCGTTTCACCTCGCCCCAGATTATGCTCATGCTGTACGGGTTGGGAACATTGGGATTCCTGTTCTGGGCTCACCCGCTGCAGATTTTGCAACTGTCCCCGACGGCGCTATTACTGTTGCTGTTTTGCGGTGTCAGCACCCTGATCGGCTCTGGCAGTTTTTCGGAGGCACTGGCCCACTGGGAAGGTTCCAAAATCAGCGCAGTGCTCGCCACCACGCCCCTGTTTACCCTGGTATTTATGTGGGGATTAAGCTTTTACCCGGGTTTTACTATCGAACAGGAGCCACTCACCCCGATTGTGCTATCCGGGGCGCTAATGGTGGTCGTGGGCGCCGCCCTCGCGGCAGCAGGCAGGACTGAGTTATCATCTCCACCGGCGCGCCCCTCGCCTTGACATCATAGGCCAAACTCGCCAAAATTCGCGACCGTTTAGTAACGCGCCCTGTCCCGTGGCTACGTAGCTCAGCTGGTTAGAGCACAGCATTCATAATGCTGGGGTCGGTGGTTCAAGTCCACCCGTAGCTACCAATTTTCCTCTTAAAATCAGCTTCTTACGGATACATCAAACCGTCTTCAGATTCTCCCTCCTCCCAATTGCGGGAGATTTGCGGGAGTTTTCATTTTTGATCAACGTTAGCGTCGGCGCTGAACTACCCAACCAGCTCACTTTTTCCACCGCGTCTATCAGCTCCCCGATTTCCGCTGCGGAGTAATGCGTAGTGATCTGGCCGTTTTTGTGGCCCAGCAAGACTTGCCGGGTTTCATGACTGACACCTTTGGCGCGCAATCGGCGACCGAACGTATGCTTCAAATCATGTACCCGCACTTGCGGTAATCCAGCCTCCTCCCTCGCTCGTCGCCAAGCCTTGGTATTGATACGATCAATCGGCTTACCCTTTGAGTAGGTGAAGACATAGTCTGAGCTCTTACCGCGCTGACGATTGATCACCGCCCGCGCCTCAGCGTTCATCACCACCAATCGATCTTCACCATTCTTAACGCCGTTACCGGGGACAACAAACACACTCGTTTTCAGCTCAGGAATCGATACCTCCCAGTGCCACTGCAAACAAGTCACTTCCTGCTCCCGCGTTCCAGTATTGACCTTGAACAAGACCATTTCCCGTAAGTGTTCCGGCAAGCGCGCAAACAACCTCGCCTGCTCGTCCCATGATAGGGGATATGGCTTTCGGGCATCGTCACAATCGAGCAACTGCAGCAAAGGAGCTGTTTCAAGCCAGGTCAAACCAGACTCATCCCGCCACAATCGGGCGGCAAGCGTCAGAATTCGCCGCACCACCGCCAGATCGCGGTTGATGGTGTTGGCTCGCATACCTTGCGCACGACGGTGCTGGATAAAATTCTCCAGCGTACCCTGATGAACCTGGCGTAAAGGCAGATCGCCTATATGCTGATCCAGAATTTTCAGGGATTGTGCGTAGCGGCCAATACTGCGTTTATGCTGATAATCCAGCAAAAACTTGGTGGCCGCCTGCCGAAAAGAACGCTCAACGCGAATACCGTAGACATTCGCTTTGCGCAACTCTTCCAATCGTCGAATCAGGTATTGTTCCGCCTCCTTGAGTTCACATGTGCCAGTGCTCTCGTAAAGTCGGCCATATCCCCTGACGCATTTATCAATGTGCCAGATGCCCTGGGTGCCTCTTTTGTAGAGGCCCGGGATTCGCTTTGACATAGGAAATCTCCTCTATGCTTTGGCGAACACCCACAGCGGTTCATATATTGCTCCGCCCAGGCGTCCATTTCAAGCCGATCAAAGGCAATGCCCTGCTTGCCAATGGGAATCTCCGTGAGGCTTATCCGAACCTCCCGGTTGAATCGGTTCTTGTCCATTCCCAAGTAGCCTGGGGCATCACGCAAACGAATAAATCTGGGAAGAATCGAAGTCATCTCTCAGCGCCCCAGGTACACAGCAGTGATTTGCTCTCTGACATGGCCCAGCTCTTTGCTTATCGTCAGGCGGGCCTCATGATCCCTTCGTCTTTGAACGTCGCTGAGTTTTTCTTTGGAAGGCCCACCCGCATGTGGCGATGGCCAGCCGGTGAGTTCCTGATACCGCTGCTGGGCATAGGTGTGGCGCAGGCCATGCATTTTCGATAACCCTGCATTGGCGGTGTGGCGCTCGTAGATCCGGAGCTGCTCGATGTATTGTCGGCCCCCCGGGATCAGGGAACCCAGGCCAGCCAGTCGTTTGGCCTGCTCCAGCAGGGCTCGCTGCTCCTGGGTACGAATGGGTACGGTGCGCTCCCGCCCGCCCTTGGTCCAACTGGCCTTGAGATGCAGGTACTTGCCCCGGTCCGCCCAGCGGGGCTGGATCTTCAGGGCTTCCTCTCTTCTGAGCCCGAAGGCCTGTTGCAGGCGCAGGCTCATGCGTACGTGTTCATCTTTGACCAAGGCGAGTTGTTCTTTTGCCAGGTCTTTGGCCTTACTCGTCTCGGACAGGAATTGTCGGTCCGGTATTCCATAGAAGTCATTGGCGCTGGCCACCACGGCCCGTTTGTTAACCTTCTCAGCCCACCAGCGTAAACAGCTCATCCGGTTCTTGATGGTGCCGGGGGAGAGGTTTTGTTTGAGCCACAGGTCCACCAGGGCCTGGACATGCTTTTGCTTGAGGGAGGTGGCCTTCAATTGTCGGAATCCCAAGTCGTGTAACTGGTTGGCAATGGCGCTCAATTGACGCTCCCGGCCCACCCGGGTTTCGAAGCTGCCCTCGTGGCTGTGTTTGCATAACATTTTCAGTTGGTAGTTCAGGTCGCGCATAGTGCTGTTTCCTTCGGTGAGTGTTTCTGACCACCTGGCAACAAAAGCTGCGCAGGTCCGACTAGCGGTACGATCACGGGACACCAATCCCGGTTGACCTGAATGTGTCTGGCCATAGACAACACGGTGTGTTTTCGAGAGAAAACTGGCCCGTGCCAACCAACGGTTATCCAGCCTGGGCTGGAGTGGAATTACCTCCTTATTTGAAAAATGCAGAACGCGCTGACCGCCAGGGCGTTTGCAGGTTTGAAGAAACAGTCGAATCGAGGGCACAGGTGCCCAGCCATCAACAGCGGTTATGAAGCAGATCCCCTTAACCAGCGGGAGAGATTGGAAGGGGCGGCACCCAGAAGATGCAGTATCGCGATGGCTCGAAGATGGACCCGATCATTGCTGACCGCTGCGTTAAAAATGGCCCTGACTGACGCGTTCGGCAGATTCCAAAACATCCAGATTCTGCCTACCCCGTTCGCTTGCGCAAGGTGGGGTCTTCCTTGCCACTTTAAGCGCAGTGGCAGCGACAAGTGGGTCTACTATACGAACGCGTAATACGGGTGTCACAGGGAATTCGATCCGCTTCCGGCGTGGTTTTGGCGCTCAGAGCCTCTAAGCCAATGGCTCCTGGCCGCCTCGCCAGAGAAAAGCGCCGTCCCTATTGTGGCCTCGGTTGCCGCAAACCCGCTAAAACCGGCACATCCAACGCTGGTTCCAGTGGAAACAAGCTCAGTGGAAAGAAGATTTAAAGGCGAAGGGGAGTTTAGCGATAAATCTAGCGCTGCCCACGTCACTACCCGCTGCGCTTGCCAGTGACGCGGGCTTCTGAATCTAATATCGCGGTAAATTCCAGTACGTCCGTGTCGTTTTAAGCATCAGTCGGACAGGCGCGATATCAAGGCTTCATCATCCAGTGCAAGTGCCAGATCGAAGAGATCACGCCCCTTCTTGCGCTGATAAAGCGCGCGTAGCTTTGTACCCAGAAGCTCGTTCAGTTCGTAACTGAGTATTGAGCATGATCCTTTGTATCAACGCGAGTTCACTGCAAACGGAATTTCCTTGAACCCTTCTACTGCGAAATGTTCGCGCCTGTTGATTTCGACTTTCAAGCGAAGCGGTTGTGCATCCTCCGACTGGAACCTGTAAACCAAGGTCACAAGCGCGTTATTCTGTTTCCGCCTGGGTTCCCCAAGCCAAGGGTCTAATACCTCCCTCACCGCCATATATACATGTTTTCTTATTATAAATCAATGTGTTAACAATTAATCTAAATAGATAGTCCCCCAAATAGTCCCCCAAACAGTCCCCGCCACGGGGGTTTTTTGTTTCTGATCCTATATCCAATCATCCAGCGATTCTCCCAGCAGGTTCAGCTTTGCCGCCATCCCGGCTGGCGCTCGGCTGACGGTTTGGTTTGAGAGGGTCACAGGGCCGGAATATGGCGAATCTCGCAGATTGGTCAATAGAACCGGATGTAACTGGCGGGATTTGACTCGGACATGGCCAGGTTGCCACGGGATGGCCAGGGTGGTTTTTCGGCGAAAATGGGGTTTATACTTCCTATACTTTAACGGCATGTCAATTAATTAAGAGAATGACTTGAGCTGTACATTAATCACTGGGGGCACAGGGCTTATAGGTTCGGCACTCTGCCGATATTTAACGTCGTTACATCAACCGGTTATCGTTCTTAGTCGTCGACCTGAAATGGTGGCCGAGAAGTGCGGGGCGACGGTCACCGCTGTCAAATCACTGGATGAAATCAGCGACGACGTGGATATAACGTGCGTCTTTAATCTAGCCGGCGCTCCTATCGCAGACAGGAAATGGACGAGCAAACGCAAACAGGAGCTTTACCTGAGCCGCGTCGATTTAACAAAAAACCTGGTCTATTGGTTAGCTCACCGGCAGCAGAAACCCGAGTGTTTAATTAGTGGCTCGGCGGTTGGCTGGTATGGTGACAGTGGTTCCACTATCGTTACAGAAAACAGTAAACCGCACGATGAATTTACTCATCAATTATGTGACGCCTGGGAGCAACAAGCCAAAAAGGCAATTGCCTTGAACATCAGGGTTTGCATTGTCCGTACGGGCCTCGTTTTAGCTAATAACGGCGGCTTTCTAGCCAAGCTATTACCACTTTTCAAATTAGGCTTAGGCGGACAATCTGGTGACGGGCAACATTACATGCCCTGGGTACATATTAATGATCTGGTTCATTTACTTTACACACTATCAATCAACCTAAACGCCAACGGTATTTATAATGGCTGCGCGCCGCAGCCTGTGACCAATTCAGAATTCACAAAAACTCTAAGCCAGCAACTGAATAGACCCGCCTTATTACCGTTACCCAAATGGTTATTAACCTTCCTGCTGGGAGAAATGGCGCAGCTACTGCTGAGCGGTCAGAACGCCTTACCTGAAAGAGCAAAAGAAATTGATTTTAGCTTTAAATACACCCAACTAGATCAGGCACTTGCTGATTTATTGCCTGCTAAAAGTTAGCGCAGCATGGAAAATAGAACCCACTCAGCTAACAAACTGGTCACGTTAATCATCCTAATGTGCATTATTTTAATTGCATGCACAGGTATGCCAGACAAGGTAACAGCCGTTGAGGATTTTAACGTCGATAGGTATCTAGGTACCTGGTACGAAATTGCTCGACTCGACCATTCATTTGAAAAAGGCCTCTCGCAAGTAAGCGCCGACTACAGCTTACAATCAGATGGTGGAATCAAGGTCATCAACCGTGGTTATTCAGCGGCAAATAAAAACTGGAAGGAGGCGGTTGGTAAGGCTTACTTCGTATCAGATAAAAACAAAGGGCACTTAAAAGTGTCTTTTTTTGGCCCATTTTATAGCTCATACATTATCTTTAATCTGGATCAGCAACATTATCAGTACGCATTCATCTCCGGTTATAACACTGACTACCTTTGGCTGCTATCTAGAACGCCTACCGTTAGCAAAGAGCTGATTGATAAATTCATCCGCGAAGCTCAACAACGGGACTTTGATACCAGCCGATTAATCATTGATAACCACGCCAGCTAACGACCTCTGTTATTAGTTTAAACATCGCGTAACACCTGCATCGGTACTGCAAAGTAAACTCACTGAATTGATCCAATCAGTGGATGAATACTTATAAACGCCACCGTTTCCCTCCAGATATCATCAGCTACGCAGTCTGGCTCTACTACCGATTCAATCTCAGCCACCGATGGTGTGCTGGACCATTCATCGAAGATCTACTAGCTGAACGAGGTATCACGGTCAGCCGTGAACCGATCCGGCTTTGGAGCATCAAGTTTGGCGCTATTTACGCTCGGCGATTGAAGCGGAAGCATCGCGGCTGCGACGACACATTCCACATTGACGAGGTCTTCGTCAAAATCATCAACGGTAAGCAGCACCACCTTTGGCGAGCAGTAGACCAGGAGAGCCTGCCCCATGAGCGAAGCGAGTGCAGTGGGTATGGCGAAGTGGTGGATGTGTATCTTCAAGCAAAGCGTGATGGGGCACCGGCTAAGCGGTTCTTCAAACGCCTATTGCGAAGTCACAGCAGTGAGCCCAGGAAGATCGTCACGGACAAGCTGCGCGGCTATGATGTCGCACACCGTGAACCGACTCCCGAGACCAATCACAGCACTGAACAGTATGAGAA
>JAYODD010000001.1:21668-54058 GCA_038106145.1 Gammaproteobacteria bacterium | reverse complement strand
GAGCAATCGCATGAGGCAACCACGGTGAGGGAGAGAGGGATGCGTAACTTTAAGTCGGTCAGACGGGCTCGACAATTTCTGGGTACCCATGCAGCTGTGGCGAATCTATTCAATTTGGCACGGCGCCTGGTCAGGACCCAGCATTATCGTGATCTCAGGATAAGTGCGTTTGCAGATTGGGAAAGGGTGGTTGCCTGAGACTGGTAGCGAGATTACTCAGTTCTCTTATAGTTAACTTGTCAGAACCCCCAAAGCACTCGGTACGCTCGCGGGGCAGGCCATCCAGAAGATCCTGAATCACCTGAAGGAAAAAGGTGAATACCAAGATGCGTTGCGGTTGCCCGAGAGTCGCGGCCCGCCGCTAACCGGCTTATTTGGCTAGGAAAAATCCGTTTGACAAGCACAAGGACGTTGCCGGCGAAACCAGGCAAGGGTCGCGCTCGGCTGACGGTTTGGTTTGAGAGGGTCACAGGGCTAGAATCCGGACGATTTAGCCAACTAAGCCACTGCATCAGATGAGATTGACTACGCCTGGACGCGAAATGGCCGGGTTGGTTCGGGTTGGTTGTTCAATGAAAAGGTGGTTTATACTTCCCAGCTAACGATTTGGCACTACCGCACAAAAAGAGTCCGTAGCGATTTATATTTTCGTTGCACGTGCGACACGGCTTTATGAGCAAGAGTGGGAGGTGGATTAGAAGCTTATAAGAAAAACCCCGCTAGTGCGGGGAGTTTCTCCGTTCAGATGGATCAATCGAATCTGACCCCATTGATCTTTGACCCCATTGATCTTGCATTGATCTTATTTATTTAAAAAGTAAATGAAACAGTCAAAAAAGCGTTTTGTCAGAAGAGGAAACACAAATTGTGGAAAATTTAAAACAAGATAATAATGAATCTGATTTGGTGATTGGCGTTAGTTCCTGTTTGCTAGGAGAACAGGTCCGTTTTGATGGTGGTCATAAACACAATGCCTATCTAACAAAAACCTTGTCATCTTTTTTCAGATTTGAAAGCTTCTGCCCTGAAATGGCGATTGGATTGGGTGTGCCAAGAAAAACCATCAAGCTGATTAAACTTAAGGAAGACATTCGTTGTGTGGGCAGTGATGATGAGTCACAGGATTATACGCAGGCACTTTCAAACTCAGCAGATCAGCAATCGTCCTGGCATTCAAAATTGTGCGGCTACGTTGTTAAAAAGAGCTCGCCCAGTTGCGGTATGGAAAGAGTCAAGGTTTATGACAATGGGCATCCGGTGAATATGGGGGAAGGTATTTATACCAAACGCATGATAGAAAATTTTCCGAATTTGCCGGTGGAAGAAGAAGGTCGGTTGGAAGATCCCATTATTCGAGAAAACTTTATTGGCAGGGTTATTTTTTTTTCGCGATGGAGAAAGGTTCTTGAAGATGGCCTCACCTTGCATGGGCTCACTAGTTTTCATGCGCAGCATAAGCTGCTTTTCATGAGTCATGATCAGGATCTTTTTAGAAGTCTTGGTTCCGATCTTGCAAAAATTCGCGAAGAAGATTTACACGATTTTGTTCCACAATATATTTCACGCGCAATGGCCTTGATGAAAATAAAAGCCAGTATTGGTAATCACGTAAACGTCTTGCAGCATATTCAGGGTTATCTTAAAAAACATCTCGATTCAGAAGACAAGCAGGAAATGAATGAAAGTATTGAAGATTATCGTTTGGGTCGTTTGCCGTTGATTGTTCCCATTACCTTGTTGCGACATCATTTCAAGCGACATCCCAACCCGTATATTGAAAATTCTGTGTATATGAAACCGCATCCAAAAGAATTGATGTTGCTAAACAGTTTATGAAAAAAGAAGTCATCGTTAATGATTCCTTTCAGCGAAATTACCGTTATGTGCTAGAAGAAAAGCCGGGTAAAAATTTCCATCCTGAATTTGAGCCACATCTGACACCCAAAGAAATTCTTGAACTGGGGGTGTTTGGCGGAAAATACATGTGTGATTGTCAAAAAGAGTTTCCAAAAAACTGGTTTCAAAAAGCGCGACTATCACCAGAGAAGAAAAACCCTAAAGTGAATTATTTTGGAGTTGATGCCTCCTTGCCTTTGAAGGACTGGCAACAAAAAGGCTGGCTTTACCATGAAGATCCTAGAGGATGGTTTCAATGGTATTGCCGGTATTACATGGGTCGTCGTCTTCCCAAGGAAGACCTCAGGCAGATAAAACGCTGGAAAGCAATTCGCAGGCATTGGGCTGCTGTTGCTAAAAACTGCGAGCCCCATGATTTTTCCTGTCGAAGGAAACAGCGGCAAGCTTTGCTGCATTGGGCTTATGATTCCAGAAGAATTTAAGAGAATCTATATACTGCCTCGCTAACGTTATTCAGTGTCTAGCAAACCCTGGGAAGTCCAAACCTAACGTCCAACTCCCCAGCAAAGCGCCCTCCTTTGATTTTAGCGCGGTGCTGCCGCCTGCCTGGCCAGTGCGCGCATCAGCCATTTCAGCACCGGTAAACGGCCATACAGTTCTTCAGCCGCATCCCAGTAATCGCGATGATGCGTCACTTGGCCGTCAGCATCGAAGATCAGGTGGGTGGCGCCACGGATGGTGGTGGGTTGGCGGGTGACCGGCATGGTGAAATCCATTTCCCACAGAATGACGGCATGCTGCTCAGCGCCGGGAAAGCGCTGGGTGACGCGAAAGCGTGCGCCTGAAAGCTTGTCGAAGGTGTGGCGTAGGATCGCCCGAATGGCATCCACCCCCGTCACCTCATGGAACGGGTCCTTGAACCATGCATCCGCTGCGTAATAGGTGTCGAGCGCGTCCAGGTTGTTGGCAGAGAGTCGTTCAAAATACACGCACAAGTCGTCGAGGGCATTCATAAGCCAGTGATCCGGTGGACAAGGGGGAAGTAGGCGCGATACGGCAGCAGGTTCAGCAGCTTCAGCATGCGGGTGAAGCGCTTGGGAAAGTGAATCTCGAATGCGCCACGTTCGATGCCGGAGAGAATATCGCGCGCAGCCTCATCGGCCTCGATCAGTGCCGGCATCTTGAAATCGTTGAGGTCGGTGAGCGGTGTTTTGACGAAGCCGGGATTGATGAGATGGACTGCCACGCCCTTGGGCGCGAGGTCGAGGTAAAGCGTTTCGGCGAAGTTGATCAGCGCCGCCTTGGTCGCGCCGTACACCAGTCCGCTGGGCAGGCCGCCGTAGCCTGCCACGCTGGCGGTGATCGCCAGCCGCCCGCTGCCGCGCTGTGCAAAATACGGGGCAAGCAGGGTGCTCACATTTATCGCGCCGACCAGATTGACCTGCACCAGGTTTTCAGCGACCACGGCATCCAGTTCCCAGGCGCGCATCGGTTGGTGGGTGCCAGCATTGATGATGGCCACATCGATGTCGCCAAAGTTTGCGCAGATCGCATCGAATGCAGCTTGCAGGCCAACGCGGTCAGTGACGTCGGCAGGTGCAACCAGCGCGCTGCCGCCAGCCAGTGCCGTCAGCGCATCGCGGTTGCGGCTGGTTAGCGCCACCTGCGCGCCGCGCGCCATCAGCATTTTTGCCGTCGCCTCGCCAATGCCCGAGCTGGCACCGATCAGCCACACGCGTTGCCCGTGCCAGTCGGCGAGGGGGGGATTGAGACTCATGCGTCTTTCCTGAAGGCAATCACGATTTCGCCGAGCTTGAAACCGAACTTGCGCATCTCCGATTTGTTCAGCATCGTCGTGCCATCCATCTGGTACATCCAGTCGTCGAACTGTACTTCGTAGATTTTTCCGTCTAGCGGAAGTAGGAGGGTGTATTTCCACTGCAGCGCGTTGCCGTAGGCGGTGCCGATGGCTTCGTCTTTGACGTCGTCGGCGCGGCCGATATAGCGATGCGCATCGAGCTTGCTGATGCGCCAAATGCGCTGCGATTTCTCACCGTCGGACCAGACAAAGTTTTCGGTCAGCACGCCTTCGTTGCCTTTCCATTCGCCGGTCATCTTCACGGTGAAGCGGCGCTTGACTTCGCCCGAGCGGTCGGCGAAATACCCCCAGGCGGTGAGCGGGCCGTTGAAGTAGGTGGCGATGTCGAGTGTGGGTTTTTGGTCGCGATAAACTTCGGGGGACACGCCGGCACAGCCGGTCAGACCCAGCACGGTACACAGCATGGCGAGCGATTTTTTCAAAATGGGACAACTCCAGAGTGGGCGATTGGGCGGGCGCGCCAGAACCAGACCAGCGCGCCGAGTTTCATGACGATTGGCAACAAGGCATAGGTGGCGGATAGCGCGAACAGGTTGCCGCCGCCGGGCGAGTAGCCCCAAAAATCGAGCAGCGGCAGTGCCGTCCCTGCGGCGAGCGCCAGGGTGAGCTTGGCAAAAAAGCTCAGCAGTCCGTAATACGTGCCAGGCTGCGGCGCGGGGTCGGCGTCGATCATGTCGGCGACCAGCGCCGGCGGCAGCGCAAGATCGGCCCCAAGTGCGAGACCAGATGCTGCACATACCAGCGCATAGCCGACCAGATCGCCGGCGCCGAGCCAGAATGCGCCGGCAAAAGCAGCGATGGATAGCGCCATCGAGGCAAGCCAGGCGTCGAGCGTGCCGATGCGTTTGGCCAGTCGCACCCACAGCGGCAGGCCGAGCGCGCCGCTCAGGAAATAAATCACCAGAAACAGCCCGCTGTGGGAGGCGAGCTTCAGCAAGTCTTCGATGAAAAAAATCACCAGCGTGGCGGGCAACGCGGCGGCAACACCGTTCAGCAGATAGCCGGGCACAAAGCGGGCAAATACCGGGTTGGCCAGCGGCCGCAACATCTGTTTGAACCCGGGTGAACGCGTACTGCGTTCCATTGCAGGGCTAGCGATCAGGGTGAACGCAGCAAAGCCCAGCAGCAAGCCGAGAAAAATCCAGCCCATACGCGCCAGCCCTTCGGCAAGGCTGGCCGCCAGCAGGGTGGGCAGTGCGGCGGCGAGCACCACGCCTAGCAGGCCGAAGCCCTCGCGCGCGGCAAAGAGCCGGGTGCGCTCGTGGGGCACGCTCGACAAGCATGCCCCCCAGGTGTTGTGCACCACGGTGACGAGGCTGTAGCCGATTGTGGTCAGCATCAGCATCACGATCAGCCAGGGCACCACTGGCAGCGATTCAGGCAAGGTAAACACCCCGATCCAGCCCAGCCCGAGCACGGGAAGGGAAAGCGCCACCAGGGTGCGCGGATGGGGAAAACGGTCGAACAGCGCGCCAATCAGGGGATCGATCGCGGCGTCGAGAAAACGCAGCGCGAGCAGGATCACGCCGAGCAGGGAAAGCGAAATCACGCTGCTGTAAAACGGCGCGAGATGGATGTAGAGCGGCAGCGCCGCGAATGCGAGCGGCAGACCGAGTCCGCCGTAGGCGAGAAGGCGCGCACGCGGCAACGGCGTCATGGCAACTTCAGCAGACGGGCGCGCAAACCGGGCGCGCGGGTGGCCGGTTCGAGCCAGATGCCGAAGAAAGCGTCGGCGAAGGCTTCATTGTCTATTTGCCCGAGTTTGCGGGTACCACTGTAAAACGCTGCGCCTTCGCCGGGCATGCGCACACCGGTGAGGCGGTCGCCGCTTGCGACATCGGGGAACAGCGCGCGCATGTGCTGTTCCCAGCGCGTCAGCGTGGCGGCGGGATAAGCGCGCTGGGCACGCATTTCCTCGATCGAGCGCTGTGCGATGGCAGCACCCTCGAAGCTGCGCGCATAGACCAATTCCAGCGCATAGGGCTGGTTGGCAGACCAGACGCCGCCGGGCGACCACAAGGTGGCGTCGTAAATGCGCAGGCCGAAGAAACGCATGGTGCCGCTGCCGACCGCCTCGAAGTTGGGCAAGTGCGGCAGCGGGCTGGCGTACAAGGCCGATGCCGCAAGCAGGCAAGCTGCGGTAAGCGCGGTTTTAAGCCGCGTGTTCAAGGCGGAATTGTGCAACATCGACCGAACCGACGTGGAAGCCGGCCTCGCAGTAAGCCAGATAGAAATGCCAGAGACGCAGGAAGCGCTCATCGAAACCTTGCTTGCGCACGGCCTCGATCTGTTCGTGGAAGCTGAGTCGCCAGCGCTTCAGGGTTTCAGCGTAATCGAGACCGAAGCGTTCCTGCCGGGTGACGGTGAAACCGGCACGCGTAGCTTCCTCGATGAAGCGTGATGGGGAGGGCAACATACCGCCGGGAAACACATATTGCTGGATAAAGTCGGCGCCACCACGGTAGCGTTCAAACAAGGCGTCGTCGATGAGGATGGTTTGCACGACTGCGCGGCCACCACGCTTGAGGCTACGCTTCAAGCTGTCGAAGTAGGTCGGCCAGTAGGCCTCGCCCACTGCCTCGAACATCTCGATTGACACGATGCCGTCGTACTGCTGCGTTTCCTCGCGGTAATCCTGAAATTCGAACTGACAGCTGTCGCTCAGCTGGGCATCGTCAATGCGCTTGCGGGCAAAGTCGAGTTGCTGCTGTGACAGGGTGATGCCACGTACCCTATGTCCGGACGTGCGTGCCGCGTGTTCGGCAAACCCGCCCCAGCCGCAGCCGATTTCCAGTAGAGACTGGCCGTCTGGCAGCTCGAGCAGATCAAGCATGTGTTGGTATTTTCGGGTTTGCGCCTGCTGTAGCGACAGCGTGGTGTCGCCGTCGAACCGTGCGCTGGAATACGTCATCGAGGGGTCGAGCCACAGCGAATAAAAATCGTTGCCGAGGTCATAGTGGCTGGCGATGTTGCGGCGCGACCCCCGCAGCGTGTTGGCGTTCAGCAGATGGCGCAGACGGTTGTACAGGCGCCCCCACCAGCGGCCATAGATGGCACGGTCGAGTGCACTGCGATTATTGGCCAGCAGGGTCAATACGCCGGTGAGGTCGGCGCTGTGCCACGTCCCGGCGATATAGCCTTCGGCAAAACCGATGTCGCCCTTGCTCAGCACATCGCGAAACGCGCTCCATTGGTCGAATTTGAGATAGGCATCCGGTGTGCCGTGGCCAAGCGTGAGTTGCATGCCGTTGGGCAGTTCCAGATGCAGGCATCCGTGCTCGATTTCTTGCAGTAGGTGGATCACCTGGCGTGCATACCAGGGGGTGTTGCTGCGTTGCAGGGCGGCACTCAGGCTGGCGGTATTCATTCGGTAACCTCGTTCAATGGCAGCGGGGGTTTGCGGAAAAATGGCACGCGTTTGATCAACAGCCGCAGCGCCTGCAGGTGGATGCGCGCGATCACACCCCAGGTCATCAGCGGATAGCTGAAAAATGCGCGCAGACAGCGACGTGGCGTCAGCGGCTGCAGTCTGCCCATCCAGGCCGTCCGTAGGGTTTCGCCTAAACCGGTGGCGTAATCGATGCGCGCGCGAAAAATGTCGTCGTGCTGTTGAAAGTGAAAGGTGTAGTCGCCGCGCACCGGAAAAAAGGGCGAGACGTGAAACACCTTTTCGGCGTGCAATGTGGCGTTGGGGTCGTTCGTTCGCAGCAGGTAGACGTGGCGCTCGCCGAAGGTGTTGTTGACTTCGGCCAGCACCGCCACCAGTTCGCCGTCGGCGCGATGGCAATGCCAGAAGCTCACCGGCTTGAAGGCATAGCCGAGCACGCGCGGAAAAGTGGTGAGCCAAATCGCGCCGTCGGCGGCCAGACCATGTTGCTTCAGCAGGCCACGCGCCCAGGCCAGGCTGTCGGCACCATCGCCGTGATCACGCTCGTGAAAGCTCAGCAGGTTGAAACGATTGCGTGAGAACCAACGCGACTCGACATGCGCCAGATCGTGCACCGGCAGGCGCACGAAATACACCGGATAGTCGAAACGATGCGTGACCGGCTGCTGCCGAATATGCATGACCTGGCCGAAGCCGATCTGCGCGGATGAGTTGGAATCAGGCAGCATGGGCAAGCCCCTTCCAGGGCGCGGCGGCATCAAGCCGGAGTGCGACCCGCAGCGCGGAGGCAAGACCGTCCTCGTGGAAGCCGTAGCCAAGCCAGGCGCCCGCAAGCCAGATGCCTTCACGGCCATTGGCTGCCGCGATATGGCGCTGGATGCCGACGGCCTGGTGGCTGAATACAGGATGGCTGTAATGGAATTCGCCGTGCACCTTTGCCGGATCGGGTTCCTGCAACGGGTTGAGCGAAACGATCACCGGCGTGTCGGTTGGCAGCGGTTGCAGGCGGTTGATCAGGTAATGCACCGCGACGGGGCGATCGCTCAGCTTACTGTGACCTGACTGGTAGTTCCACGCCGCCCACAGGTTTTTGCGGCGCGGCAACATGCTTGCGTCGCTATGCAGCACCGCCCGGTTTGGCTGATAGGACATATGCCGCAACAGGTGGGACTGGGTCGGATAGTGTTGCGCCAGAATGCCGCGCGACTGGTCGCTGTGGCAGGCCAGCACCACTTGGTCGAACAACCCCGATACGCTGCCACTCACCAGCTCGTCGTTGTCGCCGCGCGGGCTCAGCGACTCCACCGGTTGGCCGAGATGAATATCGCCGATGCCGGCTGCCAGCTTGTTTACATATTCGCGCCCGCCACCCTTAACGGTGCGCCACTGTGGCCGGTTCGTTACCTGCAACAGGCCATGGTTGTGGCAGAAGGTGACGAATGATGACAGCGGAAATTCCAGCATCTGTGAAGCCGGGCATGACCAGATTGCGGCCGCCATCGGCAGAAGATACCACTCGATGAAAGGCTTGCCGTAACCACGCGCCTTGAGGTAGTCGCCCAGCGCCATGCTGCTGGCGAGCGCAGGTTCGCGCACCGCTTCACGGTTAAAGCGCAGGATGTCGCGCAGCATGTGCCAGAAAGCGGGTCGCGCAAGATTGGCGCGCTGGCCGAACACGGTGGCGAGCGAGTTGCCCGCCCATTCGAGATCGGGCTGGTCGAGTCGCACGCTGAACGACATCTCGCTGGCGACGGTTTCCACCCCCAGGGTGTCGAACAGCCGGGTGAGCTCGGGATAAGTGCGATGGTTGAATACCAGAAACCCGGTATCGACCGGGAAGGTTTGGCCATCCAGCGTGACGTCCACCGTATGAGTATGACCGCCAAGGCGCTTTTCCGCCTCGAACAGCGTGACTTGGTGGCGCTGGCTCAGCAGCCAGGCAGCTGACAGCCCCGATATTCCCGATCCAACGACAGCGATACGCATTTTATTGTCCTGTCTGTGCGAGTGTGGCCGCGCCCGGTTTGGCCTTGAGCAGGGGCTCGATGGCCTGCACCCTTTTCTTCGATTGCGGATCGAAGTGGCTGGCAAACGACAACGCGCGCGTACCGCTGAGATCGATCAGGTATTTGTGGAAATTCCAGCGCGGCCGCTCGCCGGTGGCGCTGGCCAGCGCTTCGTGAAACGGGTTAGCGTTGGCGGCGGTGACGCCGGTTTTGGCGAATAGAGGGAAGTCGACCTGAAAGCCAACCTCGCAGAAATTCTTGATGGCGGCGTTGCTACCCGGTTCCTGCCCGCCAAAGTCGTTGGCCGGCAACCCAATCACCACCAAGCCTTGCGGCCCGTATGGGTCGGACAAGGCCTGCAAGCCCTTGTACTGGCCGGTGTAACCGCACTGGCTGGCGGTGTTCACCACGAGCATCACTTTGTCGGCATAGGTGCACAGGTTACGAATTTGGCCGTCGATATCCGTGAGCTTGAAGTTCCGCAGCGTGGGGCAAGAGGGCACTGCGTTCACGCTGGCTGTTAAGAGCAGTGTTGCCATGGAAAGGATGGGTTTCATGTATGGATTGCCTTACGGTCAGGACAGGGGGCCGAGCCGGAACGCGGGTCGAGAGCCGGGTTAAGCCATGGCGCAGGCGATGTGGCCGACGCGTGATAGAGCCAGTACTCGGTCGGCACGTTTGCAGTGGAAGCGGTACAAACCGTTTGCTGCGATGACCGAGCAAGGGCATCCGGCACAGACTGGCTGGTCGCAGATTCGCTGATCAGCAACACCGCTGCCATTCCGGCCAACGAAACGAGTAGTTGAGGGGTAGTCCGCATTTTGTCTTGGTCAAAAGGTGGACATGTGCTTAAATTAGGCTAATAACTTGCGTATGTCAACACTTTGTCCAAGACAAATATGAAAACTGAATCCTTGCCAACCGTTCCGGGTTTACCCATTGCATCGGTTGAGCGCGAAACCGGTTTGCCCAAGGACACCTTGCGCGTATGGGAACGGCGCTATGGGTTTCCGACCCCGGCGCGGGATGCAAATGGCGAGCGCCTGTATGCGCCGACGCAGGTGCAACGACTGACGCAGATCAAGCGTTTGATGGATCGCGGGCACCGGCCGGGCAAGCTGCTGGCGCTGGAGGATGCGGATCTGGTCGGGCTCGATGAAGCTCGTCCCAACGTTTTGGCCGCATCTGACGCGCCACAGCTCGACAGCTGGATGCATCTGGTCACAACCCACGACAGCGAAGCCCTGCAGCGGCAGTTTTATCGCGAGATGGCCAAGCGGGGCTTGGCTGGTTTTGTCCAGGACATTGTTGCGCCGCTGATTACCCGCGTGGGTGAGGCCTGGTCACGCAATGAACTCGGCATATTCGAGGAGCATCTGTTTTCGCAGCATCTGGAAAAAATGTTCCGTACCGTACTGGCCAATATGTCTTCTCAGGATGGCAGCCCGCGTGTGCTGCTCACGACCCTGTCTGGCGAGGAACACACCATGGGGCTGCTAATGGTGGAAGCCCTGATGGTGGTGGAAGACGTCTACCCGGTACTGCTGGGCCCACAAACTCCCATCGACGAAATCGTGCGTGCCGCACAAATCAAACAGGTCGATGCCGTGTGCCTGTCGTTTAGCAGCGCCTATTCGCCCACCCTTTCGGCACAGGGGTTGCGTGAACTGCGGCAGTTGCTGCCCGCTGGCATTGAACTATGGGCAGGCGGTTACGGTGTCAAGGCCATCCGCAAACCCATCGATGGGGTGTGTCTGATGCCCGAGTTCCAGGATTTGTTTGATTGCCTCGAAAAATGGCGTATCGAACACGGCTACGTACCCGTTTCGGCCAGCGTGATCAGCTTACCGGTAACGCCAAAATGACCGCGTTACCTGTTTTGAGCGCACTGTTTGCTATGGCGCTAATGGCAGCCTACACAACGCCTGCACCGCCGCTCCCGACTGTTCAATCGGTGGACTTGGGTCGCTATTACGGCACCTGGTATGAAATTGCGCGCCTGCCCAACCGTTTTCAATCGATGTGCGTTTCGGACACTCAGGCTAACTATCGTCCGGATGATGACGTGGTATCAGTCGTGAACCAGTGCCGAACAGCTGAAGGCACGCTTGAGCGAGCCAATGGGCTTGCCAAGGTAGTTGAAGGAAGTCACGGTGCAAAGTTGCGTGTGAGTTTTTTCGACCTTTTTATGGCGAATACTGGATCCTGGAACTTGACCCGGATTATCGCTGGGTGCTGATTGGTGAACCGGGTCGTCAATATGCCTGGGTGCTGGCGCGGCGGCCGCAACCCGATGACGCGACATTACAGCGGCTATTGGCTCGGGCCAGCGCACTTGGGTTTGATCGGCAGGCATTTGTGAGTACACCGCATACCCGTCCTGGACTTCCCAGACTTTACTAGGCACATTGTAGCTTCTGAAAATAGTCGTTTTCATATTGCACCGGCGACACGCCACCGGTATGGGTATGCCGCTTAATCCGATTGTAGAGCATCTCAATAAAATTGATTATCCGGGTCGTCTGTTCATTAGCTAATCCTCCCAAGAAAATTAGCCTCCGATAAACCCGGGGCGATTCATCAGCACAATGGTATAACCGTATTCAAAACATCTCCCGGAAAGGCTTGAAACAGGAAGAAACAAAAAACAGCGGGGTCGGTGATTTATTGTTGGTAGATTTCGCCGGGGAAACCATTCTTGATGGCGAGTTGATTTATTCAGCGATCAGTTGTCACCAATACATCCTCACCTCCGGCCGCATTCTGAGAAGAATGCAGGACAGCATCAAGCCTTCCTCGATGCCTACCAAGACTCCCCGACTGATTACGAGGATATCATTAGCTGGTTCAAGACCTTGCCACTCTGGCTGGATCTTGGCGATTTGAGAGTCATTCATGCTTGCTGGGATAAACATGAAATCGCAGAAATTCTGAAGTATCAGAATGGCGAATGCTATTTGAGTGAAAAGCTTCTCCGAGAGTCTTGCCGTAGTGGTACATGGCAGTTCAAGGCAGTTCAAGGCAGTAGAAACGATCTTGAAGGGTAAGGAAATACCGTTGAAGTCTGGCGCCAGCTTCAAGGACAAGGATGGGAACGTGCGGCACAACATCCGAGTGCGCTGGTGGGACCGGGAGGCAACCAGTTACAAAGATGCGTTCGTGGGGCCAGAGAGTGCTCGAACCCACATACCCGATGACCAGATCGAGGGTGACCATATGGTTGAGTATTCACACGAAGCACCACCGGTCATTCTTGGTCATTACTGCATGGAGGGCGAGCCAGTACCCTTGGCACCGAATATCGCTTGTCTCGATTACAGCGTAGCGAAGCCCGGAGGCAAGCTGGTGGCATACCGATGGGATGGTGAGCAAACATTAGATCCTGGCAAGTACGTCTGGGTTGGACGCATTGAGTCATGAGTTTCTGTCCCTTGAGCTACTGGACTCAGTTGTGCATTACAAAAGGTAACATCAATGCTACCATTAAAGGCTGATGGCAGCGAGGTGCCTCGTTGCGTAGGGAAACAGTCCTTACGCTATTGCTGGAGATGCAATGATGGCTCTGACGAAAGATTTTAAGGACACCATACAGGCTCGCGCCCAGCGGGATCCGGCGTTTCGCAAGGCCCTGCTGCAAGAAGGGGTCGAATGTCTGCTGGCCGATGATGTCGATACCGGAAAGGCGGTGCAGCGTGACTACATCAACGCGACGATTGGGTTTGAGGAACTCTCCAAGGTCTTTGGAAAATCGAGCAAGAGTCTCATGCGTTTGTTCGGGCCGAAAGGGAACCCCCAGGCGAGCAACCTGTTCGCGGTCATCCATTACCTGCAGGAGCAGGAGGGGATACACCTGGAAGTCAGAGCCCGGAAGGTGGCCTAGAGTGGGGTGTGGCGGTGCTCAATCTGCATCTTTTTCGAGTATTTTGAAGGATTTTCTGAGCATGGTATTTTTCATGGTATTATCGATTTACAAGAAAATAAGCCATTGATAATAAAGAATAAAAAAGGCCTATTGATAATAGAGTGGGAGTGACAGGCACTGGCAGGTAATGTCGGGCACTGGCTAGCATCACAGCTGGTTGTGTCGCAAAGTTGGTCGACCCAACACGCCATTCTATACTTGCTTATCCCAAATACCCGGTATCGGATAAAATATGATCACCTTCAAAGTCCGCCATCACCAGCAAGAGATCATATTACAGTGCGTACGCTGGTACGTGGCTTATTCGTTGAGCTATCGCGACCTGGAGGAACTAATGCAGGAGCGAGGCTACGCGATTGATCACAGCACTGTTCATCGCTGGGTCGTGCATTACGCGCCTCGTATCGAAAAAGCCTTTCGCAAAAACAAGAAACGAAGTGGTATGCGTTGGCGTCTTGATGAGACGTATATCAAGATCAAAGGTGAATGGAAATATCTCTATCGCGCCGTCGACAAGCAAGGCAACACCATCGATTTCCTACTCACTGCGAAGCGTGATACAAAGGCAGCACGCCGGTTTCTGAATAAGGCGATTGGATCGAGCGGAAAGCCCAGTTTAATTAACATCGACAAAAGCGGCACCAATACAGCAGCAATCAAGCAGTACAACGGCGATGAAAACAAGTGCGTTAAGATCCGGCAATGCAAGTACTTGAACAATATTGATGAACAGGACCATCGGTTCATCAAGCGAGTGATTCGACCTATGCTCGGGTTCAAATCCTTCTGGTCTGCATGGGCGACATTGGCAGGAATTGAACTCTGGCGGATGTTGAGAAAAGCCCAAAACAAAAGTTCACTGCCAGCTTGGCAGCAGTTTTACGCCTTGGCAGTTATGGAATAGTTGCGCCCGTAGGTTGTCGTATACCGAGACTTAATAAAATTTGCGACAGAACCCTTCCCAGTGTTTATGCAGGTGAAAGAGTAAGCTCTCGGGGTTCGCCATCTCAACTGCTCCTCTTGGAAGTATAAACGTACCGACAGCGGTAATAGGGGCTATTTATCGCGTCTTTGCTTCTACCAAGGATCCGTGTCAACTGCGATTCAGTCATTCGATATTGCTCGATCGTTCCTGATATCGCGGTCGACGTACTCGTACGTGCCAATAGCGGGCAGAGTAAGCAACGCGTGCTCAGGGTCATTGCGGCCGCAGATTGCGGCCGGCACGATGCCGGGAATCCTACGCTTACGCTCGGCTCAGTTCGGGACAATGACCAGCCCTGCCTCAATAGTTTTGCCCAACCCCACTTCATCGGCAAGCGGAACACCCTTGCTGTAAGGGTTCCTGAAGACAGGCAGCGGATGAGTTGCCAGGCAAAGTATTGGGTTTGGTAGGGTGTGATCATTTGAAGTTAAACAGTTCCAGATAAGGTTCAAACGCGAAGAGCCTGTTTCGGCTTTGCCCGGTTATCTCTCTCAGCATTTGATGCTGACACATCAATGCTATCAGCTCATTGGCGGGACGATAGTTCACACCGCAGATTGTCGCGGCCTGATCAACGCTCAATATCGGTTGCTTGAACAACTGTTGCAATAAGAGTGTTGCGCTAGCGGCTCGTCTTCCAAAGTTGTTGTGAATCAGCGTTTCGGTATCTGTTTTGAGCTTGATGATGTTTGTCAGGGCGCCGACAGCCTCAGTTGCCGTTTGCTCGACACCCACCAAAAAATACTTCAGCCACTGCAGCATGTCGCTGTGAGTACGCACCCTCATCAGGTTGTCGTAATACAACCCCTTATTTTTTTCAAAGTAAGTTGAAGGATAAAGCAAGGGCTGACTGAGAATGCCTTCACTCACCAGGAACAGGGTTATAAGCAGACGGCCTATCCTGCCATTACCATCCAGAAAGGGGTGTATGGTTTCAAACTGGTAATGAGCAATGGCGATGCGAACTAACGCAGGCATTTGAATCTCATCATTGTGCAGGAACTTTTCCAGGTCTCCCATGAGTTCAGGAACATGCTCATGCGCAGGCGGTATAAATACCGCGTCAGCCAGACTGCTGCCGCCTATCCAGTTCTGACTGGTGCGAAATTCCCCGGGCAACTTTTGTTCTCCGCGAACATTCGTGAGTAGTGTCTGGTGAGCCTGCTTAAGCAAACGGGACGATAACGGCAGTTTCTCAAGCGCATGAATGGAATCGTTCATAGCCCTGATGTAGTTGTTGACCTCGCGCCAGTCATTCCGCCTCTCCGGGTTAATTTCCTCTTCTGGTAACAGGGCTTCATCAATATTGGTTTTTGTACCTTCTATCCGGCTGGATACCACGGCCTCTTTGGTGACATGCAACTGAATAAATAAATCAATGTTTGGCACCAGCCGAGCATAGGAATTCAGCTCCCCCAGTCTTATGGCCGCCTTCTCTACAAGCTGGTTGATCGTAAGCGCTTAACCAACCACACCCTTGACCCGCTGCGGTAGCAGCGCATCAATATCTTCCAAGCACTTCGCCTGCGGCAATAATGTAAACACCTGCTTTAAATAAGCGTAAGATTCCAGCTCATTCGCTTTAGCCGTTTCAATCAAGCTGTAAAGATTAGCACTGGCGTGCGCGCCTGCCTGACTGTTGGCAAAGAGCCAATTCTTGCGACCAATAACAAACGGGCGGATAGCGTTTTCAGCACGATTATTATCGATAGGCCACGCACCATTGTCAGTATAGGCCGTTAACCTACCCCATTGGTTATGCAAGTAGGTCACGGCTTTTCCGAGCAGCGTTTTGGGTGGCGTATGTTGCTGTGTTTTTTCCAGCCACAGTTTCAATTTATCTAGTTCAGGTTTTGATTGCGACTGCCGGATGGCATAACGCTCATCGGCAGACATATCTTTGGCTAACTGCTCGTAACGGTATAGCTTTTGAATGAAGGCTAAGGCCTGATCACTTTTACCGACCTTGCCTTTGGGTTGTTGACGTTGCGCATCGATAAACTTGCGCCGTGCGTGTGCCCAACAGCCTAAGCGAGTTAATTGATTCGTGGTGCAAACCGCTGAATAACCTTCATAGCCATCGACCATTAACGCACCGTTGAAATCGGCTAGTAAATGCAATGGGGTTTCACCGCTACGGCTAGCACTGTAGTGATAAAGAATAATGGTAGTGCTGGACTGCATAGCCGCCGTCACCCACATATAGCTTTTACTTTGCGCTGTTTTGCCCGGTTCGTTGAGTACTTGCAGTGGCGTTTCATCCATATGCAATACTGATTGTTCACCGGCTATTTCTTGCATACGATTAATGAGTGGTTGTACCAAGGCGCCTAACTTAATCATCCAGTTGGCTAGCGTCCCTCTATCCAGTTCAACACCAATACGCTTGAACATACTGATCTGTCGGTACAACGGTAAGCCATCACAATATTTACTGACCGCAACATGAGCCAACAAGCCGGGTGCGGCAATGGATTTTTCAATCGGCTGTGCTGGCTTTGGGGTGGTGATCAGATACTGCTCGCAGCAGGGGCAGGCATATTTTTGTCGACGATGGCGTAGGACGGTGATTTTGGCAGGAATAATATCCAGCTGCTCGCTGGCTTCTTCGCCAATACAGGTGAGCGCAGTGCCATCGTGAGGACAGAATTTTTCACTATCGGGCAGGTCGTGAATAATGTCTTCGCGGGGAATATCAGCCGGAATGGAAGCCCGCTTTTGTTTTTTGCGGTGATGCGCAGGAACAATAATCTCATCGTTAGCAGCGGAAAGTTCATCAGGTTCCGCCTCGGCTTCGTTGAAGAGATTGATTTGATCCGCTGAGTCTTTTTCACTGGAGGCGCCAAACTGTTTATGGCGCAGTGTTTTTACCATCTCTTCGAGTAGTTGGATGCGTTGATTCTTTTGCTCAAGAAGCTGATCTTTTGTTTCGATTTGGTTTTTTAAATCGGCAAGTTCATCCCTGGGTTTGGCGGCATTTTTCATGCCTGTATTTTAGCAAAAAACCACCGAAAACCCGAGATAAATAATTAAAAAACCAATGCTTTATGGGCATTTATTTTACTAATATCAAAGCCACGCAGTAGCCAGTGAAACTGCTCTTCGGTTAAGGTTACCACCTCTCGGCTCTCTTTCTTTGGCCACTTAAATTTTTCTTTCTCCAGCCGCTTATACCACAGACAAAAACCGCTGCGGTCCCAGTAAAGAACTTTCAGCTTGTCGCGACGCTGGTTACAAAAGACAAATAACGCGGGATCAAAGACCGACAAGCCCATCGCCTGCTCAACGATCAAGCTAAGGCCGTCGATCGCTTTACGAAAATCAACCGGCTCGCGATGCAAATACACCACACCGACATCAACAAAGATTTTCATGCCGGCGCCTTCATCAGCGAGGCCAACCAGACGGTTGATACATCGGCGGGAAGGTGGAGCTGACCGCTGCCACAGCGAAGCGTAAGACGGGCTGATTGATCATCCGGTGCCTTTATACTCGGCGGATTGGCTTTAACAAAAGGCGATGGAGGGATATTTTTTAAATACTGGCTGCGGTGATAGTAAAAGTATTTAACCTTAATGTTTTTATCACAACAAAAGGCCGCGATGCTTAAGTCGCTTTGCTGTTGTTCTTTGATGAGCGCTAGCCATTGTTGTTTGTTGTGTTTCATTACTTACTCCTGAATGATTGGAGCGAGTAGTTTATCGGCAGTGGGTTGTTACTGGCAGGGTGTGGTTGGTGCGGCGCTTACGGTTGATCTGTGGCGTATCCCAGGTCCAGCTCTCATTTATAGGAGAGGGCAAAAAGAATTGGTACTGGAAGCCCTTCCGGTATTCGCCAGAGCGATATTCCTCTAACCTGATGGCCATACAAACCTATGCGCTGCTGAATGAAAGTGAAACACAAAAGCTATTATTTCACTTTATGAGCTAAAAGTGAAACTACGGGGTGCTTATTTCGTTTACAGCTGGATAAAAGGACAGACGAAGTTGCCTAGGCACCACTGGTACCTGCGGGAGATTTGCGGGACTTGTGGTGAAAAGTCGTGCTCTGTTGTGCAAAATACGCTGTGGGTATTCGGATTTATGTTAATAAAATCAAATGGTTAAAAATATCCAGCAAAATTCATAATGCTGGGGTCGGTGGTTCAAGTCCACCCGTAGCTACCATTAACTCAAGCCCCTGGTGTACAGCTCTTGACTATCGTCTCGGTGGGCATTTTCCATGGGGGCCCTGTGCCTTCTTGACGATACCAGCTACGAACAGCTACAACGCCGCACCGGCAGTTGTAGTCACGATAGAACCGATTGATTACCCCGCCGAAATCCCGAGTGGGTCAAATAAAACGCCACCGATGACTGAATCCATCACGCCAACGACGGTGTTACCCAGCAAACCAAAATCACCGCCCTTCATCAAGTTTCCCGCCAACCATTCCGCGATGGCACCAATTGCCAAAATTACAATGAGTCCCGTTATGTCCTTGCTGTAACTCCGGTCGTCTCAAACATTGGATCCAGCGCAATCGAACCACCACAAATCGACAAGTGCGGAGCTGCATCATCCACGTTGATGCCGACGTTAAGACTACATTCAACTCTACCGAAATCACACAACAGCAATTTGATGCGCAATGCCACGCAGTTACTGAAGTAACAGCCGCCCTGCGGGAGACGCTACCGAGTGTATCGGGAAACGTGAATAAAAAAAGGCGCACCGAAGTGCGCCTTTTTTATTTCGGGTAACGATTAGTACTGGTATTGAAGCTCCAGACCCAATACGCGGCCCTTGGCTAGCGGCGAATAGGTGAATGGAACACCACCCGCTAATAACGGTGCCACCGTCGTGGGACGTTGATCATCCAGCAGGTTTTTGCCAAACAGAGTCGCGGTCCACTGACCACCCGGGGTGGTGTAGGAGATACCCGCGTTCACCATATCCATACTGGGGGTGATACCGGTATTGTCGTCATTAAACGGTGAGGGCGTTCTATGGGCGTAGGACCCGCGCAGCGATATCAGAGCGTCAGATTCGAGGGGTATATCGTAGTTAACTCCAAACTGCCCACTCCAACGCGCCAGCCGAGGTGGAATGAGGCCCTCGTCTTCACCATCTATCGCCGACTCTGGAGGAGCAGGCGGCACAGCGGCGGGACCGACTAAGTTAGCAACGAGATCATCGTACTGCCCGTCGAGGTAGCCGACGGATCAAGACAGTACCAGGTTGTCGGTAACCAGCATTTTCATATCCAGTTCCACACCATCAATGGTCAGCTCACCCGCATTGAGAGTAACCTGCCGCGCCTGGCTATCGAGCGTATCTCGCTGGACATCGTCATAGATATTACGAAACACTGCCGCATTCAGGGTGACGCGGCCGTCCAGCCACTCCGACTTCATACCCACTTCCCACGCATTTTGAGTTTCCTGCTCCGTAGGGCCAGGGGGGAAGTCCGGGTTGGTATTACGCAGGTTATAGCCACCGCTACGATGGCCCTTGCTCCAGCTAAAGTACAGGGAGGAGCTTTCGTTATAGAACCACTGGAACCCCACTTTGGGCGACCAGCTATGCCAGGAGCCGTTATCGACAAAGTCAAAGTCAGTGCATCTGGGTTCAGCAATGGAACAGGGCTGCACCGGGTCGCTAGCGATGGGTAGAAACGCGCCAAGGGCAATATCCACATCTTTTTCCTCTTCCGTATAGCGAACGCCCAAAGTCATTATCAGGCTATCGGTAAGATGGAAGTCTCCCTGTGCAAAAGCACCCCAGGTCGTTGAATCCTGTACTCCGCCGTATACGGCCTCCAGCCCTTCGCCACCACCGAATCCAAGATCAACCCCAAAAATACGATCTTCTACATAAGTGAGGTTTTGCTTTCCATAGTAATGACCTACGGTAAGATCCAGACCGCCATCCATAAAGGTTCCGGCAAAACGCAATTCATTGCTAATTTGATCCTGATCAGTACGGCCAGCCAGGATAAAATGGTTAATGGGTAAACTGTCTATGTCTACGCTAGAAAACTGTTCAAAATCTCTGTATGCAAGAATATTGGTAATCACCCCATCCCCAAGGCTGACATGATAGTTAGTCTCCATAATTAGACTTGACCACTCGCCGTCGGTATCACCTTCGTGATCCAGGTTTACTTCAAAATCGTCTAAGGCCTTTCCTCCAACATTCCTGGAAGTGTCAGCGCTCTGGTTCTGAGGAATACCTCCATCACCCTGATTTTGGCCAAACTCGCCCATAAAAGTAATGTCGAGATTTTCGGTCGGTGTAAACGTAACGGCCGGCCGCACCATAAAGGTTTCGGACTTCCCTGCCCGGCTGCTGCCGCCGGGAGCAATGTTATCGAAGTAGCCGCCGTCGTTGCGGTAATAAACCGCTAATTTACCGGCTAATACATTTTCAATTAACGATCCGGTTGTGCTCACCGCGTACACTTGGTCGTTATCGTCGGTGACACTGGATTTGGCCCGCAGGCTAAATTCGTGACTGGGTCGACGGGTGCGCAAGACCACGGCACCACCGGTCACGTTGCGGCCAAATAGCGTGCCCTGGGGCCCGCGCAGTACCTCCATGCCTTCCAGATCAAAAGTATCCTGAATCACGCCCCATGAGACCCCTAAATGCATGCCATCGATAAATAACCCGACGGTGGGGTCGGTGGAGGGAATGGAGCTGCTGGTACCCATACCCCTTATGGAGAAGTTGGCGGTACCAATAGATGTGCCCACCGGGTCGAGCGTAACGTTCGGCATAGAAAAGCTCATATCCTGGACATTCCGCATTTGTAACGCGTCCAGTTGTTCACCACTATAGGCGCTGATCTGGATAGGCACGTCCTGTACATCTTCCGCCGCACTTTTCTTACGGGCAGTGACCAGCACCTCGTCCATCAATACCGAGGCGGAGCCTTTTTTCCTGGCCTCAGGTGCCGCATCGCCCTCCGCAGCCTGCACTTGCAGCGCATACCCTGCCAGCCCGAATGCGCAGGCGGATATACCCGTTAACAGTTTTTTGGTCAACTTCATGTCGCCAACCCCCGTTGCTATTTATAGGTTTTTCTATTGCCCTGTACTTTTTTTACTATTTTACTTGCCTACGATTTTTAGCTTTTGTACTTACGTATCAATGGCTGCCGTCTCGATTTTTCTTGCTACTTACTATCTTTTTATATCTTCTGGCACCCGCACCCGGGCGGGGCGCCCTTGACTTGCCTTTGCCCGACTGGCCTGCAACCCCTGCCCCCTTTGCTACACCGACCGCTAGCGTAGCACCCCAGGATAACTCATGGCATTCGGCGCACACTAATCAATTTCGAATAATATGTCTACCCATGGGTAACACTAATTTTATGTTTTATTAACTCTTGCCTTCCGTCCTTCCATATAAGCGTATGGACGACTTACCGCAAAATTATTGAATCCTCACCGAGTGCAAACTCGCTTGTCATTGCTAATGAGAGTCGGCCTGTGGAGAGTTTCCCGTCGGTATGTGACAGGTGGATTTCACGTCGCACGCTCATCCAGAGACACCCTTATTTTCTGACTTCAGCCGGTTATCCGACCCCCTGGCCGGTTTGTTCTAATCCGAAAATCAGCCCGAAGGTTAACACACAATATAATCAACGGGTAGACAGGCTTACGTGGGGCTGAGGCCTGCTGACAGTACCCCTACGGTTTTGACCAGCCAGATATCAGACGTATTCGTCGATATGCCTCGATTTAGTATCCGGCAATGGTACCGAGGTGGGAACGCCAGCGGGCGACTCCTGCCCTGCTACCTCGGGAGACTTATCGGGACTTTCCAAGGACTTGGGGTGGGGGTCATTAGCCGGGTTCTCATCCTCGCCATCAGCGCGGGACTTGCGTTTACGTTGCTGCGAATCGGGACTGCGCGGCCATGCGGACGACATGGGACCGCCAAAAATTTTATCCACCATCTGCTGACCCTCCCTCGCATAACCTGGCGGTTATGAAAAATCATCGATAACCCGCGGATTGCTTTATATCTCCCCGGCCACTAGCGCCCCGCTACGTATCGACCCGTTGCGCAAACCTTGTGCTACCGTCTCATCTTCATTGCGCACTCATTTCGCCAAGACGGGCGCGCAACTGGCGGTAGGCCACGGCACCCGGCGCAGACGGTTCCTGTAGGGATAACGGTTTACCCGCGTCCGCCGCACTGGCAAAACTGGCATCGTCGGGTATAAATCCATCCCATAATTTATCGCCAAACTGCAATTTCAGCGCCACCATGGCATCTTCCGCGTTGTCGGCACTAGGGTTGTGCTTTACCGGCACCACCAGTACGTCGACATCCCGCCCCCGGCTGCGGCCAACCATGGCCGCGGTTTTTAACAGGTTATCCAGTCCGCCCTGATCGTCGTCGCCACTACGCACCGGCGCAATTAACAGATCGCAAGCCGCAAGGGCATTGACAGTCAACAGGTCAACACGGGTCGAGCAATCGATCAGGACATGGTCAAAACGTTCCTCGCACTGGATCAGAAACTCCTTCAACACCAGCCCCTTGCCCTGCTGCGACAATAGCCGGTTACACACTTCCTCCAGCGCTGCGCCAGCGGTCATAACACTTAACTCGTCGATACCAGTCGCAACGAACAGGGCGCTGATATCCGCGCCGATATCGCCGACAAACAGTTTGTGCAGACCGTCGTCCGGTACCTCTGCGTGTTTGAAGAATGCGCGTATGTTGCCCTGTGTATCGGTTTCAATGAGTAAAACTGAAGAGCCTTCGCTCACCAATTCGCCCGCTAATGTGACGGAGGTCGTGGTTTTGCCCGCATTTTTCGCGGGATTGGCAATGACCCACACGTTCATGCGCTACACCGATAACAGCAAAGGCCCCGCGACACGATAATTAACCTGTCCAGCTCGCGAGGCGTGCACGCAGGCGATTCAGAGCCTGATTGTGGATTTGACAGACACGGGATTCGCTGACGCCCAGCACCTCGCCGATTTCCCGCAGATTGAGTTCTTCGTCGTAATACAGGGACATGACCAGCTTTTCCCGCTCCGGCAAATTGCTGATACCCCGCGCCAGCTCGCCATGAAAAGCGCTATTGTGAACGGTTTCCTCGGGACCCGCTTCACTGTAATCGTCCACCTCTAATGTTTCGTCGGTTTCAAAGCACACCACGCGATACACCGACGCGTCCCGCGCCATGGCGTGAAACTCCTGAATATCCAGCCCCAGTTGTTCAGCCACTTCACTGTCGCTGGCGTGGCCCTGTTTCTGGTTTTCGACAATCCGTGTCGCTTCGGCCAGTTGACGCGCCTTGCGCTGCACCGAGCGCGGCGCCCAATCGCACCGCCGCAATTCATCGAGCATGGCGCCGCGAATGCGAATACCGGCGTAGGTCTCAAAACTTGCGCCGCGGGTGGGGTTATAATTTTTAGCGGCATCGAGTAAACCCAGCATGCCCGTCTGAATCAGATCGTCAACTTCAACGCTGGCCGGTAATCGCGCCGCGAGATGGTGGGCGATACGATTGACCAGAGACATGTGCTCGCGAATCAGCGCCTCGCCCTGATCTTTTTCACTCCTCGCGTACACCGCTGCACCACTCACTGCATTCAATCCCCTTGGTGGCCGAGTTCAATCAAGCGCTCGACAAAAAACTCCACGTTGCCATTGGCGCCATTTGGGCGCGGCCATTTATCAATGCGCTTCACCACATCCCGCAATGCCAATGCGATCTTGCTGCGCGGGAATAACTCCACCACCGGAATCTGCCGTTGTACCGCTTTTCGCAGAGCTTCGTCGAAGGGCAGCGCGCCGAGGTACTCCAGGCGCACGGATAGAAAATGATCGCTGACCCGCGCAATTTTGGCGAACAACTCCTCACCATGGGCGTTATTGCGAGTCATATTGGCAAGTACGTGAAACTGTTTGACGCCGTGATCGCGACTTAGCACTTTGATCAGCGCGTAGGCATCGGTAATGGACGCGGGTTCATCGCACACCACCACAATAACTTCCTGCGCCGCCTTGGTGAAGGTGGTCACATTGTCCGTAATACCGGCTGCGGTGTCGACGATAAGAATATCCGCCGGGTAACTAATTTCGCTAAACGCGCGGATTAGTCCGGCCTGTTCCGCCGCGCTCAACTGACTCATACGCGCCGCTCCCGACGATCCGGGAATGATTTGCATACCGGCGGGGCCGTCGATGATCACTTCTTCGAGGCTGCGCTCCCCGGATATCACATGACGCAAATCGTACTCCGGGTGAATCCCCAACAACACATCCACGTTGGCGAGCCCCATATCGCCATCCATCAACATCACCCGTCGACCGAGCCGCGAAAATTCCGTGGCCAGGTTCACCGAAATATTGGTTTTACCGACACCTCCTTTGCCGCTGGCAATGGCAATCACGCGAATGGGATGTTCTCTGGTCAGACGCCGCAGACCGGAAGCCTGATCAAGTGTCGCGACATTACTACCCATGGGCGCTGGTTCTCCCGCGGGAATTTAGCGGTGGCGGCGCGGGACTCTCCCACCCTACTTGCTCCATTAGCCTGAGGGCACTTTTTACCAGCTCGACCCGACGCGCGGGTTGAATATCTTCCGGCACTCGCTGGCCGTTGCCAATATACGAAACCGGCAATTTACGGCCGACAAGAATCGACAGTACCGGCCCCAGACTGGAGGTTTCGTCGGTTTTGGTAACGATGGCGCCCGCCAACGGTACTTTGCTAAATGTTTTTACCACCTCATCGGTGATGGAGCGCTGCGACGTTGCGGAGAGGGTCAAATACGTTTTGACATCGCGACCCGCGCCGCGCAGGGTGGCGAATTGTTGCGCCAACCCTACGTCCCTTTGACTCATGCCAGCGGTATCGATCAAGATCAGTTTGCGCCCCTTTAACTCTTCAATTGCCCTGGCGAGGCTGTCGGCACTGTTGGCGGACAGTACCGGTACGCCGATGATGCGGCCAAAGGTATCCAGTTGCTCCTGACCACCAATGCGAAAACAATCGGTGCTGATCAGCCCGACTTGCTTGCGCCCGTTGCGCAGCGCAAAACGCGCGGCCAGCTTGGCAACAGTTGTCGTTTTGCCCACCCCGGTTGACCCGACGATGGCGACCACGCCACCTTTTTCGAGAATATCTTCTCCGCCCTCTATCAGCATTGATGCAAGTCTACGCAACGCTAATTTCCAGGCTTCTTTGAGATTGGAGCCAGTGGCCGCCTGTTTGGCAATCAGCAGACACAGATCGCGACTCAACCCCAGCCCCTGTAAACGCGCCACCAGTGCCGCCCGCAAGGGTTGTCGGCGCGCCATTTCGCGCCATGCCAGCTGGGATAGCTCCCCTTCGAGCATGCCGCGCAAATCCGATAGCTCCCGACGCATATCCGCCAGCAGGTCCGGCCCGGTTGCCGCTTGCCGGTGCGCGGCATTGGCGTGCCGCCCAATCCCGCCCAGGTCGTCACTGCTGGGCATATTGGCGATAGCTTCTTCGTCGTAATCGACGGCCACCGTAATTTCCACACCCTCGGCCACGGCGCGGTTGGACAACATCACCGCATCCGCGCCCAACGCTTCTTTCGCCGCGCGCAGGGCGTGGCGCATATCGCTACCGATAAACCGTTTAATTTTCATTGTCGCTTACTCCTCCAACGCTACTCGCTGTGTTCCGATCCTGCGGGATGTGCCCAAGGTGATCGCCGCTTTGCGGCAAAACTCTGGGGAAACCTTTGTATCCGCCCCCAATTGTTCGGGTTATGCCGTCCCAGTTCCCATTTCTAGCCCTCAAGACCCCCGACCGATGGTGGCAATCACGCGCACCTGTTTGTTGCCCGGCACCTCCTCGTAGGAGAGTACCTGCAGGTCGGGATTGGCCCCGCGCACCAGGCGCGACAACCAGGACCTGACCGCCGTTGACACCAGCAAAACCGCCGTGCGTCCCGCTGCGCTCTGGCGCTGAGCGCCGTCGGCAATCTGGCGCAACATACTTGCCGCAAGGCCAGGCTCCAGACTGCCGGTGGCCGCCGCACCCTGTACTGAATCATGCAACAACTGTTCCAGATCCTGTTCGAAGGTCATGACCTCGAGCTCCGCCGCGCTGCCACTGACCTGCTGGAATATGGTGCGGCTTAAGGCGATCCTTGCCTGTGCGGTTAGCGTGTCGGGATCTTGACTCTTGCCCCCGTGCTCCGCCAAAGATTCGGCAATGGTGCGCACGTCGCGAATGGGGACTGCTTCCTCCAGCAAGTTTTGCAAAACCTTCACCACCACACCGAGCGCCAGTGTTTTCGGCACCAGGTTCTCCACCAGTTTGGGGGATGTTTTCGCCAACCCGTCGAGCAGCTGCTGGACTTCGTCGTGGCCCAATAATTCGTAGGCGTGTTTTTTGATCAACTCGCTGAGATGGGTGGCTACCACCGTACTGCAATCCACCACCGTGTAGCCGAGGGTTTGCGCTTCTTCCCGATGGCCGGGCTCGATCCAGATGGCATCGAGACCAAAGGACGGATCCTTGCCGGGAATACCCGGCACGCTGCCAAACACCTGCCCGGGGTTAATCGCCAATAGTTTGCCGGGGTGCACTTCGGCTTCGCCAACCGGCACATCGAGCAACGTAATGCGATAGCCATTGGGCTGCAGCTCCAGATTGTCGCGAATATGTACCGGCTGAATTAAAAACCCGAGATCGTGGGACAGTTTTTTGCGCACGCCCTTGATGCGCCCGAGTAATTCTCCCCCCTGGGTTTTGTCCACCAGAGAAATAATGCGATAGCCCACTTCCAGACCGATAATATCCACCTGACCCACGTCCTCCCAGGTCAGCTCTTTGACTTCGGGACTCTCTTCCTTGACCTGCTCCACCGGTGGCGCCTGCTCATCCCGCGCCGCGCGGGAAGTTATCAGCGCCACCACGCCAAGGCCTGCGGCCAGCAGCAGAAATACCGTGTTTGGCATGCCCGGCACCAATCCCAGAGCACCGATAACCCCCGCTGTAATCGCCGCGCCCTTCGGATTACTAAACAATTGGGAAACAACCTGTGCACCCATGTCCTGGGCGGCAGACACCCGGGTTACCATCAACGCGGCGGCGGTAGACAGCATTAACGAGGGGATTTGCGCCACCAGGCCATCGCCGATGGTCAATAACGCATAGTTGTGGGTCGCCTGGGAAAATGACAGATCGTGTTGCAAAGTACCCACAGCGATACCGCCGATAATATTGATCAACAAAATTAGAATGCCCGCTACCGCGTCGCCGCGTACAAACTTGCTGGCACCATCCATCGCGCCATAGAAATCCGCTTCGCTGGCGATTTCCCGCCGGCGCGCGCGGGCCTCGTCCTGGGAAATAAGTCCCGCATTCAAATCCGCGTCGATGGCCATCTGTTTGCCAGGCATGGCATCCAGCGTGAAGCGCGCCGTCACCTCGGAAATACGCCCACCACCTTTGGTGACCACCACAAAGTTAATAATAACGAGAATGGCAAACACCACCAGCCCCACGGCGTAATCGCCGCCCACCACAAACTCGCCAAATGCCTGGATTACCTTGCCCGCCGCATCCGTCCCCTGATGACCCTCCAACAGAACCACCCGGGTGGAGGCAATGTTCAGGGCCAGCCGCAGCAACGTGGTGACCAGTAGCACGGTGGGAAACACGGCAAATTCCAACGGGCGCGAGGTGTACACCGCCGCCAGCAGCACCACCAGGGACAGGGCAATATTGAACGTGAAAAGCAGATCCAGCACCAACGGGGGCAGGGGCAATATCAACATGGCCAATACCAGAATGACCAGTACCGGGGTGCCGAGCCCGGTGAGTAATGTGGACAGACTGACCGTGCCCGCCCCCGGCGCTGAACCTGTACCGGAAGCAGGATTATTGACTATGGCGAGATCAGTCTTCATGGGCCACTCCTACCTGATTCAGTATCGGCGCCATCGCTATCCGCCGGCGTGAGAAATTCCTCGGGAACCGGCAGGTCCCGCGGTATCGGCGGCGCGGACTCCCCATAGGGCAGCCGCGCCAGCTGATAGACATAGGCAAGTACCTGCGCCACCGCGAGATACAGTTGCGACGGTATTTCCGCACCCAAATCCGTGCTCGCATACAGGGCGCGAGCCAGCGGCGGAGCGGAAACCAGCGGCACGCGATGCCGATCCGCCAGCTCGCGAATGCGTTGCGCCACCAGCCCACGCCCCTTGGCAACGACAATTGGCGCGCGCAGGCCCTGTTCGTCGTAACGCAGCGCAACCGCGAAATGGGTGGGGTTGGTAATCACCACGTTAGCCGTGGGCACATCCTCCATCATGCGCCGTCGCGCCGCCTCCTGTTGCAGCTGGCGAATGCGGCTCTTAACCTCCGGCCGCCCATCCGTTTCCTTCATTTCATCTTTTACTTCCTGCTTGGTCATACGCAGCTTGCGCGTGTTGTCCCACAGCTGATAGGGCACATCCATGGCCGCGATGGCAATTAACACCGCACTGAATCCCACAAACGACCAGCCACACCACCAGGCGGTTGTGCGCAACGCGGTCGCGATATCCTGTGCGCCCAGCACCAGTAAATCGTCCAGGGAGTTTCCGATTACCACCGCCGCCACCGCGGCGAGGAGGGAAAATTTACCAATGGTTTTAACGAATTCAAGCAACGCCCGCGAGGAAAAAATTCGCGCCAGCCCTTTGAGTGGATCAATTTTTTCCAGCTTGAACCCCACCGCGGATAAACTGAACGACCAGCCGCCCATGGCCAACGGGCCGGTAAACGCCGCCACGATTAGTAGCCCCAACAACGGCACCAGCAGCAAAAACGCCGCCTTAAAGGTGTTGGCGAAATGCGCCAAAACAGGCGCGGAAGTCTCCAACAGCGCTTTGTCGATAATAAAACTGCTACGTACTATTTCGGCCAGACCGGTCAGCAACACCTCCCCCACCAGCAGCATTCCCACACCACCACATAACAGGGACAACAGCGTATTGAGTTCGCGAGAACGGGGTACCTGACTTTTTTTGCGGGCGTCGTCGCGGCGCTTGGCGGTGGGTTGTTCTGTGCGTTCCTGCGCGCTACCTTGCTCGGCCATGGCTTAGCTCAACATATCCCGCAGGAGGGCAAAGCCCGCTGCAAACAATTCGCTAAACTGTGGCAATAAAGTTTGCAGGCTGAACAGCAACATGACGAAACCGACTAACAGGGTGATGGGAAAACCCACCGCAAAAATATTTAACTGCGGGGCAGCGCGGGTCATCACACCGAAGGCCAGGTTAACCAACAACAACGCCGCCATGGCCGGCAACGCCATCAACAGCGCGCCCACAAACATACGGCTGCCCCACAGCGCGATTTGCAGTGGCAGTTCCGCTGACCAGGCACCCGCGCCCACCGGCAACAGATGGAAGCTTTCCGCCACGGTCGCCAGCAACGCGAGGTGCCCGTCCAGCGCGAGAAAAACCAGGGTGACCATCACCATATAATATTGACTGACAACCGGCACCTGCACACCGTTCTGTGGGTCCACGGCGGACGCAAAGCCGAGGCCCATACTCATCGCCACACTCTGACCGGCAACGACCACCGCTGAAAACACCAGGTGAAAAATAAACCCCATAGCCACACCCAGCAATACCTGATGGGCGGAAATGATCAAACCACCCGGACCCAGCGGATCGACTGATGGCATTGCGGGCAGCGTCGGCAACAGCAGCCACGCTACCAGTAACGCCAGCAATAACCGCATCCTGACGGGCACCATACGCGCGCCAAATACCGGTGCTGCCAGCACAAAACTTACAATGCGCACCAGCGGCCACAGCAGGCTGCCCACCCAGCGGACGATATCGGCGGTTGCTATTTCCATGGAAGATCGCGCACTAAAATCATTCGACGTCGCCTCATGAAATTATCCGATCAACGCAGGAATGTCGCGGAACAGGCGCAGCGTAAATGTGCTGATTACATCGAGCATCCAGGGCCCGGCCACCACCAGAGCCAGCGCCATGGCCAGCAGTTTTGGTATAAAGCTGAGGGTCATTTCCTGAATTTGGGTGGCTGCCTGAAAGATGCCAACGATCAAGCCCACCGCGAGGGCGGAAAGTAGCAGCGGCGCCGCCAGCAGTATGGTGATGTACATTGCTTCGCGGGCCACTTCCATCACGGCTTCCGGCGTCATCGTGTGCTCCGCGCGGCGCTACACATAAAAACTCGATGCCAGAGTGCCGACAATCAAAGCCCAGCCATCGACCAGGACAAACAGCATCAGCTTGAACGGCAGTGAAATCATCACCGGCGACAACATCATCATGCCCATGGACATCAATACGCTGGCGACCACCAGATCGATAATCAGAAACGGGATAAAAATTAAAAAGCCGATTTGAAATGCGGTTTTTAATTCACTGGTAACAAACGCGGGCAACAATATCTGCAGGGGCGTATTTTCGGCCACATCGATATCGTCTTTTCCAGAAAGTTCGATAAACAGTGCCAGATCAGTTTCGCGGGTTTGGTGCAGCATAAAATCGCGAAACGGGGCGATCGCCTTTACCGCCGCCTCCTTAAATTCGAGCTGCTCGCCGATATAGGGCGCAACCCCTTCGGTATAAGCCCGTTCGAATACTGGGGTCATAATAAACAGCGTGGTGAATAACGCGAGGCCCAGCAGTATTTGATTGGAGGGTGTCTGCCCGGTACCCAGGGCGTGGCGCAATATGGCCAGCACCACCAGCACGCGGGTAAAAGAAGTCATTGCGATAAGGGCAGACGGCAACAGGCTCATCACCGTCATCAACAGCAGTATCTGAATATTCAAACTGTAGGACTGACCACCACCCGCCCCATTGGTCACCGTCACCACCGGCAGCCCCTGATCGGCGCCGACCCCGCTTGTTACCAACAAAAGCGGCAGGGCCAGCCAGAACCAGCTACGTCTCATGGTGTTTTACCGCCCTGTGCGGCGTGCAGCAATTTGGCGAAACCATCGGCGCCACCCGGCGGTTCCCCTTCAGCCATCTCCACCGGTGTAGACAGCGTGAGCAGTCGCGAAATACGACCCGGCGCGACACCCACCAGTAATTGTGTTTCGCCTACCTGTACGAGTAAAAGACGTTCCCGTGGACCCACCGACAATGCGCCGAGAATACGCAGTGCACCGCGCATCTTCGATGGCAAGCGCTGCAACCGTTTCAGCGCCCACGCCAGAACAGCGATACTGACTAACACCAGCCCCAGTCCCGCGACCAGCTGCAACAGATACCCCCCGTTTACGCCATCGCGGGCGCTGCGCTCCAGCGCGGAGGCGCCACCGGACTCAGACGCAGCCGACGCGCACTGCGCAACGCTCAGCAACGCGCCAGCGAGGTACCAACCACAGAATTTCATCTGAGTTTTTTTACTCGTTCGGCCGGGCTGATCACATCGGTGAGACGAATACCAAATTTATCCTCCATCACCACCACTTCGCCGTGGGCGATCAGTGTATTGTTGACCAGCACGTCCAGCGGCTCTCCAACCAGGCTGTCCAGCTCCACCACCGACCCCTGGCTGTATTGCAACAACTGGCGAATGGCGGTCTGAGCACGACCGATTTCAACGGAGATGGTGACCGGGATATCGAGAATTACGTCCAGGTTAACATCGCCGTTGGCGAGACTCGCGGAGTCCGGCGTAAGGTTCTTGAGTCCGGCAGGAGCGTAATCCCTGCCACCGGGCGAACCTGCGGGTTCCGCTCTGGATGCCGTATTGTGCGTCGTCGCACCGGCGGTTTCTGCCGTGTCTATCACTTCACTCATAATCTCCAATCTCTCCGTTATTTCCCTGCAATGTCTGTTACGGGCGTTGACCGGGGCGCTGTGCCCGCTCGCGAATTTTGATTGCGTTTTTTCCTTTATACGCACCGAACTCACCGTGAAATACCGGCACCCCCTCGGCGCACAGGGTGACCGTGTCGCGCACGTCAATAGCGATGACATCGCCTTTATCGAGCATCAATAATTCGCCCAATGTCAGTTGCGTACGGGCGAGGGTACTGGACAGGGTCACCTCGGCGCACTGCAACTCCTCTTCGAGCACCGCGCGCCAGTGCTCGTCCACGGCGTGATCGTCGGCCTGGTGATGGTTATCGAGCCGATCGCGGATTGGTTCGATCATGGCGTAGGGCAAAGCCACCTGCAGGGCGCCGCCGACGCCGTCGAAATCGATGTCGAAAGTGGATACCACCATTTGTTCGGCGGGGTTTAATTTATTGGCGAAATCCGGATTAATTTCCGTGCGCACCACAGCCAGTTCAAGCGCCAGCACCGCAGACCAGGCTTCACTCAAATCCACAAAGACGTGACGCAGCAGCATTTGCGCCATACGT
>JAYODD010000001.1:0-21658 GCA_038106145.1 Gammaproteobacteria bacterium | reverse complement strand
CTCATATGCTAAAAGAGGTGACGAGCTGCATTTGCGCTATACGTATTTCCGCCTGGGTGAAATCGCTGCGTTCCGCGGGCGCCGCCTGAGCACCTTTGCCGCCATAAAAATTATCCACCACCGCATACAGCAATGCTGATTCAAGCACCACCAACGCTTCCCCGCGCAACGGTTTAACACTGATAAAATTAATGCTGGCGGGCACGGCTATACTCTGCAAATAATCCGAAAAGGTTTCCATGCTGAGACTACGCACCACCACCTGACTGGGCCGCTTTATGGTGTTAAACAACGTTGTGGAAAACGTCGTCGCAAAACGTTCATTGAGTACCGCCAGCCGTGGCAAGCGGCCCCCAGCCAGTTGGTTTTGCGCGGTAAAGTCAAACGCCCTCGCCCTTGTGTTACCGGCATTAACGCCTTTACCGGAGGCAGTTTCGCCGCTCGCCACGCTCGACAGCAGAGCATCTATTTCTTCCTGAGAGAGCAAGTTTTCGCTAGCCATAATTTACTGCATCACCAGGCCGGTAATAAAAATGGCTTCCATGTCGTGTTCCAGCTTCTTGCCATCGTTGACAATACGTCGCGTTGCCTGCAGCAATTCGCCGCGCATTTTTTCTTTACCTTCCATCGACGATAACGACTCAAAATCCTGTCCGCTCAACGTTTGAATGATGGCGTCCCGAATAGCGGGCATATCGTGTTCAATTTGATCGATAGTTTTCTGGTCACGAGCCATCGCCGACAAGTTGATCTGCATATAGCGCAGCTGACCCTGATTCTGAAAGGTCACGACAAAGGGTGGCGACAGCTGGGAATAAAGAGCCGGTTCCTTGGCAACGGCGGCCTGCTTTTTCGCATCGGGTTGTTTGGAGGTCTTTTTTGCAACGCCATTGTTCACCGGCTCGGTTACTTCATCGCCCGCAGAGCCGCCCTTGTCGGACAGCAGAAAATACGTGGCGCCCGCTCCAACCGCCGACATCAGCATGGCTATTACCGCAATCAGAATAATGTTTTTCAGCCCGACGCCAGACTTTGGTGGCGGTTCCTGTTCCGCCGCATTCGAATCTTCATCCACAGCCATAATATTTTCCCCTTGCCAGAGCAATGTGACGATGCTTATCCCCGGACACTGGTTACAGTGTTATTTCAAATGCGGCCTTGCGCGTATTCGGGAACAGCGGGTAACACCAGATAGTTAGCAATTGTTGTGCCACTGAAATTTAATAATTGAAATCATGGAGTTAACCTGTATCGTTGCTTTTTTGCCAAAACATTGACGGCCTGTAACTCCACAAATGGCGGAAAATCGACGACATAAAACTGCGCGCACAAAAAAAAGGAGCGACCGGGTCGCTCCTGCAAAAACTCGACGACTGGATGGTGACGTCAAGATCGAACACTGGTGCCGGAATATCAAAAGCGCAAAACGATGGGAACAGATTCCCGGCAGTGGTTAGCTAAACGTAGTAGTCAATCAATCTCTGCGTTAAAGCGGTTGTAGTGGCGGCAATACCTGAATCGCCGAAATTGTCCACTGTGCCCGGAATGCTGTTACGGCGCGACCCATCTCCTCCCGGGTTGTGCGCGTGCTGTGAAGCCTGCTGCTGGGCCAGCGATTGTTCAAACACATCGGCCTCACCGAGATTCATACCCTGGGCCGTGAACATATCCCGCAGTCGCGGTAGCGCCGCTTCGAGTAATTCCCGTGCATGGGCATTGGCGGTGTAAAACATCACGTTGGTGCTGTCGCCATCCTTGCTCAGCTTCACGTCTACGCTGCCCAATTCCGCGGGATTGAGGCGCAATTCCGCAACCTGCCCGCTGCGTTCCAGCAACCAGCGAATCTGATTGCCCAGCTCGCCGGTCCAGCCCGGCGCACCGGCGGGGGTGTGTAATGCCAATGTGGGGATATGGCCAGATCCCGTATCCCCCGATTGTGGCGCAAACGGTATTAGCGCCCCGGGTGCGGCAGGCGCGGGCCCCGCGGTTAAACTGGTGAGCAGGTTACCCACCGCGGTATGTCCGACGCTGCTGGCGGCCGCCGACGGAACCGTCTCGCCGCTAACTTTCGCACCCGCGTCGAGTTTCGGCGCCACTTGCGCGCCCGGGATTTCTACCAACGACTCACCGGCTGCTACCATTGCGCCTGAAACCGGGAATCTACCTGGATCAGGGGTTACAGAGTTGGCGTGCGGCACGGATGTTAGTTTACCGCCGGGCACTGTTTGCAGGTGTTCCCGAATCTTCCCCGCGTGGGGTGAATGATCGAATGCTCCCTTGAAAAGTGCCGGAACCACTCGCTCCTGGCCGGAAGCCAGCGCCTCCGGAACCAGGTCCGTAGATGCGCCAGGCGACTGGGTAAACTCTGGATCCGTCTCTGTATCTACGGCGGCTCCCTCAAGCGCTGTTTCGCCGGGAATTGAAGATACAACGACCTGCGCCGCAGGCAGTATCGTCTCGACGTCGGTTCCGTGGTTGGACAGGCTCAACAGGGGGTCACCGGTAAGCACGGTTTTACCACTGGCATTCCCCGGGACCGGCACACTGTTGCCGGGGAGCGGCAAACCCGCGCCCCCCCTGGCAACAGGCCCTGCACTCAAATACCCGTCAGCCGACGGGACGTTACCGGGAAGTGGAATTTGCGCCGCTGGTGTGGCCGGGGGCCGAATCTGGGTGGGCTCAACCCCAGCCCCTCCGGAAATGCTACCCTGCCCCGCGTGCTGGCGTTGCGCGGCGAAGTCGGCACGGAACTGGTTGGCACCTTCGGTGCTGCCTGCGCGCGATCCGCCTGCTCCTGGTGGGAACTGGGTGCTGAACAATTGAACCCCTGAGGTGTGGGACATGGCTGTGTTGTCTCTGCGGTTAACCGTGGGCGGATAACTGAACTCGCCCTTTGCGGAACCGGTCTGTCGCGATACCGGTCCCTCACCACACAACAAGCAAAACCCGCGCCAAAATAAAGGGGCTGCGCCAACGCGCGGCGGGATTGCCACAATACAAGTGGCCGGTCCCGCGCAAATGCCGCTAAACGACCAGTTACGGCCAGTGATTATTCCGCTGCGGCATCCGTGGCCGATCGTCCGCCTCACGCTGTTCCCGACGCAAACTCTCCTGCTGCTCCTGTAACTGCAATCGCTGCGCTGCCTTTGACAGTGAATCCGCCGCCTGTCGATACTCCAACCACTGCTGACGTCGCGCCTCCAACTCGCTACTACAGCGTTGCACTTCCCTGGCCTGCCGCTGCACCGCCTCGGTCAATTTCTGTATAAATAGTTGGTAGTTTTGTAACTGTGCCACCTGCACCCCGCTCCGTGCATCCTCCTGCAAGCGCTGTTGGTACTCTCGTAAAAAACTCTCCAGCTGGCGCTGGCGCGATTTGTGGTTCTCAACCCGCTGTCGGTGCTCGAGCATTACCCGTGCCGCCTCTTTTTCCCTATGGCGGGCAATACCGGTGATACTGTCCAGACGTTGTGCACGACTCATGGCACTCTACCCGCCAGGGCTGTACCCGTGCCTTCAGCGAATGCAGAAAGAACATCTTTTTTCTGCACATACTGCACACTTTTCCGACAAAAAATAGCCGAGTGCCGGGTGCCGCTAACGATGTCAGACCGCTGCACTCTGGATCGTCTGCACCAGCTGCTCAAGAGCTTGCTGACTCTGGCTACAGTTGACGGATTCATAAGTCTCCTGACTGATAAATTTCTCCAGCAGGTGGTGACTGGTGATGGCCAGATCAATGCGTTGATCGGTGCCAGCCTGGTAGGCGCCCACGTTAATCAGGTCCAGATTCTGTTGATAGACGGCGGAGAGCGCTTTGACTTCGCGGGCCAGCTGCGATTGTCGCGGTGTTACCAGTACGTTCATCAAACGACTCACCGAACGGTCGATGTCAATGGCCGGGAAACGACCCCGCTCGGCGATCGATCGCGACAACACGATATGGCCGTCGAGAATGGCCCGCGCCGCATCGACCACCGGATCGTTGTGATCGTCGCCCTCCACCAGCACGGTGTAAATGCCGGTGATGGAACCGCGCTCACTATTTCCGGAGCGCTCTACTAACTGGGGCAGGCGGGCAAATACCGAGGGCGGATAGCCCTTGCTGACCGGCGGTTCGCCGACAGCGAGGGCAACTTCCCGCTGCGCCTGGGCAAAGCGGGTCAAAGAGTCCATGACCAGTAGCACATGCTGTCCGCGGTCGCGAAAATATTCCGCAATGGCCGTGGCGCGCCAGGCGCCATGCAGGCGCATCAGGGGCAAATCATCGGCGGGCGCCGCAACCACCACCGCGCGTTTGAGTCCGTCGGAACCCAAGATTTCCGTAACGAATTCCTGAATCTCGCGGCCCCGCTCGCCAATTAACGCAACGACGATGACATCCGCATCGGTGTTGCGCGCCAGCATGCCCAGCAAAGTACTTTTACCCACACCGCTGCCGGCAAACAAACCGATGCGCTGGCCGCGACCAAGGGTCAGTAGACTGTTGATGGCGCGCACGCCGCTATCCAGGGGTTCCCGTATCGGTTTGCGGTCCAGGGGGTTGACGACGCGTCCCTGCAACGGCAACCGATCTGGGGTGCGCATGGGCCCGAGCCGATCCAGGGGCTGACCACTACCATCTACCACCCTGCCCAGCAAATCCTCTCCCGCCGCCACACTGTGGCTGCCGCGCAGCGGAATCACCAGCGAGTCCGGGGTTAAACCGGTCAGGGGACTGATGGGCATCAAGAACAGCCGGTTGTTGCCAAATCCCACCACTTCCGCCTCTATCTGTCGCCCGTCGGGGGTGACGATCTGGCAACGACCGCCAACCGGCGCGTGGCAACCCACCGCCTCGATAGTCAATCCCACCATGCGCACCACCTTGCCTTCCACCGCCGGCGGGGGCGCGGCCACCAGGCTATCGCGGCGTTTGGCAAGTCTGGCCCCGAACTGGGTAGTCGGTTCGGCGGCGGAGTCGCTCGACAGTCCGTTCAATGGGCTTGCTCGGAACCGGCATGCAGCAGGGCATCGCAAATACCGTCGAGGCGCGCGGCAAGCGTTGCATCCACGGTTGCTTCACTACTGGCCACGCGACAGTCGCCACGACTCATGTGGGTATTTTCTATAATGCGCCAGCCGCGCTCGTTTTCGTCGGGAATCGCAATCCGCATTAGTGCCGCGTCTTCCGGGTGTAGCTGCACCTCGATTTCTCTGGCAGCGTCAGACAGTGCCGCCACCGCCTCGTGCACGGTGTTGATAACCAACTGTGGATCGCTACGCAACTCGCGGCGTATCAGTTGCTGCGCCACTTTGGTGGCGAGCAAAACCAGTTCCCCCTCCACTGTCTCGTCGAGCTGCTCAAACGGTCGCACAAACGCGTTTAGCAAACGGGTGATACCCCGTCCCTTCGCCTGCATTTCTTCCCGCGCCACCGCCAGGCCTTCGCGATGCCCGGCGGCAAAACCTTCGTCCCGGGTCTGTCGATAAATTGCGTCTAGTTGTTCCTGAGTTAATGGTCCGCGATTTTTCTCTGGATCGACCACGGGCGTTTCCCAAACCGCTAGTTTCAGCGCATTTTCACCACTAATAATTTTAGACAAATTGTTCGCCTCCTTTGTTACCCAGCATAATTTCACCCTCCTCGGACAAACGACTGGCAACAGCCAGAATTTCTTTCTGCGCGGTTTCGACTTCGCTCAAGCGCACCGGACCACGGCTTTCCAGATCCTCCCGCAGCATCTCCGCGGCCCGTTTCGACATATTGTTGAAAATTTTATTCTGCATCGGCGCATCGGCACCCTTCAGGGCCAGCACCAGAATGTCCGAACCAATCTCCCGCAACAGACGCTGTACACCGCGATCATCAAGCTCCAGCAGGTTGTCGAACACGAACATTAAATCGCGAATACGATCGCTCAGATCTTTATCGATCGCCTGAATACTTTCGGAAATGCTGCTCTCCGTTTCACCATCCAGAAAAGCAAGGATTTTCGCTGCAGTTTTGGCCCCGCCGACATTGGACACCGGCGTATTACTCGCCGCGGAAAATTGTTTTTCCAGAATATCGTCCAGTTCCGTCAGTGCGGATGGGTGTATGGTGTCGAGACGCGCGATGCGCAACATGGCATCGGCGCGAATTTTTTCCGGCAAACATTTCAACACTGCCGCGGCGTGATCGCTGTCCAGATAGGCAAGTACGATGGCAATTATCTGTGGATGTTCGGCGCGAATCACATTGGCTACCGCCCGCGCTTCCATCCACTTCAACGACTCTATACCTTTGGAATCCCGTCCCAGTAGAACCTGATTGATAACTCCTTTGGCACGCTGCTCACCGAGGGCCTGTACCATCACGTTGCGCACGTAATCTTCGGTCCCCACGCCGAGCGAACTTAGCGCGTTCGCCTCGCTGGTGAACGCTGCCACCACGCTTTGCACCTGGCGGTTGGAAATGTCCTTCAGACTGGCCATGGCCGCACCCACTTTCTGGACCTCCTTGGGCCCCATATGGCGCAACACTTCGGCCGCCGACTGCTCGCCCAAACCCAGCAAAAAAACCGCGGCCTTGCTCGAACCGGTTAATTCACGCGCATCGTCATTCATCGGCGCCAACCCACCCTTTCATTACCTGTGCCACCCGTTTCGGATCCTGATTCACCAGCGACTGGGCCATCGCCAATTGCTGCGCATATCCGACACTGCCGGGCAGAGCGGCGGTGCCTGCGCCGCTTAAATTGACCTGATCCGCGCTCAATTGAATTTGCCCCTCCAGCGCATCCCCGTGTTCCAGGCGCCGCGGTGCCGCCCCCTGTTTGGCGAGACTCGCCAATACCGGGCGCAGCACCCCAAGAATCAGCAACAGTACCGCACCCCAACCCAGCAACTGTTTAGCTAAAGGTATTAACCAGGGTTTTTCCCAAAAAGGGGCGTCGGGTAAGGGTTCGAGCAAGTCGGGTTCGCGGAAAGACACATTCACCAGGTTGACACTGTCATTGCGCGCCGCGCTAAATCCGACGGCATCCTTGACCAACCCGTTCAGTCGCTCCAACTCGTCCGCCGGCAACGGCACCCGAGTGACATTACCCTCGTCGTCAAACTGGTCCCGGTAGTCAATCACCACGGCCACCGACAGGCGACGTATCGAACCCGGGGTTTCGCGTACATGACTGATGGTGCGGTCTACTTCGTAATTGCGGGTGGCGCTTTTACTGGTAAACAGGTTGCTCGATGCAGATTCCTCACCACCGTCTTCCTGCTCTGACAGGATTCCGGCAGCCGGGGGCTGATTGCTCAAAGCTCCGGGCACACCGGAAGCCCGGCCACTGTTATTCCCTTCCTCCAGCGTCTGTTCACTGCGCATGGTAATTTTGTCCGGGGCGTAGATTTCGCTGGTTCGCTCGGTAGCTGTAAAGTCAATGTCCGCGGTGACCTCGGCGTTAACGCGATCCGCGCCGACGATAGGCGCCAGAATATTCATGATGCGGTTGATATAGTCCTGTTCAACAGTGCGCGAATAACGCAACTGTTCACTGCTCATGCCAAGTGGCGAGTTCGCGGTGACCGTGGTCAACAGGCGACCTTTTTGATCGATCAGCGTCACATCTTCGGTTTTCATGTCGGGCACGCTGGCAGCGACCAGATGTACCACGCCGGAAACCTGGGACTCGCTAAGTTCCTTGCCGGGATACAGATTCACCAGAATTGACGCGCTGGGTTTGTTGCCTTTGCGCACGAATACCGACTGCTTGGGTAGCGCCAGATGCACCCGCGCGTTTTTTACTCCGTCGAGGGTGGCGACGGATTTGGACAACTCCCCTTCCAGGGCGCGGTTGTAACGACTGGTTTCCATAAAACTGCTGGTGCCGAATTTTTGCTCGCCGTCCAGCAACTCGTAACCCTGTACGTCACCTCTGGGCAAACCCTCGCTGGCTAATTTAAGGCGCAATTCATGTACCTGCGCCGCCGGTACGGTAACGGTGCCGCCGGTGAGACGATAACGCACCTTGGTCTGGTCGAGGATTTCAACGACCCGCGACGCGTCGGCCGTGCTGAGTCCGACGAATAACGGCGTGTAGTCCGGCTCCTGGGACCACGAAACAATCGCGACACCGATGGACACACTCGCCGCCAGCCCAATCATCAATCCCAGTTGTCTAAACATTGGCAGCCGTGTGTAGCCCATAAACTGCTGTAAAACGCTGTCTTTATTTATCAATGCCATCGTGTCGACCCATCAAAAAACCTGTTGCCAAAAATTCTCGCGGCGGCGTGGCCACTACGCCTGTCCACGCCAGCATACGCGTTGTTACACCTGCATATTCATAACGTCCTGATAGGCCGATAACAGGCGATTGCGCACCTGCGTGATCGCCTGAAATGACACGTTGGCTTTTTGCAACGCCACCATCACTTCCGGAAGATCCACATCCGCCGCACCACGTTCAAATGCCTGGGTCAATGCACTGGCGCTGGTTTGCGTTTCGCTCACGCGATCGATGGATTTGGCAAGTAACTGTCCAAATTCAGCTCCGCTCGTAACACCCGCTTCGGCGGTTTTATCACTACCCGCCGCCGCTGCCAGAATGCGCATTTGCGCCAGCACCTGGTTAATTTCCATCTGACTCATCATTTTCTCCGCAAACAATTACGACCAATTTTGATCAGGCGCCAACCGCCGCCGGTAAGCGCACGCCCTCTTCCCGCAATTTTGCGAGCTTGTAGCGCAACGTCCGTGGACTAATACCCAGCCGCTCAGCGGTTTCCTTACGTCGCCCACGCTCGGCGCACAACGCATCGAGAATAAGTTGCTGTTCGCGATTGCGCAGGTCATCACCCAACCCATTCTCCGTACCGACGTCGGCATCGCTGAGGGCCGACGCACCACCGTAGTGGCTGGTACCGGTGGGGGCTACACTGTCCGCGTAATTGCGCACCGCTTCCTCAAAACGAATATCTTCGCAGCGAATGGTATCGCCCACCGCCAGGATTAACGCCCGCTGCACCACATTTTGTAGTTCGCGAATGTTTCCCGGCCAATCATGGCCAATTAATTTCAGTTTGGCCTCTTCGGTAATGACGGTGCCCGCGCCCGGGGCAGCAAAACTCGCCACAAAATTTTTCGCCAACGGCACGATGTCGTCCCGCCGTTGGCGCAACGGCGCGACATTCAAGGGAAACACATTTAAACGATAGAACAGATCTTCGCGAAAACGACCCTGTTCCACCTCCGCGCGAAGATTGCGGTTGGTGGTCGCAAGCACCCGAACGTCGAGCTTGATCGGTTGTTGTCCACCCAGTCTCTCCACCTCCCGCTCCTGAATAACCCGCAACAATTTCGCCTGCAAACCTATATCCATTTCTGATATTTCGTCGAGCAGCAGGGTGCCACCCTGAGCCTGTTCAAAACTGCCGGCGCGCGCCTGGTAGGCTCCGGTAAAGGCTCCTTTCTCATAGCCAAATAACATTGATTCCAGCATGGTTTCGGGAATGGCTGCGCAATTTAAAGCTTTGAACGGGGCGTTACGGCGGGGCGAAAGCTGATGAATCAGGCGCGCAAATACTTCTTTCCCCGTGCCCGATTCACCGCTAAGCATAACGGTGGCGTCGGTGCCAGCGACACGAGTCGCCAATTCCACCATTTCTCGGGTGCAGGGATCCACGGCAATAATGCCAGAGTTTCGTTGATCCATGGCTGGCAAGAAGCGCGACACCATTTCAATTAACACCTGCGCTTCAAACGGTTTAACCAGATAATCCGCGGCACCGTCGCGCATCGCGGCAACCGCGCGCTCGATACTACCGTAGGCAGTCATTAACACTACCGGCAACTCGCGCCAGCGGCCCTTCACTTCCTGCAATAGTGCGTGACCGTCCATTGACGCCATTTGCACATCGCTTATAACCAACCCTATATCGCCCCTTTCCAGCATGGGCAGCGCAGCCTGCCCGTGCGCTGCATCAACTGTGCCGAACCCCGCCATTTGCAGAGTTTCGCACAACGCTTCGCGCAAACTCGCATCGTCTTCTACAACCAATATTGTCTTTTTGCTCATTCGTTTACCCGTTGGCAGTTTGTAATCAAATGTTTTCACCCGTATCACTTCTCAGCATCAATTCAGGGTGTCGCAGAATTTTCATATCGCTTATGGGAAGCCGCGTCACGCTGTGTACCACCGCCACCAAGTATCGGTATCGCCAGTTCAAATAGTGCGCCACCGGCAGCATTTGACCGCACATTAATCGCGCCGCCGTGGGCGCGGGCGGTCATGGCGACTACCGCCAGCCCCAACCCCGTGCCGAGCGATCGCGTGGTGAAAAAGGGGTCAAAAATACGATCGCGCAGATCTTCAGTAACGCCGGGACCGTCATCACTGACACAGAACACAATATTTTTTTCTTCGTTTTTCAACTGCAAAGTGACATTATTTTTACCTTCACCCGCCTCCGCGGCGTTGGTTATAAGATTAAGCACCGCGCCCACCAATGCTTCCTTAACCACCACCACCTGTATATCTGGAATCTCAGCGGGGGCGCTAAAACTTCCTCCAGCACGGTCGATCAATGGCGCCACCACGTCCACTACTTCCCGGGTTAAATCCGTCAGCGTCACCGCTTCAAATTTGGCCGCGCTGCCACGCACAAACGACAGCAAGCTATCCACCAGGGACTCCATATGGCGCAGACGATCCAGCACTTTGTTGGCGATACGGGTTCTTTCTGACCGGGTCAGTTCGGCGGCGCACAGGGGAGACATATACAGTAGTGCCGAACTGAGGGGTGTGCGTACCTGATGGGCGAGTCGCGCGGCCATTTCGCCGAGCGCGGAAAGGCGTTTTTCGCGATTTACCGCGTCCTGCAGGGCGTGCAGTTCAGTAACATCGGTGATCAATATCAGCCGTTCGTCGCCATCGGATAATGCGCGCTGGGTCAGGGACAAACGACGTCCGTCTCGCAACATTAATTCCTGTCCGTGGCGAGTGCTGACCTGAGTTATTCGATCGAGAATGTCTTGCCATTGACAGTTCGCCGGATTGACACCCAGTAAGTTCGACGCCTCGCGGTTGGCCTCCTGGACCTGATCGGCAGTATCCAGAACAACCACCGCGCCGGGCAGCGCGTCCATTAACAGTTCCAGGCGATTTGCCAGCTGTTCTTTTTCCGCCAATTCCTGCAGCCGTTGTGAACGCGCTTCATTTAGTTCCACCGTCAGCGCCGCCACCCGAGTTTGCAAAATTCGATAGCTCGCATCGAGCTCGGACGACACCTGGTTAAACGTGACGAATGCCTGTTCCAGCTGTTGCGGGGTTAATGGCGTTGATGGCAATGGCATCGCGTCTGTGCTCTCTCCGTCGTATCCGAAAAAATTTCGGTTCGCTGGAGATAGAGCAAAAACTATGCCTATAGTTGAAAATAAAAGTAATTCAGCAGGTTAACGGTGACACGTCCACGCTTGTCAAAAGTTCGACGCGGAATCGAGGCGGGTAATGTCAAATTTACGTATTTTTTCCACCAGGGTGGTACGCTGCAATTTCAGTAGTTTGGCTGCCCGGGCAACCACCCAGTCGGATTCGTCCAGGGCCTGCTGAATCAGTCCAACTTCCAGGTCCTGAAGGTACTCCTTGAGATCGATGCCACCCTCCGGGAAATCAGCGTTTTCCTCGCCCCCACCCGCACTGCGCCGCGACGGCCGGCGCGACGGCAACGAACGGGCAGGTTTAGCGGCCGAATCCTCCACATAATCGGCCGACGCGTCGGCATCCATATCTGCCAAATCCACCTCATTAATGTCCTGACGATATTTGTCCGGTAGATCCTGCCAGATGATAGTTTTATTCGGATGTAGTATCGACAGTCGCTCCACCAGGTTCGCCAACTCGCGAATATTGCCAAACCACGGGTAGTGCGCCAGTGTGCGCAGCGCGCCGGGGCTGAAACTGACCGAACCTCTATTCTCACCTTCGAGACGCGCCACCAGTTGTTGCACCAACATTGGAATATCTTCGGTACGATCGCGCAGCGCGGGCATTTCTATGGGAAAGACATTTAAGCGGTAAAACAAATCCAGGCGAAACTTTCCCTCCGCGACCAGATGTTCGAGATTGCGATGGGTAGCCGCAATAATTCTCACATCGGACTGTATCGTTTTGTTGCCGCCCACCCGTTCGAAAGCTTTTTCCTGCAGCACCCGCAACAATTTGACCTGCATATCCAGCGACATATCACCTATTTCGTCGAGAAACAGTGTGCCGCCTTCGGCCAACTCAAAGCGCCCCTGGCGGGCGGTGATGGCACCGGTAAAGGCGCCTTTTTCATGGCCGAATAATTCCGACTCCAACAGCTCGGACGGAATCGCGCCGCAGTTAACCGGGACAAAAGGGTTTGTCCCGCCGCACCGACTGGTACTGAATATTGCGCGCCACCACTTCCTTGCCCGTGCCGGATTCACCAAGAATCAGCACCGTTGCTTCACTGCTCGCCACCTGGTCAATAAGCTCTCGCACTTTACGAATTGGTCTGCTATTGCCCACCAGATTGCGAAACAACTCCAGGGAACCCACGCTGCGTAAATTTTCCCGCCCCTGGCAGGCGCTATCCACCGCATTCAGCACGCTCACAACATCTTTGTATTTGAGGGGAAAACTGAGCATGCCCAGAATTTGATGTTCCAGATGCACCGCCAGTTGCGCAGTGGCCTCATCCTTGTGAAACAGAATGATAGGCAGCCTGGGATCGTAGTCTTTGATAGAATCCAGCAGCGCCAACAGTACCTGGTCGTCTCCGGTGTTGCGCATAAACACAACGTCGATTTTAGTCTCCGCCGTGACGCTGGCCCGCCAGTTACTCTCGTTGTCGGTGAGGATAACGGGATGCTCCAGGAATTCCAGCAGAGTCTTCAGCTCCCGGCCAAGATGTATGTCCGGGTCGATCACCAGTACGCGGGATTTTTTTGCCGACATCGTCATTTTGTCCCTCTGTTACCAATCGAACTGATACCCCACCGCGCCACGTCGAAGAGATCGGGTCCACAGTGCCACTGTATTGAGACGCCTTGCATCGCGCAATGTCCTGTGACACGCGACACAAAAGTCGTTAAAACTTGCCTTGAATGGAGTCGGAAAGAGGGAACGCTGAAAAAACTACATCGAAAGTGCCGATTAAGACAGGTCGAACCTATAGCCGGTAATGGAGCAGATGTCCTGCCACTCGCTAAAGTACTGCCAAAAGTTTGCAACTTCATATAACCAATACTTATGGATTCATGCTAATCATTTATGTGACGCGCGTCAACTTTTTGACGTGGTCTGCGGCCTCGTTCGCTATATTGTTTTAGCATAAAAGCATCCGCACGAGCGAAACAGTTGCCGATAATGACTGTCATTAAATCTTTCCTCCAGCTCCGATTCTATTTAAGCGCAGTATTGTAAAATCTGCCAAAAATAATAATAATATTTTTTCAGATCAAATATATTGCCTTAATATTCAATGAGATATCCGCAATGTATTCTTCGCTTTTTCGTTAAGTCGATGCGCGTTACCAGCTGGAAACGATAAACAAAACACCACCGGGTGTCGCGCGCGATTCGCTGCGGCGAGAGACCCCCTGGGTCGGCAAACAACTTGAACTGGCGATTTTGTTTCGCTTTGGCGGTTGTTTCTGCAAGATGCGCGCCAATAAGAGGAAAAGTCGTATTATGATTCGCTAACCGTCTGATAGACCTGCACAGCGCGCTGCCCGCCTTGCAGTAACTGGAATTGCTGAAGGCTGGCCTCGCGCGCCTGCTTCACCATTTCGGTGAGTTGGACGTTGAGCCCCATCACTGCCTGTAATGTGTCTCTGACCTGCAACGCTTCGTCGCCCGCAATAGGATCCGCGAAACTGGCCACCATATCGTCACGCCGTTGGCGCTCCAGTTCCACGACCCGTTGCCAGTCTCCACGCCGCGCGCTGTCGACCATGGCTTCGGAAAGCGTCTGCACCGCCCGTAAGTGCACACTGCGCGGGCTGTCCACAGCGAGTTTGGTTGACAACCCCGAGCTCTCCATCAGGTCCGGTTCTCCGCAACCGCCGACGGCTGCGAGCCCGCTGGAATCTGGTTCCAGGACTGCTGTATTTCCCGCAGCAGATACGCGATTTCATTGATACTCTCCGCGCTGTTATGCACGTGAGCGGCCAACAGGCGCTCTTCCATATAGTCGTAAAGGGCCGCAAGGTTAGCGGCGATTTCCTGTCCCTGCTCGTGATCGAGGCTTGCCCGTAACCCGTCTATAATCGCGATAGCACGGCCGATATGTTCACCCTTGGTGGCAGAATCACCCCTCTCGATCGAGCCCTTACTCGCTGCCAGGTGATCGAGCGCGCGCTCAATCAACAACCCAATAAGCCGATGTGGCGAGGCAGTCTCCAGTTGACTGCGGGCGCTGATAGCCTGGTAGGCCTGTAGCGCCGCCCGTGTATTCGTCATTCCCGATAACCCTCAATAAACCATGTGCATATGTTCCAGCTGGACGCCTAGCGCTCGTCGCCCGAGTAGGCGCCCGGCAAGCTGGCGAGTTGCTGTGATAAATAACCGCTGGTGGATTGCAGTTGCGACAACAGACTGTCTAACGTTGCAAATTGTGCTCGCAGGCGCGCCTCCAGAGCTGCCATGCGCCGGTCGAGAACTTCCCGCTGTTGCCCAATACGCTCGATCCGGGTTTCCAGACCACCAGTGCGGTCGTCCAGAATATTTTGCGACCCCAGAAGATTGTCGAGAAGCAAATTCAGGCGACTGGCCACCCCCCGGGAAAAATCCACGGTGCCCCGCGCGCCGACGGCACCACCGAGCACCTGTACCTCCAACCCCGCGACCGCGCTGCCATTTGCTCCAATCAGGGTTTGGCCCCGACCGGTAGCGGCCAGGCCCCCGATCGTGCCAGCCGCATCGAGACCGGCGCTCCCACTGGCAACGCTCAACCCCAACGTCGCCGCGCTGTTAGTGTCTACTTCGACGATACTAACCGTGGAATCGGAGCCGTAACGGGCTGATTCGATCAGCAGGCGATTGCCGGTACCGTCGTAACTAACCGCCACCTCAATACTGCCGGCAAGGAACACACTGTCGCCATTAATACGCGCCTGTATTTCCGCCGCCAAAGACTGGCCCGATGTATAGGTCCCCTGAGTCAAGGTGACAGTGCCACTGAGAACCCCATTGATGCGAATCCCCAGGGTGTCGTTGTCGTTGTCGATAACCACCGTACCGCCAGACAGAAAATCCGGTAACACGCCGGCGCCGGCGAGTAATCCACGACTGGCCAGCTGATCAACCGTCACGGCATAACTGCCGGCAAGAGTGTTGTTACTGGCGCGCAGATAACTGAGCTGACTGTCCGTGGTGCTGCCCTTGGCGGCAAATAGTCCGGCCACCCCGTCAAAATTCGCAGCCAACGCGCTGTCAAAGCGGGCGTTGTTAAGCGTCAATTTTCCGTCGCTTTCGGTGACAATACCAATCGCCGCAAAACTGGTTAACGCGCCATTTAACCCGGGCACAGCGTTACCCACCAGCTCCCGAATCTGCCGGGTGATAGTGCGCAAAGTGGCGTCCCCGAGTAACGCGCCGCCGACCTGGGTAGTGGGGTCGAACGCCGTCTGACTGTTTACCGTATCCATAAAACTGTTATAAGCAGCGACAAACGCCACCACTTCGGCTTTAACTGCCGCCGTATCCTGCGCCACGTTGATCGACACTGGCGCTCCCGACGTGAGCGCGGCGAGGTTGAGAACCACATCATCTATGGCGTTGCTAACCGTATTACTGGAACTGGTTACCGCCAGGCCGTTGATGGTCAGGGCGGCATCCTGTGCCGCCACCGTTTGCGTCATTTGCGTAGCGACGCCGTTGAACGCGAGGGCGGATAATCCCGCCGCATCACTGTGATTGCCATCGTCGTCGGCAACACTGACTTGCAGGCTGTTCTGGGCCCCGGTTGCTCCCGAGGTCAGCAACAGGCGATACCCCGAGCCGTCGTTCACAATTGACGCTTTGACGCCGATATTCGCAGCGTTGATCGCGTCCCGCACCCCGGCTACCGTATTGTTGCTGGTATCGATGACTACCGTGGCCGTGGCCGCGCCAGAGTTTGCGGTAAAACCGTTATAGGTATCTGTCAGTGGATCGTAATCGGTGGTGCCCAGACGAAAAGTCAAGGTGCCAGTGCCTAGCACATCGCCGGTGCTGGTATACAGTCCGGACGCCAGTGAATGCGACCTGGCCAGTTGACTGACCTGGACATCGTAGCTGCCGGCCACGGCCCGGGTTCCCGCCGTGGCGGTCAGTACGCCCGTTTGACTGACCGTGACTTTGCGCGCCATAAATCGTTGTGCGTCAGTCAGGCTGGACAGTGCTGCCTGAAAAGTAGACAGGGAGCCTTTCAACGCTCCAAACGCGGATATTTTTGCCTTAAGTTGAATTTCCTGACGATTCAGACGGTTTTGCGCGGGCGACCGCTCCGCCGCCACCAGTTGGGTGACTAACCCTTCGATATCCAGGCCGGATCCCACTCCGTTTGCCGTGATCATGCGTCTCTATCGCCTCTGGATAAGCCTCTGGTCTTGCGGTATCAGCACAACGCCGCTCTCTCCCCGTAACAATGCACGGAACATGCCAGTACCCAATCGCGCAGCCCGGCCCGTTGCGCGCACCGCTTATTCAACTTTTAAGCGCGACAGGGCGACCGGTTCCGGCTCGGAAATAATCTGGCGAATCATGCGCCGCGTGGCGCTATTGTGCACGATACACAGGGGCACACCGGTTTCCTTTTGAATACCGACCCGCAGCTCCCGTCGAATGCTCTGAATGTAATCACTCAGTTCCCGTACAGTCGTTTGCAGTTCATTAATTTTCAGTCCATCCCACTGTTCCGACACCGGCATAGCGGCGCCGTCCGCGGCCAAATGTTGCCGCTGGCTTAACATGCGGTCGGTTTGATTAACCGCAGCCCCTCGAACAGTGCTGGAGTTACCATCCCCGTGGTCAGCTACGCCGCTTCCCGTCGTGGGTAGCTGAAGTATTTTGTCTGATTCAGTCATGTGCTCGACCCTGAAAGAAAAAAACGGGAGTAGCTCGAGCGCCACTCCCGTCGTTCCATCACTTCTCGCTCACCCTTAGCGCAGCAGCGCGAGAACGTTTTGCGGAACCGCGTTGGCCTGGGCCAACATGGCGACGCCCGCCTGTTGCAGCACTTGCGCGCGCGTCAGTGCCGCCGTTTCCATGGCGAAGTCCGCATCCTGAATCCGCGAACGGGCGGAAGACAAGTTTTCTGAGGTGGTTTGAATACTCGCTACCACCGATTCAAAGCGGCTTTGAATGGCGCCCAGCGTGGCGCGGGCAGTGTTGACAGCGTCCAGCGCCGCATCCATCTGGGTTATCGCGGTATCAGCGCCTGCCGTGGTGCTAACATCCAGGGTGCCGAAGCCGGTGGTGGTGGTCGCCGTCGTGGTTGCCGCCGTTAAACCGGTGGTGGCAGTTGTTGCTGAAGTGCCGGCAAAAGCGATCGCAATATTTCCAGTGGTGCTTACCAGCGTTACCGTGGTCGCAGTGTCGTTGCGCGCATACACGCCGGTTTGATCCGCAACCGAGTTAATCGCGTCGCGAATACCCGCCGCGCGCTCCGTCGCGCTGGTGTCAGCCGCAATGGCTCCCACACTAACGGCGTTTATAGTCAGATCGCCCGCGGTGATGGCGGTAAATGCCGTCGCCGCTACGCCTGTCACTGAAGCGGCCGAGTAAGTTCCCAGCGCGGTGTCGTTAGCGTTGACAATACCCGAAACCGAGATGGTCTGCCCGGCGTTGGCGCCGACCTGGAAAGCCTGGTTGGCAAATGAGCCATCCAGCAGGTTAACGCCATTAAACTGGGTCTGTGAAGCGATGCGATTGATTTCGGAACGCAACTGCTGCGCTTCGGTATCCAGGGCGGCGCGATCGTTGGCGCTGTTGGTGGCGTTGCGAGACTGCACCGCCAGCTCGCGAATGCGCTGTAACATGTTGGTTACTTCGGTGAGCGCCCCTTCTGCTGTCTGCGCCAGAGAAATTCCGTCACTGGCATTGCGGCCGGCCTGATTCAACCCGCGAATCTGCGCCGTCATACGCTCGGAAATAGCCAGTCCAGCGGCATCGTCTTTGGCGCTATTAATACGCAAACCAGAAGAAAGTCTCTGCAGTGAGGTGTTAAGCACACCTTGAGAACTGTTCAGATTCCGCTGCGCGTTCAGTGAAGCTATATTGGTGTTAATCGTCTGTGGCATAATATTTTCCTCTCATTACACCGCTACGAACTATTGAGCGCGTGCGGTTAATCAATGAATGTTTAAACCTCTCTAAGCGAATAGCTGGGCCTAGGTAAACCCGTTATCGACAATTGCGCGCCAACCTTTAGCACTTTGTAAAAACAGCGCGTTTGGGAGGGCATATGCAGTTATCTTTTGGGCTGGTTCGGGTTGCGCAGCACGCAGTGGGGAAAGTGGGCGCTCAACCCCGGGCGACGCAGCTGTAGCGAGGTTGTGAGCGCAACCCGACAGGGAGAGGGGAAAGGTCGTTACAGGAAGTTAAACAGCGATAAGCCCTGGGTCTTAACAAACGCCTGTTGCGCCGCCTCCAGCGCCACCATTTGTAAATTGAGTCGACTGACCGCTTCGGCGTAATCGAGATCCTTGACACTCGACAGGGTTTGTTCGAGCTGGAGAATATAATCCTCATTAATGTTTTGCTGGCTATCGAGGTTGTTGAGCCGGGCGCCCACGTCGCCCCGCACCCTTAATAAATGGTCCAGCCCTTGATCCAGGTTGTCGAGTCCACGATTCATGGCATTGTGGAATTGCGCTTTGCTCGCAGCATCCGTGCCTGAATTCTGCAGCGCCGCAATCATATCGCTCAAGCTCGAAAAAATATCCTGACGCCGCGCGGGCGCCACGATAAAACTGTCGCCGTCGGCGGGTGCGCCGCTCACTGTTATTTTCGCGCCACCGAAAACAATCGCTTCGTCGACACGATAGGTACCACTGGCAACCACCCCGCTGGCGGCACCCACCACCTGATACGTTACCGCAGCGCCGGGGGCGGTTTGGCTGAACGTTAAGGTGTAACTGTCCGCAGCAAAAGCGCCATCAACCGAAGTCGCTCCGACCACACCTGAACCCGTGTTCCCGGCACTGGTAGCAATATCAAAAACACCATTCCCGGTGGGGATCAGCTGAAATACCCGCGCGCCCGAATCCGCCACGGGTATTTGCATCGCGGGCCCAACCTGCAGCAAGCGTTGCCCCTGGTCACCGCTGTAAACCACCGCACCGCCACTGAACGCGAATGGTTGACTGCCGGTTTGGTAGCCCGCAAACAGGTAATCGCCGTTGGCGTCCCGGGAATTGGCCAATGCCAGTAGTTCGTCCAGTTTGGCCTGCATTTCCACCGCGATGGCGCGCCGATCGGCGACACTCAATACGTCGTTGTTGGCCTGGAGCGTCAACTCTCTGACTCGCTGCAACACATTGCCGGAAGCGGTCAGCGCGCTGTCCTCCAGGGATAACTGAGTGCGCGCCATGTCACCGTTGCGTTGATACTGGTCGACAATGGCAATCTCACGCGCCAGATCGAGCATACGCACCGCACCCACCGGATCGTCGGCGGGGGTCAAAATACGCTCCCCGGTGGCCACCTGCAATTGGGTTTTACTCAAGCGGGTTTGCTGGGCGAGAATAGTGTCTATACCGCCCTGGTGAATTTGCGCCGTCGAGATCCGCATCGCCGTTACCTCCGCGTTGCATCGAGCAGGGTTTGAAACAGGCCATCCGCCACCGAGACGATACGCGCCGCGGCCTGATAGGCCTGTTGCAGACGCAACAGGCGCGCTGCCTCCTCGTCGAGGTTCACCCCCGACACGGACTCCCGCGCGTCCACCGCCTGCTGCAATAAGATATTCTGAGTCTTGAGGTTCGCCTGCCCCTGCCGGGTTTTAACGCCTACGTCGGCGACCAGCGAACCGTAGGCCTCGCCAAATGTGCTGGCGCCGTTATTCACCAGGCGCTGGGTCTGTAGCCCCGCCAGCAACAAACCATTGCGATTATCACCGCGGCCACCACTGTTGTGCTCCAGCACCAGGGTATCGCCAGCCTGAGGGATACCGCGCACGGTAAAGCGCATGTCTCCGAAACCACTCAGGGTAAATGTCTTACCGTTGCTATCGAGCGCAGGATCAAAGGCGAGAGGCCCGCCCGGCCCGCCACCGACGTCAAACCCCGGCACACCGGCGCCCAACGCGTTTGGGTTAAAGGTCAGGGTAATCGGCGCCGCCAAAGGTAGCCCCGTTGCCGACTGCACCGCAACTTCGGCGATGGCGGCTGTGCCCGTATTCGAGAGGTTGGCACTCGCGCGCACCGGCGCGGCGACGGCAATGCGCGATACATCCGTCAGCGCCACCGCGAAGGCCCCTGCCGCGTCGTGTACCGGCCGCACCAGAAAACTGTCCCCCAGGGCTGGCGTCCCGCTGACGGCAATGGTCAGGCCATCCAGATAAAACGGCCCCGCGCCGGTCACGGTTTTATTATCGGCAATCCGGGTGACCAGCCACTGGCTACCGTCGTAGTTAAGCCGGTAATCCGATGCCGCCAGAGCGCTGGCGTCGGTCACGGTCACCGCGACCGTGGCGGTGCCAGCATTACCCGTAGCAGCGACCGTCACCGGGCTTAGAGGAGTAAAAAAATCAGCCCCCAGTTGACCATTGCTGTCCATCCCCAGGCGATGCTGTGCATTAAAGGTGTCGGTAACCACCGCCGCCAGACGTCCCAGCTCATTGCGCGCGGGGTCGAGAACCCGGGTGCGAAAATCCATGACTCCGCTGATCTCTCCGCCGCTCAAAAACTGGGAGATGACTGCGGTGCCCCCGTTCGGGGTTTTGATTCCAATTTCCAGACGGTTGGGGTCGAGCGCGCTGGCAACTGTGGTTATCGGTTGCGCCGCGGCGCCGACCACCAATGGCTGACCACTACCAATCATCACGTTGACCGAGCCATCGGCAAGCCCCACCGTGGTGATACCAATTTTTTTAGAGAGCTGCGTTAACAGCAAATCCCGTTGGTCGAGCAAATCATTGGGCGGCTGGCCACCCGCGGTGCCAGTGGCGACGGTTATCTCCTGATTCAGCCTGGCAATATTAGTTGCCAAGCCGTTTATTTCATCTACCATCACCGTCAGGCGATTGTTCACCTCCGCTTCCAGACCCACCAGACTACGATCCAGAAAAGCAAAGCGATCCGCCAGCGCCTGAGCCTCCGCCAACATCACCTGACGCTCCGGCAAGCCGGATGGATTAGCGGCGACGGCCTGAATGGAATCGAAGAATTGTTGCAGCGCTGGACTCAGCCCCGAGCTGTCGCTGGCGAGCAGGTTGTCGAGCCGGTTGGCCAGGGAGACGTAGGCGTCGAGGCCGCTCTGGCTGGCGGTCTGGGACAGCACCTGGCCGGCGATAAACTCGTCGTAGGCACGACGCACAGTGGTAATCTGTACCCCATTGCCGATAAATCCACTGCCGGATAACTGCGGTGGCAGCGTGGTAAATTCCACGCGCTGGCGGTTATAGCCTTCGGTATTGACGTTGGCTATGTTGTGCCCCGTGGTGCTGAGCGCTTTTTGCAGCGACACCA
>JAYODD010000024.1:10934-28090 GCA_038106145.1 Gammaproteobacteria bacterium | reverse complement strand
CCCTGCAAGCCCTGCACATTGGGCAGTAATTGTTCCTCCGCGACAAACACGTCGTCCATCACGATCTCACCGGTAATGGAGGCCCGCAATGCCAGCTTGCCGGAAATTTTCGGCGCCGATAATCCCTCCATGCCTTTGTCGAGGACAAAGCCGCGAATAATGCCGTCGTCGGTTTTCGCCCAGACCACAAACACATCGGCGATGGGTGAATTGCTGATCCACATTTTCGCGCCGGTGAGGCGGTAGCCGCCAGGGACAGAGCGCGCCCGGGTTTTCATGCCGCCGGGATCGGAGCCGTGGTCTGGTTCGGTCAGTCCGAAACAACCGACCCACTCCCCCGATGCCAGGCGGGGTAAGTATTTTTCTCGCTGTTGTTCCGTGCCGTAGGTATAAATCGGGTACATGACCAGACTCGACTGCACGCTCATCATGGAGCGATAGCCGGAATCCACCCGCTCGATTTCCCGGGCAATCAGGCCGTAGCTCACGTAGTTGGTAGCGGAGCAGCCATAGCCCTGCAGGGTCGGGCCGAGTAAGCCCAGGGCGCCCATTTCGCGAAAGATATCGCGATCGGTGTGCTCGTCACGAAACGCCTGCTGCACCCGTGGCAGCAACTTTTCCTGGGCGTACTGGTGAGTAGTGGCAGCGATAAGACGCTCTTCATCGGACAGTTGTTCGTTAATTAGAAAAGGATCTTCCCAGTTGAATTTCGCCCAATCGCCAGCCATCGCCCCGTCCCATTAAAGTGAGAAAAGTGTATGAAGGCGCGCACTATAACGCTTACCCGCGGCGAAGCAAAATAGCGCGGCGCATCACACCATGGTTGCGCCGTCCCCTGTACCCTGCCAATATATTTTGCACTTGCCCGTGGAACGACGTTATGACTCGCCCCGCTGAAGCCGTTATCAACGTGGGAAATTTTCGCAGTAATTTTCTGGTGGCCAAACGCTATGCGGGGTCGGCCCGGGTGATGGCGGTGGTGAAAGCCAACGGCTACGGCCACGGCGCGCCGATTCTGGCGGCGTCCATACCGGAAGCCGACGCATTTGGGGTGGCCAGTCTCGAAGAGGCGCTGGCGCTACGTAAAACCGGTGTGCGCCAACCGATTGTCCTGCTGTCCGGATTTTTCGCAGACACCGAGCTTAGCGAAATCTCTGCCCACCATTTTGAAATTGTGGTGCATAGCGAACAGCAGGTGGCGAGTCTGTTGCAAGCGCGGTTGCCGTCGCCGTTGAAGGTGTGGTTAAAACTCGATACCGGCATGCATCGGCTGGGTTTTAGTCCGCCAAAATTTGCCGCGCAATATCTCCGTCTCAACGCCTCGAAAAATGTCGCCGCGATACGCCTGCTTAGTCATTTTGCCAGCGCGGATAAGCCCACGGACAAATTTAACAAACAGCAGATTGATCTGTTCTACAGTACCGTCCTCGGTCTCAAGGGAGAGATCAGTCTCGCCAATTCCGCGGCGCTGATTTCCATGACGATTTCCCGTGCCGACTGGGTGCGGCCGGGCATCATGCTGTACGGTGCCAATCCGTTTACTTCGGAACACCCGGCGGCCGATCGCCTGCTGCCGGTGATGACACTCAAATCCCGGGTGATCGCCATACGCGAAGTGCCGGTCGGAGACTCGGTGGGCTACGCGCAGACCTGGGCTGCTGAACGTCCCTCCATAATTGGTACCGTGGCGATCGGCTACGCCGATGGCTATCCGCGCCACGCGCTGAGCGGCACGCCGGTACTGGTGAATGGACGACAGGTGCCGCTGGTGGGCCGGGTTTCCATGGATTTGATTGCCGTCGATCTGACGGATAGCCCGACTGCCCATGTCGGCGACGAGGTGATATTGTGGGGCAACGGCCTGCCAGCCTGGGAAGTGGCCAACTGGGCCGACACCATCGCCTACGAGTTATTCACGGGCGTGACCCGCAGAGTGGTCTTTCGCTACGAGAAGCCCTGAGGGGTCGGCGTTATTTCAGACGCTTGAGCAACAGGTTGTCGATACGATTTTCCGCAAGAATGGTGCGCGCATCGGCCAGTTTGGTATTGGAATCAAAGGGCCCCACCAGCACCCGATACCAGGTTTCTCCAGGGCGCGTATTGGCCGCCTCCACCGTGGCGGTAAGATTCAGCATCAATAATTGCGCGCGCAGGCTGTCGGCGTCGGCAAGTTGTTTGAACGAGCCGGTTTGCAGCAGGAACACATATTCCTCGGCGGTCGGCACGGCCGCTGGTTGCGTCTCGGCCACTTCCGGCACGATGACTTCGGAATCCCGCAACAGCGTATAGAAATCAAAGCGCGGTTTTTGCTCGCCCTGGGGTGCGTCGCGGGTGCTGGACAGAATTTCTCCCGGGGTGATGCCCTCGGGCAGTTCGCGGGAATTAAATAACGTGGTGGCGGCCACGCCGATGGCGATGCCAGCCATCAGCCACAACCATCCGGGGGCGGTTTTGGGGTTCGATCGGGAGCGCATGTTGTGGCGTACTCGCGTTGGTTTTTGCACGGATCGGGCGTAGTCTCGGGGCATATCCTGCTCGTTATAAAACTCTGCGGGCATTGTATGCGCTGGCGTGCGAGATCGCCAGCCGACTGCCCGCCGGACAACGCAATGGCGCCACCACAACAGCTACGGGCGTAGCGTCCGGCACCGGGCTGCGCTACATCATGTCCTGCGGATCGACGTCGATGGACCAGCGCGCCTTGCGTGCGCCCGGTTGTTGTTCCAGATGGGCAGCCAACCCGGTGAGCAAACGCTGTAATTCGCCGCGGTCGTCGTTGCCAATGACGAACTGAAAACGGTAGCGGCCCCGTTGTTTTTCCAGCGGAGCGGGCCAGGGTCCACCGTACTGTCGCGTCTCGCCGGCGGGCAAATGGTGTTCACAATAGCGACGACAGTCGTGTAAAAAATTTAAGCCATCCCCCGGCAGGTGGGCCTCGGCGCGCAGTAGCGCCATATTGCGCAGTGGCGGCAGTTGCGCAGTGCGGCGCTGCGCCATCAGCATCGCCGCGAAAGCGGGATAGCCGCTTTGCGTCAAGGCGGTAATCAGCGGGTGCTCGCAATGGTGGCTTTGCAGGATCACCGTGCCCGGCCGATCGCCGCGCCCGGCGCGACCTGCCACCTGAATAATCAACTGGCCCATGCGTTCCGTGGCGCGAAAATCCGGGCTGAACAGCCCACTGTCCGCATCCAGAATGGCCACCAGAGTAACGCCCGGAAAATGGTGGCCCTTGGCGAGAATTTGCGTGCCCACCAAAATACAGGGCGCGCCGCTATTGACCTGTTCCGCAAGGGTGCTCATGGCCTGTTTGGCGCGGGTGGAATCGCGGTCCACCCGCAGCACCGGCACGTCGGGAAACAGGGCGCTTAAAGTCTCCTCGCTGCGCTGCGTGCCCTGCCCGAGGCACAACAACTGGGGGCTGTGACAGGTCGGGCATTGCTTGGGCACAGGTTCCCGGTGCTCGCAGTGATGACAGAGCAGGGCGCGCTGGGTGCGATGCACTGTGAGCCGCACATCGCAGCGCGTGCAGCAGGCGGCCCAGCCACAGTCGTGGCACATCAGAGTCGGCGCAAAGCCGCGTCGATTGAGAAATACCAGCACCTGATTGCCAGCGGTTAACTCCCGTTCAATGGCGGCAATCAGTGGCGCGGTAAATCCGGTTTGCAACGGTGCGCCGCGCAGATCCAGCAACTGCCAGCCAGGCAGGCGCGCGGCACCGGGGCGTCCGCGCAGCAGCAACCGGGTATACCTGCCCAGATCACTATTGTGCAGGCTTTCAAGGGATGGCGTAGCCGTGCCCAACACCACCGGAATCCCCTCGCGGCTGGCGCGCATGACCGCCACATCTCGGGCGGAATAGCGAAAGCCCTCCTGCTGTTTGAAGGACGGATCGTGTTCTTCATCGACAATAATCATTCCGGGCCGCGACAACGGGGTAAACACGGCGGAGCGGGTACCCACCACAATGCCGGCGCGACCGGTACGGGCATCGTTCCAGGCGTGTAAGCGCTCGCGGTCGGTCAAACCCGAATGCAGGGCGGCAACCGGCACCGCGAACCGTGCGCGAAAACGCTGCAACGTCTGCGGTGTCAAGCTGATTTCGGGTATCAGCACCAGCGCCTGACGGCCATAGCGCAAAACTTTTTCGATTGCCTGTAAATACACTTCGGTTTTGCCACTACCGGTTTCGCCCTGGAGCAGATAGCTGTGGTAGCCGTGCAATTCAAGTTTATCCAGAGCGGTTTGCTGGTCGGGGTAGAGGGGGAGGTGCGCTTGCGCCAGTAATTTTTCCGGTACCTCCGTGGGCGAGCCGCTGACAGTTACCTCGGTCTGCTCGATCAACCCTTTTTTCAGCAGGGCGCGCACCGCGTCCCGGTTAATGCCCGCGGCGGTAATGTCATCGCTGTTCGCGCTGCCGGCCTGTAGCAATTGTAGGAGCTGTTGTTGGCGGGGCGCGCGGCGCAGCGCGTCCATGGGTAAGCCGCGACCGTGGGTGGTCAGTTGCCAGCGCAGTTCAGCGGCAACAGGTGTTGGTTCGCCACGGCGTAACAGGGTGGGCAGGGCCGCGGCCAGGGCTTCGCCCACTGGGTGCTGGTAGTAATCCGCCGCCCACAGAAACAACTGGAACAGGGACCGCGGCAGCAACGGTTCCTCATCCAGCACCGCGAGAATTGGTTTGAGTTTGGCCGCGGGGAAAGCACTGTGATCGCTACTGCCAACAACGACCCCCACCACCTGGCGCCGACCGAAGGGTACGGTGACCCGCACGCCGCTGGCCAGCGGCCCGTTGCTGTTTTTCGGCGGCAGATAGTCAAACCGCCGGCGCAACGGCGAAGGCACGGCAATTTGGTAAAACAACGGGGTGGTCGGGTTTTCTGGCATGGGTTAATTCTATACGGCCCGGGGCTCGAGGGCGTCGCTTTATCGCCGATTTAAATACGATTCGGGCACCGTGGGCCGAAGTTGGTCAACGTTGGGCCTGGGGCGGCGTCCGCGGGATTGGCGAAGGGCGCATCAACGCCTTGAAACGGCGCGGTTTTCTGGTAGTATGCGCGCTCCCGCTGACAATCGCATACGGTGCCTGGCAGGTCACGTTTAACCAAAGCGCAACTGACGGAAGCGCAATTCCCGTTCGCAGCGCGGTTGAACACGTTAAATGACCGGGTGGCGGTGTGCAAGAGATACGAGGCAACACCATGAAAGCTGACATTCATCCCACCTATGGCAAACTGACCGCAACCTGTAGCTGCGGCAACGTCATCGAAGTGGGCTCAACCCTGGCAGAGAGTATTCACCTCGACGTCTGCTCCCAGTGCCATCCGTTTTACACGGGCAAACAAAAGACAGCGGATGCCGGTGGCCGTATTGATCGCTTTAACAAACGTTTTGCATCCCGCGGCAAAGCTGCCAAATAAAAAATTATTACCCGCCTCTCGAGGCGGCGCCAATGCGCCCTGGACTGCGGTTCTCGGCGCATTTTTTGTGCTCGTTGCTGGCGGCTGTACACCGCCGGAAGTACCACTGGCTGCCGCTGAAACGGCGCCAACCGATTGTGCGCCCTACGCAGCGACGGTTGCAGCGCAGGTAGAAAAAGTTCTGGACGGCGATACGCTCGCCCTGACGGATGGCCGACGGGTACGTTTGTTGGGCATCAATGCACCGGAATTAGGACACCGCGGCGCGCCGGATCAACCCTATGCGCAGGCCGCCCGCAAGGCCCTGCAAACCTTTCTAAATGACGGGCAATCCGTGGCCTTGCTGTACGACCGGGAGCGCCGCGATCGCTACGGCCGCGAACTGGCGCACCTGTATCGCTATGACGGCGCCAACGCTGCAACCCACCTGCTGCGCCAGGGGCTTGCCTACCATGTGGTCATCTTGCCAAACACCACATTGGCGGACTGTCTCGCCAGGGTGGCGGACGTCGCCCGCGAGCAGCAACGGGGGCTGTGGCGCAATTCCCGCGCCACCCCGGCCAGCGCAGTCAGTGAAGGGGGTTATCAGCGGGTAAGCGGGCGCGTCACCGAGATCAAATTTGCCAAAATCTGGTGGGTGGAACTGGAGGGTGGCGTCACTGGCGTGATTAATCCCGCTGCGCAAACTTTCTTCACCCGCGCCGACGTGGAGACCTGGCGCGGTAAATCCGTGGAGATCAGCGGCTGGGTGTACGCCAGTAAAAATCCTCGCTACGCCCGTTGGCGTATGAATTTGCCAACTCCCCACGCGGTGCGCCTGTCACCCTGAAAACGCGTACTTCCTTCGCACAAGGTAGCGGCCAGGCGCGGCGGGACCGGATTACTCCGGCACTGGCTCGCTACCGAGCACACCGGCTTCTTCCAGGGCAGTGATTCTGGCGTCCGAATAGCCCAGTTGCTCGGACAATATCTGGCGATTGTGCTCCCCCAGAAAACTGGCCTGCAGTTCCAGGGACTCTGGAAAAGCGGAAAAGCGCAGTGGCATGCGCGGCACAGTGATGTTGCCAAAGGCGCGATCTGTTACCGTGCGTATGGTCTGGCGGTGCTGCATATGGGGGTGGTCCATCACTTCCGGCACGCTCAATATCGGTGCGCAGGGGACATGGCACTTCTCCAGCTCCCGCACCGCTGCGGCGCCGCTTTCCTGCGTGGCCAGCCATTTTTCGATGGCGTCGATGATGTCCTGTTTATTGTCGCTGCGCAGTGGGCCGGTGGCGAAACGTGGATCGTTCAGCATATCTTCCCGCCCGATCAGTTTGGCCAGGCTATCCCATTGCGCGCCCAGGGCAATAATGATGATGTAGCGATCCCGGGCCTTAAAGATGCCCAGCGGTCCGACCATACCGTGCTGGGTGCCGGTGCGGGTCGGCACGATCGCCCCCTCCGACGCCGCATATACCTGAAAATTCATCTCGTGGTAACTGCACATGACGTCCAGCAGGGAAATATCCAGATACTGTCCACCGCCGCCGCGCTCCTTGTGGAACAGGGCGGTCACTATCGCGCCGTAGGCATGCGCCCCGGTGGAAATATCGCCCCAGGCCAGGTTGGCAAAATAGGGGGGGCCATCCTGTTCCCCGGTCATGGAAATCACCCCGGAATAGGCCTGTCCAATCATGTCGAAGCCCGGCAGGTGGGCGAGGGGCCCATCCTGCCCGAGGGCCGAAATCGAGCACATGATCAGGTCGGGATTGATCTTGCGCACCGTCTCCCAGTCGAGGTTAAAACGCTTCATCACGCCGGGGGTGTAATTTTCCACCAGTACATCCGCCTGTTTGATCAGTTCGCAAACAATCTCCCGCCCCTCAGGGGTGCGCAAATTGATACTCATGTTGCGTTTGCCGCGGTTCTGCTGAATAAAATAGCCGCTGCGGCCGTTCTTGATCATGGGAAACGTGCGGCTGGGATCGCCGGTCAACGGTTCGACCTTGATCACATCCGCGCCGCTTTCCGCCATCATGCGGGTGCAATGGGGACCCGCCACAAAGTGGGACAGATCAAGTACTTTAACGCCAGCCAGAACGTGCTTGGGGGCCATGCAAAATCCTCTCTATCGGGGCCGTCAGGGATTAGCTGTCGGCAGTCATTTTCGTTATCAGGCATTTCCTTGCGCGCGATGAGGGTGTATTTAGCACGGGTTTGCCGGTGTGAGTCAACGCGAGACAGAGTTTCGATTTTTGAGTTGGCAATCGCTCTTGCAACAATCGCCAGCGGGTTGCGGCTCGCGTTGCGTATCGCAGCGTCGGCGGCAAACGTGGTGGCAAAATGCGTTACACGTCCTTATAGTAGGTCGCACACGCCTGAAGGGAACACACCGGGCGGGCGGAATGCAGGGAAAGTATGGGGGAAATGAGACCGCAGACCGGGATGTTACAGCAACAATAATTACACGCTAGCACAGGAGGAGAGACGCAATGAGTGACCAACCCGTAAGAGCGCTTGACCATCCCTGTCCGGTAGAAGTAGAGGCCGGTAATATCTACTATTGGTGCGCCTGTGGTCGCAGCCAGAAACAGCCGTTCTGCGACGGTTCCCACAAGGGCACCGATATCACGCCGCTGGCGTTTGCTGCCGACAACGATGAAATCCTGTTTTTCTGCGGTTGCAAAGCCACCGATGACGCGCCGTTTTGCGACGGTAGCCATAAACGCTGACTACCGCGCCCACCGGCGCAATGACAGTACGCAGTGACAGTACGGAGTGACCGTGAGCAGTAGTGAACACCAATCGCAACCGCCCTATGGACAGGGCGACGCCTCTTTTCAGGCAGCCGGGGGTAGCGAGGGTATTCGCCGCTTAGTGGATGCGTTTTACCAGGTGATGGACACCCTGCCCGCGGCGGCTACCATTCGCGCCATGCATCCCGCCGATCTCACCGTGGCGCGGGACAAGCTGCATTTGTTTTTGTGCGGTTGGTTGGGTGGCGAGAAACGCTATGCAAAAAAATACGGACAAATCACCATTCCCTCCGCCCACGCTCACCTGCCGATTGGCGCGGCCGAGCGGGATCAATGGCTGTTGTGTATGCAACAGGCAGTGGCCGCACAACCCTATCCCGACGCCTTTCGGCGCTACCTGATGACCCAACTGGCGGTTCCCGCCGAACGCATTCGCCAGGCCTGCGCCGCCCGCGCTAGCGCGCCATCCGCTCGCGAATAGCGGTTTTCACCACCTTGCCGTTGGCGTTGCGGGGCAGGGGTTCCCGTTGCAGATCGATACGCGCCGGCACCTTGTACGCCGCCAGCCGCTCCGCCACGAAATTTTGCAGGACCTTCTCGCTCACCCCGTTGGCGCCGCGCACCTGCACAGTCGCCGCCACCCGTTCCCCGAGTACCGGATCGGGCAGTCCCACCACCGCCGCGTCCAGCACCGCCGGGTGTTCGTACAGGGCGTTTTCCACCTCGATGCAGTAAATATTTTCGCCCCCGCGAATCAGCATATCCTTGGCCCGGTCCACCACGAATAAAAAGCCCTCTGCGTCGAGATAGCCCAGATCGCCGCTGTGCAGCCAGCCATCGCTAAAGGTTTCGGCGTTGGCCTCCGGGTTGTTCCAGTAGCCCTTGATCACCTGCGGGCCCTTGATCCAGATTTCGCCCACCTCGCCGGGGGGCTGCTCGGAACCATCCGCGGCCACGATTTTGATATCCGTCACTGGCGGCGGCAGTCCCGCGCTCAGGGGTTTGGCCAGGTAGTCCTCGGCGACATTGGCGGTCGCCACGCCGCTGGTTTCCGTGAGGCCACAACCGTTGCTGGGCGCAGCATTGGGGAACGCCTGCTTGACCCTCGCCGCAAGCTCGGGGGGAGGGGGCCCGCCGCCAAACTGTACCGCCCGCACGCTGGACAGGTCGTGGGTTTTCAGCAGCGGGGATTCCAGCACCTGCAGGGGCATGGAAGGTACTCCGCCAAAGGAATTCAGTTTTTCCCGGGCGATAATTTCGATTGCCTGATCCGCATCCCACTTGCGCATAAACACAATTTTGTAACCGTTGAGGGTGCTTGCACACAACATCGCCAGGCAGCCGGTCACATGGAACAGGGGCACGCTAATCAGTTGGCCCATCTGTTCCGCGGGTGGTTCGGGGGTGCGTCCGTAGCGCAATTCCGTGCGGGCGCGCAAAAACAGGCCGCTGATTTGATTGACGCAAATATTGCGGTGGGTGGACAGTGCCCCCTTGGGCTTGCCGGTGGTGCCGGAGGTGTAAAAAATGGTGGCGTCGGCGTCCGGCTCGATGGTGACAGGAGGTAACGAGGCTTCACTCTGCGCGCCGGTCAACACCGCCGACCAGTTATGCCAGCCGGGTAGTTCGGCGTCGTGGCGGGCCACCACCCGGTGTTTCAGCTTCGGCAGTTGATCCGCGATGCTGTCTAACGCTGCGGCCCGCTCCCCATCCGCAAATAGCGCCCGCGCGCCGCAGTCCGCCAGCGCGTAACTCAGCTCCGTTGCCGTCCACCAGGCGTTGAGGGGCACGACCACCGCGCCGATGGATACCACCGCCCAGAACACCACGGGCCACTCCGGGTAATTGCGCATCACCAGCGCCACCCGATCCCCCGGTTGTATACCAAACTCGTCCACCAACCTGTGGGCCAGGCAGCACACCTGCCGGTAGTGCTCGGCGTAGGTGAGGCGTTCGTCCTCGTACACCAGGTAATCCCGCGCGGCAAACTGCAGGGTGTTTTCCAGAATTTGGCGCAAACTGGCGGGGGCGTGCTTCCACACCCGGGTGGGAATACCCCTGATGGTCACCGTCTCCATCTCAAACGGCTGGCCGGGGGCGGTCATTTTCTGGTTTAACAGTTCGACAGGTACTGGCATGGCTACACGCTTATTATCCCTATGAATCTACGTTCCATAATAGATTAGAATTATCCTCTGTTAAAACAGCCGACGGCATCGATCGCGCCAGCGCCAGGCACTACAGGGGAATACCATGAGTTTGTTCGACCTCAGCGGCAAAGTCGCCGTCATCACCGGTTCCACCAAAGGCATTGGCAAAGCCATTGCCGAACAGATGGCGCTGCACGGCGCCAGCGTGGTGGTCTCCAGTCGCAAGGCGGATGCCTGCGAGGCAGTGGCCGCCAGCATCAACCGACTGGCGGCGGACAGTCCGCGCCCCCCCGGTCAGGACCAGGGTCAGGCCGCCGCCATTGCCGCCAATATTTCCCGCAAGGAAGATCTGGAAGAGCTGGTGGCCAAAACCCGCGAGCGGTTTGGCAAAATCGATATTCTGGTGTGCAACGCCGCCAGCAACCCCTACTACGGCACCATGACCGGCATCAGCGACGACCAGTTCGACAAAATCCTCGCCAACAATATCAAGTCCAACCACTGGCTGAGCGCCATGGTGATCCCCGAAATGCAGGCCCGCAAAGATGGCGTCATTATTATTATCTCCTCCATCGGCGGCGTGAAAGGCACCGCCGTACTCGGCGCCTACGGTATTTCCAAGGCCGCCGACATGGCCCTGGCCCGCAATATCGCCGTGGAATTCGGGCCGGATAATATTCGCGCCAACGCCATCGCCCCGGGCCTGATCAAAACCGATTTCGCCAAAGCCCTGTGGGACGACCCCGCCTACCTGAAAATCTCCACCGACCGCGCGCCCCTGCGCCGCATCGGCAGCCCGGAAGAAATTGCCGGCGCCACCGTGTTTCTGGCCTCCGCCGCGGGCAGCTTTATGACCGGCCAGACCCTGATTATCGACGGCGGGCAAACCATTGCCGGCTAGGGGTGATGCGATGTCCGTGTTACTCTGAACCGTTTCGATTCAATTAACTCCTGCCTGGGAATGCAACCATGAAATACGTCAGTCCGAAAGAAGTTATCAACGGCGATGGTCTGCGCATCGTCCTCGTCCAATATTTACCGAGTCCCTGGGGCCAGGCTGCCAAAGCCATGATGGAGTACAAGGGGCTGAGCTACACCGCCGCGCCCTGGGAAGGGGGTGGCGAAAACGCGGAATTCGTCGCCTGGACGGGTAACAACAACGGCGCACCCATCGTCGCCTGGAACGACGAACCACCCATCGATCGCTGGGACGACATCCTGTTTCTGCTGGAACGCCTCGCCCCCCACAAACCCCTGCTCCCGGAAGGGCGGGACGAGCGCGCCCTGGTGCTCGGCCTGTCCTATGAAATCTGCGGACAACTGGGTCTGGCCTGGAACCGGCGGCTAAGTATGTTCGCGCCCATGGTGGCATCCGGTCAGGCGCCGGAAGGCTACATCCTCATGGCGAAAAGATACGGCTCCACCGAGGAAGACGACGCCCGCGCCGACGATCGTAAGGAGGCCACCCTCAAGGACCTGGCCGATCGAATCAAGGCCCAACAGCGGGCGGGCAGCGAGTACTTTGTGGGCGACAGCCCCACCGCGGTCGATTTTTACTGGACTGCGTTTTCCGTACTGTTCGATTTGCTGCCGCCGGACCAATGCCCCATACCGGAGCAGGCCCGCCCCATGTTCACCACCATGGCGGACAGCGTGCGCAACGCAGTAGACCCCATACTGATTGCCCACCGCGACCGCACGCTGGCCCGGTATTTCAAAGTGCCGATGGAAATGTAACCCGGCACAGGTCCGGCGATCGACCCGCCACTCAATCGCAATCCGCACCGGAGGTTCGCAATGGCTACAGCGCCAGGCGCCAATCCAGGCACCAATAAAGTCGCAATTATCAGCGGCGTCGGCCCCGAGCAGGGTCTGGGCGCACAACTGGCGCTGCGCTTTGCCGCCAGCGGGTTGCACGTTTTCGTTGCCGGGCGCACCCAGAGCAAACTCGACGCCGTGGCTAACGCTATTCAGGACTCCGGCGGTCAGGCTACCGCCGTGGTGGCCGATGCCACCGACGAGCAGGCCACCATTGACCTGTTTGCGCAAGCCCGCAAAGTCGGCCCCATCGACCTGGTGATTTACAACACCGGCAACAACACCCCCGGTTATTTTCAGGATATGAGCGCCGAGTTCTTCGAGAAGAGCTGGCGGGTGTGCTGCTTTGGCGGCTTTCTCTATGGCCGCGCCGCCATTCAGTACATGCAGCGCGACGGTGGCGGCACCATTTTATTTACCGGCGCCAGCGCCTCCATGCGCGGGCGGGCTCGATTCGGCGCCTTCAACTCCTCCAAATCCGCCCTGCGCATCATGGCCCAGGCCATGGCCAAGGAATGCGGCCCCGCCGGCATCCACGTGGGCCACGTGGTCGTCGATGGAGCCGTTAACGGCGACAAAATCCGCAAGGGTCTGCCCGATATCGCGGCAAAACTGGGGGAAGACGGCATGATCGATATTCAGGCCATCGTCGACGGCTTTGAATATCTCTACAGGCAACCGCGAACGGGCTGGTCCTTCGAAGTGGATATACGCACCGCCATCGAGAATTGGTAGCTGCAACTCTGGCAGATGGAATCCAGGCCGCCAGAACCCTGGCACATAAACCCGTTATTTATCCCAGGCTCTCCACCATCATTACCTGCCAGCCCCTGTCCTTAAGGGGTTGATTCGTTAATACCCATTGCCCCAACTATTTTCCTTAGCAGTGAGTTATCAGTAAAATCCCGCCCCTGTAATCATCGGGAACCGTAAGCGTATGGGCAGGGCGTACCAAAACCGCAAAGACTCCATGGCCAAAACCTCTGACATGAAAGCCAGGGTGTACAGCCGCTATGGCCGGGAAATCTACGTCAGCGCCAAATCCGGCGGCGTGGACCCCGGCGCCAACCTGACCCTGCGCAACCTCATCGAGCGCGCCAAAAAAGATCAGGTGCCCACCCATGTCATCGACAAGGCCATCGACAAAGCCAAGGGGGCGGGGGGCGAAGACTATTCCCCCGCGCGCTACGAAGGTTACGGCCCCGGCGGCAGCATGGCCATCATCGACTGCCTCACCGACAACCCCAACCGCACCTTCGGCGACGTGCGCCAGGCCTTTACCAAAACCAAATGCAAAATCGGCACCCCGGGCGCCGTCAGCCACCTGTTCGACCACCTCGCCATCTTTGTGTTTAACCACGACAACGAAGAGGCCGTGCTCGAAGCGTTGATGGCAGCCGATGTGGATGTTACCGATATCGAAAATGAAAACGGCAAAATCTCCGTGTTCGCCACCCCCACCGACTACTTCAAGGCCAGGCAGGCACTGCGCGACTGCTGCGGCGAAATCGAATTCGACGTGGACGAAATCCAGTTTATCCCCCGCGACTACACCACCCTCAGCGGTGACGACCTCGCCCTGTTCGAGAAATTTCTGGCCATGCTCGACGACCTGGACGACGTACAGCAGGTGTACCACAACGTCGCCCTATAAAAGCCCGGCCGGGCCTGTCAGTCTCGTACCAGGCAACCGCCGTTAAAGGAAGGGTTTGCCGGCGCAGCCTGGTGGATGGTCTGCACGCTTAGCGTTACCCCGTCGTCAGTACCGCCCGGCAGCACCGCAAACGTCAGCGAGCGCCCGTCTGCCATAAACAGCGCGTAGGACTCCAGCGCCAGCATTGATTCATGGTGGACCGACGCCCAATCCCGATAATGGGCCGCTAGCAAACGTTTAACCCGCGCCAGCCAGTCCGCCTCCCGCAACAGGGCGGGGGCCACGTCGATGCGAATCTGGTTATACAGCATGCATTTTAGAAAAACCGGTAGCCGGGGATTGGCGTACTGGGGCTCAATAAACGGCGGGAACGGTGCAGGGTTAAGCGTAGACATAACAACCTCTCTTTAGCGGCATTTATGAATCGCCCGCAAGTGGTGGATTAAATCGGCGATGGGGAACAGTATGCGCCGACGGGCGCGGGTTAATCAAGGCGAGATAACAGGTGCCAGACCAGCATACAGCCGGCACAAATCAGGGCCCGCAACAGGGCTGCAAAAGGCGTCTTTCGGGGTATACTTCCGGCCAACGTAACCGCAATGCGGGCCTGACAGATCAAGGGCAAAATAACCAGAGTCCACGGAATGACACCGCCGACCTATATGATAAAACGCAGAGTTTACGGCCAGGAAAATGCCGTATCATTTTGTGGCCTTTTGTTAGTGCCAACACAAAGCCGTTACACATGAGTTTGACAAAATATTGGTGTGTACCAGCAAGTTTCGCAGCGGAATCCCGCCAGCAAGCGGCCTGACACCGCTGGCAAAGGTGTTTGACAAAACTCATTTAACGTTGAAATAAAGGTTTGTTATGAACAGGAATGGCTCGGGAGTATTGAAAAACAAATGATCGTTTACTCGGCAACAAAATTAGAATTTATAAACGATGTCAATACAAATGCTATCGCCGATAAAATATTGGTTAAATTTCGAGAAAAGCTGGGCCGCACGACATCTAAGCAAGAAATGGATTCATGGAAAAATTCCATGCTGTATATGAACAACATCGTTGGCGATAAAGATATTCCTGGAGACGCAGGAGTGTCTATCGAATACAAAATTCCGCAAACATCGAATCGTATCGATTTCATTCTTACCGGTAAGAATGAGTGTAAAGCTGATACAGCAGTTATTGTTGAACTCAAGCAATGGGCGGAAGTGAAACGAACTAGCAAAGACGCTATCGTTGAAACCTTTATAGGAAAGGGCGTGAGAGAAGTTAACCACCCTTCATACCAAGCATGGACCTATGCGGCACTAATGTGCGATTTTAACGAGACTGTAAGGGAAGAAAATATTACGCTCAAACCGTGCGCCTATCTTCATAACTGTGAAGACTATGATGTTATTAATCATTCTTTCTATCATGAGCATACAGAAAAAGCACCGTCGTTTCTAAAAAATGACACGAAACGTCTTCAAGACTTTATCAAACAATACGTTAAATATGGCGATGCTGATAACATTATGTATCGCATCGACAATGGCAAAATAAAGCCCTCAAAAAATTTGGCGGATACCCTGGTTTCCCTCATGCAGGGCAACCGCGAATTCATCATGATTGACGACCAAAAACTCGTGTTTGAGACCGTATTAGAGCTTGCGGAAAAATCAATAGTCGACAATAAACACGTCCTCATCGTCGAAGGTGGACCCGGTACGGGGAAATCTGTCGTGGCCATTAACCTGCTTGTGGAACTCACCCGACGGGAAAAGTTAGTTCAATACGTCACTAAGAACGCTGCACCACGTGAAGTGTATCGATCCAAACTCACTGGTAGCTACACCAAAAGCCATATCGATAACCTATTCAAAGGATCAGGTAACTACCATAACGCCGCTCGAAACACTTTTGACGTGCTCGTCGTTGACGAAGCCCACCGTCTCAACGAAAAATCTGGCATGTTCCAAAATTTGGGTGAAAACCAAATTAAAGAACTTATCAAAGCTTCTAAACACAGTGTGTTTTTCATCGACGAAGATCATCGGGTAACTTGGAAAGATATCGGCGACAAACAGGAAATTCGAAAGTGGGCCGAGCATTTAGGCGCAAAAGTCCAAGAACTGGAACTAGCCTCGCAGTTCCGTTGCAACGGGTCAGATGGTTACCTCGCCTGGGTGGATAACGGATTAGGAATAAGGCAAACCGCCAACGAAACCCTGGAAGGCATCGACTACGACTTTCGCGTCTTCGACTCGCCCAATCAGCTGCGCGATACCATCTTAGCCAAAAATCGTATCAACAATAAAGCTCGGCTCGTCGCCGGTTATTGCTGGGATTGGGTCAGTAAAAAAAATTCCTCGCAGGACGACATCGTATTTAAAGGTCACAACTTCTCCATGAAATGGAATCTTGATACCGATGGTAGCCTCTGGATTATGAAACCGGAAACCGTCACTGAGATCGGCTGCATTCATACCTGTCAGGGCCTGGAGTTGGACTATATCGGCGTCATCATTGGCCCCGATTTTGTTGTGCGTGACGGGAAGATCGTCACAGATGCAGCAGAACGTTCAAAAATGGACAGCTCTGTCAAAGGCTATAAAAAACTACTCAAGAAACAACCGGAAGTTGCAAAAAAGCGCGCCGATACCATTATCAAGAATACCTACAGAACATTAATGACCCGAGGGCTAAAAGGCTGTTATATCTACTGCACAGATCCAGAAACAAATGCCTACTTCAAAGCGTTGGCGCCAGAAAAACAAGGAGAGCAGCAAACAGTCCAAGAACAAAATACCTTACCATTTCGAAGGCTGCAGCCAGAAGAAGTTAAGCCGTACGAGAACGCTGTGCCATTGTATGATCTTGAAGTGGCCGCGGGTGAATTTGGCAATTGGCAGCAGGTTGAAGAATGTGAATGGGTAGAATTACCAGACTCGTTTCGACCGCAAAAAGACCATTTTGTGACGAAAGTTGTGGGGGATTCAATGAACAGACGTATCCCAAACGGTGCTTGGTGCCTGTTCAGAGCTAACCCAGCTGGTAGTAGGAATAATAAAATTGTTCTTGTACAGCATCGCGATATTCAGGACCAAGATACCGGTGCTACTTATACAGTGAAACTATATACCAGTGAAAAATATACTACTGACGACGAATGGCAACATATCAAGGTCGTACTAAAGCCAGATTCATACTCGGGTACATATCGAAATCTTGTGTTTGACGCGGATACTGAGGGCGAATTGCGTGTTATTGGTGAGTTGGTGGCGGTGATCGGATAAGCATACAGACGAACCATATCGCGCCGTATTTGCCCCCAGATGTTATTTCTAGAATAAAACGGACAACACATAATGACTAGTAGGAACGCGAGATT
>JAYODD010000024.1:0-10924 GCA_038106145.1 Gammaproteobacteria bacterium | reverse complement strand
TGTCAATTGCCGGTTTTGCTAAAAAAAGCACCGTTTTTCTATTATCGAATAGATTGCAGGAGGTTTACCCTGCAATAAAAAAATGGTGTATTTATAACCACTTCGAAATTTTCAGGTAGTGCGAGGGAGTACGCGGCAAATTTATAAACGGTGAGACCAACGTGGCGTTAGTTAACGATCTTGATTTAGCTTGATATATTTATAACTTCGACCCGGGTATGGAGTTCGAGCGGGTGGTGGACAATAAAACAATGGACGATCAATTTCGGGGCTGCGTGCGGAAGGCGCAGCAGACAAGTCAGCCAAGATTAAAAACGCCGATATAGTGGACCAGCCAATCTAATGGATAATAAGCAGACAATCGGTTCGGCCCTTTAATTTTACAAGCTCACAACCCGCTACTGGAGCCCATTATGTGCGGCCGTTTTGCCAACCACGTGACCGCGATGCACGATTGGGCGGCTATTTTGCAGGATTGGCCCGCCGCTGTTGCGACGGGTTTTAATGTGGTGCCGAGTCAGACAATTGCAGCGTTTACCCCCGAGGGCGGGCTGGCGGGCCGCTGGGGCCTGGTGCCGCCCTGGTCGCAGGCGGTGAGCAACAGGTACGCAACCTTTAATGCGCGGCTGGAGTCGGTGGCGGACAAGCCGGCGTTTCGCTCGGCCTGGTCCCACGGGCAACGCTGTCTGATTCCGGCACTGGGTTATTACGAATGGAAAACCGAGGCGGGTGGCAAGCAGCCTTATTTTGTGCGCGCTGCCGATGGTGGGCCGCTGGTGTTAGCCGGGTTGTATGAGCCGGGGCGGGGTGAGGAAATTCCCCCATCCTGCACGATTATTACTCGGCCTGCGGACGCCGGGCTGGCGGGGCTGCATGCCCGCATGCCGGTGATGCTGGCGCCAGCCCAGTCGGATAGCTGGTTGCGCGGCTCGCTCGCGGTGGCGTTGGAGCTGGCTCTTGGGGAGCGCCCGGCAGTGGTGGAGGTGTACGCGGTGAGCAAGGCGGTGAATAACCCCCGTAACCAGGGCGCGGATTTAATGCAACCGCTGGATTGAGCGGTTGGCCCCGGCAGGCGGTTTGCACCCCGTTTGGGGGCGGGGTGCCATCGGCGTTATTCGTTAATGCCCAGTAGTTCCACGTCAAAGATCAGGGTGGAGCCGGGCCCGATGGCGCCCATGTTGCGGTTGCCGTAGGCGAGGTTGCTGGGAATAAACAGGCGGGTTTTTTCGCCCACCACCATCAGTTGCAAGCCTTCGGTCCAGCCGGCGATCACCTGGTTCAGTGCGAAGCTGATGGGCTCGCCCCGGTCCACGGAGCTGTCGAATACGGTGCCGTCGAGCAGGGTGCCGTGGTAGTGCACTTTAACTTTATCGCGGGGACCGGGGTGGACGGTGCCGGTGCCCGCGGTGAGCACCTGGTATTGCAGACCGGACGGGGTGGTGTGCACGCCTTCCCGCTGTTGATTGGCGGCCATGAATTCAGCGCCTTTTTGGCGGTTCTCGGCGCCGCTGGCCCTGGCGGCGACGGCGCGCTGCACCAGGAACAGGGAGAGGGCGATGCCGATAATGAGAATAATCAGTTTGCTCATGGGTTTTCTCGATAGTGGTGTTGCGGGTGGCAAATTAGTGCTGCACGGGTTTTTGTGGGCTGATTTCACCACCCACATAGAGCCAACGACCGGCGGTGCGCTGGAACACGGCTTTTTCGTGCAGGGTGCGTAGCTCGGTATTGTCGGGTTCGCGGTAATAGGCTTTAAATTCCACGGCGCCTTTGTCCCCGTTTTGCTGGCTGGCGAGTACGTCCAGGCCCACCCAGTCGAGGGATTTTTCGGAAAGCTGCGCGGCGGTGGCCGCGCCCGCGGTGGCGGAAAACCAGGTGGCCAGCAGGTAGTCGCCGTGACCCCCGAGGGCGTAGGCGCTGTAGCGGGAGCGCATGAGTTGTTCCGGAGTTTTGGCCCGCTGCGCCCCGGAGAGGAAGCGACCGCAACACTGGGCGAGGGGTTTGTTGTGACCACAAGGGCAGGATTTAGCCATAACGGTTCCGGGTGTGGAGGGGAAATAACGCCGCTAGTGCCAGGCCTGGTGATTAGCGGCGCGGAATGTGCGGTGGCAGGGTCAGTCCACGTTGTCCCGCGGTTCGATCATCAATAATAAACTTTGCGCGTGCTCCGCGGCGGTTCTGCCCAGTTCGGTCAGGTAGCCGCCGTCGGGCCGGGTGGTGAGGCCCTTGTCGAACAGGCGCCGGGCGGCGGCAATCACCTGGGGTTCGGCGGAGGAGTGAATCTTTACCCCTTCCAGGGTGGTGGTGAGGTTGTACAGGGTGAGAATGTTCAGTTCGTCGCCGAGGTGGGAGTCGTAGGGCATGGGCGGTCCTGGCTGGGGTCGGGGTTTGAGTGTACTTGAAAATCCCCGGTGGCCAAACCGCTTTGAGGCAGGTGGTGCGGCACAATCCACAGGCCAGGGTGTTCGCGCAGGGGGTATAATTGGCGCCTGTTTATTCGCAGCAATAAGGAACGGCTATGTTAACGGTCAACGAATATTTTGACGGCAAGGTTAAATCCATCGGCTTTGCCACCGCCACCCTGCCGGCCACGGTGGGGGTGATGGCGCCGGGGGAGTACGATTTTGGTACCAGCGAACTGGAAACCATTACGGTGGTAAGCGGGGCGCTGACGGTGAAGTTGCCAGCGCGCTCGGACTGGCAAACGTTTAACGCAGGGGATACATTTACGGTGGCGGCCCAGCAGCGTTTTCAGTTGCAGGTGGAAGTTGCCACCGCCTATTTATGCACGTATGGTTAGCCGTAAGCTGTGCTTTCTCCAGCCTTGATCAGGTCGCACGATAAAAAGGAGTGGGTTGAACGATGGCCTTTAAACATTTATCCGTGGCGGAGTTGCGACAAATGTTGCAGGGTGGTACCGCAGTGACGGTGGTGGATATTCGCGACGAAGGTTCGTTTGCAAGCGGAAAAATTCCGGGATCCGTTTCGCTGATCGAATTTGGTGTGGACACCTTTGTGCGGGAAGCCAGCAAGTCGGCACCGTTGGTGGTGGTGTGCTACCACGGTAATTCCAGCCAGAATGCGGCGCACTATATGGCGGAGCAGGGTTTCGCCGAGGTTTACAGTCTCGATGGCGGCTATGCCGCCTGGGCGGCGGACTGACGCCGATCCGTGCTAACCGGGTTTTTTTGCGGGTAGCCTGTCTGCGCGTTGCGCCGTCCCGTTCGCCCCCGCTCGGCGCACTGTTTGAGTAACGACCATGCCGATCGCCGATTTTCCCGATGTCACGCAAAAACGCAAAGCCCGTCGCGAAAAGATTGCTCGTCAACGCTGGCTGCTGCTACCGGTCACGATTTTTTGGCAAATCCGCTTTGCCATAGCGCGTTTGCTGGGTGCTGAATTCGAGCTGTTCAGCCGGTTTTTCACACCCATGGGCGCGGCCCTGCACAGGGGCATCGAACGGGCGTTTAAGGGCTATGAACCCACCGCACAGGATGTGTTTGTGTGCGCGTTTATGAAAAGCGGCACCAACTGGATGATGCAGGTGGTGCATCAGATCGCGACTCGCGGCGAAGGGGAGTTCGACGATATTTTCGATGTGGTGCCGTGGCCGGATTGTCCGTCCAGGGATATGACGATCCCATTGACGGACCCACGCCCGGCGCAGTTGGCGGTAACCGGTTTGCGCGCCATTAAAACCCATGCCCCCGCCGGCCATGTCCCCTATAGCGAATCCGCAAAATACCTGTGCGTGGTGCGCGATCCAAAGGATGTGGTGGTATCGGCTTACCATTTTTTCAGTCACGTGATGTTGGGGCCGCTAATGCCGACGGTGCCCACCTGGGTGCGCAACGCGCGCCAGGCCATTGTGGAGCCCTGGGTGGAATTCACCAGCGGTTACTGGCGCTGGCGCGAGCGGCCCAATGTGCTGTTTTTAACCTATGAGGAGATGCTCGACGACCCGCGCAAAATGATTCGCAAAATCGCGGGGCTTATGGAGGTGGCGCTGACCGAGGCGGAGATCGACAAGGTGTACAGGTTAAGCTCGTTTGCCGCAATGAAAAGTGTCGACCATAAATTTTATCCCGGCGAGATGACACCCTTTGCGCGCCCCGGGGGGCGCATGGTGCGGCAGGGTAAAAAAGGCACGTCGGGGGAATTGTTATCGGTGGCGGAGCAACACACCATCGACGCCTGTTGTCGCGAGCGCTTGCTGGAGCTGGGTAGCGACTTTCCCTATGACCTGTATTATGGTGGTGGCCACGGCGCGGCGGCGCGAGGGGAGACCGGCACATGAGTATTTCCTATACAGCGGCAGTGGTGCAGGCGGCGCCGGTATTTATGGATTTATCCGCCGGGGTGGATAAAGCCGTCCGATTCATAGCGGAAGCGGCGCAACAGGGTGCGTCGATCATTGCATTTCCCGAATGCTGGCTGCCGGGTTACCCCTGGTGGGCCTGGCTGTCCACGCCGGCGCACAATTTGCGCTATTTTCAACGTTACCACGAACACAGTCTGGTGCTGGATAGCGCGGAGTTTGAGCGCATCGCCGCGGCTGCCGCCGAATACAATATATATGTCTCCATGGGGGCCAGTGAGCGGGACAATGGCTCGCTGTATATCGCCCAGTTTTTGTTTGATAACGCTGGCGAACTGGTGCAGGCGCGCAGAAAATTAAAACCGACCCATGTGGAACGCACTGTTTACGGCGAGGGCGATGGCAGCGACCTCGATGTGTTCGACACCACGTTGGGGCGCGTCGGCCAATTATGTTGCTGGGAACATATGCAGCCCCTGACCAAGTATGCGATGTTCAGTTTGCACGAACAGCTACATATCGCCGCCTGGCCGTCGTTCAGTTCCTATCCCCAGGCTTACGCGCTGGGTGGTCCGTTGAATAACGCGCTGTCCCAGGTGTACGCGGCGGAGGGACAATGTTTTGTGCTGGCGCCCTGTGGCATGGTGTCCCCGGAGATGTACGACCTGCTGGTGGAGACGGATGAACAGGCGGCGTTGATCGAAGTGGGCGGCGGCTACGCGCAAATTTATGCGCCGGATGGCCGCCCCCTGTGCGAGCCGCTGGCCCACACCGAGGAGGGGTTGTTATTTGCGGACATCGACCTGGGGACGATCGCCATCGCCAAATCGTTCGCGGATCCGGTGGGTCATTACTCCCGCCCCGACGTTACGCGCTTGTTGTTGAATCGCGAGCCGCAACCGACGGTCGAAGACTTCGATGTGACTTTGGCCGATGGCAGCGACGTCGCCGACGATGATCTGGATGACGACGTTGCATAGCAGGCATCTCGATCGCTGGTTATTTTTTTGGAAAACGGTTTAGTTGGGCGAGTTTGCCAGATCTTCGCGAATGGTGCGCGCGGCCATCAGGTAGTGGAACGTGGACCAGACATAGACGACGGACATCAGGGCGAGTGCGTAGCGCAGGCTCTGGTCACCAAAATCCGGCGTCAGTAAATCACTGACCATACCCGTGACCAGGGGGCCGAGGCCCAGTCCCACAAGATTCAGTACAAAAAACAATATCGCTGAGGCTAATGCACGCATGCGCACGCTGACAATGCCGTGGGTTAACGCAATGGTGGGGCCGAGGTACATGGCGCCAAAAAAAATCGGCACCACGTACATGGATAGCGCCACGTAGTAGGCGTCTAGCATGTACACGGCGAGATAGAAGGGCACGGCGATCACGGTTGCCGCAGCAGGTAGAAATACATACCAGCGTTTGTCGCGCACACCGAATTTGTCGCACAGATAACCGCCGAGGAACGTTCCCGCAGCTCCGGCGGTCCCGGAGATAAGCCCCAGCCAGGTGGCGAGTTCCCCGGTCGAGGTGAGGGCGTAAGTACGAATAAAAAAGGATGCAATCCATTGTCCGACGCCGTACCCGACAAAAGCGTGTAAACCCGCCGCCAGGCTGAGGTGGCGGAACGATTTACGCGACCACAGTAATAGTAGCGTGTCTTTGAAAGGTGGCGCGTCGGCAACCTGCGTCAATTTTTCAGCGTGACCACGTGTCGGTTCGCTCAATGTCAGGCGCACCAGTAGCGCCCAGGCAACTCCGGGTACGCCGATAATCACAAATACCCAGCGCCAGCCCAGCCAGTCATTCACCCAGCCGCCGATCACGAAGCCGAGCAGTATCCCGAAATTAATGCCGGTAGAGTAGATTGACAGGGCGGTGGCCCGTTGCTGCGGCGGAAACATATCCGAGATCATGGAGTGGGACGGCGGGCTGCCGCCCGCTTCACCCACGGCGACACCAATGCGCGCCAGCAATAAGTGCGCAAAATTCTGCGCCGCACCCGACAGTGCGGTCATGGTGCTCCACAACGCAAGAGCGATGGCCACGATATTGCGTCGATTACCCCGGTCGGCGTAACGGGCGATGGGAATGCCCAATATTACGTAAAACAGGGCGAAGGAAATTCCGGATAACAGGCCGAGCTGGGTATCGCTCAAGTCGAGATCCGCCTTGATACTTTCCTGCAAAATAACCAGGATCTGCCGGTCGATAAAACTGAAAACATACACCATGGTCAACACCGCGAGCGCGTACCAGCGGTAATTGCTGTCCGGCGCATGTTTGTCGGGTGGTGTTTGCAGGTCCTGCTTCAAGGTTCCCCCTGGGGCGGCGTCTGGTTCACAGGGCGGTCGGCGCCGCTTGCTTTATGTTTATGGTGATTGTACGTGACGTCGTGCGTCGCGTTCGCGTCCGATCGGGTCCGCAGCCAATATGGCTGTGGTTGGGCTCTTACGTTGTGGCAGTGTAACCGTTGTTGCGCGACGATGAACAGTTGCGGTACAGCGGTATCGAGCAGGCGCGGTCAGGGAGGGGGCGACTATGGTTGCATTGCGCGCGCGCGCGGGGTTAGTCTTAATGACAGATTTATCATTTCAAGTATCGGGCTGATTGAGTGGCGGGGTGCCAGGCCATGAATATTCCACACCAGGATTACCGAAAAGATAGCGCAGAGAATCTGATTTTCCCCCGCGACGACGGTTCGCGGGTTCCCTATGCGGTGTTCAGCTCCCCGGACATTTACGCCCGGGAACAGGAACGGATTTTTCGCGGACCCACCTGGAGTTTTCTCGGTCTGGAGGCGGAAATTCCCAATCCGGGCGATTTCAAGGCAACCTATGTCGGCGACACGCCGGTGGTGGTGACGCGTACCGAAGACGGCACGCTGGCCTGTTGGGTCAATCGCTGTGCGCACCGCGGCGCCATGGTGTGTCGCACACCCCGCGGCAATACGCTGTCCCACACCTGCGTTTACCACCAGTGGAATTACGACGCGCACGGCAATTTGTCCGGGGTGCCATTTAGCCGCGGCATGAAGCATATGAAGGGTATGCCGGCGGATTTTGACCCGAGCTGTAATGGTCTGACCAAGCTGCGGGTGGAGAGCTACAAAGGTTTGCTGTTTGCAACGTTCAGCGCGACGGTGGAATCCTTGTTCGATTATATCGGCGCTGAGATGCGCCCCTGGGTGGACCGGATTTTTTACAAGCCGATAGAGTACCTGGGGTGCACCCGCCAGTACTCAAAATCCAACTGGAAGCTGTATCTGGAGAACGTCAAGGATCCTTATCACGCCAGTCTTTTGCACCTGTTTCACTCGACGTTCAATATCGCCCGGGTGGGCATGAAGGTACGCACTATCGCCGATGAGCAGTATGGCTTGCACAGTATTCTGACTACCACCCGTAACGAAGAAAATATGGGTGATGCCTACAAGCAGCAAAATATTCAAACCTATAACGAAAGTATTCGTCTGCACGATCCGTCGCTGCTCGATGTACGGCAGGAATACGACGAACTGATCACCAACCACATTCAACCGATTTTTCCGCAACTGGTGATTCAGCAGATTCACAATACGCTGGTGGCGCGGCAATTGCTCGCCAAGGGACCCAACAATTTTGAATTGATCTTCCATTATTTTGGCTATGCGGATGATGACCCCGAGCTGCGGGCCATGCGCATTAAACAGGCCAACCTGGTGGGGCCATCCGGTTATATTTCGATGGAGGACACCGAGGCCACGGAACTGGTGCAGCGGGGCACTGCGCCCGACGGTGGACGCACATCGGTGATCGATATGGCGCGGGATGCCCCGGAGCAAAGTGATTCGATGATCACCGAGCGTTTGATTCGGACTTTCTGGGCCGGTTATCGACGCCTGATGGATTTACAGGGGGCCGGCGATGAGCGATGACCGCATGCAGAAAATGCTGTTGTGGTGGGAAATGCAGCAGTTGCAGGAACGCTACACTGCTACGCTGGATAACGATCGTCTCGAAGAGTGGCCGGAGTTGTTCGCGGACGATTGTTTCTACGAAATCATGCCCCGGGAAAACGAGATGGCCGGTCTGCCGATTGCCCTCGTACGTTGCGAAAATAAAGGCATGTTGCGGGATCGGGTTTTATCGCTGCGCGAAGCCAATATCTACGAGGCCCACGTGTATCGACATTTTACCTCTGGTCTGGAAATCACTGCGGCGTCCACCGCGGAAGTCACCATGCAAGCGAGTTATGCGGTCCTGCAAACATTACAGGACGGCGAAACCCGGGTGTATCAGACCGGCCGTTATGTCGATCGGGTGGTGAAGACGGCCGATGGTTGGCGCTACGGGAGCAAGCGGGCCATTTACGATACCCTGCGGGTGCAAACGCTGCTGGCAACGCCGGTTTAACCGGAGCGTTTACTTCGTCGCGACCCTTACGCCACGCTTACCTTTTGTCCGCGTGGAATCTGTTCTTACACTTTTGTGCGCTGACGGCGATTTTTTTCTATGCCCGGCGCTCGCGACGTTTTATGCTTGGGACCAACCGGGTGTGCGACCTGTCCGCGGGCGGCACACCAGGTCATTTTGAGTCGCCAGCGGTAGCCATGTAGTCGAGATAATATGGAAAGCGATAAAATCAGAACTACCATTCGCGCCCTGTCGGATCGCGTTGTCCTCGCGCAAAAGGAGGTGCGGGTACTCAACGCGATCAAGTGGGACGATGGTGTGCGCGAAAAATTTTTCGCCGCTGACTGCCGCGAGCAGCCCGCGGTGGATGCGGATTACTACCAAAAGGCTTCTCTCGGCTTTGATCGCGGTCAGTTAACCGAAACGTTTCGGCAGATCGACCACGATATCGTCGCGCAACTGGGCAAGTTTAATCCGGCCGCGAAAATCATGCGCCGTATGTGCCACGAGTATCAACTGGTGCTGGCCATGCTGGCGGCGCGCGGCACCCCGGAATTTTCCCGTATATCACAGGAGTTGTATGGCCGCTCCACGGACGCCTTTCACGTTGGTGAGCCCAACCTGGTAGATATGGCCGCCAGTCTGGACAATTCTCTGCGCATTATCGATGAACATTTATTTCTCGAACAAAATGCGCGGGACATTCCCACCGCGCAGGCGGTGGGAATGTTGCAAGAGCGTCTCGACGGGTTTTTTCAGGATCATGGCTCGCGAATCAACGTTCGTATAAGCGACGGCATTGTGGCGGACGCGGCGGCTGGTTCGGATTACATCAAGTTGCGTCGGGATGCATTTTTTAGCGAGCGGGATTTGCGGGTGCTGGAAGTGCATGAGGGCTGGGTGCACGCCGGTACCACGCTGAATGGTCGCGCCCAGCCGGTGTGTACGTTTCTGGAGAAGGGCACGCCGTCGATGACCATTACTCAGGAAGGGCTGGCGCTGCTGGTGGAGATTATTTCATTTAGTTCGCACCCCGCGCGGTTGCGCCGGGTGACGGATCGCATACGGGCGATTCATAGCGCGGAGCAGGGCGGCACCTTTCTCGATGTGTTCAATATGCTGTGTGCGGACGGACGCAGCCGCGAGGATGCCTACACCACCACCATGCGGGTTTTTCGTGGCAGCTTGCCGGAGGGACCGCCGTTTACCAAGGATCTCGCCTACAGCAAGGGTTTTATTCATATCTATAATTTCATTCGCGTGGCCGTGCGTCGCGGTCGCCTGGATCGTATTCCCCTGTTGTTCTGCGGCAAGCTGACCCTTGAAGATATCGGCTCGATTGCCGAGCTGGTGGAGCAGGGTTTGGTGGTGCAGCCGCGCTATCTACCCTTGCCGTTTCAGGATCTGAATGCGTTGACCGCCTGGATGGCTTACTCGAATTTTCTCAACAAACTCGATCTGGCCAAGGTGGAAGCAGACTTTGCGCAATTGTTTTAACAAAAACATTTGTGCAAACTGATTGAGAAAAAACAAGCAAAAACACATAAGTCTAACAATGAGTGCGCAGACGGTTAATAATTTGATGAATACTAATGCTACTTATTTTTAAAATTAATCAATATTAGTTGTTAGAGTGTTAATTATGGCTTCAACCGAATTTGCTGATATCCACCGCAGCAGGAAGGCACATCTCGACGCTATGGCGCGCCAGGGTAAACTGCTGCGACCATTAACCGCTTTGGTGCGGGGAATTTTCGCGCTGTCCCGTGGGCTGGGTTTTGAATACCCGCTATTCCGCGCCTTTTTCAAACCCATGACGGGAATGTTCGATAAGGCGATAGACAAGGCGTTCAGAGGCTATACGCCGACGGCTAACGATGTTTTCGTGTGTGCGTATTACAAAAGTGGTACTAACTGGCTGATGCAGGTCGCTCATCAGATAGCGAATTGCGGTGAAGGGGAGTTCGACGACATTCTCGATGTTATCCCCTGGGCTGATTGCCCGGCGCCGGAGACCACCATCCCATTGGCCGATCCAAGACCCGCCCGGTTATCCATTACCGGCAAGCGTGTCATCAAGACTCACGCTCGCGCGCAATATGTACCCTACAGCGCGGAGGCCAGATACCTGTGTGTGATTCGCGACCCCAAGGATGTGGTAGTCTCGGCCCACCATTTTTTTGGCAGCATGCTATTAGGACCTTTAATC
>JAYODD010000023.1:7539-29242 GCA_038106145.1 Gammaproteobacteria bacterium | reverse complement strand
CGGGGGCAGGATTTGAACCTACGACCTTCGGGTTATGAGCCCGACGAGCTACCAGGCTGCTCCACCCCGCAACAACACACTTCGACATCAATGTCGCGGAAGTTCTACAACCTCCGTTCCCCCAGGCAGCCCCGGTAAAGCTGCCTGCAACAAGGGCGAGGGATTATAAGACTCTGATTTTGAGGGGTCAAGAGCTTTCCCTCTGTGTCAGTTATCAACCCCCTACCCACACGCCTTGTACCGCCTGCAATTTGGTGCCCAAGGCCGGACTTGAACCGGCACGGCTTACGCCACTACCCCCTCAAGATAGCGTGTCTACCAATTCCACCACTTGGGCCTTACTCTGCTACTCACTCGGCGGCGTCTGCACCGCCGGAATCTCACTGATTTCACCCTGCTGCTCCACAGCGGGAATTTCGCTATCAACCGCCGCGGGGGGAGTATTCAAAATTTCCAGCTCTGGCAGGATATCTTTATCGATACCCGCATCATTTTTAGCAATGATCGCCAGCGCGAAACTGGTGGCAAAAAACACTGCCGCAAGAATCGCGGTAATTTTGCTGAAAAAATTCCAGCTACCACCACTGCCAAACACCGTTTGTGACGCGCCACTGCCAAAGGATGCGCCAGCGTCGGCGCCCTTGCCCTGCTGTAGCAGAATCAGTCCGATAATCGCTACCGCGATAAGCAAATGTAAAACCAGTACCAAGTTATTCATCAGTCGTTTTCCGCCATTGCGCAAATTGCGGTAAATGTCTCCGCGTTCAACGCGGCGCCGCCAACCAGCGCACCGTCGATATCAGGTTGTGCGAACAGCGCCCGGGCATTTTCCGCCTTGACACTGCCGCCGTAAATAATGCGGGTACTCGCACCCAGCCTGCCCAGTCTGTCGCGCAGAGCACCGTGCACCTGCTGCGCCTGTTCGGGTAGCGCCGAGCGCCCGGTGCCGATTGCCCACACCGGCTCGTACGCTACCACGATATCGTGATGCGCGTTCTCACCAGCGCTAGCTTCCAGCGCTTCCAGCACCACCCTCAACTGCCGATCGACGACAGCCAGTGTCTGGTTCGCTTCCCGCTCTGCCAGATTTTCACCGACACACAAAATGGCCGTCAAACCGCTGTCGCGGGCGGCGACACACTTCATAGCGATCTGCGCGTCCGTTTCACCGTACAGGGCACGCCTTTCAGAATGGCCGACGATCACGTAGCGACAACCAAATTCCCGCAACATCGAAGCAGCTACTTCGCCGGTATAAGCGCCCTCCGCATGGGCGCTCAGGTTTTGCGCGCCGAGGCCTATCCCCGAACCCGCCAGGCGCTGCCCGACGGAGTCGAGAAAGACAAACGGTGGACACACCACCATTTCCGCAACGCGCGGACGGTGCGCCAGCAAGCCTGTCAGCAGCGTCGCAACCGACGCCCGGGAACCGTACATCTTCCAGTTGCCCGCCACCAGGGGGATGCGCTGCACTGCCAGTGTCGCGGACATTCTGTACCGGCCTCAAAAGGGCGCCAATGGTAGCGAAGTTGCAATCCACATACAAGCCGCGAGCCCGCTGTCAGCGGGTCGCCTCGACCACGGCTTGCGCCACTTCCGCAGCCAGCAAATTCACCAGATCGGAGTCCTCGCCCTCTACCATGACGCGGATCACGGGCTCCGTGCCGGAGGCGCGCAACAGCACCCTGCCGCGTCCCGCCAGACTTTCCTGAGCGCGCTGCACGGCGGCGCGCACGCTGGCATGTCCTTCGATATTCCGCGACCCGTCGGCTTGAACATTGATCATGGTCTGTGGCAGCTTTTTCATACCCAGGCGAATTTCGCGCAATGTTTTGCCACTTTCCGTGACGGACTTGAGTACTTGCAAGGCCGCAACAATGCCATCGCCAGTAGTGGTCAGATCGCTACACACAATATGCCCCGAGCTTTCGCCCCCCAATTGCCATTGACGCTCGCGCATGGCTTCAATAACGTGGCGATCGCCCACCTTGGTGCGCAAGAACGGTATGCGCATGCCCTGCATCGCCATCTCCAGTCCGTAGTTACTCATCAACGTACCAGCCACGCCGCTGCACCCACCCGCGCTGGCATGGCGATGGCTGGCGATGACGTACAACAGTTCATCGCCGTCCACCAGATCCCCGCAGTGATCGACAAACGCCACGCGATCACCATCGCCGTCAAAGCTGATGCCAAGATCTGCCCCGTTGTCGAGAACGGCCCGCTGCACGGCCTGGGGCGCGGTCGATCCACAATTCAAGTTGATGTTAAAACCGTCCGGTTCCACCGCCAGTTCGACAACCTCGGCGCCGAGTTCTCGAAACACGTCGGGCGCTACATGATAGGTGGCGCCATTCGCGCAATCGACCACGATCTTAAGCCCGGCCAGGCTCATGCTGGCGGGCAGGGTACCCTTGCAAAACTCGATATAGCGCCCCGCCGCATCGCTGACCCGGCTGGCGCGACCCAACTGGCTGGAATCGACCGTCGCGATGTCCAGATCCAGACAATGCTCTATTTCACGCTCGATATCGTCGGACAGTTTATAGCCATCCGAACCAAAGAACTTGATGCCGTTATCGCAGAACTGGTTGTGCGACGCGCTGATTACAATGCCGGCCTGAGCGCGAAACGTCCGGGTCAAATAGGCGATGGCTGGCGTTGGCATTGGTCCCAGCAGACCAACATCCACGCCCGCCGCTATAATTCCGGCCTGTAACGCGGATTCGAACATGTAGCCGGACACTCGGGTATCTTTGCCCACCAAAATCAAACGCCGACCGTCGCTGCGCTGCGCCAGCACCTTACCTGCCGCCCACCCGAGTTTGAGCACGAACTGCGCCGTGATGGGGTGCTCGCCAACCCGGCCGCGAATACCGTCGGTGCCAAAAAACTGTTTGCTCATGGCCAGTTCCCCCGTACTGCTTCCAGGATGCGCAACGCATCCATGGTTGCGCCGACATCGTGCACGCGCAACACACTGACACCTGCCTGCGCGGCAAGCAGCGCAAGGCTGACACTGCCCTGCAAACGCTCATCCACCGCGCGCTGTAAAATATTGCCAATCATACTTTTACGGGACACCCCCACCACCACCGGCAGACCCTGCGCAACCAGCTCCGGCAGCGCCCGGAATAATTGCAGATTGTGCTCCAGGCTTTTACCGAAACCAAATCCAGGGTCAACCATCAACTGTTCGCGAGCGATACCCGCAGCCACGCAAGCGGCGACTCGTGCGGACAAAAAGGCCTTCACCTCCGCCACGACGTCGGTGTAGCCCGGCTCGACCTGCATGGTGGCGGGTTCGCCGCGCATGTGCATAAGACAGACACGCGCTCCCGCATCGGCCGCCGCCGCAATGGCACCCGGGCGAGTTAACGCGCGCACATCGTTAATGATGCTGGCCCCGGCCTGTGCAGCCTCGCGCATGACTTGCGGCGAACTGGTATCGACCGATATTTGCACTGCAAAACGCTCGGCCAGGGCTGCAATAACTGGAATGACCCGCGTCAACTCGATCTCGTCCGATACCGCTTCGGCACCCGGTCGCGTCGACTCCCCCCCCACATCCAGAATATCCGCGCCCGCATCGACCAATTCCTGGGCACGTTGCATCACCGCGTCTAACTGGATGGCGCCATCGCGATACAGCAACCCGCCGTCGGAAAAGGAATCCGGCGTGATGTTGAGCACACCCATCACCTGGGGACGAGCTGGCGTAGCGTGAGGATGTGACATTGCGGTAGACCGCTGCTGCCGGGCAACGGCAGCGGTTGTCTTGGCCATCTATCAGCTTTCTTCAACCGGACCGCCAATCGGCGTCTCCGGCTTTCTGCGGTCCTCGGCGGTTTTACCCCCGGCGCTGTTGCCGAAATCGCTATCGTGCCAATCGCGGGGCGGACGCACCTTGCGACGCGCCATCAGATCGTCGATTTGCTCCGAATCGAGGGTTTCGTATTCCATCAGCGCGTCTTTCATCGCATGCAGAATATCGATATTGTCCTTAAGAATAGTGGTGGCACGCTGATAGCAACTATCGATAATACGCCGCACTTCTTCGTCAATTTGTTGCGAAGTGGCACCGGAAAAATTGCGGCCCCCACCCATACCCGGAGGTTGTGTCTCGTCGTCGCCGTACACGATCGGACCCATTTTTTCGGTCAGGCCCCACTTGGTGACCATGCTGCGCGCCAGCTGGCTGGCCCGTTCGATATCGTTGGACGCGCCGGTGGTGACCCCATCGGCGCCGTGGATCAACTCCTCGGCAATGCGCCCGCCATATAACGTACACAACTGTCCTTCCAGTTTGCGTTTGCTGACGCTGTAGTGATCTTCTTCCGGCAAAAACTGAGTCACCCCAAGGGCTCGCCCGCGCGGAATAATGGTCACTTTATGCACCGGATCATGTTCCGGCACCTTGCGCCCAACGATGGTGTGACCGGCCTCGTGGTACGCGGTGTTGGCTTTCTCCACTTCCGACATCACCAGAGAGCGACGTTCAGCGCCCATCATGATTTTGTCCCGAGCTTTTTCAAATTCTTCCATGGTCACAATACGGCGATTGGCGCGCGCCGCGAACAGGGCCGCCTCGTTGATAAGATTGGCCAGGTCAGCGCCCGAAAACCCCGGCGTGCCCCGCGCGATCACGTTCAGGTCGGCGTTGTTGTCGAGGGGCACCTTGCGCACGTGCACTTTGAGAATCTGCTCGCGGCCGCGTATATCGGGCAGCCCAACAAACACCTGGCGGTCGAATCGCCCCGGACGCAATAGCGCCTTGTCGAGCACGTCGGGACGGTTGGACGCGGCGATCACAATCACCCCCTCGTTGCCCTCGAACCCGTCCATTTCCACCAGTAACTGGTTCAGGGTCTGTTCCCGCTCGTCGTTGCCGCCGCCCCAGCCACCACCGCGGGTGCGGCCCACCGCATCGATTTCGTCGATAAATATAATGCAGGGGGCCTGCTTTTTCGCCTGCTCGAACATGTCGCGCACCCGCGACGCACCCACCCCCACGAACATTTCCACAAAGTCGGAGCCGGAAATGGAGAAAAACGGTACTTTCGCTTCCCCGGAAATCGCTTTGGCCAACAGGGTTTTACCGGTGCCCGGCGGCCCGGACATCAGTACGCCTTTGGGTATACGTCCGCCGAGGCTTTGAAATTTGCTCGGATCGCTGAGAAATTCCACCAGCTCGCGCACATCTTCCTTGGCTTCATCGACGCCGGCCACATCCGCAAAAGTGGTGTTGATCTGGTCGGGGCTCAGTAATCGGGCCTTGCTTTTGCCGAAGCCCATCGGCCCGCCGCGGCCGCCGCCAGCCCCACCCTGCATCTGGCGCATAAAGAACATAAAAATGAAGACGATCAGCAGTATGGGAAACGCGGCGACGAGCAGTTGCGACCAAATGCTGGCTTTCTTGGGTTCGCGCCCCTCGACAATCACGTTGTGATTAAGCAGGTCATTCATCAACCCGCTATCGTAGACGTCCGGCCGCACCGTGCGAAAACGCGTGCCATCCTCGAATTCACCTTCGATAATCAGACCGTCAATTACCACACCGCGCACTCGGCCCCTCTGCACTTCATCGACAAACCGGGTATAGGTGGTGGTGTTCGGCTCTGGACCCTCCTTGAAATTCTGGAAGATCGACATCAACACGGCCGCAATAATCAGCCATAAAATCAGGTTTTTCGCCATTTCGCTCAAAAAGTTACCCTCGCGCCGACCACTGGCCAGCTATCGCTTGCATGCTCAACAGTATAACCTTTTTTACCGGCGGCGACCGTTTTGTCAGTCACCACGGAATCCCTTCGCCACCCAGTAAAGCTCCCGCGAGCGGGCCCGCGAGGCTTCCGGTTTGCGACTGGCAACAGTCCTGTAGGACTGGCGCAGCTGCACGAGCATGTCCTGAAAATTTTCGCCCTGAAAGACCTTGGTAAGGAGCACGCCTCCCGGTTTGAGTACCCGGGTAGCGACGTCCACCGCCAATTCGACCAGATGCATGGCACGCTGCTGATCCACCGCTCTCACACCGCTCATGTTGGGCGCCATGTCGGACATTACCAGATCCACCCCTGCGCCTCCCAGCATCTCCAACAGCCGGTCGAGGGTCTCCTGCTCGGTAAAATCTCCCTGCACAAAATCCACTCCCGGCAGGGAATCCATGGGCAGTATATCCGTAGCGATAACGCGGCCGGCCCTGCCTACCCGCGCTGCCGCCACCTGCGACCAGCCTCCCGGCGCCGCGCCAAGGTCCAGAACCACGGCGCCGGGGCGCAACACCTTATCTTTCGCGTCCAGTTCCAGCAATTTATAGCTGGCCCGTGACCGATATCCGTCGCGGCGCGCCCGCTGCACATACGGATCGCGCTCGTGCTCCTGTAGCCAGCGTCCGCTGCTTCCAGATTTCGCCATGGGATTGCTCCAACAGTATTCGCGTAGCAGGTTTGGCGCTACAATGAGCGCCTTTCCAGAAGGGCCATTGTATGCCACTGAGCAACGACAACAGGAAACATATGCGCCGTCTTGGTCACAATCTTAGCCCGGTGGTTACGGTGGCCAGCAAGGGGCTGACCCCCGGCGTGGTCAATGAAATCAGTCGTGCGCTCGCGGACCACGAACTGATCAAGATTAAACTGTCGATGGGCGACAAAACGGCGAAACAGACGGCCCTGGCCACCATCGAAAGAGATCTGTGTGCCGAGGTGGTGCAGACTATCGGCCATATTGCGCTGCTGTACAAAAAAGCCGAACACCCCAATCCCAAACTATCCAACCTGCTACGCTGACAGTTTTTCCCATCTTTCCCGCGCAGCGCACAAGACGAAAAAGCCAGCGCAACCGACGCTGGCTTTTTTGACCTCGCAGAACGCAGTTAGTTTTTGGCCGATGGAAATTTGGCCGGGCGCTTCTCTTTAACTGCGGCGACACCCTCTTTGGCATCCGCGCCGAGAAAACACAGCATTTCCATGCGCAGGGAGTTTTCAAAAATCGGGGCGGCCTGTTGAATCCAGCCGTTGAGGGTAGACTTGGTGCCCCAGATCGCCGGCTGGCTACCAGCGGCAAGTTTGTTTGCGACTTCGAGGGCGCGGGGTAATACCTCGTCCTGGGGGGCGCACAGGCTAACCAGCCCGATACGCTCCGCCTCGACACCGTTAATAAATTCCGCCGTCATCAAATAATATTTGGCTTTGGCCATCCCACACAGCAGCGGCCAGATAATGGCCGCGTGATCGCCGGCACCAACACCCAGCTTCACATGGCCGTCGGTAATTTTGGCGGTTTCGGACATAATGCTGATATCGGCCATCAGCGCCACCGCCAGACCCGCGCCCACCGCGACGCCGTTAATCGCGGAAATTACCGGTTTTTCCAGTGCCAACAATTTATACACAATGTCGGCGGCTTCCTTCTGAACGTTTTTAACCCCCTCCGGGTTACCAACCATGGTTTCCACCCAGTTCAGGTCGCCGCCGGCCGAAAACGCCTTGCCCGCCCCAGTTATCACCACCACATTGGTCGCGTCGTCCGCAGCCACCGTGTCCCACACCTGAGTGAGTTCCCAGTGCAACCGGGCATTCGTGGCGTTCATCACCTCCGGGCGATTGATAGTAATGATCAAAACGCCATTGGGCTGATGTTCAAATAGCAAATGCTGGTAGTCTGCGTAGTTCATAGCGATATCCAATTGAAGTTAGAAGAAATAAATAATGGGCGGCTGGCGCCGAAGCAGCGCGTTTTGAGGTGCTTACCCAAAATGCGTAAAATCGCAGTTTACCATTCGGTAGTATTACCTTGGAAGTGGCGAAGGCCTGTTTTACGGCCTGACAAACCGCGCCAGTCAACCATTCGCTAAGCTGACCGTTGTACTTGGCAGGACGATAGATTTCCATCGCCGGGGCATTGCTGCGGGACAGAGAGGCTGCGGGTGGTTGCAACACCCAGGCCCTCAACCGTTGCGTCTCGGTTCCACCGTTCAATGTATCGACTCGATCAGGAGAGACCCCATGCCCTATCCTTTGCCACTGCTGACCCTCAGCCTGCTTCTGTGCACCGCTGCCGTGGGCACGCTTGCCGCCGATTCCACGAATACGCCGCGCAACGCTCAAGCAACCGGAGGCCAGCAGCCGAATAGCCAGGTTATTGCGGCTGGCGATGCCGGTGCGCAACGCACCCACGGCGCCAGTCCGGGTGACCGTAGCGCACGCAGCGAGGAGGAGCGCGCCGCAGCGCGAGAGAAGCGCCGGGAGCAACTCTTAAAACGCCACGACACAGATGAAGACGGACAGATTTCGGACAGCGAACGGGCGGCGGCCAAAGCCGAGCGTCGCGACCGGCTGGTGCAAAAATACGACGCCGACGGGGATGGGAAACTATCACCGGAGGAACGCAAACAGGCGCGCGAGGAGCGTAAACGTCGGGCCCATCGGCACCTTGATACCGATGGCGATGGCACCATCTCCGACCAGGAGCGGGAAGCCTTCAGAGCGCGTAAAAAAGCCCGCATGGCGCAGCGTTTCGACACCGACGGCGACGGCAAACTTTCGACGGCGGAGCGGGAACAGATGCGGGCGCAACACCGCCAGCGACTCGCGCCCTTTGATCAGGACGGAGATGGGAAATTGTCCGAACTGGAACGAAAAAATATGCGCGAACAACGCCAAAGTGGGCAGCATCCACAACCGGCCGGCGACGGCAACTGATCCGGCTAATGCCGGTAAACTCGACTCGTTCGACGCCGACCCGCACCGAAATAGCAAGCAGATCAACAGGGGGAGGTCGGGCCGGGGCGCTGAGCCCCGGCCTTTTACGGTTACAAGCGGCAAAATCAATGGGGCGCAGCCTCGAGGGTAATTGGCGCTCCCCGTCTCCAGTAAATGCCACCCCCGGAAGGGCGGCGTACATGCTCCCCTGGACTCACAAACTGCCGGACATACGCCCTCACCGAGAGACACGGATACCCGGTGTAATTGGCCCGTACACGCCGACGGGAATGGGCTTCCCCAACAGGTGCGAGTAAGGTTTATTACCCCATAGCTTTGTGGTAGCGTGCTGCTCAAGTCATTAGTGATTGACGCTACGGAGCGCGACATGAAGCACACCCTCACAACACTGTCCAACGCCAGCCTGATGGCAGTATTGGCGGTTTCCATCTCTGCTTACCCTGCGCTGGGCCAGGCCGCCCCGGCGCGTTACGAGCCGCCGCGAAACTCGCTTGGTCAGCCGGATATTCAGGGGGTCTGGGATTTTCGCACATTGACTCCACTGGAGCGCCCGAAAGAGTTGGGTAACCAGGCCGTATTCACCGCGGAAGAAGAGCAGGCGTTTAAAGAGAAGACTGTCAAATCGCTCGATGTGGACCGACTCAGGGAAGACGAGAACACTGACGCCGCAACCGATATCGAGGGTGCCTACAACAATTTCTGGTTTGATTATGGCACTGCGATGGATGAGGATCGCCGCACTTCACTGATCGTTGATCCCGCCAACGGACGCCTGCCCGATCTGACTCCCGAGGCGCTGGCGCAGCTGAAAAATGCCCATCGTCGCACGCATCCCGTGCGCGACATCCTCTCTATCGGCCTCCAGGATTTTCGACCTGCGGGGCCGGAGGAAACTGGCTTGTCCGAACGCTGCCTGGTAAGTTTCAACGCGGGTCCACCCCTCACCCCCAGCGCCTATAACAACAATCTCCGTATCGTGCAGACCCCCAAACACGTCGTCCTGTTTACCGAGATGATTCACGATGCCCGGATTGTGCATATGGCCGACGGCCCACAGCTACCAGCGGAACTTACCAAATGGACCGGGGCGTCTCACGGCCGCTGGGAAGGTAACACCCTTGTCGTCGAAACCACCAACCTGACCGACAAAACACCCACTTTCCAGATGCCTATCGATCTGAACGACCCCAGCAGGAACGGTGTGGTAGGTATCGGCAAAAACATGAAGTTAACTGAAAAGTTCACGCCGGTCAGCGAGTCGGTGTTGCTCTATGAGTACACTATCGACGACCCGGCCACCTTTACCAAGCCCTTTACGGTAGCCATTTCAATGCGCGCCAGTGAAGAGCAGATCTTTGAGTATGCCTGCCACGAAGGCAATCATGGCCTGGCTGGCATGTTGAAGGGTGCGCGCCAGGCGGAAAAGGAAGAGCACGCCGCCGCTAAATCAATAAAACACTAAAGTCGCGGCGGACCTGTCGCCAGCCCCTGCACGCCACCTCCGGCAGCCGGAGGTGGCGCCAGCGGCGAGCTGACTTCCGTGCAAACCCGGTCCTGTCCGTTACGTCAATTCGGTTATGAACCTGGCAGCCTGACCGCAGACAGTGGGTATAGGTTACTCTGGCTACGGCGCGTTAGCCAATTCCAGTAAATCCAGAACGTCCCCTACCTGTACGCCCCAGTAGATGCACCAGCCAACTATAATGGTTGCTGAAAAAACTACCGCCAGTGTTTCCAATGTTCTCGTTGTCATGATCGTTCTCGCACCAACTCAGGAAAAACCGATCCAGCGACCGGATGCAGCGACGCTAAACCAAATGAACAGATTGGCGATGGCGACCAGCTTAACTACCCATGGTTGCACGGTTTCGACTTGTTGTCCGGCCATATTCGCTCCCTGCGCGAAGACCACCCCGGGAGCCCGGCGGTAGACGGCGTTGCGAATACTCAACACAAAAAATATACCCATCGCCAACCCCGCCATTTTCGCAAAGAAAAATGAGTTATAGGCGAGTTTCATCGCGATGGCAGACGCTTCGTAAATACCGGAAAGGATAATGAATACTAACGCCAGATAGATCCATTTTCTGGTGTTTTCGATAATGATTTGCGACGGCACGTCCGTCAATACTACATTTAACATGCGTAAGTCCCCGAGCAACAACATGCCCCCCAACACCACCATGCTGGCGATATGCACGGTTTGTACCCCCGCAAAAACCCCGGAGGACGACTTGGAAAAGTCGGCCAACATCGATGCATCGAGCCACTCAAAAATAAATACCACATCCATCGCTTTTCACTCCCCTCAGGGCGGTCTTGGAAATTATCTGTCGCAATCCGTGATCAACGGGCCGGGCCCGCACACGCTTATTGCTCGAATGCAGCGAGTTCGTTGACACATCCGGCAGCCCAATACATAAAGTGCGGCAAATCGGCTTTGCTGCAATCCCACCAGTCGTAAGCGATCGACCGACCCGTGGCGATCACCAACGTCCACAGGCCCAGGGAGAGTCCAGCACCGACCCGTATACGTCGCGGCGGTACCGGGTCGTTGTCCCACGTCAAACTCGACGAGCGGGTCATTCTGCGAATCAGTAGCGCGTTGATGCCTGCTGCGATCAGCAACACCACCTTGATGCGAAACCAGATGCTTTGCGTTGATCTCACCGGAATGGCGTAGAACAGCAAGACGCCACTGATCACCATCACCACGAACCCGAGCAGCATCGGTTTATCCAGTCGTTCGACAATTTTCGAAGCCGCAATGTCGGTGAACGCCACGCCCAGTAACCTTAGATCGATCACCAGCAACATGCCGAGAAACAACATCAGCATCAGCACATGTGTCGATTCCACCCACGCATACATGTACAACGACTCGTGCAGATCGGTGCTCGACTGAAAAGTGTCGAGCCACATCGCAAATTCCAGTAGCAACTCATTGAGCATTTTTATATTTTCCCCTGATCCTCGGAATTGCGCCGCAGCTGGTGTGATTATCGACCGCTGCACGGCCAGCGCGCAATTGACACCGCGCAAGTGTTCACAAAAAACAACACGTCGTGCGCGCAAAAAAAATTAATGTCGGCATCCGTCCACCCACCAATGACTGACGGGGCGGGAGTTTATTTATGCTCCGCCGAGGGACATCCGCCGCAGCTTTCCACAAACACGCCGGTTAGTATATCCTACCACCATTAGTTACGACTCTCGGGAAACTGACGCTCATGTTTAACTATACCGCAGTGCGAATAATGACTTTGCTATCGCTGCTGGCTGCGCTGCCGACGTCCGTGCTCGCCGCGGACAACGGTTACAGAGCTCCCCGCGCGGCAGATGGAGTCCACCCCGATCTTAATGGTGTGTGGCAGGCGCTCAACGAAGCCCATTACGATCTGGAAATTCATATGGCTCGCCCCTCCCTGGCGCTGCGCGATGGTCCTGCCGGCCCGATTCCCGCCAAGGAAACGCTGAAACTGGGCGCGGTGGGCGCGGTGCCACCCGGGTTGGGCGTGGTTGAGGGTGGTACAATACCCTATAAACCGGAGGCGCTGGCCATTAAACAGGAAAACCAGCGCCACTGGCTGGAGCGCGATCCCGAAATAAAATGCTATCTACCCGGTGTACCCCGGGCCACTTACATGCCACACCCTTTCCAGATATTTCAGGGCGATAACTCCCTGTTCATCGCGTACCAGTACGCTGGTGCAGTGCGCGATGTCTTTACCAAGGACCCGGGGCCGGCTCCTGTCGACAGCTGGATGGGGCAATCCGTCGCATCCTGGGATGGCGACACATTGGTGATCAATGTCACCGGGTTAAATGCGGATACCTGGCTGGATCGCGCCGGTAATCACCACAGCGACCAGATGCACGTGGTCGAACGCTACACACCAATGGGGCCCAACCACCTGCACTACGAGGCGACCATCACCGATCCGGAAACGTTTACCCGGCCGTGGAAAATAAGCATGCCGCTGTATCGGCGCATGGAGCCCAACGCGCAACTTTTAGACTTCAAATGTGTCGAATTTGTGGAAGAATTATTGTACGGCCACTTGCGAGCAAAACCCCTGGATTAGGTGAACGCCAGGTATTGTACGCTCAATCCAGCGCCCACCGGGCGCGACGCTTAATATGAGATCAGTACTATGCACGAGATAACGATGATGTCCTGGAAAAAATTTGTCGCGGCTTCTGGCCTGGCCCTTGCGGCGCTGTTGACCTTTTCAACACCCGCGCCATTAAATGCACACCACGCTTTTGGCGCGGAGTTCGATGCCAACAGTCCGTTGGTCTTACGCGGCGCCGTGACCCGCATTGAGTGGGTCAACCCCCATGCCTGGTTTCACATTGAAGTCACCAAGGAGGATGGCTCGAAAGAGGCATGGAGAATTGAAGGCGGTACACCGAACACCCTGCTGCGCCGGGGCATTAACAAGCGCTCTATCGCCATTGGCACCGAGATTGTAGTCGAAGGCTACCAGGCGAATGATCGTTCCAACAGCGCCAATGGCCGCAATATTACGCTGGCCAATGGTAAAAAAATGTTTATGGGCTCTTCGGGTACCGGCGCGCCGGACGACGGAGCGGATCCCACCGGAAATAATTAAGTTCGAGCTGAAACCTGTGCGCCACAGCAGAATTTTGTTACTTGCCCTGCTACTTGCCGCCTGCGGTCAGTCGGAGCAATCCGCGTCGCAAATGCCGCGCACCCAGGCAGTGCCATTCCAGCCGACTGGAGATGTCAAACACCTGATGCAGTGGGTACTTGATCCCGCGGCGGATCAAGTGTGGGGCTCGTCCGGCAGCATTATTACCGCAACTGGCACGCAGGATCTGACGCCAACCACCGATGCAGAATGGCTGGCAACACAACACAGTGCGGCGGTTGTCGCTGAGAGCGGGAATTTACTACTGATGCCTGGTCTGGCGCGCGATCACAATGACTGGCAGGATTTTTCACTGGGGTTGATCGCAGCGGGTAAACTGGCCATGGCAGCGGCCGCAGAGCGCGACGCGGAAGCGCTGTTTGATGCGGGGGGTCAAATCTATCGCGTGTGCGCGTCCTGCCACGCGGTGTACATTCAGAGTGAAGAAAGCCCGGGTATTCAGGGGCCAGAAAAGCTGTAGAAAACCCCAGATCAAAGCAAAAAAACACCCACCTGATCGCAAATAAATTTCCGTGGGTGCCGCCCTTTAATCGGGATCCGGCGCCACCGCCGCATCTTCGTTCATGCGTTTTTCGCTGACCAGTCCGTCGCGAAACTGCAAAGCAGCAGAATAGAAGCCCGCGGTGGTTACCGTTACGGTGACCGGATGAGTGCCGCGATTTTCCCAGAACCAGCCGTGAATACCGCTAAACGGCGCAGTGAATGCTCCGTTCTGCCTATCGGCTTTGCCGATGCGGTAGCTTTCCGCGAAACCCTCCGGGCCGTCATCGGGTTCACCATGAAAATCAAACGCCACCACCGCCGCCGTCGCGCTCCAGCGGTAGAGCATTGTGCCACCTTCGTGTAATCGGTATTTATATTCGACAAACTCAAAAGGTAACAACTCAAAACTAACGGCGTCCTCGCCGTAACCAATTTTTTCGCTTCTCACCCTGTCCAGTTGCGGCTGCCTTGACAGCCCCCTGATGCCCAACGCTTCGCCAACACCCAGCGGGTCGCGATCAAACTCGGCAGGAAGAACAATTGTCAGAAGAACCAGTATGGCGACACACAACGCCGCCAAGGTAGCGAGTAAAATTTTTGCGCGACGCGGTTGCCGCGTGTTGCTTGTCGATCCGGTGGTTTGCATTTTCATTGCTCGCAATTGCTTTCGATCAGTTCCACCAATAACCGGCCAACTGATAACCGGCCAACACAAAGCCAGCACTCATCAGCAGCGTATTGGCAATAAACGCATGGCGCTGGAAACCGCTGCGCCGACGCCATTGTAGTAACATCAACACAATGATTGTCAGCGCGATTGCCTGCCCCATCTCGACGCCGAGATTAAAACTCAGCATATTGGCCAGCATATTTTCCGACGACAGGGACAGTTGCTGTACTTTGGTCGCCAATCCCAGCCCATGGCACAAACCAAATGCAAACACCGCGATCCGTGCGCCCGGCTGGACACCCAACACCTGTTTAAAACCGTCGATATTTTCAAACGCCTTATACGCCACTGAAAGTCCGATCAACGTATCCACCAAATAGGCGTTGGCGCTTAAATTAAGCAACACGCCACCCGTCAGGGTGATGCTGTGGCCCAGCGTAAACAGGGTCACATAAATCAACACATCGCGGAATCGAGCGAGAAAAAACACCACGCCGATGAGGTACAGAATATGGTCGTAACCGGTAACCATATGTTTGGCGCCCAGATACATAAATGGCACCGGCGCGGCGCCGGACAGTTCCTGCACAAAACTGGCATTGGCGTCGGATATATTGTGGGCGGAGGTAATTGCCGACACCAGCACCAGTGCAGCCAGCGCCAGCACCATCAACGCCCGCAGGGAGGTTTTATAGCGCGGTGAAAGGGTACAGCCAGATCCGGTTGGCAATTGGTGGTTCATCACGGTGATTGACTGATGCTCCCATATTTTATTTAGCTGGGCGACGATAGCGGTGGTACAGGAGCGCCGCTTCAGGACCAGTTACGGCCGTATTACATCATTATTCCAGCACGGGTGGGGCAATTGCAGTGGGCCAGCGAGGAAACCACAAATCGTTTTTCAGGTCAGCTTTTGCTGTGGTGGTTATTGGTCCTTGCCAGATCGCGCCGACCACCGTTTGAAAATCGCCATCTATTGGTATTCGACATCGGTAATTTCATACTCGACCATTCCCGATGGCGTCTGGACCACGGCCACGTCGTCGAGCTGTTTACCAATCAGAGCCCGCGCCACGGGTGATTGATAGGAAACTTTACCCAGTTTTACATCGGCCTCGTCATCGCCAACAATTTTGTAGCGCAGGGTTTCATCGGTGTCCACATTGACGATGGTCACCGTGGCGCCAAAAATCACGCGTTCGGCTTTGGGAATTTTGGTGACATCAATGACCTGCACCTGACTGAGCTTGCTCTCAATCTCCTGAATACGCCCTTCGATGAAACCCTGCTGCTCGCGGGCCGCATGGTACTCAGCATTTTCCTTCAGATCACCGTGCGCACGCGCCTCGGCAATAGCCTGAATAATACGCGGCCGTTCGTTTTTTTTGAGTTCATCGAGCTCTGCCCGCAGCGCGGCTTCGCCCTCCACGGTCATTGGAATATTAGGCATGCTCCCTACCCCCATGTAATTCCTGCAGGGTATGCACGGTAATCGCTGCGTTATTTTCCAGCGCCAGACAAACCGCATTGCCACCCGCCAACGTGGTGGTGTAATACACGCCGTGCGCTTCGGCGCTGGAACGAATGGTTGCCGAATCCGCGATCGCCTGGCGACCCTCGGTGGTATTCACCACCAGATCAATTTTGTGATTTTTAATCATGTCTACAACGTGCGGGCGGCCCTCCTTGACCTTATTGACCAACGTTACATCGAGACCGGCATTCAGAATCAGTTGCCCGGTCCCCCGCGTCGACACCAGCCGGAAACCTTGTTGCGCCAGACGCCGCGCCACGCCGACCACTTCCGGCTTGTCCTGCTCGCGCACACTCAAAAACGCCGTGCCGCGCCGCGGAATTTCATCCCCCGCGCCAAGTTGCGCTTTGGCATAGGCCTCCGCAAACGTCGCGCCCACTCCCATGACTTCACCGGTGGATTTCATTTCGGGGCCCAGGATCGGGTCGTGCCCGGGAAACTTATTAAACGGAAACACCGCTTCCTTGACACTAAAGTAATCGGGAATAATTTCTCGCGTGAAACCCTGCTCAGCAAGGGAGCGCCCCGCCATGCAGCGCGCCGCAATTTTCGCCAGCGACACACCGATGCACTTGGACACGAACGGCACCGTGCGCGAGGCGCGAGGATTTACCTCAATCACATACACCTTGCCGTCCTGCCACGCCAACTGCACATTCATCAACCCTCTGACGTCGAGCTCTTTGGCCATGGCTTTGACGACCGCGCGCATTTCGTCCTGCACTTCCGCTGGCAAACTATAGGGTGGCAGGGAACAGGCGGAATCGCCGGAATGAATACCGGCCTGTTCGATATGCTGCATGATAGCGCCAATCACCACCTGTGCGCCGTCGGCAACGGCGTCGATATCCACTTCTATCGCCGACGACAGAAAATAATCCAACAGCACCGGCGAATCGTTGGATACGTTGACCGCTTCGCGCATGTAGCGGCGCAATTCCTCTTCACTGTACACCACTTCCATAGCCCGCCCACCCAGCACATAGGAGGGGCGCACCACCAGGGGATAACCAATCTTCTGCGCTTTCTCAACCGCAGCCTCGGGCGAACGGGCGGTGGCATTGGGTGGCTGCAGCAGGCCGAGTTTTTCGATCATGTGCTGAAAACGTTCGCGGTCTTCAGCGCGGTCGATGGCATCCGGGGTGGTGCCGATAATTGGCACCCCGGCGCGCTCCAGATCCCGGGCCAGCTTGAGCGGGGTCTGGCCGCCAAACTGCACAATCACACCCACCGGCTTTTCCAGCGCGACGATTTCGAGAACGTCTTCCAGCGTCACCGGCTCAAAATACAGCCTGTCCGAGGTGTCATAATCCGTGGAAACGGTCTCTGGATTACAGTTGACCATAATGGTTTCGTAGCCATCCTCACGCATCGCCAGGGCGGCGTGTACACAGCAGTAATCAAATTCAATACCCTGGCCGATACGGTTGGGACCGCCCCCCAGCACCAGAATCTTGTCGCGCTTCGAAGGCGCCGCTTCACACTCCTCCTCATAGGTGGAGTACATGTAGGCGGTATCCGTGGCGAACTCCGCCGCACAGGTATCGACACGCTTGTACACCGGGTGAACATTCAGCTCCCAGCGACGCTCGCGCACCTCCCGCTCGCTGACGCCCAGCACATCCGCCAGTCGACGGTCGGCAAAACCTTTACGCTTCAGGGCGAACATCGCGGCCGCGTCCAGGCTCGCCAGCGGACGCCCGCGGAGAGCGCTTTCGGTGCTGATGAGATCCTGAATTTGTACCAGGAACCAGGGGTCAATGGCGGTCAGTCCATGGATTTCGTCAACACTCATACCGCGGCGAAAGGCGTCGCCCAGGTACCAGATGCGCTCCGCGCCGGCATTGGCCAAGCGCCCGCGAATTTCACTTAACCCGGCCTCACCGTCATCCTCGACAATGGGGTCAAATCCGGAAACACCCACCTCGAGGCCGCGCAGGGCTTTTTGCATCGATTCCTGAAAGGTACGACCAATGGCCATGACCTCGCCCACAGACTTCATTTGCGTGGTCAGTAAGGCATTGGCCTGACTGAACTTCTCAAAGGCAAAGCGCGGCACCTTGGTCACCACGTAATCGATACTGGGCTCGAACGAGGCGGGGGTGGCACCACCGGTGATTTCGTTACGCAACTCATCCAGGGTGTAACCCACCGCAAGTTTCGCCGCAACTTTGGCAATGGGAAAACCGGTGGCCTTGGACGCCAGGGCGGAGGAGCGCGACACCCGGGGATTCATTTCGATCACCACCAGACGGCCGGTGGCGGGGTCCACCGCAAATTGCACATTGGAACCGCCGGTCTCTACCCCAATCTCGCGCAACACCGCAATCGAGGCGTTGCGCATGATCTGATATTCCTTGTCCGTCAGGGTTTGCGCCGGCGCCACGGTGATGGAATCGCCAGTATGAATACCCATGGCATCGAAATTTTCGATGCTGCAGATAATGATGCAATTGTCATTTTTATCCCGCACCACCTCCATTTCGAATTCTTTCCAGCCGATTAACGACTCGTCAATCAGCAATTCATTGGTGGGCGACAGATCCAGACCGCGACGGCAAATTTCCTCGAATTCCTCCCGATTGTAGGCAATGCCGCCCCCCGATCCGCCCATGGTAAACGAAGGGCGAATAATGCACGGGAAACCAAACTGATCCGGCACCTGCAACGCTTCTTCCAGACTGTGTACGATCACCGAGTTAGGGGTCTCCAGGCCAATTGCCTTCATCGCCTGGTCAAACCGTTCCCGGTCCTCGGCCTTGTCGATGGCGTCCTGGGTGGCGCCAATCAATTCGACGTCAAAGCGGTCCAGCACCCCTTCCCGGGCCAGGTCGAGGGCACAATTAAGAGCCGTTTGCCCGCCCATGGTGGGCAAAATCGCGTCGGGGCGTTCTTTCTCAATAATTCGCGCCACGGTGCGCCATTCCACCGGTTCGATGTAGGTGGCATCGGCCATGGCCGGGTCGGTCATAATGGTGGCCGGGTTGGAATTCACCAGAATGACCCGATAGCCCTCCTCTCGCAGCGCCTTGCAGGCCTGGGCCCCGGAATAATCGAATTCGCACGCCTGCCCGATGACGATGGGGCCCGCGCCAATAATCAGAATACTGTGCAAATCGGTACGTTTCGGCATAGGTCTCTAGCGTGCCTTCTGGTGCTGCGTCATCAGCGCTATAAAGTGATCAAACAGGGATGCGGCATCGTGGGGACCTGGGCTCGCTTCCGGGTGCCCTTGAAAACTGAAAGCTGGCTGATCAGTGCGGTGAATGCCCTGCAGGGAGCCGTCAAACAACGAGCGGTGCGTGGCGCCCAGGTTGACCGGCAAGGTTGTTTCATCCACCGCAAAGCCGTGATTCTGGCTGGTGATCGCCACGGTTCCATCGCCCAGATTCTGCACTGGGTGATTGGCGCCGTGGTGGCCAAACTTCATTTTTACGGTTTTGGCCCCCGACGCCAGAGCCAGCAACTGGTGACCCAGGCAAATACCGAATGTCGGAATACCCGCCGCAACAATGTCGGCGATTGCGGCAATCGCGTAATCACAGGGCTCCGGATCCCCCGGACCATTCGATAAAAACACACCATCCGGTTTTCTGGCCAGCACATCGGCCGCGGGGGTGGTGGCCGGCACCACCGTCAATTGACAGCCACGATCCACCAGCATGCGTAAAATATTGCGCTTCACGCCAAAATCATAGGCCACAACCTGAAAGCGTGGGTCTGGTGGTGATGCGAATCCCTCGCTCAACGACCAGCTGCCCTCGCTCCAGGGGTACGGATTGTCTGTGGTCACCTCCCTGGCCAGGTCCATACCCTTGAGACCGACAAACGCGCGAGCCGCCGCAATGGCCTCGTCGGCATCTACTTCGCCCGCCATTAAACATCCATTCTGGGCACCTTTTTCGCGCAGAATTCGCGTTAATTTGCGGGTATCTATAGCGGCTATACCGACAATGTTGCGCTGCTCCAGGTAGGCGTCCAGCGCGCCCTCACTGCGAAAATTACTGAGCGCCAGCGGCAGGTCGCGAATCACCAGGCCGGCGGCCCATATCTTGGCGGATTCCTCGTCCTGTTGATTAACCCCCACGTTGCCGATATGCGGATAGGTAAGGGTCACGATCTGGCGTGCGTAAGACGGGTCGGTGAGGATTTCCTGGTAGCCGGTGAGCGCAGTGTTAAATACCACTTCGCCACTGGAGATACCCTCCGCGCCGATGGAAGTACCGCGGAAAACAGTGCCATCTGCAAGGGCAAGAATCGCTGGCCGATGGGTATTCAATACTCACTCCTCTGAGGAAAATAACTATCCGGAAGCGCTGGTTCAACTGCACCGGACGGGGAGCGACAGGGGCTTTTTCAAGCCGCAAAAAAAACGAGATGAAATATTCTTTTTCACCTCGCTTGATTGATTTTTATGCCATTTTCCCTCGCGGATACAGGTTCTCCGTGCAGCGGAAACCTGAGGCGGAATTGTAGGGGAATTGCCACGGGGTGTCCAGAGACAAACCGACACAACGCAGGTCGCGCCAGGCTGGCCCCTGCCAGATATTTTGGCGCGAATCCGCCCCTGAAATACCGCCCCGACAGGGTTTTAGCGCAAACCCAGCACATCCTGCATATCGTAGCGACCAGGCGGTTGTACGGCCAGCCACACTGCGGCGCGCACCGCGCCACGGGCAAACGACATGCGACTTGATGCTTTGTGACTGATCTCGACCCGCTCGCCGTCGGCAGCAAACGTCACCGTGTGATCCCCAACAATGTCGCCACCGCGCGCCGTGGCGAAACCAATGGTTTCCCGCGGGCGGGCGCCGGTCTGGCCTTCGCGGCCGTAAACGGCCACCTTACGCAGATCCCGACCGAGGGCGGCGGCTACCACGTCGCCCATGGCCAATGCGGTGCCGGACGGCGCATCCACCTTGTGGCGGTGATGGGCCTCGTAAATTTCTATATCCACATCATCGCCCAGCACCCGCGCCGCCATGTCCAACAATTTGAAACACAGATTAACCCCCGTGCTGAAATTAGATGCCATACACAAGCCGGTACGCGCCGCCGCCAACACCCGATCTTTTTGCTGCGGATCAAAACCAGTGGTACCCACTACAATTTTTTTGCCATGGGCAACACAAAACTCCGCGTGCGCGCTGGTGGCAGCTGGCGTGGTGAAATCAATCAACACATCAAATTGATCGACGACTTCCTGTAAATTCGCCACCAGAACGACACCGTTGCCACCAATACCAGCCAACTCGCCGGCATCCGCCCCCAGCAGCGAACTGTCCGGCCGCTCTATAGCGGCGGTCAAACAGGCCTCCGGGTGCAGGGCAATCGCCTCAATCAGTGTTTTACCCATGCGGCCACCCGCGCCGGTAACAGCAATTCGAATCATGCAATTATCCGCTTATTGGAAGTTTGCCGTAGCTTAATCAAAGCTAGCGGGTTACGCAAAGCCGCTGGCACAACGAGCGGGTGGGGCTACAGCGTGAAGCCGTCAAAAAATTTTTTTACGCCTTCGAACCAGCTGGTCGTGCGCGGCGAATGTTTGCCACCCTCGAGGCTCTTACTGAATTTCTTGAGCAAGTTTTGTTGTTCATTGCTGAGATTCACGGGGGTT
>JAYODD010000023.1:5484-7529 GCA_038106145.1 Gammaproteobacteria bacterium | reverse complement strand
TAACTCGACACAACAGATCTCCGGGCCCACCACCACGCACCGGTGCGACACCCTTGCCGCGCAATCTGAACAACTTTCCGGTTTGCGTTTCGGCGGGAATTTTCAGTTTGACACGACCGTCGAGTGTTGGCACTTCCAGTTCGCCACCCAGGGCAGCATCGCTAAAAGAGATGGGCACTTCACAGTACAGGTTTTTGCCATCGCGGTGAAACAGCTCGTGTTCGCGTACCACCATTTGCACATACAGGTCGCCGGGAGGTCCGCCATCCGGACCCGCCTCCCCTTCGCCTGACAGGCGAATACGATCCCCGGTATCGACTCCCGGCGGCACTTTTACCGAGAGGGTTTTATGTTCCTCAATACGCCCGCTGCCGTAACATTTAACGCATGGATCGCTGATTACTTTACCGCGGCCACGGCACTTGGGGCAGGCCTGCTGCACCGAGAAAAACCCCTGCGACATACGCACCTGACCAGCGCCATGGCAGGTTGTACAGGTTTCCGGCGAAGTGCCCTTTCGCGCGCCGCTACCCGCACACTGTTCGCAGTGCACCCGCGCCGGTACGCGAATCTTGATTTTAGCGCCTTTGACAGCCTGCTCGAGATCGAGCTCCAGATCGTAGCGTAAATCCGCCCCACGGGCCGGACCAGCCCTGCCGGAACGGCCACCACCGCCGAAGATATCGCCAAACACGTCGCCAAAAATATCGCTAAAGCCGGCGCCACCACCGCCACTCCCGGCGTTGACGCCAGCATGGCCGAACTGGTCGTAGGCCTGGCGTTTTTCCCGATCCGACAGGACTTCGTATGCTTCGCTGGCTTCTTTAAATTTGTTTTCTGACTCCGGGTCATTGGGATTGCGATCCGGGTGGTGTTTCATGGCAATGCGGCGATAGGCTTTTTTCAAAGCCTGCTCATCCACGTCACGCTCTACGCCGAGTATCTGGTAATAATCCCGCTTTGACATGCTCTACTCTACTTTTTGTCTGGACTCTGGTGTTTTGAATTGGCGCGTTGGCGAACTTTATTCAGCGCAAAACGCAGGCGCGGTGGCCTGCGTTTTTGGGTTTTTAGCGCCGGCTCCCCACATCAAAAAGGCACGGAGCCATGCCGGTTGTTAGCTTCAGGAAGATTTGCCGTCGCCGTCATTGACCTCTTCAAATTCCGCATCGACCGCGTCATCCCCCGCGCCTTCCTCAGCAGCGTCACTGGCCTGCGCCTCCGCCTGCTGCGCTTGTTCGGCATACAGCTTTTGCGCCAGCCCCGCAGACAACTCGGAGAGCTTGGTGGCAGCACTTTCAATTGCCGCCTGATCATCGCCCTTCACCACCTCTTCAACGGCTTTGATCCCGGCTTCAATCTGTTCCTTCTCTTCCGCGGTGGCCTTGTCTCCCGCCTCGGCCAGGGTTTTACGCGCCGCGTGGGCCAATCCGTCCGCACTGTTGCGCGCCTGCACCAGACCCTCAAACTTGCGGTCGCTCTCGGCGTTGGCCTCTGCGTCCTTGATCATTTTCTCCACCTCTTCTTCCGACAGTCCGGAAGATGCTTTGATAATGATGGACTGCTCCTTGCCGGTCGCCTTGTCCTTCGCGGACACATTCAAAATGCCATTGGCGTCAATGTCGAAGGTGACTTCAATCTGCGGCAGACCCCGCGGCGCTGGCGGAATATCCGCGAGATCGAAACGCCCCAGCGATTTGTTACCCGCCGCCTGTTTGCGTTCACCCTGCACCACGTGAATCGTAACCGCCGTCTGGTTGTCGTCCGCGGTGGAGAAAATTTGCGACTTCTTGGTCGGAATCGTCGTATTTTTCTCGATAAGCGGCGTCGCGACACCACCCATGGTCTCGATCCCCAGAGTCAGAGGCGTCACATCAAGCAGTAACACATCGGTCACATCCCCCGACAGCACGGCGCCCTGAATGGCCGCGCCGACGGCCACCGCTTCATCCGGATTGACGTCCTTGCGCGGCTCCTTGCCAAAGAAATCGCTGACTTTTTTCTGCACCAGCGGCATGCGGGTCTGACCACCCACCAGAATGATC
>JAYODD010000023.1:0-5474 GCA_038106145.1 Gammaproteobacteria bacterium | reverse complement strand
AGAATGATCTGGTCGACATCGCCCGTCGACTTGCCGGCATCTTTTAATGCCTGTTTAACGGGCTCCAGCGAGCGGTTAACCAGTTCCTCCACCAGGGATTCCAGTTTGGCCTGGCTCAACTTGACCACCAGGTGTTTAGGACCGGTGGCATCGGCGGTGATGTAAGGCAAATTGACTTCGGTTTGCTGGCTGGAAGACAGGGCAATTTTGGCGTTTTCAGCCGCTTCCTTCAGGCGCTGCATGGCCAGCGGATCGCCCTTCAGGTTAATGCCATTGGTTTTTTTGAACTCGTCCGCGAGGTAGTCGATCAAACGCATGTCGAAATCCTCGCCCCCGAGGAAGGTATCCCCATTGGTCGACAGCACTTCGAACTGGGTTTCGCCATCGACATCGGCAATCTCGATAATGGAAATATCAAAGGTACCGCCACCCAGATCGTAGACCGCCACTACGTGGTCGCCCTTGCCCTTGTCCATGCCGTAGGCCAACGCGGCTGCGGTCGGCTCATTGATAATGCGTTTCACGTCCAGACCCGCGATACGCCCCGCGTCCTTGGTGGCCTGCCGCTGGGAATCATTAAAGTAGGCGGGCACCGTGATGACCGCTTCGGTGACCTTTTCACCCAGGTAGTCCTCGGCGGTTTTCTTCATTTTTTTGAGTACTTCCGCCGAAATTTGTGGGGGAGCACGGCGTTCGCCCTGAACTTCCACCCAGGCGTCGCCATTTTCGGCCTTGACGATTTTGTAGGGCACCATCTGAATATCTTTCTGCACCACATCGTCTTCGAAGCGGCGACCAATCAGCCGTTTTACCGCGAACAGGGTGTTGTTGGGATTGGTCACGGACTGGCGCTTGGCCGACTGGCCCACCAGAATCTCACCTTCCTCGGTGTACGCGACAATAGATGGCGTGGTGCGGGCGCCCTCTGCGTTCTCTATGACTTTGGGCTTGTCGCCCTCCATGATGGCCACACAAGAGTTGGTGGTGCCCAAATCTATGCCGATAATCTTGCCCATGCTCGTGTTCTCCAACTACCATTGGTTAAATCAGTTACTTGCACCTAGATATTGCGCCACCAGGGCGTATTTCAACCCTCGCTGCCATTATTTTTGCGACGTTTCACTCTTGGCGACCACCACCATCGCCGGACGTACCAGGCGGCCATTGAGGGTATAACCTTTCTGGTACACCTCCAGAATCGTGTTTGGCGCCACGCTGGCGTTGGGCACCATGCTCATCGCCTGATGGAAGTCTGGATTAAACGGCTGACCCCGGGGGTCGAGCTGTTCCACCTGCTGGCGCTCCAGTACATCGAGAAAACTTTTTAGCGTGAGCTCTACCCCCTCCGTCACCGCCGGAACGATAGCGGCATCCCCCGCCAAAAGGGCTAGCGAGCGCTCCAGATTATCGACCACCGGGAGCAGCTCACCAATGAGTCGCTCGAGGCCAAATTTGTGCGCATTTTCCACATCCCGCTCCATGCGACGGCGTAAATTTTGCATTTCCGCCTGGGTGCGCAATACCTGGTCTCTCGCGTCATCCAACGCCGCGGTAAGCTGGGCCAGTTCGTCCTTTTCCTGGGCAGGTGCCGGATCGGTTGTTTCTCCCTGCGGAGCCCCGCCATCCTCGACGACGTCGGCGGACGAGCTCTCTTCCGTCTGTGGCGCGGCGGATTCCGCGGGTGTGTCATTGTGCGAGCGTTGTTTTCGATCTGACATGCCAAGTATTCCCAATGCCAAGCAATTTCTGGCTATATTGGGCCTGCATCCGCAGATTCAAGCCACCGATTGCAATATAGTTACCCAATTCGGTATAACTGCACACTTCTTCGACCCCGAGGTTTCACCACCGCCTTGCTCACCGCACTTAGCGTTCAACAGTTCACCCTCGTTGACTCCCTGGAGATTGAGTTCAGCAGGGGCATGACCGCGATAACCGGTGAAACTGGCGCGGGGAAATCCCTCATTGTCGACGCCCTGGGGATGGCGCTGGGGGATCGCGGCGACGTCGACCGCATACGGGTCGGCTCCGACAAGAGTGAAATCGGCGCCTGTTTCGACCTGTCCCAGAATGTCTCCGCCCAGCGATGGCTCGTCGACCATGATTTCGAACCGGGAAACGAATGCCTGCTGCGGCGTATCTTTACCCGCGAGGGCCGCTCGCGGGGCTATATCAATGGCCAGGCGGCAACCATGCAACAACTTCAGGAACTGGGTGGTTTACTGGTGGACATTCACAGTCAGCACGAACACCAGTCGCTGCTGCGGCGCGACACTCACCGACGCCTGCTGGACGATTTTGCCCTTAACGGTCCTCTGCTGGAAGCGGTCGCCGAGGCTTATCAGCAATGGCGGATGGCCGCGCGCCGATGGGAAGCGCTGCACAGCAATACCGAGGAACTGAAAGCCCGTCGCGAACTCCTCAGCTTCCAGGTGCAGGAACTCGATCAACTCGGACTCGCACCCGGGGAGCTGGAACAGCTCGAAGAACAACAGCGGGTGCTGGCCAATGTCGATGTGGTGCTCGAGCATGGTAGAGAAATTATCGGACTATGCGCAGGGAGTGACGGGAGTGATACGCAGCCCGACTTGCTCACCCAACTGGGCCGGGCCCGGTACCTGATGGACGCTATTACCCACATCACTGGCGCCCAGCACGAGGCCGGGGAGCTACTGGCGTCGGCGGGCATTCAAATACAGGAAGCCGTCTCTTCCCTGCAGCGCTATCTCGACAGCGTGGACCTGGATCCCGGCCGCTTGCAGCAGGTCGAGGACCGACTCAGCGCTGTGTATCAGCTGGCGCGAAAACATCGTATTCGCCCCGAGCAACTGTGCGACACCCACGCGCAACTGGCCGATGAACTACGCACCCTCGCGGACGATAATAACGACAGTGAAAAACTGCGCGACAAACTCGCCAATCTTGAAGCTGAGTACCGCCGTTGCGCCAAAAAATTGAGCACCGCACGGGGCAAAGCCGCGCAGAAATTTGTACTGGCCATCAATCAACAACTGGCCGCCATGGCAATGGCCAGCGCCACTGTAGAAATGCCATTACAGCCGCTCGCCGGTGGCGGCTTTGGCGCAGAGGGCATGGAAACAGTGGAATTATTGATTTCCACCAACCCGGGACAACCACACCGTCCCCTGGCAAAAATTGCTTCGGGAGGCGAACTGTCGCGGGTTAGCCTGGCTATCCAGGTCGTGGCTGCCCAGCGCTCGACGATTCCAGTACTGGTGTTTGACGAGGTCGACGTGGGTGTGGGCGGCGCTACCGGAAACGTTATCGGACGCCTGCTGCGGCAACTGGGAGAACAGGGTCAGGTGCTGTGTATTACCCACCTGCCACAGGTTGCGAGTTGCGCCCATCACCATTTTATTGCCAGTAAAACTCAGGGTACCGACTACGCCGCCAGCGGTCTCACGGTACTCGACGAATCGGCACGAGTTGTAGAAATTGCGCGTATGCTGGGCAGCGCCGCAGCCAGCCAACAGTCCCTTGGCCACGCCAAAGAAATGCTTGCGCTGGGCATGGCGACGTGAAACTGCGTAACAACAGAAGTAGAACAGTGTTGCGTAGGGGTTCAATAAACTAGCCGCCATTTGGCGCGCACAGCGTCCTGGAGGTGAACAGTGACCGTTGATAACTTGATGGATATTCAGCCGTACCAGTGGGCGTCCATCGGCACCGCCCTGTTGTGCGGAACAATCATCGGCCTGGAACGCCAGCTACGGGGCAAGCCCGTAGGCATTCGTACCTCATCACTGATTATACTGGGCACCTATGCATTCGTGGTGGCGGCCCTGGCAGTCAGTACCGCCGCATCCGACCCCTCGCGCGTTATCGGCCAGGTGATTACCGGCATCGGCTTTCTCGGCGCCGGGGTTATGCTCGCCCGGGATGGCGTGGTCCTCGGCGTTACTTCGGCGGCAACCATCTGGGCGCTGGCGGCAATCGGTGTCACCGTCGCCATTGGTCATACCTTGACCGCGATCAAACTCTCCATCGTTGTCGTCGCCATTCTGGTCGGCGTCGATATTCTGGAAGCCTACTCACAATCCATGACCCGCGGCGTCCATCGCAAATATCAAGGCTGGCGGGGTAAACACATTCCCTGACCCGTCGCGCGCCCCGGGCGGGCCACATCATGGGCACGAGAAACTGCCGCGCTGCCGGGCCAAACACCGCGGTTTAATTACTCCGCTGCCTTGTGGTCGTGCTGCGCCTTCGCTTCACCACCGGGGGCGTCCGCCGCCGCTGCACCGGCGCGCATCCCCGCGCCCTGCCGCCCCATCATTTCCATCATATTCATCATCATTTCCATATGATCGTGCATTTTGGTCATATGCGCCTGCATCATTTGCATCCGTTCACTATCATTCCCGGCGGCCGCCATTTTTCCCATATCAGCCTTCATCTCCACCATATGGGTTTTCATCATGGGCATATTCATCATGCCCATTTTCCCCGCGTCACCCATGGAGGCAGCCAACAGCGCTGCCGGGAGCGCAACGGCCACCATCATTGCCAACGTTTTGATCAGTTTCATAGCAAAGTCCCTGTATATGATTTGAACTGCCAAAACTACTCCCGGACGGCCAGCTGTTCATTAATCCAGATCAACCCCAACGAGACTAGCGAACAATTTCTGGCGGTGTTGCGAGGTTAGTGGTGGTTTAGAACTTCAAAAAGCGGGTTTACAATCCGGAGAATACTTTGCGATTGAGAGATCAGACGTTACCGGTTATCTACAGGTAGCGGGACTGCCTGCCTTCAAACACATCCTTGTGGCCCTCCAGCAGGTCAATCAGGAAATCACGACATACCCTGACCCGCGCGGTTGAGCGTAAATCCGCGTGCACCAATACCCACAATCCCCAGCCACTTTGTTCCACAGCGACATTTAGACGTGACATATCTGGCTGAAGGTCCGCCAACCAGCAGGGCAGCCGCGCCAGACCCATACCCTGTTGTACCGCCCCAATCATGGTTGCCACATCGTCGACGCGCAGGGCCACCCGCGCACCGGGACAATGGCTGGCAACCCATTCGGGCAGGACCGGATCGTCCCGCCACAGCACCACGTCATGGCACTTAAGCTCCCTTTGCTGGTAGGCGCTGGAGGTGTAGAGGCCATGTTGGAATTCCGCCACCTTTTTCCCCACCAGATAATCCGGTGGCTTGGGTGTCCCGCGGATAGCAATATCCGCCTCCCGGGCCGCCAGATCGCGAATGGCAGTGGTAATAAATAACTCCACGTCGAGGTCCGGATAACGGCGGCTAAATTCGGGTAAATTGGGCAGCAAAAAATGCTTGGCGGTGGCGTGATAGACCGTTATACAGAGCTTGCCCTGGAGTCGCTGATCGACGCCAAACAGGTTCCGCTCCACGCTCAGCGTGTGCTCTTCAATGCGCAACGCATGTCGATAAATATTTTCCGCCGCCTGGGTCATCGCATATCCGCTATGCAGACG
>JAYODD010000022.1:13266-29528 GCA_038106145.1 Gammaproteobacteria bacterium | reverse complement strand
TTGTTGGATAGTTCCGCACAGATACCTGTCTGGCACTATATCGCCATGTGGCCTCTGGTATGGGTCACCACTGGAAAGGAGCAAAATATGCCGGTTATCACTCTTCCCGATGCCACACAACGTCGTTTTGACGAGGCCGTCACCGTGAGTGCGGTGGCCGCCGCCATTGGCCCCGGTTTGGCCCAGGCTGCGCTGGCGGGCAAAGTCAATGGCCAACTGGTCGATACATCCTATCTCATCAGCGAAGACGCTACGTTGGCGATTATTACCGCGCGCGACGAGGCGGGTCTGGAAGTCATTCGCCACTCCTGTGCGCACTTGCTGGCGCAGGCCGTCAAACAGCTGTTCCCCGCGGCCCAGGTGACTATCGGTCCGGTGATCGAAGACGGCTTCTACTACGATTTTGCCTATCATCGTGCCTTCACGCCGGAGGATCTCGAACAGATTGAGCGGCGCATGGAGGAACTGGTCAAGCAGGATATTGCGGTGAGTCGATCGACACTTCCCCGGGATGATGCGATCGCGTTATTTACCGGCATGGGAGAAACCTACAAGGCGCAAATTATTGCCAGTATTCCGGCCGATGAACAGCTGTCGCTCTACAGTCAGGAGGAGTTTACCGACCTCTGCCGCGGACCCCATGTGCCCAGTACCGGCAAAATTCCAGCGTTTAAATTGACCAAAGTGGCGGGTGCCTATTGGCGTGGGGACGCCAGCAACGAGATGTTGCAACGCATTTACGGCACTGCCTGGGGTAATAAGAAGGATTTACAGGCCTACTTGCGGCGTCTTGAGGAGGCAGAAAAGCGCGACCATCGTAAATTGGGGCGCAAGCTCGATCTGTTCCATGTCCAGGAAGAAGCGCCGGGCATGGTGTTTTGGCACCCCCGTGGGTGGACCCTGTACAACCAGATTGAAAGCTATATGCGCGAATCCCAGAACGCCCACGGCTATATGGAGATACGCACGCCACAGGTGGTGGATTTCAGCCTGTGGGAACGGTCCGGTCATGCGGACAAATTCGGCGAGGACATGTTCAACCTGCAGATCGAAGACCGGGCTTATGCTGTCAAACCCATGAACTGTCCCTGCCACGTGCAAATTTTTAACCAGGGGCTAAAAAGTTACCGCGACCTGCCATTACGTCTGGCGGAATTTGGCTCCTGCCACCGCAACGAGCCCTCGGGATCGTTGCACGGCATCATGCGGGTGCGCGGGTTCACCCAGGACGATGCGCATATTTTCTGTACCGAGGAGCAAATCCAGGGCGAGGTGTCGCGTTTTATCGACTTTCTGCACGCTATCTACCGGGACTTTGGTTTCGACGAAGTGATCTACCGCCTGTCGACACGTCCCGAGAAGCGCGTGGGTAGCGATCGGGATTGGGACCGAGCGGAGGAGGCCCTGGCCACCGCTCTGGATAGCAAGCAACTGCCCTGGCAGTTGCTGCCGGGAGAGGGGGCATTTTACGGGCCAAAAATTGAGTTTTCCCTCAAGGACTGCATTGGCAGGGTGTGGCAACTGGGAACCATTCAGGTGGATTTCTCCATGCCCGGGCGGCTCGACGCGCAATATGTCGCCGAAGACGACTCGCGGCGGGTTCCCGTGATGTTACACCGTGCCGTGCTCGGCTCGTTCGAACGGTTCATCGGCATTTTGATCGAACATTACGCCGGGGCTTTTCCCGCGTGGCTGGCCCCGATTCAGGCCGTAGTATTGAATATCACGGATCGACAGGCTGATTTCGCGTCAAATATGACAGATTCATTGAAAAACAAGGGCTTCCGGGTCATAAACGACTTGAGAAACGAGAAGATCGGCTTTAAAATTCGCGAGCACACCATACAGCGTGTGCCCTATCTGCTGATCATCGGCGATAGAGAGGTGGAAACGCAGACCGTGGCGGTGCGGACCCGTTCAGGGGAGGATCTTGGTAGCATGACGCTCGCGTCATTCGCCGAGCATCTTGAACAGGACGTACAACGTCGCGGTCGTGTTTATTTGGATTCCTGAAACGGAGATACAACTATTAAGAAAAATTATGGCAAGGGGCACGGCAAGCGTTCCAGGCTGAATGATGAAATTGACGCTGCTCAGGTGCGATTAATTAGCGCCAACGGCGAGCAGATTGGGGTGGTGTCGCTGGAGGAAGCCCTGAAAGCGGCGGAAACAGCTAATCTGGATCTGGTTGAAATCTCTCCAGACGGTGATCCGCCGGTCTGCAAGATTATGGATTACGGCAAGCATGTGTTTGAAATCCGCAAACAGCAGGCCGCGCAGCGCAAGAAACAGAAACAGACGCAGGTCAAGGAAATGAAGTTTCGCCCCGGCACAGATGAGGGCGACTACCAGATTAAATTGCGCAATGTAATCCGGTTTCTGGAAGCCGGCGACAAGGCTAAAGTAACCCTGCGCTTTCGCGGGCGGGAAATGGCCCATCAGGAATTGGGCATGGAGATGCTGAAACGCATTGAAAAAGATTTGGAAGAACTGGGTGGTGTGGAACAGTTTCCAAAAATGGAGGGCCGTCAGTTAACTATGGTGATTGCCCCCAAAAGCAAGAAGAGGTGATTTAACCGCTAGCCGCGCTCAGCCTTTTGGCAGACTGACCGGCAGCCTTCTTCTCTACGTTAACCTTCGACAGAACGGAGTAGCAAATGCCAAAAGTGAAAGCACACAGCGGTGCCAGCAAGCGGTTCAAAAAAACCGCCGCCGGCTACAAGCACAAACGGGCCTTCAAAAGCCACATCCTCACTAAAATGACCACCAAGCGAAAGCGTCATCTGCGCGGGACCAGCATTATGAATCCCTCGGACAGCCCGCTGGTAGATCGTTTATTGCGCACCTGATAGCAAACAGGAGGAATTTGAAATGCCCCGAATCAAACGTGGTGTGACTGCCCATCGCCGTCACAAAAAAGTTTTAAAACAGGCCAAAGGTTATTACGGCGCGCGCAGTCGTGTGTATCGCGTTGCGGTCCAGGCAGTGACAAAAGCCGGACAGTACGCCTACCGGGATCGCAAGGTTAAAAAACGTACTTTCCGCTCACTGTGGATCGCACGTATTAATGCCCAGGCGCGCGCTGAGGGTATTAGCTATAGTCAGTTGATCGCCGGTCTGAAAAAAGCTGAAATCGGGCTGGATCGGAAAGTGCTGGCGGATCTTGCGGTACACGACAAGCCGGCATTCGGTCAGATAGTGGCTCAGGCAAAAGCCGCCCTCGCATGATAACGGCCCGGCCCGGCCGGACCATGAATAATGCACGAGCATCAGTAGGGAAGGGGCGCGAGCTCTTTCCCTATTTTTGTTGTTAACCCCTCGGGAACCAGCCATGGATAATTTGCAAAACATCGCGGAGCAGGCCCGCCGCGCGGTGGCAATGGTAGATTCCGTCGCGGCACTGGATCAGGTCCGGGTGGAATACCTGGGCAAAAAAGGTCAATTGACCGAGCTTTTAAAAAGTCTCGGTCGCCTGGCGCCCGAGGAGCGACCACAGGCTGGCGCAGCCATCAACGATTTCAAGCAGGAGTTGCAGGATCTGCTGCAGGCGCGCAAAAACGCGTTCGAGCAAGCAGCTATAGAACAACGTCTGCTGGCGGAAAAAATTGACGTTACATTGCCGGGGAGGAACGCTGGTCTGGGGGGCATCCACCCCGTAACCCGAACGCTGGAGCGCATTGCCGGATTTTTTACCAGCGCGGGTTATCGCGTGGAGGAAGGCCCGGAAATTGAAGACGATTACTATAATTTTGAGGCCTTGAATATTCCGGCCCATCACCCGGCGCGGGCCATGCACGATACTTTTTATATCGAGCCAGGGACGGTATTGCGCACCCACACCTCCCCGGTGCAAATACGCACCATGAAACGCCAGCAACCACCGCTACGTATTATCTGCCCTGGCAGGGTCTACCGTTGCGATTCCGATCTGACCCATACCCCAATGTTTCATCAGGTGGAGGGATTGGTGGTTGATGAAGATATCAGTTTTGCCGATCTCAAGGGGACGGTCGATCAGTTTCTCAAGGCCTTCTTCGAGGCAGACTTGCCGGTGCGTTTTCGCCCGTCTTACTTTCCGTTTACGGAACCATCGGCCGAGGTGGATATTCAATGTGCCAACTGCCTGGGGAAAGGTTGCCGCATTTGCAAAAACACCGGCTGGTTGGAAGTTATGGGCTGCGGCATGGTGCATCCCAACGTATTTGCCAATTGCGAGATTGATACGCAACGCTATAGTGGGTTTGCCTTTGGCATGGGCGTTGAACGACTGGCGATGCTGCGTTACGGCGTGGGGGATTTGCGCCTGTTTTTTGAAAATGATTTGCGTTTTCTTCGGCAGTTCTAGGGGTTAATTTAGTTTTACCAGATTGATTGGTAATTGTTTGTGACGCAGAAGAATAGTACTAACAAGGGCGCGAGATGAAATTCAGCGAAGCGTGGCTGCGCGAGTGGGTCAAAACTCAGTGGAGCAGCGAAGAACTGGTGGCCCAACTCACCATGGCGGGTCTGGAAATCGACGCGGTCGAGCCGGCTGCGCCGCAGTTTTCCAAGGTGATCGTCGGTGAGATTCTCGCAGTAAAACCACACCCCAATGCGGAAAATTTGCGCCTGTGCGTGGTGGCCGGTGCGGAAGAGGGCGACATACAGGTTGTTTGCGGAGCCCCGAATGCCCGTCCCGGAATAAAAATTCCGTTTGCCCTGTCCGGTGCGTCTCTACCGGGTGACGTACAAATTCAATCCACGCAACTGCGCGGCGAAGCGTCCGAGGGCATGCTGTGTTCGGCGGCGGAGCTGGGGCTTTCCGACGACGACGCTGGCCTTTGGGAGTTGCCGCTGGACGCGCCGCTGGGACAATCCCTTCAGGCATTATTAAATTGCGACGACCAGGTTATCGACGTGGATCTGACCCCCAATCGGGGCGATTGCCTGAGCATCAGAGGTCTGGCGCGGGAAGTGGCGGCGTTAAGCGGCACCGATCTGACAACGCCTGCAATGGCGCCAGTTCCTGCGCAGCACGATGTTTCTGTGCCCATTACTTTATCAGCTGACGCGGCCTGTCCCATTTATGTTGGTCGCGTAATTCGCAATCTGAATGGCGCCGCGGTTACGCCCCTGTGGTTGCAGGAAAAATTACGCCGTGGCGGTATCCGTAGCGTCAATGCGGTTGTCGATGTGACCAACTATGTATTGCTGGAACTGGGGCAACCCCTGCATGCGTTTGATCTGCGGAAAATCAGCGGCGGCATAGAGGTGCGGTTTGCGCGCTCAGGAGAAGTGCTCGCCTTGTTGGATGGCAGCGAGGTCACGCTCACTCCAGACACCCTGGTGATTGCCGATGAAAAACGGGCGTTGGCCATGGCGGGAATCATGGGTGGTGAAGACAGTGCCGTGGAAGCGCACACGCAGGATATATTTTTGGAAAGCGCCCATTTCACGCCGTTGTCCATCGCGGGACGGGCGCGTCAATATGGATTGCACACTGATGCTTCCCATCGCTTTGAGAGGGGTGTCGACCCTGAGTTAGTGGAGCTGGCAATCGAAAGGGCGACGGCGCTGATTAAAGATATTGCTGGCGGCGAGCCCGGGCCGTTGGTGCGAGCCGAACTGGAGATTCCGACGGCACCACCGGTAACCCTGCGCAGAGCCCGGTTGCAGCAACAATTGGCCATCCAGATGGACGACAAACTGGTGGTCGATATTTTACAGCGCCTTGGCCTGCTGCTTTTGCGCAGCAGCGACGAGGGCTGGGTATGGCAAATTCCAAGCTGGCGGTTCGATCTGGCGATCGAGGCCGATTTAATTGAAGAAATCGCCAGAGTCTATGGCTACAACAATTTGCCAACGCGCACTTTGAGCATGCCGCTACCGATTACGGGTGCAGAGGAAGGCAGTGTGAGTGCGGGGGATATACGCCGAATGCTGGTGGCGCGGGACTATCGGGAGGTCATAACATACAGCTTTGTCGATTCCGCTGTTCAACGCCGGATTGATCCCCGCATTCAAGCAATTGCCGTTGCCAACCCGATCAGTAGCGACATGGCGGTGATGCGTTCCAGTCTTTGGCCGGGTCTGTTAGCGACATTACAATACAATTTAAAAAGACAGCAGCGCCGAATCAGGATCTTCGAAACGGGGTTGCGCTTTACTCGCGACGGAAACATTCAACAAGAGTCCGTGCTGGCTGGATTGATCAGCGGCGCACGGGCGACGGAAAACTGGCTTGATACGACTGACGCGGTGGATTTTTACGATATCAAGGGCGACGTCAGTGCGTTACTGGCCCTCTCTCGCCCAGAATCTGAAATATACTGGAGTGCTGCTTCGCATCCGGCTTTACATCCCGGCCAGAGCGGAGAGATTAAAACTAATTCAGGAATAACAATAGGTTACATTGGAAAGCTCCACCCAAATCTAGAATTAGAGTTTGATCTCGGGCAGTCGGTTTATCTATTTGAGCTGAAACTTTCGCAGATCACCAGGGCGTCGGTACCGCGCTACACCGCAATTAGCCGGTTTCCCGCCGTGCGCAGGGATATAGCGGTGGTTGTGGACGAAGAAGTCCCTGCAGAGGCGTTGAAGGCGCTGGTGCTGGAGGTCGCTGGGGATGATTTGAGTGACTTAATGTTTTTTGATGTCTATCGGGGCAAAGGTGTTGAAAATCATAGAAAAAGTGTAGGAATGGGCTTGACCTTTCAGAACAGTTCCCGCACTCTAACCGATGAAGATATAAATGCCGCCATGGCGGTGATAGTCAGGGCTCTCGAAAACCAGTATGGAGCCAGCTTGAGGAAATAAAAATGACGGCGTTGACCAAGGCAGATATTGCCGAAATGCTTTACGAGGAGCTGGGGCTCAATAAGCGGGAAGCAAAAGAAATCGTAGAAATTTTCTTCGAAGAAGTGAGATGTGCACTGGAGAGCAATGAACAGGTAAAGCTGTCGGGTTTTGGCAATTTTGATTTGCGGGATAAAAACACCCGGCCGGGGCGCAATCCTAAAACGGGGGAGGAAATTCCGATCTCAGCCCGTCGCGTCGTGACCTTCAAGCCAGGGCAAAAACTCAAAATAAGGGTAGAAAATTATGCTGGAGCCGAGTAACAACGACCAACTGCCCGTCATTCCGGGCAAGCGTTATTTCACCATTGGCGAAGTCAGCGAGTTATGTGAAGTCAAGCCGCATGTGCTGCGCTACTGGGAACAGGAGTTTCCAAGCCTGAGCCCCGTCAAGCGCCGCGGTAACCGTCGCTATTATCAACGCCAGGACGTGTTGTTGATTCGCCAGATACGTTCACTACTTTACGATCAGGGTTTTACCATTGGCGGCGCGCGCCAGCGTCTGGGCGGGGAGAACGTCAAGGAAGAGGCCACCAAAATACGGCAGTTGATCGGTCAGACAATCAGCGAGCTGGAGGATATTCTGGAGGGTCTGAAAGTCTGAGATTTTTCCTTGCTTTGCAAGGCGTATTCGGTATCATGACGACCCCGTCAAACCCCATCTGGTTTGTATTCTTTCGGAGCGTAGCGCAGCCTGGTAGCGCACCACACTGGGGGTGTGGTGGTCGTGGGTTCAAATCCCGCCGCTCCGACCAAATCTTTTGCCGACGATCACAACGAAAGCCTTATGCAACGTTGCTGAGCTGCAACAGTGGGGCGCCCGGCAATTTCCTGATTTCGGGCAGGACTTCTTTGGCAAACAGCCGCAGACTGCGCTCCGCCATATCGTAAGGCATTCCCGCGTAACTAAACACGCCGGTAAAAGCGCCCGCGCCAGTACGCGCAGTGAACTCGCGAATGGTTTCATAGCATTTTTCCGGTGTGCCCCACACCTGAATACTCATAAAGAAATCGATGGCGCTGTCAACGCTTTTATTAATGTGCTCCTGCATGGAGGCGTAGGATTCATAGCCTTTGGTGTTTTTCAGATGGTCGCCAGCCATTTCATAGTGCTCTATCACCGTTCGATAGTAGCCACCGATATAGCGCCGCGCCAGTTCTTCCGCGCGCTCCGCGTTTTCATCACAAAAGGTCCAGCCCGCGAGAATAGGGGCAGGTGCGGGCACGCCGTTAACCCGGTTGAACGTCTCGCGGTAGTTCGCTAACTCCTTGTCGACCATCTCCCAGGGTTTTTGCGGAATAATCAAAATGCCGATTCCCAGTTCCGCCATGATTTGGGAAGACTCCGGAGAGACCGCCGCGGCATAGGTGCGTCCGCGAAACGTTTTAAACGGCCTGGGGCGAATATCGCGACGAGCCTGTTTGATATGGTTACCATCAAATTCACAATAGCCGTTTTCCAGACCAGTCAGAATCATTTGCGCGGACTCGGTAAAATACTCGCGACTGATATTCATGTCCCGCCCGAAGCCTTCGAACTCGATTCTCCCCAGTCCGCGACCAATGCCGAGAATCAATCTGCCATCGGACATATTGTCGAGCATGGAAATTTCTTCGGCGACACGCATCGGATCGTGCCAGGGCAAAACGACCACCATGGTACCGAGCGCGAGATTCGGATTACGGCCAGCCCAGTACGCCAGGAATTGTGTTACGTCCGGACACATGGTGTAATCGGTAAAATGATGTTCCACGCCCCAGATGGACTGAAACCCCAGTTCTTCGGCAAGATCGCCGAGGCGCAACTCCTGCGTGTAAACCTCTTTATCGGTTAGCTTTGCGTCCGTCCCCTGAAAAATAAGTGCCAGTCCAACGTCCATAACGCTGCTCCGTTAATCCGTGATTTTATTCCGAGTAAAAATACAGTTGACGGCAAGGCCGTCGGGGAAAAACCTGTATCGTTGTATCCGTTAGTGTCAAGCCATTATTCATAAACGCAACGCCGCTATCAATGATTTTCTTTACTGATGCAAGTTGCGCGCGGTATCCTGTGTAGATCTAAAATTTAGAATTGGAGCAAAAATTAGCATGGCGAATAACCCGGAATTAACGGCCGTTCGCGCGAGTCACGAGTTCGATAAACTCGCCCTGGAAAAATTCCTTGAGAAACACGTTGCGGGTTTTAAGGGTCCGTTGCGGGTGAAGCAGTTTGAGGGTGGTCAGAGCAACCCTACGTTTATGCTGGAGTCGGGTTCCGGGCGTTACGTGATGCGCAAGCAGCCTCCCGGTGAGTTGCTGCCCTCGGCACATCAGGTCGATCGCGAATATCGCGTAATGCGCGCCCTGGAAAATACGGACGTTCCGGTGCCTCGCATGTTCGCGCTGTGTGAGGATCCGACAATTATTGGCACCAAATTTTACATCATGGAAATGGTCGAAGGACGGGTTTTTACCGATGTCCTGCTGCCGAATCTGGGAGTCGAGGCACGCCGTGCAATTTACCGCGATCTGGCGCGAGTGCTCGCTGCTCTGCACGCCGTTGATTATAAACAGGTCGGGCTTGAGAATTTTGGTCGCCCGGGCAACTATTACAGCCGTCAGGTTTCCCGTTGGACCAAGCAATATCTGGCCTCCAAAACCGACACCATCGACTCAATGGAAAAACTGATTAAATGGTTGCCCGCGCATATTCCGGATCTGGATGAGACCTGCATTGTGCACGGTGATTACCGGTTGGGTAACGTTCTGATCCATCCTGTCGAGCCCAAAATAGTCGCGGTACTGGACTGGGAACTGTCGACCCTCGGGCATCCCCTCGCCGACCTCGGTTACGTTTGCATGGAATACCATTCGAGTTTTGCTGGGCATGCCGTGTTGGGCGAGGCCGATGTTGCCCCGCTGGGTATTCCCTCGGAACAGGAGTTTATCGCCGATTACTGTCACTTTGCGGGAATCGGGTCGGTAAAAAACTGGAATTTTTATGTTATTTATAATCTTTTTCGCTCGGGCTGTATTGTTCAGGGCGTCTATCGACGCGGCCTGGATGGCAATGCCAGTTCCGAGCGAGCACTGGAGTACAAGGATCAATGCCGCGCGCGCGCAGATCGCGCCTGGGCGTTGGTGGAGGCGGGCGCCTGAGAATCTTCCGACTGAAAAATAATTCCGACGGCGCTATATAGATCGCCCGTAACAGCCCGCTTCAGCCTGCCGCTGTGGGTTTAAATGGCCAGGGACAAGCCACCGTCCGCGACAATAATTGCTCCGGTAATAAAATCTGACGCGGGGCTCGCCAGTAAAATAGCCAGCCCGGCGAAATCTTCGGGAACACCGTGACGCTTAATCGCCGATTTCTGAATAACATAATCGACAATATGTCCCAGTTTATTCGGTCCGGTGCATGGCATCATTTCGGTATCCACCAGTCCGGGCAATATCGCATTCACCTGAATATTGTCCTTGCCCCAGGCGCGGCACATACTTTGCGTCATATGGTCCATGCCACCTTTCGCCGCAGCGTAATGGAACAATTTACCAAAACCAAATTGCGTAATAATTGAACCGATATTGATGATTTTACCGCCACCGGACTTTACAAATTCCGGGTAGCAAGCCTTGCTGCACAAAAAACAGGAAGTGAGGTTTACCGCGATAAAATTGTTCCAGGTTTCAAGACTGGTGCTTTCGGGGTTGGAGCCCCAACTGATAGCGGCGTTGTTCACCAGAATATCCACGCGCCCAAATGCATCCACAGTTTCCTGCACCATGCGGTTCACATCGTCTTCCAGCGACACATCCGCCCGTATGGCCACAACCTTCGCGCCGGCTTGTTGCAGTTCCAGTTTGGCTTTTTCCAGTTTCTCCTGTTTGCGGCCGACAATGGCGACTGCCGCGCCCGCGGAAGCTAATGCGCTGGCGATACCCAGCCCCAGGCCGCCGTTGCCTCCAGTGATAATGGCGACTTTTCCGCTCAGATCAAATCTATTCAAAAAGCACCTCTAGCGTGAAGTTGGATGATGTGCATTCAGTTAAGCCGCGATGCGCGTTTTAAATGGCTAGAGAAACACCGCCATCCTCAACGATAATTGCGCCGGTGATAAAGTCCGATGCGGAACTCGACAATAAAATGGCAATGCCCTGAAAATCATCCGGTGTGCCATGACGCCCCGCCGCCGTCTTGCCGATAATGTAATCGATAATGGGTTTTCTGTCCGGTCCGGAACAGGGCATCATTTCCGTATCCACCAGGCCCGGCAGCAGGGCGTTCACCTGAATATTGTCCTTGCCCCAGGCCCGCGCGAGGCTCTGTGTCATATGATCCATACCGCCTTTCGCGGCCGCGTAGTGAATCAATTTACCAAAGCCCAGTTTGGTAATAATTGAGCCCACATTGATGATTTTTCCGCCACCCACTTTCACAAACTCCGGATGGCATGCCTTGCAGCACAAAAATACTGAGGTTAAATCAATGGCAATAAAGTTATTCCATTGTTCAAGCGTAAGTTCCTCTGCCTTCACCCCGTAACTGATTGCCGCGTTATTGACCAGAATATCGACCCGTCCAAAATGCGCTACCGTTTCCGCCACCATGCGATTGACATCGTCCTCCTGGGATACGTCTGCCTGAACTGCCAGGACCTTGCCCCCCAAGTCAGTTAATTCCTTGCTCGCTTTCTTAAGTTTTTCCGGATTGCGACCAACGATGGCGACCGCCGCTCCAGCGGAAATAAGCCCCCGGGCAATGCCCAACCCCAACCCGCCGTTACCGCCGGTGATAATGGCTACTTTTCCTGTCAGATCAAATAGTTTCACAACCACTCCTCAATTTTTATTAAACATATAGCTTCACCCAGGGGTTGGGATACGCTGGTGCAACGACCTCGCAGCGTCTCGATAAAAATCGCCGGCTAGTCGCTATTCTACCAAACAGTAAAGTGCAGTGTACAATGGGTAACATGAGCGCCGCAACGACAATTTGTCTGTCGTTTGGGTAGCCTTTCAGCCAAAGTGCAGGGCGGCAAATCAGAAGGTCGGCGATAGCTGTGCAGCTTCCCGGGCAGCCCGAACCGGTTTGCCATCTTCAATCTGATCCAGATATTCGGACAGACCGTACCCAACCCGACCATTACAGCGATATTCGGTCATGCCTTCGGTAATGCGGGTGCTCAGCAGTGTGCCATCGGGCAAGGCGCGCTGATTGCGCAGGGGGATCAGGGAAAACACGCGGCCGGTGAACTCGAATTGTTCGCCACGCTCAGTTGTTACCGCAGCGCGCAGCCCGGTTTGATAGTACTGATCATTCCAGAACGATTGGATTTGGGCGTCGGTAATCAGGTCATACTCACCATTTGTGAACACCATGCCGCCACAGTCCATGCTGCCATCGCGCAAGCCGATGGTCATAATCATGGCGCCAAAATCGTCGCCAAAGCTGATCGGCAGCCACCGGTACCAGTAGATATTTTGCCAGTAGCGGGGACCCCAGGAGTGGTCGCGCAGGCCAAATCCGTCAATATTCCAGGTGTGCGCGCCGAGGCTGATGCTACCCCGAGCACGGACATGCTGTTCGTAGTGTGCCCGGGCCATTGCGTTCTGCGGGTCGAGCTCAATTGGCGATCCATCGGGATTGAGGGCTTCACCGCCGTATATCGGCGACACACCCTGGTAATTCAGAGTGATAGCGCACCGCGCCCGAGGGCTATGCTTGAACGCTTTACCGGGATTCGCCATCGCCGCCGCATCCGTCAGGATCACCAACTCACCTCGGTAGGACACCCGCTGGCGGCAAAACGGTTCGAGCACTTCGAAATGGGCGCCTCCGGCCCTCAATTCGGCATTACTGGTTATAGCTGCCCGGTGATACATAAAGCCCACCCGTCCGTCGGGCAGGTACAGGCAAATCGATAAATCGGCGTAGCCCTCGTTGACGCGATTGCCTATTCTGAACCAGCCGCCCAGCCCAATTTTTGCGTCGTACAGGTTGTAATAGGCGCTTTCGTTAAAATTGCTCGCGCTTTCCGGGACATGTTGATATTCATCCTCCGGGGCTAGCCGTACGTTGTCTCCCGGTTTGGTGATAAACACCTGTCTGGTCATAATGGGTATATCGCGGTTGGGCATGCTTGGCGGTAAATGAACATTCTTGATTTGTGCCGAGATTACAAGTTTTCTTTACCGAATGGTAGAGTCGCATTACAATCCAGTAATCGCTCGTCCTGAGCATTTAATTTATACAAGGGCCTGACCTACGCATTTAGCGCGATCCTCCTGTACAAAACATTAACGGTAAACGAGTTGGGAAGAATATTGCACGCTTCACAACACAGGAAACGGGGACATCATGAACTTTGAATTTTCCGACAAGGTCAGGGAGTTACAGCTCCGGGTGCAGAATTTTGTCGATCAGGTGATCGCGCCCAACGAAGCTCGCTACTACCAGGAACTGGAAGAGGGCGGGCGCTGGTGCACTCCGCCGGTGCTGGATGAAATGAAAACGAAAGCCAAAGCCGAGGGCCTGTGGAATTTATTTTTGCCGGAAAGTGAACGGGGGGCGGGGCTCACCAATCTCGAGTACGCGCCTTTGTGCGAAATAATGGGCAAACTTAAATTCGCTTCGGAGGTGTTTAATTGCGCCGCGCCGGATACCGGCAACATGGAAACCATAGAGCGTTATGGTACCGAAGAACAAAAACAACAATGGCTTGACCCCCTGCTGAATGGCGACATCCGCTCCGCGTTCTGTATGACTGAACCACTGGTGGCGTCATCGGATGCAACCAATATCGAAACCCGAATCGAGCGCGACGGCGAGGACTACGTTATTAACGGCCGCAAATGGTTTTCATCGGGCGTGCACGATCCTCGTTGCAAGATATGGATTGTGATGGGCAAAACCGACCTCAATGCTCCTCGGCACGCTCAGCAATCCATGATACTGGTGGAACCGCAGACCCCGGGTATTACCGTCGAGCGTTGGCTGCCCGTGTTTGGCTACGATGACGCACCACACGGCCATGCGGAAGTGGTATTCAAGGATGTGCGGGTACCCGTTGCGAATATCCTGCTCGGAGAAGGGCGCGGGTTTGAAATTGCACAGGGACGCCTCGGGCCGGGGCGCATTCACCACTGTATGCGGATTATAGGGGTGGCCGAACATGCTCTGGAGCTGATGTGTCAGCGCTTGTTAAACCGGGTGGCATTTGGCAAACCTTTGGCCGAGCACGGCGTCTGGCTGGAGCGTATTGCCGACGCGCGCATCAATATTGAAATGAGCCGACTGTTAACGTTAAAAGCGGCCTATATGATGGATACGGTAGGAAATAAAGTCGCCAAAGCGGAAATCGCCATGATAAAAGTGGCCGGCCCCAATTTAGCACTTAAAATTATCGACGACGCCATCCAGGCATTTGGCGGTTGCGGGGTCACTGAGGACGTGGGGTTGGCGCGTGCCTACGCCCATATGCGGGTGCTGCGAATTGCTGACGGTCCAGATGAAGTGCATCGCAATCAAATTGCACGCCTGGAACTAAAAAAACACATGAAGTAACCGGGTACCAGCGCAACCCGCGATAATAATTGCGCGGCACGAATGAGTGTTGTCAGGTTAAATAATACATTTTGAAAAGCTGAAATCGGCACTGGAGAGATTAGATGAAGATAAAAGCCGCGGTGCTACGCGGGATCGATCAGCCATTTACTATCGAAGAGGTGGATCTGGCGCCACCAAAAGAAAACGAGGTTCTGGTAAAAACCACTGCAAGTGGTATTTGTCACAGCGATTACTCCTGTGTGCACGGTGTACTCAAGGTGCCCATGCCCATTGTACTGGGCCATGAGGGTGCCGGTGTTGTGGAGGCGGTAGGCGCTAACGTCAAGCACCTGAAACCAGGCGATAAAGTGATTGCCTCCCTGACGCCCAGTTGCGGGGAGTGCGTCATGTGCCAGGAATCCAAGGAGTATATGTGTGCGGAAATGGGTAAATTACTCACCCACTGCACGCAAATTGACGGCACTACCCGGCATACCGGTAAAGACGGAGAGCCCCTGTTCGCGTTATGCGGAGTCGGTTCGTTCGGCGAATACATGGTGATGCCCGCGGGTTCGGCGATAAAAGTGCCCGATGACACACCCCTGGAAAGCACTTGTTTAATTGGATGTGGTGTGACCACCGGTACCGGCGCGGCGCTCAATACCGCCAATGTGCAGCCGGGGGAGAGCGCAGCGATAATTGGCTGCGGCGGAGTGGGGCTGTCAATTATTCAGGGTGCCCGTATCGGTGGCGCGACTATAATAATTGCCATTGACCCTATGGCGGAAAAACGGGATCTCGCCCTGAGTCTCGGCGCCACTCATGCGATCAATCCGTTTGAAGAAGATACGCAGCAGCGCGTCAAAGAAATTACCGGGGGCCTGGGTGTGCACTACGCATTTGAAGCACTGGGACGCACACAGACCATGGAGCAGGCCTGGAGCTTACTCAGGCCCACTGGGCGCGCCATTATTGTCGGCGTCGCCGCCCTCGATCAAAGCATTACGATTCCTTCCGGCGCCCTGTTGTTTGAATGTGAAATTCAGGGTTCCTGCTACGGCTCCTCGACGCCCAAAAAGATATTCCACGGTTTGTCGAACTGTTTAAAAGCGGCGAACTGAAACTCGATGAAATGATCACTCAGCGCATTGGGCTGAGCGAAATTAATCGGGCTTTTGCGGAAATGGGACGGGGCGAGGGCGCACGTTCGGTGATCATGTATGGCTGATGCGGGACTATCACAATAGCGAATTGTAGCAGGGCGGGAGAAAAGGTATGAAAACAAAAGCGGCGGTACTTTATGGAGTTGGTAGCCCCTTTGTTATTGAAGAGTTGGAGTTGAGCGAGCCAAAAGAAAATGAGGTTCTGATCAAATATGCGGCGAGCGGTATTTGCCATTCAGATTATTCCTTCCGCTACGGCACATTGCCAGTCAAGCTACCCGCGGTGCTGGGGCATGAAGGTGCGGGTGTAGTGGAAGCCGTGGGTTCAGGCGTGCAGCATCTGCAGGTGGGGGATCACGTCATCGCATCCTTGACCCCAGCCTGTGGCAAATGTCTGTTTTGTAAAGAGGGTAAACCATTTTTGTGCCAGGAAATGGGTGGCACCATATGGGAGGCCGCCTTGCTGGATGGCACGCGCCGCTTGAAAAATAAAAGAGGAGAGGACATCGGGCAACTGGTGTGCGTCGGTACGTTTTCAGAGCGGGCGGTCATACCCGCCAGTATGGCAATCAAGATAGATGATAGCGTACGTCTCGACACGGTGTGTCTAATTGGTTGCGGAGTGACTACGGGAGTTGGCGCAGCGCTCAATACGGTCAAAATAACACCAGGGGATAGTTGTGCGGTAATCGGTTGTGGCGGTGTTGGTCTGTCGATTATTCAGGGCGCAAGGATTGCCGG
>JAYODD010000022.1:10909-13256 GCA_038106145.1 Gammaproteobacteria bacterium | reverse complement strand
TGATTATCGCGATTGACCCGGTGGCGGAAAAACGCGAACTGGCGCTACAACTCGGAGCAACCCATGCGTTCGATCCGGGCACCTGTAACGCCGTTAAGGAGGTACGTAAAATCAGCGGCGGTGGAGTGCATTTTGCATTTGAGGCGGCCGGGCTTAAGGCAACTATTGAACAGGCCTGGGCCATGCCGCGTTATACCGGTACTGCCTGTATTGTCGGTGTGCCGGCCCTCGATACGGAGCTCGAACTACCCGTATTGGGGTTTTTCAGTGAGAAACATTTAAAAGGTTCCGGTTACGGTTCGTCGATACCAGCGCGAGATATTCCTGAATTTGTTAATTATTATCGGTCGGGCGAGTTGCGACTTGACGAAATGGTCACCAATCGCATTAAACTGGAACAGATCAATGAAGCCTTTGATGCCATGGGCAAAGGCGAGGGCGCCCGTACAGTCATTATGTACGACTAAAGATTAAGCGAAAGGCACATTGTGTGACAACTGAGTCTGTGTGAGACTCGCGTAAAGCGTGGTAAAATTCATTTCATAAATACACCAAAGGAGCGCAATCATGCAACAGTTAACGACTCAGCCCTTCGTCGACGGATTCGTATTTCTCGAAGGCCCGCGCTGGCACGACAATAAGCTTTGGGTGTCGGACATGTTTGGCCAAACGGTATATACCATTTCCGGTGACGGCACGATTACGCCAATAGCTGATTTTCCGAATCGTCCGTCGGGAATCAACTTTATGCCAGATGGATCGCTGGTTATCGTGTCCATGGCGGATCGAAAGTTGATGCGTGTCAACGTGGCAACCGGCGAACTTAGCGAATACGCTGACTTGTCTGCCCATTTGGCCTACGATATCAACGACGCGGTTTGTGCAAAAAATGGCAACATATATGTCGGCACATTTGGTTACGACGTATTTGCCCACGAAGAACCGAAATCGGCAACCTTGACCCTGGTCACTCCCGCGGGTGAGATACGTCCTGTCGCGGACGATATGCATTTCCCCAACGGCGCGGTAATTACCTCCGATGGAAAAACGTTGATCGTAGCGGAAACCTTCGTGGGGCGACTCACCGCGTTTAATATCGAAGCGGATGGCTCCCTGAGCAACCGCCGGGTATTTGCCGATTTAGCGCCCTATACGCCCGACGGTATATGCCTCGATAAGGAAGGGGGCGTATGGGTGTCCGCGTTCGAGAATGGTGAATTTATACGGGTGCTTGATGGTGGCCAGATCACACATAAAATCAATGTGGGTGATCGCCGGGCCGTGGCCTGTAATCTGGGTGGTGACGACGGTAAAACACTATTTTGTCTTATTTTCGATGGGGCCCTGGAAGATATTCCATTGGGCAAAAAGAATGCCAAAATTGAAATCGCGCGAGTCGATATCGCGGGTGCTGGATCACCCTGATCCAGGCCCGTCCGCACTTGGTTAGAATTGCACGCTGGCTCACCTTAGCACTCGCAAGAGTAAACATCCCGTCCAAGGAGCAAATCTAAACGGCGGTGTTTACGCGGGCGAGTGGGCGCCAGCGCGCGCATATTACGCTGTTTTCTGTGCTTTAGCCCCAGGGATTTCCGCGTCAACTTTCGACAGATTCCGCGTGCGCATTGCCACGCTGCATTTCCGCGTTGGATTTAATACCGCGCCGGAACGGCAGTGCCAGTTGATAACCCAGTCGGTCTGACACTTCGTCATCCAGCACATTGATACCGTAACGAATGGCGCCAACGTCTGCGTAAGTAAAGGTGCCGAACAGCCTGTCCCAGATCGACAGGATTCCCCCATAGTTACTATCCGTCCAGGGTAACTCGTTGTGGTGGTGAAATTTGTGCATATCCGGTGTGACAAAAACCCAGCTTAACCACCGGTCCAATATTTTGGGGAGCTGGAGGTTGGCGTGAATAAAATAGGTAAACGGAATGGTAATAAACCGATACAGCAGATAGAAAGCCAACGGCAACCCAAGCAGGGCAATTGCCAGCAGGGCAAATACTTCGCGAAACAGATAATCACCGGGGTGATGGCGGGTGCCCGTGGTGGCATCTACCTTGTTGTCCGAGTGATGCACCAGATGAAGCCGCCACATCCAGTGCACTTTATGCAGCAGGACATGCACCCAATACTGCGCCATAAAATCCAGCACCAGCAAGGCAATAATAAGTTCCGCCCACAGTGGCAACGCTAACCAGTGCAACAGGCCGATTTGATGTTGCGCACTCCAGTCGATCAGGCCGACTACGGAAGTGGCAAATGCCAGGCCGATGATGATCGTGGTCAACAATAACGCCAGATTGGTTCTGGCGTGAATCCACCAGCTATCGTAGCGTAA
>JAYODD010000022.1:0-10899 GCA_038106145.1 Gammaproteobacteria bacterium | reverse complement strand
GCGTAACTGAAACCGTGGCCAGCCCCGTTCCGCTCCCCAGGCAGCGCACAGGCATATCAGCACAAATACAATTCGCGCCCAGTTAGGCAGTTGCGCCAGGTAGGCCAAAAACGTTACCAGAAAATTATCGCCCATCCTTTCGCCGTTACCCCTGCAAGTCGCTGATATCGTGTTTTACACAGAACGAAATCTACGCTTTTCCGGCGGCATGTCAACCGCTCTGAAGATAGTCTGAGATAGCTGTTTGACAATAAAAAAACGGATAGCGCGTTAGCGCTACCCGTTATGGTTAGTACAACGGTGTTTTAGAATGTCAGGCAATAAAATCGAGCACCAGTTGTGTGGTTTCCTCAAATTTTTCGATTTGCGGAATATGCCCGCAATTGTCGTATATCTTGAGTTTGGCGCCCTTGATACCCTTGGCAAACAACTCGGCGTAGCCCACCGGCACCAACACGTCGTTTTTACCCCACACCAGCAGGGTGGGGGTCACGATACGGTGGATACGCTTGGCCAGCCCATGTTCTGCAAACGGCCACAAAAATTTACCCGAGCATCCCAGCGCCCACACACTGGCGGCAATATGTTTGGGTATTTGTTCGGGATTTTCCGGCAGCGCGAGCATGGCCTGGGCACGGGGCAGGCTGAAATCGTGGAACAAGTAGCCCGGAATTTCCTCCGGCTTCGCGCCATACAGCTGGATCAGTTTGTAGGGCATATCTTCCTGCCACAAACCACCGGGGGCCAGCAGTACCAGATGGCTAAACAGGTGTCGAAAGTGGGCAGCGAGATCGACGGCAATCATACCCCCGAGGGATTGGCCCACGGCAACCGGTTGATCCAGCTCCAGCAGGTGCAGTGCTTCTTCGTACATCAGTAAAAGGTCGGCAAAGCTGTCGATCTGTTTGATGGCATAGGGGTCACCCGCGGAGGTGCCGGGTAACTCGGGCGCATAAACCGTGTACTTCTCCGCCAGCCGGTCGAGAAATTCGTCCCAGTACAGGCCCGCAGCCGGGTGGAAATACACCAGGGCTGGGCCGGAACCGGCTATTTTCACCTGTAGCTTGACGCGCCCATTCAACACATCAAGGGTTTCGCTACGCTGTGGGCCTTTAATTGTGATGGTCATGCCTTTTGCCCCCCGTTTGCGTGGCCAGTCGCGCCCGTGGGCCACCAGCGGTGCTCCCAATTCTCGTTCTGCCACTCCTTGCGCAGCGTCGGTAGTACGTGCTCGGCCAACATGTCGATGTTTTTCTTAACCAGTTCTTTGGGCATCGAGCCCATTTGTACCATCAGAATCAAATTGCCGATGCGAAAACGGCGCACCATATCCAGCAACTGTTCTGTCACCGTGGCGGGGCTGCCAGCGATCACGCACTGGGCGTCCACCAGCTCGGCATAACTGATCGTGCGCATCTTTGGCACAATCCCAAAGTCGCCGGGATCTTTGACCATGGCCTCCACGCCGTTGATATCCACGTAGCCCGGCAAACCCAGGCCGGACAGGGGAATCGCCCCGAGGCCTTGCTGATATCCGCGCTCCACGTGCTTGCCGTATTCCTTGTGGGTACTTTCGTCCGTCTCACCCACCACCACGCCTTGAACAAACGCCAGGCGGTAGGGGTTGGGGTCCTTGCCTTTCTCCACGGCCAGATCCCAGTAGCGATTGAAGATGCGATCGCCGGTATATTTGGGGCCAAACCAGCTCAAATAGAGAAAGACGTCCTCATCGTCCAGAATCCTCGCCAAACTGCTGGGCGTGCCAATCGATGGCGACCACAGGGGTGGACCATTTTCCTGGTAGGGACGGGGCCAGGGATTCACTCTCGGGTAGCGGTTGTACTTCGAGTTGTACTCAAACGGTTCGCGCGCGCTCCAGGCCCGCTGAATCAACCTGCGGTTATCCTCGTAGCGGGGACGGGTTTCGATGGGGGGATGCCCGGCGTTGTAGGAGGCATCGTAACTCAGAGCCACCGGAAAACCCGCAACCAGCCGACCGCCGCTAATCTGGTCAATGGCGGCATATTCCTCGGCGATGCGGACCGGTTCCCGGGACTTACCCAGAGAACGCCCCAGACAGGCCAGGGCCACCTTCAGGTTTTCCCGCTCCGTGGCGTAGGCCAGGGCCGACATCTGTAAATTGGGGTTGGGCAGCACATCGTAGGAAGCCTGACTGTGCTCCGTGGTGGCAATGCCATCGAAACCCCGGCGGGCGGCGTAGAGCATCTCATCGAGAAAATCCACATGATCCTGGTGCATCAGGTCCCGGTCCACCAGTTTGTGATACGGGGTATTCACCACCGAGTCGTATTTTTGTGCGAAGTCATCGGGAAAATGCCGATAACCCAGCTGTTCAAAAGAAAGTATCTTCATTTAGTATCTAACCCCTTATCTTATAAAATAAATTCTCAGCGGCTTTTGGTGTCGGGCGCTCTTGCCGTCGAGCGCTTGGCCCGGCGCGCTATTATGCATTCTATCATTAAGTTTTGACGGGTTTATGATTAAAATCAACAACAAGCTTGAATGGCGGTAGTTTCGACCTCCTGCTACGGCAGTCAACCGCAATCGCCGGGGCGCCGCAAAACCATCTGCCCCTAGAAAAATCACGACCGGAAGAGCTTATTATTTCCATAATAATTTGTGTTAGCTGTATTTTTTAAAATTAAACGAACACTAAAAGCCTGGCCAGTACACTGATGGCGGCGTTACCGGGTCACGAGCGCGTTGCGCCCAGTGTTTCATGCTAACACACACCTCGACCATCGCGGCAACGGCGGATAAACTTGCGCCAGTCGCATTATTCCACGGGCCCATTCACCGATTCCCGATTAGCACAAAGGTTGTATTCATGAAGTTAGAAGGCATCAAAGTTCTCGATTTCTCCCTGTTTTTACCCGGCCCCGCGCTCACTCAGGCGATGGCTGACCACGGCGCCGAGGTGATCAAGGTCGAACCCATCAATGGCGGCGAGCCCAATCGGGAAATCGGCCCCAAACGGGACGGCGTATCCGTGTATTTTGCCAACACCCATCGCGGCAAAAAAAGCGTACAGCTTGATCTCAAAACCGAAGAGGGCAGGGAAATGGCCCTGCGCCTCGCCGATCGCGCCGACGTGGTGATTGAGGCCTTTCGTCCCGGCGTGGTCAAACGCCTGGGTGTGGATTACGACACCATTAAAGCCCGCAATCCCGGGGTGGTCTACGCGTCCCTGTCCGCCTTCGGTCAAACCGGCCCCTACGTAAAGAAACCGGCCCACGATCTCGCCACCGAAGCCTATGCCGGCATTCTCAGCACCAACCTGGGTTTTGACGGCAAACCCGCGATTCCCGCCATCCCCAATGCGGATATGCTGACCTCGTTTATGGGTCTGTCGGCGGTGCTTATGGCGCTGCTGCGCCGCAAGGATACCGGGCAGGGAGATTACATCGACCTCGCCATGATGGATACGCTGCTCGCCAGCGTGCCCAACAATATGGGTCCGGTATTCGCCGAGAAAAAACCGCCCGTGGTAAAAGAAGAGCGCACCTGGGGTGGGTACGCCATGTACAACATATACCAGACCAAAGACGACAAATACATTGTGCTCGGCGCTTCCGAAATGCACTTTGCGGTGAACGTGCTCAACAAAATGGGCAGGCCCGATCTGATTAAATACTGCGAGCCGCCGCCGGGGCCAACCCAGGAGCCGGTTAAGACATTTTTGCGGGAAACCTTCCTCACCAAAACCCAGCAGGAATGGATTGCATGGTTTGCCGACGTGGAAGCGGCCTTTGCGCCCGTCAACGATCTGCGTCAGGGCGCGGACGACCCACAAATTCGCGCGCGAAGCATGATCGTCGAGGACGACAATGGCTGGGAGCATATCGGCATCCCCATTAAATTTGCTGAGGAGCCCGGCCGTATCAATTTCGCCGTGCCGCAACTGGGGGAACAAAACCGGGAACTGGCCCGCGCCGTGGGTTTCAGCGAAGAACAAATTGACGCCATGGCGAAAAAAGGCGTTTTTGGGGGCAACGGTTAACGATCTGGGGCAGAGGGTTAATGTTCGGCCGTCGGTTTGCCCCGCAGTTTGCGTCACGCTGCCTTCACCCTCTGGACGACAGGGGGAGCCCGCACCATAATGACCCTCCGGTAACCATCCGTTCCAGGCCCGCCGCTAATGAAATGCATCCCGGTGCGGCTCCACCTGACAACATACGAACCGCGTTTTAAAGAGGAATACTGATGTTTGATCACGATAACCAAACCGTCGCTTCGAAGCAGGCAGACACCTTCACCAGCAGTGAAGTCGATGCCGTGGTTATTGGCGCCGGTGTCGCGGGGCTCTACCAGATTTATCAGTTGCGGGAACAGGGTCTGAATGTTCGGGGATTTGACGCCGCGTCGGATGTGGGCGGCACCTGGTACTGGAACCGGTATCCGGGCGCGCGTTTTGATTCCGAGTCCCATGTCTATCAGTATATTTTCTCCGAAGAGCTCTACAAGGGCTGGAGCTGGAGCGAACGCTTTCCCGGACAGCCGGAAATTGAGCGCTGGATGCATTACGTGGCCGACCGCCTGGATCTGCGTCGCAACATCCAGTTCAGCACCACCATCAAAAGTGCCCATTTCAACGAGACTACCGAGCGCTGGACGGTTACCACCGACAGCGGTGAAGTAATCGACACCCGCTATGTAATCTCCTGCTGCGGCATGCTGTCGGCGCCACTTTCATCCCTGTTTCCCGGACAGGAAACTTTCAAGGGGCAAATTTTTCACACCGCGCGCTGGCCCAGGGAGCCGGTGGATTTCGCAGGCAAGCGGGTTGCCGTCATTGGCAACGGCGCCACCGGTATTCAGGTGATTCAAACCATCGCCGAGCAGGTCGAACACCTGTCGGTGTTTATCCGCACGCCGCAATATATTCTGCCCATGAAGAACCCCAAATATAACGCGGCGGATATAGAAGCCTACAAATCCAAATTTAAAATGCTGGCCGGCAAACTGCCCAATACCTTTAGTGGCATGCAATACGAAGTCGAGCATACCTGGGCGGAACTGACACCGGAACAGCGCCTGGAGGTGCTTGAAGAGGGCTGGAACGATGGCTCCCTGAAATTGTGGCTGGCCTCATTCGCTGAGGTGTTCACCGACGCAGAAGTCAGCGAGCAGATCTCGGAATTTATTCGCGACAAAATGCGCGCCCGGCTCAAGGACCCCGAACTCTGCGAGTTGTTGATACCCGCCGACTACGGTTTTGGCACCCACCGGGTTCCGCTGGAGACCAACTACCTGGAAGTTTATCTGCGGCCCAACGTGGAGATCGTCAGCGTCAAGGATAACCCCATTGCAGCCATTACCCCGGAAGGCATCAAAACCGCCGACGGTACTGTCCACCCATTCGATATCATCGTCCTTGCCACCGGCTTTGACGCCGGCACCGGCGCCCTGACGCGCATTGATATCCGTGGCCGGGAAGGGCGCTCGCTGAAGGAAGACTGGAGCAAAGACATTCGCACCACCATGGGCCTGCAGGTGCACGGCTACCCGAACCTGTTCACCACCGGCGCGCCCCTCGCGCCCTCGGCGGCGTTGTGCAACATGACCACCTGTCTGCAACAACAGACCGAGTGGATCAGCGCCTGCATCAAGTATTTGCGCAGCAACAACCTGAAATCCATAGAACCGACGTTGGAATTGGAGGACCAGTGGATCGCCCACCACGAGGAGCTTGCCAGCGCGACCCTGATCAGCAAAACATCCTCCTGGTACATGGGTTCAAACGTCGAGGGCAAACCGCGGCGACTACTGTCCTATATCGGCGGCGTAGGGGAGTACCGCAACCGTTGCAACGCAGTGGCCGAGCAAGGTTATCCCGGCTTCGAAAAACACTGACAAGACCTGGCAGTGTCAGGGCGGGGCGCAAGGACGCGCCTCGACAACTCAGACAGACCGGACAAGCTATAATAGAGGTAAGGCTATTTAGCCATTGCCAAAACCATTGCGCGGTTTATACTCCCACCGTGCGCGGTTATCCCCCCGGCGAAATTAAAATAATCAGGGTATACAAGGAGTTATAAAAACAGGCCCGGTAGATACGGGGAACCCCGTATCAAAAATAACGAGACCCCCTCGCTTTGCCACACACAAGGATGCGGATATTTTGAAAAACCGAATCAAAAACAACAAATTACCGAAACCAGGCGCTATAGGCCCGGCGACAAAGCGCGCATGCGCCATATACAAATGTTGTGCGTCATGAGCGAGCCAGCAAGGACATAGGCGCGTGACTGTCGGCGAAGGTCTTTTGTGGTCCACTGTCGTAGTGGTCGTATTCGTTTCGGTCGTGCTCATCACGAAGCACAAGCGGTGGCGTACCTTTTGGAAAGGGATCGCGGTAGTTGCGGTGCTCGGCGGTGTGCTCGCCTTTGGCATCTGGCTATATCTGGCGTACGACGGCCGTCCACAAGTAATGACGTCGCTGAACGGCATCAATCTGGAGATGTCGGAGGTCGACGTCACCCTCGCTAAAGGCGAGCCCGATCAGGTTTCTGAACTCGACAAGACGCCTGACGGATACCGCAAGTTCCTTCTGTACAAGGGAAGCTACGATTCCTATACCTACGCGATTCTCCGGGGTCCGCTGGACTCGATGAGGGTCTCCGACATATGCGACAAAGGCGGCTACGGAAAAGTCTTGGGATTTGGTGACTACACTTCCGAACGAGACCTGGTCGAGAAGCTTGGCGAACCATCCACCGTCAGCATCAATCAGGACGGCACGGAAAAGCTAGTGACCTATCCGCAGTGGAACGCCGCCTTCGGAATAGCTAAGGGCAGCGTCACAAAGGTGTGTGTCACGAATCGACGAGAAATGCGCTACAAAAGCGAGTACGGAACCCAGGCCAAGGAATCAGGGCTTCGATCCGAAGATGACGCACAACAACGCGTTCCAGCGGACGCCGGCTCCCCCGGTTCGCCCGCTGACGCGGGCCGCCGCTGAACGCGGGCGTTAGGCGTAAAAACACTCAGGAGAGATTATGGATATATTCCAGAGATTTAACCGTAAGAGCATAGATGATCGACAGATCGATACTCTTATTGGTCTGAGCAAGGGCCTTACCGCAGATGGCAAAGTTGACCATTCTGAAGCCAAGTTCCTTCATTCTTGGTTAATTCAAAGCAGACAAACCACGGATAACCCTGTAATCATCAATCTACTCAGTAAGGTTGATGCCATGCTAGAAGATGGCGTCCTAGATAACGAAGAATCGGCAGAGCTCCTTTCAATACTTCACAAAATCACTGGCGAGCCATCTGAAGTTGGCGAGCTTGCTAAAAGCACATCAACCCCTGTAGATAACCCAGCACCAAGCATCACCTTCAATGGAAATCTCTTTCTGTTTACCGGTACATGCGTTTTCGGTACCAGGAAAGACTGCCAAGCCGTCATTGAGCAGCTGGGCGGCATTAACGCAAAGAGCGTAAATAAAAAGCTAAATTACTTGGTTCTTGGCACGTATGTCACTGATAGCTGGATTCACGAAAGCTACGGTAGAAAAATTGAAAAAGCCATGCAATACCGTGATGAGGGTATTCCAATCACCATAATCACAGAGGAGCACTGGATCAATGAAGGCGGCCTTTCATAATACAACGCCTAACAAGGCACTCGTTCGGACGCAAACTACGCTGCGCTTCGTTTGCGCCGCACAGCTTTAACGTTATGTTTCTCGGAAAGAGTGCACATGGACATAAATCTAGTAACAGCCTTGATCGGTATTACTGCCGGCGCATTGGGTTATTGGCTCTCAACTTTCCATATTCAACCGATCCTGCGGTTTAACGATGTTAGAAATCAAGTGCTAATGGATTTCATTTATTACGCGCAAGTGGTAAATGCCGACGGACTTAACGATGAAATGCAAAACCTATATCGCGAGCGCGTACTTGCCAATCGTAAGGCATCGGCTCAACTATTTGCGGCAACTCAAAGCCTGCCACGTTGGTATCGCTGCTATCTCAAGCTTAAAAAATGGGCGCCAGAAGAAGCAGCAAAACATTTAATCGGCTTCTCAAACACTACCGAATATGAACAGGCCGCCAAAGTTCAGGCCTTCATAAGGAAAAGAATTGGGCTACCACCCGAAACATAACCCGTCAGTCGAGAGGGACTGCGCAAAAGCGCGCTGCCCCTGACTTTTACGTTAGGCGGCCTTCTTAATTCACAGCAGAGGACACACAAGAAATGTTTAAAATCACTACGATCGCTACGATTCTGCTCGGCATTATTTTTGCGCCTGTATCAAACGCCGCTTCCGTGCTTGAAGAGCTTGCTGCGGCGAATAAAGCATTCGAGAAAGCCTTAATGAAAGGTGACGTTGACTATCTGGTCAACGATTACACTGAAGACGGTTGTGTCATTGCACCAATAGCTGGAGAAATCTGTGGGGAAAAATCGATCCGGGCGTTCTGGGAGTCTGTCATTTCAACAAATCCGAAGAACGTGGAGATAATCACAGAGAAAGTCGAAAGCGAAGGAAATCTGGCTTTTGCTACCGGCCAACTTCTCATTACGGATGCCGAATCGACAGTTCACAAAAACCGATTTGTGTTGGTATTTAGAAAGATTGAGGGGGTGTGGAAGCTCCGAGTGGATTCATGGAATCCTCAATAAAAGGGCTACTGTTTCGGTGCTGCCCGCCTCACCGGATGTTGCGATGGGCCGGTTATTGAGAGGTTAACCAGTTACGGTAAATACGAGGCCACGTTATGAACAGAATTCGCACCATGCTCGTTGCAATGCTATTCATCACCGGATCGCCAGTCGCCGCCGCGCAAGACCGAACACCGTTGCCCATCATCGATATGCATTTGCACGCCCACCACGTCCCGCTGCCGCTGGAGCCCGGAGTGCCGCCGCCGTGCCGACCGAGTCCCTGCATACCGCAAGGAGAAGCGACGGCGACCGCAGAGGAGTCGTTGCGCAAAACGCTGCAGGAGATGGACCGCTACAACATTGTGAAAGGATTCCTCAGCAGCGCCGAGCTTAATGTTGTCTATGAATGGGTCGAAGCTGCACCAGACCGCTTCATTGCCGCCCCCTTTATTGTCGAGCCCGGCAAGCTTTCCATCGAAATGCTGCGGAAGGAATACCAGCAGGGTCGCCTGCGCGGAATGGGCGAGATCGGGTCCCAACTGGTGGGAGTCCCGGCGAACGATCCGAAACTGGCGGCCTACTTCGAGCTTGCAGCCGAGTTCGACGTCCCGGTCCTGATCCACACTGCCGGGATAGGGCCAGAGCTACCGGGATTTCGCACGACGTCGGGCAGCCCGTTACTCCTCGAGGACGTGCTGGTTCGGCATCGCGATTTGAAAGTCTTCGTCGAGAACTCCGGGTATCCCTTCCTCGATGAAATGACCGCGATGATGTACCAGTACCCGAATCTGTATGGCGATCTTTCCACTATCACCTGGGTTATTCCGCGACCAGCCTTTAACCACTACCTCAAAGCGCTCGTCGGCGCGGGTCTCGGCAAGCGCCTGATGTTTGGTTCCGACCAGATGCGTTGGCCGGAGAAAATCGGCGAGGCCGTCGCGGCGATCGAAGAAGCCGATTATCTGACTGACGAGCAAAGGCGGGACATTCTCTACAACAATGCGGCGCGCTTCCTTGATCTGAGCGAGGACGAAATCAGGCGTCATCACGGCCAGTAATAAATCAGTTGTCGGCCATACATAGCCCCACACTGATCTAGGGCTAAAGGATACGGATATCTTGAAAAACCAAATTCAAAACAATAAGTTGCCGAGACCTATCGCAATAGCCCCGGCGGCAAAGCGTGCATGCGCCACATATAAGTGTTATGGGTTTAATGGCGGGAGTGTTGTTATTGACATTTGTCACGTGACAGATTACATTTGACGCATCATCAAAACGTTCGCGGATCGGCTTACCCAGGAACTGTATACCACAGGCAAAGCCAGGCGATTTCCAGCGGATGTGGCCAAACGGGCTGCGCGTAAACTGGAGCATGTGGATTTGGCTACGCGGCTGGACGATCTTAAGATTCCGCCCGGCAATCGACTGCATTCACTAGACGGCGATCGCAAGGGCCAGTACTCGATTTCGATTAATGACCAGTGGCGTATTTGTTTCCGATTCGTGGACGGCGATGCCTATGATGTCGAAGTCTGTGATTATCACTGAATGGGGTGAGAGATATGAGCATTCCTAATACAACCAGGATCAAGCGTCGGCCCACCCATCCGGGGGAGATGTTGCGTGAAGATTTTCTGCCCGATTATGGGCTTACTGTTTCCGCCCTGGCGAATGCTTTGGGGGTCTCGCGGCAGTCGATTCATGAGTTGTTGCGTGAGCGCCGGAGTATCAGCCCGCAGATGGCGCTTCGGTTGGGACGCCTGTTTGGCAACTCACCTGAATTCTGGCTTAACGCGCAGAGAGCTGTGGATCTGTGGGATGCTGCAGAGACGATAAAGAAAGATGTTGCTCGCATCAAACCGCTAAGTGCCGCATAACAAACCCATCAACCGCCTGCCAGATAATGGCCTGGCTCTGGTCGGTAATCACCTGCGGGGTACCCAAATGATCATTGTGGCTGTAATAAAGGCTGGCGGTCAGGGTAGGGGTGGAGTTCAACCCCACCAGCTTGATGGCATCGCCCACCAGATAGCCGGTTTCGGCGCTCGGGTCGCTGATTTCAATAGTTTTTCATCTGACCTCAAATATCTTGAAAAAGTGGACCATGCCGATCCGGAATTGGAAACCGGCACTGAATAGATTTATGATCGACTTCGAAGACCGCCTGGCGGACTACACTTAACCTTGGCAGTTACACAGAATTATTTACACTCTCCCAAGCTGCATAACAAACATTATGTGTAAATGCTGCTTTATCT
>JAYODD010000021.1:18202-29976 GCA_038106145.1 Gammaproteobacteria bacterium | reverse complement strand
TGTTGGTGATGGTGTGTGCAATGATCTATCTTTTTAAGGGTATTACCAGACTCACGGGCATGACCCTGGAGCAGCTCATCCGTCACTCCCAGCAGGATTCAGAATAATGTGGTACGCCATTATCGCCAACGATCGACCTGACAGCCTCGCTGCCCGAGTCGCTGCCAGGCCCGCGCACCTGGCGCGCCTGGAAATATTGCAGGCACAGGGACGCCTGCTGGTCGCTGGGCCGAATCCGGCGATAGATTCGCCGGCACCCGGCGAAGCCGGATTTACCGGAAGTGTGGTTATCGCCGAGTTTGGCAGTCTCGAGGAAGCTACCCGGTGGGCGGAGCAGGATCCCTACGTGGCCGCCGATGTATACGCCTCCGTGACGGTCAAACCCTTGGTCAAGGCTCTGCCAAAATGATGGCCGCGGTTAACGTCATGGTTGCTTCCCGCTATCATGGATCATCAGCCAATCAACGACTCCGAGAGTTGTTATGACCAGATACCTGTGGACCCTCGTCGCCTCCCTGCTGTACGCGACGCCACTGATCGCGGAAACCCGTTATATTTCCGACGAATTTCGCGTGCCCTTGCGCAGCAGTCCCTGTAGCACCTGCGCGATTATTCATCGCGGTCTGAAAAGTGGTCTTGCGCTGACCTTTATTGAAGAGCAAAAAGACTGGAGTCATGTAAAAACCGCCGATGGGTTGGACGGCTGGATGCCGAGCCAGTATATCGTCAGCGAGCCAATTGCGCGGCTACGGGTGGAACGGGCGGAGGAGCACGCCAACGCCCTGCAAAAAAAGTATAGCGAGCTACAGGAACAGGTCGCCAGTCTCGAGCGCAGTAACATCGAATTGAGTTTGCAGGCTGAGACCCTGAAAAATCGCAACCAGGCCATTCACGAGGAACTGGCGATGCTGAAAAAAGTCTCCTCCAGCGCCCTGGAATTACAGCAGCAAAACCAGGAGCTACTAAAGCGCAACAAAATGTTGCAAAGCGATATGGATATTCTCACCGCGCGCGCCGAACAATTGCAGGCCGTACACACCCAGAAATGGTTTTTATACGGCGCTCTCGCGGTATTTATGGGCGCCCTGCTCAGCGTCCTTATTCCACGTCTGAAACGCAAACGCGGCGGATACTCCGAGTGGGCCTGACAAACGCACCCTACTCCTGCTGTAGCCTGACATCCGCAGGGCGGCGACACCCGATTCTTCAGGTAGCCGGCAGGCCATGATAAAACTCAGCGTCAACCTCAATAAAATTGCGCTGATCCGCAATTCCCGCCCTGGTAATTACCCGGACGTCATTGCCCACGCCCGCACCTGCCTGGCGGCTGGCGCGGATGGCATTACGGTGCATCCGCGCCCGGATTTGCGCCATATCCGGCCGCACGACGTACATCAACTCGGCGTATTAATACGGGAATATCCCCGTATCGAATTCAATGTAGAGGGCAATCCTTTCGCGGCGCAACGCGAGCATTATCCCGGCTTGCTGAGCCTTGTGGCAGAGGCAAGACCACACCAGTGTACGCTGGTTCCCGACAGCGCCGATCAGCTCACATCCAACCACGGCTTCGATATAGCTGTCGCGGGTGAGCAGTTACAGCCGGTGGTGGCGCGCCTCCAGCAACAAGGGATCCGCGTCAGCCTGTTTATGGATCCGGACATCGAGCAGATTCAGCTCGCCGCACAACTGGGGGTGGATCGTATAGAGCTGTACACCGGCCCTTACGCCGAGCATTGGCGTAAATCGCCGACCTGCGGCGAAGCCCAGTTCAGGCGCTATCGCGAGGCCGCCGAATGTGCCCTCGCGCATGGCCTTGGGGTCAACGCGGGGCACGATTTAAATCTGGACAACCTGCAACGCTTCGTCGCCCTGCCCGGTCTACAGGAGGTATCCATTGGGCACGCACTGATCGTCGACGCCCTGGCAATGGGGTTGACGCCAGCGGTCCAGGCCTATAAAGCGCGCTTAACTGGCCAGGTGAAAATGTGACGTTCTATCTCCCCGCCCGTTGATCACAATCGATAGTGACCACCGGAAGATTTAACCGTGACCGCAACCGACGATAGTCAGCAATACCTGCAGCGCAAGGCATTTTACGCCCAACTGCTTACCATTTATGGGCGCAAACCGGTGCTGGAAGCGTTGCAGGACCCGACTCTCGAAATTTATCGCGTGCATATCGCCGAAAGCAACCGTACCCACGGCACCATGCGGGAGATTTTGAACCTGGCGGCGCAACGGGGTATCGAGCAGGTTTATCACGATCGCCGCTCCCTCTCGCGCATCTCCAAAAACCAGGCTCAGGACCAGGGCATTGCCGCAGATATCCGCTGTGCGGGATATCAGGACTATAAAATCTTCCTGCAGGAACGCAGCACCCCATTCCAGCTAGTTGCCGTGGAGAATATTACCAATCCCCAGAACCTGGGGATGATTATCCGTTCAGTCTGCGCCAGCCCCCTGACGGGATTACTGCTCCCCACGCACGGCTGCGCGCCCCTGTCGCCCCTGGTGATCAAAGCGAGTGCCGGGACGCTGTTCAAATGCCGTATCTTGCGCTGTGCGGACTTACAAATTGCCTTGCAAGATCTGGCGCGCTGCTGTGCCGAAATTTGCGTGCTATCAGGTCAGGCGCAGCAAACACTCAGGGAGTTTCGACCCCAGGGATCCGTGGTTTACGTACTGGGCAACGAAACTACAGGAGTGTCCAGCGCCACACGGCAACAGGCCACACAACAATTGTGCATTCCCATGCACAACGGCGTAGAGTCCCTTAACGTGGCGGTGACGGCGGCACTGATAGGGTTTCGCTACGAACTTGCCATAGGGCGCTGAATCCGCCACAGATGGCGGCCACCAGCGTCAGCATGCCGAGGGCGGCAAAGGTTTGCATCACTCCCACCAGGTTGATGAGCAACCCGGAGACAAACGCACCCAGCGGCGCGCAGCCAAAAAAAGCCAGTTGATAGATCGATACAATTCTGGAGCGATGGGAAACCGGCGCTTCCGAGTGGGTCATCGCTCGCCCCAACGTGATCGACACCCCGGAAAAAATGCCCCACAGTACCACCGCCGGAAAAAGCACCGCCACCGGTAAACGCAACGCTATGAGCGCCATGATCAAACCTCTGACAAACAGGCTGACCAACAGCATTTTTCCGGGCTGACTGAAATTTTTCATACTGCGGATAAAGACCATGTTGGCCAGCAGCACCCCGACACTGAAACACAGCTGCAACATGGCATAGAACCCAGGACCGCTGTGGTAGATATCCCGGGTCATTATGGGCATCACCACCAGGTAGGCACCAAAGCCAAAAAAGCCGGTAGCGGCCACGACCGACATCAGCGCCCGCAATTGCCGAATGCGCCACACTTCCGCCAGACCCGATAAAACGCCACTTTTGCTGGCCGGTCGGTTCCCGGGCAAGCCTGTTCCGCGGGGTTGGCTTTCACGAATCAGGTAACCAGCCAGGACAAAAAGCGCGAGCTGTATGATCAATAGCTGCGGCAAGCCAATGTAGTCCAGCATTCCGGCCAGGGAAACACCGATCCCCTGAGCAAGAAATTGCACAAAGGTCGCGCGCGCCACCCCCTGCTGCAGGGAGTGCTGGGACACCTGGGGCAGTAAACTTTCCCGCGCGGGCTGGACGAAAGCCGTGATAGCTCCGTACAGCAGGCCGAACGCCAGCAAGGTGCCATAGTTCAGCATTCCGCCGAAAACTGTTAACAACATAAAAATAAACGGAATCGCATAAAGCAGATAGACACGAAACAGGTAAGTGCCCAGGTGGCGATTATCCGAGAGCGCGCCACCAATCAGGATCAGAAACAGATTCGGCAGCATGACCGCCATTTGCGCAATACCAACCCGATCCGGCGACTCGTGCAAAATGCCTACCACCAGCCATGGAAACAGGACGACCTGCAGGCCCATCGCCACCGCGCCACTGCCGATACCGCCGAGGTAGAAGCGAAACGGCGTTAGCCGCGATTCAATCGGCTTCATTGTTGACAACTTTTTTGACGCGACCTCTCACCCGCAAAATCCCAAGTAATTTGACCAGTATCCACGCGCAGCCAATGACGACACACAACAGGACGACACACAGTACCAGCAACTGCCCCAGCAAGGTGCCCGGCACTTGCCAAATCTTTACGGCGGCCGCTAGAAACGCGCCGGTCACCAGCAGGGAAATTAGAAAAGTCGTGCGCCACAGCGGACTGTTCATAGCATGGTCCCGGATTAAACAAGCGATAGCGAAACATCCCAGTGCAACGTACTGGTGTGCCTAGCGGGTGGACTGCGTATCAGAGGTCGCGCACCCACTCGCACCGCATGCGAATATTGGAACTGCCGGGGCGATGATATTCGTCGTCGCTGACCCAATTAAAAGAATGGACTCCAGACAGTTCTGTCTCGAGATGAACGGTGGCCGACACCCAGTACATGCTGGTCAACAGGGCTTCAAATTGCTCGAGCCACAGCTCCCATTCATATTCTATGCCCTGATACGAAGCACCGAAATGCACCACCTCGGTATGGACGTCGATATCCCCACCCGCGGCAGCTGTTAGTGAGAACATCTCGCGACTCAGCATCGGCCAGCTGTCGGCCCCTGGCAGAGCGGCCATGGCGCGACGGTTGGTAATTACACGTTCTTCGACGTCCCGTTCGTAAGCGGTATCCCTGATACACCCGTAGACTATTGATTCCTGCCACATAAAAGTATCCTTAATTAGTGCTCCGGTTCCCTGAAAGATTACCTGTCACCGCGGTTCCCTCCCTGCCAAGATTATTGCTCGCGGTAAGTGTCGAGCATTTGCATCAATTTCTGTTCGTCAAAAATAGCAATATTCAGGGCAGTGGCCTTGGCTAACTTGGAGCCTGGATCAGATCCCGCGACTAATACGTCCGTTTTGCTGGAGACTGTGCCCGCGACCCGTGCGCCGAGAGACTGTAAATGCTGTTTTGCCTGTTCCCTGCTCATGGCTTGCAGCGTTCCGGTTAACACCCAGGTTTGTCCGGCAAGCGGTTGCGACACCGCTTTCGCGGACACACCTGCGGGCCAGTGAATTCCAGCGCTGGAACATAATTTATCGACTACTTCGAGATTGTGCTTTTGTTGAAAAAACGTCACCACATGTTGCGCCACCACAGGCCCGACGCCATCGATGCGGCTTTTATGGGTGTAGACCATATCGTCAACCCGCGCCGCTCGTAATGCCTCCAACGTGTTAAATTCGGTAGCCAGAGCCCTGGCTATTTTCCCGGTAATTCCACGAATACGCGCCGCCGTTAACCAATTTGCCAGGTCCTCGCCCTGGGCCTCCGATGGGGACACCCCGCTACGCAGATAATCCTGCAGGGCGACCGCTGTTGCGGTGCCGACACCTTTAATGCCGCCGACCTGCACAAAATCCTGGATCCTTGCTTTGCGAAGCTTCTCCAGCGTCCCGAAGTGCTCCGCCAGGGCAGCCGCGGTAACCTCGCCCACTTCGCGAATCCCCAACGCGTAGAGAAAACGAGGAAACGTAGTCACCCTGCTGGCGTTTAATGCCGCGAGCAGATTTTGCGCGGATTTTTCCGCCATGCGCTCCAGCCCCGCCAGTTGTTCTACAGTCAGGCTGTATAGATCAGCGGGGTCGTTCACCAGTCCATTGTCGACTAACTGTTCCACCAATCTGTCGCCAAGACCGTCGATATCCATCGCCCGGCGGGATGCAAAGTGTTTAATCGCCTCTTTGCGTTGGGCAGGACAATAGAGTCCGCCCGCGCAGCGCGCCACCGCTTCATCTTCCGCACGCTCAATATCCGAGCCGCACACCGGACACTGTTTGGGAAACTCTATTATCCGAGTAGCGTTACCTGTATCTCCATCGGATTGCGCGGCTCGGACAATCTGTGGAATAACGTCCCCCGCCCGTCGCACGATGACCTGGTCGCCAAGGCGAATTCCGAGGCGCTGGATTTCGTCATGGTTATGCAGTGTCGCATTACTTACGGTAACGCCGCCTACGAATACCGGTTCCAGACGCGCAACAGGCGTTATTGCACCCGTGCGCCCGACCTGGAATTCGACGTCGAGAAGCCGTGTCATTGCTTCCTGCGCAGGAAATTTACGCGCGATGGCCCAGCGCGGAGCGCGGGCGACGAAACCCAGTTTTTCCTGTAGCGCAAGCGCGTTGACCTTGTAAACAATTCCATCGATGTCGTAGTCGAGTTGTCCGCGGCATGCAATAACCTTTGCGTAATAATCTTCGCACTGCACCACGCCGGTCGCGGTTGCAACCAGCCCGTTTAACGCAAACCCCCAGTCTTGCAGCGCATGTAATATTTCCACATGGGTCGGCGGTAACTGCCACCCCCGTACTTCACCAATACCATAGGCGCTCATCGCCAACGGTCGCCGCGCGGTAATGCGAGAGTCCAATTGGCGCAAGCTGCCGGCTGCGGCATTACGTGGATTTACGAAAACCTTTTGCCCTTCCGCGCGAGCGTGCTGGTTTAATTTTTCGAATCCGTGCAGCGGCATATACACTTCGCCACGCACGGTTAAAAGTTCGGGTAGATTGTTACCCCTGAGCCGCAGCGGTACGGAGGCTACGGTACGCACATTGGCGGTAATATCCTCGCCAGTCATACCATCTCCCCGGGTTGCGCCACATACCAACACCCCGTCCTGATAGATAAGACTTACCGCCACGCCATCCAGTTTCGGCTCGCAGGCGTACTCCAGATCTTCATTAGTCTGCAATTTGCGGCGCACACGACGATCAAATTCAGCAAATTCTGCGGCATCAAAGACGTTATCGAGGGACAGCATGGCGACCGTGTGCCGGACCTGAGCAAATTGCGAGAGCGGCGGCGCGCCGACCCGTTGTGTCGGGGAATCGGCTGTTCTGATTTCGGGACGCTCAGATTCGAGTTGCTGCAACCGCCGCAACAGGCGGTCGTACTCAGCGTCGCTAATTAGCGGATCGTCAAGAACGTAATAGTTGTAATTGTAACGGGTCAGTTGATCGCGCAGCCGGGCCGCCTCGTCAACTAATTGCTTATCATTGGGGTCACTCGCATCGACCATTGGCTCAATGACTTCCGGAAAGCTGCCGTCGGGTATAATCCGCGATACGCTGCCGATAATGTTCAATCGTCTGCCTGGTCAACACACTGCGATTTTCGTCTTTAATTTCGCCATCACAACCATCATTCACAGCCTCGGCCGTTGCCAACATCAGGTCAAACGTATGCTGAGGGTCCTCGCTGTCCTGTAGAATCATCAAAAAAGTCACGCCCGGCGTCACGAACCCTTCCATGGCATCGAGATCAAACGTCCCCGGGTTAACCGCATTGGCCATGCTGAACAGCACCTTTCCGCTGCCCTCCTCGCCCGCATAGCGATGAAATATTTTCATCGCACCGAAACGTAGATCCTGATCAAGTAAAATATCCAGTAATTCGCCACCCTTAAATGTCTGACCCTTTTTGGCCATCACGTGCAACGTGATCACATCGGTTTGCTCGTCCGCCTTGTCTGGTTTATTTTTTTGGTTCACGGACTTTTTAGGTTTGCGTGGGACTTCTTTGTTTTGAGCTACTGGGGCGGAGATCTCCTCGACCGGCTTCATCAGTACCGGAACATCGGCGTCCAGGCCCAACTGGACCTGCTCGGGCTGGCGAAACGGCGCCGTGACTTTTTTATTACGCGTCAACGCCTGGCGTATGGACTCGTTAATCTGCTCCGCGCTGTCGTGATCGCGGTATCCGACCACTCTGGCTCCGCCACTGGGTAATTCACTGCCGTACTCGTCGAACTCGTCGTCATCGTCAAAAATGGGTTGTTTGCGACGCGACATATGCAGTTTCTCGTATTTTGAGTTGCGTACACGACGCACGCCATCGAGCAGAATGGCAAGCAGCAGCAACACGCCCAGTGCGATTAAAATTTCGCGCGCGCCTAATTCCATAATCTCCTCAACCCAATATTTTAATTGTAGTTTTTATTAACACCAGTTCAACTGCGCTGACAGCCCCTGTTCTTCCCTGATGTACCACTGGCTATGCCTGCGCTAACTCCACTGCCTGATCGACGTCGACGGAAACCATACGCGAAACACCCGGCTCGTGCATGGTCACGCCCATCAAATGTTGCGCCATTTCCATGGCGATCTTGTTATGGGTAATGTAAATAAACTGTACCGATTCCGACATCTCCTTCACCAATCGCGCATAACGACCCACGTTGGCGTCATCCAGTGGCGCATCGACCTCATCCAGCATACAGAAGGGCGCCGGATTGAGTTTAAAAATCGCAAACACCAACGCTATCGCCGTCAGCGCTTTTTCGCCACCGGACAGCAGGTGAATTGTAGTATTTTTTTTGCCCGGCGGTTGCGCCATCAAGGTCACGCCGGTATCGAGTAAGTCGTCCCCGGTGAGATCCAGGTAAGCGTGGCCACCGCCAAACAACTTCGGGAATAATTCCTGTAGTGAAGTATTTACCCGGTCAAATGTTTCTTTAAATCGGGTACGTGTTTCGCGATCAATCTTACGAATGGCATTTTCCAGCGTGGTCAACGCATCCACCAGTTCCGTATTTTGCGCATCGAGATAGTTTTTCCGCTCCGATTCGACCTTGAACTCATCAATTGCCGCCAGGTTTATCGCCCCCAGTCGTTGAATGCGCCCGCCAATCTGTTGCAGTTGGGTTTCCCATTGCTGGTGGTCCGCGCATTCGGGCAGTTCCGCTAATAATGCCTCGAGCTCATAATCCTGCTCGCTGATTTGCTCGACAATAGTTGCGCATCGGGTGGTTATTTCCTGCGCAGTGATGCGCAACTTTTCCAGCAGTGTGCGCTGCTCCTGAATCGATTGCTCCAATCCCACCTTTTTTTGCTCGGCGATGCGCATGGCATGTTCCAGATCTTCGACCGATTGACGCACCGTACCCAGTTCCTGCTCGACGCTCAATCGCTGCTCCAGTTGCTGTGCCAGGGTGTGACGTAACTGCGCGATCGGGCTTTCCCCCTCCTGCACGCTGGCTAACAATGCCGTGCGTCGTTCCGCCAGGCGCGACACCTGTATTTCGAGCCGCGCAATACCTTCGCGAATAGACGCCAACTGGGTGCTCAGGGATTTCTCGCGAATCGCCAGTTCGTGAACTCGGTCGCGGTGGTGTCGAGCCCGTTGCCGCGTTTCATCCAGGGTCGTACGGCACCTATTACGCGCCTGTAGCAACTCTTCCCGGCTCTGGGTATCCCGCGCCATTGCCTCAATCGCCTGCTCCACCAATTGCCGGGCTTCGCCCAGCTGTAACTGTTCCGCAGTGGCCTGTTGTTCAGCGTCCTGTAAATCCTGTTCCAATTGTTGCCGGCGAACCCGCGACTGTTCCACCTGAACTTGCGCAGCACCCAATTGCGAGCGCAATTCGGCGTATTTGCGCTGACTTTCATTCAGCACAGCCGCACCCTGCTCTCGTTGTTGTTCCTGCCGGACCAACTCCTGCTCCAGCTGTGCGCGCTGGTTATCGAGTTGCTCAACCTCCTGGCGCACACTCCTCAGTTGCAGCGCGAGTTCCTCAAGCTCCCGTTTGCGGAGCAGTATACCCGCAGTCGTATCCTTATCCCGCACTACCCGTAGCCAATGCTGGCCAAGCCATATTCCATCCCGGGTTACCACGGACTCTCCGGGGCGTAGTTGTGGGCGTAGAGCCAGCGCGTCGGACAATGTTTCTACTCCGTACACCCCTTGCAAAAACGATTGCCCCTGCCCTGCCACGCGATTACTGAGCAGCGCGGCGGTGTTGTTTGTCCCTGTTTGCGTAGAATCAAATTGCGCAACCAGCAGCAGCTCTCCACCGTTGAACTCGGTTAATTGATCCAGATAATTATCGACATTTTCATCGCAGTCGCCCTGTAAATAGGTCCCCAGCACCGTTTCGACGGCAACTTCCCAGCCGACATCGACCTTGATGCCATCCACCAGTCGCGGTTGCTCCTGCAAACCCTGGGTGGTCAGCCACTGCACCCCTTTCCCCCCGTCCTGTAGCGCGGCGTCCTGCAGCGCCCGCAGCGACGCTTCGCGACCCAGCAGGGTCTGCAAGCGTATGCGCGCCTCACTCAACTGGGACGCGACCGCAGACCCGTGTCTACGGCTCTTGTCTATCGCCGCTACGACAGCTGCAAGTTCCTCCTGTAATTTGCCCTGTTCAACTTCCACGGCAGCGAGATTATCGCCCAGCGCGGCGATGGTACCCTGGGTATCGACACCAGCCAGTTGCTCGCGTTCCGCAACAACCTGATTGATACGTATGGTGAGCCGTTGCAGATTGTCTTCGAGGTGTTTAATCCGGGCCTGTTGCACCTCCGCCTGCTGACGCGGTACGTTGGCGGCAGCATTGAACTCGTCCCATCGGGTCTGCCAGCTTTGCATGGCTTCTTCGGCGGCATTCAAATCGGCTATCGCTTTCTGTTCTGCCTGACGGGCTGTCTCCAGTTGCGGCTGTAATTCCTGTAATTCCGCTTCCCAGCCAACGATTTTACTTCGGTCGTTGCGCAAATGTTGATCTGACTCCGTGCAATTCCGCTCTATTTGCTGCAACTCCTCGTGCAATTCGCGTGCCCGATCCTGGGCGTGCTGTATGGATTGTTCGAGACGCGCCACCTCGGCACCCACCGCATAATAGCGCCCCTGTACTTCGTTGAATCGATCGCGCAGTTCCGTGTATAGAGCACGTTGTTTTTCAATCTCTGTATCCGCGGCACTGCGTTCGGTCACCAGCGCTTCAATGCGCAGGGACTGTTGCGCGACCTCCCGACGTTGCGCCGCCACCTGCCCGTCAAATTCGCGCCAGCGTAGCGCCAGGAGTTCTGCCCGGCAACGCCGCTCTTCCCGTTTGTATTCCGCGTATTTTTCCGCCGCCTGAGCCTGCCGTTCAAGCCGCTGCAACTGACGAGCTATCTCCTCCCGGATATCGGTAAGACGCTCGAGGTTTTCCTGGGTGCGACGAATACGGGCTTCCGTATCACGGCGCCGCTCCTTGTACTTTGATATACCCGCCGCTTCCTCGATATAGACCCGTAATTCGTCCGGTTTAGACTCGACCAGACTCGATATCATGCCCTGTTCGATGATGGCGTAGCTACGCGGTCCAAGACCGGTGCCAAGAAAAATATCCGTGATATCCCGACGGCGGCATTTATTGCCATTGAGGTAGTAGTTAGACTGCCCGTCACGAGTAATTTTGCGGCGGACGGAAAGCTCGGCGTAGGCCGCGTACTCTCCGCCCAAGGTACCTTTGGTATTGTCAAAGACCAGCTCAATGGACGCCTGGCCGACCGGCTTTCTCCCTCCCGAGCCGTTGAAAATAACATCCGCCATGGACTCGCCCCGGAGATGCTTGGCGGAACTTTCTCCCATCACCCAGCGTACCGCATCGATGATATTCGACTTGCCACACCCGTTGGGGCCAACCACCGCGCAGAGATTACTGGGAAATTTGACAGCCGTTGGATCTACGAACGACTTGAAACCGGCCAATTTGATGGATTTAAGCTGCATTCAGATTCCGTTATTAGTAATAGCGCGGGCACCGTATCACCTGGTAGTGGGAGTGCGGCGCAAAACGGGATTTTACACACACTGTCCCGGTGAAAAAACCGGAGAATGGGTGTGGAGCGCAAGATTTCGTGAAAAGTTACTACCGACAGGACGCAAGCAGGTAGTATTTCCATTAGCAACGACCTGTCCCCCCGATGAATCCCCGCAGGAG
>JAYODD010000021.1:0-18192 GCA_038106145.1 Gammaproteobacteria bacterium | reverse complement strand
GGAGAGCTGGCACCATGCTGCACGTGGTACTGTTTGAACCGCAAATCCCGCCCAATACCGGCAATATCATCCGCCTCTGCGCCAACACCGGTTTTTTTCTGCATCTGATTGAACCATTGGGGTTTTCCCTGGACGACAAGCGTCTCAAACGGGCCGGTCTCGACTACCGGGAACGGCAGTTGGTCAATCTCTACCCGGACTGGGACTCATTCGTTGATCGGGTAAGCGTAAACCGACTGTTTGCCATTACCACACGCGGTACAACCCGCTATACCGAAACCCGATTTGAGCCCAACGACGCCCTGGTGTTTGGCTCCGAAATCGCCGGATTGCCCGAGGCGTTTTTGGCTCGCCTGAACACCACGCAACGACTGCGTATCCCCATGCAGGCCGACAACCGAAGTCTTAACCTGTCCAATTCCGTGGCTATTGTGGTCTACGAGAGTTGGCGCCAACTGGGCTTCCCTAACAGTATATAATCCCCATTTATTTCGCATGCGGCACACCACCTGTCGCGGGTTTTCCCTACGACAATAAGAGTCCCAACCTATGCCCCATATATATCTGTTAGTTGGAAGCCAGACCGGCACTGCAGATCTGGTCGCCGATGCGATTGCAAACGCGTTGGCGGATTTGGGGCACCAGGTCACCGTATGTCTCGACCCGGAACCAGAGGACTTTACCCAGAAGGAACAAGTGGTTTATCTGGTGTGCACCTCCAGTTCAGGTGCGGGAGAGTTGCCCACCAATATCGCCACGTTGCCCGAACAGATGCGGGCAGCTCAGATTGACCTGACCGGGTTCCGCTTCGGCGTGCTGACCCTTGGGGACAGCTCTTTTACCACCTACGGAGGGGCCGGCGTGATCATGGATCAATTATTGCGCGAATCCGGCGCGCAGCGGGTCGGGGAAATCGGCTTGCTCGATTGCCTGCACGAGCCAGTACCCGCCGCGTCTGGCGTGGCCTGGGCCGAGCAATGGAGTGCATTGCTGTAATGCCCAGACCCCGCGCTCCCATCGGCTTATTTTATGGTTCTTCTACCTGTTTTACGGCAATCACCGCCGAGCACATCCAGCAGTCGTTGGACCCATCGCGGGTAGATATTTTTGATATCAGCCTGGAACCGGTCACCACCATAGGCCATTATTCACATATCATTCTGGGCATTCCCACCTGGGACTACGGCGAACTGCAGGAGGATTGGGAAAATCTGTGGCCGCGATTACAGGAAGTGGACTGGCGCGATAAAACGGTGGCGTTATACGGTCTTGGCGATCAGGTGGGATATCCCCTCTGGTTCCAGGACGCGCTGGGATATCTGTGGGCAAAAATCGCCAAACTTGGGGCTCGTACGGTGGGCCTCTGGCCGGCCGACAATTATAATTTTACCGAATCCAGGGCGCTAACGGCGGACCACCGACACTTCGTCGGATTGGCTCTGGATGACGAAAATCAGGGGCATCTGAGCAGCGCAAGAATTACCCGGTGGTGCGATCAGATACTTGCCGAATTTGGCATGGAATAACTCGCCAGCACCAGCACCAGCACACCGATCAAAACTGTTCGTCGCGCAGCGCCATCGTCTCGGTCTGACCGCTTTGTATAATGGATAAGTGCGTTTCGGTACGCGGCATAACCTGTTGCATATAAAAACGCACCGTGTTCATTTTTGCCAGCCAGAATCCCTGCTCACCGGTTTTTTCACTTAGGTGACCATGGGCCAACGCGGCGCTTTTTGCCAGTAGACAGCCGCCGATTGTGGTACCCATCAACTGCATAAAATCAAACGCCACGGCTCCACTGAAATGGCCGTCCGCACCTGCGCCCTGGAATATGTACTCTACGGCATCTCGACAGCGTGCCAGTGCCTGCGCCGCGGACTGGGCAATATCTGCCAGTCCAGTCTCCCGGCACTGCGCGACAATTGCGTCCATATCGTTGAAAAGTTCCCGCACAGCGGTACCCTGGTCGCGGAGTAATTTTCTGCCGATCAGATCCAGCGCCTGAATACCATTGGTACCTTCGTAAATTGCCATAATGCGCGCATCGCGCAGATATTGTGCCGCCCCGGTTTCTTCGATGTAACCCATACCACCGTGGACCTGCACCCCGAGGGAAGTCACCTCGTTAGCCGCTTCAGTGCACCAACCCTTGACGATGGGAGTCAGCAAATCAACCCGGCGTTGATGAAAATCCCGCACACTCTGATCGGCCCCATGGGTAGACAGGTCCCAATGGGACAGCGCCGCATAAGTTAGCGCACGCCCGGCTTCTGTTTGTGATTTCATCAACAGCAGCATGCGCCGTACGTCGGGGTGCTGAATGATCGTGCGTTTCTCACCCGTGCCACCACCATTGCCCTGCACCCGCTCCAGTGCAAAATTGCGCGCCTTCTGATAAGCCAGTTCGCCAATGGCAACGCCCTGCAGGCCAACGGATAACCGGGCGTGGTTCATCATGGCGAACATGTAACTTAAACCTTCATTTTCCCGCCCTACCAGATAGCCTACCGCACCACCATTGTCCCCGAAGTTCAGGACGCAGGTAGGACTGCCGTGGATGCCCAGTTTATGTTCCACGCTCATCGGATAGACATCGTTGCGCTGCTCGATTTTGCCGTTGGCGTCGCATACATTTTTGGGGACGATGAAAAGCGAGATGCCCTTAACTCCGGCGGGGGCGCTCGGCGTGCGCGCCAGCACCAGATGGATAATGTTGTCGGTAAAATCGTGATCTCCCCAGCTGATAAAAATTTTCTGACCAGTGATCAAGTAGTGGTCTTCCTGGGAAATAGCGCGGGTTTTAACCGCAGCGAGGTCACTGCCTGCCTGAGATTCAGTCAAGTTCATCGCCCCCGTCCATTCACCGCTGATCAGGCGGGGCAGATAATAGTCCTTTTGTGCGTCACTCCCGAATTGCGTCAACGCCGTGGTAACGCCCATCGTCAGCATGGGCAGAAGGGAAAAGCTTAGATTAGCGCTTTGTAGCATTTCTTCCACGGCAATGCCGACAAGATGGGGCAAACCCTGGCCTCCAAATCGAGGATCACCGATCAAACTTGGCCATCCCGCCTCGACATATGCGCGATAAAGCCCGTCCATCGCGGGGGCGGTGATCACCCGTCCGTCTTCAACGCGGGTTCCCTGCGCGTCAGCGATGCGATTGGATGGGGCAACGACCTCGGCAAAAAACCGCCCCGCCTCGTTAAGAATTGCGCCAACAAGATCCGGGGAAATGTCGTCGTAAGCACCGAGCTTGGCAATGTTGTTCAGCTCCAGTACTTCATTTAACAGGAAGCTCATATCTCTAAGTGGAGGGTTGTAATCAGTCATCGGTCAAACACCTGTAATTGCGCCCGGACAGTACTCGTTGACGAGTATAATCCCGGCGATTGTAGGCATTTATACCCACTTGCCCCAAGCAAGTTTGTGACCAACTGGTTTTGCGGACGCGGCAAACGCTACGCCGTATCGGATGGGTGAAAGGCGTTATCTGGAGTGACGATCCTACGTTGGCCGTTGCCAACGGTCGGATTTATCAGGAAGGACTCTAGCCGGCATTTTTTATCGCCCCGACCGCCATGCCAGGCAATGCAGCAGTGACGGACTCAGCGTTCATGGGCTTGGCATATAGAAAGCCCTGGGCGGCGGTGCACCCCAGCTCCCGTAGCATTTTTTCCTGTTGCGAGCGTTCGACGCCGACGGCGACTACCTTGATCCCCATAACTTCCCCGATTCCAATTAATGCTTTTAATAATCTGGATTGTTCCTGACCGCTGGCAATGGATAAAAATGCTTTGCGGCTGATCTTGAGAATGTCGATCGGCAGATCGCGAATATAACTGTAATTATTGCCACTTGAGCCAAAATCATCAATGGCGCAACGTATGCCCAATTTATGTGCCTGTTGCAGAAACGCGGTTGTTTGTTGGAGCTGCTGCAATGCCACATGCTCCGAAATTTCGAGCATTAGCGCCCTCGCATCGAGTTCGTTTTTCCTAATTGCCTCGGTCGCCATTTCCAGAAAGTGCGGGTCATTAATCTGTGACGACGCGATATTGATGGAAACGAATTCCAGAGCTATTCCATGGTGCCGCCAATCGTTGAGTTGCCCGCAGGCCTCATCCAGTGTCCACTGGCCAATGGCCTCGGTGATGCCAGCCTCTTCCGCGAGCGGCATAAAATCTGCGGGCGAAACCTTACCGCGACAATGGTGGTTCCAGCGCAGCAAGGCTTCACAGCCAATCACGCCGCCAGAGGACAGGTCGATGACCGGTTGATACGCCATTTCGATTTGTTCCCGCCGCAACGCAAGTCGCAGCTCGGAGGGAAAAAACAGCGCTCCAGGTAAATTACCAGCACCTTCACCGGACAGATAATAAAAGCCATTGCGTCCTTCCGCCTTGGCTTTGTACATCGCCTGGTCCGCGTTTTTCATCAAACTGACGAGATTCTCTCCGTCGTCTGGGAAAATTCCGATACCAACGCTGGCGGATACATCCAATGACTGGCCGAGTGCTTCAAAAGGTTTTTCAAAACACTGTAATAATTTTCTGGCGACTGCAGTAACTTCAACCGTATCGCGCACGCGCTCAGCAATTACGGTAAACTCATCACCAGCCAGTCGCGCCACGGTGTCACTACCCCGTACGGTGGCCTTCAGTCGCGCACCCACTTCTTTGAGCACTTCGTCGCCAAAAGCGTGCCCATGGGAATCGTTAACCAGTTTAAAGTTGTCGAGATCAATAAAAAATATCGCCAGTTTGCTGTTGGTGCGACGGGAAACATTGATGGCGTGCTCTAGTCGATCCAAAAACAGGCGACGATTGGGTAAGTTGGTGAGGTTATCGTGGTTCGCGAGGTAGCGTAGCTCATCCTGGCTGCGTTTCAAATCGCTGGTATCGGAAAAAAACGCGACATAATGACTCACTTCCTGAGCGTCATCCCGGATCACGCTCAAGGTTAGATGTCCGGTAAACGGCTCTCCCGATTTGCGTTTTGCCGCAATCTCTCCTCGCCAGACGCCAACGGTATTCAACGCGTTATATATATTTTTGTAAAACTCAAGTTTTTGCGCATTGAACCAGGAAGGTCCGTTTCGCTTGCCGAGAAGTTCGCTTTCTGCAAAGCCGGTGATGGTGGTAAATGCCTTATTCAGCTTAATCACGCGGCGTTTGTGATCCATCACCATAATCGCATCAGTAGTATTGTTAAACACCTGCTCCGCCAGTTTAACCTGGGCGTCCAGCTCAGTTTCCCTGGTGAGATCGACAGAAACACACTGAAACCCCTGCGCATTCAGTTTGCGTACACCGTGCGGAAAAAAATGGGGGCGATAGAAGCGACCGCCCACATCACCGAAAGCGACAAAGCGGTCACCATTTACAGCGCGGCGCAAATGTGTGTAAAAATCCTTTTCACCCCGATCGAAATATGTGATATCGCGCCCGACAACATCCTCACGCACAAAACTCGCACTCTCCAGCGCGCGCCCAAATAAATCGACGACCATCTGCCGAGCATCCACGGTCCAGATCATCACCGGTGCCGCATTGGTGACTGTGTGTAGCAATGCCTGGCGCTGTTGATTTACGGCCAGACTTTTTCTGTGAAAGACTAGCTGGTGAATGAGTACGACAGTTAACCACAGGGCCAGCAGCAGCGCATACCAGCGCCAGTGATCCACCACTGACCCCACCGCGAGGTACATCAGCCCGCCGGCCACTAATAGAAATAGCGTGAGTAGCCCCTGCTGCAATAGTTGTTTTGTATTTCTTTCCATTCCCTGTTGCCCGCCCCCTGTTGTCCAACCGCCGCTTGATAAAAGCGTTGGGTTTGCAACCCAAAACGGATGGGCGCACCACTCTTTTGCATCAGAGTATAAGCATTTCAACAGGTTATGGGCAATATTTCGTTTAACATATCTCGTGAATGGCCAAATACTGGCCCCCAAAGGCGTATTGATATCGATAAAATCGCTACTTGGGTGGCGTTGGGTTATGGCAACAGGCGGCGTGATTATTTACCGAGGTATACACCTTCCCTTTGATTAACGCTTAACTATCCGCGCCCAGACTTCAAGGCAGAGCAATTAGCGCTTCACCGGTCAATTTAACCTCGTTATGCTGATCGGCGGCGGAGAGTTTCAGGCGCACGCACTGCTCATCGTTGATGGTCAGCTTTTCAACAACCCTTCCCCGGCAGGTAATGACGTTACCCAAATGGGCGATGGATCCAAACTTCACCTCGAACGAGCGCAGCGCTGACTGTGGAACCCATCCGGTTAATAATTGCCCCACATAGGCCATATCCAGCATACCGTGGGCGAAAACATCGTCCATACCCGCGGCCCTGGCAAAGTCTATATCTACGTGGATGGGGTTGTGATCGTTAGAAGCGCCGCAAAAATACGCCAGCGTGGTCCGAGTTATCGGTGGTTTCGTCAACTCTGGAAGCTCATCGCCTACGTTGACTTTCGCAAAAGTTATCATGTCAATTATGCCTGCTTGCCAACCGGACCATTGCGTTCCACCACCGTCTGTTTAAAACGTGTTGTCATTTCTTCAAACTGGTTAGTGGCCACCGTTTCCAGGGTCATAAACTGTAGCGCCCCGCCTCTTTTTTCATAAATATCTAACACCGTAGTCGTGAATGTCATACGATCACCGGCACATATCGGCCCATAGTACTGGAACTGTTGTTGCGCATGTAGAATCTTGCCGAGATTGATACCCATGGCGACAAATTTGGCGAAAGGGTCTGGTTCCGCGAGGCTCAGAGTAACCGCATAGGTAGGCGGTGCCACAATGGATCGATAGCCTTCAGCCCGAGCGGCCGTCTCGTCAAAGTAGATCGGGTTTGTTTCCCCAACTGCCTTGGCAAAGAACTGCAGTTGCCATTTTTCGACATCCACGCTCAACGGCGGGAAAGTCCTGCCAAGATACGATTTATCAATCATTTCCTTCCCTCAACCACCATCATTTCCCCACCGCCTAGCGCGTTTAGTCATGCACAATGGGCACATTATAAGACTTGGCTATAATAACCGTAAGTATCAGACCGGCGATCTGGTGCAATTAATTAGTTGCAAAAGCCTGGTCGCAACCGCGCTTACGCCTGGTTTAGGTGCCAAAACCGCGCGATGGTCCACCCCACAATTGACCTCCCGATAAGGGTCCTCTACCAAGGGGTATACAGTTAACAGAGGCCATAAGAAGCGGCTCCCCACCACATCAGTCAAAATATTAATTAATGTTATTTTTCATTAAGTAACATTAACTATATGTAAAATATGGAAATTAACTATAGTACTAAATAAATAATCTTTGATTAAGGTTATGTACCGTTCAGTTAATATTTCTTACCCTAACTGGCAACAACGGCGATAATTGGCGTATACTGGGCCTCAATTGCAACCTGCTTACTGGAAAATCCATGGCCCTCAAAAACAACACCGGTAAAACGCGCTGGGGCAAAAGTGTACAAAGCCGCGACGAACAGCATCAGTTGAAACGCTTGGCGATCCTGCGCACCGCGGGCAATCTGTTCAATCAGAACGGCTTTCGCGAGACCTCTCTCAATGACCTGGCGCTGGAGCTCCAGGTGACCAAACCCACGCTTTATTATTACGTGGAAAACAAAGAGGATATTCTGTACCAGTGCCTGCTTACGGCCATCACCCAATTACTTGAAAACTCGTCAAAAATTCTCAAAACTCCTATTCCAGGTATCGAGAAATTTAAACAATTTATTTACCTTGTTACTTCAATATTTGATGACGAATTTGGCCGCTGCCTCGCCCACCCCGGGCCGGAACCGCTGTCACTTAAGTATCAGAAAAAAATCGAACCGCTGTATGTAAAGGTCGATAGCGTCTTGCGGGAAATCCTTACCATCGGCATCAGCGATGGTTCCATGCGTAAATGTGACCCGAAAATCACCTGCTTTGCCATCTTTGGCGCGATGAACTGGATGACCAAGTGGTACCAGATTGACGGGCCCATGACCACGCAGCAGATCGCAAAAGAAATGGTGGCCCTATTTGAAAAGGGCCTTTCTCCAGGCGCAAATTGAAAACACCCTTAAGCGGGGTTGCGCCATAGTCGATAGTGGGAGACAGAGCACGTTCGGCAGAAGGTTAATTCGGCCGGTAGACTTTAATGGGGTGATATGTTTTCTGGAATTCCGGCTGGTCCGCCCACTTTTGCCCCACGGCAAATCCACCATCCACCACAAAACTTTGCCCCGTGACAAACGTAGAGCGGTCTCCCGCCAGCCAACAGGCCATCTGCGCTATATCCACGGGTCTTCCCGCGCGCGGAATGGCTTGCGCTTCGGTGAAAGCTGGTAACGACTTTTCGATCAGCTCGTCGGCTTTGCCAACGGTATTTGCCGCAAGAGGCGTGGCAATAAAACCGGGGCAAATGCAGTTGACCCGTACATTGTGCTCGCCCAGTTCCATTGCAACCGATTTGGTAAGCTGAATCACGGCGGCCTTTGCCGCTGCGTAAGCGTGGGGACTGTAACCGGCCACCAGACCAGCGATACTCGCTGTATTGATAATACTGCCAAAGCCCTGTTGCTTCATTACCGGCGCAGCGTGCTTCATACCTAAGAAAACACCTCGCACCAGCACCTCGAAAGTCATGTCAAATTCATCGACCGGGGTTTCCTCCAACGGCCCCAGCACGCCGCCAAATCCGGCATTATTGAAGATACAGTCGAGGCGCCCCCACTGGGATATTGCCAAATCAACTGCAGCGGCAACCTGGGTTTCCTGGCGCACCTCCACGGGAATGAACTGCACGTTTTCGCCGAGGGATTTAGCGAGTGCCAGGCCCCGTTCAGCCTGCATATCGGCAATGACAACCCGCGCGCCTTCTTGCACAAACAGGCGCACCGCACCTTCGCCAATACCGCTGGCACCGCCGGTGACAATCGCCACCTTACCATCCAGCTCCCCCACCGCAACCTCCTGCTTATTCCAGCGATCAACGCAAAATGGCTTCAGCTCCAGACCTACGTGAGCCGCTCCCATTGAGAGATATAGTGTCCGGTTAGTCTACCCTATCCCACGTTAGACATGTGGCGGACGCGCAGTTACGCAAAAATTTTTCAACGTGATTGTTGCGAGAGTCACAAGCTGTTGGTGCCCGGGGCCGGGGTCGAACCGGCACGGCCGTTACCAGCCGAGGGATTTTAAGTCCCTTGCGTCTACCAATTTCGCCACCCGGGCAAATCAAGTACATAACAACGATTATATTATTGTTCGTTCGCCAGACTTCTGGTCAACTCTGACTCGCACGCCATCCGACCTGAATACCACCGCACCGCGACCGTTAAATTACCGTTGGTCCCGATGAATCGCCGCTTAGCCGCCAGCTCTGCCACGGAACATTCGTTCCGCCTTGCGGCTGCCACTGTCATATTGGAGGCTGGGGTCGGAATCGAACCGGCGTACACGGAGTTGCAGTCCGCTGCATGACCACTCTGCCACCCAGCCCAAAAGAGGCGAAATTGTACCCGACGACCCGGTGGATGAACAGTCATTTACTCTGCTGAAGGGGCTAATTTTCGGTATTTCAGGCGGATTTGCTGGTGTTAAGAATGTTTTTGAAATTCTGGCCAGGCAATTTTCAGATACAACAGCATTGACCAGATAGTCAACATCGCCGCCACGTATAACAACGTCAGACCGAGAGTATGCATGAGCGGAAACGCTGCCGGGTTAAAGGTTAACAAGACGATAATCGCAACCATTTGAAAACCTGTTTTCACCTTACCCAAATTGGAGACACGCACACTGGCGCGTTTACCCACTTCTGCCATCCACTCCCGTAGCGCAGACACCACTATTTCCCTGCCTATGATGATCATGGCCGCTATTGCAAAGTAGGTGGTTGCCTGGCTTTGCAGTAATACGACTAACGCCACCGCGACAATCAACTTGTCAGCAACGGGATCCAGAAACGCACCAAATGGCGTAGTTTTGTTCAATCGTCTGGCGAGGTAACCGTCCAGCCAGTCGGTAATAGCCGCGAGCCCAAATATCGCCCCGCTGGCGACATATCGCCATTCCCACGGTAAATAAAAAACAATCACCAGCAGGGGAATAAGCACGATGCGCAGCAACGTGATTAAATTGGGTAAATTGTACATAGGGTGAGAATCCGTCAGTTGCTGCGCACGTTACTCGTTGTGCAGAATGCTGTAAATAGTTTCTGCGACTTTTCGATTAATTGTTGGCACCCGCATCAGATCGGCGACGCTCGCTTTGGCCACCGCCGAACTGCCGCCAAAAAAGCGCAATAGCTCCCGCCGGCGCCGCGGACCCACGCCCGGAATTCCTTCGAGCACCGATGTGCGGCGCTGACGGTCCCGCCGCTGACGATGTCCAGTAACGGCAAAACGATGAGCTTCATCACGGATTTGTTGAATCAGCAGCAAGCTGGCCGCATCCGGTACAATCTCGCGCTCAGTGCCCACGGTACAAAGTAGCAGGGTTTCCAGCCCCGGCTTGCGACTGCTGCCTTTTGCCACGCCCACCAAAGTCACTGCCTCGATTTCCAGCTCGTCGAGCACTTTGCGCGCCACGCGCAACTGCCCCTTGCCACCATCGATAAACAGCACGTCGGGTAGTACTGCCTCGTCTGCTCGCAAGCGTGCGTAGCGTCGGCGCAGCGCCTGTTCCATCGCTGCGTAATCGTCTCCGCCCCGGATGCCGGAAATATTAAACCGCCGGTAATCCGTTTTTAGTGGGCCTTCCCGATTAAATACCACACACGACGCGACCGTCGCCTCGCCGCTACTATGGCTAATATCGAAGCACTCCAGGCGTTCTGGCACCCGTGTCAACGCAAGCAGCTGAGACAGCGCGTTCACTCGATTATCCACCGCCCGTTGCGCTGCCAAGCGGCCCGTCAAATTTTGTTGCGCGGTGCGTTTTGCCAGCTCCAGCCATTTGACGCGGGTACCCCGCAGCGGCGACTTCAGCACTACGCGCCGTTGTGCCGCGCTGGACAGCGCCTTTTCCAGCACAGCTTTATCCGCCGGAGTTTCACTCAAAATAACTTCCCCTGGAATATCAGCGCCACCACGCATTTTCAGATAGTGTTGAGGTATAAATTCGGCGAGGACGTCCGCGTCTTCCGTGTCCAGCGGAATTTTCGGATAAAAGCTGCGGCTGCCCAGTATACGGCCATGCCGGATATACAATATATGTACGCAGGCCTCGCCGCCATCAATAGCGCACGCCACGACGTCGACATTTCCTCGCCCGGACTCAATCACCTGTTGTGCCTGCACTTCGCGCAACGCAGCTATTTGATCGCGACATACGGCTGCTTCCTCAAACGCCAGACGCTCCACCGCTGCGTCCATGCCGTGCTCTAACTCGCGCATCAACGACTGGTTTTTGCCTTCCAGAAACATGCGGGTGCGCCGCACATCCCGTGCATAGTGCTCTTTGTCGATCAGACCGACGCAGGGCGCCGTACAACGATTGATCTGATACTGCAGACAGGGGCGCGTGCGATTTTTAAAAAAAGAATCCTCACACTGGCGCACCCTGAAGGTTTTTTGTAAAAAACCCAGGCTTTCCCTGACTGACGATGCGCTGGGATAAGGCCCAAAATAAATACCCTTGCCCCGTCTGGCGCCGCGGTGGACGCTAATACGCGGGAAGTCGTCCTGGGTTGCGAGGAAAATATACGGATAGGATTTGTCGTCGCGCAGTAAAATATTGAACGGAGGTCGATATTGTTTGATCAGGTTTTGTTCAAGAATCAACGCTTCCACTTCGGTTTCAGTCACAGTCACATCGATACTGTGAATGCGACTGACCAGCATCGCGGTTTTCGGTGTAAGACCGGTTTTTCGAAAGTAACTGCTGACCCGGTTACGCAGGCTGCCAGCCTTGCCGACGTACAGAACCTGCCCGCGGGCGTCGAGCATTTGATAAACTCCGGGGAGCGCGGTCAGGTTTTTAAGAAATGTTTTTGAATCAAAGGCCATCGTACTGAATCGCGGACAAATACCGTTCGTCGTCAATTAAAGTAATCGCCAGCGACCGTCATATCACTTCACTGGGATTAACCAGTCCGTATTTTACGGCGACCAACGTCAACTCAACATCATTACTGACGTTGAGTTTTTCGTAAATTCGATATTTATAGGTGTTGATCGTCTTGGGACTGATATTCAACACCCCCGCAATTTCGTTAGCGCGGTGACCACTGGTTATCATTTGTGCAATCTGTAGTTCACGCTCGGAAAGTTGTGCCAATGGCGACAGTTTTTGATTACCGGAGAGGCCGTGTACCACCATCATTTGCGCGATGGCGGGACTGACATACACGCGTCCATCAGCCAGCGTCCGCAAGGCTTCCTCAATTTCATTGGCGTCGGCATTTTTAGTGATATAGCCCGCCGCCCCGGCCTTGAGTAACTGCGTTGGATACATTTCGTCGTTAAGCGCGCTGATCACAACCACCTTCAGCGCGGCATTGGCCAACAGCAGACGTCGCGTCGCCTCCAGTCCGCCGATGCCGGGCATACGGATATCCATAAACACAATGTCGGGCTGATATTCCCGAGCGAGGGCGAGCGCCTCTTCCCCGCTCGCTCCTTGCGCCACCACCTCGACGTTGGCAATTTGCCCTAATAATCCACAAATTCCCAGACGCACCAGGTCGTGGTCGTCAATTACGATAACTTTCAGCAAAAAATGCCCTCACCCAAAAACACACCATCGAGAGACTAACATTTTGCCCACTATTACACCACGCGTAGAATATTACGCAACGTCAGGTTAACCCGTGGTCCCACCGCGCCAGTTGTTTTGGCTATGCGATGCTGCCATACGCATTGGGTACCGGCCCCCATCAACAAAAGTGAGCCGTGGATCAACGGTATCTGAATTTGTCGCCGCCCCACGGTCGTTTTGGTGCGCAAATCAAAACGTCGCGTGGCGCCGAGACTCAACGAAGCGATAAGCGGATCCGCTCCCAACTCCGGTTCGTCGTCACTGTGCCAGGCGACACTGTCCCGTCCGTCGCGATAGAGGTTTAACAGCGCGCTGTTAAAGGTTAAGCCGGTGAGTTTGCAAATATTCTCTCTCACCAACGCCAACTCCGGAAACCAGTCCTGCCTTGTCAGGCGCGCTCCCGAATAGCCGTAATGGGCGTTGGCATCGCCAAACCACGCATTCATTCTCGGAATCAGGTGTTGCCGACCACCAATCACTATGCGACTTTGCTCCCACGCTACCTTGTGTAACAAGTTATTTAGCAAGGTATCGGCGCTTTCGCTATCGAGAAATCGCGGCCAGAGATGCAGCGACCCACCACCCGGAAGCCACATGTTGTCGAACTCATTGAGCAGGGTAAGTTGATTCACAGTTTCTCGATTAAACCGCTGGTTGCAGATACTGGCTGGCGACAGGCGCCTCACAGGCCCAAAATTTTCGGTTCAAGTTCCAGGTTTACTCCAAATCGTTTTTGTATATCAGCGCGAATCTCCGTGGCCAGAGCAAGAATTTGCTGCGCGCTACCGCCTCCATAATTCACCAGTACCAACGCCTGGTCCATGTGGACGCCGACGCCTCCGCAGCGTCGCCCTTTCCAGCCCGCGTGCTCCAGAAGCCAACCCGCGGCGAGTTTGACGCGACCGTCATCCTGGGGAAAACACACCAGTTCCGGGTGCTCAACCAGCAACGCTGCGGCGACATCGTGACCAACCAGTGGGTTTTTAAAAAAGCTACCCACATTGGGCAATACCGCCGGGTCGGGCAATTTTCGGCGACGAATGGAACACACCGCTTCATACACAAGCTCGGCAGTCAATGGTGAAGATAGTCCGCCAATTTCCCGCGCCAGGGCCGGATAATCGAGACGTAAGTGTGGTGTTGTTGTGAGGTCAAGTGTAATTTCCGTGATGGCCACGCGATTTTCTAACGAGCCTTTGAAAATGCTATCGCGATAACCAAAACTACAGTCGGCGTTCGCCAGAGTCAGTATTTCACCAGTATCTATCTCAACAGCCCGCACCGCCCGCAACGACTCACTCAGCTCTACACCATAGGCCCCGATATTCTGAATCGGTGCGGCCCCGGCCTTGCCGGGAATGAGCGCAAGGTTCTCCAGGCCGTACCAGCCACGAGCCAGACAATGCCGTACCGTCTCGTCCCAGTTATTCCCGGCACCGATCGACACCTGCACCGTACCGTCGTTGTGGTCGACAACCTGCAAACCACCAATATCGATCACTAACACCAGCCCCTTTAAATCTCCGGCCAGTACGACATTGCTGCCGCCACCCAGGCAGGTCACCGACAAACGCTTGTTGCGCGCCCAATCCAGCGCTTCGCGTAACAATTCGGTGGTGGTCACGCGACAAAAATACTCTGCCCGGGAAGCCAGGGCCAACGTGTTATAAGTCGTCAGGGCGACATTCTGTTGAATATCCAGCGCGGGGGTCACGGGCAAAGAATCTCGTTCTTCTCGCACACCAAAAACCCCGTCACTGAACCTGTTCCTGCCGCAATAACGCCGTCACCCGCTGCAGATCATCGAGAGTGTCGACGCCCCCAGGTACCGGCGCATTGGCTGCCGCGACATGTATCGCCTCGCCGTGCCACAAAAAACGCAGTTGTTCGAGCGCTTCCATTTTTTCGAGCGGTGCGACTGGCCAGCGTACAAATTGCTTGAGCGTCCGCACCCGATAGGCATACAAGCCAATATGACGTTGCGCCATGAATGTTTGCGGTAAAGTCTGGAGTCCATCCATAAAATGGTCCCGAGGCCAGGGTATGGGTGCCCGGCTAAAATACAGTGCCAGATGGTCCGCATCGGTTACCACCTTGACCACATTGGGGTTGGTAAACTCCGCATAGGTCGCGATGTTTGCACACAGGGTCGCGACCCCCAGCCGGGGGCGCTCCGCCAGGTTGCGAGCCACCTGGTCAATCACCTGGGGCGGAATCAGAGGCTCATCGCCCTGCACATTGACAATAATGGTGTCGTCCGCGAAGCCAAAGCGCTCCGCCACCTCGTGGAGTCGGTCTGTACCCGAACTATGGGTAGTCGCTGTCATGACTGCCTCGCCGCCGAATGCTGCTACCGCATCGGCGATGCGCTGATCGTCCGTCGCCACCAGCACCCGCTCGGCGGTGGTTTTCGCCGCTTGCTCGTAGACCCGATTGATCATGGTTTTCCCGGCAATATCTTTTAGCGGCTTGCCCTCGAGACGACTGGAACCATAACGGGACGGAATTACAATAATATATTTATATTTCAATAGATTACCAAATTTAATTAAACTGTTTTATTAGATGATCTTCGATGTCGTTGAGCAGGGCCTCGGGTACGTCAGCCGTGACCTCGAGCACCCAGACATGATGGTCGGCGAAGGCTTCACACTTAACCGCGTCCTTGCTGGTGACGATAACGGGAGCACCGTCCGCATACTGAAAATCCGTTCGGCGAAATTTATAGTGGTCGGGATAAGTTTGCAATGTCGCGTTAAAACCCAATTGCGTCAGGGTATCGGCAAAGCGTTGTGGATTGCCAATGCCGGCCACCGCGTGTACCGTTTTGGCCAGACTCCAGTCATGGAGCGAGCAGGTCCTGCCGCTGGCAAGATGGCGAAAGCGGGTGGGTCGCACCTGCATGGCATAGCTGTCCGCCCAGACCGCGCCCGCACGAGCGGGATCACCATTAAAGACGACCGCGTCGACGCCACGCAAACGCGCTACGGGTTCCCGTAGCGGTCCCGCAGGCAGGCAGTAGCCATTACCAAAACCACGCGAGCCGTCAACCACCGCGATCTCCATATCGCGATACATGCGATAGTGTTGCAAACCATCGTCACTCAACACCAGATCGCAATCACTGCTCCTCAATAACTCGGCGATAGCCTTGCGTCGATCCCTGCAGACCACTACCGGGGAGTCCGTTGCCCTGGCGATTAACGCCGCCTCGTCACCGACTAATTCCACCGCGCTATCCGCCGTTACCTGGTGCGGTTGTCCGTTTACGGCACCCCCATAACCGCGACTCACGACGCCGGGGCGATATCCCCGCGCGCGTAACTGTTCTACCAGGGCGATGATTAATGGTGTTTTTCCGGTGCCGCCAACCGCGATATTGCCGACCACAATAACCGGTACCGGAAACTGTTTGCGACTATACCGACGGCACAGTACCCAGCGCCGTACACGGGCGACGGTGTAAAAAATCGCTGTCAGCGGCAGTAGCGCGAGCGTCCAGCCATGAGGGCGATACCAGGCCCGCTCGATGGCGCGCACCGTTACACCACTTGATCGGAAAATTGTTGTCGATACAGCTGCGCATAGCGCCCGTTTTCCGCCAGCAGCTTTTGATGGCTGCCCTGCTCCACGATTCGCCCTTTATCCAGCACCATAATTCGATCGGCTTTTTCAACGGTACTGAGTCGATGAGCGATCACGAAGGTCGTGCGACCGCGCATCGCGGTTTCCAGCGCAGATTGTATATAACTTTCCGACTTACTATCGAGGGCTGAGGTCGCCTCGTCGAGAATCAAAATGGGCGCATCCTTGAGCAGGGCACGTGCGATGGCCAAACGTTGCCGCTGTCCTCCGGACAACATCACGCCGTCGTCGCCAATAAGCGTGTCAAAGCCGTCGGCAAGAGTCTCGATAAACTCGAGGGCATAAGCCATACGCGCCGCCTCATACACTTGTTCCCGGGAGGCGGACTTCAACTCGCCATAGGCGATATTGTTGTACACGGTGTCGTTAAACAACGTGACGTGCTGACTGACCAATGCGATCTGCTGGCGCAGATTTTTAAGGCTATATTCGGTAATCTCCGTGCCATCCAGCAAAATCTGCCCGCTCTGGTAGTTATAAAATCGGGGAATCAAACTGACCAGTGATGTTTTACCGCCCCCGGAGGGGCCCACCAGGGCGATACTTTCTCCGGATTCCACGGAAAACGTCAGGTCGTGCAGAACCCGGTCTCCCCTGCTATAGCCAAAATTAACCTGTTTGAATTCAAATCGCCCCGCTACCCGCTCCTGCTCGACGGTCCCGGTATCCTGCTCCTCAATCCCGTCCAGGGTTTCAAACAACGTAGAACCGGCAGCGATACCCCGTTGAATGGTGCTGTTGATTTGCGTGATCTGGCGTATCGGTTTGGCCAGCAACGATGCGGTAAACAAAAATTTGGTGAAATCTCCCGTGGTCATCGAAGCAATAATTTCCGGCGTCAGTGCCAGCCAGATCAACAGACCGAGGGACCCGGCAAGCAATAACTGAATCACCGGCGTACTCAGTCCTTCGGTAAGCGCCAGTTTTAAATTTTGACGCCGGTTGGTTTTGGACGCGTGATACATGCGTTTGCGTTCGTAATCCGTACCGCCAAACAGATGCATTTCCCGATAGCCCGCTACGGTTTCCTGCGCAACGTGGGTGATCTCCCCCGCCGCGCTTTGAATACGTTTGCTTAAGCGCCGAAAGCGCTTGCTGACTGAATTGATGATGAACGCGATAACCGGCATGATCACCAGAAAAATCAGTGCCAGGCGCCAGTTTAAATAAATCAGGTATATCAGTAGCCCAATGACCAGCGCGCCCTCGCGCAAAATCACCTTGAGCGCACTGGTCACGGCTCCCATTACCTGACCGACGTGAAACGTTAACTGGGCCACCAGGTGGCCACTCATGTTTTGATCGAAATAAGCACTCGGCATTCGCGTGTACTTGTCAAAAACCTCATTGCGCAACCCATCGACAATCGACTGAGAAACATAGCTCATGCCATAATTGCCAATTAAAAAGCCGATGCCACGTAGTCCTGCCAGAATTAACATAAACAGCGGTACCACTACCCGGCTCTGCTCCAGCACGTCGCCATCGCGCATGTACCATTGGGCAAAACGGGAGGTAATTCCAGAATCGATAGTGCTCATATTGGTCGGGAGATCTTTGATGTTCTCACCGGTTACGACATTCAACACATTAATAAGGTAAAAGAAAAGATATAAAAAAGACTTCAATTGTTATTGGAAATAGCTCTCCAGCAAGATTTGATCCAAATATTGGTGCTAAAAATGTTGTACTTAAAAATAAGATAACACCAACAATTTTATTAAATGTATAGGCATCAATGATTATCAAAAACAGCATCGAATAAATTAATGATGAAATAGAGT
>JAYODD010000020.1:30371-31974 GCA_038106145.1 Gammaproteobacteria bacterium | reverse complement strand
GGCCGGCACTTCGGGCGTGCGGGCGTGGGTGAATGTATCACCCACCGGCGCACCATGAATGTCCTTGATGCCGGCAACCAGAAACCCGACCTCGCCGGCGTGTAACACCCCGGTTTCCTTACGCTTGGGGGTGAAAATCCCAACTGCATCAACCGTATAGGTCTTGCCAATCACCTTGGAAATAATTTTGTCCTTGGAGCGCAGGGTGCCCTGCACCACTCTGACCAACGATACTACACCGAGATAATTGTCAAACCAGGAATCGATAATCAGCGCCTGTAAAGACCCGTTAACATCTCCCTGTGGCGGTGGTATGCGCGCTACCAGCTGTTCCAGCACGGCTTGAATGCCAAAACCTGTTTTTGCACTGCAGCGTACCGCCTCGCTGGCATCGAGGCCGATAATATCTTCGATCTCCGCCGCCACCCGCTCCGGCTCCGCCTGGGGCAGATCGATCTTGTTGAGCACCGGAATCACCTCCAGGCCCAGATTGATCGCCGTGTAACAGTTGGCGACGGACTGGGCCTCCACCCCCTGGGCCGCGTCCACTACCAGCAGGGCGCCCTCGCACGCCGCCAGCGAGCGGGACACCTCGTAGGAAAAATCCACATGGCCGGGTGTATCGATAAAATTCAGCTGATAGGTGTTGCCATCCAGGGCGGTGTAATGCAAACACACGCTCTGCGCCTTGATGGTGATGCCGCGCTCGCGCTCAATATCCATGGAGTCGAGCACCTGGGCCGCCATCTCCCGGTCCTCAAGACCGCCGCAAAACTGAATAAAACGGTCGGCGATGGTGGATTTTCCGTGATCTATATGGGCGATGATCGAAAAATTTCGAATATGATTGAGGGTGGGCACGTTGATGCTTTCGTTCCGTAACAATGGGGCAGGATGCGCGACGACGCGAAGTCTAGCGCATTTGCCCCCGAGGCGCTACGAACGACCGAAACGCGCGACGCGCCGCTTCCTGCGCTCAGTCTATTTCGATGGTACGGAAGATTGATCTGCCCCGCCGGAAAAAGCGCATCGCCACCGGCGTATTATTGGGTAGCTCAGCCAGTACCTGATGGTAATCGTTCATGTCAGAGATTACCTTGTAACCGAGCTGCACTATGATATCACCGGGTTGCAGGCCGGCGATCTCTGCGGGGGAGTCGGGATAGACCTGTCTGATGGCCACGCCCCCGGTTATATTCCAGTTCTGGCGCAAATTATCTTCTACCGGCTCGACTTCCAGTCCGATGCGGTCGCCAGCGGCGCTCGCGGCAAAAGTTGGCGGTTCGTCCTCTCCTGGCCGTTTGCCCACCTGCACCGCCACCTCGCGTTTGCGCCCCTTGCGCATCAACACCGCGGTTGCCTTGCTGCCGGGCGACATCAGCCCCACGGTGTGGGGTAGGTCACTGGCATCTTCGATCGGCTGATTGTTAAACTCAATCACCACGTCGCCCGCTTTGATTCCCGCCTTCTCCGCCGGTCCGTCCTTTTCAACCTGGGCGATCAGCGCACCCTGGGGCTTGCTCAAACCCAAAGATTTTGCCAGATCCCGATCTACATCCTGAATGTAAACGCCCAACCAGCCGCGATCCACCCGACCCTTGGT
>JAYODD010000020.1:25491-30361 GCA_038106145.1 Gammaproteobacteria bacterium | reverse complement strand
CTGGAGGGGATTGCAAACGACAATCCGATGGAGCCACCCGAGCGCGTATAGATCTGCGAATTGATGCCAACTACCTCGCCCGCAAGATTAAACAGCGGACCACCGGAATTGCCAGGATTGATCGCCACATCGCTTTGAATAAAAGGAACATAATCCTCACCCCGCTCGGTGGGAATACTCCTGCCGATAGCGCTAACGATACCCACGCTCGCCGAGTAATCCAGGCCAAAGGGCGAGCCGATCGCCACCACCCACTCGCCAACTTTCAAGGTATCGGCTGCCGCCAGTTTGACCGTAGGCAACTCCTGCGCGTCAATTTTTATCAACGCCAGATCCGAGCGCGGATCGACGCCCACTACCTTGCCGGGAAATTCGCGGCGGTCAATCAACCGCACGTTAATCTCGCTGGCCCCGTCTATCACATGGTTATTGGTTAAAATATAGCCGTCCCGGGAAATTATAAACCCGGAGCCCATCGAATATGCCTTGCGTTCAGGCATCCGTCGCTGTTCGAAAAAATCGGGAAAAATATCCGGCATATCCGGGGGTAGTTGTTGCCCGCGGCGTAGCGACGTCCTCTCCACGGTATTTATTTTTACCACGGCCGGTGAGTTTTTCTCGATCAGTTGCGTGAAATTCGGTAGCTCGGCAGCAACCGACGCCACCCAAAAAAACCCCAGCACAAGAGCCGTACTACATTGTCTCATCATCTTTCCAGGCCTCCTGACAACAGCCTCGCATACAAAATTTTGGCATCGCTGGTGAATAAATAGTTACGCAACACATAAATATCAAGCCCCAACGCCGCGATATTTGTCGATTATTTCCGTGTCACGCCGTGGTGCGCGCCGCACCCTGCCCTGACAGGAGAACGGGTTGTATAGCGCTCCGATTACGCAGCAGCCAGGCCAACAAGCGCACCGCCACGCCAGCAGCGAATAACCCCGCAGCGGCCATCGACGCCACCCAGACGTCGTCGGCAAACCAACTTTGGCCAAACCAGGCGCCGCCCAGCAAGCCTGCCAGTGGCGCGGCATACACCAACAACGATCCTCCTACCACCACGTTTTCCGGTATGCCGATACTGACGACATCGCCCACGCGCAGCGAACAATCAGCATGCCGGTCCATAAGCACGCGGATTAGTGTTGTTTTGCCGGTTAATTTACTCAGCACACGCTGCCCACAACCCCTTTCACCGGCACAGGTCGCGCAGGCCGAGGACTGTACGGTTTCTACCCAGATATGGTCGACCCCGCATGCCACGATCGTTCCCGTTTCTTCAATCATTGCCGACGCCTGACGGCCCCAACTGTACGGACTCGGCAATCCGCTGGGCAGTATGCTTGGGAATTTCCCCAACCACACAAATATTATAGGGCTGGCCGGCAAAGCTGACCCGAGACATGTGCGCCACGGTGGCGCCGCGCTGTGCCTGTACCACTGGCACACCCACGGGTGGCTGCGCATCCACAAAAATTGAGAAAGCCGCCAGGCCATCGGTATACAATGCCGATGGCGTCGTGTCGCCAGCAGCCATCCCCGCCCGCACAAACCCGGGAGGAATCCAGTCGCCGCGCCAGGCCACACCTGACGCTACATTAGCGACGGCATCCGTTGCACTGGTACTACAGGGCGTGCCGTCCAATTCCGCGACAGACCGGCTCGACTGATCGGCAGACAACTCCGCTGCGCTAATCGACGCCCCGATCTCAATGTCTGTAAATTGAAAACGTTCTAACGCCCTGTCCCCGTTTGCCACCAGAATGAGCTGCATCAACAACCCGGTTTGTGCGTCCAGCCCAACAATATAACCGTAGCGATACTCGTCCCTCGGCACCAGGTGAATTACCGTTATCTGGCGATTCGCGATGCGATCTTCACCACGGTGAAACAAGTTGTAGTAACCCGCGAGGGGTTGATGAGCCCAGCCCTTAACGCCCGCCGCCTCACCGCGCAATAACAGGTCGCCGATGCGTCGGCACTCAACCGCATTGCCCTGCCGAATAATTTCGCGAGGAGCTCCATTGAGATGGACCAGGCGCTCAAACTCCCGCCCGTTCCTGACGCCGTGGACTATTCTAATGGCCTTCAGAGCACCGCCATATTCGTAGGTAAACGTTCCGCGATAATTGAGCGTACGGCCCGCCTCCGCCATTTGTGCCAGCAAACCCTCAACGGAGTTTTTGTCGCCAACCGCCCAGGCCGACCCCGCAACCACGCCAGACAGAACCGCAGCCACAGCAAACCATCGCCCCATGCGCAAAGGCTCTCCTCGAATCGGGTTCAATATATGGCCGTTAGCGGCCATCCTGCTGTTGCGGCAGACGCGCAAAAGGCAGCATGCCCTGGCTAGAGTTGAGTGACGCCTGCTCCGTATGAGCCTGCATCATCTGGTTGAGATAGTGCTCTATTTGTCGCTCCGTCAATGCGTCGGGGCGCGGCTGATTTAAGACTAACAAAGCCCGTGGTTCATGCGTGCTGGCAACAGCCCCGGTGCTGACATTGCGCGCGCTGACAATGGGCGCCTGAAATCCGGCTGGCACCTGGTATTCGGCGCGGTACTCACCACTGGCACCAGGTTTCGCTGCGGCCAGCGCGCTGTTCCCCAGATCATTAGTTGCGGCGTTAAAATAGAAATGTTGGCTGGCCACAATCGCGACCACCGCAACGGAGGCCGCAATGGCGGCCCGCCCTATCGGCGAAAAATATTTTTTAACCGTATTGAACGTGCCTGTGGATAACTTTTCAGCCTCTATCGCCGCGCTAATCTGGCTGGAAAAATCCACCAATTGCACCGGCAGCTCGCGGCGCATCGCCTGCGCAGCCAAATGGTAGCGATGCCATGAATCGCGTAACTGTGCGTCGGCAGGCAGAGTCTGTAAAACGCGGCGGGCCTCCAGTTCGTTTGCTTCTCCATCCATTAATGCGGATAAGGACTCACGGACATTGTTATCGGGCTGGCTCATGGAGTTTTTACCTTTTTAGTCATGCTCAATAGCGGTGTCGTCAAAGGTGGCACGTTATAACACACTCTGTTGGACGCGCGTTCGGCACAGGCCCTGTGGATAACTTTTTGTCAACGTGCCCGGCCTGGCAGTCGCGCGCACAGCTGATCAGACCGACCTTTTGCAAAAAGGTTCAACAAATTACAGTAAACCATCCTGCAGGGATTTTATTTGTATTTCAATAGCTTCCCGCGCGCGAAAAATGCGCGAACGCACCGTGCCCACCGGGCAGTCCATAACTGCCGCGATATCCTCGTAACTCAGCCCATCAAATTCCCGCAGGGTAACTGCCGTGCGCAGGTCCTCCGGCAAATTCTTGATGGCGTCGTCCACCACCCGCTCCAGCTGATCCCGCGCCAGCAGGTTCTCGGGAGAATCTACATCCCGCAGGGAGTCGCCTCCCGCATAAAACTCGGCGTCGTCCACATCGACGTCGTTACTCGGCGGCCGCCGGTTGCGGGAACCCAGATAATTCTTCGCGGTGTTGACGGCAATGCGGTACATCCAGGTATAAAACTGACTGTCGCCGCGGAAATTATGGATGGCGCGATAGGCCTTGATAAATGCTTCCTGCACCACATCGGCGACCTCATCCCGATCGCGTACAAAACGGCCCACGATGGCCTGCACCTTGTACTGATATTTCAATACCAGTAAATCAAACGCTCGCTTGTCGCCCTTCTGGACGCGAACGACTAACTCATTGTCCGAATCCTGGGGTTTGTCGGCACTCATTTACTTCCCCTTATCCTTGTTGTGTGCGCACGCGGCGATCGCCAAACAAGTGAGACTAGACAATCAAGGCGCCGTTTGGTTCGCGATCACTCGGGCGACGCCATGTAGGTTTTTATCGACGCCTATACTATCATGCCCGACCCGGAGTTAAGGGACTCGCCTGGTGCAAAGCAACAAAACTTATTACCACGATGTGCTCATCGTTGGCAGCGGTGCGGCTGGCATGACGCTCGCGTTGCACCTGGCTGACAACTACAGCGTTGCCCTGATCAGCAAGGACCAACTGCGCACCGGTTCAACCTGGTTCGCCCAGGGCGGCATCGCCGCTGTCCTCGACCCGGCCGACAGTATCGAAGCCCACGCCCAGGACACCCTGCGCGCAGGTGCCGGGCTATGCCACGAGGACGTGGTGCGTTTCGTTGTCTCCCAGGGCCCCGACGCTATTCGCTGGCTTATTGCACAGGGCGTTTCCTTCAGTCGCGACGCGGCGAGTGGTGAATATCATCTCACCCAAGAGGGTGGTCACAACCACCGGCGTATTCTGCACACTGCGGACGCAACCGGTAAAGCCGTTTCCGGCACCCTCGCCGAACGGGTACTCGAGCACGCCAACATTCAGGTGTTCACCGAGCACGTTATCGTCGACCTTACCACCCAGGCGGACGCCAGTTCTCGTAAATTACGCTGCAATGGCGCCTACGTGCTGGATCGGGCCCGCGATGAAGTCTGTCTGTTTCAGGCCAAAATCGTCGCCCTTGCGACCGGGGGTGCGAGTAAAGCCTATCTGTACACCAGCAATCCCGACGGCGCCAGCGGCGACGGCATCGCGGTAGCGTGGCGACGGGGTTGTCGGGTTGCCAATATGGAGTTCAACCAGTTTCACCCCACCTGCCTGTTTCACCCCCGGGCCAAAACGTTGCTGGTCAGCGAGGCCCTGCGCGGTGAGGGTGCGCTGTTGCGCCTCGCCGACGGCGAGCGCTTTATGCCCCGCTTCCATCCCGATGCCGAACTCGCTCCCCGGGATATTGTCGCACGCGCCATCGACCACGAAATGAAACGCCTCGGCAACGATTGCGTGTTTCTCGACATCAGTCATAAATCCGCCGACTTTATCGAGAGCCATTTCC
>JAYODD010000020.1:0-25481 GCA_038106145.1 Gammaproteobacteria bacterium | reverse complement strand
CGCGCGCAGTGCCTGCAATATGGCATTGATATTTGCAACGAGCCCATCCCCGTGGTGCCGGCGGCCCATTACACCTGCGGCGGCATTGTGGTGGATATGCAGGGCCACACGGATCTGGAAAATCTCTACGCAGCCGGCGAATGCACGTTTACCGGCCTGCATGGCGCCAACCGCATGGCCAGCAATTCACTGCTGGAGTGCGTGGTGTTCGCCCGTTCCGCTGCGGCGAGTATCAACGCCCGCATCGCGCAGATCGAAAGGCCCAATTACGTCAAGGAATGGGACGCCACCCGCGTCACCCACTCCGACGAGGACGTGGTGATTTCCCACAACTGGGACGAATTGCGGCGTTTTATGTGGGACTACGTCGGCATCGTCCGCACGCGCAAACGCCTCGAGCGCGCCGCGCATCGTATCGATATGCTCAAACGGGAAATTCAGGAATACTACAGTAATTACAAGATTAGCGCCGATCTGCTGGAGTTGCGCAATCTGGCGGTGGTTGCCGATCTGATGATTCGCTCCGCCCTGCTGCGCAAGGAGAGCCGCGGCCTGCACTTCACCCTCGACTACCCAGATCCCTCCCCCGTGGCGAAGGACACCATTCTGGTACCCATGAATTTCGCCGATCAGGAAATTATCGTCAGCAAAAACTGATCACGTAAAGCCGACGGTGACGGAACCAGCCCCGACCGTGCGCCACCACAGCGCAAGGCGGCGAAAATCATCCCCGTTACAGCTATCGCGAAACAGCGGTAGCGCCATCACGCGCCGACCCGTCTCCCTGATTCTGAGTACGATCAGCCAGTTACTCAAGTACGCGACCTGGCATTGACGCAGCGGCCAGGTTCGGCCCGACCGCACCACCGACCACCGCCCGCCGTAACAGGCCAGGCGCTCGATGCGCCCCACTGAACGCAGGCGTTGTCGCGCCATAATCAACCCACAACCCAGCGCTGCCAGCAGTCCCCAACGCAGCGCCGTGGATAGGGACAGTAGCAGCAACAGACTGGCGGATGCGCCGTATACCAGCCCTAATAAGCCCAAATAATAGCGGGAAGGTTGCAGCGCGATGTCAAGATTGCTGTTCATGGGCAGCTCGAATGATAGCGACGATACGGCGTATCTCCCCATCCGCGGGGATGTGGTGTTGCATTAGCCAGCCGAATAAATCCTGGTCTTCGCAGGGTAGCAACCGGACATAGCGAGCCTGATCCTCCGGCGACAGGGATGGGTAAACCCGATCGACAAAGGGTTGCAGTATCAGATCGAGTTCCAGCATACCGCGCCGGCTGGCCCAAAAAAGTTTGTTGCGTTCCATTACAGGCGTCGTTCCATTGGAGATACCACCGTCCGGTTGCGAAAACCAAAGCGGTCATCTTACTAAAGTGGCAGTGATAGTTCAGCCGCTGCCGCCATAATCGCATCTCCTGTCACCGCGATAGCTTCCGCCCCGAGTCTGCGCACCCGCAAGCGTTTATTTTTGCTGCATACTATCGCGAGACTGCCCACGAGAATCGATCCAATTTTAGTGGAACTGCGAGGGGCAACTGATTACCATGACGATCCTGTTTTACTCTGGCGCTTATGAATAGCTGGCATCAATTTCTCGCCCAGCAGGGCGGACGCTTCGATCGCGGCATTACTGTCTCCTTCGGCGAAACGGCGGGCGACTATGCCACGCTGGGCGCCACAACCACCCTGACGGATATTGGCGATCAGGGCCTGTTATCTCTCAGTGGTGCGCAGAGCGCCAAATTTTTGCAGGGACAGGTGACCTGCGACGTGAACGCGCTGAATGGAAGCACCAGCATCCCGGGGGCAATCTGTAATCTCAAGGGGCGGGTCACCACCAGTTTTCGCCTTATCACCACCGCCCCCGCTACGGGTGAGACCAACCAGATATTGATGCTGATGCACCGCGAACTGGTGCCGCCGACCATCGTCACCCTGAGTAAATACGCGGTGTTCTCTAAAACCTCGCTGCATGATTGCAGTGACGATTATCGGCAATTTGGCGTAGCCGGACCCCATTCAACGGCCGCCCTCGCCACGCTATTTGAAGAAATACCCGGGGCTATCAACCAGACTGTAGAGGGCGAGCTCGCCACGTTGATACGTATTGCTGCAGAGCGTTTTATCGTCGTCGTAGCGCAGGCGAACGCCGCAGCCGTCTGGCGAAAACTTGCCGCGAACGCTACCGCAGTCGGGTTGCCGTTCTGGCAACTGCTCGACGTGCGCGCCGGATTTGCCGGAGTTTGCCCCGAAACCAGTGGGGAATTTGTGCCGCAAATGCTGAATTACCAGGCCCTCGGCGCGGTCAGTTTCAAAAAAGGCTGTTATACGGGGCAGGAAATCGTGGCGCGCATGCAGTACCTGGGCAAACTCAAGCGGCGGCTCTACCGCCTGTCCGTTGATACCGTTGACGTATGTCACCCGGGCGCGGTGATCACGGGCGTCGACAGCACCCAGGAAGTCGGCCAGGTGGCGCTCGCCGCCGCGGCTAACGCAACCACTCAGGAAATACTGGCCGTCCTCACCCAGGAAGCCACACAACAGCGGCATCTGACCATCGCCGACACACCTGTGGCGGTTACCCTGCTGCCCCTGCCCTACTCACTGGATACACCTTGATCGAGTGGTTTTCCCAACACCAGGCGTTGCTGGCATGGATGACCGGCGTGTCGGTTGTTACTTTTATTGCCAGTCTGCTGAGTCTGCCGTGGCTGGTCAGCCGTATCCCCGAAGACTATTTTTTGCGGGAAAAGCGCCGCCCCACTCCCTGGAAACAGACCCATCCCGCCATCCGCCTGGGCGTATTGATTGGCAAAAACGCGCTTGGACTGATACTGCTATCGGGGGGCATCCTGATGCTGTTTCTGCCAGGTCAGGGACTGCTCACCATGGCAATGGGCATACTTCTGCTCGACTACCCGGGAAAATTCCACCTGGAGCGTCGGGTCGTGCGACTGCCCCAGGTGTATGAGAGTCTCAACTGGTTGCGGGCAAAACGCGGCGCGGCGCCATTAGTGGTCGATGGCGACTGAAAGTCGAGCCTTGCGAGCGGTCGGTCACTACCGCTACAGCGACAGCAATTCAACCCTGTACCCATCTGGATCTTCCACAAATGCCAACACCGTTGTACCGTGCTGCATCGGGCCGGGCTCGCGCACCACATTACCCCCCTTGGCCTTAATCGCCGCACAGGTCGCGTAGACGTCCTCGACACCAATTGCAATGTGCCCGTAAGCATTGCCGCGAGTGTAGCTGGCGGTGTCCCAATTGTGCGTCAACTCCAGCACGGTATTTTCAGACTCGGGTCCATAGCCGAGAAATGCCAGCGTGAAACGCCCCTCCGGAAAATCCGTTTTGCGCAATAACTGCATTCCCAGCAGTTCGGTATAGAACGCCAGGGAACGCTCCAGATTCCCCACCCGCAACATCGTATGCAACAGTCTCATCCGCACTTCCTGAATTTTAACCACCCGTTGACGGCCCCGGTCAATCGACAAACACCGGCGTCGCGATATACTCCCAGATAATGGCCGTGCCCACCAGCACCACAACCACATAAACCAGCGCCACCGTAAACACCGCGCTGGCATACAGAAAACCCCTGTCCCACGGGACCTTCATCATTACCGGCACCCCCAGGTACACCAGATAAATGGCGTAGGTACAGGCCGCGATCGCCAATACGAGATCCAGCCACCATATCGGATAGGCGGCAAAAGCGCCGGCTAAAAAAACCGGCGTACAGGCATAGCCCATCAACACCACACCCTTGATGGGAAATGACGCGGTCTGATAGGTCTGCGACATCCAGTCCAACAGCAACCCGATAAACACCACGGCACCAAGCAACGCCAGGTAAAAAAGTACCACGAGCGGAATCGCGCTAGCCTCCGTGATCCGCACCATTTCGACCCCGGTGATACTCCAGCCGATCCTGGTCGTACCCACGTAAAAACCCAGTGCTGGCAGTAACGCCATAACGATGGGATAGGGGAGCAATCGTTTGATTTGCGCGTCGCTCAACGTCGCGATAGCTTTCCACTGTGCGCGCGGGCGCAGCAATAACCCCGGTATATGGTCAAACATAAGCACGCCTGTTCAATTGTTGTGATAGTTGCAGGGGTTTTATAACAGTTACGGGGGATTTATAGCGCCTGCGCGGGGGCAGCACATTGACTAACATCAAGCGCAATCCCCGAAGTGTCGCACCCGGTTGCGCCCAACGGATAGCCCTGGCGCCCGATCAGGACTGATGGCCCCAGTGCTCCGCAAACACTGCGAGCAACGTCCAGACGCCATAGCTGACCAGCAACAGTGCAAACACGCGGCGCAATGCCACCCTTTGCAGCTGTCGTGCGAGCGCGCCACTGGCAAAGCCCGCCATCAGCATCGCCGGCAGGGTTCCCAGGCCAAACGCGATCATGTGCGCCATCCCCATCAGCGGCGATCCCGCCGTCGCGGCAAATGCCAGTGCGCTGTACACCAGCCCACAGGGCAACCACCCCCAGATTAACCCCAGTGCCACCCCGTTGCCGGTCGATCGCACCGGCAAGAACCGCTGCCCCAGGGGTTGTAATCGTCGCCATAATAGACGGCCACCCTGTTCCAACCAGATCAGTCCACGCCACCAACCGGTCACATAAAAACCCATTGCGATCAGCAGACACCCCGCCACGACGCGTAACAGGGGTCCGGCCGCGAGATATTTGGTCCCCAGCGCCCCCACACTAGCCACCAGTGCGCCAGCCAGCGCGTAACTGCCTACACGCCCCAGGTTATAGGCCAGCACCCAACGCCCGGCGCCATGGTCGCCCGCAAATCCCAATGCCGATGCTATGCCGCCGCACATGCCCACACAGTGGCCCGCGCCCAGCAATCCAAGGCCAAACATCACCGCGAGTGCCGCCACGGCGTCCTCACCCATCCGTCGCAACCGGGCGTCGCATGCCGCTAGCACGATCGCCCTGCATCGCACCCGCTACCGACTGATCGGCCACTTCATTAGCCGCGGAGCGCTCGCCGCCGACTTCCTCGTCAAACAGGATCCGCTCACCATCGCCGTCGAGGTCTTCGTACTGGCCGCTTTTAACCGCCCAGAAAAAAACCGCAAGACTGGCTGCCAGCACGACGATGGACAGGGGGATCAATAAATACAAACTTTCCATGGGAGAACCTTCGCGGCGCAAACTTCTCTGATCTCAGATTATCAGGGCCGGCGCTGGCCCTGTCTCTATATCCGGTGCGCTGCGCTGAATGTCGCCGCCGCGCAATCGCAAGGCATTAACCACCACCAGCAGTGAGCTGGCCGACATGCCGATTGCCGCTGCCCACGGCGGGACCCAGCCAGCCATCGCCAGTGGCAACGCACTCGCATTATAAAATATTGCCCACCACATATTCTGCCGCACAATGTGAGCGGTTTTATGTGCCACATCCACCGCTGCCACCAGCGTATGCAAATTCCCGCTCATCAGGACCGCGTCGGCCGCCAGACGGGTGAAGTCCGTGCTGTCACCCACCGCCACGGAAATATCAGCACCACTCAGTACTGGCACATCGTTGATGCCGTCACCCACCATCAGCACCACATCCCCAGCGGCCTGCCTAGCGCGAATATGCGCCAACTTATCCGCCGGCGAGCTATTCCCATGCCAGGTATCAATCCCGAGCATTGTCGCCAACTCGGATACATTCTCAGCTCTATCGCCACTTAACAACTCAACCGCAAGTTGGCGTTGGGCAAACCGTCGCACCATCGCGCCCGCTCCTGGACGCAGGGCATCAACCAGAATTAGCGCCGCCACCGGGCCGCGGTGGTTGGCCAGATACACCACAATTCGCGGTTGCGCCCCGCGCGCCTCGTCGCCGTTCGCGGCGGGAATTTGTAACTGCGGAAACACCCGCGTCAACCCCAGCGCCTGGGTGACAAACTCCGCTTTGCCAAGGGCATACAGCTCCCCGTCAATCAGCCCGCTCACACCACCACCGACAGTATGCTCAAGTTGTTGCGTTTGCACCGGGGTGGCACGGTCATTCAAAGCCATGGCGATCGGATGGCGACAACCCTGTTCCAGTGCTGCGGCGATATCCAGGATTTCACCGTCCTGCGGCTCCGGTATCTCACTCCACAGCGTTGACGAATGCGACCGTGAATTGTCGATTGACGGCGTCAATACCTTTTGGACCATCAGTTTCCCAGTTGTCAGGGTGCCGGTTTTATCCAGCATCACTCGCGTCACCTCATGCAAGGTTTGCAAGACGTGGCCGCGCCGTACCAGAAACCCCTCTCGCTGTAGACGGCCTGTAGCCACCGCCAGCGCCACCGGCGTCGCCAGCGACAGCGCGCAGGGACAGGTGACCACCAATACGGACAAAGTCACCCACAGCGCGCGCTCTGGTTCCAACCACCACCACAGCGTAAACACCAAAGCGGCCACCACCAGCACCAGTAACACAAACCAGCCCGCCAGGCGGTCGGCCACGGCGACCTGCTTGGGCTTTTCCGCCACCGCCGCATCCAGCATGGATAAAATGGCTGACAAACGGGTGGCTCTGCCAACCGCACTGACTCGAACCAGGAGCCGATTGCTGGTATTTACCGTGCCGGCGCTCACCGGATCGCCGCGTCCTTTACCGACGGGTTGTTGCTCCCCGGTCAACACTGCTTCTACCACCTGACTGTATCCGGAAACGACGACTCCGTCGGTGGGTAGCGTGTCCCCTTCGCCAATCTGAATAACTTCACCGACGCACAATGATTTAACCGGTACCCGTTCCAAATGCGCACCAGTTACCCGCAGCGCGGTCAGTGGCAGTGAGCGGGCCGCACGTCCCGCCGCCAGTTCGTTGCGGTAACGCACGCGCATCTCAAGAAAACGTCCCAGCAGTAAAAAAAAGGTGAGCATGGACACCGCATCAAAATAAACCTCCCCAGCCTGCGTCGTGGTCGCCCACAAGCTGGCCATATACGCCAGCCCTATCGCCAGGGCGATGGGGACATCCATGGTTAACTGCATACAGCGCACACTGCGCCAGGCGCCGAGAAAAAATGGTTGCGCCGAATACGTCACCACCGGGGTGGCGACCAGCACGCTGATCCAGCGCAAAAAATTTATCCACTGCTGTTCGATGCCCTGAAAAGCGCCCGCATACAACGCAATGGCCAGCATTCCCGCCTGCATCATGCCAATCCCGGCAACGCCAAGGCGCAATACATAACGCCGTTGCTCGACGGCAAGCGACGCCAGTGCGCTGGATTCGTCTGCGGGTTCAACCCGATAGCCAATACTCGCGATAGCGCCCATTATTTTGCTCAGGGGCAGGTCCGCAAGACGCCACTGCACTCGGCAGCGATGGCGAGTGACGTTAACCGCAACCGCCTCCACCCCGGGCAATTTGCACAAGCGCTGTTCGATCAGCCAGGCACAGGCAGCACAGGTTATGCCCGTGACGGCTAACTCAATCGTAGCCAGACCCTGCCCATTGACGCTAAATAAGTCCTCATACACCGCGGGCAGATCGTAATCGCCAAATTGCGCATCGAACTCGGCGCGCTGGGCGGGGCGAGTTCGATAGCGATAAAACTTTTCCAGCCCATTGTCGATAATCGCACTCGCCACCGCCTCGCAGCCGATACAACACATTGGCCTCGCTACGTCGTCCACGACCAGGCTGAAATCGACACCAGCGGGAACCGGCAACTGACAATGAAAGCAGCGGTTAGCGGACATCGCCTGACTCACTGGTATCGTTTGACCGGTCTTTTTCCCGCGCTGGACGAATGTCGCGGGACCCGAGAAAACGCGTGTGTTCCCGGGCAAAATCAATTTCGCCGTTCAGGCGCCAGGGCGCCGCATTGTAGGCCGCGCCATCTCGCAGCGAACCGGGCATCACCCGCAGGTAAAAACGATGGGCTGGACGGGTGGATAAATGACCCCGATAGACCGCGCCACCGACGGCGCTCGCCACCAGGGTGATATCCCCACGGACATCGGTGGGATGCAACAGCAGTAGTGTTACCTGGTCGGGTAAATCCCCCGCCTGCGCCACTGGGTGCGCCGCCAACCGAATCACCACCGCAATCCCGTCGCCGGCAAATTCTCCACCGTTGTCGGCAAATTCTATCCGCGCAGACAAACCCAGCACACGGGCCCGCTCGTCCTGCGACAAACGCTCGTTAATGGCCAACCCATCCCGATAATAATTGTCGCTGACCAGCTGGTCGCCATGGCGGTTCGCGAGCACCAGCGTGTACAAACTTGCACACACTACCGCCGCGGGCAACGCAAGCAAAAACCAGGGCCAGAACTGGCGGTACCAGGGCTCGCCCGCCGTATTGGGTTGACAAGTTCGGTCTTTATCCAAGCTAACTTTCAAAGGTCATTCCACCCCTGCGGATCCAGTGCACATTAGAAAAATCTCGCAATTACTCGCCATTGAGCACCCGGTAATTTTGACTAGCGCCTGAAGGGCCCGATAAAACGACTCTCTTCGCTATCGGCAATACGTTCATCGTCGCTCGCCTTGATCGCAAAGGTGATCTCGCTGGTGGGCGATTTGAGAAAACCCGGATCGAGTTGCAATCTGATTACGTGCAAAAAAACTTCCCCCGCTCCTACCCGCACCGGATTGTCACCGATAAAATGAAAATCGTACTCACCGCTAATCCCGATTTGATAGTAATGATCGCGATTGTCCATATTGCTGATACGTAGCGTGTAAATATTGTCAATCAATCCCCGCGTCGTCTCCCGGTATAACAAGGCACGATCGCGAACAACATCGAGCTCCACTGGCGTACGGGTAAGCACGGCATATAAGAACAGGGTAGTCATCAATAGCAACGCGACGCCGTACCCCACCAGGCGTGGCCTAAGTATTCTGGTCGATCCTTTTTGCAATTTATTTTCCGTGGTAAAACTGATCAGACCACGCGGGTATTCCACTTTGTCCATAATGGCGTCGCAGGCGTCGATACACAGACCGCAACTGATACATTCCGACTGCAATCCGTCGCGGATATCGATACCGACCGGGCAAACCTGCACGCACAATCCACAATCGACACAATCACCCAGCCCGTCGGCACGACGATCGCTGTTTTTTTTACGCGCGCCGCGCGGTTCTCCCCGTCCACTGTCATAGGACACTATCAGCGTATTCTGATCGAACATAACCGACTGGAAACGCGCGTAAGGGCACATATATTTGCATACCTGTTCGCGCAGGTAGCCAGCATTCAGGTAGGTGGTGCCGGTAAACAGTAAGGTCCAGAAAACCGTGGCCGGATCGGCGGAGAAACTTATAAATTGCGCGGCCAATTGCCTGGCCGGATTAAAATACGCTACAAACGTAAACCCCGTTGCAAGGGCTATCAGCAGCCAGGAACCGTGCTTGGCGCTTTTGCGCCACACCTTGTCGAAACTCCAGGGCGCCAAATCAAGTTTGATACGTCGATTTCTCCCCCCCTCAAAAAAATGTTCGGCGCCCATAAACAGCATGGTCCACACCGTCTGCGGGCAGCTGAAGCCACACCATACCCGCCCCACCAGTACCGTAACGGTGAACAGAGCGAATGCTGCGATAATTAACAACCACGCCAGCAGCATAAAATCCTGCGGCCAGAAGGTGATCCAGAAAATGTGGAACTGACGTTCCGGCAGATTGAACCACACCGCCTGACGGCCGTCGATTTGTAGCCACGGCAGTAGAAAATACCCCAACAGCAGCGGAGTACCACTGCGTTTTTTTAACGTGCGAAAAAATCCGACAAAGCGCCGCGCATAAATTTTTTTGCGCGTTTCATACAGATAGAGAACATGATATTCATCGCCGGGGTGCCGTTTATCTGTGTTTGGCGCAGTCATCGCACTTTTACGCTGCTACTGTTGCGACAAACTGAACACGTAGCTGGCTAACAAGCGGATTTTACCTTCCCGTAATTGTTCACTCTGGGCGGGCATCAAACCCTGCCGTCCACTCCGGATCGTGGTTTTTATCAGTTCTGGCGAGCGACCGTAAAGCCATACGTCATCGGTCAGATTGGGCGCGCCCAGGGCCTGATTGCCACGCCCATCCGTCCCGTGGCAGCTGGCACAATAGGTCGTAAATACCCGTTCGCCCTTGCCCGCCAGATCTTCGTCGTGTTCGCGCGCGCTTATCTTGAGGAGATATTCGGTCACCGCGCCGACTCCTTCCTCGCCGATTATCGCCGCCCAACCGGGCATCGTCCCGCGCCGCCCATGGGTGATCGAGGCCTGGATTGCGGAAGCTGTACCCCCATACAGCCAGTCGTCGTCGGTTAAATCTGGAAACCCGTATCCCCCACCACCGTCGCTGCCATGACAGGCGGCGCAATTGTTACCAAACAAGCGACGACCCATTTTAAAAGCAGTGGGGTCGAGGGCCAGTTCCTCGATGGACAGATCCTTGAAGCGGGCGTACGTTACCTCGAACCGGTCGTCTGCCTTTTTTTCCTGGGCCAGCCACTGTCCACTCGAACTCCACCCAAGCACACCGGGAATGTTGCCCAGACCTGGATAGAGCAGCACATAGATAACGGCAAACACCACCGTCGCCACAAATGAATGGAACCACCACGCTGGCAACGGATTATCGTATTCTTCGATTCCGTCGTAGACGTGCCCGGTTTTTGGCGGCTCCCCGTCCTGCGGTTTTTCCCGCAAGATCACCGTGCGATTGGCAAACAGAATCCAGCATACGCCGATCAGCGTTAGCGCAAAGATCCCGATGATCCACCAACTCCAGAACGTACTCATTGGCTACCCCGTACCCCGTGGACTGCGGGCCTGTCGCCCAGGCATATCATCGGCAAAGGGCAGACGCGCGGCCTCTTCAAAGCGTTTTTTGTTACGCCCGCTGTATGCCCACCAGGAAACAGCAATAAACGCCAGCATCGCCAGTAATGTTCCAATTCCCTGCACGGTACCCTGATCCACAACTCCCCCTGGCGTCCGTTAACGCTTTTGTTGAATTAACGTACCTAACTGCTGAAGGTAGGCAACCAATGCATCGACCTCCTTGACATCGCCGTCCGCAAAGGGCGCGGCTGCGGTGGCAATATCCGCGTCGGTGTAGGGAACGCCCACTTTGCGTAGCGCCGCCATTTTCGCCGCGGTGTGTTTTCCGGTAACGACATTTTGAAACAGCCAGGGGTATGCGGGCATATTGGACACCGGCACAACGTCCCGCGGATTGTAGAGGTGCGCACGATGCCACTCGTCACTGTAACGGCCACCAACGCGCGCCAAATCCGGCCCGGTGCGTTTTGAGCCCCACAAAAACGGGTGCTCGTAAACCTGCTCGCCGGCCACGCTGTAGTGCCCATAGCGTTCCGTTTCAGAGCGAAACGGGCGAATCATTTGTGTATGGCACACGTGACAGCCTTCGCGAATATAGATATCGCGCCCCTCCAGCGCCAATGCCGGCAGCGGCAGCAAACCCGCGATGGGTGTGGTGGTGGATGGGGTGAAGAACAGGGGCACTATTTGCGCCAGACCGCCGAAGCTCATGGCCACCAGCGTCAGTACAATTAACAGCCCAACGTTTTTTTCAACAATATCGTGTTTCATCGTCGGCCGCCCTAAACCGTAGCAGTCGTGCCGGAAACCGGCTCGGCCGCGGGCCTGGCGCCGCGACAGGTTAGCCAGACGTTACAGGCCATCACCAGCATACCGAGAAAAAACAGGCCGCCACCCAGCAGGCGCACGTAGTAGCCCGGCATACTCGCTTCGACGGATTCCGCAAAGGTATAGGTCAGGGTGCCGTCCGCGTTAAACGCGCGCCACATCAGGCCCTGGGCAATACCGTTGACCCACATGGACGCGATGTATAGCACCGTGCCGATGGTGGCCAGCCAAAAATGCATATTGATTAATTTAACGCTGTACATGCCGGCCCGCTCATACAGGATGGGAATAAGATGGTACATACTGCCGATGGAAATCATGCCCACCCAGCCGAGCGCCCCGGAGTGCACATGACCGATCGTCCAGTCCGTATTGTGAGAAAGCGCATTGACGGTTTTAATCGACATCATTGGCCCTTCAAATGTCGCCATGCCATAAAACGACAGGGAGACCACCAGAAATCGCAGTGTTGGATCGGTGCGCAATTTTTCCCAGGCACCGGACAGGGTCATGATGCCGTTGACCATGCCGCCCCAGGAGGGCGCCAGCAGGATAATGGACATCACCATCCCTAGACTCTGCGCCCAGTCCGGCAAAGTGGAATAGTGCAAATGATGCGGACCGGCCCAGATATAGACCGCGATAAGCGCCCAGAAATGCACAATCGACAACCGGTAGGAGTACACCGGTCGGTTAGCCTGCTTGGGCACGAAGTAATACATCATGCCGAGAAATGCCGCGGTCAGAAAAAACCCCACCGCGTTATGGCCGTACCACCACTGCACCATCGCATCGACGGTGCCCGCGTAAACCGAGTAAGACTTGAACATGGAAACCGGAATTGCCGCGCTATTGACCACGTGCAGCATGGCTACCGCGAGTACAAAGGCCCCAAAGAACCAGTTCGCGACATAAATATGAGCGGTGTTGCGTTTGACCAGGGTACCGAAAAAAACCACCGCGTAGCATAACCACACCAGCGTTATCAGAATATCGATGGGCCATTCCAGCTCGGCGTACTCCTTACTCGTGGTCAGACCCAGAGGCAACGTGATGGCGGCGGCCACGATTACCAGTTGCCAGCCCCAGAATGTAAAGGCCGCCAGTCCGGGGGCAAATAAACTGGTGCGACAGGTTTTCTGCACAATGTAGTAAGACGTTGCGAACAGGGCGCAGCCCCCAAACGCAAAAATCACCGCGTTGGTGTGCAGCGGGCGCAGACGCCCGAAATGAAACCACGGCAGGCCCATGCTTAGATCCGGCCAGACCATCTCGGCCGCCAGAATCACCCCCACCAGCATACCGACAATGCCCCATGCAATGGTCATAATCGAAAATTGTCTGACTACGCGCAGGTTGTACACCGGGGCTGCGTCAGCCGGTCCGCCATCACTCATTTTCTGTTTCCCAGACAGGCCCGGCCAAGCGGGCAGTTTTCCCGCGCGCATTATTCAGGATGGAGAGTCCACGGCGAATGACCTAAATCAAACACCGTGGGATCGGCGAATTACCAACGTAGTTAGCGAGAAGTTGTTTTGGCGGACAACGCGTTGATTCAGCGCTTTCTATCCGCCGCGATACGCAGGCGCAAGGCATTGAGCTTGATAAATCCTTCCGCGTCCTGCTGATTATAGGCACCGGCATCATCGTCAAAGGTGGCAATACGCGCATCGAACAGACTATCGTCCGATTTGCGTCCGACCACGATGACGTTGCCCTTGTATAATTTCAGGCGCACCACGCCGTTGACGTACTGTTGCGACTGGTCAATCATCGTTTGCAACATACGCCGCTCCGGCGACCACCAGTAGCCGTTGTAAATCAGGCTCGCGTAACGGGGCATCAACTCATCCTTAAGATGGGCCACCTCCCGATCCAGGGTGATGGATTCGATGGCGCGGTGCGCGCGCAGCATAATGGTGCCTCCCGGCGTTTCGTAACAACCACGAGACTTCATGCCGACATAGCGGTTTTCCACCAGATCGAGGCGACCGATACCGTTGGCGCCACCCATGCGATTCAGCTCGGCCAGCACCTGGGCAGGGGACATGGGCTTGCCATCCACCGCGACAATATCACCACAGGCGTAGCTGAGCTCTACATACTGCGGTTGATCCGGAGCCGCCTCCGGGGCGACGCTCCAGCGCCACATGCTCTCCTCCGCTTCTGTCCAGGGATCTTCAAGCATGTCGCCTTCGTAGGATATATGCAGTAAATTGGCGTCCATCGAATAGGGAGATTTTTTCTTGCTGCTGGCGAAATCCACTGGAATAGCGTGTTTTTTGCAATACGCCATCAATGTCTCCCGCGATGTCAATTCCCATTCCCGCCACGGCGCAATCACCTTCACCCCCGGCTTTAACGCATAAGCCCCCAGTTCAAAACGCACCTGGTCGTTGCCCTTGCCGGTGGCGCCATGGGAGATAGCGTCCGCCCCCGTGGCGTTGGCAATTTCCACCAGACGTTTGGCGATCAGCGGCCGCGCAATGGACGTACCCAGCAAGTATTCGCCCTCGTATACGGTGTTGGCGCGAAACATCGGAAACACAAAGTCCCGCACAAATTCCTCGCGCAGGTCATCGATGTAGATTTCCCGGATGCCCATCGCTTTGGCCTTGGCCCGCGCCGGTTCCACTTCTTCCCCCTGACCAATGTCAGCGGTAAATGTCACCACCTCACACTGATACGTTTCCTGTAACCATTTCGCGATCACCGATGTATCCAGCCCACCGGAGTACGCTAACACCACTTTTTTAACTTTCGACGCTGTATTGACCTTCGACACAGGGAGCTCCCAACCGGAATGTAATAGGGTTTAACTGACGGACGAGGATTTTAATACGCTCCCCCGTGTTTTGACAGGCGCAAGTTCACCCTGTCGCCACCGCGCAGTTTCCGGTAGGATGCAACCCCGTAATGATGAACACACTGTTTGCATGACAACACTCACCCTCACCCGCCCGGACGACTGGCATTTACACTTGCGCGATGGTGCCATGCTCGGGGCGACCGTGCGCAATGCGGCGCGGCATTTTGGCCGCGGCGTGGTGATGCCCAACCTGGCGCCACCGGTGGTTACCACCGCTCAGGCCGCCGCCTACCGGGACCGAATACTTGCCCGGCGACCAGCGGAAAGCGACTGGCAGCCGCTGATGACGCTCTACCTCACCGATGACACCTCACCGGACGAAATAACCGCCGCACAACAGAGCGGCTTTATTCTCGGCGTCAAGTACTACCCGGCCGGAGCTACCACCAACTCCGCAGCTGGCGTCACCGATTTACAAAAAGTCTACCCGGTGCTGGGTCGCATGCAGCACATGGGCGTACCCCTGTTGCTGCACGGCGAGGTCAACGATCCCGACGTTGATATTTTTGACCGCGAAGCGGTGTTTATCGATCGCCATCTGACAGCCCTCAGGGAGCGATTCCCGGCGTTGAAAATGGTGCTTGAACACATCACCACCCGGGAGGGCGCGCAGTTTGTCGCGCAGGCACCCGCGCATGTTGGCGCCACCATCACACCACAACACCTGCTGTTCAACCGCAACCATATGCTGGCCGGTGCGATTCGCCCGCACTATTACTGCTTGCCCGTGCTGAAGCGGGATATTCATCGGCAAGCCCTGATCACCGCGGCCACCAGCGCCGACCCAAGTTTTTTTCTCGGCACCGATTCCGCTCCCCACGTGCGCTCGCGCAAGGAAACCGCCTGCGGCTGTGCCGGTTGTTATAGTCATCACGCCGCCCTGGAACTGTACGCCGAAGCATTTGAACGCGCACAGGCTTTACCCAAACTGGAGGGTTTCGCCAGTCACTTTGGCGCGGATTTTTACGGCTTGCCGCGCAACACCACCACACTCACCCTGCGGCGCGAGTCCTGGCGCCTGCCCGATTCGCTCGAACTGGGTGACGACGAGGTGGTACCCCTGGCAGCGGGTGAGTCCCTCAACTGGAGAGTAGTCGATGGGTGATATGGAAGCGCTGCTGGCGGAACAAACTGAAACGCTGCTGTGCGCCCGCTTTCGCGGGTTTTTACCCGTGGTCATCGACATTGAGACGGGCGGCTTCGACGCGCGCAACCATGCGCTACTGGAAATTGCCGCCGTTTTGCTCGACATGGACAATGCAGGCAAGCTGATTCGCACGGAGACTATCGCCCACAATATCGCGCCCCATCGCGACACCCATTGCGACGATTCAGCGCTGGCATTTACCGGTATTGACCCCACCGATCCGGCGCGGGGAGCTCTCGGCGAGGCGGAGGCGCTGCAAAATATTTTTCAGGTAGTGCGTCAGCGTTTACGCCACCACGAATGCACGCGGGCGGTGGTGGTGGCCCACAATGCACATTTTGATCTGGGGTTTATCAACGCCGCAATTGAACGCAACCGCATCAAGCGCAATCCGTTCCACCAATTTTCCTGCTTCGACACCGCCACCCTGTCGGGCCTGGCGTTTGGCCAGACCGTGCTGGCCAAGGCCTGCTCCGCCGCGCAAATTCCATTCAGCCCCGACCGCGCTCACAACGCTGTTTACGATGCGGAACGCACCGCGGAATTATTTTGTCTGATCGTCAATCGCTGGAAGGATCTCGGTGGTTGGACAGGCTCCGACGGACGCGCCAACGGGTAACAATCAACCCCGGCAGTTCGCGAAAAATAGCACACAACGATTGCCGCTGGCGGGCCGTTACGCTACATCCGTCAGAGTTAGCGCCCAGCCTGGCGAATATCAGGCCGCATCCGAATCGGCGACCGCTGCCTGGATCAATGTTTTCAGCTCGCCGGTTTCGTACATCTCGGTAATGATGTCACAGCCACCCATCAACTCCCCCTTGATCCATAGTTGGGGAAACGTCGGCCAGTTGGCGTATTCGGGCAACTTGGCGCGAATCTCGGGATTACTCAGAACATCCACATACGCAAAACGCTGCCCGCAGGCCATCAGCGCCTGCACCGAACGTGCCGAAAAGCCGCACTGGGGCTGATTGGGGCTACCTTTCATATACAAAATGACCGGATTATTTTCAATCTGATCGCGGATAGTCTCGATAATATCCATGGTAGCCAAACCTCGTTTGTCATGTGCAACCTGTGCACGGGGAAAATAAATGTCATCGTCGCGCACCTGTCCAGCGGAGAGCGTCTACCGGCCTAATAGTGGAGCGAAACACTCGGGTATTCTACACCCTTTCCACGACAACTAAAACCGTCGATCGCCGCGTAAAAAAGGCCGGTCAGCTCCGGCGACGGGGAATGGCCCCGGAACATTGCCTTCCACAACGATTAATTATATAGTCCCACTCTTTTTTCAGGCAGCCCTCGCTGCCTGTTTTATTTTAGACTGGCGATTAGTTTCGGTATGGCTGCAACAACGGCATTGATGAATACCTATGGGACAAGAGCACTGACCATGGTGCGCGGCTCCGGCGCGCACCTCTGGGACGCACAGGGTAAACAATACCTCGACGCCATGTCGGGCATCGCCGTGTGTGGGCTGGGACATGCGCACCCGGCCGTGACCGCGGCCATTCACCGGCAGGCGGCAGCGCTGGTGCACTGCTCCAATTTGTACAATAACCCGGTTCAGGAACAACTCGCGGAAAAACTGCGAGACGTATCCGCCATGACCCAAAGTTTTTTTGGCAATTCCGGCGCTGAAGCCAATGAGGCCGCGATCAAGCTGGCGCGGCTGTTCGGCCATAAAAAGGGGGTCGCCAAACCGACCATAGCCGTTATGGAAAACTCCTTCCACGGGCGCACCCTCGCCACCCTGAGCGCGACCGGCAGTCGCAAGGTACAGGCCGGTTTCGAGCCGCTGGTCAGTGGTTTTTCGCGGGCCAGATTCAACGATCTGGCCGCCCTTGAGTCCATTGCCGACAACAATCCCAACGTGGTCGCGGTACTGGTGGAACCTGTACAGGGCGAGGGTGGTATTCGGGTTCCCGCGGCGGATTACCTGCGTAATATTCGGGCGCTGTGCGACCAGCACGGCTGGCTGATGATGCTCGACGAAATCCAGACCGCGAATGGCCGGACCGGTGCGTACTTCAATTATCAGTTACACGATGTGCTGCCCGACGTGGCGACGGTTGCCAAAGGCCTGGCCAACGGCATGCCCATTGGCGCCTGTCTGGTAAGCGGCAAGGCGGTCGACCTTATGGGTCCCGGCAAACACGGTTCTACCTTCGGCGGCAATCCGGTTGCCTGTGCGGCGGCGCTCGCCACTATCGACACCATTACCGAAGAAAACCTGCACCAACGGGCGCACATTCTCGGCGAAAAAATTCGCGGGGCGCTGACCGACAAACTGGCAAAGTGCGACCATGTGGTGGCGGTCCGCGGCGTGGGGTTGATGATTGGCATCGAGCTCAATACCCCCTGCGCGCAACTGGTCCCGCAAGCCGCAGCCAAAGGGTTACTGATTAACGTCACTGCGGAGCGGGTGGTACGCCTTTTGCCACCCCTGATTTTTAGCGACAGCCAGGCTGATCAGCTGGTGTCGATCCTCGCCCCCCTAATCGCCAACTTCTGAATCCACTGGTCGATTTCCCGGGAGTCCCCTATGGCGCCGAGACATTTTCTCACCCTTCGCGATCTTTCCACTACCGAGCTGAGCGGCATTATTGAGCGCGCGATTGAGCTCAAAGCCGTCCACCGCAACCACGCTGAAGACGCATCCCTGACGGGCAAAGTGCTGGGCATGATTTTCGAAAAATCCTCCACGCGCACCCGCGTGTCCTTTGAAGCGGGCATGGCGCAAATGGGAGGTTCCGCACTGTTTTTATCTCCCGCGGACACGCAACTCGGTCGCGGTGAACCCGTCGAAGACACCGCGCGGGTCATTTCGCGCATGGTCGATATTATTTGCATGCGCACTTTCGAACACGCAAAACTGGAAACCTTTGCCCGGCACTCCCAGGTACCCGTAATTAACGCCCTGACGGACGATCACCACCCCTGTCAGTTGCTGGCGGATATTCAGACCTATGTCGAACATCGGGGCGAACTGCGCGGCCAGACGGTGGCCTGGATCGGGGATGGCAACAATATGTGCCACTCCTACATCGACGCCGCCGCCCTGCTCGGCTTTCATCTCAACATCGCCTGCCCCGTCGGCTACGACCCCGACCCGCAACTGGTGGCCGCCAACAGCGACTGTGTAACTGTTACCCGGGACCCCAAAGCCGCCGCCGCCAACGCCCATCTGGTGGTTACGGATACCTGGGCTTCGATGGGACAGGAAGACGAAAAACAAAAACGGCTCGACGCTTTTGCCGGCTTTCAGGTGAACCATGCACTAATGGCGCATGCGGATCCCGACGCGCTGTTTATGCACTGCCTGCCCGCCTATCGGGGCCTGGAAGTCAGTGCCGAGCTACTTGAGGACGCCCGCTATTCCGTGGTCTGGGACGAAGCAGAGAACCGCCTGCACGCCCAGAAAGCGCTGATCCTGTTTTTACTTGCGCAAAGGTAATCGAGAGCTACCGCAGCCCCGACGTAGACTCTCGACAACCGCGAATTTATATGCGCTGGCAAACACCGAAATTCCCCCCGCAAATGATTCGGGTGCAAGGCGGAATCAGGTTACAGTGGTTTTATTCCCCATAACCCGGCGTATTTGATTGGGGTAGATCAAGAAGTCCCTGTGTATGCCTTGACAAGCCACTGGTGCTATTTGATCCTGCACCCCAACAGGCGTTATCCGACATATTTTATCCTGTTTAATAGCTTGCCGGCTTTTTCTGGAGAAAAAATGAGCACGCAATCACCCACCGCCCGCAACAGTGAAGCCTTATTTCAATCCTACCTGCAGGCCCCCAGACTGGCCGTGCCGACCACATTGATTTTTGTGGCGGTTATCGCCGGCATGGTGGCCACCTGGCACTACGCGCTCAACGGTACGATTGAGCTGTGGACAGGCAGTATTATCAACGGCCTGCTCAGTTATTGCCTGTTCAGCGTTATCCACGATAGCGCCCATTGTTCCCTTTCCAGCAACCCGCTGCTCAACGAGGGAATTGGTTCGATTGCACTGGTATTTCTTTTTCCCTACGCACCGATGGTGCTGCTACGCTGGGTGCACAACCAGCACCATATTCACGCCAACGGTCAACAGGATCCAGACATTTATGAACACCAGTCGAAGTGGTGGCAGGTGCCGATCCGCTGGTCCTGTTTTGACGGCTATTACATCTATTACTTTTTAAAACATGGTAAAAAAGTGATGAAGAAACACGCCAGGGCCCTCATCATTTTTTACAGCCTTCTGGTCGCGGTATTCATCACCGCGCTGGTTACCGGTTTCGGATACGAATTGTTAATGCTGTGGTTCATCCCCACCCGCATTGCCCTGTTTATGATTGCCGTGGTATTTGTGATTCTGCCCCATCACCCCGCCATGGTCAGCCAGCAGGAAAACCCCTACATGGCAACCACCATGCGCATGGGCTGGGAATGGCTGCTGACACCGCTGCTGGTTTATCAAAACTACCATCTTATCCACCATCTGCATCCGGCCATACCGTTCTATAAAATGCACAGGGTCTGGTATTTGAAGTACGACGAATTGAACCGGCACAATCTCAGTATACAAACCGCATTTGGCCTGGAACCCGCCAATATGGAATCCCACCGGCATTTCCACGATCAGGCAGCCACCTGATTCAAACTGCCGGAGTGGCGCGACCGACCGGCAGCTCGACACGTCTAACCATATGCCGGCAAATTACACACTTAAGGCCCTGCGAGTAAATTGACGTCGGTTGATCGTTATCAAAAACATCGCCGCAGTCGTCGGCTAATGTCTGTCACCAACAAACTGTTAACACCATGACGGGAAGGGGCAAGATGTCGGGCGAGTCCAGTTACGCCAGAACCGTGGTGGCGCAAACCCTGGAAGAAGCCCGGAAGCGCCCCACCACGGATGCGGACGCCATGGGTAGAGCGCTGATTCAGGCGGTTGTGGAGCAATATCTGACCTACCGCGACCGCGCCGACGTCGCCCGCGAACTGGAATATCTGGTGGAGTCACTACAGGACGACGCGCCGGTGGTGACCCGCGGCTGTTAGCTCCCCCCTGCGCTTTTCCTTTCCTTAGCTCAGCAGTTCGTATTCGGAAAAGTCCGGGGTCTCCATCTCCCGGTAAAAGCGGCTCGGGTGCCAGGGATACAGATTGGGTTTACCGGTTTTATCGATATACCAGCTATCGCATCCCCCCGAAGCCCATATGGTGTTGCCAACCGCCGCGAACATGGCTTTGTTGAACGCGTCAAACGCCGCCTTTTTAACCACGATACCGGACGATTTTTCGGCCTTGATCTTGTTCAGGCACTGAATCATATAGCCAATCTGCACTTCGGTAATGGAAATTAGCGACAGGTTACCCACCGGCCCCGTCGGCCCTTCCAGCATCCAGAAGTTGGGAAATCCGGGTATCGCCATGGCCCGGTGCGCGCGCGGTGCGCCGTCCCACATTGCGCTCAATTCAACGTTGTCCTCGCCATACACTTTCGCCGGCAGCATAAAATCCGACACCCTGAAGCCGGTAGCCAGCACCAGCACATCCAGTTCGTGCAAACGGCCGTCGTTGGTGCGCACTCCCCGCGGTTCTATCGCCTGTATACTTTCTGTCACCAGCTGCGCATTGTCGCGACTAATCGCCGGGTAGAAATCCGAGCAGAAAATCAGGCGTTTGCAGGTCGCCTTGTAGCTCGGGGTCAGCTTGGCCCGCAACTCGGGGTCAGGCACCCCCTTGGCCAGAGCTTTGAGACAGGCCTTTTCAATTTTTTGTTGTTGCGTCACATCGCCCACCGTGGCCTTGGCAAACGTGGTGAGCATCAGGCGTTTGTAAAACCAGGCGAGCACCCTGTGCAATTGCGGAAAAGTGCGTAAAAACCCTTTCCAGGCCGCGCTGTATTTTTTCTGCGGGAGGGGCGCCATCCAGTGGGGTGTGCGTTGAAACACCGTCATATGCCCCACATTTTTTGTTATCTCACCGACAATTTGCGCCGCCGTGGAACCGGTGCCGATAATGCCCACCCGTTTGCCGGCGAGGGACACCGCATCATTCCAGCGTGCGGTATGAAACATTGGACCCTGAAACGACTCCAGCCCGGGAATGTCGGGATAGGCGGGGTGATGCAATATTCCGGTGGCGGAAATCACGAAGTCGTACAACTGCGGCGCGTGACCCTCCGCCTGTAGCTGCCACTTTGGACCGAGGTATTTCAGCTCGGTTACCGGGCTATTTAACCGCACCACGGACATAACATCGTATTTTTCGGCAACGTGGTCGATGTAGCGCAGAATTTCCGGCCCGTAGGAAAAGCGATGGGTCCAGTCGGAATTTGGTTCAAACGAGTAGGAATACCAGTAGGAGGGAACATCGCAGGACAGCCCGGGGTAATGATTATCCCGCCAGGTCCCGCCAATTCTGTCCGCCTTCTCATAGACCACCAGATCGGTGTAACCGGCTTCCCGTAATTTGATCACGGCGCCGATCCCCGACAACCCCGCGCCGACAATGGCGATGCGCGGCTGGCGCTGCTCTTTCGCCCAACTGGAAGTTACCTGTTCATACTGGCCTTGACTGCCCATGAATACTCCTGTTTGTTTTCGGTTGAGTGCGTGGGGTAAAAACCCTGTTGAGCAATTGATTGTGCAGTGGGAAAGTCTATCTCGAAATCGGCACCGCACGCCCTGTCCTGCGCTGTCGAGCATGCACAATTAAATAAACAATTGATATGTGTCATGAGCGCCCCGGGACGTTAACCACCGCTAGGCCGGGGACCCGGGCGAACCACGGTGCTTAAACCGCAGACTCGGAACCATTGTCGCACGGGTAAACTATGGTTTGTGTGGCGCCATATCTCGTTCCCTGTCATTGTATATGGACCGGGGCCAACGTCAGGGGTATGCACATGGAGTTGAAAAACAAAGTGGTATTGCTGACCGGTGCCGGGGGCGGCATTGGCCGCGCCCTGGCCAAAAAACTGGCCAGCGCGGGCGCAACCCTGCTACTCAACGGCCGCAACCAGGCTGCACTGAACGCGCTGCGCAACGAGTTGCCGGGGGAACACCGGGTGCTGGTGGCGGATATCACAACCGAAACCGGTCGCAACGCCCTGGTGGAGGCGTGCCGTTTATATGCCCGACCGCTGGATATCCTGATCAACAACGCCGGAGTCAACCGCTTCGGTCTGTTTCGCAATCTGCGTCAAAGCGACCTGGAAGCCCTGCTGATGACTAATCTGGTCGCCCCCATGCTGTTGACGCGGTCGTTGCTGCCCGGGTTAATCGAAAGAAACCAGGGTCTGATCGTTAATATCGGCTCCACCTTTGGCAGTGTTGCCTTTCCCGGCTTCGCGGCCTATAGCGCCACCAAGTTCGGCCTGCGCGGCTTTACAGAGGCGTTGCGCAGGGAACTGGATGGCTCCCAGGTAAAAGTGCTCTACGTCGCGCCGCGCGCCACCCGCACCGCGTTTAACGCGGGCGCCGTGGACGATCTGAACAGGGCCCTCAAAATTCCCACCGACAAACCGGACACAGTGGCCGCCGCCATCGTCAAAGCCATTCAGCGCGAGCAGGCAGACACACAGCTCGGTTGGCGGGAACGACTGGTTTCCCGCATCAACGCGCTAATGCCCCAGCGTGTCGATAAAGCATTGCGTAAAAAATTACCGGTGATCAGCCGCTTTGCAAAGCAGGCAACCGCCACCAAACCACAAACCGGAGCATAATCTCCCTACGCGGGCGCTATGCAATAACGATCCAGGGAGCCGCCCCATCAAATTACCACCCACTGCCGTGTCGCTCCCCTGTGGGCTCGGACCACCGCGGGCAATCGCCGATAATCTTAGTTCATGCTCGCGCCCCACCCGACCCGACGTGCGGGGTACGCCATCTTTCCCCCACCCCCAATCCTGCCTCCCCGCACCCCGCCTTTAAGGGGCTGAACCCACGCCTCAAGGCCCCTCCCGGTAAGGGTTCGCTCACCGCGACCAGGGAGCCGGGGGTTGATCACATTTTTTCATACATATAGTGTTGCAATTCATTTTCATCCACACTATCTTGTGCCACTGGAGAGGTTGGGTACTATATCTGGGGTTTAGAAAACTATACCTAATACAATCGGATAGAGCGGGAAATGATGACGCAGTCGAGCAGAATATTCTATCGCGCTGCCGCACAGGGTCTGACGACCACGCAACACCGGAAAAGGTACCACAACATAACAACAGAGCACTTTGCCACCGGACGTAAAGCGACCGCACAGCCACACCACACAACAACAAACGATTGATATAGCAGGTAATATTTGTATGGAACCCACAACACAAACCGGATCATCAGCCCATCCCGATACACAGTCAACCCAGCCGGATACTCGCCAGGGTGCCCCCAGCCTCAGTGCCCGGGCCAGCACGGTAAGTGCCACCGCCCCCGGCAAACTGCGGGTCATCAAGCGCAACGGCACCGTGGTGCCCTACGACGATTCAAAAATCGCCGTCGCCATTACCAAGGCCTTTCTCGCCGTGGAAGGCGCGGCGGCAGCAGCCTCGGGACGGATTCACAACACCGTGGCGGCCCTCAATCAGCAGGTTACCGACACCTTTAAACGGCGCATGCCCTCCGGGGGCACGGTGCATATCGAGGATATTCAGGACCAGGTGGAGCTGGCGTTGATGCGCAGCGGCGAGCAACGCATCGCCCGCGCCTACGTTATCTACCGCGAAGAACGCTCCCGCGAGCGGGCGGCCGAGCACCCGGCGCCCCTTCCCACGGAATATAGCGACACCCACATCGAAGTCACCTTTGACGATGGTACCCGCGGCCCGTTGGATATGGATCGCCTGCACACGGTGGTCAGCGAAGCCTGTGCCGATCTGAAGGACGTCGAAGTGGACGCCATTCTCAAGGAAGCCCTGCGCAACCTCTACGACGGCGTCTCCATGAAGGACGTCAACACCTCCCTGGTTATCACCGCCCGCACCCTGGTGGAAAAGGAACCCAATTACACCTACGCCACCGCCCGTTTGCTGATGGACGGCCTGCGCGCCGAGGCGCTGTCCTTTCTCGGCACCGCGGAACGGGCTACCCAGCACGAAATGGTCCAGCTCTATCCCCAGGTGTTGTCCACCTACATTCGGCGCGGCGTGGAGCTGGAGCTGATCGCGCCGGAGCTGGCGGAATTCAATCTCGATCAACTGGGCCAGGCCATTCACCCGGAACGGGATCTGCAATTCACCTACCTCGGGTTGCAAACCCTGTACGACCGCTACTTCCTGCACTGCGACGACACCCGCTTCGAGCTGCCCCAGTGCTTCTTTATGCGGGTGGCCATGGGCCTGGCCGTCAACGAAGACGACCGCGAAGCCCGCGCCATCGAGTTTTATAATCTGCTGTCGTCGTTCGACTACATGAGCTCCACCCCGACCCTGTTCAATGCCGGCACCCTGCGCCCGCAACTGTCGAGCTGCTATCTGACCACCGTGCCGGACAGCCTCAAGGGCATTTACGGCGCCATTCAGGACAACGCCATGCTCTCCAAATGGGCGGGCGGCCTGGGCAACGACTGGACCCCGGTGCGCGGTCTGGGCGCCTATATCAAGGGCACCAACGGCAAGTCCCAGGGGGTGGTGCCCTTTCTGAAAGTGGTCAACGACACCGCCGTCGCGGTCAACCAGGGGGGCAAGCGCAAGGGCGCGGTCTGTGCCTATCTGGAAACCTGGCATATCGACGTCGAGGAATTTATCGAGTTGCGCAAAAACACCGGCGACGACCGGCGCCGCACCCACGACATGAACACCGCCAA
>JAYODD010000010.1:67705-118325 GCA_038106145.1 Gammaproteobacteria bacterium | reverse complement strand
GGAGCAACAGCAAAAACCGCAGGAGGCCGCGCGCCAGGCGGAACAAAAACGCCAGCAGGACCAGCAACGCAAGCTGGCGGAGCAGAAGCGGCAGCAGGAGCAAAAACGGCAGGCCGACGCGCAGCGCAAACGGGAGGAAGAGGCGCGACGTAAAGCGCGTGAGGCGGAGCTGGCGCAGGCCATTAGTCAGGAGGAAGCGGTTTCCGAATCCCTCGAAGACAGTGAGCTGGTGAGCACCTATGAAGCCTATATTCAGGAGCTAATCGGCAGTTACTGGAGTCGCCCCCCAAGCGCGCGCAACGGCATGCAGGTTGAACTGCAGATTCAGCTGGCGCCTACCGGGCGGGTGATTAGCGTGGCGGTGACCCGCTCCAGCGGCAATGGTGCGTTTGACCGGGCTGCTGAACAGGCGGTGTATAAGGTGGAGCGCTTCGAACGGTTACAGGAACTGGCCAATACGTCCCGCGCCACGTTCGAGCGACAATTTCGGCGTTTTAAACTGGTGTTCAGACCGGAAGATCTAAGACAGTGAGGTGGTGTGTGAGTAAAAATTTGTGTGTACGCTGGCTGCTGACCGCGATGTTTTTTGCGCCGCCGGCGTTCGCGGAGCTGGCAATCGAAATTACCCGTGGTCTGGATAAGCCCACCAATATCGCGGTGGTACCCATGACGCTACGCGGAGGCGGCACGCTGAGTGAAGACCTCGGCAACATCGTATCCGCCGATCTCGATCGTAGTGGCCTGTTCAGAACGATGTCAAAAATCAATATGCTGTCCTATCCGGCGACCGCCAAGGAAGTATATTTCCGGGACTGGCGCATCGTGGGTATGGAATACGTGGTAGTGGGCGAGGTGGTGCGGGATTTCGACGGACGTTTAAAGGTCACCTTCAGCTTGCTGGAGGTCAACGGCGAGCGCATGCTGTTTACGCGCATGGTGCAGGGTTCGGAGCGGGAGTTGCGCGATATCGCACACTTTATCAGCGATACGGTTTACGAGGCGATTACCGGTATTCCCGGTGCGTTTTCTACCCGTCTGGCCTATGTGACGGCGACCCAGGCGCCGAATCGGCAGATCACCTATCGACTGATGATTTCCGATGCGGACGGTGCCCGCGAGCGCCTGATGCTCGAGTCCCGGGAGCCCCTGATGTCGCCCGCGTGGTCGCCGGACGGACAGGAGCTGGTATACGTGTCGTTTGAGACCCGACGCCCCGCGGTTTTTCGCCAGCGCCTGGTGGACGCCCACCGCGAGCAGCTGACCAATTTTCGCGGGTTGAACGGCGCGCCTTCCTGGTCGCCAGATGGACGCCGGCTGGCGCTGGTGCTCTCCAAGGACGGCAACCCCGAGATTTACCTGTTCGACCTGGTCACCCGGGCGTTTACGCGACTGACGCATCACTTTGCGATTGATACGGAACCGAGCTGGACTCCTGACGGCCGGGCGATTGTGTTTACCTCCGATCGCGGCGGTGCTCCACAAATTTACCGTTTAACGATTGGCACCGGGGCCGTAGAGCGGCTAACCTTTGAGGGGTCCTACAATTCCCGCGGGCAGGTTGCGCCGGATGGCAGGACGATGGTGATGGTGCACCGCCGTGATGGTCGCTACCTGATTGCCACCCAGGACCTGGTTAGCGGTAGAATGCGCACATTGACCGAGACGGCGCTGGACGAGTCGCCGACGGTGGCCCCCAATGGGGCCATGCTGATCTATGCTACCAAGCAGGGCAGTAAAGGCGTGTTGGCGGCGGTATCTCTGGACAGCCGGGTGCGGTATATTTTGCCGTCCCGCCAGGGGGACGTCCGCGAACCAGCCTGGTCGCCTCTGCTAAAGACCTATAGCGGGCAGTAGTTATAATAGTTAAAAGAACTATAGCGGGGAATAAAAGAATCAGGTACAGTACGCCGTTTTTTCAAAACAACGCTCCAACTAAAAAGGGAGACCACAGGAGATAGAGATGATTAGTCACAATGTTAAATCTGGTTTGTTAGTTGCTTTTCTGGCTGTACTGGTCAGTGCTTGTTCCAGTACGTCCACAGAACCCCAGCCTGCCGCGAGCACCGGTGGCGTTGCTACTGGCGCAGTTTCGGATGATGGCCTGAGCGGATCGGTTTACGATGCGGGCGGTATCGACACCGTATTTTACTTCGATTTCGACCAGGCAACATTGCGGGCGGAAGCGAGAGCTGCGCTGACTCTGCACGCAGAGCGTCTGCGCGCCAGACCGGTAAATATCCGCCTGGAAGGTCATGCCGACGAGCGCGGTACCCGCGAGTACAACATGGCTCTGGGCGAGCGTCGGGCTAACGCCGTACGCGAATTCCTGGCACTGCAAGGCGTAGACAGCAGCATGGTCGAAGTTATCAGCTATGGTGAAGAGCGCCCGGCGGTAATGGAAAGCAACGAAGGTGCGTGGGCGCTGAATCGCCGCGTTGAACTGAAGTAAGTTGCACCTAGTAAGTTAAACAGGCGTGGTCGCTGTCCGAGGGGCGGCGGCCACGTTTTTAAGCGACAGGATACAGCCATTGCGTAACCTGCTTATTTTGCCTTTTTTTTCAGCTGCACTCGCAGTCGCAGCAGCGCCGGCACCAGTCACAGAACTGGGACGGCAGCACAATTCCCCCGTATCAAACACCAGCTACGGTACGACCGCGGCGCCCCCTGCACAGGCCCCGGACACCTATAACCGGCTGCAAATTCTCGAAGACGAAGTGCGTCAGTTGCGCGGCATGCTCGAAGAGCAACAGCATCAACTGCAACAGTTAAAGCAACGCCAGTCGGAAGATTACCTCGACCTCGACAGTCGCCTCAGTGGCGGCGGTAGCGGCACCAATGGCCCGGCGCCGCCTGAGCGCGCTGTCGGCGATGGGGATGCAGGGTTTTCTGACGCCGCTTCCAATTCCGGCGATAATGGGGCCAGAACTCCGGGACCCTCCCCCGCACCGGCCAGCGATGCGGAGCAGCGGGCCTACGACGCGGCTTACAACCTGGTTAAGGAGCGGCAGATCGACAAGGCGGTAAGCGCCTTTAAAGGACATATTGGTAACTATCCCAACGGCCAGCATATACCTAACTCCTATTATTGGTTGGGTGAGATTTACCTGCTCAAAAGTCAGTACGCCGATGCCAGCAAGGCCTTTTCCGTCGTTGTCGATCAATACCCCGAGCACCGCAAAGCGCCGGATGCGGCCTTCAAATTGGGCAAGGTTTATCACTTGCAGGGCGATAAGGCCAAGGCAAAATCCATCCTGACTGGTGTCGCAGCTGGCAATAGCAATGCCGCCCGATTGGCGCAGGCGTATTTGAAGGAAAACTTTTAGTCCGCACGTTCGGGGCGTTAAATTACGGTAAAATCGACGCTCCCCCTTCCCAGATGGATTGTCCATGGCGCAAGCGACGCTGCGGGTCACCGAAATTTTCTACTCCCTGCAAGGGGAAACCAGTACCACCGGGTTGCCTACGGTATTTGTGCGTCTCACCGGGTGTCCTCTGCGCTGTACTTACTGCGACACGGAATATGCGTTCTACGGGGGTGAAAGGATTCCACTGGATACGGTCCTGGAAGCGGTGGCAAGCCACCGACCCCGTTACGTCACGGTCACCGGTGGTGAGCCTCTGGCCCAGCCCGCCTGTTTGGTACTGCTGAGTGCGCTGTGTGACGCGGGCTACCGGGTATCTCTGGAAACCAGTGGCGCCCTCGACGTTGCCGCCGTCGATCCACGGGTGGCGGTGATTCTGGACATAAAAACCCCCGGATCCGGGGAGGTGGGACGCAACCTGTGGAGCAATATAGCGCTGCTGAAGGCGCGGGACGAAGTGAAATTTGTGCTCTGTGATCGTCGCGACTACGACTGGGCGCGGATGAAATTGGACGAGCTCGGACTGGGTAAAACGGACTGCGAAATTTTATTCTCACCGAGCCAGGGTCAATTGTCACCGCGGGAGCTCGCCGACTGGATTCTCGCCGATCATCTGCCGGTGCGCATGCAGTTGCAATTGCACAAACAGGTGTGGGGCGATGTCGCGGGGCACTGAAGTGCGTCGCGGCTTCTTTGTCGCGCGAAGCAAAAAATACTAATCGGTGCCGCGCGGCAGAGACCGGACCGGGAGCTGGGATGGAGGCAAAAAAAGCAGTGGTGTTGATGTCGGGTGGTCTCGATTCGACAACCGTATTGGCCATCGCCCGCAGCGAGGGCTATGCCTGCCACACATTGAGCTACAACTACGGCCAGCGCCATCGCTCCGAGCTGGTTGCCTCGCGGGCGTTAAGTTCGGTGCTGGGCGCCCAGGTCCACAAGGAGGTATCCCTGGATCTGGGCGCTATCGGTGGCTCGGCTCTGACCGATACCCGCATCGCCGTGCCCGAGAGCGCCACCCCCGGGATTCCCGCTACCTATGTGCCCGCGCGCAACACGGTTTTTCTGGCGCTTGCCCTCGGCTGGGCCGAGGTGCTGGATGCGCAGGATATTTTCATCGGCGTCAATGCGGTGGATTATTCGGGTTACCCGGATTGTCGGCCGCAGTTTATCGCCGCCTTTGAACAGCTGGCCAATGTTGCCACCCGGGCCGGTGTAGAGGGGCGCCCGGTAAAAATCCACGCGCCGCTAATGGCCCTTACCAAGGGGGATATTATCCGCGCCGGTATCAGTCGAGGAGTCGACTACAGCGCGACCGTCTCCTGTTATCAGGCTACGGTGGATGGTTTGGCTTGTGGACGCTGCGATAGCTGTCGTTTGCGACGTCAGGGCTTTGACGATGCGAATGTTCCCGACCCCACCCGCTACGTAAAGGGATTTATTCCTTGACCTTTTACTCCCCATACGTAACATATGCGCCTCTTCGGGGCCGTTAGCTCAGTTGGTAGAGCAGTTGGCTTTTAACCAATTGGTCGCTGGTTCGAATCCAGCACGGCCCACCATATCCTCAAGCCTCCCGCGCGGAGGCTTTTTAGTTACTGGCATTGGCGACGTCACGCAGAGCTTCGTGGGGCAGCTTACTATGCTAATATCCCCCGTACGGTTGTTAGTTTTCGGCGCACTATGATTCACACTGACGCACAACTTACCCCCGCGGCTGATGGCGCTGCCCTGCGCGAGATTGTCGAGCAACATCTCGACCGACTACCCCAGCAGCAAGCGGATTCGCCCCAGCAGGAGCAGCTTTATCGCGAGCGGATCAAGGCATTGCTGGTCGAGCGCGATGCGGTTATTGTCGCGCACTATTACACTGACCCCGCCATTCAAAGCCTCGCCGAAGAAAGCGGTGGCATCGTCTCCGATTCCCTGGAGATGGCGCGCTTTGGTAAACAGCACAGCGCGGCGACACTGCTGGTCGCCGGCGTCAAATTTATGGGCGAGACGGCGAAGATTCTCACGCCGGAAAAAACCGTGCTGATGCCAACCCTCGACGCCACCTGCTCGCTGGATATTGGCTGTCCGGCGGACGCTTTTTCGGCATTCTGCGACCAGCATCCGGAGCGCACGGTGGTGGTTTACGCCAATACGTCAGCGGCGGTCAAGGCCCGAGCCGACTGGGTAGTGACATCGAGTATTGCCCTCGACGTGGTGGATTATCTGGATGGCCGTGGCGAAAAAATACTCTGGGCGCCGGACAAACATCTCGGCCACTATGTGCAGAAGAAAACCGGCGCCGATATGTTGCTGTGGGATGGCAGTTGCATTGTGCACGAGGAATTCAAGGCGCGGGCGCTGCTCGATTTGCGCCAGGTGTATCCCGATGCCGCGATTCTGGTGCACCCCGAGTCGCCGGATAACGTGGTGGCTCTGGCCGATGCGGTGGGTTCGACGTCCCAGTTGATTCAGGCCGCCCGCGACCTGCCCAATCAACGATTCATCGTTGCCACCGATGCCGGTATTTTTTACAAAATGCAGCAACAGGCGCCGGATAAAGAGTTAATTATCGCGCCAACGGCGGGTAATGGTGCGACCTGCCGCAGTTGTGGCAACTGCCCGTGGATGGCCATGAATCATCTGAAAAATTTGCTGACCACGCTGGAGCAGGGTAGTAACGAAGTCGTCGTCGATCCCCAACTCGGTGAACGTGCGATGGTGCCCCTGGCGCGGATGTTGAAATTCAGGGAACAACAACTGGCGCAAACCCTGGATTAATACCGCTACGGGCTGCGGACTATGCATTGTCCGTAGTGACCGTCGAGCAACACAGGGGCAAGCTGCGGTTCGCAGCGCTGGAGAATAAATTTAATCGTGACCTATAAAACTTTGACCTACGAGGTGAGCAACTCCATCGGTGTTTTGACCCTGAACAGGCCTGCGCAGCGCAATGTCCTCGATCTGGAGATGCGCCTGGAAATTCAGGACGTATTGCTGAAAATTCGCGAATATAGCGATCTCAGGGCCTTGGTGTTGACCGGCGCCGGTGGCGCCTTCTGCGCCGGAGGCGATCTGAAATCGCTACAGGAGACACCGAGTGGCGCTGCGCGGCGGGAACGGGTGCGGCGCACCCATATCTGGATTGAGGAACTGGTGAATCTCGAAGTGCCGGTGATAGCCGCCGTGGATGGCGTGGCGTTCGGTGGCGGATTCAGCCTGGTGCTGGCTGCGGATTTCGTATTTTGCACGCCGCGGGCAAGGTTTAGCGCGGTGTTTCTTCGGGCCGGGCTGATTCCCGACCTGGGATGTCTGTATTTACTGCCGCGTCTGGTGGGGTTACAGAGAGCCAAGGATTTGTTGTTCACGGCCAGAATCGTCGAGCCCGAGGAGATGCAGCGGCTTGGACTGGTGTGCGAAATTGTTGCGCAGGGATCGGTGGTGGCGGCGGCGCGGGCCTTCGCGGAACGCTTTCTGGACGCTCCCGGGATGGCCCTGGGTATCACCAAAAACATTCTTAATCAGTCGTTGCACAGCGACCATTGGACCATCTCTGAACTGGAAGCCATGGGTCAGGCGCTGTGCGCGGATAGCGAGTATTATCGCGAGGCCATGACTCGCTTCCGACAGAAAAAGCCTGCTTTGTTTGCCTGGGAAAAATACCAAAATTAACTGACCGCGAGCAGTCACTATGTCCAGTATTCTCAGTGAGCCGTTTACCCTGCCCTGTGGAGTAACAATCAAGAATCGCCTTGGCAAGGCGCCCATGACCGAGGGACTGGCGGACCGTTGGGACCGCCCGACGCCCGCGTTGTGTCGCCTCTACCAGCGCTGGGCGCGAGGTGGCAGTGGTCTGCTGGTCACCGGCAATGTGATGGTCGATCACCGCTACCTGGAGCGTCCGGGCAACGTGGTTATCGAAAATGAGGACCATCTCGACCTGCTGCGCGCCTGGGCGCGGTCGGGGGTGGAAGACGGCGCCCAGATGTGGATGCAGATCAGCCACCCCGGTCGCCAGTCGCCAGTTTATGTCAGTCGCACGCCCCTCGCGCCATCGGCGGTCAAGGTAGACATGCTCTGGGTGCACGGCAAACCGCGCGCGCTAACGGAAGCGGAAATTTTTGGCATCATCGAGCGCTTCGCGCGGGTCGCGGGGATCGCCAAAAAGGCCGGGTTTACCGGCGTGCAATTGCATGGCGCGCACGGTTATCTGATTAGCGAATTTTTGTCGCCGCTGGTAAATCGACGCACTGATCAGTGGGGTGGCGCACTGGAAAATCGCGCGCGGTTTTTGCTGGAAAGCGTGCGCGCGGTACGTGCAGTGGTAGGTCCGCAATTTCCGGTGAGTGTCAAACTCAATTCTTCGGATTTTCAGAAGGGGGCGTTTTCCGAGGAGGACTCGCGCACTGTAATTGGCTGGCTGGAACAAGAGGGCGTCGATCTTATCGAGCTGTCGGGGGGCACCTATGAACAGCTCGCTCTGCTGGACGAATCCGGCGCTACCACGGACGGGGGCGAACCGTTACTCTCGGCTGCATCCGCCAGACGCGAAGCCTATTTTACCGAGATGGCGCAAAAAATTCGCAAGGTGTCGTCGGTGCCGCTGATGGTTTCCGGGGGGTTTCGCACGTTGCGTGGCATGGAGGAGGCGGTGTCAAACGGAATAACCGATCTTATTGGTCTCGCTCGACCGCTGTCATCCGAGCCGGAGCTGCCGGCAAAGATTCTGGCCGGTAATTTTGACCGGGCTCGCATCGCGGATATCGACCTGGCGTTGGGCAAAAAGTGGTTCGCGCCCCATAGCGAGAACCGGCGCATTCGTCATTTGAACAGTTTTGCGGATGTGGGCTGGCACTGTGTACAAATCGAGCGCATGGGGGACGGCAAGGATATCGACTGGGACATGGGTGCGCTGGCCGGTATGTTTAGGTTTTTTGCTGGTGGGATGCTAAAGCAAATGCGGCGCCGCCATAAATAAAGCGCGCCTGGTTCGGACTCCGTTCGCTGCTTAGCTGACGAAGCGTATGGCCTCGTCGACCGGTGCGCGGGGTACACGGGTTTTGTTAGCGGGCACGGCGACGTCTTCATAGCCAAACGAAATCGCCATCAGCAGGCCGAGACCCGCGTCCACCAGAAAGTGTTCGCGCACTATGTCCGGATATCTGCTGATGCTGACCTGGGCGCAGGAACCGATGCCGTATGCGGTAAACGTCAGCATCAGGGTTTGCGCGTACATGCCGACGTCGAGGGCGACGGTTTCACCGAATTGTTTTGGCATAAAGATAAACACCGCGTGGGGCGCGTCGAAAAATTCGTAATTGCGCAGGGCCGCGCGGGCGCGGCCCTGCTGATCGCCGCGGGCGATGTTCATATTGCCGTACAGCTCGACCGCGGTTTCGATCTGGCGTTTGCGCATAATTCCTTCAAACTGTTCTGTGCGGGCAAAATCCAACGTGGGCTGCACACCCGCAACCACGGTGTTTACCAGTTTGTCGCGCAGACTGCGCAGGGCTGCGCCAGAACCGACAATGACGTGCCACGGCTGCACGTTGCAGTTTGAGGGAGCCCGTTGGGCGAGGGTAAATATTTCGCGCAGGGTGTCGTGGGGCACCGGCTCCGGCAAAAAACCCCGCACAGAACGTCGTCGTAGGATCGCATCCGCCAGGCTACAGGTTTTAGCGGCGGACGAGTCGGGGACAAGGGCATCGCTGGATTGGGCGTTCATCATGACTGCTCGGATGTCTATGGGATAGTCATGAATTGTACGGGGTTAGCCCGTTATCCACAAAACCAGCTCTGCAAAAATGTTACAATCCCGCCTCCGATTTTAACGCTGTCTGCGCCGGGGGTGAGAAATGGCGGGTTTGTATTTTGAGGAGTTTGAAGAAGGGCGAGTTTTTGACCACGAGGTGCGGCGTACTGTCACCGAGTACGACAACATGATGTTCAGTTGTATGACCATGAACACCCAGCCGCTACATATCGACGCGGAATTTGCCAGGAAAAGTATTTACGGCCAGCCACTGGTGAACAGCATGTTTACCCTGGCTCTGGTGGTCGGAATTCAGGTCACCGAGCTGACCCTTGGCACCACGCTGGGCAATCTGGGTATGACGGATATTGCCTTTCCGCGCCCGGTCTTTCACGGCGATACCATCCGTGCCCGCACCACCGTGCTGGATAAGCGTATCAGCAAGTCCCGTGGCGATTCGGGTATCGTTAATTTTCTGCACGAGGGGTTTAATCAGCGCGACGAACTGGTGGCCACGGTTAAGCGCACCGCTCTGATGGCGGTCCGTCCCAAAGCCTGACGTTTGTAACAGCCGGGGCTAGCAGCGGCAACAATAGAGGTGAACAAATGAGATCGATGCTGTTTCTACCAGCGGATAGCGAAAAGAAAATCGCCAAAGGTGCCAGCACCAACGCGGACGGGCTGATTCTCGACCTGGAAGATTCGGTGGCGCTGGGGCGCAAGGCCGCGGGGCGGCAGCTGGCGCGGGAATATCTCGACGCCCATCCACCCGGTTCGCGCGACAAGAAACTCATGGTGCGCATCAATCCGCTGGACGGAAATATGACCCTCGACGATCTGACTGCGGTCGTTGGCGGCGCCCCGGATTATCTGTTGCTGCCCAAGTATCGTACCCGCGAGGACGTTATTCGCCTCGACCATTACGTGAGCGCGCTCGAAGTGCGCGACGGTGTGCCGCCGGGTCATATCCAGTTTTTGGTGATCGGCACGGAAACCGGACAGGCATTGTTTAATCTGGGCGGGCTGACCGATTGTAGTCAACGACTGGCCTATGTCAGTTGGGGCGAGTTTGATCTGTCCGCAGACGTGGGCGCGGAAACGCACCTGTTGCCGGACGGCAACTGGGACGACCTGTTTCGTACCGCCCGCAGTCTGTGCCTGGCGGCGGCTGCGTCGGCTGGCATCGAGCCCTGCAACACGGTATTCACTGATTTTAAGGACGACGAGGGGTTGCGCAACGCCAGCATTGATGCGCGCAGGGCGGGATTCACCTGCATGATGGCGATTCACCCCAATCAGGTGGATATTATTAATGAAGCATTTTCCATCAGCGCGGAACAGTTGACCTGGTCGCAGCGCGTGGTCGCCGCGTTCGATGCCAACCCCGAGCTTGGCGTCGTTGGCCTGGATGGCATCATGTTGGACAAGCCCCACTACACCCAGGCGCAACGCATCATCGCCCGGGCGCGGGCATACACCTGAATGCGGCGGCGCGGCAGCGGAGTGTCAACCCGCCACACCTGAGATATGCCCGTCCAGTTCGCGGTCCTTTTGTGCGCAGTGTTTGTTAGCGGCTGGTAGTGACTAGTGGTGATTAGTCGAGACGTTTGCGCAGTTCGGTTTTCAACACCTTGCCATAATTATTTTTAGGTAGCTCGGCCACCAGGTGGTATTCCCTGGGGCGCTTAAAGCGGGCCAGGTGAGCGAGGCAGAACTGATCGAGGGCGGTGGTGAGTGCGGCGCGATCCTGCGACTCGGCAGGTTGTTTACAGACTATGAAGGCGATAGTTACTTCACCCCATTCGGGATGGGGTCTGCCGATCACCGATGCCTCCGCCACGGCGGGATGCTGGAGTAATACTTCCTCCACCTCCCGTGGATAGATATTGGTGCCGCCGCTGATAATCAGATCCTTGCTGCGATCCTTGAGGGTCAGGTAACCCCGTGCGTCAAGCGCGCCCATATCCCCCGTGTACAGCCAGCCGTCGACAATGGTGCTGGCAGTGGCCTCGGGGTTTTGCCAGTAGCCGAGCATCACCGTATCGCCTTTCACCAGAATTTCGCCGACCTCTCCCGGCGGCAATGCCTGTCCATCCTCATCGACGATACGTACCTGAACCGCAGTCTGCGCGGTGCCCACCGACGCCAAAATAGCGTCGCTAGCCGGCCCTGCGGGCCCGCCATGGTCTTTTTTGGGCAGGGAGGTGATGGTCATGGGGGATTCCCCCTGACCGTAGATTTGTACAAATTTATTGCCGAATCTGGCCATGGCGGCTTTGATATCCGCCACGTACATGGGGCCGCCGCCGTAAATAACCGCGTGCAAATTCGCAATTGCGCTGCTTGCCGGAGGCGGCGCATCCACCATGCGTTTGAGCATGGTCGGGGCAGCGAACATGGAGACGTTCGGGTAGTGCTGTAGCAGTGCAAATATTTCCTGTGGATCGAAACTTGCGCTGGCGCATACCGCCTGTTGAGCGGCCACCGCCACAAATGGAAAGGTGTACAGCCCGGAGCCGTGGGACATGGGAGCCGCGTGCAACAAGGTATGGTCGGCGGCAATCGAATCCACGCCGGCGAAGTAACATAACGTCATCGTCAACAGGTTGCGGTGGCTGAGCATGGCGCCTTTCGGCTTGCCCGTGGTACCGCTGGTGTAAAACAGCCACGCCAGTTCGTCCGGGGCAGTTTCCTGCAGGGGTAATGCTGGTCCGCCGCGCAATTGCTGATAGCGGGCGGAGCCTATGGCGATAACGGATTCGAGGGTGGGTATACGGCCTGGCATCGGCGCGAGCTTGTCTTCTGAACTAAAAACATGACGGGCGCCGCTGTGGTCGAGAATATAGGCCCATTCTTCAGGGTGCAGTTTGGCGTTAATCGGTACTGCGGCGAGACCGGCATGCAAAATGCCAAACAGTATCTCGATGTATTCGGGACAGTTTTTCGCAATGATGCCGATGCGATCCCCTGGCTGACAATGCAGGGTGTGGCGCAGGTGGTGGGCAATCGACGCGGCGCGATGGTACAGGGTTCGATAGTCGCAGCAGGGCTGTGAACCCCGCGCCAGCGCGGTTAGTGTGGGGTGCGTACGCGCCGATTTTTCCAGTAGATTAGCAATGTTCATGGTGGTTGTAGCCGAAGGTTCCTTACACACAGGGCGCCACGCGCAGGGGATAATAGCAGCAAGGTGAGATTAACCTACAAGCAGAGCCACAGCGCTATAATTTCTTGGTTTTTTCTTCCATGGCGGTGAGGTCGCGCAGGCGCTGGGCAATCTTCGCGGATTCCTTGAAGTCGTATGCGGCCAGTTTTTGCGCATAGGTCAATTGATCCCGCGCCTTGTCGAATACACCCACCAGCAAATAATATTCCGCCCGTGCCTTATGTACCTGAATAATGTCCCCCGCCAGGCCGCTGGTCTCCGCCAGATCAAACCATATGTCGGGATCCGCCGGGCGCATTCTGGTCAGCTCCGTCAGAATTTTTTGGGAGGCCGAGTACTGGTTGTCTTTTAACAGTGTTTCCGCGAGTTCCATTTGCAGTGGATAGTTGCTCGGGTGGGTTTTTATCAGGGGCTGAATCAACGCCAGCGCTGCGCCATTAGCCCCCGCGTTGCGTTCAATTTCCACGGCCGCTAGCTGGTAGGTCAGACGTTCTGGTTCGCTGTCCAGCAGTGGACGCAGGGCATCTCGCGCCTCCTGGTGTTTACCCAGAGTCGACAGCGACAGGGCGAGACCGTAACGGGCGGCGGGTGGCGAATAGCTATGGCCTTCGAGTTCGCTGTTAAAACGATTTGCCGATTTTTGTGCATTTTGATCGACGCCGATTAGTGCCCTGGCGCGCATCAGCTGGTACTCGAGATTATCTTCGTACTGGCGTTTGGGGTATTTGCTGACGCGGTTGCGAGCGTCCGCAACCCGCTGTTCGGTCAGGGGGTGTGACAGTAAGAATTCCGGCGGTCGCTGCCCGGTATATCGGGTGGCGATCAGCATGCGTTCAAACATTGCCGCTACGGCGCTTGGATCCATTCCAGCGCGCACCAGGGTTTCCAGTCCGAGCCGATCCGCTTCCTGTTCGTTCTGGCGGCTGTAGCGCAAACTGCTCTCGATGGCCGCCGCCTGCGTGGTGGCCAGCACTGCCATGCCAGCGTCGCCACCGACCGTGGCGGCGAGGATCAAACCGGTCAGCATGCCAGCCAACATGGGCATGGTGTTGGCTTGTTGCTGCGCCACGCGGCGCGCGAAATGGCGCTGGCTGAGGTGCGCCAGTTCGTGGGCGATAACCGAGGCTAACTGGTGTTCGTCGCGGGCATAGCGAAACAGGCCGGTATGCACGCCAACCACGCCACCGGGCACCGCAAACGCATTCATGGTGGGGTTGTTAACGATAATCAGATCGAGACGGTGGTCCGAGAGTTCGCTATGGGTGGACAGCTTAAACAACAACTGTTCGAGGTAGTCCTGGAGCTGCGGGTCGCGGTGGGTGGGTACCCGACTGCGAAATAACTGTAACCAGGCGCGGCCCAGTTCATATTCCTGTTGTTGGGAAATCACGCCCGACGACGTGTCGCCGAGAATCGGGAGTTGAATGTCGTTGGCCGCACGCAGCGGGCTCGCACTCACGGTCAGGACTAGTCCGACGATGAGCGCGAGGGTGGTGCGGGGATTGGCAAGAATAGATAACACGCTGCTATTTCTAATCCGGTAACATATACAGTCCGATACTAACCTATCGTGTGCGGGCTTTCGACAGATTCCGGGCGCGGGGGTTCATTGCAGGGGTGGAGGTTTTTACTCGGCGCGGGCGAGCGTTGCTGGTTGCACCGGTGAAACGGCCGGTGCAGACTACCGGAATACCTGCGCACCGAATGAAAAAGTCTGAAAACAACCCCTGCGTAATAGTAACCCAGTGCGGGAAAAATCACTAAGTACGGGAAGGTAACTATGTGGCGAGTGGTGGAAACCTGGGTTAACCGGTATTTTGCCGACGAAGAGGCGGTGTTGTTACTGCTTTTACTGTTGGCGGGGCTGGTGTTAGTGATCACCATGGGTGGCATTGCGGCACCGATAATTGCCGCGCTGGGATTTGCCTTCCTGTTGCAGGGTGCGGTCAATTTCCTGAAGCGTTGGCGCGTGCCCCATGTGCTGGCAGTGGTTGTCGTGTTCACCGCGTTTGTTGGGCTGTTTGTACTGGTGTTGATTTTTCTGGTGCCGATGGTTATTCACCAATCCAGCAATCTGTTAGCTGAAATCCCCGGCATGCTCAAGCGCGGGCAGGAAGTTTTGCAGCTGCTGCCCGAACGCTATCCCCATCTGATTTCGGAGGAGCGACTGGTGGAATTTACCACCTACGCCAATGCGGAGGCGCGCAAGTTCGCGGAGGCGGCTCTCACGTTCTCAGTCAGTCAGTTTCCCAATCTTATCGGGTTGCTGGTGTATCTGATTCTGGTGCCGTTGATGGTGTTTTTTATTCTCAAGGACCGTCAACAACTGATCACCATGTTTGCTAATTTGCTACCAGAGCGGCGACCGGTAATGCGCGCGGTGTGGAATGAAATGAATGCTCAGATCGCCAATTACATTCGCGGTAAGGCGGCGGAAATCCTGATTGTCGGTGTGGTCAGCTATTTTTCCTTTCTTGCGCTGGGCTTGCGCTACTCCGCGCTGTTGGCCCTTTCGGTGGGTTTGTCCGTACTGATTCCCTATATCGGCGCGGCGGTAGTCACCGTGCCGGTTCTGATTGTCGGCTACTTTCAATGGGGTTGGGGTAATGAATTTATCTGGCTGGCGGTGATTTACGGCGTTATTCAATTTCTCGATGGCAATGTTCTCGTGCCCCTGTTGTTTTCGGAGGCGGTCAATTTGCATCCCTTGTCGATCATACTGGCAGTACTGGTTTTCGGGGGTATATGGGGGTTTTGGGGTGTCTTTTTCGCCATTCCCCTGGCGACCCTGATCAAGGCGCTGTACAACGCCTGGCCGCAGCACGAGAAAACGGTTTAAGGCCAGACCCCCAGCTTCTCGAATGTTGAATTCCATGGTTATCTGCCGAGGTGATATGAAATATTGGTTGTTCCGCTGCTGGTTAGTATGCGCGGCGCTGGCGCTGGTCGCCTGCGATATCAGGCCGACACCGCAGCAAAACGTCGGGGATGCTCAGTGGTGGTCGCGTGGCTCCTCCACGGAAATCGCGACAACCACAGGCCGCGCCACCGAACCGGTGTATCGCAGCCCCAATGACGAGCGCCAGTACCGGGCGCTAACCCTGGAAAACGGTCTGCGCGTATTGCTGGTGTCCGACCCGGACACCGATAAGAGTGCCGCGTCACTCAGTGTTCGGGTGGGTAGTTTTCAAAATCCCCCAGAGCGCGAGGGGCTGGCGCATTTTCTCGAACATATGCTGTTTCTGGGCACCGAAAAATACCCCGAGCCGGGAGAATATCAGGCGTTTATCGGTGCTCACGGTGGCGCCCACAATGCTTACACCAGCCTCGAGGAGACCAACTATTTTTTTGATATTGACGCCGCCCATCTGGTGCCGGCTCTCGATCGATTTTCCCAGTTTTTTGTGGCGCCGCGTTTTGACGCCGCCTACGTGGAGCGGGAGCGACATGCAGTGGAGTCCGAGTATCGCCTGAAGATCAAGGACGACAGCCACCGCGCCTGGGATGTTTTGCGCGAGCTGGTCAATCCACGGCACCCGCTGTCACAGTTTTCGGTCGGAGATCTAACCACTCTGGCTGACCGACCGGAACGCCCGGTACGCGATGATCTGGTCGCGTTCTATCGCCGCTACTACTCTGCCAATCTGATGACCCTGGTTGTAGTGGGGCGTGAATCCCTGTCGGAGCTGCAAGCTGCGGTGCAGACGCGGTTTGCGACAATACCCAATCACAATGTCACGATAGCGAGCGTAGCGACTCCACTATTTACCGATACGCTACCCTATAAAGTGCTGATGACGCCGGAAAAGGAGCAGCGCGAACTGAGTTTGTTGTTTCCGGTGCCGAGCGTAGCGACTTATTGGCGGGAAAAACCCCTGACATTTCTCGGTTATTTGCTGGGTGACGAGAGCGCGGACAGTTTGCTGGCACATCTCAAACGCGAGGGTCTGGCGGAATCCCTGAGTGCGGGGCTGGCTTACGATTCCCGCGTTGGCGCGGGTTTTTCGGTGACCATTGGTTTAACGCCGACGGGGGTGGCGCGCCACGCTGAAATTTTGACCCGGTTCTTTGCCTGGGCCGAACAAATACGTACGCAGGGGGTTGTGCCCTGGCGCTATCGCGAGCTGGCGCAGTTACAGCAGGTGGAATTTCGCTTTGTGGAAAAACAGCCACCCCTCCGCTATGTGCAGCGGCTGAGCTCGGCGATGCACGATTACCCTACACATGAAGCGGTGCGCGGGCCTTATTTGTTCGACCATTACGACGCCGAATTAATCGTGCGCTATCTTGGGTATCTGGTTCCCGGCAATGTGCAGATTGGGCTGATGGCGCCGGAAATCACTGCTACCGATCGGGTGTCGCTGCGCTACGGGGCCCCCTATCGAGTCGTTGATGTGGCCCCTCAGGATGTGGCCGCCTGGCAAAATGCCACCACGACCGCGTTGCGCCTGCCGGAGCCCAATCCCTTTATTCCCGAGCGGTTTAGTCTGTCGGAAAAGAAGCAAAAGGACGATTATTTGTCCGTATCGGCCGACGATGTGGATCGGGCTGCGGCGCCAGTCGACGGGCAAAAAACCAATCCCGTTGCCCTGCTGGCGAAGCCGCAACTGGTGCGCGACGATCCGCGGGCCGAGGTCTGGCACTACGCGGACAACTATTTCGGGTCCCCCAAAGCCGGGTTTAGCGCGCAGCTTGTCACACCGATGGCTACGGGCCGTCGCAACGCCGCGTTGACGGAGTTGTATCTCGCCATGGTGCGCGATCAGCTTAACTCCCGTGTTTATCCCGCGCACCTCGCGGGACTGGATTTCGGCCTGTCCCGGACGAGTAATGGCATTACGCTGACGCTGGAAGGGTACACTGACAAGCAGCCCTTGCTGCTGGAGGAAATCCTCGCCGCGCTGCGCAAACCGGAGGCGGACGCCACGCGTTTTGCGCGGGTCAAAGCCATGTTGATTCGCGAATGGCGCAATATGGACAAGCAGTGGCCGATCAGACAATTGTTCACCGAGTTGCCACCGCAAATGACCGACGCACAGCGCCCGCAGGATTTGGCCGATGCGCTGGAGCCGGTGAGCCTCGTTGAGTTAATGGATTATGTGGAGAGCTTTTACCGGCGCGGACATGGGCGCTTTTACGGTGGCGGCGCCCTTGCACGCAGCGAGGTGGAAAGCATGGTGGCGGCGGTGCTGGAGGCATTGCGGATCGGCGCGGAGGGCGACGCCAGTCTCGATTATCGGGTCGTCAAGTTGCCCCGCGCCAGCGCGACCCCGCGCCTCAGTATTCCGGTGCAACATGCCGACAGTAGCGTGGTGCTGTATGTGCAGGCCGAAACCGATAGCCTGCGGGAGCGGGCCGAACTCGCGGTTTTACAAAATATGCTGGATGCGCCGTTCTACACGCGCCTGCGTACGGAAAAACAACTGGGTTACGTGGTGGGCAGCCGGATTATGCCGCTGCATCGCGTGCCAGGCCTGCTGCTCTACGTGCAATCTCCGGTGGCCAAAAGCGGGCCGTTGATGAAGGAGGTGGATGATTTTCTCGACCAGTTCGCAACCACCCTGGAAAGTATGAGCGCGGCGGAGATTGAGCGACACCGGCAGTCCGTATTAACCCATGTGGAAGAGTTTCCGAAAAGTCTTGCCGAATTAATTGGCAGGCATCAGGAATCGCTGACCCTCAACTACGATGATTTTGCTTTTCGTCAAATGCTGGGGGCCGAGGTGCGTGCTGCTACAGGGGAAAACCTGCTGGCCCGTTATCGCGAGGTGCTGCTTGGAAAGCGGCGCGGGCTGTGGCTGACCACCCAGGACGCGACGTTGCCGGATGCCGGTATCGGGCGCGATGGGTTGCGGGCTGAAAACGATGGTTACTACCGCTATCCCCAATAATCGTGGTGGGCAGGGTGAGAATGGTCGCAAATATGTAGTTTAACTATATTTGTATTTTCCGGGCTAATCGGATAAAGCGCGGTAAATATAGCGGTATTACAGCAAAATTGGTCTATTATTCGGGGTCGGCGTAGCAACTCTTGGCGGTGGTTACCGATTGAATTTGTAGAAAAACTACATTATCATGCAGCCCCTTCTGTACCCCGTCGGGGCAAGCTCGCGCCGGTTTATTGCCTGTCTGGTTAGGTCTGGTCAGGTTTAGTTAGGTAATATGGATGGCGGTGACGCCAGTCTGACGATATTCGTGATGCCCAATAAAGGTCAATGACAAAATGCAGCAGGATTTGGACCAAATCGAAACTCAGGAATGGCTGGATTCCCTGGAAGCCATTATCAAACATCAGGGCGAAGAGCGCGCCGCGTTCCTGATTCGACAGCTGCTGGATCGCGCGACGGCCGCGGCCATTCCTCTACCGGGTTCTATCACCACGCCGTTTTGCAATACCATTCCCGTCGCCCAGGAAAAACGCATGCCGGGCGACCTGTTTATGGAGCGCCGCATTCGCTCGCTGATCCGCTGGAATGCCATGGCGATGGTGGTGCGCGCCAACAAAAATGACCAGGGCCTGGGTGGCCATATTGCTACTTTTTCCTCCGCGGCAACCCTTTACGACGTCGGCTTTAACTATTTTTTTCGCGGGCGTAACGACCAGCACCTGGAGGATTTGATTTATTACCAGGGGCACAGTTCTCCGGGTATTTATGCACGCTCTTTTCTGGAAGGTCGTCTCACGGAAGAGCAGTTGGATAATTTTCGGCGGGAAGTGGATGGCAACGGGTTGTCGTCCTATCCCCATCCCTGGTTGATGCCGGACTACTGGCAGTTCCCCACCGTGTCCATGGGCCTGGGACCGATCCAGGCGATTTATCAGGCACACGTGATGCGCTATATGTCCGCCCGCGGGCTGGTGCCCCGGGATGATCGCAAGGTCTGGGCCTTTCTCGGCGACGGCGAATGCGATGAGCCGGAAACTCTTGGCGCGATCTCCATGGCCGGGCGCGAACAACTGGAAAATCTGGTGTTTGTGGTGAACTGCAACCTGCAACGCCTGGATGGACCGGTGCGCGGTAACGGCAAAATTATTCAGGAGCTGGAGGGTGCGTTTCGCGGTGCCGGTTGGGATGTCATCAAGGTGGTGTGGGGGCGTTTCTGGGATCCACTTTTTGCCGCTGACAAAGAGGGTTTTTTGCAGAAAAGAATGGACGAGGTGTGCGACGGCGAGCTGCAAAACTACAAGTTCAACGGCGGGGCCTACACGCGGGAACATTTCTTCGGCAAATACCCCGAGCTGGCGGAACTGGTGGCGGGTCTGAGCGACAAGGACATCATGTACCTCAATCGCGGCGGTCACGACCCGTACAAAGTGTATGCCGCTTATGCCGAGGCAATGCAAAGCACTGGCCATCCCACCGTGATTCTCGCCATGACCGTCAAGGGCTATGGCATGGGCGAGTCTGGGGAAGCCGCCAACGATACCCACTCGGTAAAGAAACTCGACATTGAAAGCCTGAAAAATTTTCGCGACCGCTTCGGCCTGCCGATCCCCGATGACAAGCTGGAGGAGGTACCCTATTACCGCCCCCCGCAAGATAGCCCTGAACTGACCTACATGCGCGCGCAGCGGGCACGCCTGGGTGGTGTCCTGCCAGCTCGACAGCACGATTTCCAGGAGCTGGAAACACCGCCCCTCGAGCTGTTTCAGAAGCAGCTGGAAACCACCGGCAAGCGGGAAATATCCACCACCATGGCGTTTGTCAGAATCCTTTCCAATCTGGTGAAGGATAAACAGATCGGCGCGCGGGTGGTGCCGATTGTCCCGGATGAAGCGCGGACATTCGGCATGGAGGGCATGTTTCGCCAGCTGGGTATTTATTCGTCGGCGGGACAGCGCTACGTGCCCCACGACGCAGACCAGATTCTGTATTACAAAGAAGATAAAAAAGGACAAATTCTCGAGGAAGGTATTAACGAAGCCGGGGCGATGTCGGCGTGGATGGCATTGGCCACCGCCTACAGCAATTACGATTACCCGATGATTCCGTTCTATGTGTTTTATTCCATGTTCGGTTTTCAGCGCATTGGCGATCTGGCCTGGGCTGCCGGGGATATGCAGGCGCGGGGATTCCTGATCGGCGCCACGGCCGGGCGTACTACCCTGAACGGCGAGGGGTTGCAGCATCAGGACGGGCATAGTCATGTGCTGGCCAACACCATTCCCAACTGTCGTACCTACGATCCAGCCTACAGTTACGAACTGGCGGTGATTATTCAGGATGGGTTGCGCAGAATGTTTGAGCAGAAGGAAAACTGTTTTTATTACATCACGGTGATGAACGAAAATTACGTGCACCCGGGCATGCCGGCTGGCGCCGAGCCGGGCATTATTCGTGGTATGTATCTGCTGGCGGAGGGCAAGAAAAATAAACTCAAGGTGCAACTATTGGGCGCTGGCGCGATTCTCAATGAAGTGCGCGCGGCGGCGGAAATTCTGGCCAGTCAATACCGGGTCAGCGCGGACATCTGGAGTCTCACCAGCATCAATCAGCTGACGCGAGACGGTCAGGCGGCGTTGCGCTGGAATATGCTGAATCCGGATGCCGAGGCAAAAATTCCCTACATTACCCAGCAACTGAGTGAACGGCCCGGCCCGGTGATAGCGGCCACCGATTACATCAAATCCTACGGCGAACAATTGCGCGCGTTTATTCCGGGCGATTATTTTGTGTTGGGCGCGGATGGCTTTGGACGCAGCGATACGCGCAGTAAATTGCGGGGTTTTTTCGAGGTGGACCGCAACTATATCGTGGTTGCTACGCTGTACACGCTGTGTCAGCAGGGCAAGATCGAGAAAAGCGTAGTCTCCAAAGCGATTGTTGATCTGGGTATCGACCCGGAAAAACCCAATCCGCTGGACGTTTAAACAGGTGGTGTGGCGCCGGGTCGCGATGAAACTTGATGACACGCGACGGTCGATATTGAAAATGTTCGCTACAGGAAATGGCACAATGGCAGGCTTCAACAGGGCGGTAGCAGATGGCCACTGAGATTATCAAAGTTCCAGACCTGGGTGGTGCGGAGGAGGTGGAGGTCATCGAAATTCCCATCGCCGTCGGGGATACGGTGGCGCTGGACGACACCCTGGTGGTGCTCGAATCCGATAAAGCCACCATGGAAATACCCGCCACCAAAGCGGGTAAGATCGTCGCCATACTGGTGACCGAAGGGCAGCGCATTGACAAGGAAGGTGTGCCTTTGGTCGAGATTGAAATCAGCGGCGATGCGGAGCAGGCGGCATCTGCGGCGGATGCAAAAATATCCGCGGCTACCGCGCTACCAACCAAACCAACAGAAACGTCAGCACACAAAAAGTCGGCAGTGATGTCCGCAGAATCCGGGGACAATGAAACCGCTGCGGGCGCCGACGCTGGTGCAAAAGATATTTTCGGGGATGTCGATCAGGGTGAGACCATAAGTCCCGGCGAAGGCGAGATATCCTCTGCGACTCAAGGGATCACGCGGTCGCCAGTGGCCGATTCCAAAGCTGTAGAAAATGGCAAATCACCTGCTAACGGGGATATTTACGCCGGGCCGGCGGTGCGCCAGTTGGCGCGGGAACTGGGTGTTGATTTGTGCGACGTGAGTGGCACCGGCCCTCGCGGCCGTCTGCTCAAGGACGATGTCCACCGGTTTGTTAAACAGCGTATCAATGCGCCTCAGCCCGGCGGCGCTGCGCTTCCCGGAGTGCCCGACATCGACTTCGCGCAATTTGGCGAGGTCGAGCAGGTTGCCATGACCAAAATCAGCAAGCTGACTGCCGCCAATATGCAGCGCAGCTGGCTCAACGTGCCACATGTTACCCAGTTCGACGATGCCGATATCACCGAGCTGGAAGCGTTTCGCCAGTCACTTAAAGCCGAGGGGGAAGCGCGCGGCGCAAAAATGACGCCGGTGCCGATTATTCTGAAAGCCTGCGCGGTGGCGCTGGCGAATAATCCGGTATTGAACCGCTCTTTGCACAGCGCTGGCGAACACTACATTCAAAAACACTATATTCACATTGGCATGGCGGTGGATACGCCGCGCGGTCTGGTGGTGCCGGTGGTGCGCGATGTAAATAAAAAAAGCCTGTGGCAGCTGGCCGAGGAGGTTGCGGAGTTGGCCGCTAAAGCCCGCGATGGAAAACTTACCGTCAACGAAATGCAGGGCGGTTGCTTTACCATTTCCAGCCTCGGCGCGATCGGCGGCAACGGTTTCACCCCAATTGTAAACACGCCGGAGGTTGCCATCCTGGGGGTGTCGAAGGCGCAAATCAAACCGCGATGGAATGGCCGGGAATTCGAGCCCCGCAATATGCTGCCGCTAGCGCTTTCCTACGACCATCGCGTGGTCAACGGCGGCGATGCCGGACGTTTTATGACGGATCTGGTGGCGTTGCTGGGGGATATTCGACGCCTGTTGCTCTAGCCGCACCGGCGAGGGTAAGTGGGGCGGGGTACTGATGTTGATCTTCGTACCCACGTAGAAAATATTTGGCCCGCGGTGTTGGCCTGCCACATCGCTAACTTATCTCAATATCGCCCGCGCAACGATTACCGTTCCCTATATGAACAGCGGGGACTATCATTGCGGGGTGTCCCGGGACAACGAGTTTGCCGGTAGTGCGGCTGCGCTCGAGCGGAAGGGGCTACCGAGCGAGATTGTTGTGCGCAGGGTGCGGGGCGGCATGGGTTGTTTGAGAAAATTTATAGCAAAAAAATGTTTAAGCGCTGATGCCGAGACGGTAGGATGGAAACAAGAAGCTTTTGGTTGACAGGCGGTTGGCATCGCTAAACTGCCGCGGTGCAGCGAAGCTGGCAGCGAGCGCAGGGCTAGTGCCGGGAACGTCGACGGAGGACTAATGGAAAAGGTCATTGTGCATCAAATCCCCGGCGCCTGGGGGCTGGCTTCGGTCAGTCCGTTTTGTCTGAAGCTCGAAACCTACCTTAAAATGGCCGACATACCCTACGAATCGGTGGTCGATGCCGCGCCGTTTAATGGACCCAAAAAGAAGCTGCCGTGGATAGAGCACCGTGGCAATAAAATGGGGGATTCCGGTTTTATTATCGAATATCTCAACAGTGAATTTAACTGCGATCTGGATATATCGCTAACGCCAACGCAGAAAGCCCTGGCGCACTCGCTGCGACGATTGCTGGAGGAAAATCTGTATTGGGTGATAGTATACGAACGCTGGATGGTGGAATCCAACTGGCGCAAGTATCGCGATATTGTGCTTGGCGGTATTCCGCAGCCATTGCGCGTGATTCTGGCGCCTGTCATCAGACGCAACGTCAAACGTCAGCTCATGGGTCACGGCTTAGGCAAGCATTCCTTGCAGGAGGTCCGTGCGATCGGCATCAAGGATATGATTGCCCTGGCCGACGTGCTGGAAGAAAAACCATTCTTTATGGGTGAAACGCCCACTGAAATTGACGCCATAGCCTACAGTTTGCTGGCGAATATTCTGAGCGTACCCATTGAATCTCCGGTTAAAAATGCCGGCTTGAGCCACACCAATCTCGTAGACTTTGTTGCCAGAATGGCCAGTATGTATTTTAAATAACTGCGCGCTCTGGGCGTTGAACTGACACACCAGCGGTCATAGTCCGACGCGATCGGGTATTCGGCGTGATCTATGCCCGGGACATAGCCCGCTTGCCAATGATAAACAGAGCTCCGATGGCCAACACCCCAAAAATATAGGCGGGAGCCAATGCGAGGGCACTGAACAGATCGGCTTCTCCATATCTGTTATCCGCAAAACTGAGTCCACGATTGGGTGTGAGATTGCCGAAAAAATAAAATCCGATATTTGCCCAACCATCGAGTACGATGATCCAGCCCAGGATGCGGGCGGTTTTTTCCCGGAAATCAAGGGTAGGTAACACAAATGCGATGGCGATAACCATCATGCCGTTTAGCGCGGGTCCACTGTGGGCGCGCGCCCAGCCCTCGGCTGTTCCGGGTACGCTAAACGACACCATGTAACCGGGGAATAATTCAAAGCCGCCCAACAAGTGCATCCACAACCCGACTCCAAATAGTAGCGTGCACAGAATCATAAACACGCCGTGGGCACACATGATGCGTTGCAAGTTATTCATTTTAATAACCTCCTGTATATACGCGTTATTTAACAGTAGCCCCAACTAAAAGCTAGTACTCAGGTTGCCGATATAACGTTTGTGCTGGCGTGGACTGCCGCCGCTAAAGGAATATGCCGCTGCCGCCATCGTAAAGCAGTTTGATACCCACCACGAACAGAAAAAAGTAACACAGTCGATACACCAGCTGTTCGCTAATTTTGTGTAACAGAAAATAGCCCAGCCGCACGCCGACCGGCGCCAGCGGCGTTAACACCAGCGCCGTTAACAGGTTGGTGTGGTCGAATTGTCCCAGCCAGGTATAAGGCACGAGCTTGACGAAATTTACCACCGCAAAAAAAATCGCGAATGTACCCATTAACAGGGTTTTGTTCATTTTTTGCGGTAACAAATATATGCTCAACGGCGGTCCGCCAGCGTGAATACCAAAACTGGTGAATCCGGCCACGGTGCCCCACAAACTGCCACGCAACAGATTGGGTTCGGTTTTTTTATCCAGAGATGGTTTCAGCCAGTAGTTCAGGCAAAAGGCTACGGCGATTATGCCGATCAAAATACGGATGGCATCTTCCGACAGGTAGCGAAAGGTAAAGGCGCCGAGGACGATACCCAACATGGCGCCGGGCAGGGAGAAACGCAAATTGTCCCGGCTCCACTGCCCGCGAAAACTCCACATGGCGACCATATCCATTACAATCAGAATGGGCAGCAAGATCGCCGCCGCCTGCACCGGGGATATGGCCAGGGTCATTAACGGCACCGAGACGACCGCGATTCCCCCACCAAAACCGCCCTTTGCCAGGCCAAATATCAGTACCGCGGGGATGGCGCATAAATAGAAAAACGGGTCGGTGATCATGATGTTCAGGTCACCCAGCCACCGGCAAACGGAAAGCTTTGGCCAACAAAAAAATTCACTTCGCTCGAGGCCAGAAATACCGCGAACAGGGCATCTTCCTGTGGCGTGGCCAGTCGTTGCAGTGGTACTTCCTGTTGCAGTCGTTGTTTAAAGGCATCGCTGGCCTGCACTTCCGGTGGAAAGTAGGTGGGGTTGTCGACAAAATTTTGCGCAATAAGATTGATGTGCACATTGTGTTCAGCCAGTTCGGCGCCCGCGGCGCGCACGTAGGCAATTTGTGCACCGCGCGCCGCGCTATAGGTGGATGCCTGCTTCATGCCCCGCAGTGCCGAAGCGCTGCCCATCACTACAATTTTTCCGCCACGGCGTTCCATCATGGCGGGCAATACCGCCCGACACAGGCGCGGCAATGGGTCAACCATATGGCTAAACACATGTCGCCACTCCTGGTCGGTGACCTGGTGTACGTTGGTGCGGGGTCGGGGCACCGCGAGATTGGCGATCAGCACGTCAATTGCACCTGCTGCAGCGACTATTCTTTCGGCAGCTGGAGGGTCGGCCAACAGTTGCGCGTTAGCGAGCACCTCGGCGCCGTGGGCACTGAACTGATCGCACAATACCGGACCCATGAAATCTTCGCTTTGGGTGATGAGTACCCGTTTGCCCTTTAAGCCGTCGCCGATGCGTATCATAATGACCGAACCCCCGGTTTTTTTGCGAAACGCGCCCGTTCAGCCTGGCTGAACTATTAGTTTCGGTATTATTGTGTCACAAACCCGCGCAGCAGACTGCCCTGTTTGACGCAACTTGGCGCAACGTGGCGAAATGGTGCGCTAGAGTGCGGCGATGGTTCGCGGTATCATTCCGCTGCTCGCGCCGCGGGTACCGGCACCACAGTTTGTAGCCGGCGTTGTGACGAGAAAATAATTCAGCCAGTGCTGCCCGTTGGGGACGCCGCTTATGGGAGTAACCATGGTTATCAAACCAAAAATTCGCGGATTTATTTGTACTAACGCCCATCCAGTCGGCTGTGCCGCCCATGTGCAGCAACAAATCGATTACGTTAAAAGCAAGGGTCCGATTGCCAATGGCCCCAAGAAGGTATTGGTGATCGGTGCGTCAACGGGTTACGGGCTGGCGTCGCGCATTACCGCGGCTTTTGGCAGTGGAGCGGATACCCTTGGTGTATTTTTTGAAAAACCACCGAGTGAAAATCGTACCGCCAGCGCGGGTTATTACAATACCGCTGCCATGCAGGCGGCGGCGCGGGCGGCAGGCTTGTATGCCGAAGGCATTAACGGCGATGCCTTTTCCGATGAAATTAAACAGGAAGTTATTGCGACGTTGCAGAACGGTATGGGACCAGTGGATATGGTGGTGTACTCCCTGGCGTCACCGCGACGCACCGATCCGCGCACCGGCATTACTCACAATTCGAGCCTCAAGCCGATCGGCAATGCCTATACGATGAAAGGGCTGAATACCGACAAAATGGTCGTCGAGGAGGTTACTGTTGAACCGGCCACGGAGGCCGAGATTGCCGACACTGTCAAAGTGATGGGCGGTGAAGACTGGGAGTGGTGGATCGATGCATTGAGCGACGCGGGATTGCTCGCGCCCGGTTGCAAATCGACGGCCTACACCTATATCGGCAAGGAAATGACCTGGCCGCTCTACGGCAACGCCAGCATTGGTATGGCCAAGCGGGATCTGGATCGCGCCGCGGGGCGAATCGACGGCAAATTGCGGGCTATCGGCGGCGAGTGCAAGGTGTCGGTACTGAAGGCCCTGGTTACCCAGGCCAGTTCGGCCATTCCCATCATGCCCCTGTATATTTCCATTCTCTACAAGATTATGAAGGAAGAAGGTTCTCACGAGGGTTGCATCGAACAAATTCAGGGCCTGTTCGCCCGCCAGTTTTACACCGACGGTCAACGGGATGTGGATGAAGCTGGGCGTTTGCGTATGGATGGTCTGGAGCTCAAAGACAGCGTGCAGCACAAGGTACAGGAGCTATGGGACAAGGTCACCACGGAAAACGTGAATGAACTGACCGATTACGCGGGTTACCACGCGGAATTTTTGCGTTTGTTTGGGTTTGGCCTGGCGGGGGTGAACTACGACGCGGACGTGGATCCGATGGTGAGCCTGTGATGCCCGCTCCCCTCGGCGTGACGCCGTGAGCGCGACTATTGCGGAGCAATGGTCGCCCCTGGTGCGGCGTCTAACCGCGCCTAACGGCAGCAAGATGACCGGCCCCGGGACTAATACCTATTTATTGGGTCGCGATGAATACACGGTGCTCGACCCGGGCCCGCTGAGCGACAGCCATTTACAGGCCATTCTCGCCGCCGGTGAAGGGAAGATTCGTCGTATCGTGGTCACCCATACTCACAAGGACCACTCGCCGCTCACCTATGAGTTGGCCGCCATTACAGGTGCCGAGGTGTTCGGCTGTGTGATGGATGAACCGGATCATTTTCAGGATACGACGTTTTCCGTGGCGCAAAACGTCAGACATGGACAGCTGCTCAGCACCAGTGAGTTCACGCTGGAGGCGATTCATACGCCTGGCCATGTGGGGAATCATTTTTGTTACCTGCTGCGTGAAGAAGGCCTGTTGTTTTCCGGGGACCATATTATGGACGGTTCGACGGTGGTGATTATTCCTCCCAGCGGCGATATGAAGGATTATCTGCGCTCCCTTGAACTGTTGCGGGAATATCCGCTTAGAGGCATCGCGCCGGGCCACGGCAATCTGATTCCGGAGCCGATCAAGGTGGTGGACAGGTTGTATCGACATCGTTTGATGCGCGAGCAAAAAACCGTGTCCGGTATGCGCAAAGTTGGCGAAGCCAGCTTGCTGGAAATACTGCCGGTGGTGTACGACGACGTGGATCCCGCGGTGCTGACCTACGCCCGTTATTCCCTGTGGGCGCATTTACTCAAGTTACAACGGGACGGCAGAGCGACGTGCACGCAGGCCCACGGAGAATTTGATCAAGCGCGCTGGCGCCTGCACGGCTAATCAGAATTTGGGCGCAAGGCGAAGGGAAAGCGAAAATTTAAGGCTATAACCTGTCGCTGGCACACTACGGCGACGGTCAGAACGTCAGCACGGTCTCTGTCAATGGATATATCGCCACACACTTTGTCCGCGTTATTCGACCAGCTTGGGCTGCCGTCCTCTGAACTGGCAATTGCGCAGTTTATTGATCAGCACAGTCCGCTGGATCCCGCCCTGAGTCTCGTCGCAGCGCCATTCTGGAATCCCGGCCAGCGCGCTTTTTTACTGGAGGCGCTGGCGCAAGATTCTGACTGGACGGAATTGGTCGAACATCTGGATGCGCAGTTACGACGTTAGGCGTGAGCGCCGGTCGAGAGTGACACGCGGCCGTCGCTGGCGTAGCAGGTGCTATATAATGGCGCGTCTTTGCTGCGAGTGCGCCGATGAAATCACCTGGCTTTAAACTTTCACTGCTTCATCCCCGCTATTGGCTTACCTGGATCGGCATGGGCCTGTGGCGGCTCACGGCCCTGTTGCCGCACAGCGCCATGGTGTGGTTAGGACGCAGGCTGGGGCGGGTGTTGTTGCGGTTAGGAGGGTTTCGCCGCGCCGTCGCCAGTCGCAATCTGGAGCTGTGCTTTCCGGAGAAAACCGCCCAGCAGCGGGAGCTTCTGCTGAAAGAAAATTTTGAAGACCTGGGGATTACGCTGTTTGAAGTCGCCATGGCCTGGTGGTGGCCGTGGCGACGTTTTGCCGAACGTTTTGAACTGCATGGTCTCGAACATCTCGAACAGCTTAATGGCCAGGGGGCGCTGCTGATGGCCATGCATTACACCACTCTTGAGGTGGGTGGTCAGATCCTGGCCCACTACTATTCCACCGATGGCATGTATCGGCCACACCGCAACCCGGTGTACGACTATTTACAGCAAAAAGGACGATTGTCGAATAATCCCGATTGCGAGGTATTCCCTCGGGAAGACGTGCGCGGCGTGCTTAAGGCGCTGCGTCGTGGGCGGGTGATCTGGTATGCACCGGATCAGGATTACGGGCGCAAACAAAGTGTGTTCGCACCTTTTTTTGGCTTGCCCGCGGCGTCAGTTACCGCCACTGCCAAATTTGCCCGCGCCGGAAATGCCAAGGTTTTGCCGTTTACCCATGTGCGTCTCGCCAATGGTCGCTACCGGGTAACGGTACATCCGCCCCTGGAAAATTTTCCAACCGGGGACGATGTGGCCGATGCGACACGTATCAACGGGATCGTGGAGGAATTTATCCGTGCTACTCCGGAGCAGTATCTCTGGGTGCATCGCCGTTTTAAAACCAGGCCGCCGGGTGCGGAGTCGGTTTATCCGCAAAAGCGCAAACGCAAGAGACGAAAAAGAGAGTAATAACCGAATTAATTGTCGATTCGGGCGGCGGCGCTTGTGCCCGTGAATTCACCTCAGTACCATTGTCTTTTTAGCGGAGCAGCCCAATGATCACCGGCAGTATCGTCGCACTGGTTACCCCGATGTTGCCGGATACCCTGGATGTGGACTGGGAATCCCTCGAACGCCTGGTCGACTGGCATATAGAGCAGGGCACCAGCGCCATCGTCGCGGTGGGCACGACGGGCGAGTCGGCAACCTTGTCGGTGGAGGAACACCTGAAGGTGGTGCGTACCTGCACGCAGCGCGCGGCGGGGCGTGTGCCGGTGATCGCCGGTACCGGCGCCAACAGCACCCAGGAGGCCATTGAATTAACTCGCGGCGCCAGAGATAACGGCGCGGACGCCTGCTTGCTGGTGGTGCCGTATTACAACAAGCCGACCCAGGAGGGGTTGTATCGACATTTTTGCGCGATCGCCGAGGCGGTGGATATTCCGCAGATTCTCTACAACGTCCCTGGGCGCACGGCCTGTGACATGCTGCAGGAAACTGTGTGGCGGCTGGCGCAGGTGGATAATATTGCAGGTATCAAGGAAGCAACCGGCGAGCTGGAGCGGGCGCAGTGGTTGATCGAGCGGTGTCCACCCGAGTTCGCCATTTATTCGGGGGACGATTTCACCGCGGTCGAGCTGATGTTGCTGGGGGGGAAAGGCAATATTTCGGTGACCGCCAACGTCGCGCCCCGCATGATGGCGGACGCCTGTGCTGCCGCACTGGTCGGGGACGCGCAGCGGGCACGGGCGATCGACGAGATCCTGCGGCCAGTGCACAACGCCCTGTTTTTTGAGTCAAACCCGATTGTGGTTAAATGGGTGCTGGCGGAAATGGGCTGGATATCCCAGGACGCTATTCGCTTGCCCATGACGTCCCTGTCCGCGGAGCTGCGTCCGGCGGTACGGGCAGTTATGCAAAAAGCCGGAATTTTATAGCAGGCCAAGCGTCGCAGATTCCAGTTCCACTGAACTGCCGTGATTCAACTATCAGCACCAGGAAACGATGCCAATATGAGCAGAAAGTATCTAGTAAACCCCGTCGCGATTTTGCGGATAGCCCTGGCGGGTAGCACCCTGGGTCTTAGTGGCTGCGGACTGTTTAGCGATGATGGTATGTTGCGCAACCGCGGTGACGATTATCGTCAAGCCCGCGAACTGCCGCCGATAGTGGTGCCGGAAGATATGGATAAGGGTGCGTTGGGTCAACTCTACGCGGTGCCAACCATTCCGGAGACTTCCATTCTGGATGAAACCGCCGCGGTACCGCGCCCACAATCTGTGTCGAGCAATTTGCTGGAGCAGGAAGTAAAAATACAGTCCCTTGGAGACAAGCGCTGGATTTTAATCAATCGCACCCCCGGGGAAGTTTGGCCCCGCGTACGAAATATTCTCAATAGCAACGGTATTCCAACGGCGGTGGCCGATGCGCCCGCGGGGGTCATCGAAACGGAATGGGTGCGACTGCAAAACGATAACGCGGCCAAACATCGCTATCGTTTCCGCGTCGAGCAGGGGGTGCAGCTCAAAAGTACGGAAATCAGTATTCTACATTCCCAGACGGGGGTCGACAGTGTCGCCACGCCGGTATGGCCGGAGCGCTCCACCAGTGACGATCGCGAGCGCAGTATGGCGGAAGTCATGGCCAACGCCCTTGCTGGCGATCTTGCCAGCGGCACCGTTTCACTGTTGGCGCAGTCGATTGGCGGTGGCTCCAAGGTAGACGTGGTGGCGCCGAAAAATGGTGAACCCTATCTGTTGGTTAAGCTGGACTACAATCGCGCCTGGGCGTCGGTAGGCTATGCCGTGTCCCACGAGGGTTTTAGCATCGTCGATCAGGATCGCACAGCCGGTATTATCGATATTCATTATGGGGACGGTGAAGAAGAGGAAGGTCCAGGTTTTTTCAAGCGCTGGTTGGGTCTCGCAGAGGAGGTTAGTGCTCCCCTCAGCGCTAATTATCAGGTGCGGGTACGGACTGGCGACGGGGGTGTGGAGGTGCGGGTAACCGACGCCGAGCAGGGCGTGGTCGAGCGCACTCAGGCGCTGCGCCTGTTGAAGAAGATTCGCGCCAACCTGTCCTGAGCAAGCATGCGTTTCGCTTCCCTCGGCAGTGGCAGCAAGGGTAACGCCACGCTGGTGGAGTGGCGCGATACCTGTGTACTGGTGGATTGTGGCTTTTCCATTCGCGAGACCGAGCTGCGCCTCGCACGACTCGATCGCCACCCCGAGCAGTTGACGGCCATTCTGGTGACCCACGAACACGGCGATCACCTGCGCGGCGTGATGCCGCTCGCACGCCGCTACAATATTCCAGTGATGATGACCGCTGGCACGGCGCGGGCGGCGGGCGAGGCCACCCGTGTCCACGTAACCCATATCGCCGATATGCAGGAGTTGCGCGTCGGTCAACTGCGGGTTGAACCGGTGGCGGTACCTCACGATGCGCGGGAACCGGTGCAGTTTGTGTTTCGCAGTCCGGACCGGTGCCTGGGTGTACTCACCGACCTCGGTAGTATCAGCGCACATGTGGTCGATCGCTATCGCGACTGTGATGGCCTGCTGCTGGAGGCTAATCACGACACGGAGATGCTGGCTAATGGCCCCTACCCCTATCCGTTAAAGCGTCGGGTGGGGGGGGATTGGGGACATTTGAACAACGGGCAAGCGGCGGCGCTACTGGAGGCCGTCAATAGCGACAGGTTACACACGTTGGTGTTGGGGCACATCAGCCGAAAAAACAATCATCCCGACCGCGTGCGCGCGCAGGTGGGCGCGCTTGCCGCGACTGTGCCGTGTGTCGTCTATGCTTGCCAAGATGCCGGATTTCCCTGGCAGGAGCTCGGCTGAGAGGGCCGGGAAGAGTTCAATGGTTGTAAACAGACTTTAACAAGGCGGACATGTTGATGGAAAAAAGGGCGGAATTGTATCGGGGTAAGGCCAAGTCGGTATACGCGACGGATGACCCGGATTTATTGGTGCTGCTGTTTCGCGATGACACTTCGGCGTTTGATGGCAAAAAAGTCGAACAGCTTGAGCGCAAGGGAATGGTGAACAACAGGTTCAACGCTTTTATCATGGAAAAGCTCGCGGCGGGAGGGATTCCCACGCACTTTGAGTCCCTGCTGTCCGCGCGGGAGTCTCTGGTCAAACGGCTGCAGATGATTCCCGTGGAGTGCGTGGTGCGCAATGTCGCCGCCGGGAGCCTGTGTCGCCGGCTCGGGATTGCGGAGGGTCGAGAGTTGACGCCGCCGACCCTTGAATTTTTTCTCAAAAATGACGAACTCGGCGATCCGATGATTAACGAATATCATATCGAAACATTTGGCTGGGCGCGCTCGGAACATCTGCAGGTGATGAAGCGTCTGTCGTTCGCGGTTAACGCCATTTTGCAAAGCCTGTTTCGCCAGGGGAACATGCTGCTGGTGGATTTCAAGCTGGAGTTTGGCTTATTTCAGGATCAGGTGGTGCTTGGCGACGAGTTTTCCGCCGACGGCTGTCGTCTCTGGGATGTGGATACGCGGGAGAAGCTGGACAAGGATCGCTTTCGGCAAAATCTGGGCAACGTGGTCGAGTCCTACGAAATTGTCGGTCGTCGCCTCGGTGTGCAGTTCGATTAACTTGGTTGTTTCCCTTGCAAAAATAAATTGTTACGTGCATTACGTGTACTGTTATCGAACTGGATCTACCCCGTTTTACTCGTTTTAGGGGTTGAATTGTCCACAGTTATCACCAAAACCTCACTCAGGTTTTGGAAAGACTCTGTAAACCCTTGATATTTCTATTTAGGTCGGCTAACTCATTGATTTATATAGAATAGAAATTTGACGAAATTTTGACCATTTTGTGACCATGCCATGGCAGTAGCGGGTTTGGGGTGGTTGTGTAGATGTGGTCCACAAACTTATCCACAGAAATTGTGGGTAAGTGGTGTCAACCAAAACTTTGCAGAGTCCGTTTACTGTGGGTGCTCGGTTTAAGTTCCATCCTGGCAGTGGGACGGTAGCTGTAGCTGCTCCGTGTGTGCTTGCAGTAGCAGTGCATCCGCGCACACCAGACCGGGGTTACCGCTAAGGTCGACCCCCGTCAGATTGTTCAGGTAGAGTAATGGCCTGATATCGGTAAGGCGATTGTGAGCCAGATTAAGCTGGGCCAGACTGGTAAAAACTTCCAGCCCGGAGAGGTCGGCAATGTTGGCGTGGGTGCACACCAGTCGAGTTAGCTGGCCTGGCCGGGTAATCTTGAGGTCAGTCAGTGTTTGTGCCAGGCAGGCCCCAAGGTCGGCATCCACAACACGATAGTCGGTGAATACCCTGGGCGGCGCGTAGACTTCCCGCTCGTTAACCGTAAACAGATAGTTGCGGCAACTCGTCAGCACCGGGACTAACAGCACAATAGTGATCAGGATCGAACGTGGCATGAGAGCTACTCCTGTTTTTCGTATTTATTATGGCGCTATATTCTAGCCCTCACCGTCGCAGGTGGCTATGATGGTGAAAATGCGATGTGGCGGCCACAACTCATCGGTTTGGCCGCAGGGATTGAATCACCTATGTTTGATAAACCAGAGGAAAATATCATGAAGAAGATGTTTGTTGCCGGGATGGTGCTACTGTTGGCTGGCTGTATGTCCACCGATCCCTACACTGGCGAGCAAAAAGTCAGTAACACCGCCAAGGGCGCTGGTATTGGCGCCGTGGCCGGAGCGGTGATTGGTGCTGCGACCTCCAGTAGCAAGGACCGCGGCAAGGGCGCATTGATCGGCGCCGCTGGCGGCGCGGCGATCGGTGGCGGGGCCGGTTTCTACATGGATAAACAGGAGGCGGCGCTGCGCACCAAACTCGAAGGGACGGGCGTTCGCGTGGTGCGCGAGGGGGATAATATTCGCCTGGTGATGCCCGGCAATATCACATTTGACTCGGGCCGTTACGATGTCCGTTCCAATTTTTATGGCACTCTCGAATCGGTCGCGGTGGTGCTCACAGAGTTCGACAAAACCAGCATCCGTGTCGCTGGTCACACCGATTCTGTGGGTGACGACAGCTCCAACCAGACCCTCTCGGAGCGTCGCGCCAACAGCGTCGGGCAATTACTGATTTCCTATGGCGTGGCGGCTGGACGGGTCATGGTGACCGGGTATGGCGAGCGCTATCCGGTTGCGGGCAACGACACCGAACAGGGTCGCCAGGCCAACCGCCGGGTCGAACTCGAACTGGTGCCCATGCAGTAATGGTTCAAAAGTCACCATTAAAACAAAGGGAGGGGCGACCTCCCTTTTTTTGTGAGCGTTAGCAACGCCGATGCCGGTATCCGCTGTTTGTTGCGATTCATCCTGCCGTCCCCGCGGGGAGCGCCTCGCCGCCGAACTTGCGCTGCCACTCGTTATTGGCAGTGAAAATATTGCTGGTCGCCAGTGGGGCCCCGGCGACTATGTCCTTGAAATCACCGAAGACGGTGTGGCGGTGCGAAGCGCTGGCCCACGGTCATTATTAGTGCGATGTGATTTCGTTGCTGGCGCATTAGCTCACCGCCGCCGTTTCGGCGGAGGGCGCGGTCAGGCAATTGCCAGGGCCATCGGCATAAAAGGTGGGCGCAGCCTGGCGGTGGCGGATCTTACCGCGGGACTGGGTCGCGATGGATTTGTACTTGCAACCCTGGGGGCGCGGGTGTGGATGCTGGAGCGTCACCCCGTCGTGTCGGCACTGCTCGCCGATGGTTTGGCCCGGGCTGCAATTGCCGCACGTGATGACCTCGCACTACAGGGGATACTGGCGCGCATGACTCGGGTTGCGGGGGACGGAACAGGGTGGCTGCAGCAACTCGCCGAGCCTGAGCGGCCGGATGTCATCTACCTCGATCCGATGTTTCCCGAACGCGGTAAAAGTGCCAGGGTAAAAAAAGAAATGGCGGTACTGCAGGAAATTGTTGGCGCCGATGATGATGCGGACCAATTGCTCTGCGCGGCACTGACTTGCGCGCGCTACCGGGTGGTGGTCAAGCGTCCGCGCCTCGCGCCGGTGCTCGGTACAGCGCGCCCAGGCTATAGTCTCGAGGGAAAGAGTACCCGTTACGATATTTACCCTCTGCGCAAAATGCCGGATTAAAATCGCTTATAGTCCACGTTTTGCCCGCAGCGCCAGATAGGTGCCGGCGATAATCAGCACCAGCCCGATTAAGCCTGTTACGGACCACTGATAATCTTCAAAAAGGGTCGAAAGCGCGAGGGCTACCACTGGAAACATCAGAAAAGCGTAGCCAGCTCTACCCGGTCCCACCAACCCGATCAGCTTCAGGTAACACACGAAAGCGATCGCCGTGCCGAATATACCGAGGTATAACAGGGACAACGTATAGCGTGCAGTTTGTTCAAACGCGAAGGGGGTGCCAAAGGCGGTTAATGCAATAAACAACGCCAGGCACCCATAAAATAGCCCCCAGGCATTGTACGGAATCACCGGGATAGAACGGTTGGTGCCGATATAGGTGGCGGTAACGCTGCCAATTGAGGCGCATATTGTTGCGGTCAAGGCGATCAACAGTCCGCTCAGGCTGTTATCCCGCAGTGACAGTTCCGACAACTCCCCGGAGAACAACAGGAAAATGCCGCCGATGCCGACCAGTGCCCCCCATACTACCGTGCGATTAATGGGGTAACCCAGCATCAGTCGCGCTGTAAACATGTTAAAAAACACGATGGTTGAAAACACCACGGCAATTAGCCCGGTGGTTAAAAAAGCTGCCGCCTGGTAGACCAGCCAGTAGTTGACCGAAAACAGAAAAACACCGAGAAACATAAATACCAGGTGGTCGCGCAGGGCAAAACGCAGGGATACACCCCGCGCCCAGCACCAGGCAAATAACAGCACTGTGGCGATACCATTGCGGTATAACACCGAGGCGCCGGGGTCCACTTCTCCCAGTTGCCATTTGACCGCTACCCAGGTCGAACCCCAGATCAATACCGTGGTGGCAAAAAGGAAAAAAACATTCACTCGCGTGGGCCTTGTGTGGGTTGGGCGCGGTTAAGGTCGCGCGGGCGACCGGGTGCGCGGGGTTAGGCACTTCCTGTCGTGGTGGGATCGAGGCATACGCTGTCGAAGTGGGTGAGTATTTTATTATCCGGTGCCGGGTCCAGCGCCCCCATTCACCAACAATTTGCGCAGTATGCGCTGATAAATTTCGCTGAGCGTGTCGAGATCCGCTGCAGCGACACGCTCATTAACTTTGTGAATGGTGGCGTTGACCGGTCCCAGTTCGATCACCTGAGTACCGAGGGGCGCGATAAAGCGCCCGTCGGAAGTACCTCCGGCAGTGGATAGTTCGGCGCTGAGTCCGGTTATTTCGCGAATGCTGCTCACGGTGGCGTCCACCAGCGTACCTGGCGCTGTCAAAAAAGGTTCCCCGCTGTGGTTCCAGGTTATCGTATAGTCGAGATTATGGCGGTCGAGAATGGCCTGCGCGCGATTTTGCAGCACTGATGCCGTGACCTCGGTCGAGTAGCGGAAGTTAAACAGCAGCCGCAGTTCGCCCGGAATAACATTGGTCGCGCCGGTACCCGCGTTGATGTTTGAAATCTGCAGGCTGGTAGGGGGGAAAAATCCGTTGCCCTGGTCCCACACTTCGCCGGTCAGATCGCTTAACGCCGCGAGGGCGCGATGAATCGGATTGTCGGCCAGATGCGGATAGGCCACATGACCCTGGACGCCGATAATAGTTAATTCCGCGCCGAGGGAGCCGCGCCGCCCGTTTTTAATGACATCCCCCAATGCTTCACTGCTGGAGGGCTCGCCGACGATACACCAGTCGGGGACCAACGATTGTGCGCACAACCATTCGACCACTTTCACCGTGCCATTGACAGCAATGCCCTCTTCGTCGCTGGTCAGTAAAAAGGCGATGCGACCAGAGTGTTCCGGGTAACTGTCCACAAAGGCTTCCACGGCCGTAATCATCGCCGCCAATGAGCCCTTCATATCGGCGGCGCCGCGGCCAAACAACACGCCATTTTCGATGGCTGGCTCGAACGGCGCATATTGCCAGTCATCCAGGGGGCCGGTGGGCACGACGTCGGTATGGCCGGCAAAGCACAGTATCGGTCCTTCATCACCGCGCACCGCCCACAGGTTATCGACGTCGTCGAAGGGCAAGCGCGTGATGCTGAAGCCTGCCGCGCCCAGACGCTGTGCGATAAGATCCTGACAACCCGCGTCCTGCGGGGTTACCGAGGGACGACGAATCAAATTGCAGGCGAGTTCCATGGTGGGCGAAAGCTTGGTCATCGGCGTAGCAAGGCCTGAGTAGTGACCGCAGCCCAAGTCGAGGATTGAGCCAGGGTGTGGTTAAAAAATAGCAGTGTAGCGACCCTGAGGATAAAAGGAAGTCCTGAATCTGTCCCCACAGAAAAAATCGTTGCGCACAGGCGCTGATGTTTAAATGGGTGGCGTTGCAGGCGTTGTTGGTCAACAATAGCCCGCCCACAGATCGGGCTTGGGTGCCGGGGTGTCGATGTTTAGAATTCGCAAAATCCACGATGATGTATCGGTCGCCAACCAGCAGGCGCTACGGCAGGTTGCGGAAATTATCCGCGAGCAATTTCCGTTGGCTACGCCCGAAGAGATAGCAAAACTGCCGGGTCAGCTGCGCGATCCCCTGAAATACCGGTTTCGGTCGCTGGTGTTTGTCGCCGAGGATGCGCGCGACCGGGTCAAGGGTTTTGCCCTGTTTCTGCACATGCCGGACTTGCAGTTCGGATACCTGGAGTTTATTTCTGTCGCGCCCGGAACAACCGGGGGCGGTCTGGGCGGCATATTGTATGAGCGGGTGCGGGAGGAGGCGGCAACCCTGGGTTTGCTGGGAGTGTTCTTCGAAGTGCTGCCGGACGAGCCCCAGTTACTTACCAACCCGGAATTACTGGCGCAAAACAAAGCGCGTTTGCGTTTTTACGAACGCTACGGGGCGCGACCGATACTGAACAGGGAGTTTGAAAAACCGGTTACCGGCCCGGACTCCAATCTGTTTTTTCTGGTGGTTGACACCCTGGGGCAGGACACAAAAATCAGCCGGCCCAGAATTCGTAAAATTGTGCGCGCCATACTGGAACGCAAGTACGGCGCGCTGTGTAGTGAAGAATACATTCAGGCGGTCACCAAATCGTTTCAGGACGACCCGATTAAGTTGCGTGAACCGCGCTACGGAAAAAGTAAAAGGGTGGTTCACGAGGTGTCCAGAACCGCGCAGGTCGAAGGTATCCCGATAGTGCTTAACGAGGGGCATGAAATTCACCACGTGCGTGACCGAGGGTATGTCGAAGCGCCAGTCAGGGTGGCGAACATCTGGGCGGAGCTGGAAAAAACCGGTTTTTTTTACGGGGTCAAGCCGCGCAAATCGGGGGATAAATTGCTGAAGGCCGTACACGACGCCAGGTACGTCGATTATCTGCGCCAGGCCTGTGAGCGTGTACCGGCGGGAAAATCCATTTATCCAGCGGTGTTCCCACTGCACAATCCGCTACGTCAACCCAGGGATCTGGATATTCGCGCCGGGTATTTTTGTATGGACACTTTTACCCCGCTGAATAAAAACGCCTATCTGGCGGCGCGCGGCGCGGTGGATTGTGCCGTGACCGCCGCGCAGGAGGTGCTGGGCGGCAGCCAATTTGCCTATGCTCTGGTGCGACCGCCGGGACACCATGCGGAGCGTCGCGCGTTTGGCGGGTTTTGTTATTTTAATTCGTCCGCCGTGGCGGCGCATTTTCTCAGTCGCTACGGCAAGTCGGCGATTCTCGATCTGGATTTTCACCATGGCAATGGCACCCAGGATATTTTCTACGACCGGGACGATGTGTTGACCCTTTCCATTCACGGTCACCCCAGTTTCGCCTATCCCTATTTTGCGGGCTTTGCCGATGAGACGGGTATTTCCGCAGGCGCGGGATTTAATGTCAATTATCCACTGCCGGAAAAATGTTCCGTCGCACGCTACCAGCGCACCCTGGAGCGCGCCCTGAAACGCATTCGGGCTCACCAGCCAGCCTATCTGATACTGGCGCTGGGGCTGGACACCGCGAAGGATGACCCCACCGGCACCTGGATGTTTGGAGTCGCGGATTTTCGCGACAACGGGCGTGCGGTGGGACGCCTGGGTATACCGACGCTGATTGTCCAGGAAGGGGGTTACCGCACCCGTACCCTTGGCCAGAACGCCCGCGCTTTCTTTGAGGGTCTGGTGGCGGGTAGAGGTGAGTACCTGGAAAAAAACGGCGTAGCGGGGCGCAACAAATCAGCGCAGGCCAAATCGCGGTAATGGCTGCACCGCCCCGTGCGGTTGTCGCACAGGGACAGCCGCCATCCACACGGGGACAGTGCCCGGACCCAGCAGCGACACGGCGGGTTTATCGTGGCTGAGTTAATTGTTGGCGTGTAGCGCCTCGTTCAGGGCCACGGCAGTGCGGTTAGTCAGACATTCAATGGCACCGCTCAGGGAGTTGCGCCGGAATAACAGGTCGGAACGGCCGGCCAGATCCCGTGCTTTGGCTTCGCCTGCTGGCTGCAGGTGGTCGTCCAGCAGCACCACCTTGGTGCCCGCCGTAATATACAGTCCGGCCTCGACAATGCAGCGGTCCCCGAGGGGAATGCCGATCCCCGCATTAGCGCCCAGCAGGCACTCTTTGCCGACGGAAATGACAATGTTGCCGCCGCCGGAAAGTGTGCCCATGGTGGAGCTGCTACCGCCGAGGTCCGAGCCGGCGCCGATAAACACGCCGGCTGAAACCCGACCTTCGATCATGCCAGGGCCTTCGGTGCCAGCGTTAAAGTTCACAAAACCTTCGTGCATGATGGTGGTGCCCGCGCCGATGTAGGCCCCCAGGCGCACCCGCGCAGTGTCGGCGATGCGCACGCCGGTTGGCACCACATAGTCGGTCATTTTTGGAAATTTATCGACACAGTCAACGGCCAGGTTGCCCCCCCTGAGGCGGGCCGCCAACTGTCTGTCGGCCAGTTCGGCCAGATCGACAGGGCCCTCGTTGGTCCAGGCCACGTTGGGCAGAACCCCAAAGATACCGCTGAGATTGGTGCCGTGGGGTTTCACCAGGCGGTGGGAAATCAGGTGCAGTTTCAGATACGCTGCGGGAACCGTGGTGGGAGCGCTGTCGTCGGCCAGAAGCACGGCAACGACCGGACGGGCGCTGCCTTTCAGGCGACGCGCCAGGTTGGCAAGGGCTGTGGCGCCACGATCTTCCAGTTCGCCCGCCAGAGCCTGCAGGTGATGTTCGTCGAGATCGCAACAAAGGTTTCCGTCGGCATAATTAAGTACATCGGCGAAGGCCTCCACGATGGTGGGCGCCGGGTTCAGGAGGGGTTGCGGGTAATACACTTCGAGCCAGTTGCCGTCCGCGTTGTGCGTGCCAACCCCTAAACCGATACTGTACAGATGGGTCATGAGTGTTCCTGGTTAGCCTTGTTGGCCATTGGATGGGTGAAAGAACGATTGATAATCGGCTTCCTTGAAGCCAACCATCAGTGCGCCGGCATGCTCGACGAGCGGGCGTTTAATCAGAGTCGGGTGGGCAAGTAGCATGTCCCCCACGGTGCGCCCATTCAGTTGTCGTCGGATCGCATCGTCGAGCTGTTTCCAGGTGGTGCTGCGCCGGTTGAGCAGCATTTCCCAGTCTTGTACGGCGGCCAGCCAGCGTTGCAAATGGGCACGGGTTAACCCGTCCCGACGCAGATCGTGAAAACGGTAGTTCACGGCGTGTTGATCGAGCCAGCCACGGGCTTTTCTTACCGTGTCACAATTACTGATACCGTATAGAACCGTCACCGCAAAGACTCAATCTGGAGATAGCGGGCAAGGATACCAAAATACTCAATACGATACAGCGCCGGATCGTGTCTCCGCGAGCATGGGTGCGGTGGACATCCTGTTGATGGGTCTCTATTATCGAATTCGTGAATGTATCGCGGCACACTTTCGCACCGCGATATAGCCGGGCATGATGAGCGGACCGGTACGCGACGTCGCCGCTGACGGCGATCGCGTGGAATCGCCGCGAGTTGGCGCGGCTGGTGCGAGGTATGTTAACTAAACCCTTAACGACGGATGTCAATTAACTAAAACAAGAGGCATGGCCCGCATGAATGTGTTTGAAGCAATAGAGACAAGGCGAGCGGTTAAGCAGTACGATGCAAATCATCAACTCACATCTGAAGAAGAAAAATTGTTGTTTGATCTGGCGCTTAAATCGCCGACTGCTTTCAATATTCAAAACTGGCGTTTTGTCGTGGTTAAGGACAAAAAATTGCGGCGCCAGATTCGCGCTGCGGCCTGGGATCAGGCGCAGGTAACGGATGCCTCGTTGTTGATTGTTCTGTGTGCGGATACTAAATCCTGGGAGCGAAACCCGGACCGTTATTGGCAAAATGCCGATGCGGGGGTGCAGCAGTTTATGTTGCCCATGATAGACAACTATTACCGCGGGCACGATCAGGTGCAACGCGACGAAGCGATGCGTTCCTGTGGTATGGCGGCGCAAACCCTGATGTTGACGGCGAAGGCCATGGGCTATGATTCCTGCCCCATGGATGGTTTTGATTTCGACGCAGTTGGCAAGCTCATCAATCTACCTGAACATCACATCATTTCCATGTTTGTGACCATTGGCAAAAGTACTCAGGAGCCGTGGCCGCGCCCCGGGCAATTGGCCGTTAACGAGGTTGTTGTGACGGATCGATTTTAACGCATGTGCGACCGCGGGGAACGCGCAGGTTTGCCGGGTTGTGCGCTGAACTTGCCAATGATTCCCGGTAGTGGGTGCGCGCGAGCTACACGCTGATGGTTACCGAGAAAATTACCGTGGGCTGTGAGGAGTGGTGCGCGTTGCCGGGACTCGGCATACCTGCCATCAAGGTGCGGGTCGATTCCGGCGCAAAAACCTCGTCGTTACACGCGTTTAACGTACACGCATTTAAACGCGGCGATCAGTCGTGGGTCCGATTCGATGTACACCCGCTGCAGAAAAATCGCAAGACCACCGTAAGCTGCGAGGCGCGGGTGGTGGATCGCCGCGTGGTCAAAAACTCCGGCGGCGGCATGGAAAAGCGCTACGTGATCAAAGTCCCTATCGCGGTGCGATCCCGCTCCTGGACCATCGAGTTGACGTTGGCCAATCGCGACTCCATGGGCTACCGTATGTTATTGGGGCGCGAAGCGATGGCCGGACGCATGGTCATAGACCCCGAGGAAAGTTTTTGTCTGGGCGCTCCGAGCCCCAGTCGTGTGCGCCGGCTCTACGGGATTCCCCCGCCGCTCAAAAAGCCGCCACAGCTTCGGCGTTCCCGCTGATTTTTTCAGTATCCCCGGTGGCCGCAGGGCGTCCAGATACTTCAGGCCCGTTTGGTCGCCACCGGTTTAGAGCGCCTGGGAAAACAGGTTCGGCAAATAATGCAGCGCGTGCCGTCGCAGCCTCGAGCGGAGCAGTGTTCGCGGCCGTAGTAAATAATTTGTAGATGTAGCGCGTTCCAGCGCGTCCGCGGAAACAGCCGTTTCAGGTCCTTTTCTGTTTGCATCACATTTTTCCCGCTGCTCAGACCCCAGCGCTGCGCGAGGCGATGAATGTGAGTGTCAACCGGAAATGCGGGTTGGCCGAACGCCTGTGACATGACCACGCTGGCGGTTTTATGGCCGACCCCGGGCAGGGCTTCGAGGGCGGCCATGTCGCACGGGACCTGGCCATCGTGTTGTTCCAGCAGTATTGCGGAGAGCGCCGCAATGGCCTGGGATTTTTTCGGGGAAAGACCGCAGGGCCGAATAATATCGCGTATTTTTGCCACGGGAACGCGTACCATTTTCTGCGGGGTATCCGCCAGTTTGAACAGTGCTGGCGTTACCTTGTTGACCCGTTCATCGGTGCATTGCGCGGACAGCAATACCGCTATTAGCAGGGTGTAGGGATCCCTGTGATCAAGGGGAATGGGTTGCGTCGGGTACAGTTGATTCAGGGTGTCCTGAATAAATTGCACGCGTTCAGCTTTTAACACGGTCAGGATTCCAGAAAAGAGCGGATGCGCAGGGCGGCCGCTCGACACTCTTCGGTCGCTGCTACCAGCGCCAGGCGCACTCGGTTTTCCCCGGGATTACCCCTCGCGCCAGCCCGCGCCAGATAGCGTCCGGGCACCACGGTGACATGTTGTTGTGCGTACAGATCGCGCGCAAACTGATCGTCTGCCACGGGTGTCTGTGGCCATAAATAAAACCCGGCGTCCGGCAGTTGCACCGGTAAAACCGGCGCGAGGGTCGCGATCATTATCTGGAACTTTTCCCGATACTGGCGCCGGTTTTCGCGCACATGCAGTTCGTCGCTCCAGGCGGCGATACTGGCAATCTGGTGTTGCACCGGCATGGCGCAGCCATGATAGGTGCGATACAGCAAAAATTTATCCAGAATGTCCGCGTCTCCAGCGACAAATCCGGAACGCAGCCCCGGCAGATTGGAGCGCTTTGACAGGCTGTGAAACGCCACACAGCGTTTGAAGTCCGTGCGGCCAAGCTCGGCGCACGCCTGCAGCAGACCCGGCGGCGGATGATTTTCGTCGTGGTAAATCTCCGAGTAGCACTCGTCGCTGGCGATCACGAAATCGTGCTCGTCCGCCAGGGCGATAACCTTTTTCAGGGTGGTCAGATCGAACACCGCGCCGGTGGGGTTGCCGGGCGAACACAGGTAGAGCAATTGACAGCGTTGCCAGGTGTCGGCGCTGACCTTATCGAAATCGGGTTGAAACCGGTTGTCGGCGGTGCAGTCCAGAAATACGGGCTGCGCCCCCGCCATAATGGCCGCACCTTCGTAGATCTGGTAAAACGGGTTGGGCATAACCACGGTCGCCTGGGCGCCACGCTCCACGATCAGCTGCGCAAAGGCAAACAGGGCTTCCCGCGTGCCATTCACGGGCAGGACCTGTCGTTCCGGGTCGACCGGTGTGGCGGTCAGGTGAAAGCGTTCGGTTAGCCAGGCGCAAATGGCCGTGCGCAAATGTGCCAAGCCTCTGGTGGTTGGATAGGTGGAAAGTCCTGCAATTTCCCTGAGCAGCGCCTCCGCGACGTGCGCCGGCGCCGCGTGTTGCGGCTCGCCGACCGCGAGGCTGATTCCCGGTAGTTGGGGTGGTGGAGTCGCGCCGTTCAGCAGAGCTCGCAGTTTTTCGAACGGGTAAGGTTGCAATCGGGTCAAATCTGGATTCATGACTGGTCTCGCTACGAAATGTATACAGGCAAGACAGCACGCCTGCGCGGTGTAATTATGTGTTTCACCCGTGTACCCTCAGTGCAAAACTTTCAGCCGTTGCAGGGGCGCGCTGATTTCCGCCTCCTGGCGATTGCGATCGTCGAGTTCCTGACAGATGGTGGCCTGCAATTTTTCACAAACAGTCGGGTCGCTGAGTGGTTGGTAGTCGAGATCGGTAACGTAAAAAGTATCTTCCACCCGCTCGCCGAGGGTCGCGATTTTAGCGCTGTGCAAATGCAGGCCAAAGCGCATAAAAATGCGTCCCAGATGAGCGAGTAATCCGGGGCGGTCGGGGGTGATGACTTCGAGTGACGTGACGTTGGTGTCGATGTCATTACTCAAATACACGGCCGTCCCCATGGTAAACTGTTTCAGTTGACGGGAGGTACGCCGTTGTACACTGAAGGTGTCCCCCGTAGGATTGCGCAGGGCTTTGCTCAGCGCGTTGCGCACCTGGGATACCTGGTGCTGATTGGCACCAAAGGGGTTGTTATTGTCGTCCAGCACGTAGAACATATCAAAAGTGTGACCACTACTGGTTCTGTTCAGGCGCGCGTCCTGAATATTCAGGCGCAGCTGGTCCAGTGCAGCGGCGGTAATCGGAAAGACATTGGCGAGTCCCGTGGTGTGAATAAAAATCCGCGTGGCCGTGGCCTCTTCAACGCCGGCATTTTCGATCAAAATGATCGGTTCTTCGCGGTTGTCCGCGCTCAGTATCGCGTGTGTACAGCGCGCAATTACTGACGCTTTTTCCTGTAAAAAAAACTCTTCTCCCACGTCGCCCCACAGTGCTTGCGCCGCGCTGTTGGGAATTGCCATTTGTGCCAGTAGCTCGAGTGCTTCGTTACGGGTATTCGCCACCCACTCGCGTTTGTCAACGGGGTTTTCGAGACCGCGCTGTAACGCGGTGCGGGTTTCGAAATACAGCTGGCGCATCAGGGAGCCTTTCCAGTTGTTCCACAGGGTCGGATTGGTGGCGTTAATATCCGCCACGGTCAGGGCGTACAGATAGTCGAGGTGAATCTGATCCCCCACCAGTCGCGCAAATTTATAAATCACGCCGGGGTCCGAAATATCCTCCCGTTGCGAGGTACTGGACATCACCAGATGATTTTCCACCAACCACTTGAGGAGGCGGATTTCCTGCGGGGACTGTCCGTGGCGCTGGGCGAACGCAACGACGTCCATGGCTCCCAGGGTAGAATGATCGCCGCCGCGACCCTTGCCAATGTCGTGGAACAGACCCGCGATGAACAGCAGTTCCGGTTTTGCCAGGGTTTTGTAGATGTGTGAGACCACCGGAAATTTTTCCGTGGCGTCCGCCCGATCAAAGCGCCGCATATTGCGAATCACCTGAATGGTGTGCGCATCCACGGGGTAGATGTGAAACAGATCGTGCTGCATTTGCCCGGTAATGCGGCCAAATTCGGGGAGGTATTTGCCGAGAATGCCGTAGCGGGTCATGCGTTGTAGTTGGTCGGATAGTTTTCCGGGGCAGCGCAACAGGCGCATAAACAGCGCAATATTGTGGGGATCGCTGCGAAAGGCGTCGTCGATAAGATGCCGATAACGCTGGATCTGGCGGATGGTTGCGGAGCGCACGCCCTTAATCGATTCGTCCTCCCCCAGCAGGACAAATATTTCCAGTAGCGCCGAGGGGTATTCTTCAAAAATATGTTCGTGCACCGTTTCGATATGCTCGTCGCGCACCTGGAAGCGGGGGTTGATGGCGCGCACCTGTCGCGCCTTGTTGTGGCGTAAAATCACCTCGTCGAGATATTGCAGCAGCACGTCGTTCAGCTCGCGCATACTCAGCACCACTCGATAGTAGCGCTGCATAAATTGCTCTACGGCGAGGCGTTCGTCGTTGTCGCGGTAGCCAAATTCTGTCGCCAGTTTGCGTTGGTACTCAAACAGCAGGCGCTCCTCGGGTCGCCTGGCCAGCAGGTGCAATCCGTAGCGCACCCGCCATAAAAACTCTTCGCCCTGGCGCAGCATGTCGTATTCTTCACTGGTCAGAAAATCCTTGTCCACCAGGGCGGCGAGTGAATTCACCTGGAAATGGCGCTTGGCAACCCAGTTGATGGTCTGAATATCGCGGAGTCCGCCCGGGGCCTCCTTGATATTGGGTTCGAGGTTGTACTCCGTATTGCCGTGCTTGCGATGGCGCTCCAGCTGTTCGTCCCATTTGGCGCGAAAAAACCGATCGCTGCGCCAAATTTTGCGGGGCGCGGTTTTCTCCTCCATGAGCGCCCGTAACGCACCATTGCCCGCAAGGGTGCGACTTTCCATCAGGTTGGTGGCGACGGTGATGTCGGATTTTGCCTCTTCCACACACTGGGATACGGAGCGCACGCTGTGTCCGATAGTGAGCTGAATATCCCATAAAAAAGTGAAAAACCCTTCCAGACTCTGCTGGTAAGTGTGGTGGCGGTTACTTTTGGTGAGTACCAGCAAATCGACGTCGGAGTGGGGATGCAGCTCGTTGCGGCCGTAACCGCCAACTGCCAGCAGCGCAATATGCTGGTCCCATTGAAAGCGGTTCCAGGCATGGCCAAGAATGCGGTCGATAAACGCGGCTCGTTCGGTAACCAGCGCGCGCACCCCTTCACCCTGCTCGAAACGGGTGTCGAAGTGGATATTGGCCGCGCTGATAGCGTCCCTGAACACATCGAGGGCGCGGCCCGCCGCGAGATTGGCGAGAAACCGTTTCTCGTCAAAAAACAGTAGCGGCGCCAGCGTAATCGATTCGGTCATGATTGTCCGCTCTGTCTGAAGCTGTGTTCGAATGAGTCCGTTGCAGGGTTTGTCGGCGCTGGTAGCGCTTATCGGGCGAAGGACTCCTCGGTGCGCGCGGTCAGTACTTCGACGCCGTCGGCCGTTACCGCAAGCGTGTGCTCCCACTGCGCTGACAAACGACCGTCGCGGGTTTCGACCGTCCAACCGTCGTTTTTCAAGCGCGTATGGTGCTTGCCAGCATTGATCATCGGCTCAATGGTAAACGTCATACCCTCGCGCAGCACCATACCGGTACCGGGGGTGCCGAAGTGGACCACCTGTGGCTCCTCGTGAAACTCGGTGCCGATGCCGTGGCCGCAATAGTCGCGCACCACGGAATAGTAGTTGGCTTCAGCGTATCGTTGGATCACGTGCCCGATATCGCCCAGACGGCACCCAGGCTTAACAATTTCGATCCCTTTGTATAGACATTCCTGCGCGACCTTCACTAACCGTCTGGCATGCTCGGGCGCGTCGCCGACAAAAAACATCTTGCTGGTGTCGCCGAAATACCCATCCTTGATGACGGTAATGTCGAGGTTGACGATGTCGCCTTTTTTCAGCACTTTCTGCTCTGATGGAATGCCGTGGCAAACCACGTGATTGACCGATGTGCAAATGGATTTGGGAAATCCGCGGTAATTCAGGCAGGCGGGAATACTGTCCTGCACCTTAACCATGTAATCGTGGCAGAGCTGATCAAGTTCGGCGGTGCTGATGCCGGGTTGCACGTAGGGCTCGATCATTTCGAGCACCTCAGCGGCCAGTCGCCCCGCAATACGCATTTTAGCGATTTCGTCGGCGGTCTTTATGGATACAGGCATATGGTACGGCCTTGTGAAAATCAGTGCGCGCATTGTACCCAATTACCGCGGCAGGGTGCACCGTGGCTGGCCGTCGGCTGGCGGCGGTGATCGATGGCCAGGCGACTGTGGGGGAGGGTGGCCAGACTTCTTTCTGGTGCCGAATTATGGTATAAAGCGCGCCCCCGGGAATTTCCCCGGGGTTAACTAACGACACACACATATCGTCACGCCGGTCTGGGTGCCCCAGGCAGTAACTGCTCCAGGGTTGACCGGTGGGATATGTGGAGGTTTAACCCTGATCAGGAACTGACTATGACTACTGTCTCCATGCGTGACATGCTTCAAGCTGGCGTCCATTTTGGCCACCAGACCCGCTTTTGGAACCCCAAGATGAATTCCCACATCTTTGGGGCTCGCAACAAAGTCCATATTATCAATCTGGAACAGACGGTTCCGGCGTTTAACGACGCACTGGCGATGGCGCGCAAACTGGCCGCCAATGGCAACAAACTGTTGTTTGTCGGCACCAAACGGGCGGCGCAAAAGTCGGTGAAGGAACAGGCCGAGCGCGCCGGCATGCCCTATGTCAGCCACCGTTGGCTGGGCGGCATGTTGACCAATTACAAAACCATTCGCGGCTCGGTGCGCAGGCTGCGCGAGCTGGAGACACAGAGCGCGGACGGTACCTTTGAAAAATTAACCAAGAAGGAAGCGCTGATGCGCATTCGCATGATGGAGAAGCTGGAACGCTCCATCGGCGGTATTAAGGACATGGGTGGTTTGCCCGACGCGCTGTTCGTTATCGACGTCGATCACGAACGCATCGCGGTGCAGGAAGCCAACAAGCTGGGGATTCCGGTAATCGGCATTGTGGATACCAACAGCGATCCCGACGGTATCGACGTGGTTATTCCCGGTAACGATGACGCTATTCGCGCCATTAAGTTATATGTGACCGCGATGGCTGACGCGATACTCGAAGGCAAGGCGAACAGTGCCAGCGGCCCCTCCGCCAAGGACGAGTTTGTGGAAGTGACCGACGATGAGGTTGCCGCCGAGGTCGCGGCGCCGGAGGCCGCGCAGGAATAAAGGGTCGCGACCGCGGCGCGACGAGGTGTTTTGGCCGACTCTCTAAGGATAAGGGCCGGCGATGGCGAGTGTGATCTGGACCAAAAAAGGGGGCTCGGCCCCCTTTTTACTAATGGCAGGAAAGAGGAGAAGTAAGCATGACGACAATCACGGCATCCCAGGTAAAGGAGCTGCGCGAGCGCACTGGCCTGGGCATGATGGAATGCAAAAAAGCGTTGGTGGAAACCGCCGGGGACATCGATCTGGCGATTGAAAATCTGCGCAAATCGAGTGGGATGAAGGCCGCTAAAAAAGCCGGGCGCATCGCCGCCCAGGGCGCGGTGGCGATCAAAGTGTCCGACGACGGCGATTTCGGCGTGCTGGTGGAAGTCAACTCCGAAACCGACTTTGTGGCTCGTGACGACAATTTTCGCGCATTCGTGCAAACCGTGCTCGAGCGCGCCTACCGGGACAAGCAGAGCGATATCGCGGCTTTGATGGCAGGCGAGTTGGAAACGGCGCGCGAGGCACTGGTGCAGAAAATTGGCGAGAACATCAATGTGCGCCGGGCCGTGGTGGTGGAGGCGCCGGTGGTGGGCAGCTACGTGCACAGCAACGATCGCATTGCGGTTCTGGTCGGCCTCTCCGGCGGTAACGGGGATCTGGCGAGGGATGTGGCAATGCACGTTGCAGCGGTTAACCCACAGGTTGCAAAACCGCAGGATATGCCCCAGGATTTGCTCGAGAAAGAACGGGAAATCTATCTCGTGCAGGCCCGCGAGAGCGGCAAACCGGACGCGATAGTGGAAAAAATGGTGGCCGGCAGGGTGAGCAAGTTCCTCGCCGAGGTCAGTCTAGTCGAGCAACCTTTTGTCAAGGATCCAGACGTCAAAGTGGGCCAGTTGTTGACAGATGCGGGCTGCGATGTGCAGGAATTTGTGCGTTTCGAGGTGGGCGAAGGTATCGAGGTCGAAGCGGTCGACTTTGCCGCTGAAGTGGCCGCGCAGGTGAGTTCGCAAAAATGACACGACAGCGGCTGGCGCGAGCC
>JAYODD010000010.1:65973-67695 GCA_038106145.1 Gammaproteobacteria bacterium | reverse complement strand
TTTGTGGGTGGTGTATTGTTTTGTGGGTGTGTTGGTTTGTGTGTTTGGGTGTCTGGGGTGGGTGTGTTTGCGCCCCCCCCCCCCCCCGGCGGCCGGCCCCCCCCCCCCCCCCGCGACAGGTTGTGCGGAGAGCAGGACGGTGAGCAAGGGCGCCAAGGACAAAAAATACAAGCGTATTCTGCTTAAGCTAAGTGGCGAGGAGCTGGTTGGCGAAGAAAACTTTGGGATTGACCCCAAGGTGCTCGATCGCATGGCGCTGGAAATTGGTCAGCTGATCGGTATTGGCGTGCAGGTTGGGTTGGTTATCGGCGGCGGTAATCTGTTTCGCGGCGCGGTGCTGAACGCCGCCGGCATGGAGCGCGTCACGGGCGATCATATGGGTATGCTGGCCACGGTGATGAATGGACTGGCGATGCGCGATGCCCTGGATCGCAATAATATTTCGGCGCGGGTCATGTCGGCGATACCGATGAGCGGTATAGTCGAACACTACGATCGTCGCCGGGCGTTGAATTATCTGTCCGCCGGGGAGGTGGTGATTTTTGCCGCTGGTACCGGAAATCCTTTTTTCACGACGGATTCAGCGGCCTGTCTGCGGGGCATAGAAATTGACGCGGAACTGGTGCTCAAGGCAACTCGGGTGGACGGTGTCTATTCTTCTGACCCGCTGCAGGATCCCACGGCCACGCTGTTTTCCCGATTAACCTATGATGAAGTATTAGAGAAAAAACTCGCGGTAATGGATTTAACGGCCATCTGTCTGTGCCGGGAACACAAGATGCCGGTGCGGGTGTTCCGCATGTCCAAGCCGGGGGCCCTGCTCAGCATTGTGGTGGGCGGGCAGGAAGGCACACTGATTGAAGAAGCGTAAGTCATGACCATGATTGAAGAATTAAAGAAGGATGCCCAGGAGCGGATGGGTAAAACCGTGGACGCGCTGGCACAGGCATTCAATAAAATTCGCACCGGAAGGGCGCACTCAAGCCTGCTCGACGGGATCACCGTGAGTTACTACGGCAATGACACGCCGCTTAATCAGGTGGCAACCGTCACCGCGGTTGATGCGCGCACCCTGTCAGTGGCGCCGTGGGAAAAGGCGATGGTAGTCGAGGTAGAAAAAGCCATCATGCGCTCGGACCTGGGCCTCAATCCGTCGACCTCGGGCACGATCATTCGCATTCCCATGCCAGCGCTTACCGAGGAAACTCGCAAAGGCTACATCCGTCAGGCCAAACACGAGGCGGAAAATTCCCGCGTATCGGTGCGCAACATACGCCGCGACGTGTTGTCCGATATCAAGGAGTTGCTGAAGGAAAAGGATATATCCGAAGATGAGGAGCGCCGCGCGCAGGAAGAGGTGCAAAAAATAACGGATCGCTATATCGCGAAAATTGAAGAAGCTCTGGCGGCGAAAGAACGCGACTTGATGGAAATTTAGTATTCCATCCGGGAAATTACCATGGCAGAAACCACTGATTGCCGCGCCCGCAGCCATCCGCTGCAGCACGTTGCTATTATTATGGATGGCAATGGTCGCTGGGCTCGTGCGCGTGGGCTTGGGGCCGTGGCCGGCCACAATGCGGGCGTCGAAAAAGTGCGCGATATCCTCGACGCCTGTCAGCAACACAAGATTTCGACACTGACCCTGTTTGCATTCAGTAGCGAAAATTGGCAGCGTCCGCCCGCCGAGGTGGGGGCCCTGATGTCCCTGTTTGCGTCTTA
>JAYODD010000010.1:33361-65963 GCA_038106145.1 Gammaproteobacteria bacterium | reverse complement strand
CTGTGTCGCCGCGACATTCGTCTGCGGGTAATTGGCGAGCGCAGCCGGTTTAGCGAGCGGCTGCAAAAATTGATAGCCGATGCAGAACGAGCCACCGTCAACGGCAGTTTCACCCTCGCGCTGGCAGTGGATTATGGTGGTCGCTGGGATATTTTGCAGGCCGCCCGACAGATGGCCAGCCTGGTTCGGGATAAGCAGCTGGATTGCGAGCAAATTGATGAGGCTCTGTTTACGAGCCACCTGAGTCTCGGCGACCTGCCGATGCCGGACCTGTGTATTCGCACCGCTGGCGAACAGCGCATCAGTAATTTTCTGCTGTGGCAAATGGCCTACACCGAATTTTATTTTGCCAAGTGTTACTGGCCCGATTTTGATAGCGCTGCCCTCGACCAGGCGGTGCAGGATTATTACCAGAGGCAACGGCGCTTTGGCTTGACCGATGACGCAGTGGAGCGTCAGAGTGCTTAGATTGCGGGTGGCGACCGCTGTAGTGCTCGCTCTGGCTTTTCTTCCTGCGTTGTTTTTGTTGCCCCCTGTCGGGTTTGCGGCGCTGATGGCCCTGGTGGTGGCGTATGGCGGCTGGGAGTGGGGCGCCCTGGCCGGACTGCGCGGCGCGGCCGCGCGGGGGGCGTACGCGCTGGCGCTGCTGGCGCTGCTGGTATGGTTATTCAGCGGCTGGCAGTTGCCCGCCAGCGGTCTGCGTAAAGAAGTTGCTCTGCCACTGTTGCTGATAGCTGGCGCCTGGTGGGCAGTAGCGTTGCTGTGGGTGCAGGGCTATCCCAGCAGCGCGGTGCTGTGGGGCAACGTTGTCGTGTGCCTGGGCATCGGTGTTCTGGTGCTGGCGCCCCTGTGGCTGGCAATGTCCGTCCTGGTTGGCGAACCGCGGGGTCCCTGGCTGGTTTTAACCGTGGTATTAATTGTTGCCCTGGCGGATATCGGCGCTTATTTTACCGGCCGTGCGCTCGGCAGGCACAAACTTGCGCCAGCGGTAAGCCCCGGCAAAACCTGGGAAGGGGTGCTCGGTGGCCTGGCCAGCGTCGCGGTATTTATCTTCGCGCTGGGAGCCTGGTGCGAACTTCAGTGGCGGGCCTGGCTGCCATGGGCAGGGGTGGCGCTGGTGACCGCACTGGCGTCGGTGCTTGGTGACCTGCTGGAAAGCATGCTCAAGCGTCATCGCGGTGTCAAAGACAGTGGTACTATTCTCCCGGGGCATGGTGGCCTGCTGGATCGTGTCGACAGCCTGACTGCCGCGCTACCCGTATTTACCTTGTTTTACCTCATGCTCGACCACAGGTTGTAGGTTATGCAGCTGGTTACCGTGCTCGGTGCAACGGGATCGATCGGCGTTAACACCCTGGATGTGATGGCCCGTCACCCGGATCGCTTTCGCGCATTTGCGCTGACCGCGCATACGCGCATCGACCTGCTGGCGCAACAGTGTCGCCGCTGGCAGCCGCGCTACGCGGTGGTCGCCAATCATCAGGACGCGCAGCGGCTGGCGGAGAGTATTCAAAACGGCTCCGGTTCTCCGGCCACCAAAGTACTGTGGGGCGAGGAAGGTTTGGTGGAAGTGGCGGCGCACCCCGACGTCGGTACGGTGATGGCGGCGATCGTCGGTGGAGCGGGTTTGGTGCCGACCATGGCCGCGGTCCACGCCGGCAAACGGGTACTGCTCGCCAACAAAGAAGCGCTGGTAATGGCGGGCGCATTGTTTATGGAGGGGGTGCGCAGTTGCGGTGCAACGCTGTTGCCCATCGACAGCGAGCACAACGCGATTTTCCAATGTTTACCGCCCGACTATCGGGGCGACCCCCAGGCGGCGGGTATACGGCGTATTCTACTGTCGGCCTCCGGTGGCCCCTTTCGCACCATTGAACTTGAACAGTTGCCGAGGGTGACGCCCGAGCAGGCCTGCGCGCATCCCAACTGGCGGATGGGGCGCAAGATTTCAGTAGATTCGGCGACCATGATGAATAAAGGGCTGGAGTTGCTGGAGGCCTGCTGGTTGTTCGGCGTCGAGGTGCAGCAGGTGGATGTCGTGATCCACGCCGAAAGTATTGTGCATTCATTGGTGGAGTACGTCGACGGGTCACTGCTGGCGCAACTCGGTAACCCGGATATGCGCACCCCCATCGCCCATGCGTTAAACTGGCCGCAACGTCTGGAGTCCGGGGTGACGCCCCTCGACCTGATCGGAGCAGGTGCATTGCATTTTAGCGCGCCCGAACCGGCGCGCTATCCCTGTCTGGGGTTGGCACGGGAAGCGGGGGAGGCGGGCAAGGATTATGCGGTGGCGCTCAACGCCGCCAATGAAGTAGCGGTTGCCGCGTTTCTCGATGGCAAAATTGGATTTTGCAGAATTGCTGAAATCGTGGCAGAAATTCTCCACCGCTGGGAGGCGAGTGAACCACAGGACCTGGCGGTAGTCCAAGCCTCCGATGCGCGGGCGCGCCACGCCGCCCTGGCGCTGATCCACTGAACCGGTCGGACGCGTCGCCGGGTGAATGTTGAAGATCGAGATGAATTGATCAGGTAAAACCCTATGGCAGTAGTACAGATGATTTTTTACACCCTGATTGTGTTGGGTGTACTAATTACTTTCCACGAATTTGGCCACTTCTGGGTGGCGCGTCGTTGCGGTATCAAAGTTCTGCGGTTTTCCATTGGCTTTGGCCCCGCGTTGCTGCGCTGGCGCGACAAGCTGGGCACGGAATTTATGATCGCGGCCCTGCCGCTGGGCGGCTACGTGAAAATGGTGGACGAGCGGGAAGGGCCGGTGGCGCCGGACGATCTATCGGGTGCTTTTAATCGTAAACCGGTGTCGGCGCGCATTGCCACCGTCGCTGCCGGCCCCCTCGCCAATTTTCTGCTGGCGCTGATTGCCTACTGGCTGGTGTTTATGCTCGGTACCCAGGGTGTAGCGCCGATAATCGGTGCAGTGGCGCCGGGTTCCGTGGCAGCGTCAGCAGGGCTCGAGCCTGGTCAGGAAATTGTCGCGGTCGACGGCGTCGAAACGCCCACCTGGCAGGCCCTCGGTGAACAACTGGTGCGGCGTATCGGCGATAGCGGACCGATTCGTTTTACCGTGATCTACCCGGATTCGTCGCTGCGTTACGACAGCGAGGGCCTGTTGCAGCGGTGGGACCTGGATACGGACAGTCCGGATCCCATTGCTGGCATCGGCCTAACATTGTACCAGCCGCTGGTTATTCCGATTGCCGACGAAGTGACGGCTGGGGATCCTGCGGATATCGCCGGAATCGCCAGTGGCGATCTGATAATTGCCGCCGATGGAGTGGCGATGACCGACTGGCACACCTGGGTGGAATACGTGCGTGCGCGCCCTGCCCAGGCCATCGCTGTTACGGTGGAACGGGAAGGGCAGACCTTTATAACAACCGTCACGCCCAAGCGGGTGGCGGCAGAGGACGGTAGCGAAATCGGACAGGTAGGGATGTCGGTGGTGGTGCCACAGTGGCCCGCGGATTTGTTTCGGGAGATGAAATTCGGGCCGGTAGACGCGCTGGCGCGCGCCGGGCAGCAAACCTGGAAAACCTCCGCGCTGATCCTCAGCTCCATCCAGAAAATGATCACCGGAGATATTTCTGTCAAACACTTGAGCGGCCCGATTACCATTGCTAAAGTGGCGGGCGCTTCGGCGGAGTACGGTCTGGGCCCTTTTCTACAGTTTATGGCGCTGCTCAGTGTGAGCCTTGGGGTGTTGAATTTATTGCCGATACCGGTGCTGGATGGGGGACACTTGGCTTATTACCTGGTCGAAGCGGTGAAAGGCCGCCCTGTCTCCGATAAGGTGCAGGAGCTTGGATACCGGATCGGGCTGATGCTGGTTGTTGGTTTGATGGTGTTGGCCCTATACAATGACCTGCTGCGGCTGTGACCAGCCATTGAATGAATAATCACCACAAATAGGGTTCGCCGGTTCTCCATGAAACGACTATTAGTTTTGTTGTCCCTGGTTTTGCTACCAGTTTTAACCCGCGCCGACGTTTTTCAGATTGAAGATATTCGTATCGATGGCCTGCAGCGGGTATCGGCTGGAACGGTGTTCGCGTCCATGCCGGTAAACGCCGGGGATTTGATCGACGACGAAGGCGTGCGCGCCGTGGTACGGGCGCTGTTCCGCACCGGCTTTTTTGACGATGTGCAGGTGGCGCGGGATGGCAACGTCCTGGTGATTGGCGTCAAGGAGCGACCGGCTGTCGCGGAGATCAATATTTCCGGGAACAAGGCCATTGAGACGGAAGAGTTGCTGAAGGCGTTGCGCAGCAATGGACTGGCCGAAGGTCAGATTTTCCGCGAAGCCATTCTGGAGGGAATGGGGCAGGAGTTGCGTCGCCAGTACGTGTCCCAGGGTCGCTACGGCGCCACGGTCGAAGCTCAGGTAAAGGAATTGCCACGCAATCGGGTCGCCGTGGAGCTGACGATTTCCGAGGGGCAGGTGGCAGCCATTAAGCACATCAATATCGTCGGCAACCACGCGTTTGACGAAAAGCAACTGCTTGAACAGTTTGAATTGCAAACCACCGGCTGGTTGTCCTGGATTTATAACGACGACAAATATTCCCGCGAAAAACTGGCGGGCGACCTGGAGCGGTTGCAGTCCTGGTATCTCGACCGGGGTTATATGCGCTTTGCCATCGATTCCACTCAGGTGTCGATAAACCCCGGACGCGACACGGTCTACATTACGATCAATGTTTCCGATTGCGACGTGTACACCGTCGACGAGGTGGAGCTGGCGGGTGAACTGGTGCTACCCGAGGAGGACATTCGACGCATGATTTTGATGCGCGAGGGCCTGACGTTTTCCCAGGTGCTGATGACCTCCACCAATGAGTTGATCACCAAGCGTCTCGGCGCCGAGGGCTATACCTTTGCCGAAGTGGAAGGCTTTCCGGAGGTCAAGGAAGATGGCAAGACCGCCAAGGTAACGTTTTTTGTGAAGCCCGGTAAGCGCGCCTACGTGCGCCGTATTGAATTCCGCGGCAATACCAAAACCTCGGATGAAGTGCTGCGGCGGGAAATGCGCCAGATGGAATCCGCCTCCGCGTCCACCACCGCCATCGATCGCTCCAAAGTGCGCCTCGAACGCCTCGGTCATTTCAAGGAAGTGACCTCGGAAATCCGCGAGGTGCCCGGCACCGCCGATCAACTCGATGTGATTTATACCGTTGAGGAGCAGCCTTCCGGCAGCATCGGCGCCAGCATTGGCTTTGCCCAGGGCACCGGTATCGTACTCGGTGGTAACCTGCAGGAGAAAAATTTTCTTGGCACCGGTAATAATGTCGCTCTCGGTCTGAGTCGCAGTTCCTACCGTACCAATATGGCGCTATCCTTTACCGACCCCTATTTCACCACCGATGGGGTCAGCGCGGGGGCCAGGGTGTCCTACACAAAAACCGATTACGGCGAATTTAATATTTCCAGCTATACCTCCGACAGCCTGTCCACCGGCTTGTCCTTTGGCTACCCGATTTCGGAAATCGCCCGGATTGGCTTTGGCTTTAACCTGGAGCAGCTGGGTATCGACGCCGGTACCTTTTCCTCCCAGGAAATTCTCGATTTCGTCAACGACAATGGGGATCAGTACAATATCGTCAGCGTCAATGCCAACTGGATAGAATCAACCCTGAATCGGGGCGTGTTTGCGACCCGGGGCAAAAGCCAGCAAATCGGCGTGGAGCTGGCCACCCCGGTTGGGGATATGGAATACATCAAGCTCACCTATGCGGGGGAACTGTTTCGGCCCCTGAGCAAAAATCTGACCCTGCGGCTGCGCACCGACCTGGGCTACGGGGAAGGGTTTGGCGCCACCACGCGCCTGCCGTTTTTCAAAAACTTCTACGGCGGCGGTTTTGGCTCGGTGCGGGGCTTTAAGCGCAATACTCTGGGTCCAAAGGAAAGTTTGAATCCGACATTGGTAGCGCTAGGCTTTGATGACCCCGACCCGTTTGGTGGTAATGTGAAGATCGAAGCCGGCGCCGAAGTGATTTTTCCGGTGCCGTTTCTAAAGGACAAGCGCAGTACGCAGATGGCCGTGTTTTTTGACGCGGGCAATATTTTTGATACGGAGTGTACGGCCACTCAGGTCAACTGTTTTTCACCGGATCTGGGCGAGTTGCGTTATTCCGTGGGTGTTGGCGGTACCTGGCTGAGTGGGTTTGGGCCGATCACGGTAAGTGTGGGAACGGCGCTAAACGACAGCGCCGACGATGAAACCGAGTTTTTCCAATTTTCGTTGGGGCAAGGTTTTTAACTTAAGTTGCTAATTTACGGAGAGTGATTTGTGCGTAACGTAAAAATTGTTCTACTGATTTGTGCAGGGTTGTTCAGTGGTTCCGTGCTGGCGGAAAAAATAGCGGTGATTGACGTGGGCAGAGCCATTTTCAGTACCGAAGTGGCCAAAGCGCGGCAAAAGCAGTTGCAGGGACAGTCGGAGTATGCGGCGTTGCAATCCAAGTACGACAGCACCGGAGCGGATATGCAGGCGCTGCAAAAGGAAGTGGAAAGCAAGCGCATGACCATGTCCCAGGAAAAGGCGGCTGAGTACCAGAAAAAAATGGAGTATCTGCGCGCCGATCTGGAGTTGAATGGTCGCAAGCTGGAACAGGAAATTAAAGGCCTGCGCAACAGCATTATGCAGGAACTGCAACCGAAAACCGTGGAAGCGATTAAAGAACTGGTGGCCGAGGAAAAAGTGACGTTGCTGTTGCAGCGCGAGGCCGTGATTTCCGCTTCCCCGGAAATGGATTTAACCGACAAACTGATCGACCGCCTGAACAAAAAGGCAAAATAATCGTCGGGGACATACATGGCGCATGAGTTGACCCTGGCGCAGATTGCCGCGACCATCGGCGCCGAGTTGCGTGGCGACGGGGCTTGCGTTATTCGTGGCCTCAACACGCTGCAGGCGGCGCGGGCGGGTGAACTGGCGTTTCTGGCCAATAAAAGTTACCAGCCCCTGCTGGCGACTACCGACGCCAGCGCGGTAATTCTGCATCCTCAACACGCCCAGGACTTTGTGGGCAACGCGCTGCTGATGGATAACCCGTACGCGGGTTACGCCCGGGCAACGGCGTTGTTCAATAATGCCGCGCGTCCGCCAGCGGGGATTCACGGCAGTGCGGTGGTTGCCGCCAGTGCCCGTATAGATCCGCTGGCTGCCATCGGTCCGCAGGTAACGATCGGCGACGATGTGCATATCGCCGCCGACGTGGTGATCGGGGCCGGCGTGTATATCGGCGCCCGTAGCCGGGTGGGGCGCGGTACGACTGTCTTCGCCAACGCCAGTATCTATCACGACGTGACGATTGGCGAGCAGGTGGTGATTCATAGCGGTGCGGTGATTGGCGCGGACGGCTTTGGATTTGCCAATGACGGCGGCAAATGGATCAAGATTCATCAACTGGGCGGGGTGGAAATTGGCAACCGCGTGGAGGTGGGCGCCTGTACCACCATTGATCGGGGCGCACTGGGCAATACGGTTATCGAAGACGGTGTGATTCTCGACAACCATGTGCAGATTGCCCACAATGTGCGCATTGGCGAAAATACGGCGATGGCGGCGTACAGCGGTATCGCCGGCAGCACAGTGATTGGTAAAAACTGTATCTTTGCCGGACAGGCGGGCGCGGTAGGTCACGTTAAGGTGGGGGATAACGTGCACGCCATGGCCCGTTGCACTATTTCAAAATCCATTGACAAGCCGGGGACTTATTCTTCCGGTTTGTTAATGTACGAAACTGCAGTATGGCGCAAAAATGCGGCTCGCTTTGGGCAGTTGGACGATATGGCGCGGCGTCTAAAAAAATTGGAAAAGCTGCAAAATTCATAGCGGGTTAGTTTGCAATCCGCGCCAGGAAAATTTCATGAAAATAGATGATATCAAGAGGCTCTTGCCGCACCGCTATCCCGCGTTGCTGGTGGACAGAGTGGTGGAGATCGAACTCGGAAAACGCATAGTCGCCTACAAAAATATCACGATTAACGAGGAGGTTTTTAACGGGCATTTCCCGCAAACGGCCATTTTTCCGGGAGTCCTGATCATTGAAGCCATGGCCCAGGCCGCTGGCATTCTGGGTTTTGCGACCGTCAACAAACAGCCGGATGACGACACTCTGTATCTGTTTGCCGGGGTCGATGGAGTGCGTTTCAAGCGTCCGGTGGTGCCGGGAGATCGTTTGATGCTGGAAGCCGAAATTCTTTCCACCAAGCGCAACATCTGGCGCTTTAAGTGTCGGGCGCTGGTGGACGATAAAGTGAATTGTGAAGCGATTATTCTTTGCGCGATGCAAAAATTTGAGTCGTAAAATACCTTTTGCAATCACGTTCAGTACGTAAGGAGAGACAGTGATAGATCCGCGCGCGATCATTGATCCCTCGGCCAAGTTGGGGCGGGACGTGGAGGTGGGTCCGTGGACCATCATTGGTCCCCACGTCGAGATCGGCGATGGCACGGTGGTCCACTCTCACGTGGTGCTCAAGGGCCCCTGTGTGATTGGCAAAAACAACCGGATTTTCCAGTTTGCGACCGTTGGTGAAGATACCCCCGACATGAAATATCAGGGTGAGCCCACCCGTCTGGTGATTGGCGATCACAACATTATTCGCGAGGGCGCGACAATTCATCGCGGTACTGTGCAGGATCGGGGTGAAACTTTGATTGGCGATCACAATCTGATCATGTCCTACGTGCATATCGGGCACGATTGCGTGATCGGCAATCACACCATATTAATCAACAACGCGTCCATGGCGGGTCATGTCACCGTTGGCGACTGGGCGTTCCTGTCGGGATTTTCCATGATTCACCAGTACGTGTTGATTGGCGCGCACGCCTTTGTCGGGGCCGCCGGCTTCGTCAACCAGGATATTCCCGCCTACGTGATGGCGGCCGGCCACCCGGCGGCGCCGCGCACCATCAATAAGGTGGGTTTACAACGCCGCGGCTTCAGCGCGGCGCAAATAGCCGCGATCAGTAAAGGCTACAAGATTCTGTATCGTCAGGGGCTAAAGCTGGAGGAGGCGCTGGTGAAACTCGACGCCCTGGCCGCCGAAGAGGCGGCTCTGGTGCCCTTTGTCGACTCCATACGCGCTTCCCGGCGCGGCATTATGCGCTGAGTGGGAATGAGCGCATTCCGCATCGGGATTGTGGCGGGGGAGGAGTCCGGAGACCAGCTCGGCGCAGGCATAATAGCGGCATTAAAAAAACACTATCCGCAGGCGATTTTCGAGGGTGTCGGCGGCGCCAGGATGCAGGCGTTGGGATTTCGCTCGCTATTTCCCATGGAGCGCCTGGCAGTGATGGGACTGGTGGAGCCCCTTAAACGGCTGCCCGAATTGTGGTCCATCCGTCGGCAATTAATTCGTCATTTTCTTGCCACCCGGCCAGTATTGGTCTTGGGTATCGACGCTCCGGATTTTAATCTGGGCCTTGAGCTAAAGGTGCGTCAGGCTGGAATTGCGACCGCCCATTACGTCAGTCCGTCGGTGTGGGCGTGGCGTCAGGGGCGAATCCATAAAATCGCCAGGGCGGTGGATTTGATGTTGACGCTGTTGCCCTTTGAGGCGCAGTTTTACCGGCAACACAACGTGCCGGTGGTATTTGTCGGCCACCCTATGGCGGACGAACTGCCGTTAACCCCCAACCCGATTGCAGCGCGGCGCGCTCTGGGACTGCTAGTCGATGGACCGCTGCTGGCATTATTGCCCGGCAGTCGCGCTTCCGAAGTGGCTCTGCTGGGCCCCCTGTTTATTCAGGTTGCCCGGCGTTGCCTCGAGGCTGTGCCAGACCTGCAGTTGGTGCTGCCTGCCGCCAATTCCGCGCGGCGGCGTCAAATAGATATTCAGCTACAGGGCGTTGACTTACCCATCCGCGTTATCGACGGGCAATCCCACCTGGCCATGGAAGCGGCAACGGCGGTCCTGCTGGCCTCGGGAACAACCGCTCTCGAGGCCATGCTGTTGAAGAAGCCGATGGTGGTTAGCTACAAAACCGGGTGGCTCAGTCACGCCATTTTATCCCGCATGTTAAAGGTACCCTATGTGTCATTACCCAACTTGCTGGCGGGTCGAGCGCTGGTGCCCGAGTTGTTGCAGGGGCAGGCTACGGTGACAAATATCGCTACACAGGTGCTGCAATGCCTGGGTGATGAAGGGCACCGTGCTACCTTGGTGGAGGAGTTCGACAAATTCCATCGCCAACTGCGCTGCAATGGCAGCGCGGTCGCGGCGGAGGCGCTGATTGGATTAATAGAGAGCCGGGGTTGATCTCTCTGAGCTACAACGGCCACTTGTTAGCCGGCGTCGACGAGGCGGGGCGCGGTCCCCTCGCAGGCGATGTGGTGGCGGCGGCGGTCATTCTCGATGCCAGCAGGCCAGTGCAGGGTATAGGGGATTCCAAGAAGCTGTCGCAAAAAAAACGCGAGGCGTTGTATCGCGCCATCGTCGAACGGGCATTGTGCTGGCATGTGGGGCGCGCATCGGTAACGGAAATAGATAACCTGAATATTCTCCAGGCTTCTCTGCTGGCCATGCAGCGCGCCGTGGCGGGGTTGCGCATACCGCCGGAGTTTGTGGCGGTGGACGGCAATCGATTGCCGGCGTGGCCGTACGCGGCTCAGGCGATTATTGGCGGCGACGGCCTGGTGCCGGTTATCGGGGCGGCATCGATAATCGCCAAAGTAACCAGGGACCGCGACATGATCGCACTGGCGGACCGGTTTCCCGGGTACGGGTTTGCCGCGCACAAGGGCTACGGCACGGCGCACCATCTGGCGGCGTTGCGTAAACTTGGCCCCTGTCCGGCACACCGTCGCTCTTTTCGACCGGTGCGGGAACTGGGGACATCAGAAAATAACCCTTAATCGGGCGATAAGCGCATTGAACTTGTAGCTTTTCTACAGCAAAATCCCTGTCATTAATATGTCATATTGATCAGCTCATTAGAGCGCGCGCAAATAATCAGAGGGCGAGATGCTGTTTGCAGAAATAACAGGCTGGGGAAAGTGTCTGCCCCCCGAGCGATTGACCAATGCGCAAATCACTACCCTTATGGATACCTCCGAGGAGTGGATCGTCGCGCGCACCGGAATTCATGAGCGACGCATCAGTCACGTCAAAAATTTCGAACTGGCCTATGTGGCGGCGACCCGCGCACTGGCGGCGGCTGATATTGCAGCCGCGTCGGTGGACATGATTATTTACGGAACCACCACCCCGGACGAGACGGTGCCAAACACGGCGTCGATGCTACTCAACAGGCTGGGGGCGAGCAATGCCTCTGCCTGTGATGTCAACGCCGCCTGCACCGGCTTTGTCTACTGTTTCAATATGGCCTCCGCGATGATTCGCTCCGGGGCCATTCGCACCGCTCTGGTGATCGGTTCGGAGCGGTTGAGTTCGCTGATGGACTGGTCCAAGCGCGAGTCGGCGATTCTGTTCGGCGATGGCGCTGGCGCCGTTGTGCTGCAGGCGTCGGATAACGAGTGCGGGCTGATTGCGGGTAAACTGGGGTGTGTGCCGGATACCCGGGAGCTGCTGGCCATTCCCGATTTTGGCCTCGACGCCATCGCCAGGTTTGAACCCCTGGAAATGGTGCTCGATTTCCATGGTCGCGAGGTGTTCAAGCACGCGGTCAAGGGCATGGGCGACGCCTGTCAGGAGGTGTTGAGCAAAGCCGGATTAGCACTTGGCGATGTGGATTTGATTATTCCCCATCAGGCCAATTTGCGTATTATCGAGGCACTGATGAGCCGACTGAATGTGTCCATGGACAGGGTGGTGGTAACCCTCGATTTTTACGCCAATACCTCTACCAGCAGTATTCCCATCGCGTTGTGCGAGGCGTTGGAGGCCGGCCGGGTAAAACCGGGTATGCACATTTTGATTGCGGCGTTTGGCGCCGGTTTGACCTGGGGTGCGACGCTGATCAAATGGGGCGCAAGGACTACCCCCCTGGCTACCGTTGATGTGGATTTGCCCCCGGCGCAACTGTCGGCTTTGCAGATGTGTCACCATCTGATTGATTTGAGGCGCAAAGCCAAACAAGACCACTAGAGCGCGGCGAGATGAGCGCAACCATTTCCAGTCCCCCTGGCTTCGTGCATCTGCGGTTGCACAGCGAATACTCCATTGTCGATGGCACCGTACGGGTCAAACCATTGATTGAGCGGGTGGTCGAGCTGGGTATGCCGGCCGTGGCGATCACCGATGTCTGTAACTTCTTTACTCTGGTCAAGTTCTACAAGACAGCTCAGGCAGCGGGAATTAAACCCCTCTGTGGCGCGGATTTTTTCCTCGCCTGCGATGTGCAGGACGGGGTCCCCAGCCAGTTGACGCTGCTGGTGCAGAACCAGGTCGGTTACCATAATCTCACGCGCCTGATCTCCAGAGCCTATCGGGAAGGGCAGGAGCAGGGACGTCCGTTTCTGCGTCGCGGGTGGTTGGCGGAGATGTCCGCCGGGTTGATAGCGTTGTCGGGTGCCAGGGAAGGGGATATAGGCCAGGCGCTACTTGGTGGCAAGCAGTCCCTGGCCACCACCCTGTTGATGGAATGGATGCGCATTTTTCCCGACCGCTTTTACGTGGAAATACAGCGCACCGGACGCGAGGGTGAGGAAAGCTATGTGCACGCCGCAGTGGCGCTTGCCATCCGTTACGACTGTCCGGTGGTCGCCACCAATGACGTGCGTTTTCTACACGGTCATGAGTTCGAAGCCCACGAGGCCCGTGTCTGTATTGGCGAAGGGCGCACGCTCAATGACCCGCGCCGGGAGAAGCGCTATAGCGACCAGCAATTTCTGCGTTCGCCTGAGGAGATGGCGGCTTTGTTCGCGGATATTCCCGAGGCGCTGGCCAACAGCGTTGAAATTGCCAGGCGTTGCAATCTCGAGCTGACACTGGGTAAACCGCAACTGCCGGAATATCCCGTGCCGCAAGGTATGACCACCGAAGCGTATTTTCGCAGTGTGGCGGCCCAGGGACTGGAGCAGCGGCTGGCCTCCCGCGGAATCCTGGCGAAGGACGACAGCGCGCGCTACTGGGAGCGTTTGCATTTTGAACTGGATGTCATCGTGCAGATGGGGTTTCCCGGCTATTTTCTCATCGTGATGGATTTTATCCGCTGGGCCAAGACCAACCGCATCCCGGTGGGTCCGGGGCGCGGCTCCGGGGCCGGCTCGCTGGTGGCCTATGTGCTGGAAATCACCGACCTGGATCCCATCGAACACGATTTGCTGTTTGAGCGTTTCCTCAATCCCGAGCGAGTATCGATGCCGGATTTCGATATCGATTTCTGCATGGACGGCCGGGATCGGGTGATCGCCTATGTGGCGGAACGGTACGGCCGCGACGCCGTATCGCAGATTATTACCTTTGGCACCATGGCCGCCAAGGCCGTGGTGCGCGATGTGGCGCGGGTTCAGGGCAAGGCCTATGGCCTGGCGGACAAACTGTCCAAGCTGATTCCCCATGAAATCGGTATGACCCTGGCCAGGGCGAGGGAGCAGGAAGAACCCCTGCAGGAGTTTCTCGCCGAGGATGAAGAGGCGCAGGAAATCTGGGAGATGGCCCTGCAGCTGGAAGGCATTGCGCGCAACGTCGGCAAGCATGCTGGTGGCGTAGTGATCGCGCCCACCGCCCTCACGGATTTCGCACCCCTGTATTGCGATGAGAAAGGCGAGGGTCTGGTTACCCAGTTTGACAAGGACGATGTGGAGGAAGTGGGGCTGGTCAAATTCGACTTTCTCGGCTTACGCACCCTGACCATCATCGACTGGGCGCAGACTCGCGCCAACGCACAGCGCAAGCTGGCCGGCGAACCGCCCCTCGATATCAACGCCATACCCATGGATGACGAAGCGACCTATCGGTTGTTGCAGCGGGCGGAAACCACGGCGGTGTTTCAGCTTGAATCACGGGGCATGAAAGACCTCATCAAACGTATTTTACCCAACCGTTTCGACGATATCGTGGCCCTGGTGGCGCTGTTTCGGCCGGGCCCCCTGCAGTCCGGTATGGTGGATGATTTTATCAACCGCAAGCACGGTCGCCAGGAAGTGGCCTACCCGCACCCGAAATACCAGCACCCCGATTTGCAACCCATACTCGAGCCCACCTACGGCATCATTCTGTACCAGGAGCAGGTGATGCAGATTGCCCAGGTGCTGGCCGGATACACCCTCGGCGGCGCCGATCTGCTACGGCGCGCCATGGGTAAAAAGAAACCGGAGGAAATGGCCAAGCAACGGGAAATATTTGTGGCCGGGGCTGTGGCGAACCAGATCAGCGCGAATCTGGCCGAGAACATTTTTGATTTGATGGAGAAGTTCGCCGGTTACGGGTTTAACAAATCCCACTCTGCCGCCTACGCCTTGCTGGCCTACCAGACCGCCTGGCTGAAAACCCATTATCCGGCGGCATTTATGGCCGCAGTGCTGTCCGCGGACCTGCAAAACACCGATAAAATCGTGACCTTGATCGACGAATGTCGCGCCATGGGGCTGGCGTTTTCCGGCCCCGACGTCAACATCGGCGAATATCAGTTTTCGGTGTCCGAGGGGGGCGGTGTGATCTACGGCCTGGGGGCGATCAAGGGCCTTGGCGAAGGTCCCGTCGAAGGTATTATCGCAGCGCGGCAGAGCGGGCCGTTCACCGACCTGTTTGACTTCTGTGCCCGGGTCGATGGCCGCAGGGTCAATCGCCGCGCCATTGAAGCGCTGATTCGTAGCGGAGCGCTGGATGGTATCGGTCCCGCCGGCCATCAGGGCTATCAGCGCGCGGTGATGCTGGCGGCGATGGAAGAGGCGATGAAGCTGGCCGAACAGCGGGCGCGGGACGTGGACAGTGGCATGGTCGACCTGTTTGGCGGCAGCGTTGCGGACAGCGCGCCCGAGATGGGTTACCACAGTTTTGCCGAAGTTCGCGGTTTTAGCGTCAAACAGCGTTTGCAGGGAGAAAAAGATACGCTTGGGCTGTATTTGACCGGGCACCCGGTGGACGAATACGCGGCGGAGTTGCAACATTTTGTCAAAGATCGTATCTGCGAATTGCGACCCTCCCGGGACAACCAACTGGTCGCGGGGCTGGTGGTGGGGCTGCGTACCCTGCGCAACAAGCGCGGGGACAGTATGGCTTTTGTGGTGCTGGATGATCGCAGCGGGCGCATTGAAGCGGCGGTATTCGCCGATCAATTCCGCGAGTATCGCGACAAGATGGCGAAAGATGCCGTGCTGGTAGTGGAAGGCGTGGTGAGCGAGGACGACTATTCGGGCGGCTTGAAGATGCGGGTTCAGCGTATTCTGACTTTATGCGAGGCGCGGCAGCAGCACCTCAAGCGCCTGGTGATCGATCTGGACAGGGAGCGATTGGCGCGGCGCGGGGTGGCGGCGCTGGAAGAAATTCTCACACCCTACCGACACGGGCAATGCCCGCTGCAGATTCGTTATCGTGGCAGCAGCGCGACCGGGGAAATCGCCCTGGGAGGAGACTGGGGCATCACTCCCGAAGACGAGCTACTTCACCAGTTGCGCGAGACCTTTGGCCCGAATAGTCTGCATTTGCGCTACTGAGGGTGGCTTAATGGACCGGTCAATAGTACATTGGCGGGTTCCGGCGTGCGGCCGATCTGGAACACTGGCCGCAGCAGACTTTAAATTGGGATTAGCCTGATATGAACTTGAACTACCTGGATTTTGAGCAGCCCATTGCGGAACTGGAAGCCAAAATCGAAGAACTGCAGCTGGTGGGTAACGACAACCAGCTGAATATCGTCGAGGAAGTCAGCCGTTTGCGGGAAAAATCCCGCAAACTCACCGAAAGTATTTACGCGGACTTGACCTCCTGGCAGGTGGTGCAGGTTGCCCGCCATCCCTTGCGCCCTTACGCCAGCGATTATATCGAGCGAGTCTTCACAGATTTTGAAGAGCTGCACGGCGACCGCCATTTTGGTGACGACAAAGCCATTATCGGTGGCGTGGCGCGCCTTGATGGCAAGCCGGTTATGGTGATTGCCGAAGAAAAGGGTCGTGGCATCAATGAAAAAATTTACCGTAATTTCGGCATGCCCAAACCGGAAGGATACCGCAAGGCGTTGCGTCTGATGGAAATGGCGGAGCGTTTCAAAATGCCGGTTCTGACCCTGATCGACACCCCGGGTGCCTACCCGGGAATCGACTCGGAGGAACGCGGTATCAGCGAGGCCATCGCGCGCAATCTGGCGGTGATGTCCCGCTTGCGCACGCCGATCATTTGCACGGTGATTGGCGAGGGCAGTTCCGGCGGCGCGATTGCCATTGGCGTGGGCGACTGGCTCAACATGTTGCAGTACGCCACCTATTTTGTGATTTCCCCGGAGGGCTGCGCCAACATTATCTGGAAGACCGTTGCCAAGGCGCCGGAGGCCGCCCAGGCGATGGGGGTGACATCCACTTTCCTGATGGAACTGGGCATTGCCGACGAGACGATTCCCGAACCCCTCGGCGGCGCGCATCGCGATGTTGGCGCCATGGCGAGTCGCCTGCGGGAACGCTTGAGCGCGCAACTGGATGCGCTCAGCGCGCAATCTCTGGACAGCCTTCTGGAAAAACGTTTTGAACGGTTGATGTCCTATGGCAACGGTTGAGGGCCAATCGGCGTAACGCCGTGGCATTTCACGCTGCGCAGCTCGATCCTTTCCTAACCCAGTTACAGGCCGCTCGCCACGTGTGGGTGGGCTACAGTGGTGGCCTCGATTCCACTGTGTTGCTGCACGCCATAACCTGCCTGCTCGCAACCGAAAAGATTTCCGCAATCCATATCAATCACCAATTAAACCCTGCGGCGGATGAGTGGGCACAGCGCTGTCGCGCCAGCTGTGCAGCACTTGGCGTTGGTTTGGTGGAAGCAACGGTGCGCGTTGAAAAACGTAAACACGGGCTGGAGCAGGCGGCCCGCGAACAGCGCTACGCAGTGTTTGCGAAAGTGATGGAGGAAAACGATTTTCTCCTGCTGGCCCACCATGCGGACGATCAGGTGGAAACCATCCTCTACCGCTTGCTCAGGGGCTCTGGACCCCGCGGTTTGGCCGGGATGCCGCAGTCCCGCGCCCTCGGTCGCGGCCGCTTGCTGCGCCCGCTGCTTAAGTTTACCCGCGCCGACCTGAAGGAGTATGGCGTGCGCCATGGTCTGTCCTGGGTGGAAGATGAATCCAACCAGCACACCGGATTTGATCGCAATTATCTGCGTCACCGGGTAATTCCGGCCCTCGCCGAGCGCTGGCCAGACTACCGCACGCGCATCGCGCTGAGTGCCGACCTGTGCGCTGGCGCCGACCGCCTCAACCGCGTGCTGGCCCGCGCCGACCTGGATTTATTGAAAGAACGCCGCGAACGCCTGGGGCACAGCATTGATATCGCCGCCTTGCAAGCCCTCGACGGGCAGCGGGGGGCCAATGTGTTGCGCTACTGGGCAGAGACCCACGGGCAGGTGGCACCCGACCAGCGGGCTTTGCTCGCCCTGCGCCGCAATCTGCTGACGGCCCGCGCGGACGCGGCCCCGGTGGTGTCCTGGCCCGGGGGGCAGTGGCGTCGTTTTCGCCAGCGGCTGTATCTGTTGCCGGCACGGCTTCCGGGAGCTGCCGTGGCGCAAGCGCCACTACCCTGGTCTTTGAGCGACCCCCTGCTACTTGCCGATGGCAGTGTTCTGAGTGCAGTTCGGCAACTGGGGCAGGGGTTGAGAGTTTACCCTGGACAAGCCGTCACCGTCGCCACGCGCAGGGGAGGAGAACGCTGTAAACCCGTTGGCAGGCAGGGCTCGAATTCGCTAAAAACCCTGTTTCAGGAACATGGCCTCGAACCCTGGTGGCGCGATCGGGTGCCCCTCGTACATGTGGACGGAGTGCTCGCCGCCGTGGGTGATCTGTGGCTGAACGACGGGTTTGCGGCGATCCCGGGCGAAACGGGTCTGGTGTTAAGCTGGAAATTTTAATGCGCCGCAAAGAGGTGATCAGTCATCCGTTTCGGCCGCTGAGTGTCGCGTGCTGTACACTTTTTGCGGCGCGTTCGCGGTTGGCTGCGCGGGGTCTGCTTGCCGGGTTTGCACGGTGCCTGCATTGAGAAGCCGCAGGCTTTCTGGTAACCTGACGTCCCATCTTTAGAACGTTGTCTGGCGCCCCAGATTCTCCCGCGCTGCAACTTTTTCGTGCTGTATTCCTGGCCATAACGCTAGCATAAGGGCTGACATGACGCGTTTTATTTTTGTCACTGGCGGAGTTGTTTCCTCTCTCGGCAAGGGCATTGCTGCCGCGTCCCTCGGAGCCGTTTTGGAGGCGCGGGGCCTGAACATCACGGTATTGAAACTGGATCCCTATCTCAACGTCGATCCGGGCACCATGAGTCCCTTTCAACATGGCGAGGTGTTTGTCACCGAAGACGGCGCGGAGACCGATCTGGATCTGGGACACTACGAGCGCTTTCTGAGCTCGCGCATGACCAAGGCCAATAACTTTACCACCGGGCAGGTTTACGAAACCATTTTGCGCCGCGAACGCCGCGGCGATTATCTCGGCGGCACGGTGCAGGTTATCCCCCATGTTACCGACGAAATAAAGCGACGCATCATTGAGGGCGGCGCCGATGCGGACATCGCCCTGGTCGAAATTGGTGGCACGGTTGGCGACATCGAATCGCAACCCTTTCTCGAGGCCATTCGCCAGCTGCGGGTGGAACTCGGATCCCGCAGGACGCTCCTGATCCACTTGACGCTGGTGCCCTATATTGCCACCGCGGGGGAGACTAAAACCAAGCCCACACAGCACTCCGTCAAGGAGTTGCGTTCCATTGGCTTGCAGCCTGATGTATTGCTATGCCGCTCCGAAGTCATGGTGGACGAGAGTTCGCGCAAGAAAATATCCCTGTTCACCAGCGTCGAGGAACGGGCGGTGGTGCCGTTGATGGATGCGAAAACGATCTATGCCATACCGCGCCACCTGCACGAGTGGGGGCTGGATGATTTTGTGCTGGAAAAGTTCGGTCTCGATTGTCCCCGGGCCGATCTCAGCGAGTGGGACCGGGTGGTACACAATCAGCTCAATCCAAAACGCCGGGTGACCATCGCCATGGTCGGCAAATACATGGAATTGCTCGATGCCTACAAATCGCTCAACGAAGCGCTCGAACACGCCGGGATTCAGCAATTGACCGAGGTGGAAGTCCGGCACATAGACTCCGAGGATCTGATGGATGATATGTCCCTGCTGGACGGTTGCGACGGTATTCTCGTGCCTGGCGGGTTTGGCGAGAGAGGTGTGGAGGGTAAAATCAGGGCGGTGCGCCACGCGCGGGAAAATAATATCCCCTATTTGGGTATCTGCCTGGGAATGCAGGTAGCGGTGATCGAGTTTGCCCGCAACGTGGTCGGCCTGGAGGCCGCGAACAGCACCGAATTTAACCAGAATACGCCACACCCCGTGATCGGGCTGATTACCGAATGGCTGGATGATAGCGGCAAGCGCGAAACCCGTTCCGTGGAGTCTGACCTCGGTGGCACCATGCGTCTGGGCGCGCAGGAGGCCAGTCTGGTGGCCGGGTCGCGGGCGCGCGCGACCTATGCTAAAGACAGGATCCTCGAGCGCCATCGCCACCGTTACGAAGTGAATCGCAACTATGTGGATCAGATTCAGACGGCTGGTCTCAAGGTCGGTGGCTGGTCGGCGGACGAGATGCTGGTTGAAACGGTCGAATTACCCGACCACCCCTGGTTTTTTGCCTGCCAGTTTCACCCGGAGTTTACCTCGACGCCGCGCCACGGGCACCCGCTGTTTTCCGGGTTTATTGCCGCGGCATTGGCTTATGCCGACAACCACGGTGACAAGCGTTGCGCCTCCGTTGAACGTTCAGCCGAGGCGACCAGGGTATGACAACGACGGTAGTAGAGGTTGCCGACATTGCCATTGGCAACGACCGGCCGATGGTGCTGTTCGGGGGCATGAACGTCCTCGAATCCCGGGATATGGCGCTGCGGGTGGCGGAGCACTACACCCAGGTGACGACCAGGCTCGGTATACCCTACGTGTTCAAGGCGTCGTTCGACAAGGCCAATCGTTCCTCCATTCACTCCTATCGCGGCCCGGGCCTGCAGGAAGGGCTGAAAATTCTGGAGGAGGTAAAGCGTCAGTTTGCGGTGCCGGTGCTGAGCGATATTCACGCAGTGGATCAGGCCAAACCGGCGGCGGAGGTTTGTGACGTGATTCAGTTGCCCGCCTTTCTCGCCAGACAAACCGACCTGGTTGCCGCGATGGCGGCCACCGGTGCGGTGATTAATATCAAGAAACCGCAATTTATGAGCCCCACGCAGGTAGTCAATCTGGTGGAAAAGTTTCGCGAGTGTGGCAACGATCGCCTGCTGTTGTGCGAGCGGGGCAGCAGTTTCGGTTACGACAACCTGGTGGTCGATATGCTGGGCTTTCGCATCATGAAGGACGTTAGCGGTGGCGTTCCGGTGATTTTCGATGTCACCCACGCGCTCCAGTGCCGGGATCCCACTGGCGCCGCGTCTGGCGGTCGCCGTCGCCAGGTGGCGGAACTGGGCCGCTCCGGATTAGCCGTGGGACTCGCCGGGCTGTTTCTCGAAGCTCACCCCGACCCTGAGCGCGCGCTGTGCGACGGGCCCAGTGCGCTGGCGCTGGATAAACTCGAACCATTTTTACATCAGATGAAAGCGGTGGACGACCTGGTAAAAAGCCTGCCTGGTCTCGACACGCAGTAATGAGTTGTGGAGAACAGGACACAATGGCAAAAATTGCAGATGTACGAGCTTACGAAGTACTGGATTCGCGGGGCAACCCGACCGTTTGCGCGGATGTATTTCTCGATAGTGGCGCCCTCGGCAGCGCCTGCGCGCCGTCCGGGGCGTCGACCGGCTCCCGAGAGGCATTAGAGTTACGGGATGGCGATGTACAGCGCTATCTGGGCAAGGGGGTACTGACTGCCGTCGGTCACGTCAACGCCGATCTGCGCGAACTGTTACTGGGTAAGGACGCCACGGATCAGGCCGCGATTGATCGCCTCATGATCGACGCGGATGGCACGGACAATAAATCCCGCTTTGGCGCCAACGGTATTCTGGCGGTTTCTCTCGCCTGCGCCAAGGCCGCTGCCATCGCGCGGCAGGTACCCCTCTACCATCATCTGGCTGACTTGAATGGCACCGCGGGCCATTTCTCCATGCCGGTGCCGATGATGAATATTATCAACGGGGGTGAACACGCCGACAATAATGTGGACATTCAGGAGTTTATGATTCAGCCGGTCAAAGCTTCCACCTTTGCCGAGGCGCTGCGCCAGGGCGCGGAAATTTTCCATCATTTGAGAAAAGCGCTGGCTGCACGCGGTCTGAGCACGGCGGTTGGCGACGAGGGCGGTTTTGCCCCCGACCTGCCGTCCAACGAAGCGGCGCTGGAAATTATAGCCGCGGCGGTGGCGAGTGCCGGTTATACCCTGGGTGAGGATATTACCCTGGCGCTGGATTGCGCCGCTTCCGAATTCTATCGGGACGGAAGCTATCATCTAAGCGGGGATGGCAGGATATTTAGTGCCGATCAATTTACCCAGTATCTTGTCGATTTGGCCGACCGCTATCCCATCCTGTCCATTGAAGATGGCATGCACGAGAGCGACTGGGACGGCTGGGCCGGATTAACGCGGGCGCTGGGTGATCGGGTACAGTTGGTGGGTGACGATCTGTTTGTGACTAACACAGGTATTCTTCAGAGGGGCATTGATCAGGGCATCGCCAATTCGATTTTGATCAAATTTAATCAAATCGGCACCCTGTCGGAAACGCTGGATGCCATCCGCCTGGCGCAAAAAGCCGGCTATGGCGTGGTGATTTCCCATCGCTCGGGGGAAACGGAGGACACTACGATTGCCGATCTGGCGGTGGCAACTGCGGCGGGACAGATCAAGACCGGGTCGTTGTGCCGTTCCGACCGGGTGGCCAAATATAATCGCTTGCTGCGTATCGAGGCGGAGCTGGACGGAACTGCTGCTTATCGGGGCCGCGCCGAATTACGCGCTTGAGTATTCAGGACGGCGGAGGATCGCTAGATGCGTTGGCTGCTCGTCACTCTCGTACTGTTGCTGGTAATTTTTCAATATCGCCTGTGGGTCGGCGAGGGTAGTCTGGCGCAAAAGGTGAGTCTGGAACGCAAGGTCGCGCAGCAGCGTCTTGCGAACGAGCGGCACCGCGAGCGCAACCGGGTGCTGGCGCTGGAAGTGGAAGATCTCAAGGAGGGCCTGGAGAGCGTTGAAGAGCGCGCGCGCGGCGATCTTGGCATGATCAAGCAGGGCGAAACGTTTTACATGGTGATCGAACCCGGGAAAAAGCCGTGAACTGCTGGCTGGTGGTGCCGGCGGCAGGGATCGGTACGCGAGCAGGTGGCTTAATTCCAAAGCAATATCAGTTGTTGTCCGGCCGCACTCTGGTCGAGCACACCCTGGAGCGCCTGCTGCAGCTCGAACCCCGGGCCATTGTCGTAGCCCTTCACCCGAACGATCGCGATTGGTCTCGGCTGCCACTGGCGCAGAATAACCGCATTCGCACCGTCACTGGTGGGCAGCGGCGCATGGATTCGGTGCGCCTGGCGCTCGCTGCCCTGGCCGCCGAAGCGGACGCCGAAGATTGGGTGCTGGTGCACGATGCGGCGCGGCCCTGCGTCACCGTAGCCGACATCAGGCGGTTGATGAGCGCGTTGCAGGATCATGCCGTTGGCGGTTTGCTGGCGGTGCCGGTGCAGGACACGGTGAAACGGGTGCACGAGACCCATGCGGTAGTTGCCACGGCGGATCGCGCCGACCTGTGGCTGGCCCAAACTCCCCAGGCTTTTCGCTTTGGCATATTGCGGCAGGCACTGGAGCGCGCCGATGCGCGACGGGACGGCTGCACCGACGAAGCCGCAGCGGTTGAAGTGCTGGGTCATTCGCCGCAGGTCGTGAGAGGCCGCCGCGACAATATCAAGGTTACCGACCCGGAAGATTTTGTCCTTGCCGCCGCCATCCTTGAGGCGCAACAGAGGGAATCCAAAGGTGTTTAGCATAGGACATGGCTACGACGTACATGCTTTCGGCGCGGGAGATCACCTGGTTATTGGCGGAATACATATTCCTCACCATTGCGGGTTGATTGCCCATTCCGATGGCGACGTGCTGATTCATGCCTTGTGCGACGGGCTGCTGGGCGCGGCGGCCCAGGGCGATATTGGTCAGCATTTTCCGGATACTGATTCACGCTGGCGCGACTGCGACAGCCGCCTGATATTGCGCGAGGTGATGGTTTTGGTGGCAAGCCAGGGCTGGCAATTCGGCAACGCCGACCTGACGCTGGTGGCGCAAGCACCCAGAATGGCGCCGCATATTCCCGCCATGCTCGCCTGTCTGGCAGCTGATCTCGCCTGCGAAAAATCTCAATTGAATATCAAGGCGACCACCACCGAGGGACTCGGTTTTATCGGGCGGGGAGAGGGTATTGCCTGTCATGCGGTGGTACTGTTACGACGTTAATTACGATAACAGTGCAATTTTTCTGGTGGGAAATAACGCCAAGAATTCCCGTTGATCCCTGTAATCATCGCTGCCAAAGAGCGGCGAGGGAGTTGGCGCTAATCAAAAATACCAGTTTGAATAATATCGATGCGCTGGTCGATGTCCATATCCGGGCCGACCAACGCTTCAATGGCCTGCAGTCGATGGCGTAAACCCACGCCGGTTGCCGTCTGTATGCTCAGCCCGGGGCGAGCGTTCACTTCGAGAATCAGGGGCCCGCGCGTTTGATCCAGCACCATATCGCAACCCAGGTAGCCCAGGTTGGTGAAGTCATAGCAGCTGGACGCCAGGCGCAACAGGTCGCGCCAGTTGGGAATCACGAGATCGCTGAAATCGACGCCGGTGTCCGGATGCGCCGACACAATGCGATTATTCTGCACGGCGCGCAGCGCTTTTCCCGAAGTAATATCAATGCCCACGCCGACTGCTCCCTGGTGTAAATTGGCCTTGCCGTCGGATAATTTGGTCGGGCAGCGCAGCATGGCCATCACCGGAAAACCTTTGAATATGATGACGCGAATATCCGGTAAACCCTGGTGACTGTACTTTTGCAGAAAGGGATCGCCGTGCACCAGGGCCTCGACAAACGCGCTGTCGGGTTTTCCCCCCAGACTGTACACCCCGCTGAGGATGTTGGAAATGTCGTGGTGGATATCGTTCAGGGTGAGCACCCGCCCACCGGGTTTCACATAGTTGGCGCCGGCGCGACCGGTAATCACCAATATGCCTTTGCCGCCGCTGCCACGGGCCGGTTTCACGACAAACTCCTCCAGCGGGTCAAGTATCTGGGGAAGCTTGTTTAACAGATAGGGAGAATCGATCACTCCCAATAGATCGGGAACCGAAATGCGCGCCTCTTCGGCGGCGCGCTTGGTCAACAGTTTGTTATCCACCAACGGATAATATTTGCGATTGTTGTAGCGGGAAATATAACAAACGTTGCGTTCATTCAGCCCCAGTATGCCTTTGGCACGTAATTTTTTGTGTTGTGTAATCCACATGTGGGCGCTGTTTTGATGAGTGTGAGGTTGGTTTTAGTCGTGCATGTGCCGGAAGCGGCGCAATTCGGACAGGCGGTAGCCGGAGTATTGTCCCAGCATCAGAATCAGGCCCAGCACCACCAGTAATAATTCGGGGAAGTTATAGGTGAGATGTTCCACCAGGCGGTTGGTCATGCTCAAATAGGCGATGACGGCGACCAGCAGGCTGCCGCTACCCTGTTTCGCGACCTCACGAGGGCCATCTTCCTCCCAGGTGATCGACATGCGCTCGATAGTCCACGCCAGAATGATCATCGGGAAGAAGGTAATGTTGAGCACCTGGTCGAGGCCGAGTTTGTAGCTCAGGACGCTGAACCCCGCCATCAAAAACACCACCATGATTAACACTGCGCCGATACGCGAAACCATTAACAGATCGAGTCGGCTGAGATAGGAGCGCAACCACAGGCCGACGAGAACCAGGGTGACCAGAATGCATATTCCCGCCAGCAACGTGGTTTGAATAAATGCCAGGGCGATCAGCACGGGCATAAAAGTGCCGGAGGTTTTAAGGCCAATCAACACCCGAAAAATTACCACTACCAGCGCCCCGATCGGCACCAGTAACAGGGACTTGAAGATGTTTTGTTTCTCAATGGGCAAACTGTAGATATTGAAATCGACGAGTGCGACAGTCTCTGCTTTGGCCAGTTTCAGCGCAATATTTTTTGCTGGAATTACGTTGGACAGTATGGAGAAACGAATTCTGGAGTGTCTGCCCCCTTCGAGATCGAGCAGCGAGTAACCGCCCCGTTGCCACATAAAGAAATTAGGAGGCAGGCCGGGCTGGGCATTTTCCGGGTCAAAAATCGTCCAGGTGGAGCCGTCGTAGATCTCAATCAATTCCGTTGGCGGGTCGTTGTACTGGCGATTACGCAGGCGCACGCCGCGGACCATATGGGCCGGAATGTCTGCCTCAGCCAATAACTTAAGCGCCATATCGGCAATGGATTTTTTGGCATTGCTGGCCAGCAGTAGTCTGACGTCCTGGTCCACCTCGTCGCCATTCAGGGCCGCGAGTAGCACGGCGGCGAATTCCAGTGGTGAACTGCTGGCGTCGCGCACGCGTCGCACAATACTCGCTGCCGCAGTGGCCTCCGCCTGGGTCCAGTCGGGCCTGGTTACGTCAGTGGGAAAGTCGTGGGATGGCGAGGCCATGCCCGCGCCCGCACTACTTTCGGTAACCTGGACTTTGTAATACAGCGTCTGCTCCCCGCTGGCCTGCGGTCGGGTCCAGATCGCTCGGCGCTGTTCGTTTTCCTCCTCGATGTTAAACCGGTATCCGGAGGAACCAAAGGTTTCATCGAGAATTTCATAGCCATTTTGTACATCGGGAAGGGCGAGGTCAGCGGTAATCGGTGTTTCCGCGTAGGGTTTAAAGGAAATTTTCGCCTCCACATTCCATACGGTGCGGACATCCCCGGGAAACAGCGGAAAATGCAGTGCCAGATTTTTGTACAGCGTCAGGCCCAACCCGATGCTGATCAGGCCAAAGGCAAAAAGGTAAATCTGGGAACGTGAAGTCATTGCGGCATGATTCCAGTTATTTGATGATTTCCCGTTGGCTGACATCGACGATGGCTGCATCCCGCAGAAAGTTACGGCCAATCAGAACCGGAAATTCCATTGCGGAGCGGTCGGTGAGCGATACCTCTACGTGGCGCTTAATTTTGCCCAGCTCCAGGGTGAGCACCACCACCAGACGACGGTCGTCCTGTTCTTCCCGTTTGACGCGGATTCTGCGCACCAGCGGTCGCTCGAGGGTAATGATCTGTTCGTCGCGGGGATTGTCGATGTCAAAGCGTACCCAACTGTCGCCATCCCGCTCAAAACGGGTGACGTTGGTGGCGTGAAGTGAAGTACTGGTGGCGCCGGTATCGATTCGCGCCAGGTATTTCATGCCCTGCGGCAGCCCCGCCGATTTGACGACGACTTGTTCGATTTCGCCCAACACAATTTTAGTGCCGATCCGTGCAGCGGGGCACACTGGACAGACCGGTGGTTCAATCTCGGGGCATGCGAGAGGCGCAGCTGGGGCGGTGGGGGGGCTGATCTCCGGTTCGGGGCAAATCGGCGGCGGCGCGACCACCACCGGTTCCGGTACCGGAGCCGGTGCGGTGTGCTTGGTGGAGGTCTGGCAGCCGCCGAGGAAAACCGAAAACAGTATTGCGCCAAAGAGGGGAAAACGCTTCCCAAATTGATTGAAACAACCCATGCATTACGCCTGTTGTTAAAGACTGTTGTTAAAGAAAATAGCCGCCACCCGTTGGGGCTGGCTTTTTGGCCGCTTATCATAACGTGTGCCGTCCGCGTTGCAACAGGCGCGTACAAAATAGGTGATAGTTCTCAATGCCAAAACTCTGTAGTATCCAGCCCCCCGGTGAGGCTGGCAGAATAACCGTTACACCTGTTCCTGATGGCAGGTGATTGCGACGGTATGAAGAGGGAGGCTGCGATGAAGCGAATAATTGGGTTGGCGATCTTGTTGTTGGGGGGCGTTGGTCACAGCTGGGGCGGTCACGAGTCGGGAGATGGGGTCGGGTCCGTAGCGGAGGTAGTGGGCGCCGTCGTCGGCGCGGCAAGCTGGGAAGTGTTTGACGCCGCTGAACGCGCCGTGCTGGCCGATTATCTGGGTCGCGAGGGTTATAGCGCGGGTAGCAAGAAACCGAAGAGCTTACCGCCTGGGCTGCGCAAAAAACTGGAGCGGGGCGGAGAATTGCCGCCGGGTTGGCAAGCGAAAGTGGCTCGGGGTGAAGTTATCGACCTGGAGATTTATAGCCACGCGCAGGGCTTGCCGGAGGATATTCTGGGGCGTTTGCGGCGCGGGCCGGAAGGCACCAGCATCCGCCGCATCGACGATCGTATTGTCCGCGTGGCGGATGCCACGCGCACCGTGCTGGATGTGTTCTATCTGGGGGCGGGCCATCACTGAGAGTCCCTTCTCCACCGCATTCGCTTATGCCTATGAGAAAACCGCGTGCACCGCGGATATACGGGTCGCGCCCGAGGATTTCCAGGTCGACGAAATTTTGCACACCGATTTTGCTCCCGGTGAACATCTTTACCTGCTGATACGCAAGCGCAATCACAATACCCGTTGGGTTGCACAGCTACTTGCCCAGGCCGCTGGGGTCGGCGAGGGCGATATCGGGTTCAGCGGCATGAAAGACCGTCGCGCCGTTACGACGCAATGGTTCAGCGTACCCGGTTCCCGCTTTGCCGTGGATGATTTCAAAATCCCTGGTATCGAAATACTGGAACGCGGATGGCACCCGCGCAAACTGCGTCGGGGCAGTCATCGGGCCAATCGGTTTGTTATTACATTGCGCAACCTGAGCGGTGAGCGCGCGGCGCTTGAACAGCGCCTGCAACTGCTGCAAAAGTTGGGAGCCCCCAACTACTTCGGCCCTCAACGCTTCGGATTCGACGCTGGCAACCTGCTACATGCGGATCGTTTGTTGCGAGCGGGGCGCGGTCGGGCCAGCGGTGGTCGCAAGGGCATTTATCTATCGGCGGCGCGGGCCTATCTGTTCAATCTGGTCCTTTCGGAGCGCGTCAGACGGGGCTGTTGGCGTGAACCGCTGCCACTTGAAACGGAACCCTCCGGACCCCTGTGGGGGCGCGGCAGAACACTGGCGGTGGCGGATGTGGCGGCCCTCGAGTCGGTAATACTGGCGCCCTGGCAGCACTGGTGTCATGGGTTGGAGCATGCCGGACTGCGCCAGGAGCGGCGCCCCCTGGTGATCTCGATTGAAGCCCTGGACTGGTGCTGGGACGTCAACGCCTTGACGTTAAACTTTTCTCTGCCGCCCGGTGTATTTGCCACCTCGGTGCTGCGGGAACTGGCCGATGTCACTGCCTCGACTGGAAACGCTGTGCTATAGTTTTGCCTTTCGGAATGAAGGGGGCGCGGGTGAATTCGATAGATTTTGGTGGGGTCGGCATGACCTCCCAACGTACCCGCGAGCGCCTGATACAACGCCTCAAAGATCAGGGCATTAAAAACCAGCAGGTGCTCGATGTATTGCGGGTGACGCCGCGCCACCTGTTTCTCGACGAAGCGCTGGCCCATCGCGCCTATGAAGATACCGCGCTACCCATCGGCCACGGCCAGACCATTTCGCAGCCCTACGTAGTGGCGCTGATGACGGAGGTGTTGTTGTCGCGCGGGCCGCGTCGGAAAGTTCTGGAAATTGGTACCGGGTGTGGGTATCAGACGGCGGTGCTGGCGCAGCTGGTGGACCAGGTTTATTCAGTCGAACGGATCAAACCCCTGCTCGACCGGGCGCGCGGACTGTTGCGCAAACTCAAGCTGCGCAACGTTACACTGGCGCATGCGGACGGTAACGTCGGCTGGCCCGAATTTGCGCCCTACGACGGTATTATTGGCACCGCGGCACCCGAACAAATTCCACCGCAGTTGCTGGCGCAACTCGCCCCGGACGGTGTGCTGGTGATCCCGGTGGGCGACGGAGCAGAGCAGGAATTACGCCTGATTTCGCGCCAGGGTGATTCTGATACCTATGATCACGAGGTGATAGAGCGCGTGCGGTTCGTGCCCATGTTAAGCGGTTTGGGTCGGTAATCGTCAAAACGGGTAACGACGCATGGGACACTATGTACTGCTGTATTTCAAGGGCGTCGCCATGGGCGCCGCCGATGTGGTGCCCGGTGTCTCCGGGGGGACGATCGCTTTTATCACCGGTATTTATCAGCAGCTCATAGACGCCATCCGCGGGCTAAATTTTTCCGCTCTGCGCACCTTGACACGCGGTCAATTCGCTCACTTCTGGGCACAGATAAATGGCAATTTCTTATTGGTGCTGCTGGCGGGTATCGTCTCGAGTATTGCTTCGTTGGCGCAACTTATCGGTTATCTACTGGCACAATATCCACTGCTAATCTGGTCGTTTTTTTTCGGCTTGATCGTCGCTTCGGTGATCTATATTTACCGCCTGCAGAAATTCTCTGGCTGGCGGGAATGGTTGGCAATGGCGGTGGGCAGTGGGTGCGCCCTGGCGGTCGCCTTTGCGCCGCTCTTGCAGTTCGAGCCGTCCCTGCCGATCATATTTGGCGCCGGCGCGGTGGCCATTTGCGCGATGATTCTGCCCGGTATATCCGGCAGTTTTATGCTGTTGATCATGGGGCTGTATCCGACACTTATCGGCGCGGTCACCGACGCCAATGTCGTGGTGCTGGCAACCTTCGCTGCCGGATGTGGCGTGGGACTGCTATCGTTTTCGCGATTCCTTTCCTGGTTGTTGCATCACTACTACGCCACTACGCTCGCACTGTTAACCGGGTTTTTGGCGGGCTCGTTGGTGGTGGTTTGGCCGTGGAAGCGTGCACTGGTCACAGCTGTCGATGGGCGGGGTGGTGAATTGATGTTGCGTGGTGAGTTGTTGACGCCGTGGGCGTATGGCAACGCCATTGGCGACCCCCAATGGGCGTTGGCGCTGGTTACGATGGTGAGTGGTTTAGTGTTGGTATTTGCGCTTGAATATATCGGCGTAAGAAAAAACAAAAATTAGCCGTTGCAGTCAATACCCTGGGGGGAGTGGATCGGCTGGTGTGCGAATAAAAGGTGATCCTTTGTTATCAAAAAAAATTAACGCGGGGCTGTTGCTGACAGCGCTGGTTCTAGGTAGTTTGCTTGCCGGTTGTGCGACGGCACCGGCGCCGGTAGCCACCCGCCAGCCGCCACCCAGCGAGAAAATTCAGGAACATATTGTTTCCCGGGGTGAGACGCTATTTGCCATTGCATGGCGTTACGAGATTGAAATGGCCGCGCTGGCGGCGGTTAACGGTTTGCGCCCCCCTTACCTGATCTACCCTGGGCAGCGTTTGAATTTGAACACATCCTCAGCGCCACAATCCACATCTGTTGGACAGGCGGTGGCCACTCCGGTACCAGTCCCACCCACCATTAGCCCGGCCCAACCGGGTGCAGCGGGTGCTTCGCGTCCCGCAGGGACGCGTTCGCCGACGACAACCAGTGCCCCCGCTATACCGTCGCGCCAAGCAAGCTCCCAACCGTTGGCGCCGGTGGTGCCGAACACGTTCTCAGCCGGAGTCTGGCGATGGCCGGTGGAGGGGGCGGTGAGCAAATACTACGACAGTAACAAACAGTTCAAAGGGATAAATATTCAAAGCGTCGCCGGACGCAATGTGGTCGCGGCCGCCCCCGGAGCAGTGGTGTATGCCGGCAGCGGACTGCGCGGTTACGGCCAGTTGATTATCATCAAGCACAGTGATAAATATCTGAGTGCCTACGCCCACAATCGCAAGATACTGGTTAGCGAAGGGGAGGCGATAAGCGCTGGCAAAGTTATTGGAGAGGTCGGTGGCGACGCGGACAATCCGGGGCGCCTCTACTTCGAAATTCGCGAAAACGGCAAGCCGGTTGACCCGCTGCGTCTGTTACCCGGGCGCTGACAGCCAGGCTGGCAACGATAAAGCTGTAGCGGATAAGCTTCAATTGCAAACAACCCGGGAACGTGGCAGTGTAGGGCGGTACCTGTAAGAAGGCCAGGGCAGGCCAGTAAAAATTACAGAGGATACGGTTATGGGGCGTCAGGGTTACGACGATTCGCGCGACTGGATAGAACCAATTCCGGTCGAAACCACCCAGGAGTCGGCTCAGATTCTGGATGCGGCCAGCCTTTATTTGAAGGAAATCGGCTACACACCTCTACTCACGGCGGAGGAAGAAGTCTTTTTTTCCCGCCGTTCCCGCAACGGCGAGCACGCCGCTCGCCAGCGTATGATCGAAAGTAATTTGCGCTTGGTGGTGAAAATTGCGCGCCGCTATGTCAATCGAGGACTTAGCCTGCTCGATTTGATTGAGGAGGGTAATCTGGGCCTGATCCGGGCGGTGGAAAAATTTGACCCGGAACGGGGCTTTCGTTTTTCAACCTACGCCACCTGGTGGATTCGCCAGGCGGTCGAACGGGCGCTGATGAACCAGACCCGCACTATCCGTTTGCCCATTCACGTGGTCAAGGAGCTCAATCAATGCCTGCGCGCATCGCGCCAACTTGCCCAGCAGCTGGAGCACGATCCGACGGTCAATGAAATCGCTGCCCGGCTCGACAAGTCCACTCGCACGGTAGATCGGATGCTGAGCTTGAACGAGCACACTGGGTCTGTGGATGTACCCATCTCCAGTGACGGCACGGGCCGCAGCCTGATTGACATGGTGGCGGACACCCATGCTTGTGAACCTGAACAGCAGGTCGAAGGTGATGACCTGGTGGCCAGGCTGGAGAATTTACTCGCCGAGTTGAGTCCGAAGCAGCAGGATATCATCGCCCGGCGCTTCGGTTTGCGCGGCTACGAAGTGGCGACACTCGAAGAAGTAGGCAGGGAGGTTGGGCTAACCCGTGAGCGGGTCAGGCAGATACAGATCGAAGCCCTCGAACGCCTGAAACAGAGTCTGACCCGTCATGGCCTGGATGGACACACGCTGTTTACGCGCTAGCCGGTTTATGGATTGCGGAGGGAAAACGCGGGTCAACGCTCCAGCAATTGCAGTTTGTTGGGTTTGCCAAGCCAGTCGTCGGCGTCCGCGGGCGCCGCTTTTTGCAGGGTCATGTTGGGCCATTTCTCCGCCAGTTCCGCGTTAAGCTCGAGAAAGATTTGTTGGTCTTCTGGCAGTTCATCCTCCGAAAAAATAGCATCCGCCGGGCATTCTGGTTCGCACAACGCGCAGTCGATGCATTCGTCCGGATGTATAACGAGAAAATTGGGACCTTCGTAAAAACAATCCACGGGGCACACTTCGACACAGTCGGTGTATTTGCACTTGATACAGTTTTCCCCGACAACAAATGTCATACGGCACCTTTTTTCTGCATGTGTTGCGACGCCACGTGGCGCTGCGTAGCGAGTGTGGAATGGCGGGAAATTATACAGAAAATTTGTCGGCAGGTAAGACTTTGCTTATGGTGGTTAGTTGTATAGCCC
>JAYODD010000010.1:0-33351 GCA_038106145.1 Gammaproteobacteria bacterium | reverse complement strand
TGGGGTCTTGCAACGGGTGCAGCTGGTGCCGTTGTAAGGGCTTCAAACTGCTTTCCACCACTGTGGGCGCGCCGAACATCAACCGAGTAGCGGCTTTACCTGTTGTGCAAACCGGATCATTTGTTCCCGACGCTCCTGCGGCGGGCTGACCGGGTCGAGAATAAAATGGCGAACACCCGCCATCTGGAATTGAGCGATTTGTGTGGCGATATCCTCGGGGCGTCCCAGTGCACAATATTTTTTTGCCGGGCCGCTGAAGTCGCTGGCGTAGCGTTCACTTAACTGGCTGGTTGCGCATTGCCATGCGGAGTCAAAATTCTGGTCGATGCGAAAAAACAGTACGTGGGCAGTGGCAAAGTTGTCGATCAAACGCTTATCCCGCGCTGCTGCCTGGGCAATGGTTTCCAGTGCACAGCGGTACATGTCGGGGGTAACTACGTAGGAGACATAGCCGTCCGCGAGCCGTCCGGCCCGCTGCAAGGCGGCGGTGGAGCGCCCGCCGCACCAGATCGGGGGCCCGCCAGACTGCACTGGTTCAGGGAGCATCAAAACGTCGTTAAACGGGTAGTATTTCCCCTGGTGAGAAATCGGTTGTCCACGCCACAGTTTCCGCAGCACCTCGATGCCCTCGCTGAGCCGCGCTCCACGCTCGGTGATCGGTACGCCACAGGCTGCGTATTCGTTGGGAAATTCTCCGCCGATACCTACGCCAAAAACAACCCGTCCGCCACTGAGTCGATCGAGGCTGGCAACCTGCTTGGCAACGGTGACGGGATGGCGTAGTGGCAACAGGTAGACCCCGGTGCCGAGCATCAATCGTTCGCTACAGACCGCCGCCTGGGCAAGCTGCAATAAGGGATCCATCATGGGCAGGGAAAATGCAATATGGTCCCCCACCCACAGGGAGTCGAGTTGACGGCGAAAAAGCCAGCCTCGGCCTCGACCTATGGTCCCCCACCCACAGGGAGTCGAGACCTAATTCGTCGGCAAGGGCGGTGGTATTGTGCACCGCCTCAAGGCTGTCCATAAAAGTCGCCCAGCCGAAACGCAGCTCATTGTTCAGGGGTAAATCCATGGAGTAAACCTTGCGCTTATACTCGGGCTGGTGAAACAGGGTTCAGGCTGCCGCGGAAACCCCGGATGCGCGTCCGTGGCGCAGTAGTTTGCCGGGAATCGCCCCCGTGCACTCGCCGTCAATAAACGTCAGTTCGCCATTGACCATGGTGTAGCGGTAGCCTGTGGCGCGCTCCACATAACGCCACTCGTCGCCCGGGAGATCACGGGCAATTTGCGTGGGCAGTAACGTCAGCCCCGCGTAATCGTAAACTACAATATCCGCAGCTTTGCCGACTTCCAGCGTGCCCCGGTCGCTAAAACCGGCGGCCATGGCGGGCAGCGCGGAAAGCCGGTAATGCGCCTCCTCGAGGGTATATTGACCGCGATCCCGCACTAAATCCTGGAGCATGTTGGTGGGGTAGCGGCCGTAGTTGAGAAATTTGGTGTGCGCCCCGCCGTCGGATACGCCGGGCAGCGTGTACTCGTTGTCGAGGATTTCCTGCAGATATCGCGCGTCGTAGTTGAACGGCACGATATAGAAAACGGTTTTCAGTCCTTCGCTGATGGCCAGATCAAGCATCGCATCGGCGGGGTGGCGCTGCATCGCCACGCCCAGTTCGGCGATGGTCAGGCCCACGTATTTTTCGTTTTCCTTCCGGGCAACCGAATCCACCTTGATTGCAGCAATCGGGCCACTGACAAACGGCGCGCTGCCGCTGTCGTAATCCTCGCGCACCGCGGCGCGCAAAGCGGGATCCTGCATTTTGGCGATGCGGGTTTCGATGTCGCCGATGGTGACGTCGCGCCATGCGCCGTTGCCGTCGAACAGATTGAAGTTATCGAGCATGAAACGCATGTCGTTGGGAGTGGTAATCGCCTGCATCCAGATTTTACGGCCGGCGTCCTGCTCCCGGTTGACCCACTCGAGCATGCGCCGGTGCTGGTGGGGATGGCGTTCGTTGACCTGCACCGCGTTCCACAGGATCACCGCATCCGAGGCGTCGGCGAGCGCGGAGCCAAACTTGAGATCAGCGACAAACTCGTTCTTCGCCTGGGTCAGCTGAATAAATCCCTGGCCACGGTTTTTCAGGACGCTGGCAAACGCCAGGCACAGTTCGTCGGACATGGTATCCGTTGGCATGGGGGTGCCATCGTAATCCCGTTGCACCGAGGTAAAGCCGTCGCCGAGCCGTTGCATGGAATAACCGACACCGCCGGCATCCAGGGATTCCTCCATCAACCGCAACATTTCCGCGAGCTCTGCGGCCGTGGGTTCGCGGGTTTTGGCGGCATCGATGCCCATCACATAAACCATCAGTGGGTTGAGGGGAACAAAGCTCATGACATTCACCCCCTTGGGGCGACGCTCAAGGGAGTCGAGCCACTCAGGGAACGTTTCCCAGTCCCAGTCCATGCCGGCCTTCATGGTGGCCAGCGGAATGGCCTCGACCCGTTCCATGGACAACATCAGGCGTTCCCGCTGCTGGGGATGGGCTGGAGCAAAGCCGAAACCACAATTGCCGATGGCGACCGATGTGACGCCGTGCCAGCTGGAGCAGCTCAGGTAGGGGTCCCACAGCAATTGGCCGTCGTAATGGGTATGTAGATCGATAAACCCGGGTACTACATGCAATCCGGTGGCATCGATTACCCGCGCGGCGCGGTTGGGGTCGGTGCCTGCCCCGGGGAAAATGGCTGCAATCAGTCCGTCCTTTACGGCCACGTCACCAATAAAGCGCTCTGTGGTGCGTAAACCGTCGATGATTGTGCCGCCCTGAATCAGCGTGTCGAATTCAGACATGGGCGCCTCCGTCCAGTTGCCCCAAAGTTACCGATCGGTAGGTTTAATGGTAAACCCGTTACCGGTATTTTGGTAGGGTTTTTTGATGGCAAACAACCTGTGCGGTCCACAGGAGGGACTCAGACGAAAGGGTGGTGGCCAGCCACCAGGCACCACCGGTTGTTGTTGCTCGGCCACCGGTAGCGCAATTTAGCTCGGTGCAATTTGCGTGGCCTGTCGAGCTGCGTATAGTTAGCCCCAGGGCGTTATAAAATCAGCTCCCAGTGTTCGATTTCCGGCGCTGCAGCGAGCATTTCAGCCAGGTTGATCCCCAAACTGCCCAGATGAGCGCGGTGCGCCTTGAGAGCATCTTCGTCAGTATATTGTTCATAGAAATAATAAGTATGCGGCGTAGTGGCGGAGCGGTGAAATATATAGGCGTGGTAGTGGCGGAGCGGTGAAATATATAGGCGTGATTACCAGGCTCCTGGCGCACCTTGGGCACCACGATTTTCATGGCATCTTCGAACGCGGCGGCCTGCCCTGCTTTTACCTTGAGTGTGGCGACGAAGCTGATCATTGGTATGTTCCCCGTTTTGTCGTTTGCGGCCAAAGGCCCTGCTAGTTTTAAACAATAACACCTTAACCATAACCGATTTACCCGCAACCGCGTATCAGATCCGCTCGCTCGTTTGCTACGCGGTGTCGATGACGACCTGATGGTGGATTTACGTCTGGCTCGTTTAGGGAACGATTGATCATCGGCGATGTCAGTAATCCAGTTCGAGTGTTTTAGCGGTAAACCCTTGTGTCCGCAAACCTCGTAGTGCTGTAGCGCGACGGCGTTAATAGAAACTGTCGCGTGCGGTGCTACGTGACGTTGGTCAGGGGCGGGGCGGATTGCGGAGTAATGGGTTTCACCCTAAAGAAAAAGGTATTATTTCGATGCGGAAGGAGGTCAGGCCGCTGTTTTGACGCCGACATAGACCTGTTTGAGACGTCCTGAGGTAGCTGTTTGCGCGGTCACAAGACCAAGCCAATTGCTGGGAATATATTGTATAACTGTTAATATGGCGGGAATAAGGTTTGTGTTATCAGCCTGCGCCCTCCCAAGTTCGCGCACGCTAGGTAAGATATTCAGAGGATAAGATAATTAAGATGATGCCAAGCCACGCTGACCAGGTGTTTTCGCTCAAATTTTCCGAGAAATATAATCGGGCTCACGCCGAACAATATTTGCGCAAACATAACGACGGCCTGGCGCGACGTTTGTCAAACTGGCGCGATCAGCAACTGGCCCGCAAGGCTCTGAAGTTTGCGGGAGAACCTGATCGAGTACTCGATTTGCCCTGCGGCGCTGGCCGCTTTTTAGCGACACTGTCTTTACCGCTCAGCCGCACTGTGGTGGCGGCTGATTACTCAGCGGACATGCTGGAGATGGCGAAAGCGGTGCAGCCAGGCGCATTGCAGGGCAGGCTGGAATTTCTCCAGACGTCCGCATTTGCCATCGAACTGGCCGATAATTCGGTAGATTCAATTTTTTGTATGCGGCTATTACATCATGTACAGCAAGCTGCGGATCGGCTCGCCATATTGCGCGAGTTTTACCGGGTGTCACGGGATACGGTGATTATTTCGCTGTGGGTCGATGGCAATTTTAAGGCCTGGCGTCGTCGTCGCCTCGAGGTCCAGCGCGCCGCGTCGGGGGATACCGGAAAGAACAAGAACCGCTTCGTCGTCAACAAAGAGGTGGTCGAAAGCGAGTTTGACGCGGCGGGCTTTCGCCTCCTCGGTCATTTTGATTTTTTGCCGGGGTATGCCATGTGGCGCGTCTATGTCTTACGCAAGGTTTAACCGGTGGCGGTGAATCACAACGGGTTGTCGTCGGAGGACTGCTTCGAAGGATGGTGGAATACCGCAGGAACGTGGGTAGAAGCACCTAATGAGCGACGCGGGGGTTTTAGTGGCGTGCAACTGGTGGAGCTTGGCGCGCAAGCGTTCTATTGCAAGCGTCAGGTTAATCATCTGTGTTATTCCTGGCGGCATCCTCTGCGCGAGCCAACTGTCTTTCGCGAAGTGCGGGCGTCAATGGCGTTGCACAAGCTGGGCATTGAAGTACCCACGGTGGTGTTTTATGGCGCCCGCAAGCAGGGTGACGAGCATCGGGCGCTGTTGGTGACGGAAAGCTTGGCAGGGTTTATCAGTCTCGAAGAATGGTACGCACGCGGTGTGTACCGCGATGATGACAGGATACAGAAGCAGGTAATGACAGCTATTGGTGAGATGATCGCGCGTCTCCATTGCGCTCGCTGGCAACACGGATGTCTGTATCCCAAGCATATATTTGTGCGGATCAAAAAACAGGACAACTCCACCGTTATCAACACGGCGTTGCTCGATCTGGAAAAATGCCGACAGCGCCTGACTGCCAGCAGCGCGGCGCGACGGGATTTGTGGCAACTTTTCCGGCGCAGAGAGGCGATGCCTGAGGTTCACTGGCGATTACTGCTGGCGGGCTATTGGGCGCAAGTTGGCGACAGTTTTCGTCTGCGTGCTGCGGATCGGAACAGGTGGCAATTTTCGTCCTCCTAGGGTGTGGGTGTCGGCCCCCCTGGTTACCGTATCCAATGCACCTGCAACCCCTTGAGCTGCGTCAGTTGTGAGGGCGGAATACACCTGATATATTTGTCTCTGTCTACGGGCAAAACGGGCTTGCCTTGACGATTTGAATATCCGTTTAGCGTACGCGGTCGCGCGGTGTGCATCGAGAAGCAAAAGTGAAGAAAGGTGTGATTCGACAATCCGTATTAGCTTATGTCGCGCTGGCGGCATTTCTCAGCGCAATGGTGATCGGAGCTCACGGCCATTTCTGCGCGGATGGGCTTGAACCGCCGGTGTCTATACATTTCGATAACCTCGGGGGTCACCCACCCCACGGTGGCGATCAGTCTCTACACCAGGATGCGGATGCGGATGTGGTGCCCGACGGAATCATTAATTTTTTTAAGGTCGATATGCCGGCGTTGTTGCCAGCGCTGCTTCTATTGTTGATCTGGTTTGTCGTTGTTCGTTGTCAGCAGTCGCCATTTAACGCTCCGCTCCCCTGGTCGATTCCCCTTTCGATACGCCCGCCTTTACGGGCCCCACCTCAATAAGCTTTTCCCCACTTCCTTCGGCGGTACAGGCCGAGTTTGCCGGGTCGCTGTGACCGGGTGACACTGGTTATGGTATTGGGTGGCTAATTGTTTTCAAGGCCCTGCATCGGCGCAAATTTCCCTATGGGTGTCGAATTGTTGGGGTTGCCAACCGGTAGGGAGTGTCGCTGTGTTGGAGGCAGGTGCACTCCCGCTACGCTCGTTTGTCTGTTTGTTAACTTGGACATTTATTTATGCTGCTATCTACTCGGAACAGTCTCTGTGGTTGGGCACAGATTCTATTAATACTTGTATGCTGGCCCGCTGTTGTCGCCCATGCCAGCGATCAGCCGTTAACATTACGCGCAGCCATTGCGCTAACACTCGAGCACAATCCAGACCTAGAGTCCGCCGATTTCGCGTTGCGCGCCCAGGACGCTCGCACGCGGCAGGCTGGTTTACGACCGTTGCCGACACTGGAGGTGGATGTAGAAAATTTTGCAGGGTCTGGCGATTTTACCGGTGTGGATGCGGTCGAAACCACATTTGCACTGGCGCAAACTATTGAGCTCGGAGGTAAACGCGCAGCGCGTTTGGCAGCGGCGCGCGTTGGTCGCGATGTTATCACTGTGGAACAGCAGGCGGCCCAGTTGGATATCCTCGCCGAAGTGGCGCGGCGTTTTACGCATGTCGCCGCTGACCAGGAGCATATCGTGTTGACGCGCTCGGCCACCGAGCTGGCGCAGCAGACGATCGCGGCAGTCGAGCTACGCGTAAGGGCGGGTAAATCCCCCGTTGCCGAGTTGTCCCGCGCGAGGATTGCGCTGGCGCGCGCGCAGGTTGATGAAGAACACGCCGAACACGAGTTGCTGACATCGCGGCGTAAGCTCGCCGCCATGTGGGGCGCTGAAAAACTGGAGTTTGGGGCGATCAGCGCGGATTTCTACAGGATGCCACTTCCCGTCAGTTTTGCTCATCTGGAAAAGCGCCTGCAGGCAAGCCCCGATTTTTTACGTTTTGTGTCCGAGGCACGACTGCGCGATGCAGAAATCCGCCTGGCACAGGCTCAACGCACCCCCGACATAAAGCTTAGCGGTGGTGTCCGTCGCTTCGAGGACAGCGATGACCATGCCGTTGTGCTTGGTTTTTCGATGCCGCTGTTCACCCGCAGTCAGGCCGCGCCGGGAATTGCCGAAGCGCAGGCCCTGCGCGGGCGCACGGAGGCGCAGCGCAGGGCGGCGGAGAATCGCGTCAAAGCGCAGTTGTTCGAGTTGTCCCAGGAATTGCAGCACGCCATTTCAGAAACCGAACTGCTGCGCGACCAGGTATTGCCGGAGATGGAAAAAATATTAAAAGAAACTCGCTCAGCCTACCAACGGGGTCGCTACGGTTATCTTGAATGGGTGGCTACACAGCGCGAGTTTATCGAAGTGCGGCGCAGTCTGATAGCGGCTGCCAGCAAAGCTCACAACTACCACACCGAAATCGAACGCCTCACTGGCGAACTCATTTCGGTCGATAACGGATGAATTTTGCCATGAACAAAAAAATTTATTACTACTTTTTTCTTGCCACCTTGCCCCTGTCGATGACAGGTTGTGGTCCATCCGTAAGTGACGGCGAGTCGGTGAGCGACCAGTATGGCGAAGTCGCGGCGTCGACCTTCGACAAGGGTCCGCACGGAGGACGCCTGCTGACGGATGGACCATTTACTGTTGAACTGGCGATTTTTGAGGCTGGCGTTCCCCCTGAATACCGCGCCTGGGCAAGATATGACGATCAGGCGCTGGCGCCGGAAGAAGTCCAGCTGAGTGTCGTGCTGACCAGGCTGGATGGCGAGCAAAATACTTTTCACTTCACGTCGCAGGAAGACTTTCTGCGGGGTGATGGGGTGGTGACTGAACCGCATTCCTTCGACGTGGCAGTTATTGCCAAATATGCCGGCGCCACCTATGAGTGGGCGTACGCAAGCTACGAGGGTCGCGTGACCATAACGGAGCCGAGCGCGCAAGAAGCGCGCATTGTTGTGGAGCAGGCCGGCCCCCGGGTGATTCACGATTTGCTGCCCCTGTATGGGCGGGTGGTGGTCAATCCGGACGCGGTGCGCGAGCTGGGGGCGCGTTTTGCCGGCGAGGTCAAGTCGGTCAATGTTGCGGTGGGGGACCTGGTGCAGGCGGGGGATCTGTTAGCGCGGATCGAAGCGAATGATTCCTTGCAGGTCTATTCAGTCACCGCGCCAATCGGGGGCGTCGTCACCGCGCGCCTGATCAATCCCGGTGAGCAGGCGGGCGATGCAACGCTGTTCAAAATCAGCGACCTCACTCAGTTGTGGGTCGAGCTATCAGTTTTTCCGCGGGATCTTGGCCGCCTGCGCGTCGAGCAAACAGTGCGGCTGCATAGCCCCGGCGGTGACGATAGCGCCACCGGCAAAATTGTGCGTATGGCACCTGCTGGAGCGGGTCCCGCTCAGGCGGTACCGGTCTGGGTGGCTTTCGACAACAGTAATAGCAATTGGACACCGGGGTTGTACGTTAATGCCGATGTGAAGACCGGTGGTGCTGCAGTACCCCTGGCAGTGCGGGTCTCCGGTTTGCAAACCTTTCGGGATTTTACCGTGGTGTTCGCACGCGTGGGAGAAACCTACGAGGTGCGCATGCTCGAACTCGGGCGCAGCGACGGCGAATACGTCGAAGTACTGGGTGGCCTGAAACCCGGCGCGGAATATGTCAGCGGCAACAGCTATCTGATCAAGGCCGATATCGAAAAGTCAGGGGCCAGCCATGATCATTGAACCATTGTTGCGCTTTTCCATTCAGCGGCGTGGGCTGATGCTGGTGCTGGTGTGCGCATTTGCCGGACTCGGCGTGTGGAGCTTTCAGCAGCTGCCGATCGACGCGGTACCGGATATCACCAACGTGCAGGTGCAGATCAACACCGAGGCGCCCGGGTATACGCCGCTGGAAGCCGAGCAGCGCGTTACCTTTACCGTGGAAACCGCCATGTCCGGGTTGCCGCAGTTGCAGTACACCCGCTCAGTGTCGCGTTACGGACTATCGCAGGTGACGGTGGTGTTTGCGGATGGCACCGACATTTATTTCGCGCGTCAGCTGATTGCGGAACGGTTGCAGGCGCTGCAATCGCAACTGCCGCCCGGCCTTGAGCCACGCCTCGGTCCGATTGCCACGGGACTCGGGGAAATTTTCATGTGGACGGTGGTCGCGCAACCGGGGGCGCGCAATGCGGACGGTTCGCCCATCACGCCAACCGATCTGCGCCAGGCGCAGGACTGGATATTACGTCCTTTGCTGTTACAGGTGCCGGGGGTGGTCGATGTCAACAGCATCGGAGGTTACGGCAGGCAATTCCAGATTCTGCCCGATCCGCGCCGACTGCTGGCTTTCGGCGTGAGTTTTGACGACCTGGTGGGCAGTGTTCTGGCTAACAATGACAATCGGGGTGCCGGGTATATCGAGCGCAATGGCCAGCAGCAATTGATCCGGGTGCCTGGACAGGCCGCCAGTCTGGAAGATCTGTCCCATATCGTGGTCGGGCAGCGGGACGGTGTTCCAGTGCGCGTGGGCGACGTTGCGGAGGTAGCAATCGGCGCGGAGTTGCGCACCGGTGCCGCCACGCAGAACGGGGAGGAAGTGGTACTCGGCACTGTTTTTATGCTGATGGGCGAGAACAGCCGAATCGTCTCCAAAGCGGTTGCGGCCAAGCTGGAAGAAGCACAACGCAGCTTGCCTCCCGGGATCGCGGTCAACGTAGTTTACGACCGCACCACGCTGGTGGAGAAGACGTTGGCGACTGTCGAGAAAAACTTGCTGGAAGGCGCGCTGCTGGTGATCGCCGTGCTGTTCCTGTTATTGGGAAACATACGCGCGGCGTTGATCACCGCCGCGGTCATTCCCCTGGCGATGTTGTTTACCTTTACCGGTATGGTGCGCTCCGGCACCTCTGCCAATTTGATGAGTCTGGGCGCTCTCGATTTTGGTTTGATTGTGGACGGCGCGGTAATTATTGTTGAAAACTGCTTGCGTCGGCTGGGTATTGCGACTTCCGGTGGCAGGAAACTCAACGAACAGGAGCGGTTCGAGGTAGTGTTTGCCGCCACCAACGAGGTGATCCGGCCCGCATTATTTGGCGTCGGCATTATTACGGCAGTATACATTCCGATTTTTGCTCTCACGGGGGTCGAGGGCAAAATGTTTCATCCTATGGCAATCACGGTCGTCACTGCCCTTAGCGCGGCATTGCTGTTGTCGCTCACCTTCGTGCCAGCGGCTGTTGCGTTATGGTTTGCTGGGCCCATAAAGGAGCGCGGCAATGGACTGATGCGCTGGGCGCGCCGCATCTACGCGCCGTGCCTGGCCCTGGCGCTGGCTCGCAGTGTCCCGGTGCTGGGTCTGACTCTGCTGCTGGTTGTCGGTTGTGGATGGCTGGTTACACGCTTGGGGTCGGAATTTATTCCCAGCCTCGACGAAGGCGATGTGGCTCTGCACGCGCTGCGTATTCCTGGAACCAGTCTCAGTCAGGCAGTGCAGATGCAGAGTCAACTGGAGGCCGCGCTCAAGCAATTGCCGGAAGTGGAACGCTCCTTTGCCAAGTTGGGCACCGCGGAAATCGCTACCGATCCCATGCCGCCCAACGTTGCGGATACCTTTGTTATCCTCAAAAACCGTCAAGACTGGCCGGATCCCGGCAAGCCCAAAAGCGAGGTGGTGAAAGAGATGGAGCGCCTGGCGGCGAAGGTGCCCGGCAACAATTACGAGTTTACGCAACCCATTCAGATGCGCTTCAACGAACTGATTTCTGGTGTCCGTGCCGACGTCGCCGTCAAGGTCCATGGGGATGATCTTGCTACGCTGACCCAGGTGGCGGAACAGATCGAAATGCTGCTGAAGACGGTGCCCGGCGCCGCGGATGTCAAAACCGAACAGACCACGGGTCTGCCTATTCTCACGGTTATACCACAACGGGAAGCGTTGGCGCGTTACGGACTCGACGTGGTCGCAGTGCAGGATCTGGTAGCCACCGCCTATGGAGGGCAGACGGCGGGTATGATTTACGAGGGCGATCGCCGTAGCGATATTGTGGTGCGTTTACCCGAAGCGTTACGCGCTAATCCCGACGGTATATTGCGGCTGCCGATGCGCTTGCCGGATGGAAAATATATTCCTCTGGGCGAAGTGGCGGATATCGAACTCGGCATCGGTCCCAACGCGATCAATCGCGAACAGGGCAAGCGTCGAGTGGTGGTTAGCGCCAATGTGCGCGAGCGCGATCTCGGTTCTTTTATCGCCGAAGTGCGCAACAAAATGGATACGCAGTTAACGGTGCCACCCGGTTACTGGCTTGCTTACGGAGGAACGTTCGAGCAGCTGCAATCCGCGTCAAGGCGTCTGGCCGTAGTGGTGCCGGTGACGTTGGCGCTAATTCTCGGTTTATTGCTGATGGCGTTTGGCTCCCTGCGCGATGCGCTGGTTATTTTTAGCGGTGTCCCCCTTGCGCTCACCGGAGGCGTGCTGGCGCTGTGGTTCAGGGATATTCCGCTGTCGATCTCGGCGGGCGTGGGATTTATTGCCCTGTCTGGCATCGCGGTACTAAACGGTCTGGTGATGGTGAGTTTTATTCGTCGATTGCGCGAGCAAGGTCGTGCTCTCGAGGATGCCATTACGGACGGCGCGTTGACCCGGTTGCGACCAGTATTGATGACCGCATTGGTGGCGGGTCTTGGCTTTGTGCCAATGGCGTTTAACGTTGGTATTGGCAGTGAGGTGCAGCGTCCGCTGGCCACCGTGGTGGTTGGTGGAATTGTTTCATCGACGTTACTCACTCTGCTGGTGCTGCCGGGCCTGTATCGTCTCGCCTGGCGATCGTCGTCGGCGTAAACGGTTGCTGACAGTCATTCTTGTCAGCACTGTCTCCAGCTACACCCACCAGGCCGGATGGAGGCTGGTGGGCGTGGCGAGTGGGATTCGTCCCCCCGTTGCCAGTAAATTTTGAGCTGGTTTGTCGCTGGTCTGGTGGAAGCTGTTTGGCCGCGAATCGCCAGTTGTGGTATTCAGGAAAAATAATTTTATAGCTTCTGGCGCACTCAAATGGCGCATCAACCACCGGGTTGTGTAGCTGATGGTGCGCCATTGTTGTGCCCGGCCAAACCCGCAGGGATCTCCCTTCTGCGTTTCCTTCCCACACTAATTTTGCAATAAAACTGTTTAATTTAAAGTGCTTGCGGCCTTGTGGCTGTGCAACGTTGTTGTTTGGCACGGATATTGAAGAGTCGATCATGAAATAAAAATGTGTTCCAGCAATCTGTAGTTGGTCGAAGGAGTATTGCGATGTCCGTAGCAAAAACAATGATCACCGTAATGGGGATAACTTTACTGTCGTTTATGGCGACAGCGGTTCGCGCGGAAAAGATAGGTTGGCCGGAAAAAGATGAGCTTACGTTCGGCTTTATCAAGCTAACCGACATGGCGCCTATCGCGGTTGCTTACGAAAATGGTTATTTTGAGGACGAAGGTTTATACGTAACCGTCGAGGCGCAGGCAAATTGGAAGGTGTTGCTCGACGGAGTAATTGATGGACGCCTCGACGGTGCGCATATGCTGGCGGGTCAGCCGCTTGCGGCAACCATTGGCTACGGTACCCGGGCACATATCATCACGCCTTTTTCAATGGATCTGAATGGTAACGGTATTACGGTTTCCACGGCGGTGTGGGAACAAATGAAGGTCAATATTCCGACCATGCCAGATGGTCGTCCGCTCCACCCGATCAAAGCCGATGCATTAAAACCTGTCGTGGAGAAATATCGCAGTGAAGGCAAGCCGTTTAATATGGGCATGGTTTTTCCCGTTTCCACCCACAATTACGAGCTCCGTTACTGGTTGGCTGCCGGGGGCTTGCATCCCGGTTTTTACGCGCCGCACAAAGGCGATACGTCCGGGCAATTTAATGCCGATGTACTACTGTCGGTGACCCCGCCGCCGCAAATGCCATCGACGTTGGAGGCGGGCACTATTTATGGCTACTGCGTCGGCGAGCCATGGAACCAGCAAGCGGTGTTCAAAGGTATTGGCGTTCCGGTAATAACCGACTACGAAATATGGAAAAATAACCCCGAAAAAGTATTTGGCATCACCGCCGAATTCGCAGAAAAATATCCCAATACCACTATTCGTATCACTCGCGCGTTGATTCGCGCAGCGCAGTGGCTCGACGCCAACAATAATAGTAATCGACCGGCTGCGGTAAAAATGCTGTCCGCTGCCAAATACGTTGGCGCGGATTACGATGTCATCGCCAACAGCATGACCGGCACCTTTGAATACGAAAAAGGGGATCGGCGGGACATCCCCGATTTCAACGTGTTTTTTCGCTACAACGCAACTTACCCCTATTACTCGGACGCCATCTGGTATCTGACACAAATGCGACGCTGGGGGCAGATCGACGAAGACAAAAGCGATGAATGGTACAAGGAAGTTGCCAAAAACGTGTACCGCCCGGATATCTACGCCACCGCTGCACAGTCGTTGATCAGCGATCAGCTGGCGCACGCCGAGGATTTTCCCGATTTTGATTCGGAAACCGGATTTAAAAAACCGGACTCTTCGTTCATTGACGGCATTAGCTACGATGGTACCCGGCCCAACGAATACATCAACAAACTGCCGATCGGGTTAAAACGGGGCGACAGGCTCTAGGTTGGGCCGAAATTTAAACGCTAAATAGTGCGTTGAACGTTGGCGAGCCGATGCTGACAACAGCAGAGATCAACGCGCATAACCTGTCGTGCGGGGCGCGCCTGCGAAAACTGAGTAACCAGGTGCGGTGCGCAACGCCACTACAACGCAGTTTTACAAGGTTGAGCGAATGGGTATAGCAAAAAAATTGAGTGCGCCGTTGCTGGGGATCCTGTTGTTCTTGTTATTCTGGTCTGCCGCCGCGCAACGGATCGACACATCGCTCGGCGAGTTTCCACGGCCGGTCGCGGTGTTGACCCAAATGAGCGCGCTGTATCAGGAACACCGGACGGAGCGACAGAAGGAACGCGCTTTTTATGCGCGGCAAGAAATACGCAATGCTCAGCGTGCCGAGCGTGATCCTAACTACCAGGTAAAAATCCGCCCATACACCGGTAAGGAAACATTCATTGATCAGATGGGCACCAGTCTGTTAACCGTTGCCTGCGGCTTTTTGATTGGCATGGTTATCGCGGTGCCGCTGGGGGTTCTGGTGGGCCTGAGCAGCTTGCTGAACGCAGCCTGTAACCCGGTGATCCAGATGCTGAAGCCGGTGTCGCCCCTGGCCTGGTTGCCACTGGTAACCATGGTGGTTAGCGCGCTTTACGTGACCCCGGACCCGGTGGTGCCAAAAGCGTTTTTGATCTCCATGGTCACGGTAACCATGTGCAGCCTGTGGCCGATGTTAATCAATACCTCCGTGGGCGTTGCCTCCGTCGATCAGGATCTGCTTAACGTCAGTCGCGTGTTGCGCATGGGGACATTAAAACATATTCGGAAAATTGTATTGCCCGCGTCTGTGCCGATGATTTTTACCGGAATGCGGCTGTCCCTGGGTGTGGCCTGGATGGTACTAATTGCCGCGGAGATGTTGTCGCAAAACCCGGGACTTGGAAAATTTGTGTGGGACGAGTTCCAGAACGGCAGTTCCGATTCACTGAGTCGCATTATGGTGGCGGTGCTGGTTATCGGTCTGATTGGATTTTTACTGGATAGAGGCATGCTGTTGTTGCAGCGCTGGCTATCCTGGGACAAAGCGGCGGCAGTACGGTAGGCAAATTGTGCACACGGCAAACATGGGGGGAGGGCTGAAAAGTGAGTGAGTTGTTGGTGATTAGTCAGGTGGATATGGTTTTTCCCGGGGAAAATGGGCCGTTTACCGCGCTTGAAGGTGTTGACCTGAAGATCAAGCGCGGCGAATTCATCTCGCTCATTGGGCATTCGGGTTGTGGCAAGTCAACCGTTCTGAACATCGTCGCCGGACTTTATCGCGCTACCCGGGGTGGCGTCATTTTAAATGGCAGGGAGGTGCGGGAACCCGGCCCGGAGCGGGCTGTGGTATTCCAAAATCATTCTTTGTTGCCCTGGCTTAGCGCCTACGAAAATGTTGCGCTGGCGGTGGAGCAGGTCTTTGGCCGTGGTTCGACGCGGCGCAAGTCTCGTGGCGAAATGAAAGACTGGATCGAGTACAACCTGAATCTGGTACACATGAGTCATGCGATGCGCAAACGCCCCGGAGAAATATCCGGGGGCATGAAGCAACGGGTTGGTATTGCCCGGGCGCTGGCCATGGAGCCCGATATTTTGTTGATGGATGAACCTTTTGGTGCTCTGGATGCACTGACCCGCGCCCATATGCAGGACACCCTGATGACCATTCAGGGCGAGTTGCACAACACCGTCGTTATGGTAACTCACGATGTCGATGAGGCGGTGTTGTTGTCTGATCGCATTGTCATGATGACCAACGGTCCCGCCGCCACCGTCGGTGAAGTGCTGGATATCGATCTCCAGCGGCCGCGGGACCGCGTCTCCCTGGCGGACAGTGCTGAATACGGCGCATTGCGGGCTCAGGTTTTAAAGTTTTTGTACGACAAACAACGCAAGGTCGAACCCATCGCAACGAATTCGCGTGGATCGTCCCATGGGAACGCTGTACCAACCGCGCGGGTCGCGTGACGCAGCCAGGCAACGCGGGACGCAAAAACAAGCGGTATTCACCATCACCATAAATCACCTGCTAAGGAAGTTGTTATGGAAGTTGTCATGAAAGGTAAAAATAGTTTTCGGTTGGCTTTGGTGTTGTTGCTGGGATTCTCTGGCGGTTTGCAGGCAGAGGAATCCCGGGAGGTGAATCAAATTACCGAGGCGCTGACTCATGGTGTTGTATACGGAGATTTTCGGTTGCGTTTCGAAACTGTGGATCAGGACAATGCGCTGGGGGATGCTGAAGCGCTAACGTTACGCAGTCGCCTGGGCTATCACACCGGCGTGTTTAACGGCTTTTCCGCTACCGTCGAAATGGAAGATAGCCGCATTGTGGGCGGAGTGGACAGTTATTCCGTCGGCCCGACCGGATTCAATCCCGGAGAGTATTCCGTCATTGCAGACCCCGAGACCACAGAGCTCGATCAAGCCTATATTCAGTATAAAAATGCGATGGTAACTGTTAAATGGGGTCGTCAGGCGCTTAACTACGATGGCCAACGCTTTATTGGTGATGTGGGTTGGCGACAGGACCGGCAAACCTTCGATGCGTTCAGTGTCGATGTGATTCCGGTACAGGATTTCACGTTGAAATATGCCTACGTCACCCAGCGTCTGAGCATCTTTGCAAAAGACGTCGACATCGACTCGCGGGACCACCTGTTCAATGCTTCCTATGTCACGCCAGTCGGCACAGTTACCGCGTATGCCTATTTACTGGAGGTGGAACCAGGCGTTGAAAATGGTCTGGATACTTACGGTGTCAGCCTGAAAGGGACGCTCGCGGCGCAGGACAATCTGGCCTTTCCGTACGCTCTCGAATACGCGACTCAGAACTATAAGAGTGGTTCCCTTGAGTACGACAGCGATTATTATCTGATCGAGGCCGGGGCGACTGTTACAGGAATCACCGCCAGCCTGGGTTACGAAGTACTGGGTTCGGACGACGGCGCCTACGGGTTTGCGACCCCCCTGGCGACACTGCATAAATTTAACGGTTGGGCGGATTTATTTTTAAAGACGCCGCCACAGGGGCTGGTCGATCGCTATATCTCGGTTAAGGGCCCTCTGGCCGGCGGGGCTTGGGCGGTGATTTACCACGAGTTCGAAACGGACGACGAATCCACCAGTGTTGATGATCTGGGTAGTGAGTGGAATCTTGTCTACAGCAGACAATTTGGCCAGCATTATTCTGCGGGCATCAAATACGCCGCCTATGATGCAGGGGACATCAATGCGGATGCGGACAAAGTATGGGTGTGGGTGGATTTCGCATTCTAAGAAACAGGGGCAACGGGATACCCCTGATCACCTGTAAACAGGGGTTGCCCGGTGTTTTAACGAATCAGTAAGCGTTGCAATTACGGAGCCTCCTGCGTGCGCCGGGTCAGTTGACAGCTTTTCGGTCGTATGCCTAAATGCGCTGTGAATAACGTATAAGTCATACAAGGAGAGTCCGATGCAGTGTCCTAAATGCCCCGGCAGTCTGGAAAGCTACACTTTTAATAACGTGACGGTGGATCGCTGTACGGGCTGCTACGGTCTGTTTTGCCACCCGGACACAATCGAGCGCATGAAGGGCGTGTGGCTCGCCGAGGCAGTGGTCGATATGGGAGATCCGGAGGTCGGCGCCAGATACGATAAGGTAGGGGACATCAATTGCCCTGAATGCCATGTTAAAATGGACAAAATTGTCGACGCGCAACAACCGCATATCTGGATTGAGGCCTGTCCGAGTTGCGCAAAGATTTTTCTGGATGCGGGCGAATTCACGGACCTCAAATACAATACCATGGTTGACCGCTATCGGGATTGGCTAAAAGGTGCCAGAGCCTGATTGGAATAGTTAGCGGAAAAACTACAATCTTCTGCCGGCTATATAACCCGGCTGTCGATGGATGGGCGGCCCACGAAGCCGGAACCGGGTCCGCGCGGGGGCCGCGCCGCAGCCCCTAAGCTGTTTGCGGGCAGATACCAGTCTCGACCACTGCAAGCCAGTCGTTATTCGACCCCTCAAAGCATTGCAAATAGTTATAGGTATTATTGCCATTGGTCATGTCACCCAGTCGGGAGGGCGTCGGCCCCTGGTGGGTAACCTATTCAACCGCTTTTTACTGTAGCGAAGCCGTCCACTCAAGACCCGCCTGCAAAGCAAGGCTTTTCGGGCCGGGCAAAAAGTAAAGTACATGACCAACGTCGACAGGCCTGTGCGCCGCGGAGATGCGAGTAACCCGTGGGAGCATTGCTGACCTGTATGCTGGGTGTGCCAAAATGAATCAGGTGGGTAGGGAGCGATGAAACAGTATTAGAACTTGAAAAAAACTGTGCCTATAATCTCTTTTCAAATGGTTGGTATCAGGAGATACTGACCGGTAATAGAGAGCCGCTTACGGGATTTTCTGCGGTCCCTGATCGAACGGACCCTACGATTGATCCGGCTTGGTGTTCAGCCAGGTGGCACGCAACGCGTTCCAACGAGTCACCCTCGCAGGGTTTACTTGCAGTCCAGAGGGCGGCATCGGAACGAAGCCGTGTGATAAATAAAGGAACGGACGTTTTATTCGTGCGTGTAAATTTTGTAATAAACAACTTTTCAGTTAAAGGAATGGAGTAATTTAATGAACAGTTCTTCTCAGACAACTTACGATGCGATTATTGTCGGTGCAGGTATCGCCGGTATGTATCAGTTATATAAATTGCGCGAGCTGGGGCTGTCAGTACGGGTCTTTGAAAGTGGCAGCGGCGTAGGCGGCACCTGGTACTGGAACCGTTATCCAGGCTGTCGTTTTGACTCGGAAAGTTATACCTATGCTTACTCCTGGTCCGACGAAGTCATGCAGGAATGGACCTGGAGCGAGCGTTTCGCGCCGCAGCCGGAAACCGAAAAATATCTGAATTTTGTGGCGGATAAATTTGATTTGCGTAAGGACATTCAGTTTAACAGTCGTGTCACCAAGGCGACCTACGACGAGGCGCATAAGCAGTGGGAGCTTGAGTTAGAGGACGGCAGCACCGCCCGCGCCACGTTCTTTATTTCCGCGACGGGCCCTTTGTCCGCCTGGCGGTTGCCCAATATTCCGGGCATCGACGACTTTCAGGGCGAGTGGGCGCACACCGCACGCTATCCGAAAGACGGCTTCGGCGGGCGCGGCAACGATTTTAGCGGCAAACGTGTCGGTGTGATTGGTACCGGGGCAACGGGAGTGCAGTTTATTCAGGAAGCAGCGAAAACCGCGGACGAGTTATATGTTTTCCAGCTTGCCCCTGAGTGGTGCGCGCCATTGAAGAATGGGCCGATTGACGCCCAGGAAGATGCTGACATCAAAGCCCATTACCATGAGATTATTGAGCAGTGCAATGCTACTTTTGGCGGCTTTATTCACGCCGTAGACAGGCGCTCGATTTTTGAGGTGTCGGCCGAAGAGCGCGAGGCTTTTTTTGAAAAATTGTACGACGAACCGGGTTTTGGAATCTGGCTGGGTAATTTCTATGACACCATGACGGATTTAAAAGCCAACAAGTTACTGTCGGATTTTATCGCAAAAAAAATTCGTCAGCGGGTGAAAAACCCGGACACTGCCGAGCGGTTGATTCCGAAAAATCATGGGTTCGGCACGCGCCGAGTGCCCATGGAAACCAATTACTACGAGCTGTACAACCAGGACAACGTCACCCTTGTCGATCTCAGGGATACGCCGATTGAGTGTATTACCGCCAACGGCGTTAAATGCAGTGACAAGGAGTATCAGCTGGATATTATCGTGTACGCCACGGGTTTTGATGCGGTGACCGGAGCGTTGAATCGTATTGATATTACCGGCAAAGGCGGCCAGAAGCTCAGGGATAAATGGCTGCATGGACCCCGTACCATGCTGGGTATGCAAACCGTGGGTTTCCCCAACATGTTAACCCTGGTGGGTCCACACAATGGCGCCACCTTCTGCAATATTCCGCGCTGTATCGAGCAGAATGTGGAATGGGTGTCCGGTTTGATTGGTCACATGCGGGACAAGGGTCTGCACGAGGTTGAACCGACTCTGGAAGCCGAAGATGCCTGGACCATACATGTTGACGAAACTGCCCAGAAGACATTGTTCCCCACAGCGGATTCCTGGTTTATGGGTATCAACGTCAATGATCCGGGGAAAAAACGTACCTTTATGCTTTACGCGGGTGGCGCGCCCAACTACAAAGCCAAATGCGATGAGGTGGCGGCGCAGGGTTACGCGGGATTCGAGTTGCGGAAATAAATGTTTTAGCGCTACGAGTCTGCCCCGACTGGTTTCCGCATGTCGTTACAGACTGCGGGAACCGACAGGAGTGTCCCTAGCAATTTTTAGTTCGGCCAAAAATAGGTTTTGCCGATACTTTCGTTTATTTTGGTCAGGCCTAATTGTAGTTCGTCTATAAAGTCGTGCAGCTTTTCCTGCTTCAACTCCTCCGGTTTGGCGCGCATCAGTTTACGTTGCAATTGGGCTAAGGTTTTAAGAGGTTGTTCGTTGTGCGGCAGATCGTCGAGACAGTTTTTCACCTCCCTCAGGGTGTGGTGGAACGCGCGGGGAAAGCGATCTTCCTGCAGTAAAAATTTAAGCACGTCTCTACGACGGATACGCAGGCGCGTCTCGCGACGGTACATCTGGTAAGCTGTCAGTGATTTCAGTACGCTCATCCATTGCAGGTTATCGAATGGTTTTCGGTCGTCCGCAATTTCCGGTAGCAAGGTGGCCGAACGCACGTCGATGATGCGGGTCGTCATATCGGCGCGCTCCAGATTGCGCCCCATGCGCAGGAAGCTATAGCCTTCGTCGTGGGTCATGGCCCCGGCCAGCAAGCCGTTAATGGTTTGCGATCCCAGCATTATGGTGCGCAGATTGTCGAAACGGTGACGATGGGTTATTACGCTTGCAGCGTTGTTTTTCGCTGTCAAATACAATTGATTAACCTGCTCCCAGGCTTCGCGGGGAATAATGTCACGTACCGTGCGTGCGTTCTCTCGGGCGGCGCCAAGTGTACTGAGAATCGAATCTGGATTTTTAGTGTCGGAGGCCATAAATTTAACAACGCTACGCTCATCGGCCTGATCATACAGCGTGTAGAAAAGCGTACGACTGTCGGTAATATCGATAATGGGTTCCCAACCAAGGACCAGGCGTTTCGGCAGATCCAGCAGTAAATGGGTATTTACATTAATCAGCCGCGCTGTATTCTCGGCGCGTTCCAGATAGCGCGCCATCCAGTAAATATTGTTGGCGACCCGGGAGAGCATGGTCATGACTGGCCCTCCATATCCACAATCCAGGTGTCCTTGCTGCCCCCGCCCTGAGAAGAATTGACGACGATGGATCCCTCCCGCAGGGCGACACGGGTCAGACCTCCGGTGGTGACGAATGTCTGCTGCCCGCTGAGAATAAAGGGGCGCAAATCCAGATGTCGCGGTTCGGCCCGCGTGCCGACCATGGTCGGGGCGGTGGACAGCATCAACATGGGTTGCGCCACATAGTTGCGTGGGTCGCGCCGAATTAGCCGCACAAATTTTCTCTGTTCAGCTTTGCTGGCATGGGGTCCAATCAACATGCCGTAGCCACCGGATTCGTTGGCGGGTTTGACCACCATGTTGTGTATATTTTGTATCACATATTCGCGATCGTTTTTATCGATGCATTTGTAGGTCGGCACATTAGGCAACAGTGCCTCTTCCCCCAGATAATATTTAATAATTTCTGGCACGTACGCGTATACCACCTTGTCGTCGGCCACGCCGGCCCCCGGCGCATTGGCCAGCGCCACCTTGCCAGCCTGCCAGGCTCGCATTAAACCCGGCACGCCCAGCAAGGAATCGGGGTTAAATGCCTCGGGATCGAGAAACAGGTCGTCGATGCGACGGTAAATAACATCAACTCGAGTCAGTCCTTCGATAGTGCGCATAAACACTTCGTCGTCCTTGCTGACGACCAGGTCGCTACCCTCTACCAGTTCGGCGCCCATTTGCTGCGCGAGATAGGCGTGTTCAAAATAAGCGGAATTATAAATGCCGGGGGTCAGTACCACGATTTCAGGTTGATCGCCGGGGCGGGGTGAAAGCGCCGCGAGCGTGTCGTAAAGTTGCGAAGGATAATCATCAACTGGAAGAATGTTGTAGCGATCAAACATTTCAGGAAATACACGCTTCATAACCTGCCGGTTTTCCATCATGTAGGAAACCCCGGATGGCACGCGTAAATTGTCTTCCAGCACGTAGACGGTGCCGTCCCGGTCGCGCACCAGGTCGGAACCGCAAATGTGCGCCCATATACCGAGTGGCGGATTTATTCCGGCACATTGCGGGCGAAAATTTTTTGAATTTTTTAACAGGGTTGCGGGGAAAATGTTGTCCTTGACAATACGTTGGTCGTGATAGATATCATCGATAAAAAGGTTTAGCGCCTTTACCCGTTGTTTCAGCCCCGCTTCGATATTAAGCCATTCGTTTTTTTCGATAACGCGTGGAATAATATCAAATGGCCAGGCGCGATCGATAGAACCTTCTTCTTCGCTATAAACGGTAAAAGTTATGCCCATGACGTGAATAGCGGATTCCGCCGCCGCTTTATATTCTTCTATGTCCTGGTCTGACAGAGAGCGCAAGTAATCGCACAGTAAATGGGCCGCTGGGCGTGGACGTCCACTGCCACGCAAAAGTTCGTCGTAAAGACCTTTTACCCTGTAGCTGCCCCAGCGAATTGCCATATAGTAACGTCTTGAATAATGTGGAAGAAAATATGTTATACCCCGTTTATGTCTAGAAAAGCAAACTGGAAATGTTTCCTGGTAAAAAAAATGTATGTGGCACACCTTTGCAACGGCGCTATTTTTCACGGAAAACACGCTATATAATCCAGTCTGTTTGATGGGCGATGCCTGCCACCCATAAAAATATTTTTGAGTGTAAAACGAAAAGTAGATAGCGGAACAACATATGACCTATTGTCTCGCAATTAGTGTGAACAAGGGATTGGTGTTTGCATCTGATTCGCGCACCAACGCGGGGGTCGATTATGTGACGACCTACAGCAAAATGCATTCTTTTGTGTGGCCTGACGAGCGTTTCTGTGTGTTGCTAACCGCGGGTAATTTGGCCACTTCGCAAGCCGTAATAAACATCATTAAACACGATCTTGAGGCGCCTAAAAAGCAGTTCAATCTGCGTAAGGGCCGGCATTTGCACGAGCTGGCGCATTACATTGGCCAGGTTAGCCAGCGGGAGCAGGCGCAGCACGCCGGCGCCATGAAAAGAACCGGGGCCAATGCCGAAGCCAGCTTTATTCTCGGTGGGCAGATCGCCGGTCAACCGCCGGAGATATTTTTGATTTACCCGCAGGGCAATTACATCAGCGCCTCACCGGAGACGCCCTATTTACAGATTGGTGAAAACAAATACGGCAAGCCGATTCTGGATCGTATTATTACGCCTGAAACCTCATTGGAGGATGCGGCACGTTGTGCACTGGTGTCCCTGGACTCGACCATCCGCAGTAATATTTCAGTGGGCCCGCCGCTGGAGTTGTGTATTTACAACCGCGATCTTATCGCGGAGCCGTATCGCACCAGGTTGACGCTTAATTCACTGATGTATAAATCCCTGCAAAAAAGCTGGAACGAAGGGCTACGCCAGGCGTTTTCTGGCTTGCCGCGATTTGACTGGGAACAATAAGCGAGGCCACATAAAAATCAGCGTAGCGTCAGTTGGGCGACGTTTGGCCGCTAACCTCGTTGATAACGTCGTGCACGTACTGCAATTTTTGCAGGGTCTGTAAGCCCGAAACCACAAAAGGGTACGCATCTTCCAACCCCATGCTGCGGTTCAGTGCATTGAGTGCCACGGTCAGTCGACCCCAGTCGTCAAACAGTTCATCGAATGTGGTGGGGCGGACGTAGCCATGGGCCATTTGCATATCGGGCTGCGGGGGCGAGACATAATGCCCCGCGATGCTAAAGCCGAAGTCGTGGGCAGTTTCCAGCGTGTCGACCATGTGCAGATAATGGGTCCAGGTCTCGGCCCAGTCCTCCCAGGGGTGGGCGGTGCTATAGGCGCTGATGCAGATTTCCTGCCAGAACGATGGCGGTCCCTGTTCGTAGTACACCTGCAGGGCGTGCTGGTAGTCGCGTCGCTCATCGCCGAAAATCTCGCGAAAGCTATCGATACGGGAGGTGCCGTTGATCAGCCGCTCCCAGTAATAATGCCCCGATTCGTGGCGAAAATGCCCCAGCAGGGTGCGATAGCGTTCGTTCATCTTTTCTCGCATTTCTTCCCGGGGGCCGTGGTCGGCTTCGAGTACATTGATGGTGATGATGCCGGCGTTATGTCCCGACATCACCCAGTTTTTAACGCTTAATTCATTGCCAAATTCACCCCTTATGGGTTGATCCTCGAGAAATTCAAAGCCAAGACCTTGGTGTGGGTCCTGAGCACGGCTGACCACCGGCAGCCGCAGACTGTACAGGGTGTAAAGCAGCCGGCGTTTGGCCAGTTCAAGACGATGCCAGAGGGTAATATTCTGTGGACTGGTGAGATTTGGAATGACGTGGCTAAGCTCACAGGACGCGCAAAAGGTTTGTTGTTGATCGCTGGGCACCATCCAGTTACACACGGCATATTCGGAATAATTTTGGCACTGGCGGTACCCGCGATCGTTAAAAAGTGCGCGCCACTGCCCGTTGTTCGCGGGTTCCAGTGCGCTAAGGTGTTGCTCATCCGGCAAAAAACCGACGGCGCGTTCGCAGGCCAGACACCGGCTGTTTTCAAAGTGCAAACTGTTTCCACAATAGCAACTGAACGTTTTCAAGCAGGCGTCTCCGGGCTCAATCTGGTCAGCGGCGGGTGGCGACGTGCAGATGCAGGCCGATGGAGCTTTTGCTTCACCGCTGGTGGCAGAGTCCGTGACTCTACCCGAGTATCGGTCGCGGTCAAGCTTTAGTTTTGCCGGCGCAATGTATGCGGCGTCGTTTGCGTACATCGTAAAACCCGTCTAGTCTGCCGTTACAGGTATCGAGGACGGTTTGCACATCCAGGAGCGGAATGACGCGGATTCCCGCCCTTTATCAATACACTGAAGTTGTTGCCAAAGGATGCGAAAGCATCGCGGGATCATTAGGGCAAATCATCTGCGCTGGCCGTTTCGAGTGACCCTTGTCGCAAACTTTGTTTCGGGGAAAAGTCTCATGGATCTGGGTTTAAAAGATAAAGTTGTGATTGTGACCGGAGCCAGCAAGGGCATCGGTGTGGCCGTGACCACGGCATTTGCCAAAGAGGGGGCGCGCTTGGTGCTTGCAGCGCGTAATCTCGAGACCCTGAATCATGTGGCCAGTGACGTTCGCGCGGTAACCGATGCACAGATCATCACTCAAAGCTGCGATGTCACTCGCGACGCAGAGGTACAACGTTTAATGCAGGTTGCGATGGCGAGGTACGGTCGCGTTGATGTGCTGATTAACAATGGCGCGGGTAAAATTCCCACTGGCGATTTCCTGACAATCTCCAGCAGCGACTGGCTTGAAGGCTGGAATCAGAAAGTGCAGGCATACATTCGCACTTGCCAGGCGGTCTACCCGGTGATGCGCGAGCAGGGCGGCGGACGTATTATCAATGTGCTGGGGACGGCGGCGCGCAATCCCAAATACTCCTACATGGCCGTGGGTATGTCCAATGCCGCGCTGGTGAACTTCACGAAAAGCCTGGCCGATATGGGGGCCGCAGATAACATTCGGGTGGTCGGTGTGGCCCCCTCTGGCGTCTTGACCGAACGCTTTCTACGTCTGATCAAAGGCCGTTCCGCAGCCGAAGGCAAAACCCCTGACGCCCTCGAGGCGGAAGTATTGAAAGGTTTTCCCATGGGCCGCCTCGCGGAACCGGAGGAGTTGGGGGACGTGATCTGTTTTGTCGCCTCTGATCGCGCCTCCTATATTTCTGGCTCGGTGGTCACTGTGGATGGCGACTCAACTCAGGGTGTTTTTAACTGACCAGGGCACGGGTTTTTCTGAATATATTGGCTGTCGGTCGAACTTTTGGCGAGGGGTTCAGGAGCGAAAATTCAACCCGCCGACTAACCGGCGGGTTGAATTAGTGCGGTGAACTGGTCGAGGTTATAGACGGTACACCCGCTTGGCAGTGCCGGAGAACATGGCGTTTTTCTCATCTTCAGAGAAATCTTTAACAATTTTTTTTACGCCGTTCCAGAACACCTGGTACGACAGCGATAACTTGTCCACCGGAAAATTACTTTCAAACATACAGCGGTCGGGGGTGAAGCAGTCGATCACATGCAGGTAATAGGGCGCCTGCGCCGCCACAAATTCGTCGGAGCTGGGCGGCAGGGCGCGGCCGTTCCAGCCCCAGCCGTTATCGGGCATGGCAAAGCCACCCAGTTTGGCAATGGTATTGTCGCACCGGGCAATCTCCGCGATATCCTTTTTCCATTGCTCGAAAACCTCCTTGCGCCGGTTGGCGTAGACGCCGCTGCCAAGCGGGGTGCCAAAATGGTCGAGAATCATGGTGGTGCCCGGCACGGCGCGGGCGAGGGCGGCAAACTCTGGATTCTGGTAGTGATAGTGCCAGGAGTCGTAGCTGTGCCCCATGTTGCCGAGCACCTGCATGCCCCGTAGAAAGTCGGGGTCTTTATACAAATCCTGTGGCCCCGCGGCCTCCAGTAATAGACCCTCATTGGGCCGCGCGTTAGCCAGCGCCTGACGAATGCCGCGGAACCTGCCCTTGCTGGCTTCTCGGTGGCGGTGGACCAGGTCTTCCACGCCGTCGCCCCGCCTGAGGTCAAAATTCGTCACCATGGCGGCGATTTTGGCGCGGCCGCTGCCGTCCTGGTCGGAGCGCTCCGCCAGTTCCGTCACGTAATCCACTTCGCCCAGAGAGCGCAGATGCTCCGGGCCTTCGTCGTAGTAGTTGGAGTGGCATTCCATAAATACGGTTTTGACGACGTTATGGCCGCTGCCGGTATCCGCCCAGAGATCTTCCAGCGAGTACTCAATCAACCCGCCGGGGGACCACAGGTGGTGGTGGGTGTCGATAATGATGCGGTCGGGGTCGATAATATCTTCCCGCACCTGCGCAAGCCACGCTGGATCGATAACCAGGGGGTTATTTATCTGCAGACCTTCGTATTTGTGATCGGCCATGGAATGGTTCCTTGTCGGTGAATAGCCCGATAGGTTGTTATTGATCGGCGGGACGTAGATCAAATAGTACGTGGTTGTTTGCGGAAAGCAACAGGGTGTTGCGCGCGGGAATAACGGGCTTATTGATCCGTATCTAGATTGGTGCCGAGCGCCCGCCACCACATTGCGCGCAGAGGGACCGCGCCTCCGTAGCCGTGGCGGAGCGGACAGCTTAGAATGAATTATTTCCACCAGTGGTGTCGACACCGGGGGTGGCCAATTTCCGGTTGGGGGCAGCGTCAGGCAGGGAGTTTGTCGCTGACGCCAGGTCCAGTGATAAAGCAACCCTTTCGCACCCTGATCACGAATTAGCGCGCTCGCGCTCTGCCTTGGAGTTTTCCTATGTACGAAAAGTTGATACCGATGGTATGCGTGTTGCTGGTGGGCACAGTTTGGCGTCACTGGGAACCAGGTGGTCTGCCAATTGCGCAAGTTCGCGCCGTATTAAACAGTCTGGTTATCAACGTGCTGGTTCCGGCCTTGATTTTGGGCGTTTTTCTCAATGCTCCCCCCAATGCCGCGCTGTTTCAAGTCCCGGTGGTGGCGGCCACCGTGATTCTGGGGGGCATGGCGCTGTCGATGGCGTGGTTTGGCTTGATGCTACGTGGTGGGTGGCTAACGCGGGCGCAGGCGGGGGCGGCGGTGCTGGCGGCCAGTTTTGGCAACGGATTGGGGGCCGCAGTGGCGGCGGTTGATGGCCTGTTTGCCGAGGGTGCCGGGTTAACCCGGGTACCCCTGATCTATGAAATGCTGGCCAATCTTCCCATCAGTTGGTCTCTGGGCGTCGTGGTGGCGAGTTGGTATGGAGAGGGTGCCCGTGCGGGTTGGCGCACGGGTCTGGTATTCCTGCGTATGCCCCCGTTCTGGGCAGTGCTGGTGGCGCTTGCCTGCACCGGCGCCGGCATTACAGTCCCCGAGCCGGTGGTGGCGGCGTGCAAGTTGTTCGGACAGGCCGCCGTTCCCCTGCTGTTGTTCCTGGTGGGTACAACCTTCACGCTGCGCGGCTTGAGCCAGTGGCAGGTGTTGGCCCCGGTTATGCTGGTGCGTCACGGCGCGGCACTCGCCATTTGCCTGACAGTAGGTGTTGGCATTGGCCTCGAAAATGAGCTGTTGACCGCGACCGCCGTCACTGCCATTGCGCCTTCCGTTGCCGTGGGCATCGCGATTTGCGAGCGTTTCCGTCTCGATTCCGCGCTATTCAGCGCGGCTCTCACGGTTACTACGGCAGTTTATGTGCTGCTGGCACCCTATCTCAAACAAATGATTCTGGTTTAGGCGGGAGGAACAGCTGCGCTGTGAGCATGGACAGCCGAGAAGTGCTTGTTAAGGATTGGTCTGGGGAAGCTTCGTGGCCGCTGGAACGACGGGTGCACTGCAAGCGGTACTCTACCTGAGGACCCGTTGGGTAATCATCGCTAACAGATTTGGTGCCAGGAGAGGACTTGAACCCACACTTTTCTGTGCTTCGCAAAGCCCCATAACTATCTGATAAATATAGAGCTTTTTTCTCGAATTTCTCCGATGTGAGTCAAAGTGTACCACCTTGGTGAATTTCCATCCATTCAGGGATATCCTTCCTTGAATTTCCTATTGACCCATCATCTTCTTGCTATTATATTTACGATTGACGTAATGCGTCAATACGTGGTAAGGTAAAAATGATAAAAAGTTTCAAATGTAAGAAGACGGAACGCCTTTTCGAAGGGGCGCGAGTTCCGGCCTTTTCGGGGTTTAAGAGGCAAGCCGAAAAACGGCTTCGCATTCTGGATGCCTCTGAAACCCTAGAGGCATTAAAGGCCTTGCCAAGTAACCGGTTTGAAGCGTTATCCGGTGACCGGAAAGGGCAATACAGCATAAGGGTAAACCAGCAATGGCGCATCTGTTTTACCTGGCACGAAGGCGCTGATGATGTGGAAATCGTAGATTACCACTAGGTTATTTAAGAACGGAGTTAGAAATGGCCAAAAGAGAAGCTATCCATCCCGGTGAGTTCCTGGCGGACGAACTGGTAGAAATCGAGATGACACTCACGGAGTTATCAAGGCAAATTGACGTGCCGCCGAACCGCATATCCCAGATCATTCATGGCAAACGCGATATTACGGCGGATACGGCTTTGCGCCTGGGTAAGTTCTTTGGAACAGGGCCGGAGCTTTGGATGAACCTGCAAAAAACGTATGACCTGGATAAGGCGCGGGCAGAGTTAGGTACGAAAATCAGGAAAATCCATCCGTGGCAGCCGGAAGCTCATGTGGCAGGGTAAAGAGTTGGATAAGTTCGCTGTATTGGAAATATTAGGTTATCAACATAGAACGGACATTAGTTTTGTTGAAAGTGCGTATAGAGCTATTGAGATTGACGGTAGATCTTGTCTTGGAAATGCTGCATAATTAAGACGCTCTTTTCAACCTTTGAAATGAATAGAGGTTATTAGAGCTTTTACTTTGGTAAATGAAATTACTTCGCTAATGTATTTTAGTGGTAATAGTGAAAATAAATGTAACTGCCAAGGAGGTTGAAATGGCACTAAAACAGTCACAGTCTGTGGACAATGTAAGAGTATTAAAAAGCAGTCCAAAGATAAATGTTGAGTGCATGGACAATCTTGAATATATGCGTAGCCTCAAAAAAGGTAGTATGCATCTTATTGTTACGTCCCCACCTTATAATATTGGTAAAGAGTATGAAAAGCGCACTTCTTTAGATATTTATGTAGAAGAGCAGTCTGCGGCAATTGCTGAAGCAGTGCGGCTATTGAGTGAGACTGGATCAATATGTTGGCAGGTTGGAAATCATATAGATAATGGTGAAGTATTTCCTCTTGATGCCGTTCTGTATCAATTATTTAAGAACCACGGGTTAAAACTTCGCAATCGTCTTATATGGACTTTTGGGCATGGGTTGCATTGTCAAAAGAGGTTTTCAGGAAGGCATGAGACGATATTATGGTTTACGAAGTCGGACGACTATACCTTTAATTTAGACCCTGTACGAGTTCCATCAAAATATCCAAACAAGAAACATTTTAAAGGCCCAAACAAAGGAAAGAAATCGGGAAATCCGTTGGGAAAGAACCCGTCTGATGTTTGGGATATTCCTAATGTAAAGTCTAATCATGTTGAAAAAACAGACCACCCTTGCCAATTTCCAGTAGGGTTAATTGAGCGACTTGTACTGTCATTAACAAATACGGGTGAGAATGTTCTAGATCCTTATCTTGGTTCTGGGTCATCTGCTATCGCGGCACTAAAACACGGCAGAAATGCTTATGGTTGCGATATCACGCCTGACTACATTGACATTGCAAACGAAAGAATAGATGGGCTTCTCAAAGGTTCACTGCGAACTAGGCCAATGAACAAGCCTATTTACGAACCAACGAGGAATAATGAAGAATGAAGCTGGCTGGAGTATATGACCACCATAACGCATCGAGTGATTGGCAGCGCCGAGATAAACAAGATTGGATAACTGACGTTTTTGAAGCTCCTGTTATCAAAATTGGATCGCGATGCACACAAATAATCCGTAGCCATGTGTCAGAGGAGTTTCATGCGGATGGATGGGCTTGGGGTGTTAATCTCGCTGATGACACTTTGTTGTCAATATCAGCGCTGAAAGATGATATGGCATTTCAATTGCAGACCGGCAATATGAGCCGGGCACCGTATGACCTGCTTAAACTTCAATATCTATTTCAAAGTAAAAAAATTGAATGTGCTGCTCTTGCCGTGCCTACAAAAGAGGCGGCAAGAAAAATTGGTTCTAATATAGCCAATGCAGATCGTATATGGAATGAGTTGCAGTTGTTTGATCGCGTAATAACTGTGCCAATCCTATTAATAGCTTTTGAATGAGGAGATAAGAGAAGATGAGTTATGACATACGGCTTATGTCGCGGGCTGAAAGAGAGGTCTTGATACGTAAAGGAGTTACTTCTTCTCGTGAAGTAAATGAGTTTTATGAGTTCAGAAATACTAAGTACTCTTTGCCAGTTATTAGGATTGATATCAATATTCCCGTATATAGGATGGAGAATTTTCGGACATTTACAGATCAGAAAGAATATATAACTGTTAATAAAAAAGAGGCTGATTTTTTTTCAAAAGGGCAGGAGTCTGAGAGTTGTCAGCAAGTGCAACACGAAATACTTTCAGCTTTAGCCCGAAAAGGAAAATCAGATTCTGTTGTTCCTGTTATTGATGTGCTTAGAAAAGAGAAGCAACGAGAATCTATACTCATTTCGTCAAGCGGGGTTGTAATTAATGGTAATCGCCGTTTAGCAGCCATGAGAGAACTGATAGTTGAGGATGTTGCTGGGAATTCAGAATTTTCACATATAAATTGTATGGTTCTCCCTGAAGATGCAACAGCTAATGAAATCTTAGATATCGAAGCTAGCTTACAGGCAAAACCAGAAACAAAATTGGATTATGACTGGATTGGGGATGGTCAGTTAATTAATAAGTTGTTGTCGAGTGGGCGCACAACAACAGAAATTTCTGATATGTTGAACAGAAGTAAAAAGGAAATTGAAAACTCTTTGCAAGCATTAACAGAAGTAGAGTTGTATCTAAAGGATTGGGCGTTTGCGCCCGGTGAATATAGTCGCGTTAGAGATGATGCAGAGCAGTTATTCAAAGATTTACCGAAACGCTTGGAAGGAAAAGAGCCTAACCTACAAGATGCTAGTAGGGCTATTGCTTGGTCATTGTTTGAAAATAGAGATAAGCTGCCTGGACGAATTTACGATTTTAATGCTGCGTTTGGTAACCTAGCTTCTGAAGTCTTAGACAGACTATCTGACAGTCTTGGCATTGAATGCATCGCAGAAGAAAATGATGATGATGAAGGTTTCAGCGTAGATGTCGAAGATGATGATACTGTTTCATATGAAAACCTGATCGAATCTCTCAAGGATGAAGAAACTAAAGGAGATGCAGTAGATGCTCTTATCGAAGTATGTCAAAGTGCAATAGAGAATGCCAAAGGGCAAAAATCAGGTGAGGCAGCGCTAAAATCCATAAGCCAAGCTCATGCGAAACTTGCTTCTGTTGACCTCTCTGCCGCATCAAAGAAAACCTACCCAGCGATAAGAAAACAGTTAGAAGTTATCCATACTATCTCAGGTAAACTTCTTCATGATCTAAAAAAATACGAAGAATAAGACGAAAAGGATTTTGATAGCTCACCATGACAGACGCTCCCTCGATTATAAGAGTTGACTATGACCCCGTTCGGGTTTCGGGGCGATTTATCCGTGAGCACTTAAAAGAAAGTTCTTCAATCTGGGAGCGCCTGAAAGCACGATTTCTTGAAAAAAATATTACCGCTATAGTATACGAGGATGAAATTGAAATATCTTGGCCAGAGACGCTAGATGTAATTCGAGAATTTGGAAGTAAAGCATCTCAACGCACATTGAATTTTCGTTTTTTACCAGAAGGTAAGGCAGTAGAGAAAATTCAGGATTTTCTAAGAGAAATAAAGAAAGCCAGAGAGGCGCGTAATGAAATTACTATTACGATTAGTGAGGAGGAGATTGCCTCACGGTTACTTCAGCTCGGTTTTACAAAAAGGGTTTTAAAAAGCTTTCAGTTAAGAGATGTTCAACACCTCCTATCCTTACCGCATGGCGCAAACTTTTCTGTACCCGGTGCGGGTAAGACCACTGTCACATTTGCGATACACATCTTGACCCGGCAAGAAGGTCAGCATTTATTTGTTGTTTGCCCAAAGTCCGCATTTCCAGCTTGGAGCCATATTGTTGAAGAGTGTATGGACACGAATGCTCCAAATAATGGTAGCGAACAGTTTGTCATGCTTAATGGAAATGAGCAGGACTCTGCAAAAAAACTCAGATCTGGTGCAACTCGATTTTTAATTTCCTATGACTTGTTAGTAAGGCAACAATCTACGATGGCTGCCTATTTTGCAAGCACACCTGTACATCTCGTTTTGGATGAATCTCATAGGATGAAGGCAGGGTGGGGGTCACAAAGAGGTGCTTTTTTGCTTAATGTGGCGGCATTACCTGCAAGAAGAGATATTCTGTCGGGAACCCCAATGCCTCAAGCAGTTAGTGACTTGGCTTCGCAGCTAGGTTTTTTATGGCCTGGACATGGTTTAGACATACAAATTCAACGAGGGGCTGTGCCAAAGAATGTTCTCGGGCAGCTTTACGTTAGAACCACGAAACAAGAGCTAGGTCTTCCACCAGTATCAAGAAATTATTATCAAGTTGATATGGCTCCAGGGCAGCAAGCCTTGTATGGAATAGTGCGTAATGAAGTATTACGTCAGTTTGTAAATATCTCAAAATCCCAAACAAAGAATATAGATTTTCTATTAGCGCGCCGATCAGTCATGCGAATGCTTCAAATTTCTGTAAACCCTACTTTAGCTCTTCATGGAATGGCTGGAGATAATTTAAATATTGAGT
>JAYODD010000009.1:90776-118774 GCA_038106145.1 Gammaproteobacteria bacterium | reverse complement strand
TTCCCCGAAAACAATATATTGGCAGCATAAAATACATCGGTGCCAGGGAATGATAAGCCGACCGCTCTGCTTATCCTCCCAAATCGGGTACATAAACCGACCCGTCTCGTATTCCGAACACAAGCCGCCTGGTCGGTTTACTAATAGTTAAATGCCGAAAGAAAAATTATGAGCAAACTACCAACAGGGAAAGAATTACTTAATGAGTCTGAAAAGTATGGAGTAGATGTGTCCGGCGATGGCATCATGAATGTTCCTGGCAAAGGCACAGTCTCAAGAAATGCGCCAGATCATGTTATACAAACTAGATTATTGGCTGCCAAAGCCTACAAGCGTAACCAAGCGCTTTATTGGGTAGCCATTGTCTCAGCATTCATATCAGTTTTAGGAGCCATAGCTTCATGGATCGCTTTGCTGAAGGCGTAGCATTTAACAAATCACTCGTGTGTGACGCTCAGCCCAATGGGCTTCGCGCCCCACAGTTCAACCGTTGGGCCTCAAGAGACCCCGCAGCGAGATTGCGATAAAATTGCATGGATTTGTGGTGATGGCTCGTCTAGGTGAGTAACGATTTGGCGGACACGCTCTCCCCGCAAGAACGAAGCAAGCGAATGTCCCTTATTCGGGGTACAGGATCGGCGCCGGAGATGAAATTTCGTCGCCTTGCGCATGGAATGGGTTTTCGTTACCGCCTACACGTCAAGGAACTGCCCGGGAAGCCGGATTTGGTCTTTCCTTCGAGGCGCGCGGTTATTTTCATGCATGGGTGTTTTTGGCATCGCCACAAGGGATGCAAGCTTGCAAGACTTCCAAAATCGAAGCTGAACTTCTGGAAGCCAAAGCTGGAAGAAAATAGAAAGCGGGATTTACGTAATCAGCGGCGACTGAGAGATTTGGGATGGCGCGTGTTGGTTGTGTGGGAATGTCAAATGGTGGATACCGACCGAGTATCGGAGGTTGTTAGGGGATTTCTACAAAAACAGGAAGGTGAAGAATGAAATCAGTTGAGCTTTTCGCGGGGGGCGGGGGCCTTGCCATGGGGGTATCTCTCGCTGGCTTCGAGTCGCTGGCTGTTGTCGAATGGGATAAATGGGCTTGTGACACGATCAGGGAAAATCAAAAACGCGTATATCCGTTGGTTAAGGATTGGCCGCTTTGGGAAGGAGATATACGCGAATTTGATTGGACTGCGATCCCGGAAGGAATTGAATTACTTGCGGGAGGCCCGCCTTGCCAACCGTTTTCGATGGGGGGCAAGCATAAGGCGTATGGCGATGAACGGGATATGTTCCCCTCCACAGTCGAGTTGGTCCGAAAGCTACGCCCAAAGTCTTTCATTATTGAGAATGTTAAGGGCCTAACCCGTTCAAGCTTTGCAAATTATTATCAGTATATCCTGCTTCAACTCGAATTTCCGGAGGTTACCCGAAGACACCGTGAAACGTGGATGAGTCATTTGCGCAGATTGCAGGAGGAAAAGACTTCGGGCGCGCTTCATGGAAAAGGACTTACTTATAACGTTGTCCCAACGCTTGTCAACGCGGCTGATTATGGTGTTCCGCAAAAACGTGAAAGAGTCTTTATCGTAGGTTTCCGTTCCGATCTTGGCATCGAGTGGTCTTTCCCACGTCCAACGCATACATTTGATGCGCTTCTATATTCCCAATGGGTTTCTGGAGAATACTGGGACAGGCACAAACTACCCAAGGCAAAACGTCCGGGCATTCCGGGAAAACTGGAAGCCAGAATCAAGAAATTAAGTTCCTCACTTCTGCCTATCGAGGAAAGCGCATGGCGCACGGTCCGGGATGCGTTAATTGACATTCCAGATCCACGGAAGAGATCAGGGCTGGTACTCCATAACCATAACTTCCAGGACGGAGCCAAGCCGTACAAAGGGCATACTGGCAGTCCGCTTGATTTGCCGGCGAAAACGTTGAAAGCGGGTGATCATGGGGTGCCTGGTGGCGAAAACATGATCGTTCTGGATAACGGAGGCGTTCGTTATCTAAGCGTGCGTGAGTCCGCGCGCATTCAGACGTTTCCGGATGGGTATGTGTTTCACGGATCATGGACTGAAACCATGCGACAACTGGGTAATGCTGTCCCAGTAGCGTTGGCTCGCCGAGTGGCGGCATCGGTGGCGGAACGTCTCGCGGAAGCGGAGATACGCAAGATATGTCGAGATAGGGGTAGGAATGTCGCATGACGAATCGAAAAGTCGTTCCGTTTAATCCCCTTGCCAAACGCCATCTGGGGGAAAGTGTTGGCCAAGCCATGCTGCGACAGGCCGTCGTTCCTTTAGGAGATCTGAATGCCTTTGATGGTGCTGGTATATATGCCATTTACTACACTGGCGGCTTTCAGGGGTATGAGGTAATTGCGGAAAGAAATCGTAACCAATGTTTTGGAGTCCCAATTTACGTTGGAAAAGCCGTACCGAAGGGAGCCAGAAAAGGCGGCGATTTAGAAGCGACGCCCGGTAAAGTCCTCTATAACAGGCTAAAGCAACACGCAAAAAGCATCGAAGAAGCTTCAAATCTGGATATTGCCGACTTCCACTGCCGATATTTGATTGTTGATGATATCTGGATCCCCCTCGGTGAGTCGCTGTTGATTGCGAAGTTTGATCCATTATGGAACAAGCTCATCGACGGTTTTGGCAACCATGACCCAGGGAGGGGACGACACGCGGGTTTGCGTCCGCGGTGGGACGTGCTTCACCCGGGCCGTCCATGGGCGGATCGCTGCCAAGCGCGCGACGAGACGGCAGAACAGATAATCAGTGAAGCACGCGACTATCTGCGAAACAATCCACCTCCCGACGACATCACAATGATAACGACGTGAGCCTCGCGGTAGTCCGTACCTATCGAAGGCCCATCAAGGCGCTCCACCGGACGGAAATTCCGCTGCGCTCCATTGCCGCCGGTGAGCTTGGTCGCTATTCCTTAAGGCTTTGGGGCGCCACCAGCCACTCCCGCCCCTTTAGCATGGCATGCCAATAGACCGACGGTAATACGCTGGCTTTCAGGAACCAGGCGCGCTTGGTGGGCTCCAGTCCGTTATTGACCCAGGTGGGGAATGTGGGCAGCAGTTTGCCACCGTAGCCAAACTCAGCTAGCACAATTTTGCCCCGTTCCACCGTCAGCGGGCAGGAGCCGTAACCGTCGTAGCCGCAGGTCGGGGAATTACCCTGTAATACGTCGCACAGGTTGTGCGCAACTATGGGTGCCTGTTTACGCACCGCCGCCATGGTTTTAGCGTTGGGCGTATTGGTCACATCACCCAGGCCCCAGATATTTTCGAAGCGCTTATGTTGCAGGCTGTGCTGGTTAACATCCATCCAACCGGCGCTGTCAGCCAACGGGCTGTTACGCATAAAATCCGGGGCGCACTGCGGGGGACATACGTGCAGCATATCGAAATCAGTTTCTGTGATGATTTCTTCTTCGGCATCGTTTTTTGATTTGAACCAGGCGCGTTTGTTTGCGCCGTCCACCTTGTGTAGCGAATGGCTAAAATGTAAATGCGCGTTGTATTTTTCCACATAGTCCATCAGTGCCGGCACATACGCCGCCACCCCAAACAAAACTCCCGCTGCCAGATAAAAGTGGACATCAATATCTTTTAACCGGCCCTGCCTGAACCAGTGATCGGCGGAGAGATACAGCGCTTTTTGCGGCGCACCGGCGCATTTGATCGGCATGGGTGGCTGCGTAAAGATCGCTTTGCCCTGCTTTAAGCCCTGTACCAGTTCCCAGGTGTAGGGGGCGAGATCGTAGCGATAGTTTGAGGTGACACCGTTTTTGCCCAGGGTTTCGCTAAGCCCTTCGATAGCGGACCAGTCGAGTTTCAGCCCGGCGGCAACCACCAACTGCCCGTAGTGCAGGTCGCTACCATCCTGCAGAATGACTTTGTTGTCCGCAGGCGCGAATGCCGCTACGGACTGCTTTATCCAGGTCGCACCGCGGGGGATCAGTTGTTTGGTTTCCCGGCGCGTTGTCGCGGCATCAAATACACCGCCACCCACCATGGTCCATCCGGGTTGGTAATAATGCTGCGTGGCGCTATCGAGTATGGCAATTTTTAAGTCAGGTTTGCGTTTTAACAAACTCGCGGTCACCGCAATGCCACCGGTGCCAGCACCCACCACAACCACATCGTACCGCGCTTGACTAATCATTAGATCCCTCCAGTGTTTGCCAGCTACGCTGGCACATATTTAGATGGGCAGTGTTAGATAGGTAGTGTCAGAGCGCACACACGCATTAAGTGGTATTTATTTCGACCCACCCAGTGCTGCGCTGACGTCGAATCCTGCCGTTTTTGCCTGATTTAAAATAGCGTCTGGCGCCGCACCCGACGCCTTGCGCGCCGCCGCCCATAACATGCTCGACCGATTGCCGGTACGGCAGAAGGCATGAACTTTCTGGTCTGTGTTCAACAGGGCAACAAATTCGTCCCGCTGCGCCGCCGTCATCTCCCCTGGCTTGAAAGGAATATGTACGGCGGTCATACCCAGCTTCTCGGCTGCTGCTGATAATTGCGAAAACGCCAGCTGCTCTGGGGCCTCGCCATCCGGCCGATTACACACCAGCACCTGAACGCCCTGCGCGGCCAGCCGGGTCAGGTCGTCGAGTGCTATTTGTTCGGAAACCGACACCTGTTGGTCGAGTGTTTTAACATCCATGGTCTATCCCCTGCATTGTGACAAAAATTCTCTAAGGCTTGGTCGGACGATTGCGGATAGCCTGCGGCAACAAACAGCCAGCACTCGATGTGTTTGACCGGTTTTCTTCCGCCGACAACAACAGCATACTATAGACCACAGATGGGGCACTTTCATCCCATCTCGAAAAAACCGGCCCACCAAGCAGAGGTTCGAAACCGTGGCTAAAAAGCAGCAACGAGATATCGAAAAGACCTATACCACTTCACAATTTGTCGCCAAGCTGCGGCGTCTGGCCGATTGCCTGGAAAAGAAAGAGCAATTCACGATCCAAATAGCGGGGGAAAGGATCAATGTGCCCGCGCGCGCCACGTTCAACATCGAACACGAGCGGGAGGGCGCGTCGGAAGAAATCGAGTTTCAAATCAAATGGAAAAATGTGTAGCTGGAAAAACCGACCAACGGGTTTTGACTTATATACGGCTTGGGTACCGGTTCTATCCTTTGGAAACTGGGACCAGAAGCTGGTAGTAGAGCGGTCTACACGCAGATTACTCCGTTTAATTTACTCCCCCGTGCAAAATAATCTGGATCGGTCGCCAGTAAATTTGTGTGTTGATGTTCGGCGCCTGTTTACCAGCTATTACGCAGTTCGCGCAATTTGAGAAACACGGTTTTCGGATCCGGGTTCTCCGGCAGGTCGGGAAATGCTTCCCGCAGGCGGGCGATCACGGTGGGGCTGTGCAGGCGAAAAAACGCGTTAATTTCTTTTTCCAGGGCAAGGGTTGATACCAGGGCAGAAGCGGGGTCCTGCTCGCGGGTTTTCGCCAGCAGGGCTTTGGCCTGTGCGTTGTCCGGCTCCCGGTCGAGGGTAAATTCCAGGTTGTTGGTGATGTAGTCGTGGCCGGGATAGACGTTGGTGTTATCGTCCAGCTGCGCCAGTTGGTTGGCGAAGGTCTGGTACAGTTCTTCGGGATGACCGCCGTGGTGGCAATTGCCCGCCCCCGCATTAAATAAGGTGTCCCCGCTGAACAGGCCCGGGTTGTCGGTTTGCGACAACAGGCACACGTGGCACATGGTGTGGCCGGGGGTGTCGAGCGCCAGCAGCTCCACCGTGCGGCCCACCTTGATCACATCCCCGGCGCTTAACCCGCGATCCATGCCGGCAATGCTGCCGCCGGCATTTTTGTGAGCCAGCACTTTCGCGCCGGTAGCCGCGACGATGGCCGCGTTGCCCCCGGTGTGGTCGAAGTGTTCGTGGGTGTTGACGATCTGCGTGATTTGCCAGCCATTTTCTCTGGCCACGTCGAGGCACATTTGGTGCGCCAGGGGGTCAATGGCCAGCGCCTCGCCATTTTCCGGGCACACGATCAGGTAATTAAAATTGCGATAGTCGTTGCCGGTCCAGATTTGTTTAACGATCATGCTAGCACCTCGATGTTCGGTGTCGTGGTATCGGCAGTGGCCCCTGCGGCTGGTTACCAGCTTCAGGATACCAGTTGTTTGATCAGCGCGGCCCGTTGTTCCGGGGCGACAAAATTAAACGACAGGGTGACGCGATCCACCAGCCCGGCGTAGCGCGCCTTGATGGCAGGCATGATGGTATCCGGCTCGCCAACCACAGCAAAGGTATTGAGCATATCGTCGTTGATTAATTCCCCCATGGCTTCCCAGCGACCCTGTTTGGACATCAGGGTCAGTTCCGGTTGCAAATCGCCCCAGCCGTGGGTTTCCAGTACCCGGCGATAGGCGGGGGTGGAGGCGTAAAACGCGATGCGCTGCCTGATAGCGGTTTTGTTTTCGTCGAAGGCTTCCTGGGTTTGTCCGGATACCACAAACACCGGGTAGGACAGCTCGAAATCTTTGCGCGACAGGCCGCGCCTGGCCAGGCCCTGTGCAATCACCGGCAAGGTGTGTTCCCGCAGATACTGGGCGGAGGTCAGGGGGTGCACCAGCATGCCTTCGCACAGGTCGGCGGCGACCTCGGTCATCAGCGGCCCCACGGCGGCGAGAAATACCCGCGGCGGGCCGGATTCGCTGGGGGTTGGAGTAAACACCGGGGTCATCAGGGTGTGGCGATAAAACTCGCCGCGAAAATTCAGGGGCTCGCCATCGTACCAGTTGGCCCAGATGGCGCGCATGGCCTGAATCAGCTCGCGCATGCGCGCGGCGGGTTTGGACCAGGGCATGGAAAACCGATTTTCAATGTGGGGACGGATTTGCGAGCCGATACCCATAATAAAGCGGCCCCGGGCGTAGCCGTTGAGATCGTTGCCGATGGCTGCCAGGTTGAGGGGGTTGCGAGCGAAGGCGACGGCGATGCCGGTGAGCAGTTCCACCTTCTCGCTGTGCTCGGCGGCCAGCACGAGGGGTAGAAAGGGGTCGTGACCGGTTTCGAGGGTCAGGGCACCGCTGAATCCGGCGGCTTCCACCTCGCGAATTTTCTCTGGAATGCCGTTGATACCAAACGGCAGTTCGCTGTCTACTCTCATGCGGTCCTCCGGGGACTATCGTGATCGCGCTGACGGCACGCCGGGGGTTGCCAGCACATTATTCTGCGGATTTCGCAATGGTATGCACCCACACCCAATGGGCGTTATTCCAGGCCATATTGGGGTGCATCTTCAGCATCGGGTTAAGTATCGAGGTTCTCGTAGCCATCGGCAAGGGCGTCCCTTGCCGTCCTGTCCCCAGGCGCTGGCGCACCAGACGGTCAACGGAACAGGTTATTTCCGGGTAGTCCATCGAGTGTCCGTTACAGGTCGAGGCTGCGGGCAATAATATTGCGCTGAATTTCACTGGTGCCCTCGCCAATAACGTACACCAGGGCGTCCCGGTGTATGCGCCCCACCGGGTGCTCGCGCATGATGCCGGCGCCGCCGAGGATGCGGATGGCCTGCTCACTCACCGCAACTGCGGTTTCGCTGGCGATCAGTTTAACCTTGGCGGCGGTGGGGCCGTCGAGGGTGCCCTGGTCCACCCGCCAGGCGCCGTAATACACCAGCCACTGGGCCGCTTCGATTTGCGCGGACATATCTGCCAGTTTGTGGGCGATAGCCTGGAATTTGCCGATGGTGTGTTTGCCCACGACCCTTTCCTGAGCATATTTCTGCGCCGCGTCCAGCGCGCCCTTGGCCATGCCCAGGCAGTTGGCGGCGACGCCGACCCGGTTTTCCGACAGGCACTCGAGAATAATCGGGTAGGTGCCTTCCTCGCCGCCCAGCAAACAGTCGTCGGGAACAAACAGGTTTTCAAGGTAAATCAGCCCGGTTTCCGAGGCGCGGATACCTTCTTTTTCCAGGCGGGAAATGGTGACGCCCGCGGCGGGTAATTCCACCACAAACAGGCTGATCGCATCCGCGGTGGTTTCGGGTTTGGTGCGGGCGGCGAGGGTCAAAAACTGTGCGATGGGGGAGTTGGTGATATACAGTTTGCTGCCGTTGATCAGATAACCACCATCGACCTTTTTAGCGGTGGTTTTCAGCGCGCGGATATTGGATCCGCCGTCTGGCTCGCTGAGGGCAAACCCAGCAATTTTTTCGCCCTTCACGGCCGGTGTAAAAAAACGCTTTTTTTGTTGCGCGGTGCCCGCGCGCCAGATCGGCCAGATACCCAGGTGGCTGTGGGCCGACCAGGCGGAGGCGAAACCCTGGCTGACCCGGCTCATTTCCTCCCGCACGATGCAATCGGACACCTTGTCGAAACCGGAACCGCCATCGGCTTCCGGGTAGCGCACGCCGAGCAGGCCGAGATCGCCCCACTTTTTAAACAGCTCCCGGGGAAATTCCTCCGCTTCGTCCGCGGCGCGGGCCAGGGGTGCGATCTCGGCCTGGCAGAATTTACGCACTGTCGCGCGCAGGGCGTTCTGTTCGTCGCTAAAGGTAAAATCCATGCCCGATTCCTGTGGGTTGTTGAGCGCGGCGCGGGGAAGCGGCGCGAGTGGTTGGTTATGTTCCAGTCGCTGTCAGTCGTCTTTCAGCAGGAACGCGGGGATTTCGCTGCGGTGAAACGCCTCGAACGGTTTGGAGTTGTTGTGCGCCGGAACCTCCCAGATGGATTTGGCCAGGGGCAGGCCGCCATCGATGCTGAGAACCGTGCCGGTAATATAGGCCGCCGCCGGCGACAACAAAAACACGATGCCCGCTGATACTTCATCTTCCAGGCCCTGGCGCTTGAGGGGAATATCGTGTTTGCGTTTTTTCAGCCGTTGCTGGAATGCTTCCGGATAGGTGGCCATACCGCTGGAGGCGATGGAGCCGGGTATCAGGCAGTTGACCCTGACGCCGGAATGGGCCCACTCCAGGGCGGCGGTCTGGGTAAGATTGACCATGCCCGCCCGCGCGGCGCCGGAATGCCCCATGTTCGGCATGCCAAAGGCGATGACGGCGGCGATATTGACGATGGCGCCACCGTGTTCCGCCATCCACTGGTTGTAGACCTCGCGCATCATGCTAAAGCCGCCGTTGAGGTTGTTGCGAATTACCGCGTTCCAGCCCTTGTCGGAAATATCCTTGAGGGGTGCCGGGAATTGCCCGCCGGCGTTGTTGACCAGTCCGTCGATGCGGCCGTGGCGTTCGATAATGGCGGCGACGGTGGCGACGACGTCTTCGCCGTTGCGAATATCGAGCGCGTAGTAAGCACTGTCAAAACCATCTTCGCGTAACTCACCGCTAACTTTTTGCAGCTTGTCGACGCTGCGTCCGATCAGTATCACGAAGGCGCCAAGGGAGGCCAGTTCGTGGGCGGTACAGCGGCCGATGCCGCTCCCGCCGCCAGTGACGACAATGGTCTGGCCAGCAAAAAAATTCGCTCTGAAGGCGGATTGGTATCCGGTTTTGGACGTCATGGTTCAGGTGCTACCGATTAACCAGCGGGTTAGGGGTGTGTGTCGGGTGTTCGCACAATCGAGACCAATTATACTCGCCCGCAAGATCGATACTACCGGCGGGTAGGAAGGTTCCGCCGGTGGCGTTGTGGTGTCAGCAGTAACGCCCCCCCGCGGCGTAGGTATTGGAAAAATGCTTGGATTAACCGCGGGCTATCCCTTTATTTGCTGGAGCGACACCAGTAAAATTGCCACCCTTTCTTTTATTCGCCCCCGCAAGGATCACCATGAAACCGACATTGAGGCCGGAGAATCCCAATTTTTCATCGGGCCCCTGTAGCAAACGCCCTGGCTATGATCTCGGCGCGCTGGATATCACCACATTGGGCCGCTCCCACCGCTCCGCCATTGGTAAGCTGGCCCTGCAAAAAGCCTGTGACGAAACCGCTGAACTACTGGGTTTGCCCGCGGGCTATCGGGTCGGCGTAGTGCCCGCCTCCGATACGGGAGCCATGGAAATGGCCTTGTGGTCGCTGTTGGGTCCGCGGCCGGTGGACGTTTTCGCCTGGGAATCCTTTGGCGATGGCTGGGTAAGCGACATCACCAAACAATTGCGCCTGGAAAACGTGCATGTTTACCGGGCGGATTACGGCCAGCTGCCCGACCTGTCGGTGGCCAACCCGGATCACGATACGGTATTTACCTGGAATGGCACGACTTCCGGCGTGAAGGTTCCCACTGGCGACTGGATTCGCGATGACCGGGCGGGTTTAACCATCTGCGACGCCACCTCGGCGGTGTTTGCCATGGCGCTGCCCTGGCTCAAACTGGATGTGGTGACTTTTAGCTGGCAGAAAGTGCTCGGCGGTGAAGGTGCACATGGGATGTTGATACTGAGTCCGCGAGCGGTTGAGCGCCTGGAAAGTTACACGCCACCCTGGCCGCTGCCGAAAATTTTTCGCATGACCAAAAATGGCAAGCTGCTCGAAGGGGTGTTTCGCGGAGAAACCATCAACACGCCGTCCATGCTGTGCGTCGCCGATTATCTGGATGCCCTCGGCTGGGTAAAATCCCTCGGGGGTGTGGAAGCCACTATCGAAAAATCCCTGGACAATCTGGCGGTGCTGGAACAGTTTGTCGAGACCCGCGACTGGATTCGATTTCTGGCGGCGGACCAATCCATTCGTTCCAACACCAGCGTGTGCCTTATTCTCGACCTGACCGAAGAGCGGGTTAAACAGATGGCCAAATTACTCGACACCGAGGGTGTGGCCTACGACATCGGCGCCTACCGGGATGCCCCGGCGGGTTTGCGCATCTGGTGCGGGGCGAGCGTCGAGCAACGGGATCTCGAAGCGTTGATGCCGTGGCTGGACTGGGCCTATCAGCAGGTCAAATAGCCGTTTATTTTCTATCGCCAGTTTTTCTCTGGCCAGTCAATTGGAAACGACCATGTTCAAAGTACGCACCTACAACCAGATTTCCAGTCGCGGACTCGACCGCTTTCCCCGCGATCGCTACGAAATTGCCAGCGAATTCACCAACCCCGACGCGGTGTTATTGCGCAGCCACAACCTGCACGAAGAACCTCTCGCCGCCAGTGTGGTGGCGATTGGCCGGGCCGGCGCCGGCACTAACAATATTCCCCTGGCGAAATGTTCCCAGGCGGGGGTGGTGGTATTTAATACCCCTGGCGCCAACGCCAACGCGGTCAAGGAACTGGTGGCGGTGGCGCTGTTGCTCGGTTGTCGCGATATTATTGGCGGCATCAACTATGTACAGACATTGACGAATATCGACAACGCGCAGGAGATGTCCGCGTTACTGGAGCAAGAGAAAAAACGTTTCGCTGGTTCGGAACTGTTCGATAAAACCCTGGGCGTGGTTGGCCTCGGTGCGATCGGCGCGATTGTTGCCAATATGGCATTAGAACTGGGCATGAAGGTGGTGGGGTTTGATCCGGCCATTTCCGTGGAAGCGGCCTGGCGCCTGTCCAGCCGGGTGGAAAAAATGGATAACCTGCAGAGCCTGCTGGCCCGTTCGGACTTTGTGACCCTGCACGTGCCGGCTATCGAGAGTACCCGGCACATGATAAACGCCGAGGCCCTTGGGCATATGCGTCCGGGCGCCAAGCTACTTAATTTCGCGCGGGAAGCGGTGGTTGAGGTACCGGCATTACTCGCGGCGCTGGATAAGGGCCGCATCGGTGGCTATATCAGCGATTTTCCAGAGCCGTCATTGTTGGGTAGAAAGAATGTGTTGCTGATGCCGCATATCGGCGCCAGTACGCGGGAGGCCGAGGAAAACTGCGCGGTCATGGCCGCCGACCAGTTAATGGATTTTCTGGAAAACGGAAATATCAAAAACTCGGTGAATTTTCCGCCAACGGCCATGGCACGCAATGGCGGTCACCGCATTACGGTCAGCAACGCCAATGTGCCCAAGGTGCTGGGTAATGTGTTGGCAATTCTTGCGGAGCGCAACAACAACGTCCTCGACCTGGTGAACAAGAGCCGCGAGGATATCGCTTACAATATTATTGACGTGGAAGAAGCGGTGGCGGCGGATATTGTGGCAGCAATTCAGCAGGTGCCGGGCGTCATTCGCGTACGGGTCCTCTGACGTTAGGGCGCGGCCTCTGGCCAGACTAATTTTCAGGAGTAGCGGCCAGCTCCCGCTGTAACTCTCCGGCGAGGTTTTCCACGGCCGCCAGCGCCGACGATATATGGCGCTGGTTACGGTTGGCGATGTGGTGGTGTAGATCGCGCACCGCCGCTTCCAGTGCGGGCAGCTTGAACACGCCGGCGATACCCAGCAGTTGGTGCACAATTTCCCGCAAATCTTCCGGTTGTTCCTGCTCAAAGGCCTTGCGGGCTCCCTTCACCAGGCTATCAACTTCGCTCACGAACAGGGCTTTCGGAATGGCTTGGCCGACCTCGCGTAAATCCGGCAACGGTTGGGCGGGCTTGCCAATCAGACTGATCAAGGTTTGAATCAACCGGTTTTCGTCGATTGGTTTTAGTAGCAGCTCATTGGCACCGGCTTCACGCATACGTTCCTCCTCGTGCTGCAAAATGTCAGCGGTGAGCGCAATGATTGGAGCGCCGCTGTTGGGGTTGTCGCTCCTTCTGATGCGCCTGACCGCCTCGATACCGTCGATGCCGGGCATGTGCACATCGATCAGTAGCGCGTCAAATTTGCGGTTGGCGGTGGCGCGAATCGCTTCCTCGCCATTCGCCACTGCCAGGCAGTCGCAACCGACTCGTTCCAGTAAGGTTTGTAATAAAAGTCTGCTGAAGTTGTTGTCCTCGGCCACCAGCACGTCAACATCGGTTAGCGGTTTATGGGTATCGGGCAGGGGGCCCGGATCGCTAACGCCGCCGTCGTTGACCATCTGCACCAGGGCGCTGTGCAGCTCATTCACCCCGGCGGGTTTGCTGAGAAAAGTCACTGGCTGTAGAGCGGTCACCGCCTGTTCCTGTCCGATGATCTGATGCAATTTTTCGAGGGACGAGATGGCGATCATCGGGATGCGCGAGAACCCTCTAATGGTGGTCATGGTGTCCAGGCTGGCTTCGGTGGACGCCACCACATTGTTGCCCACCACCACCGCCTGGCACCGGCCGGAGGACAGATATTTTTCGAGCTCATCCAGAGCGCCAAATACGGCGACCCGACTGATGAAGCGTTGCAGGGTATGTTGCAGCGCCAGGCGCGACAGGTGGTCCGGGTCATACACCGCGATGTCCCAGGGATTGAGCCAGGGGGGTTCGCCGGGTTGTTGGCGGGAGAGGGGTAGAAGTACGGTTATCTTCGTGCCGACCTCCTCCGTACTGTCGAGGGCAATGGTGCCGCCCATCAACTCTACATAGGTTTTGACAATAGCAAGACCCAGACCGGTCCCGCCGAACCTGCGGGATATGGAGGTATCCGCCTGAATAAATGCCTCGAATATATGCTGCTGTTTTTCCTCAGGGATACCGATTCCGGTGTCTTTTACCTGTATTTTTACGGTGGCGGTCTGTGCGCTCCAGGCGTCAACGGTAATTGCCACGTGGACAAAACCATCGGCGGTGAATTTGATGGCATTGGCCACCAGATTTGACAGTATCTGACGAACCCGTACCGCGTCGCCGATGAAATCTGTCGGCACGTCAGGGGCAATATCGAGAATGAGTTCCACCCCCTTGTCATGGGCGGTGGGCGCCAGTAGCTGCAATGGAGTTTCGACGCAGTCGACGAGATTGAAAGGCCCGCTTTCCAGCTTCGCGCTGGCGTCCTGAATACGGGCGAATTCGAGAATATCATCGATCAGATGCAGTAGCTGGGTGGCGGCCTGATCGATGATCGAACAATAATATTTTTCAGAGGGCACCAGGGAGGACTTTTCCAGCAGGCGCACAAAGCCCTGTATGGATGTCAGGGGCGTGCGCAGTTCGTGGCTCATTCTGGCGAGAAAATCGCTTTTGGCCTGATTGGCGGTTTCCGCCTCCCGCGTGGCATTTTCCAGCGCCAGGTTTTTCGCTTGCAGATCTTTCATGGCGTCCTGCAAGCGAACGGTTGCCTGATAAATTCGGTGTTCCAGTTCTTGCTGACTTCTGCCTACCGAGCGGGCCAGGTGGTTAATGCCATGGGCCAGGCTGGCCAATTCATCCCGGGTAGTCGCCTCGACCCGGGCCGTTAAATCGCCCCGCTCCATCAGGCTGACGGTTTGCGTGAGTTGTCTGATGGGCGCGATCACCGAGCGACTGAGGATGTAGGTCAAAATAAAAGCGGTCAGCATCACTACTGCCGCGATGGCGATACTGCTGGCCAGCACCTCGCGACGCTCGGTGATGCTGCTGCTCAGGTCGAGGGCGACCATTACCCAACCAATCGGCTCCCTGTCTGTGGGATTACCGCTCAGGGCGCTGTAGTCATCCACCTGTACGTCTGTGAGTAACACCGGTTGTATAAAATACAGATGCCCGGCTAATTCGACGGGAAATGACGTGGGCGGAAAGCCCAGCAAATCATCCGACAGTGGAAAGTGTCTGGACGCGGTTATAACGGTGTACTCGGCATCCAGGAACGCGACACCGCTGATGGTGTTAATTTGCGCGGTGGATGCCGCCAGGGAGGAAAGTAGTGTTTTATTGCCCGAGTACAGCGCGAAATCTGCGGTCCTGGCCAGGTAGGCGGTGGTGCTGTTGCCGGTGCCGTATAACAAACTGCGAATACTGGAGTGCCGATCCCAGACGGAATTGGCGGTTAGCAGCACCGTCATCAACAACGGCGGCACAGCGGTAGCCAGCAGCAAGCGCCCGTGCAGGGTTTGCGTGAAAAACTGTACGATTGAACCACTCACGGGTGGCGGACAAGAGCTTCTGCGTACATCCTGTACAGGGTGGCTTGGTTGGGCAAATGAATGCCCAGGGCGCGGGCGACGACTTTGTTTGTATGCAGCGTGTAGTACCTCGGGTAATGTGTTTGCCAGACGGCAGCTTGTTTGCCGCTCACCAGGTCCAGCACCAGTTCGCCCCCCTGCTGGCCGATATTTTGCGGCGTGGAAAACACCGAGGCCAGGGCTCCCGCTTCGCTGTAGGAGCGGGAAAAACCGATAACCGGAATTTGCTGGCGATAGCCGAGGTACAGCACCCACTTGGCAGTCGCTCGGTTGAACACCGCGTGGTCGGGAATAGCGATAAATATATCCGCGGATTCGACCACGGGGGTCAACGCGGAGAGCGGGTCGTCGCCCTCGTCTAATTCCGCGTATCGCAACCGGAGTTGCCGCCGCCGGGTTTCCTGTTCAAGCTCTTCCAACAAATCGCGGGACGCCTTGCCGAGTACGGTGGCGATGGTTTTTGCCGACGGCGCAAGAAGTTCCCCCAGGGCGATGCTGCGACCAACGGGTTGATCGATGACCACCGCGCCGATGGGTGCGGTGCGCTTATGCTCGGCCGACAGTTGGTCCCAGGCGGATTTGGGTATGAACAGGCTCAGCAAGGGGGTATCCGCGTAATGAATGAGCGCGTATTCGGTGGCGGGTGTGCCGACGGCAACAATATAGGCGCCCCTGGCCGGAGAGGACTGCGGGGCCTGGTCCAGCAACCGTGTGGTAACCACGAGCTCCGGTTGTTCACGGGACAGGATGTCCCGCATGGTTTGCGCAACCTCGATGTAGTAGGTGTCTTCGTTGGACAGTAAAACGTGGATGGAAGGTGTGGGGGTCAAAGCCAGAGGGGCAGCCAGCGCGGCTGCGGAAACCCACAGTCCCGCAAGCGTTGCCACCACGAACACCGGGATTCTGGCGGCACTCTTGCCATGTGTAACACAATCCTTCACACCTACATCCCTGTTTTTTACCGCCGTAACCGCGACGCCGGATTCCGCGGATCTAGCTTTGTTCATCGCGACAACCGCCAGCCACCAGTGGGTCGTATTTACGGAAGCAGCAATTCGAATTTTATGTAGCCCCGGGTCTCAAATATATTTTCTTCGTTATATTCAGAGTAGTCCCCACCCAGATTTTGCACAATAAACTGTACGCTGCCGCGCGTCCGTCCCACCGTGAAAGTATAGCTGGCCTGGGCATCTACTCGGGTAAATTCTTCAATAGCGTTGCCATTGTGCCACTTGACGTCGCTTTGGTAATAGGTAAACAGTCCCGCATCCCAGGCCTCGTTAAAGCGGTGGGTGAGCGCCAGGCCCCCGGAGTGCCGCGCCTGGTGATTGTCGATATCCTGGGTTTCGAATACCGGCAGGTAGCGGCGGACCACGCGACTATCCAGATCCTGGTTGGCGTAGTGCAGCCGCAGGAGGGAGCGTGCGCCGGGGCGATACACCAGCTGGAGTTCGGCCCCGGATGTCGTCCAGTCACCGGCGTTATCCCGTTCCAGAATCGTGTCGGTCAACGGTGGTGACGTTAGCGGTGGTTCAGGTGCCCAGGGCGCGCGGATATCAAGCATGCCATCGCGAATTTCTTCGCGGTAAAAGCGCACATCAACGCTCAATCGGTCCGCCAGAAAACTGCCGAAATAGCCCAGTTCATAGCTGGTCAGTCGTTCCTCTTCGAGGTCGCTGGCTACCTGGCGAGAAGGGTCGATAACCTGACCGGCGATTTTGAATACCTGGTATTCCTGGGCTTCCAAAATAGATGGCGCGCGACGTCCCTGACCGAAGCTTGCCCGTAACGCCTGCCCGTCGGCGAGTTGATAGTTGACCGCCACGCGAGGAGACATCAAGGTGTCGACGAAGGTTTTTTCGATCATAACGCCCAGGTTGAACGACAATGGCACCGTCGGCTGCCATTCGAGGTGCCCGAATGCGCGAAACGCCTGTTCCCAGACCCTGTCGCTGCGGTTCAACAGGACCGCACTCTCCGCATATTCCGAGCGACCACCCAGACCCCAGACACCGCGCAGGGTATTGGTCAGGTTAACCTGGTGCTGTAGCTCCAGATCGTAGCGCTCGGATGCGATATCCAGATTAGAATAAAGCTGGTGGTCGGGGACCCCGAGGATGAGTTCAAAAAGTTGCGGGCTGACACCAAAAAAATCGGACCCCAGGCCCAGTTCGCTTCTACCACCGCCTTTGAGGGCGTTGTGATAACCGTGGATCTGTAGCTGGTCGCCGTCCTTCAGCAGGCGCACCCATTTTAGTGACTGATGGTGTGCTTCAAACCGGGTCGGCATAAATGCATCCGGATGGTCAGCGTCGCCGAAACCCATGCGATCGTGGGCGTAGCCCAGGCTGATATCCAAGGTATCGCTGAGGGAGGGGGTGTAACTGCCGAGAAAATTAAATTGATAGGTTTCGGCGCCGTCTTCAAGGGGGCCACTATTTTCTCCGGGTGCATAAAAGCCCGGAAAGCCATCATTGTGCAGATATCCCAGGCTTAACCGGTAATGCAATTTGCCGAAGCGATCGTTGTGGCGCACGCTGATGTTTTGCGTGTCGCGGGAGCCAACTGTGGTACGTATAGCAGTGCCGGTATCCTGCACCGGTTGCCGAGTGACAATATTTACCGCGCCGAGAAACGCATTGGAGCCATGGGTCGGGGCGCTTGAGCCGCGCACGATTTCGATGTGATCGATGTCTTCGATGTTGAGCCCCAGGGAGCCCCAGCTCACGGTGGACAGCAACGGTTCGTACACCGAGCGGCCGTCGATCATTACTTCCAGGTGGTTGGGGAACTCTTTGCCTATGCCGTGGGCGGACACGCCGAAGCGGTTGCCGTTGACCATATAGGACTGAAATCCGGGTACCAGTCGAAAAACATCCACCAAATTCTGTGCGCCAATACTGCGAATCAGATTATGGTCGATGACGGTAACGCTGGCGGGAGTTTTGGCCAACGTTTGTTCGAGGCGCGTGGCGACACTCACCGAAGGGATGTCGCCGAATAGATCCTCCTCGTGCAGAAATTCGTTGGACTGAGTTGATCCGGCCGCATAACCCTCGCGGATCAAGAGTCCCAGCAGTAATCCCGCTACGAGCTGTTGCCGCATTCCCATGCCAATTCCCCTGAGCTGCTTGTTGGTATTATTTGGCCTATTGTAATTGGCGAACCCAGGATTGCCAGTGGATTTGCCGTTATGGCGATGATTTTGGGGACCCCCGCGCGCAGCGCCGCTGTTTAGACCGGGACGGTGGTGGCGGCAAACATTTCGCGAAACCAACGACTGGCGGGATCGTTATCCGCGCTTTTATGCCAATACAGGCTAAGCGACAGTGGCTCCACGGCAAATGGAAGGGGGCGGATCGCCAGACCCGATTGCGCGGCCAGGCCGCGGGGCATGCTCAGGGCCAGGTCGGTGCGCGCCACAATCAGGGTGGCCACCATGTAATGCTGGGCGCGTAGCGCCAGTCTCCGCTTTTGGCCCAGCGTCTGCAGCGCGAGATCAACGTGTCCCAGACCCCTGCGGCGGCTGGAGATATGGATGTGTTGCAATGCCAGATAAGTGGCCAAAGACAGTGGGGAGGTGCAGGCCGGGTGACCCGGGCGCAGCACACAGACGTACTCGTCCTTGAGCAGCGGGGAACTGCACAGTTGAGGATCGGACAACAGGGGTGGCTCGATCGCAAAGTCGGCGCCGCCATTGGCCAGTTCAAGGGGTACAGTCTCCCGCGCCAGGGGAAAGCTTTGTACACTCGCCCGCGGCGCCTGTACTTGAAGATGTTGCAGCAGCCTGGGTAAATACAGCGCCTCGGGCAGATCCCCCATAATCACTCGAAATACTTTTTCTGACGAGCTGGCCGCGAAGCGATCGTGTTCGAGCAAACTGTTGTCCAGCATTTGCAGGGCTTCCCGCACTCGGCCGATCACACTTTCCGCCATGGGTGTTGGCAGCATGCCCTGCGGTGAGCGCACGAACAGGGGGTCGCCGAAAGTGGCGCGCAGGCGTCGCAGCGCATTGCTGACGGCGGGTTGAGTGACGTGCAAAACCTCCGCGGCGCGGGTGAGGTTGCGCTCCGAGTAAATGGCATCGAACACCACAAACAAATTGAGATCGACGTTGTTCAGTCGCATGGTTAAGGTTTCCTGCGGCCGCGCGGACGGTGTGCAAAAATGGCCCGGGCGCTCTTCATCATTATTGTTAATATAAACACATTCATAAAATAAATTATATAAATGTAATGCGTTGCTCTATGCTGCGACCTCCACGCCAGGTTCAGCATGGGGCTGCGTTGTGGAACCCCCACGGAATCGAGTGAGCGGATGAGCGAAATCTACTTTGTGCGTCACGGGCAGGCATCCCTGGGGGCGGTGGATTATGACCAGCTGTCGCCGTTGGGCTGGCAGCAGGCGCGTTGGCTCGGTGACTATTTTCGCGAACGGGGATTGCATTTCGATAAGGTCGTCAGCGGCGATCTGCGTCGCCATCGCGAGACCCTGGTGGGCATTGGCGAGGCCATGGGTGCTTCCTGGAAGCCGCGTATAGAACCTGGCTTCAACGAATTTAGCTTTCGTCCGTTGATGAAAATTCATGCGCAGTTTAATGGTGGCGACGGCAACATCTCCCCGCACCCGCAAACTTTTTTTCACCAACTGCGCGCCACCCTGGAGGCCTGGATGAACGGCAGTCTGGACGCGGCGGTGGAACGAGCAGGTACGGTCAATGAAACCTGGCAGCAGTTTGAACAGCGGGTCAGAGCCGCGCTCGGCGCCATTCAGCAGTCCAGCCGGGGAGAGCGCATACTGGTAGTCTCCTCTGGCGGACCCACGGGACTGGCGCTGAAGCGGGTGCTCGGGCTCTCGGATCAAACCGCGGTGGAATTGATGCTGCAGGTCAGAAACACGTCGGTGACGCGGTTTTACTGTGATCGGGAGCGCATAACCCTGGCGGCATTCAATCAGCTCGCCCATCTCGATGCACCTGATCGGCGCCACGCGCTGACCCTTGTTTAACGCGCTGCTGGCGATGAGGTCCGGTTAAACCCCGTGTCCATAGAACCCACAGACTCCGCAAAAGAAGGTAGAGCACCATGAACACCCAATTATCCGATAAAGCCGTGGCGTTGCGCGACTTACTGCAAAAATTTATGGATGAAGAAATCTATCCAGTGGAAAAAGACTACGCCCACTACCTGCACACCACTGACAATCCGTGGGCGACACCACCCCTGCTGCAGACCCTGAAAGCGAAGGCGCGGGCACTGGGCCTGTGGAATTTATTTCTGCCGGCCCACGAATGCGAGGATGGGCTGAGCAACGTCGACTATGCGCCGCTGGCGGAAATAATGGGCCGCGTGCTGTGGGCGCCACAGGTGTTCAACTGTAACGCGCCGGATACGGGAAATATGGAAGTGTTTATCAAGTACGGCACGGAAGCGCAGAAAGAAAAATGGTTAAAACCCCTTCTGGAAGGCGAGATTCGCTCATCCTTTGCCATGACCGAGCCCGACGTGGCAAGTTCAGACGCTACTAACGTGCAGTGTTCCATCGTTCGCGATGGCGATGATTACGTGATCAATGGACGCAAGTGGTTTATCACGGGGATTATGCACGAAGCCTGTAAAATCGTGATTGTTATGGGCAAAACAGACCCGGATAACCCCAATCGCCACGCCCAGCAATCGCAAATTCTGGTGCCCAAGGATACGCCGGGATTGCACATTATTCGTCCGCTGACCACCCTCGGTTACCTCGGCGCGCCCCTGGGCGAAGCCGAAATTGTCTTCGACAATGTGCGTGTGCCCGCGGAAAATTTACTGCTGGGGGAAGGGCGCGGGTTTGAAATCGCCCAGGGGCGGCTCGGCCCGGGACGCATTCATCACTGTATGCGTTTGATCGGTTGCGCGCAGCGGGCCCTCGAGTTGATGTGCCAACGCGTGGAAACCCGCAGCACTTTTGGCCGCAAACTGAGTGAGCACCAGTCGGTGCGGGAAGATATCGCACAGTCTTTTTGCGACATCGAACAGGCACGCCTGTTGACGCTGATGGCGGCGGAAAAGATCGACCGGGAGGGCGTGAAGGAAGCCCGTGATTTAATCGCCGCCATCAAGGTGGTTACGCCGTCCATGGCGGCGCGGGTTATTGATCGCGCCATCCAGGTGCACGGCGCGGGTGGTCTCACGGAAGACTATTTTCTTGCCGAAGCCTATAACTACGCCCGCCAGATACGTTTTGCCGACGGTCCCGACCAGGTGCATATGATGTCCCTGGGCAAATCCCTGGTGCGCCGCTATGCTTAACCGCGTACCTTTGATGATGGTAAGCGGGCGTTAACCGATAAAACAGTTTAGTAATCACAGGACAACGGAGTTGATTGCACCATGAAAGCACTGGTTTGCGAAGCCTATGGCAACATTGAAGATCTGGTCTATCGGGACATGCCGGACCCGGTCCCCGGTCCCGGGCAGGTGCTGGTCAAGGTGCGCGCGATTGGTGTTAATTTCCCCGACGGATTACTGGTGCAGGGCAAATACCAGTCGCGACCGGAACCGCCTTTTAGCCCCGGCGGAGAATTTAGCGGGGATGTGCTGGAGTTGGGGGAGGGGGTGAGCACCGTCAAACCCGGGCAGGCGGTGCTCGGCTGGTTCCCCGGCTTCGGCGCCTATGCCGAAAAAGTGGTTGTCGACGCCAACATTTTATTCCCCATCCCGGAAGGGTTGGGCTACGACCAGGCGGCCGCGCTGATTTGTGCAACCGGCACTGCGCACCATGCCTTGCGCCAACGCGCGGCCCTGCAGCCCGGGGAAACGCTGGTGGTGCTGGGTGCCGCCGGCGGTACCGGCATTGGCGCGGTGCAAATCGGCAAGGCCATCGGCGCGCGGGTGATTGCCGTGTGTTCCAGCGCGGAAAAACTGGCGTTTGCCAAATCCCAGGGCGCGGATGATGGCATTAATTACGCGGAGGAGGATTTAAACAAACGTATCAAAGCACTTACCGAAGGCAAGGGTGCCGATGTGGTGTACGACGCCGTGGGCGGCGATGCGTTTGACGCCTGCTCCCGGGCGATGGCCTGGAACGGGCGCTTGCTGGTGATTGGTTTTGCGTCCGGGCGCATTCCGACGCTGCCGGTCAACCTGACCCTGGTAAAGGGTTACTCGCTGGTGGGCGTGTTCTGGGGAACCTTTACCCAGAAGCAGCCCGATGATCATGCGGCCAATATGCGGGAACTGTTCAAATGGGTTCAGGCGGGGAAAGTGGCGCCGATTATTGACAGAGTTTATCCGCTGGCGGAAGGGGTTCAGGCGATTTTGAAAATCACCGGGCGGGATGTGAAAGGCAAGCTGGTATTGCGCCCCTAGGGGCGGTAAATCACCCGAGGAAGTTAACGTGACCAGTAATTCGCTTAGCACGTGTTTTGATATCAGCGGAAAAGTTGCGTTGGTCACCGGCGCTTCGAGCGGTTTTGGGATGCATTTTGCGCGGGTGCTGGCGGGCGCCGGTGCGAAGGTGGTGGTGGCGGCAAGGCGGGTGGAGCGCCTCCAGGCGTTAGTGGAGGAGTTACACGCCAGCAATCGGCAAGCGTGTGCGGTAAACCTGGATGTTACCGACAGCGCCAGCGTTGCGCGGGCGTTCGACGCGGCCCAACAGGCATTCGGCACGGTGGACTTGGTGATCAATAACGCGGGGGTGGCGGTTCCAAAGACCGTACACAAAACCCGCGAAGCGGATTGGGATTTTGTGATGGACACCAATCTTAAAGGTGCCTGGGTGGTTGCGGCGGAGGCCGCGCGGCGTCTGCTCGCCGCCGATCGCGCTGGCGTTATCATTAATATCGCTTCCATACTGGGGCTTTCCACCAGTGTGGGTCACGGAGTTTACGCCGCTTCCAAGGCGGGCGTTATTCAGCTGACCAAACACCTGGCCCTCGAGCTGGCCGGAAAAAATATTCGCGTCAATGCCATTTGTCCGGGATACTTTAAAACCGAGATGAATGACGAATATTTCGAGAGCGAGGCCGGAAAACGCTACATTCAGGCAACGCCAGCGGGGCGCCTGGGAGAATTACAGGAAATGAACGGACCGCTGCTGCTGCTGGCCAGTGACGCCGGTTCATTTATTAACGGAGCGACGCTGGCGGTCGATGGTGGACATCTGGTTAAATCAATTTAGAGTTTGCGGCCCGACAATATTGGTCGTCGTTGTGTATACCATTTGTGCGTGACAACGCACCCTTCCAGGGAAAAATTGCGTGAAAACTCATTACGATTACAGCGACAAGGTGGTGCTTATTACCGGCGCCGGCTCGGGATTCGGCGAGTTGGCCGCACAGCGTTTTGCGGAGGCTGGCGCCAGGCTGGCGATTTGCGATGTGAACGAAACGGCAGTGGAGGCTGTTGGTGAGGCGTTGCGTGGCCAGGGTTGGGAGGTATTATCCATGGCTTGCGACGTCAGCCAGGGGACACAGGTGGAGGCGTTCGTGAAGGCGTGTGTGGAACGGTACGGACGTCTCGACGTGGCGGTCAATAATGCCGGTGTCGCACAGCAAAAGCTGCGCATTCACGATTGCGACGAAGCGATGTGGGATCACACCAATAATATAAATTTGAAAGGCGTGTTTTTATGCATGAAGTTCGAGCTTATCCAGATGTTGCAACAGCCCGGCGGTAGTATTCTTAACGTGAGTTCCGCGGCGGGCGTCATGGGCGCCCCGTTCCTGGGAATCTACAGCGCCGGGAAACACGGGGTGATAGGCCTGACCAAATCCGCTGCGCTGGAATATGGGCGCAGGAATATTCGCGTGAATGCCATCTGTCCGGCATTTTCAAAAACGCCCCTGCTGGAAAAGGGTTTGAATGTGGCGGGCGGCAAGAAACTGGAAAATTTGCTCCAGGGCAATCCCATGCAACGCCTGGGTGAAACCGAAGAGATCGTCCAGGCCATGCTGTGGGCGTGCTGCGACGATAATGGTTTTATGAATGGGGTGGCGATTTCTCTGGACGGAGGACTGGCAGCCGGTTAACCGGCGCACAATCAGTGGTGACAAATCTATGTCTCTGGAAGATACCAGGCGCGAATACCAATACGGCCGTTTAACGCGCGCGAGTTTACGCCCTTCACCATTCGAGCAATTCGCGTTGTGGTTGCGGCAGGCCACGGACGCGGGTATTCAGGATCCCACCGCAATGGTGCTGGCGACCGTGGCCGATTCCGGTCTACCCTCGCAACGCACGGTGTTATTGAAACACTTTGACGATCACGGCGCGGTGTTTTACACCAATATGGAAAGTCGCAAGGCCCTGGAGATTAGCGCCAACTCCCGCGTAAGCCTGCTTTTCCCCTGGCTGCAACTGGATCGCCAGGTGATGATCGGCGGCATCGCCCGACCGCTCTCCCGCTCTGAAGTAGACAAGTATTTTGTCACCCGACCCCGGGAAAGTCAGCTCGCGGCGTGGGCATCGCCGCAAAGTCGTACCCTCGTCTCCCGATCTGTGCTGGAAAGTCAGTACGCGGAGCGCCAAAAAAAATTCGCGGGGCGCGATGTTCCCGCCCCGGATTTTTGGGGTGGTTACCGTGTAACCCCGCGCGAATTCGAGTTCTGGCAGGGCGGCGAAAGTCGTTTGCACGACCGCTTTCGCTATTTACTGGACGAGTCCGGCGCAGACTGGGCGGTGAACCGGTTGGCTCCCTGATCATTGCCAGGAATAAATTGCATCAGACAGTAACGTTGATGACGCACGACCAGGAGGAGTTGCTATGCACAAACCCGTCTGTATTGTAGCCGGGGTTGGCCCCGGCCATGGTCTGAATATCAGTCAGCGTTTTGCCGCGGCAGGTTATCGGGTGGCCATGTTGGCGCGTAATCAAATGGCGCTGACCGAACTCGTGGCGGGCGTACCGAATGCACAGGGATTTAGTTGTGATTTGACCAATCCCCACTCAGTCGAGAGTGTGGCTGCACAGATCAAGGAACAGCTCGGCGTCGTCGAGACCGTGGTGTACAACGCGGGTTCCGGTGTGCGTGGACGTGCGCTGGATATTTCGCTGGAAGATTTTACCGCTGCCTGGCAAGCGAATGCATTGGGCCTGCTCGCTGTGGCACAGGCGTTTGTGCCGGATATGGTATCGGCGGGCAAGGGTAATTTACTGGTGATAGGCGCGACAGCGTCCCTGCGCGGTGGGGAAAATTTCGCGGCTTTTGCCTCCGCCAAGGCTGCGCAACGCAACCTGACCCAGTCTCTGGCCCGCGCTTACGGTCCACAGGGAGTCCATGTGGCGCTGGTGATCATTGACGGTGTTATCGACATTCCCCGCACCCGCGCGCTGCGCGTTAACGAGCCCGACGATTTTTTCCTGCAACCGGCGGCGATTGCCGAATCAGTTTTTCAACTTTCGCGACAACATTCGTCCGCATGGACGTTCGAACTGGACCTCAGACCCAGTGGGGAGCGCTGGTAATTTGGCAGCGTCATCAAAGCCGGGCGCGCAGGCAATGCCATTAACCCGTATACACCTTATGCGCCACGGTGAGACCGACTGGAATGCCGAAGGAAGAGTGCAGGGACAGAGCGAGTCCGTGTTGACCCCTCAGGGGATCGTCCAGGCGCAAGCGCTGGCAACGGCGTTACAGGGAATAAACTTTGCCCGGATATTCTGCAGCAGTAGTCAGCGCGCGCGACAGACGGCGGCGATAGTTTTTGCGCAGCGCGCGGCAGAAATTGTGCACCGCGACGAATTGCGTGAAATTTACCTCGGCCCGTGGGAGGGATTACTGTATAAACAGGTGGCGGCCCTTTATCCGCGTGAGCATTTTGCTTTTCGCGAAAAGCCCCATTTGTTCAGGCTTGCCGGTGCGGAAACATTTGCGCGACTGCAGGAGCGTAGCCGCGCGGCCTTGCGGGAAATCAATAATGGTTTTCCGGGTCAGGAGGTGGCGGTAGTCAGCCACGGCGCCTGGATCAGGAGCGTATTAGCGGATATCGACGGCAAATCGTTGCAGCAGTTGTGGCAGCCGCCAGCGGTGTCCAACTGCGCTCACATCATTGTTGATATGGACACCGGGTCCAACGTGCATCTGGTCAAACACGTCACCGACCAGCAGTGGACGTGATTGCGTAGAATGGCCGTAAGTGACTAGAAAAAATCAACGCCGCCAGAACATCGGTGTAAACAACACCAACAGCGTAAAAATTTCCAGACGGCCGAGCAGCATGCCGGCGCACAGTACCCACTTTGCAAAATTGTTGATCTGTCCATAATGGTGGGCGACATCGCCCAGCCCCGGGCCGAGATTGTTCAGCGAAGCCGCGGTAGCCGACCACGCTGTCACGTAGTCCAGGCCAGAGGCCAGTAGCAGCAACACGATGGCGTAAAATACCGCCAGATATACGCCAAAAAACGCCCAGACGGCATCCGCGACGCGATCCGGAATAATGCGCTGATTGACTTTCATGGGAAAAACCGCGCTGGGATGAATCAGGCGATATATTTCCCGCAACCCCTGTTTCGCCATGATCATCATACGACCCACCTTGATGCCGCCCCCGGTGGAGCCGGCACAGGCACCGAAAAAAGACAAAAAAAGCAGGAAAAAAGGTAAAAAGCTCGGCCATTGACTGAAATTGTCGGTGGCAAAACCGGTTGTCGTCATAATCGAAACCAGCTGGAAAACCCCGTGTATCAGGCTTTCCTGTAGAGAATAGGTGTGGGTGAAAAAAAGATAGACACAGACAATTACCGCACCGCTTGCCAACATATACAAATACATCTTGGCCTCTGCGTCGCGCAAATAATGGCGCAGGCTTTTGCGATTCCAGGCGAAAAAGTGCAGAGCAAAATTCAACCCCGAGATAATCATAAAAAATATGGAGACAAAAATAATATGTGGGTTGTCAAAATAACCAATGCTCGCGTCGTGGGTGGAAAATCCGCCGATAGCGACGGTGGAAAAACTGTGGGCAAGGGCATCAAACAGACTCATGCCAGCGAGCCAGTACGCTGCCATACAGGCGATGGTGAGAATAACGTAGATTATAAACAGGGCCTTTGCCGTTTCGGTGATACGCGGTGTCAGCTTGCTGTCTTTAATGGGTCCCGGGGTTTCCGAGCGGTACAACTGCATGCCGCCGATACCGAGCATGGGCATAATCGCGACCGCGATCACTACGATGCCGATGCCTCCCAGCCACTGCAGTTGCTGGCGATAATACAAAATGGATTTGGGCAGGTTATCGAGTCCGGTTATGACCGTAGCGCCGGTGGTTGTCAGCCCGGAGATGGATTCAAAAACCGCATCGGTAAATGAAAGGTTGAGAGGATCGACCAGGCTCAACGGCAATGCGCCGACCAGGCCCAATACCCCCCAGAACAGCACGGTGATGACAAAGCCGTCGCGGGTGCGCAATTCGATTTGCGTGCGACTGTAGGGCAGCCAGACCATAACACCGATTGAAAAGGTAATCGCAAAGGCAAGGAAAAAGGTATGCTGGGTTTGTTCGCCATACAGGGACGCCACCGCTATCGGTGGAATCAGGGTGACGCTGAATAACATCAGCAACAGGCCAAGAATGCGCGCGATAATTGGTATGTGCATCAGAAGAAAGTAAATCCGACCTGGAACAACTTTTCAATATCGCGGGTGTGACGTTTGTCCACCACAAAGACAATGACGTGGTCATCGTTTTCTATCACCACATCGTGGTGGGCCATAATTACTTCGCCATTGCGTACCACCGCGCCGATAGTGGTACCAGGTGGCACCTTGATGTCCTCAATACTGCGCCCCACTACCCGGGAGCTTTTGCGATCGCCGTGGGCGATTATTTCCAGCGCTTCCGCCGCGCCGCGCCGCAGGGAATGCACATTGGCGGTATCGCCACGGCGGACGTGAGTCAACAGCGAGCTGGTGGTTGCCTGTTGTGGCGAAATGGCAATGTCGATTTCTCCACCTTGCATCAAGTCGGCATACACGGCGTTACTGATCAGCGTCATCACTTTGCGGGCGCCGAGTCGTTTTGCGAGCATGGAGGACAATATATTTAAACGGTACGACTTTGTAAACCCCACAAAGAACAACGAAAATTAAAATATTTATTACAACAGCACAGACCCTATTACAACCATCA
>JAYODD010000009.1:40488-90766 GCA_038106145.1 Gammaproteobacteria bacterium | reverse complement strand
CGTCGGTATCTTCAATATTTTCTTCCACCAGCAGATCGCGATTGCCAGCCATGCCCGTAAGTACGACGGTTTTATCCAGGCGCTCCGATAAAAAGGCGCAGCGCTCGGCGGAAAATTCAATAATTTTAACGTTATAGTTATCTTCCAGAGCTTTGGCCAGACGAAAACCGATGTTGCCGCCGCCGGCAATAATCAAGCGGCGATAGGGTTTTTCCAGGCGCCGTAGCTCACCCATGACTTTACGAATATTTTCCCGCGCGGCGATAAAAAACACCTCGTCACCCGCTTCGATAACCGTGTCTCCCGCGGGAACAATTGGTCGGTCGCGTCGAAATATCGCGGCCACTCGAGCATCGGTGTTAGGCATATGTTCGCGCAGTGAGCTGAGGTGGTTTCCCACCAGGGGCCCGCCGTGGTAGGCGCGCACCGCCACCAACTGGGCCACGCCGTCGGCAAAATCCAGTACCTGCAGGGCACCGGGTTGTTCGATGAGTTTATAGATGTAGTCGGTGACCACCTGCTCCGGAGTAATCAGTACATCCACCGGCATATTGTTGTCGCCAAACAGCTTTTCCCGCATGCCGTGGTGGACGTAGTCGTTGGCGCGAACGCGCGCAATTTTGGTGGGTGTGCGAAACAGCGAGTAGGCCACCTGACAGGCAACCATGTTCACCTCGTCGCTGCGGGTCACGGCCACCAGCATGTCGGCATCTTCAATCCCCGCTGAGATAAGCACGTCGGGATGGCAGCCCATGCCCACGACCGTACGTATGTCGAGCCGATCCTGCAGTTCTCTCAGCCGCGCCCCATCGAGATCAATTAGCGTGATGTCATTGGCTTCGCTGGCCAGATTTTCCGCCAGGGTGCCGCCCACCTGACCGGCACCGATAATGATAATTTTCATTTACCTGCCCTTTATTAGAGGGTTTATCACCAACCTGCCTGCCAGTGCCTGGTGTTCACATGGAACCCGTTCGAGCCGGGCCGCGGAGCCGCCTGTTCAGTGCGGAGTAGTAGCATTGCGCCAGCGCGGATTTACGCTGGAAAGTACCGACAGTTGGGCGCTGTCCAGCTTACCAATATCTGCGCACGCGCGCAGCAGTTTGCTGCGCATTGTGCCGCGTGGCATTCCCGCGCGGCGAGATTCTAGGCGAGCAAAAATAGATCGGTTGTAAGGACTCAAATCAGGGGGGCATTCTATTAGCAGGGGCGGTAACTCCCGATGGCTTGGTTAACAATGCATAGTAAAAGCCATCGCACGCGTCGATCCCTGGCAATAATTGCCTGCCCAAACGGGTCGCCAGGCCCCAGGGCTTATCCAGCGTGACGGGTCTGGCGCTGGGGGTCGTGGCGAGGAACTGCTGAACCACGTCGTCATTCTCCTGCGGCAGGACGGAACAGGTGGCGTAGAGCAATTTTCCACCCGGTGCCAGCATCGGCCACAACTGTTGCAGCAATAGCAGTTGGGTGGCGGCCAGGTTGGCGATATCCGCAGGTTGGCGCAACAGTTTGATATCCGGATGACGGCGGATAACGCCGGTTGCCGAACAGGGTGCATCCACCAGAATGCGGTGAAACGGCGTGCCGTCCCACCACCGGGGTTGGCTGGCATCAGTGGCGAGCAGGGTGGCGTGCAGCCGGAGACGATCGAGGTTTTCGCGCACCCGATCCAGCCGCCGGGATTCGATGTCCAATGCTACCAGTTCCGCCAAGCCGGGTTCCCGCTCCAGCATATGGCAGGTCTTTCCACCGGGCGCGCAGCAGGCGTCGAGTACCCGCTGGCCCGCTGCCAGGTCCAGCAACTCGCAGCACAACTGGGCTGCTTCATCCTGGATGCTAACTTTGCCCTGCGCCCAGCCGGGCAGCCGTTCCACCGGCACCGGCTGCACCAGTTGCACTCCGGCCTGACTGTGGGTACTGGCGGTAGCCGTCATACCAGCTGCGCGCAAATCGTCCAGGTAGTGGGTGCGGCTGGTTTTGGCGAGGTTAACCCGCAGCGTCATGGGTGGGCGCACGTTGTTGCCCGCGACAATTGTACCGGCCTGTGCGGGCCACGCCGTCTGCAGGCTTTGCCACAACCATAATGGATGGGCGCTGTGGAACTCGGGGTCGTCCGCCAGCCTGGTTTCGATGGCGGATCGCTCCCGTTCGAAGCGCCGCAACAGGGCGTTAACCACCCGTTTTGCCCAGGGTTTGCCGAGCGCGGCGCAGGCAGCCACGGATCGATTCACCGCCGCGTGAGCAGGTATACGGGTGTCCGTCATTTGGTAGAGCGCGCAGGTCAGCAGCGCAAGGACGTCGGCATCTTTTGCTTTAAAAGGTTTGTCCAACAGGGCGTTGACGATTGCCCGCTGACGGTGAAAACGGCGGAGCGTACCAAAGCATAGTTCCTGCAGTAACGGACGCTCGCGCGGAGGAACCTGCGTCTGGTAGTTGGCTAGCGCCGCTCCCAGGGACTGCCCGCCCTGCGCTACCGCCGCAATGGTTTTTGCCGCTGCCACCCGCACGTCGAGCATGCTTCAGTTATCTCGAGACTGAAACTTAAGTCCGGGGCGAAATTGAGCGGCCCGGCTGTTGAGCAGGTCTGCCGCGGGCAATTTCTTTTTACCCGGCAATTGCAATTCGGTAACGACCAGTTGTCCCCGTGCGCACGCAATTGTTATCCCGTCGGCGTGCGCAGCGACAATTGTGCCAGGGGGTTGGTCGCTTGTTTCGTCGCTGGCGGTTGCCGCCCAGATGCGCACGGGTTCATTGGCGAGGAGCGCAAAGGCGACCGGCACGGGATTAAAGGCCCGCACGCGGCGCTCCAGGGCGCGGGCATCCTGATGCCAGTCCAGTTGTGCATCGCTCTTATTGATTTTACCGGCGTAGGTGGCATGGCGGTCGTCCTGCGGCAGGGGATTTGTGACGCCATCGGCAATCTGTTGCAGCGCAGTGATGAGGGCTTCGACGCCCTGGGTAGCGAGTTTCTCCTGCAGCGTGGCAGCCGTGTCCATCGCGGTAATGGGACAGGTTGCCGAGAGCAGCATCGGTCCGGTGTCGAGACCGGCTTCCATGCGCATGATGGTTACGCCGGTTTGCGGATCTCCCGCTTCGATAGCCCGTTGAATGGGGGCGGCGCCGCGCCAGCGCGGCAGCAGCGAGGCGTGGACGTTGATGCAGCCAAGACGCGGAATGTCCAGAATTTTTTGTGGCAACAACAGGCCGTAGGCGACCACCACCACGATGTCGGGGGCGAGAGCGGCGAGCTCTGCTGCGGCCTCGGCGCTTTTCAGGCCCGCCGGTTGATGGATCGGCAGTCTGTGATCCAGAGCCAGCTGTTTAACTGGTCCAACGGCGAGATGTTTGCCACGCCCGGCGGGGCGGTCGGGCTGGCAGTAGACGGCCACCACCCGCAGGTGATGGTCGAGCAACGCCTGTAAATGGCGGGCGGCGAATTCGGGGGTTCCGGCAAACACGATGCGCAGATCCCGGAGGCTCGCCGTTATATCGTGCATGCGGGTTCTGCCTTTCGACTGTTCAGGCGGGTTGGCGCTGGAGTTTCTCGAGTTTAGCGCGAATGCGCGTGCGCTTTAACGGCGACAGGTAATCAACAAAGAGTTTTCCGTTCAAATGGTCGAGCTCGTGTTGAATACATACCGCCAGTAAGCCGTCGGGTTCCATTTCAAATGCCTTGCCGTTGCGATCCAGCGCCCGTACCCGAATGTGGTCGGGCCGCGCAACCGATTCATAAAAGCCCGGAACCGAGAGGCATCCCTCTTCGTATTCGCGGGTGCTGTCGTCCAGGAGTTGAATTTCGGGGTTGATAAACACCAGCGGCGTATCCCGTTGCGAAGAAATATCCATGACCACTACCCGTTCGTGCACGTTCACCTGGGTGGCCGCCAGCCCGATGCCCTCGGCGTCATACATGGTCTCCAGCATGTCGTCGACCAGCTGTCGTATACGGTGGTCGACGGCGACGACGGGTTTGGCCTGGGTACGCAGTCGCGGATCGGGGAATTCGAGGATGGTCAGAGTTGTCATAATGTTTGTGATCAATCTCTAGCAAATTGGCATAAACCACTGCTAACATTAGGTCCTGAAAGGAGGTTTCGATAATAATGACCTCGATAATCGAAGTATACACTATCGAGATACAGCACACAGGATGGGCCATCATGAAAAAAGCAGCGATAGCGTTGATGGGAATTTGGCTGGGCATGGCCGCGGCATTCGCTGCGGAGCCGCCGTTCAAGGACAGCGTTCCCGACACCTATACCGTAAAAAAGGGTGATACCCTTTGGGATATTTCCGCATTTTACCTGCGCGAACCCTGGTTGTGGCCTGAAATCTGGCACGTTAATCCTCAGATTAAAAACCCCCACCTTATCTATCCAGGCGATGTGATCAGCCTGGTGTATATCGACGGGCAGCCGCGCTTAACCTTAAATCGGGGTCGCAACGTCAAACTAAGTCCGCAGGTGCGCGCAATGGCCCATGGAGAGGCCATCGCAGCGTTGCCACTGGATGCGATCAACAGTTTCCTTTCTCGCACACGGGTGGTTGCGCCGGGGGAACTGGAAGCGGCGCCCTACGTGGTGGCGGGTCAGCAAAAACGCATTATTTCCGGTATCGGGGACGACCTGTACGCCCGCGGCACGTTTGCCGGTGACGACGGTACGTTTGGCGTTTATCGTCAGGGTGATCCCTATATCGATCCAGACTCCGAGGAGGTGCTCGGGGTGCGCGCCCAGGATGTGGGCGCGGTGCAACTGAAGGCAGTTAACGGCGATGTTGGCACTGCTGGCGTGTTGCGCAGCGAGCAGGAAATTCGAATCGGCGACCGGCTGTTGCCGGGCGAGGAACGCAAAATTGATCCGGTGTTTTATCCGAGTGCGCCGACTGACACCATCGACGGGGTAATTATTGCGGTAGAAGGTGGTGTGAATAATGTTGGTCATCTGGATGTTGTCGCCATCAATCGCGGTGAACGGGATGGCCTGGCGGTGGGCAATATGCTGGCGATTTACAAGCGCGGAGAAACGGTTGCGGATCGCATCGCCGAAGACACAGTCACACTGCCACCCGAAAGAGCGGGTTTGGTGATGATATTTCGCGCCTTTGAAAAAATGAGCTTCGGGCTGGTTCTCAATGCGGATCGGCCCCTTTCCGTAAAAGATCTGGTGCGCAATCCATAATGTTTGGGCCCGCTGACTGAGGTCGATGGGGATAGCCCCAGGGAGACTGGGGCGTCCAGCGGTGCCAGGGGAAGTCAGGACACTCAGGGATGAGCAAGTTGACCGAAAAAGAGTCGGCACTGGCGCTGCAATGTCTGCCAGGATTCAGTACTACAATTATCAACAACCTGTACGCTCGCCACGGCTCTTTTGCCACAGTGGTGAATCTCGCTGCTGAGCAACTGCCCCTTGCCTGCCGGGCGGGATCGGCCGAGTTTCGCGAAAATCCCACCACCTTGCGGCACGAAATTCACGCGACACTGGCCTACTGCGCCGCCGAGCAGATACAGGTGCTAACCCTTGGCGACGCGGACTATCCCCCATTGTTGCGGGAAATTTTCGCGCCGCCACCGGTGTTGTTCGTGCGCGGGAGGGCAGAGGCGTTGTCCCTGCCGCAAATCGCGATGGTTGGCAGCCGGCAGAGTTCCAGCGGTGGCGACCGTACTGCGGAATCGTTTGCCGCCAGTCTTGCAGGCCATGGTTTTGCCATTACCAGTGGCCTGGCAATGGGCATCGACAGGGCCGCTCACCACGGCGCCCTCAGGGGTGGCGTGACCATTGCGGTAGTTGCGACTGGAATAGATCGGGTGTATCCACGACAGCACGCCGAGTTACAGACGAAAATCATTGAGCGCGGCGGCGCCATTGTGTCCGAATTTCCCCTTGGCTCCCCACCCAGAGGGAGCCATTTCCCGCAGCGCAACCGCATTATCAGCGGACTCAGTTTAGGGACGCTGGTGGTGGAAGCGGCGCTGCGCAGTGGGTCATTGATTACTGCCCGCTACGCCCTGGAACAGGGGCGGGAGGTTTTTGCGATTCCTGGATCGATCCATAACCCCAGGGCGCGGGGGTGCCACCAGTTGTTGCGCGATGGCGCGACACTGGTCGAAACAGCCGACGATATTGTGGCCCAGCTCGAAGGAATGTTGGCCTACAAAATGGGAGAGTTACAGATTGCGCGCGACACGGGCGAGAGCGGCGCCAACCCTGCGCTCTCGCCGGAACAGGAAATGATACTCGCCGAGATGGGCTTTGATCCCATGCCACTCGATGCCCTGGTGGAGAGTACCGGCACAGATCCCGCCCAACTGACACGCATTATGGTGGAACTGGAACTTGGTGGACTGGTGGAAAACCAGGGTGGAACATTTATCCGTTTAAAATAGGCGCGTTAATTCGCCCCCACTTATACCCGGACGTTGAATCCGCGGCCATCATGGAGTAGCCTCGCGCTGTCCCAGACTTGGGAAGCATAACCACGAATTGCATTGGTCTTTCCCCCGCAACGCTGGATCACCGGGTGGGCGGCTTGTCCGCGTCCCCGCTATCGTGGCGCACGCTGTGCATAAGGAGAAAAATTGTGTTTGACTGGCGGTATAACCACCGGGTGCGTCGGGCTGCAGACATCATGCGCGGTGGTGGCGTGGTGGCGTACCCCACGGAAGGGGTGTGGGGTCTCGGCAGTGACCCAGCCAATGCGGATGCGGTATATCGTATCTTGCGGCTCAAGGGCCGCCCGGTCAGCAAAGGTGTGATTTTAATAGCAGCCGATATCGCCATGCTGGAACCTTTTTTACAGGGCATCGATGCCTCCCAGCGCGCCTTGCTGGCAGCTAGCTGGCCGGGTGCGGTTACCTGGCTGATTCCCAACAATGGCGCGGCGGCAAACTGGATTACGGGAGATAGCGACCGGTTGGCCGTGCGGGTTACCGCTCACCCACTGGCGGCTGGTCTGTCCAGGGCCTTTGGCGGCCCCCTGGTATCCACTTCGGCCAACCCTGGGGGATTGCCAGCGGCCGTTTCATTGATCAAGGTCAAAGCATATTTTGGCGCGAGCCTCGACGATTACCTGCCCGGTAGAGTTGGTCATCCTGGCCGACCGAGCGAGATTCGCGATCTGCTGTCGGGGCGCGTTATTCGCCCCGGCGCGGGCTAGGTATTGCAGCAGTATTCAGGAGAGAACGTGCCCAAAACAGACGGGTCGGTAATCGACAAAGAAAGCGTTAAAAATTACTTGCAGGGGCTTCAGGATCAGATTTGCGCGGCGCTGCAGCGCTACGAATCGCAAGCCCGGTTTCAGGAGGATAACTGGACCCGCGCCGAGGGGGGTGGCGGTCGTTCGCGGGTGATCGCCAACGGCGCAGTCTTTGAAAAAGGCGGCGTTAACTACTCCTGCGTACAGGGCGCACAGTTGCCCGCCTCTGCGACGGCCAGCCGTCCGGAGTTGGCGGGGCGCTCATTTGAAGCGATGGGCGTGTCCCTGGTCATTCACCCCCTTAACCCTTACGCGCCGACCTCCCATGCCAATGTGCGCTTCTTTGTGGCGGAGCAAGACGGAGAGGCCCCCGTGTGGTGGTTTGGGGGTGGTTACGACCTGACGCCATACTACGGCGATCAGGAGGATTGCCGCCACTGGCACCGGGTAGCGCAGCAGGCTTGCGCATCCCACGGCACTGACATTTACCCGCGCTTCAAACAATGGTGTGACGATTATTTTTATATAAAGCACCGCAATGAGGCGCGCGGGATCGGCGGACTGTTTTTTGACGATTACAATAGCGGGGGATTCGAAGCGAGTTTTGCCCTGCTGCGCGCTGTCGGCGATAGCTACACTCAGGCCTATTGCCCGATTATCGAGCGCCGCAAGGATACGCCCTATGGCGAGCGGGAAAGGAATTTTCAGCTGTATCGCCGCGGGCGCTATGTGGAGTTCAACCTGGTGTACGATCGGGGCACCCTGTTTGGCCTGCAAACCGGCGGGCGCACCGAGTCTATTCTGATGTCCCTGCCGCCGCTGGTGCGCTGGGACTACGATTGGCAGCCCCAGCCCGGCAGCGCGGAGGCCCAGCTCTACGACCAGTTTTTGCCTCCCAAAGACTGGGTCTAGCGCGGCACCTACGATTTCCCGACAATCGTTACACCCCGAACTCACCCGTCGGCCAGCGCTGGCGGTTAAGCAAATAGGCGCTAAACTGTGTCGCTAAAGCATAAACCGGGTCGACGAACGCACCATGACTGATCGCTATGCAGTATTTGGCAACCCTGTTGCGCACAGCCTTTCGCCAGCAATTCACCGCGCCTTCGCCGCCCAGTTGGGCGTGGATATGTCCTATACGCGTCAGCTAGTGGCGGCCGGGGGGTTTAACGCAGCGGCCACGGAGTTTTTCCAGGGTGGCGGCAGGGGTCTGAATGTCACGGTGCCATTCAAACAGGATGCGTATCGTTTCGCGACCCGCTTAACTCCGCGGGCCAGGCGGGCAGGGGCGGTTAATACGCTTGCACTTCAGCGGGATAGCGCCGTATTGGGCGATAACACGGATGGCGCCGGGCTGGTGTCCGATATCACCGGCAATCTCGGTTGGTCCATCGTTGGCAAAAGGGTGCTGATCCTTGGAGCGGGCGGTGCGGTGCGCGGCATTTTGCAACCACTTCTCGCGCAGAATCCGCGGGAGTTGGTGATTGCCAATCGTACCGTCGCCAAGGCGCAGCAACTGGTGGGGGAATTTGCTTCGCTGGGGTCGATGAGCGCCGTTGACCTGGACGGGTTGGTCGCCTTGAAAACCTTTGACGTGGTGATCAATGGCACCAGCGCCAGCCTGGGGGGTGATTTGCCGCCGTTGCCCGATAGCCTGCTAGCAGGCGCCGCGTGGTGCTACGACATGATGTACGGGGCAGTGCCCACGGTATTTATGAAGTGGGCAACAGAGCACGGGGCGGTCGCGGTCGCCGACGGGCTCGGTATGCTGGTGGAGCAGGCGGCGGAATCTTTTTTCCTGTGGCGAGGTTTACGCCCTGCTACCGCACCCGTGATAGGGGCGATGCGGGCGTCGTTAACGTAGTCGGCCAACCCGGATGACGACGTTGAGCAGGGAGGTGCCTGTGATAATACGCGCCGCCCATTACCGGTATTTAATAAGCGCGGTGCAGACTTTGGGCTACCTGACCTTAACGGCAGTGGGTTGGAAGAATTTACTGAATGCCTCGCCACACTATCCATGCGTATTGGCGAGACCGGTTGGGCTACGTGGAGCTTACCGTTTGCGCTGGGTTCGCGGACGTTTGTTGTTTAACATCTGGCAGTATCAGCCGCCTGGTGTCCAACAGTGCGGTAAATTGCTCAAGGCTGAGTGGCGCACTGAAATAAAATCCCTGTAGATAATCGCATCCCGCTTCTTCGAGATACTCGACCTGATGTAACCGTTCCACACCTTCCGCGGTTGCACTGAGTTGATAGGAATGACTGAGCAACAATATAACGTCCACAATTTGCAGGTGTCCGCTTTTCGCGGCTATTTCCGCAACATAGTCCCGGTCTATTTTTAGTCTGTGCACCGGCAGATCCTTAAGCTGGTTGAGCGAGGTAAAGCCCTTGCCAAAATCGTCAAGTATGAGCGTAACACCGGTCTCTTTCAGTCGTGAAAAAATATCGAGAGAGCGTTCGTCATAGTCAACGAGTTTCGTCTCGGTGATTTCAAACTCAATGCGCCTTGGCTCGATGGTATAAGCCTTCAAACTGGCGGCGACAAATCCCGGAAAGGAGAGGTTACGCATCTCAGCTGCAGAAATGTTAAGCGACAAATTTATGTCTGGGTAGCCCTTCAGTTTCCAGTGGTCCAGTAATTCCAGCGCCTTGCTCAGCAACCAGGCATCAATTTCCTTAATGATTCCGGTGGATTCCGCGACCGGAATAAATTCCTGTGGTGGTATGGCGCCGAGCAGTTTGCTGTTCCAGCGCAATAAAATTTCAGCGCCAATGATGCGATGTTCGGCGCGATTGACGTAGGGTTGAAACAGTAATTCGAACTCATCCTCAAGCAGGGCATGGCGCAACGCCTGTTGAATACTGCGCTGCCTGGCGAGTTTGTTGGAAATATCCTGGGAAAAAAAACAGTAGGTATTCTTGCCGCTAACCTTGGCGTGGTACATCGCCGCGTCGGCGTGCTGAATTAACTGTTGCGGCCCGCTGGCATCGTCGGGAAATACCGCGATGCCAATGGAGGCCTCAATGTGAACAACCTGCCCCTCGAATACGATCGGTTCGCGTGCGTTTTCCAGCAGGCGCTCAGCCACCACGGCTGCGGAAAAATTGTCTTCCAGGGAGGTTAACAGCACGGCAAATTCATCGCCCGCCAGACGCGCAATGCTTTGCGCGGCGTCGCTCTCGCCGAGAAAGGACACCAGGTCGCTGGTGCGCACCGTATTCTTGATACGTTCTGCAAACTCGACCAATACCCGATCGCCGAAGTGATGGCCGTAACTGTCATTAATAAATTTGAAGTTATCCAGATCGATAAACATTACCGCCAGACGGGCGTTGGAGCGTTGCGCCGATGCCACTATGCGGGCCAGATAGGTAGCAAACAGACGGCGATTAGCCAGTCCGGTCAGGGCGTCGAAGTACGCCATGTTTTGAATCTGGCTACGGGCCTCGTGCTCAGCGGTTAGCACTTTTTCAAAAGTGGCTGCCAATTGGTTGATTTCTACCGCGGCGTAATCTTTTTTTAGATAAACATTTTCGCCATCGGCTGTGGATCTGACGTCCCGAGCCAGCTGTCTGATTGGCAAAGCCACCAGGCGATTGATAAAAAACGTTGTCAAAAATACGCACACCGCAATTGCGAACACAGTGACAATAAGTGCAAGCATGGAGAATTGATTGTCTATGTCGTTGAGTGATCGTTGTGGGGCGAAGGTGATTAGTCTGTTACCGTACAGACTGGTGGCCACATACAACAACGATGTCCCAGAAAAATCGACGGCGTGCGCATCACCATCTGGAATTAGGGAATTCAGATTTTGTATAAAATATGCGACAAGGTCTGCATTCTGACCAGTGGTAAAAAGAGGCTGGTCGTTGGCACTTAACAACAAAAAACTTACCCCGTCTAATTCGCTATGCTGTGCGGCGAGATGTTTGACCGCAGTCATTCTTGCAGTAAATATAAAATAATAGTATTCGCCCTCCCAGTGCTCTGGGTTGGTGCGTCGGAAAATAAAAAATATTCTTGGCTCGCCCTGGTGCACGGCAAATTCCGCAATGAAGGGTTTTTTTGCCTTAATGATGGCGTCGTGCAGCGTACCGTGTAGCGTTCCCACGGATTTATTATTTGCGTTCATCGGCATTGACGAGTCGCCGCTGGCCCGTTCGGACCTGGTTTGCCCAGTTCGCGATAATGCGCGGTCAGCGGACAGCAGCGTTTGCCCGGCAGGGCTGAGAAGGTGGATTTGATCAAAGTGGGGGTAGCTGTCGAGGGCGCGATAAAAAAGCGCTAAAAGATCTTTTTCCGTATCACCAATTTCAGGTGTATTCCCCTGAAGATTTTCCGTTGCAGCGCGAGTTTGACGTTCCCGCGCCGATGAATAGTCAGTAAATTCCGTTGATTGGGTGATTAATGCGGCGCCCGCTTGCGCGCCGCCCTGAACTTGCTGCAGGTGAGCAGTAAGGGAGCGCGCGACAGCACTTACCAGAGACCTTTGCTTTTGGCTGACAGCGTCGTTCATCAACAACACACCGCCGAGGCCCAGGCTTAGCAGTGAAAGCACGAAAACCGGAATAATCCGGGTCAGAACCAGAACTCTGAGATTCATTGTTTACAGGCCGAATAGCGGTGATCCATCGCCGGTACTCCGTGCATTGATGTAACTTTGCAGCTGCTTGTGGGGCACATTTGACAACCAGAGCCTTACCACCTGGTGTTTTTTTTGTGTTGTTCGATCCGGGCTGTGCCTGTTTACCCTTCGTGTCTTCCGTTAACCGCTGTCAGTGTCCCCGTCTGTTGTGGGGCGAAACGACTGTGAACCAGGTGTCATCGGACCGGCCAGTCTACAACATATCTCCCCAAAACGCCTGCACTATACTGATTGCGGTCAAAGGCGCCGTTTCGGTGCGCAGAGTACGGGGCCCAAGCCGCAGGGGCGTAAATCCGAGGCGCTGCGCGGAGCTGACTTCGTCGCTAGTCAATCCGCCCTCCGGGCCGACCAGTAGCGCCACGGACACCGGCTTGGGATCGATCGACAACGGTGGGGAGTTTGTAGTAGCAGGGTGCAGGACTAGCTTGACATCGGCCTGAATCTGAAACCACTCCAGGCAGGGCACGGCCGAAACTATGCTCGGCAGCAGATTGCGACCGCTCTGCTCGCAGGCACTGATCGCCACTTGCCGCCAGTGCTGAATCTTTTTCTGTTGTCGCTCCGCACCGAGGCGAACTTGTGTGCGCGTCGTGATCAGTGGGGTAATTTGTCCGACGCCGAGTTCGGTGGCCTTTTGCACCACCCAGTCAAAACGATCCCCTTTGGACAGCGCTATACCGAGATGAATGGCGAGAGGTGATTGCCGGTTGGTATCGGAAAAACCGCCCACCGATACCTTAGCTTGCTTGGCGGAGCCGCCGCTCAGGATTGCCGCGTATTCGCCTCCTTCGCCATTAAACAGGGTCACGCTACTGCCCGGCGCGAGGCGCAATACGGTGACGACATGGCGGGACGCGCCAGGTTCGAGGGTAATCTCCATACCCGTCGCCAGGGGTTGGCCGGTAAAAAGCCGTGGCACGCGCATGTCAGGTGTTTGCTGGCGGAGCCATATTGAGATTGTCCACAATCGCACTGGTGGGCTGGGACTGGTTCATGGTGTAAAAATGCAGTCCCGGTGCGCCACCGGCGAGTAATTTTTCGCATAGACGCGTCACCACCTCGCAACCAAATGCCAGGACATCGGCCGGATCGTCACTGCAGGCGCGCAGGCGTTGCTGTAACCACCGGGGAATTTCCGCGCCGCAGTTAGCCGAGAAACGCAGTAAATTTTGCACGTTACTTATGGGCATGATACCCGGCACGATCGGTTGCTCGATCCCGGATTTTTGGCATTGTTCGACAAAATAAAAATAGGCATCCGCGTTATAAAAATATTGGGTTATGGCGGCATTGGCGCCGGCCGCGAATTTTGCCCGCAACCAGTGAATATCGTCCCCGTAACTTTTCGCTTCGGGATGGATTTCCGGGTAGGCAGCGACATGGATACAAAAAAAATCGCCAAAGTGTTCGCGAATAAAAGCAACCAGCTTGTTGGCGTGGACCAGGTGCGTGGCGCCGCCCATACCCGAAGGCAAATCACCGCGCAATGCCACCAGCCGGCGGATGCCGGCCTGTTGGTAGGTGCCGAGCAGCTCGCGGATGGCGTCCTGGTGGGCACCGCCGAAGGACAGGTGCGGGGCAACGGGTTGTCCAGTGGCCTGGATGCGCAGCACGGTGTCGCGGGTATTGTCCCGGGTAGAACCTCCGGCGCCGTAGGTGACCGAGAAAAAATCGGGTTGATAGCGGCTAAGCGCGGCACAGGTCTGCACGAGTTTTTCCTCTCCCTGAGACGTTTTGGGTGGGAAAAATTCGAAACTTAAAGGGTGGTGCGCTGACATGGTCTGGGTCTTCTCCCGCAAGGTACAATAATTTTAATGGGCGTTAGTAGCGATAATTTTCGCTTTTAAAGGGCCCATCCAACGGCGTATTGATATAGTCCGCCTGTTCCTGGGTCAGGCGCGTGACCACGCCACCAAATCCCCTGACCATATGGGCGGCAACTTCTTCATCGAGATGCCTCGGCAGCACCTCAATGCGCAGGCGCGCTTTTTGCGCCGCCGGATCGAGCCTGGCAAACTGCTGTTGATACAAATGAATTTGCGCCAGCACCTGATTGGCAAATGAACCGTCCATGATGCGACTGGGGTGACCCGTTGCATTGCCGAGATTGACCAGCCGCCCCTCCGACAGCAGGAGCAGATAATCGTTGTTGGCGACAGCTTTGTCACTGGCGCGGTAAATTTTATGCACCTGGGGTTTCACTTCTTCCCAGTACCAGTTTTTGCGCATAAAGTCGGTGTCGATTTCATTGTCAAAATGCCCGATATTGGCCACCACACAGCCGGGCTTTAAGGCTGCCAGAATAAATCGGTCGCAGACCCGGATATTGCCGGTCGTGGTCACCAGCAGATCAATCTGCGACAGTAATTGCCGGTTGATACCGGCGGCGCTGGCGGTGTTAATGCCGTCGATATAGGGCGACACCACTTCGTAGCCGTCCATGCAGGCCTGCATGGCGCAAATGGGATCAATTTCGGTGATGCGTACGATCATGCCCTCCTGGCGCAGGGATTGGGCCGAGCCCTTGCCCACATCCCCGTAGCCGATAACCAGCGCTTTTTTGCCCGCCAGCAGGTGGTCGGTGGCGCGTTTGATAGCGTCGTTGAGGCTGTGGCGACAACCGTATTTGTTGTCATTTTTGGATTTGGTTACCGAGTCGTTAAAAATAATTGCATGAACCCGGAGTTCCCCTCTGGCCAGGCGTTCATACAGGCGGTGGACGCCGGTGGTGGTCTCCTCGGTGATGCCGTGGGTGTTGGCCAGTACCTGGGGGTATTTCTGGTGCAATATATCGGTGAGATCACCGCCGTCGTCCAGCACCATATTGGCGTCCCAGGGTTTGCCGTCCTTGAGTATCGTCTGTTCGATACACCAAAGATATTCTTCCTCCGTTTCACCCTTCCAGGCGAACACCGCGATGCCGGCGGCGGCAATCGCCGCGGCGGCGTGATCCTGCGTGGAGAATATGTTGCAGGACGACCAGCGCACCTCCGCGCCCAGGGCGGTTAATGTTTCAATCAGCACCGCGGTTTGCACGGTCATGTGGATACAGCCGAGGATTCTGGCACCGCGCAACGGTTGCGCAGGGCGATATTGTTCGCGCAGGGCTATCAGTGCAGGCATTTCGGTTTCGGCGATTTCGATTTCCCGCCGCCCCCAGCCAGCGAGGTTGATATCGGCGACTTTAAAAGCGGCGCGGGGCAATGCGGTGTCTGTGTTGTTGCTGGTCATGTTAACGATCCGTGGTTTGCGATAGCGTAATAAGTTGGCGTCACAGGGCGGCTCTCAATAGAGCCGCTTTGTCGGTACGTTCCCAGGTAAAGTCAGGCTCTTCCCGACCGAAGTGTCCGTAGGTGGCGGTACCTCGATAAATGGGTCGCTTCAGATCGAGCATCTCGATCAGCCCTTTGGGGCGCAGGTCAAAATGGGCGCTGATCAGTTGCGCAATGGCCTCATCCGATAGTTTGCCGGTACCAAAAGTGTTGATGGCGATGGATGTTGGTTCCGCCACTCCGATGGCATAGGAAATCTGGATTTCACAGCGCTCCGCCAATCCCGCGGCCACGATATTTTTGGCGACGTAGCGCCCGGCATACGCGGCCGAGCGGTCAACCTTTGATGGATCCTTGCCGGAAAATGCGCCACCACCGTGATGGGCCATGCCGCCGTAGGTGTCCACGATGATCTTGCGCCCGGTTAACCCACAATCCCCCATGGGCCCGCCAATAATGAATTGTCCGGTGGGATTAATATGGTAGCGGGTACCCGCGTGTAGCCATTCGGGGGGCAGGGTGGGCAATATAATTTCCGCCATAACGGCTTCCTGTAGATCCTTGAGACGAATCGTCGGACTGTGCTGGGTAGACAGTACCACCGCGTCAATGGCCACCGGTTTGCCGTTCTCATAACGCAGCGTGAGCTGACTTTTAGCGTCTGGCCGCAACCAGGGCAGCGCTCCGTTTTTGCGCACCTGCGCCTGCCGTTCCACGAGGCGGTGGGCGTAGTAGATCGGCGCCGGCATCAGCACGGCTGTCTCGTTAGTGGCGTATCCGAACATCAGGCCCTGGTCGCCCGCTCCCTGTTCCTTGTCATCGGCCTCATCCACGCCGATGGCGATATCCGCCGACTGTTTGCCAATGGCGTTGAGCACCGCGCAGGAGGCACCGTCGAAGCCGACGTCGGAACTGCTGTAGCCAATATCGAGGATGACCTGGCGTACCACCTCTTCGAGATCCACGTAGGTGGATGTGCGCACCTCCCCGGCAATAATCGCCATGCCGGTTTTAACCATCGTTTCCACTGCCACCCGGGCATTGCGATCATCTCTCAGGATCGCGTCCAGTACCGCGTCGGAGATCTGGTCCGCCATCTTGTCGGGGTGTCCTTCGGAAACTGATTCGGAGGTAAAAATACGATAATTGCTCATGTAGCGAATCCCCTCAGGTACTCTGCCCGGAGGCAGGGTGGTAAAATTGCCGCAACTGGACGCGAAAGCCATTGCGCAGCGCCACGTGCAAGCTGTCGCCGTCCGCCAGCCCGTGCATAATTGCCCATTGCGTCAGCTGGTCGGGCGCGAACCCCAGCCACAGGTCGCCGCAGGCGCCGCGCGCCCAGTCCTGATCATGGGCGCACAGCTCGGTAATCACCAGGGAACCTCCCGGCTTTAGTAGAGCGGACAGGTCGGCGATGACCGAAGCTGGCGAGGAAGTGTGGTGCAACACCATATTCAGGGTAATCAGGTCGAATCTGGCGCCGGTTTGGCGGGCGGTGGCGGAGTCACCGTGCACAAAGGCGATATTATCCAGCTTGTGTTGCTGCGCGAGCATACTGGAGCGGGTCAGCATTTCCCGCGCATTGTCGATCGCAGTAACCTGGGTGAAGCGGCGCGCCAGCTCCGGTAACAATTCTCCCTCGCCGGGACCAACTTCCAGGGCGTTGTCGCCACCGCGGGGCAAGATCGCATCGATAAACTCGACCACCGTCGCCCCATACTGGCCATAGCCAGCAATCAGATCCTGCTGCGCGCGAAATTTATCCGCGTGGCGGCGAAAGAACTCCCGGGAACTTTCGGCCCGGGTCAATTGCACCTGTTGCACGTTTGCCGCGAGGTCGCGTGGCAGGACGCAGCGGTCGAGCTGCGCGTACAGCGCCTCGCGCAACGGGACCGGAACTTCGTTGCCACCGAGCGCACGGTGGTAAAACACAAAGGTCCCCTCGCGGCGGGTTCCGACTAACCCCGCATTGGAAAGAATTTTCAGGTGGTGGCTCAGGCCAGGCTGAGGCATGGCAAAAATGCGGCTCAATTCAAGCACACCGAACGCATCGTTGCGCAGGACCTGCAATATGTGCAGCCGCAACGGGTCGCCGGCGGCTTTACAAAGCAGCGCGGTCGCGTCGAGCGGGTCGTCGCCGGTAGCGGTGGGTGGAGCGCGCCGTTGCGGGCTCGAACTTGAAGTCAGGGCGGTCATCGGCGCACTTTATCCGATTTTTTTAAATATATCAAAATATATTGATATATTGATAAGTGCGATATAGTCGGTGAAATTTCGGCAAACTGTGGCGAATGAAGACAAAATGTCAAAAAACGCACCGTTGCGGACAGCAATTCTTTACTGCTCGGCTGGAGTACGGGAAAATACGCGCAATTTTTTGCTCGCCGGCGATCGCGCTCCTGGATCGAAGCGGCGCGCGATCTGCGTCCGACCGGGATTGACCGAAGTCGCTGCCACAACCGCTGGGTACAGATCGGAAAGTCGTTGTACCCATAATCTGGGCAGAGTGTTCATGGCGCGGCCCCGGCCGTGCGCGAAAACGTAATTTTATCTACAACAGGAGTCACAGATGCCGTCTCGCCGCGATCTTGCCAATGCCATACGTGCGCTGAGTATGGATGCCGTCCAGCAGGCCAACAGCGGTCACCCTGGCGCGCCCATGGGGATGGCGGACATCGCCGAGGTGTTGTGGAACGATTATTTGCAACACAATCCGGCGGACCCCACCTGGGCCAACCGGGATCGCTTCGTCCTTTCCAATGGACACGGTTCCATGCTGTTGTATGCGTTGCTGCACCTTAGCGGTTACGATCTGAGCATTGACGATCTGAGGGATTTTCGCCAGCTGCACTCCAAAACCGCTGGTCATCCCGAGTTTGGCGAAGCCCCTGGCATTGAAACCACGACCGGTCCTCTCGGCCAGGGTCTGGCCAATGCGGAGGGCCTGGCCCTGGCGGAAAAAATTCTGGCGGCCCAGTACAATCGCCCCGGTTTTGCAGTTATCGACCACTACACCTATGTGTTTATGGGTGACGGCTGTTTGATGGAGGGCATTTCCCACGAGGTGTGTTCGCTTGCCGGCACTCACCGCCTCGGCAAACTGATCGCTTTTTACGACGACAATGGCATCTCCATCGACGGCGAGGTGAAAGGCTGGTTCACCGATGATACCCCGGCGCGGTTTGCCGCCTATGGCTGGCAGGTAATACCCGATGTGGATGGCCACGATCACACAGCTATTAAGGCGGCCATAGACAGCGCGCGTCTGGAAACGGACAGGCCTACCCTGATCTGCTGCAAGACTATCATCGGCTTTGGTTCGCCGGCCAAGCAGGGCACGGAGAGTTGTCACGGCGCGCCGCTGGGGGTAGACGAAATTGTCGCCACCAAAGCGGCACTGGGTTGGCCGCACGCCCCCTTCGTGGTGCCCGAAGATATCTACCAGGGCTGGAACAGCCGGGAAAAAGGCGCCGCGAGGGAGTCCGCGTGGCGCAAACAGTTTGACAGCTATCGCGCCGCCCATCCCGACCTTGCTGCACAGCTGGAGCGGCGTTTGCGCGGCGAGTTGCCCGCTGGGTTTACCGCCAGTGCCGACGGGTTTATTCAGGCCTGCCAGGAGAAGGGTGAATCGCCGGCCACCCGCAAGGCCTCGCAGAACACCCTCGATGCGTTTGGTCCCCTGTTGCCCGAGCTGTTGGGTGGCTCGGCGGACCTCGCGGGCTCCAACAACACCATCTGGAAGGGTTGCCAGGGAATTAGCGCTGAGGATGCCAGTGGTAACTACCTGTACTACGGGGTGCGTGAGTTTGGTATGGCGGCCATCATGAATGGCATTGCGCTGCACGGCGGCTTCATCAATTACGGCGCCACCTTCCTGGTATTTATGGAATATTGCCGCAACGCGGTGCGTATGGCTGCCCTGATGAGGCAGCAAAGTATTTTTGTCTTTACCCACGATTCCATTGGCCTCGGCGAGGATGGCCCCACCCATCAGCCCGTCGAACAGCTCGCCAACCTGCGCGCGACGCCCAACTTGTCCACCTGGCGCCCCTGTGATGCGGTGGAGTCGGCAGCTTGCTGGAAAGCGGCCATCGAGCGGCGCAACGGGCCTTCGGCCCTGATTTTTACCCGCCAGGGTCTGCCCCATCAACAACGGGATGACGCACAGCTCGCGGCCATCCCGCGGGGCGGCTATATTCTGCGCGACTGTGACGGTACGCCGGAACTGTTGCTGATTGCCACCGGCTCGGAAGTTCAGCTCGCCGTGGATGCCGCGCAACAATTGACCGCGCAGGGACGTTGGGTGCGCGTCATTTCCATGCCCAGTACGGATGTATTTGACGCCCAGGAGCAAACCTATCGGGATGCGGTCTTGCCGCCACAGGTGCGCGCGCGGGTGGCGGTGGAGGCGGCCCACGGGGACTTCTGGCGCAAGTATGTCGGTCTGGATGGCGCGGTTGTGGGTATGCACTCTTTCGGCGCCTCGGGTCCCGGTGGGGAGTTAATGGCGCACTTTGGTTTTACCGTTGACAACGTGGTGAAAACCGCCCTGGATGTATTGCCCCGATGACCCTGCGGGTCGCCATCAATGGTTATGGTCGCATCGGCCGCAGCGTGGTGCGGGCGCTGTGGGAACGCCAGTTGCAGGGCGAACTGACCGTTGTTGCGATTAACGAGCTGGCGGATATGGACACCATCGTCTACCTGACCCGTTACGACTCCACCCACGGCCATTTCCCCGGTGTCGTGACTGGCAGCACCGGGCAATTGCATCTCGACGATCACAGCATCGCTGTTAGTCACATCGAATCTGTCGCCGAGCTGCCGTGGCGGGTCCACGGGGTAGATCTGGTACTGGAATGCACCGGGACATTTAGCGCAAGGACGATCGCCGAACAACACCTCGCGGCGGGGGCGCAGCGCGTACTGTTTTCGCAGCCAGCCCAGGCCGACGTGGACGCCACCGTGGTGTACGGCATAAATCATCACCTGTTGCGGGCCGAACACCGCATAGCGGCTGCCGCATCCTGTACCACCAACTGTGTGGTGCCGGTCATCGACGCGCTGCACCAGGCACTGGGTATCGAGGCGGGGGTGATCACCACTATTCACTCGGCCATGAACGATCAACCAGTGCTGGACTCCTATCACCACACGGACCTGCGCAAGACCCGTGCAGCTATTCAGTCCATCATTCCAGTGGAAACCGGTCTGGCGCGGGGAATAGACCGGGTGTTGCCGGAGCTGGCGGGGCGGTTCGAAGCCCAGGCGATGCGGGTGCCCACACAAAATGTTTCGGTAATAGATCTGTCGGTACAGGTGGCTACCGACACCAGCGACGTCGACGTGAACCATATCCTCAGGAACTCCTGCGCCGGGATGTCCGGCATCCTCGGCTATACCGAAGAGCCGCTGGCGTCCTGCGATTTTAACCACGACCCCCGATCCGGCATTGTCGATGCCAGCCAGACACGGGTCAGCGGCAAACGGCTAGTCAAGGTGCTGGTGTGGTTCGATAACGAGTGGGGTTACGCCAATCGCATGCTGGATGTGATGTGTTACTGGCGGGATCTGATAACCAAAACGTCAACCAACTGAATAATAGTGGAACAACAGGCGGACGGAGGAATGGGTGTGCGATTAATGAGCGAACTGGATCTGGCAGGCAAGCGCGTGCTGATTCGGGAAGATTTAAATGTGCCCATAAGCGCCGGCGAGGTTACTTCGGATGCACGTATCCGCGCGGCACTGCCCACCTTGCAACAGGCGCTGGCGGCGGGGGCAAAGGTGATCGTCATGTCTCACCTCGGGCGTCCGACTGAAGGACAGGTCGATGCTGCGCTGTCCCTGCGCCCGGTGGCGGATCATCTGGCCGGATTGCTGGGCCGACCGGTACCCCTGATCGACAACTGGCGCGAGGGGGTGGAGGTGGAGTCCGGTGGCATTGCGTTACTGGAGAATGTGCGCTTTAACGTGGGCGAAAAGAAGGACGACGAAGCGCTGGCGCGGGCCTATGCCGGTTTGTGTGATATTTTTGTGATGGATGCGTTTGGCACTGCCCACCGGGCCGAGGCATCCACTCATGGGGTGGCGCGCTTCGCGCCCGAGGCCTGCGCCGGGCCATTATTGGCGCGAGAACTGGACGCGCTGCAACAGGCCCTGCACAGTCCCGCCCGACCATTGGTGGCGATCGTTGGTGGCTCTAAAGTGTCCACCAAGCTTACGGTGCTGCAGGCGCTCGCAAAAAAAGTGGACCAGTTGATCGTGGGGGGCGGCATTGCCAATACGTTTTTGGCCGCCGCGGGCAAGCCGGTGGGCAAGTCCCTGTGTGAACAGGATCTGATTCCGGTCGCCCGCTCGCTGATGGAAAAATGCGCTATTCCGCTGCCCACCGACGTGGTGACCGCGACCGCGTTTACGGCCGACGCGCAGGCCCACCTGAAGGCAGTGGACGACGTTGGTGCTGACGATATGATTGTGGATATTGGTCCGACTACCAGCGCCAGACTGGTGGCGCTGCTGCGCGGCGCTGGCACCATTATCTGGAACGGTCCAGTGGGCGTGTTCGAGTTCGATCAATTTGGCGATGGCACCCGCACCCTCGCCGCTGCTATTGCCGAAAGTGACGCTTTCTCCATCGCCGGAGGCGGTGATACCCTTGCGGCCATCGACAAATACGGCATCGCGGACCGGATCTCGTATATTTCCACCGGTGGGGGCGCATTCCTCGAATATGTGGAGGGTAAAACCTTACCGGCGGTCGCAGTGCTGGAAACGCGGGCCGGGGGATGAACTAATCTTCAACAGAATGCTTACTCGCAAATACAGGCTCAGGCTGGCGGCCGTAAACGCCGGCAATCGCGTTTAAGGGAATACCACCATGGCTTTAATCAGTCTTCGCCAGTTACTCGATCACGCCGCGGAACATTGCTACGGGGTGCCCGCGTACAATGTCAACAACCTGGAGCAAATGCGCGCCATCATGGAGGCGGCGGACGAAGCGGACGCGCCGGTGATCGTGCAGGCCTCCGCCGGCGCGCGCAAATACGCTGGCGCGCCTTTTTTGCGCCATCTGATCCTCGCTGCCATCGAGGAATTTCCCCATATTCCGGTGGTTATGCACCAGGATCACGGCACCAGTCCCGATGTGTGCCAGCGCTCCATTCAACTGGGGTTTTCGTCGGTGATGATGGATGGCTCCCTTAAGGAGGACGGCAAAACTCCCGCCAGCTACGACTACAACGTGGAAGTCACCCGGCGTGCGGTGGTCATGGCCCACGCCTGCGGTGTTTCCGTGGAGGGTGAGCTGGGTTGCCTGGGGTCTCTGGAAACGGGCCAGGCGGGAGAGGAAGATGGGGTGGGCGCCGAGGGGACCCTGTCCCACGCCCAGTTGCTGACTGATCCGGACGAAGCGGCGGCGTTTGTCAAAGCCACCGATGTCGATGCCCTGGCGATTGCCATTGGCACATCCCATGGCGCTTACAAATTCAGCCGCCCACCCACGGGAGATATTCTCGATATTGCGCGCATCAAGGCCATCCACGCGCGCATACCCAGCACCCATCTGGTGATGCATGGCTCCTCGTCCGTTCCCCAGGAATGGCTGGCGGTGATCAACGAATTTGGCGGAGAAATTCCCGAAACCTATGGGGTGCCGGTAGAGGAAATTGTGGAGGGTATCAAACATGGCGTGCGCAAGGTCAATATCGACACCGACCTGCGACTCGCATCCACTGGCGCCATCCGTCGCCACCTGGCGCAGAACCCCGGCGAGTTTGATCCGCGTAAATATTTTGCCGAAGCCACCCGCGCCATGAAAGATATTTGCCGCGCGCGCTACGAAGCATTCGGCACGGCGGGAAATGCCAGCAAGATCAAAGTGACGAGCCTTGAAAAGATGTATCAACGCTATGCCAAAGGGGAACTCGCGCAGAAAATACAATAACAGGAGGAGACTATGCCGGATAAGCAGCCAGCGGAGCAAAGTCATGGGGTCACTTTCGAACTGGTGTGGGAGGCGGTGACCCCTGAGCTAATAGAAGAAGCGCGCAAGTTCTGGATCGAAGAAAATGCCATCCCTGTGAACCAGAGCGTGGAGGATCGTGCCCGGCAGCTTATGGTGATTGCCAGGGATGACAAAGGCAAATTAATCGGGGTGACTACTGCAGTGCGAACGCCCATTCCACGACTGCTCAATAACGTTTTTTACTACTACCGATGTTTCATCGCGTCCCACCGTCGTCAGGAGGGGTTGATGATGGAAATATCGCATAAGTGCCGGGAGTATATGCATCCCAGGTTTCTGCGCGGGGAAGATACTGAGACCAAGGGATTTTATTACGCAACCGAGAGCGAGCTACTGAAAAATGTCATCACCCAGTCGGTTCTCGTGGTAGGGGGTATCGACCACACTTTTATTGGAGTTGACGAAAAAGGCCGTTATATCAGCGTGGGATGGTTTGATGGGGCGACCATAGATTGAATAAGGTGCCGATAATTGTTGCGGTGGTGATTTAGCGCTCACGGATAGCGAAGCGCGTTATTGTGTCTATGAGGTATAAGGGTAGAAGGTATGTCCAACGCAGATCCGGACTCGGGTGATAACGGCGCTTATTCCCTCGAAGTGGTTTGGGAGAATATAACTTCGGAGCTGGCCGAGGAAGCGAAAGAGTTATGGGTTCGCGAAAATGCACTGCCGCGAGATGAAACGGTCGAAAATCGGGTAAGGCAATTGTTGGTGGTTGCCCGCGATAGAGATAAAAAATTGATCGCCGTGAGCACTGCAGAGCGCAGGCGCGTGCCTGAGCTGCTGAATAATATTTTTTATTATTATCGTGTATTTGTAGCCGCTGAGCATCGTAATAAGGGGATAGCGCTGCCTGTTTCTAATAAAGCGAGAGAGTATTTACACCAGCGGTTTTTGAATGGTCAAGATACGCTGGCCAAAGGTTTTTATGTGGCGATAGAAAATTCGATATTGCAAAAGGTGCACACTCAGGCGGTTCTCGTCGTGGGGGGTATAGATCATCCTTTTATTGGTGTGGATCGGCGTGGTCGCTACCTGCGCGTGGGCTGGTTTGATGACGCTAGGATAAGCTAACCCTCCCCTTGGGGTAGCGGGGCCGCTGGGTTCAATCGCTCGTTCGGCGAGTTGCGGCACGTCCTTATATCTGTTTGGCAGGTAAAATTCTATGCTCGATTGGCGCGATTCCGGTCACACGATGGAGCGCCATTATTTTGCAAATTTAGGTGGAAAATAGTAGGCTTAGCCGGCTTTGGCCGGGGTCCAGCGGGGTTGTAGGGGGGGTGTGGCTCTCCGTAGGGGTGAGCGCGCCCGCTCCGGTATGATTTCCTCGGCGACGCGGCAACGATCTTGTTCATTAGATCAGCACGCAAGCAAATTTTCCTCAGAGGCGAGCTATGGATTCACTTCGATATTTCATTATTCCGGCGACCACCGCCGTCGGTGTACTCGGTTTCCTGCTGGGCGGACAATATGTCTGGCTTGGTATTGGCACCTTTGCGGTACTGCTGGTTTTTGATGTGCTATTGCCCAGGGACATCAAACCCCGTCAGGCCATCGCGGTCGTGGTCGACAGTGCGCTATATCTGCAACTTCCGCTCCTTATTGGACTCTATGCCGCATTCGCCTACTCGGTGGCGGTTGGTGCAAATGGTATTGTCGGCGCACCGGGGGCCACTTCGCAACTGGTTGGTTCACTGTTGTCGCTGGTGTGGCTGAGTGCAGTGCCAACGTTGCCGGTCGCTCACGAATTGATGCATCGACGCCACCCTTTTCCGCGTTTTGTGGCCAAGCTGCTGAGTACGTTCTACGGCGATACCAATCGCGATATCGCCCACGTGATGACACACCACATCCATCTCGATACCGCGCTCGATAGCGACACCCCTCGGCGCGGCCAAACTATCTATTCATTCATGTTGCAAGCCACGGCGGGAGCCTATCGGGACACCTGGGAAACCGAAGCGCAAACGCTGCGTCGGCAAGGTTTTTCGCCGTGGAACTGGCGCAATCATTTGTGGATGCAGTTGGCCCTCCAATCTGCCGTGCCGCTACTGGTAGGTGCCTTTGCTGGTGTCGCCGCCGGCGTCACCACGTTGGCGGCGATGTTCCTGTCGAAAATGTTGCTCGAGGCATTTAATTATTTTCAGCATTACGGCTTGCTTCGAGTCGAGGGTGCTGCAATTGAAAAACACCACGCTTGGAACCACCTCGGCATGATAGCGCGCCCGCTCGGGGCGGAAATCACCAATCACATTAACCACCATCTCAATGGCGATACCCCGTTCTACGCGCTAAAGCCGGAACCGGACGCGCCGCAAATGCCATCGTTGTTTCTGTGTTTTCTGGCGGGGATCATTCCCCCATTGTGGTTTAAATTTATCGCCAAACCCCGACTCGAAGATTGGGACAAGCGCTTTGCTTCACCCCAGGAGCGCGAACTGGCCAGGCAGGCCAACACCGAAGCTGGATGGCCACAATGGTTACCCACCGTAGTCTGAGTTCAGATTGATGCCAATGCCGGGCGCGCCATGCGCCCGGTCATGTCGAGATAGTAGTATGTTCTCCCTGTTCAAGAAAAAATGCCATCAGATTTCGGTGCCGCAACACGCTGTGAGTTTCGAAGTTAAACCCGGAGCGACTGTGCTGGAGGCGGCGCTTGCCAACGGGCTCGCTTTGCCGCATGACTGCAAGGTCGGCACCTGCGGTACCTGCCGCTATCGGTTGCGGGAAGGTCGGGTCAGAGAAATTCGCCCGTCCGCGCTGGCACTTTCCGCACAGCAGCTTGACGCCGGGTATCGTTTGGGCTGCCAGTCCGTGCCGCGCTCAGATCTTACTATCGATCTGGACGAACTCGCTCCCGAACCAGTGTTTCAGCGTAACCGGGTTGACGGCATAATTGTTGCGGCCACATCGCTGTCCCACGATATCGTGCAGCTCAGTGTGCGGCTCAAACAACCGATGCCGTTTGTCGCAGGCCAGTATGCCGACCTGACAGTCCCGGCCGTTGACGGCGCGCGCAGTTATTCTTTTTCGTCGGCACCAAAGGGAAAGCCCGCGGAGATTGTCAATTTTCATATACGGCGAGTACCCAACGGCGCGTTTACAGGCTGGTTATTCAGCGGCGAGCGGGTTGGACTCGAGATCTCGGTGTGCGGCCCCCAGGGTAACTTCCATTTGCGCGAACATGACCATGCACCAATCCTGTGTGTCGGCGGTGGTAGTGGACTCGCGCCGTTGCTGTCTATTTTGGAGGAGGCACTGTGGGCTGGGAGCGTCCGCCCGGTTACCCTGTTGTACGGTGCCCGAACTCAAAAAGACCTGTATTGCATCGCCGAAATAAAAGAGTTGGCCGCCGCCTGGCCTGCTGCGTTTCGGTATATCCCTGTGCTTTCCGCGGAGCCCGAGGACACGGATTGGCACGGCGCCCGTGGTTTTGTGTCCGACCATATTAGCGGTGTCGCTGACCTATCTGCACATCACGCCTATTTGTGTGGGCCACCACCCATGGTGGATGCGGCGGAAAGCGCGTTATTGAATGCTGGTCTACCTGCCACCGCCATTCACGCCGATCGGTTTTATGATCGTGGTCTGACTGCTTCTTAAGTTAAGCGGTGCAAATAGCCTGCGGAATTTGTAATGAACATGCCGTGTCCGTCTTCCCCTCTGCGGTGGCGCAGGGGCCAGGCTTGGTAAAAGCAAACTCGATTATTTCTCGGTTAATTTAAACGCCTTGAATGCCTCCCTGTACTTCGCGTCCCAGCGGGACAGGGGTGAACGATCCTGCACCACATCACCGGCGGCCCACATCATGCGTCGTGCATCCTCTGCCGCTGAAACCTCATTGTCCGGACAGATGATATAAAAGCTGCCGCGGTTAATGGCCTTCACCATATAGTCGGCCACCTGTGAAGGTTCCCAGGCGCCCGCAGGTTTTTCCGCGAAATGCCTCTTGATCAATCCAGTGTAGGTAAACCCCGGCACTAACAGGTGCGCACTTACGTGGCAGTTTTCGGTATTGCGCAGTTCGTGTTGGAGACTTTCCGTCGCGGATTTAACCGCGGCTTTGCTGACGTTGTAAGCGGGGTTGCCCGGTGGGTTGGTGATGCCTTGCTTGGACCCCGTATTGATAATCAACGCCGGAGTATGCTGGTCGATCATGGCCTGTGTAAACGCCTGTATGCCGTGAATAACACCCCACATGTTGACGTCGATAATACGACGCCACGTTGGCAACGAGTCCCAGCTGCGGGTATCTTCGCCGGTGCCGGCATTGTTCATCAACACATCCACTTGGCCGAAGGTTGCGTACGCATATTCCTTTAGTGCGCAGACCTGTGAAAAATCTGCGACATCGAGGGTATATGTGGCGATTCGTCCCCGCGGGGCATGCGGCATGTTGTCGAGCGCTGTAGCGGCCTGTTCAAGGGCGACCCCGTCGATGTCAGCAAGCAAGACACGCATGCCCAGTCCGGCGAATCGTCGTGCGGCGGCAAACCCGATACCGTTCGCCGCTCCGCTTATTACCGCGACGTTACCCACTGTCAGTGCCGAATGGTCTGCCATCGACCGATCTCCGTTGAAGGTTATAGACTCGAGCCAAAGGTAGCGAAATGTTTGGTTGCGGTTACCAGGAACACCGGGTACAACCTGTTATTTTTAGCCACGGAGTGTGGCGTGAAAAAATAAATATCGTCAAAGCCGTGCTGTTCCAACACCCGCTGTAGCGCAGCTCTATCGAAGCCAGAATGATAAACGCCGGCCGTATTCTGCGGATGAAAGGTGCCATCCTCTGTGTCGAGATCTGCCAGAGCTATTTGTCCGCCGGGTTTTAAATGGTTGGCAAATGTCCGTATAAGTTGGTTGGTATCGGATACGTGATGCATCGCCATCGCGCTGACAATCAGATCAAACTGTTGTGCCAGTGGTGAGGTCGTGATGTCCCGACAAACGACTTCGACCTTGCCCCTGAGCTCGTCCTTGGCGGCCAGTTTGTCCAGCATCGCAGCAGATATATCTACGGCCACAATCTTGTTTACCCGCGGTGCGATATGCGCGCTGATTAAACCGGTGCCCGCGCCGAAGTCGAGCACGTCCATGTCGGTGGTAAGCGCGACGTGGTCAATTATCGCTGGACCGATGGTCGCAGACAGGCCTTTTACGACATCATTAACGTCCCAGTCCCGGGATTTCTCCGCAAAATGATCCGCCATAATAAAACTCCGTCGAAATTCCGTTTGGCCGGGGTCGGGATAGATCAGCGTTAGTCGGACTCGCTCGGGGTGCCGCCCTTGCGAATATAGTAGCGTAGCGTTCCATCCACTTCGCTGTGTTCGAGCATCGTGTTGCCCGTGCGCTCGCACCAGGACGGTAGATCCCACCTGGTTGCCGGGTCAGTGGCGATGATTTCCAGCACCTGACCGGGTTGCATTGCGTTAATCGCGGAGTTGGTTTCGACCATGGGCAGGGGGCAGCATTTGCCGGATGTGTCTACGGTTTGCTGATATTTAACATTCGCCATCCCGTTCTCCAGTATCGTTGTTTGCTTAAAAGTATTGGTAGTGATCGGCCTGGGCGGCCTTTTCGTGGAGAAACCAGGAGGCACCTACAATGTCCTCCGCCTCCGGAATCAAATTATCTTTGTTCACATCGAAAATCGTCGCGGCCAGGCTGCAGGCGTAGAGTTTTACATGGCCGGTATTTTTGATGGCTTTGATAATGTCGTATATATCGGGAGGTAGACCAGCCTTGGCTACTTGCTGTCGTAACCAGCCGTCCTGGTCGGCGTGCTGCCCGTCCACTTTGAGTGCGCGGGCACCCTCTTCGGTGAGTGCTCTTACTGCCCAGTTTACAAATAGCATATCCACTTGGGTGCCTTCGGCCGCCTGCAGATAGGCGAAGGATAGCGGTGTCAGAATTTTGTCGTAACTGTCGTCGCGGAGGACAATGGCCATGGATTTCATGTTATCTCCTTTTAGAACGAATATTCGTTCTAGTCGTAGCCCAAATAACTCTTCAAGTGGCGATAGCGCGCCAGGATACTTCCCACACCTGGTTGGAGTAACGTTGCAGTGGGATTTCGAGAATCCTGTCGAGGCGCAGAGAAATCATGCGCAGGGGGCCCCCAAACAGGGCGGTTGCCGCTACCAGTGAATCCATGGGCCTGATTTCACCCGTTTCCATGCCGGCAGCCACCATGGCGCGCATCTGTGTGAATGGCCGCGACGAACACACCGGCGCTTGTCCGGGCATAAACTCCTGATGCTGCGCGTGCAGCATATAAGCCATAAGCGCTGGTTCTTCTTCGGTAAGCTGAAACAACAGTTCCATCACTGCCCGACATCGGTCGTGGGCGGTTCTGTGAGTGTTTGTAATAGCGTCAAAGGCGTTCCCCATGCGCGCCACCAGGTGGTCAAACAACGCCCTGGCAATCCCTTCCTTGTCGGCGAAATGGTGGTAAATAGAGCCGATACTGACTTCCGCTGCGTGGGCGATATCCTGTACGGGCGTGTTAAAAAAACCGCGTTCGGAGAATAGTTGTAACGCCACGTCCAACACCCGTTCTGGATTTGTGCGGGACGCTGGGGCCACGGTTTGCGGTTCGGCCATCGGAAGGCTGTTTTGTGCCATGCATGGATGCTAGAACGAATATTCATTCTAGTCAAGAAGCTGGATGGTGTTGAGGGCAATTGCAGGCCGGCTGGTGCGCGACCAGGGCGAGTTTGGTCGGTTTCCGCTCCTTGCCGAACCACCCGCGGTGTGTCGGTCCGCCTCCGGCGGCTGTGATATATTGACGCGCTCTGTTGGGTGTGACTGTCGGCTAACAGGACCTGAATAACCGATACCAACAAATAACAGGATAATTTGAATGGGCACAGGGGTAAATCGATGGCAGGGGTGGAGCAAGGGGAATTTGCGATAGAGGTGGTATGGCAAAATGTATCGCCGGTACTGAGTGAGGAGATATGTGCGTTTTGGGAGCGCGAGGGGGCGTTGCCCAACCCGGATCTTGCGGCACGACGGGTGCAGCAGGTGCTGGCGGTGTGTCGCGAAAATGCCAGTGGAGATATTGTCGGCGTGTCCACTGCCGTTAAGATGCCGGTACCGCGACTACTGAATAACGTGGTGTACTATTACCGCCATTTTGTCGCCGCCCGCTGTCGCCAGAAACATATCGGCACAGACCTGGTACGGACATCAAGGCAATACCTGAATCAGCGATTTGTCAGTGGTGAGGACACCTCCGCCAAAGGGTTCTTTACGGTCACGGAAAGCCCCATTTTGCAAAAGGCACGTCGGCAGGGGGTTTCCCCCGCCGGAACCTTTATGGGGGTCAATGAAAAGGGCGAGCATCTGCGCATCGCCTGGTTCGACGGCGCGAAATTCAAAGATTAAATTTGGCATATTCCCCGAGCATCTATCGCTACGGATTGTGGTAACCGAACCACTGGAGGCAGGCAATGACTGCGTCGCAACATTTATCGGGCAAAGCCGCCGTAGTTACCGGTGCGGGTCGCGGTATCGGTCGCGCAGTCGCGTTAGCGCTGGCGCAGCAGGGCGCCAGTGTATTGGTGGTCGATCCGGGCGCCGATCGCGGCGGGCGTGAGATAGAGGGAACCCCTGGACAACAGGTGGCTGAAGAAATCAGGACGTCCGGTGGGGCAGCCAGCGCCTGCTTGTTGCCGGTGGATGAATACCAGGCGGCCAGCGATATTATCGGCCAGTGCATCGCCGATTTTGGTCGCCTCGATATAGTGGTGAATTGCGCGGGGGTGTTGCGCGAGCGCATGATCTGGAACCTTGGGGAAGACGACTGGGACACGGTTATTCGCGTGCACCTTAAGGGCCACTACAATATGTGTCATCACGCCAGCAAGGTGATGCGCGGTCAGCGCTCGGGCCGGATTATTAATTTTTCTTCGGACGCCTGGCGCGGCAGTGTGGGGCAGGCGAATTACGCCGCCGCCAAAGGCGGTATTGTCAGCTTGACGCGTGCGCTGGCGCGGGAACTGGGTCGCTACGGCGTTACCGCGAATGCCATTTGCCCTATGGCGGCAACCCGTATGACCCTGGACCAGGGCGTCATCGAGGGTATGAAAAAGCGTTACGAAGCGGGCCTGATTTCCAGGGCGCGCTATGAAAGTTTGATTGCCATGCCGGGGCCTGAATACATTGCGCCGTTTGTCTGTTATCTCGGCGCCGACGCGGCAAGCGGCATTAACGGTCAAATCTTTCACGCCGAAAAAGGACGTGTGTCCATCTACTCGGAGCCGGTGGAAGCGAAGGCGCTGTTAAAAACCGATAACGACGGTATGTTTACTGTAGAAGATTTGATCGCCGCGGTGCCGTCGACGCTACTTATGGATTATAACAACCCCGGGCCTCCACAACCGGAAGAGTAAAAAGCGGGCCCGATTATTGATCGAGAATGTAAGTGTCCCCGATTTTTGAACTAAAAATGGAGATATCCCAAGTGGCAACATTAACCGAAGAAAATACCAGCAACATGGTTCGCGCCAACAACATTGGCCTGAATTTGCACTACAACGAAGCGGGTAGCGGAGAGACGGTCATTATGCTGCACGGTGGCGGACCCGGCGCGGCAGGGTGGAGTAACTTTTCCCGCAATGTGGATGCCTTTGCGGCGCACTATCGCACCATTCTGCTGGACTGCCCCGGCTTTAATAAGTCCGACACCGTAGTGGCTGACAAGCCGCGCGACGTCCTTAACGCAGAAGCGGTGAAAGGGCTGATGGATGAATTGGGCATTGAAAAGGCGCATCTGGTGGGCAATTCAATGGGCGGCGCCACGGCCCTCAGTTTTGCGTTAGCGTATCCCGATCGCCTGGATAAAATGGTGCTGATGGGCGCAGGTGGTGGCGGTCAAAGCCTGTTCTCCCCGATGCCGCTGGAAGGCATCAAGCTATTGGTCGCGCTATACCAGAATCCGTCTTTGGACCTGCTGAAAAAAATGATTCAGGTGTTTGTTTACGATCCCTCTTTAATGAGCGACGAATTAATTCAGGGGCGCTACGAGAACATGATGCGCAAGCCAGAGCATCTCGAAAACTTTATGAAAAGTATCGCGAACGCACCGAAAATCGTGAGCGACTTCAGCGCGCGGATGTCCGAGGTGCAAGCGCGTACATTGATTATTTGGGGCAGGGATGATCGTTTTGTGCCGCTCGATCACGGGCTTAAGTTTTTGTGGGGCATTCCGGATGCGGATTTGCATGTGTTCAGCAAGTGCGGACACTGGGCGCAGTGGGAGCATGCGGAAAAATTCAACAAACTGACTTTAGCGTTCTTGGCGGATCAGCGTTAATGGCGGCCACTTCACGCACCGGCCGCCGGATTGTGCCTTGAGTCGAGGACGATCAATTTGACCGCGCAAGTGTGTGTAACCGGTTGTAATGGTTTTATCGGCGCACAGATTGCGCGCGAGATGCTGGAGCATGGCTATCGCGTTCACGGTACGGTGCGATCGTTGGGCGCAAAGCACGAATGGCTGCTAAAACTTCCAGGCGCCGCGGAGCGATTGCAATTATTTTCGGCAAGTTTGCAGGACGACGATGCTTACGACGCGGCGGTGAGGGGGTGTGATTACGTCATCCACACGGCCAGCCCTTACTTGCTAAAAGTCAAAAATCCGCAGGCTGAAATGGTCGAGCCCGCTGAGCAGGGCACGTTGAATGTGTTGCGCGCGGCGCACAGGGCGGGGTCGGTACGCAGAGTCGTGCTGACATCTTCCCTGGCGGCCGTTACCGATGAACCAGATGACGCTAAAGTATTTAGCGAAGAGGACTGGAACAAAAAATCGTCCCTCAAACGCAACGCTTATTTTTATTCGAAGACCCAGGCCGAGCAGGCGGCGTGGAAATTCCTTAAACAGCACGACGCCACCTTTGATTTAGTGGCCATTAATCCGTGTGTGGTAATCGGGCCGTCGCTGGGGCCAGCGCTAAACGAAAGTAATAAAATTCTGAGTGATATGCTGGCGGGCGTCTACCCGGGAATTATGGCGATAAATTTCTGTATGGTGGATGTGCGGGATGTTGCCACAGCGCATCGCCTGGCGCTGACGTCGACCGCCGCGCAGGGGCGTTACATCACCTGCAGTGGTGGGATGAGTATGGCCGAGTTGATCACTTTTCTGGGAGAGTCGGGTTACCAGCAATATAAATTGCCGAAGCTCGATATGAGTGGCGCCGCGGGGACGCTGCTGATGAAACTGGCTTCGTACACACAGCCGAAGGGTGCCGGGGATTTTATTCGCTCCCATATCGGCAAGACCATGCGCATTTCAAACCAGAAAATATGCAGGGACCTCGGCATCGAATTTCGTCCGCTGCGCGCAAGCATTCTCGACGCGATAACTGACATGATCCAGTGGGGACATATTACCCCGCCAGCGCCAGCTAGCGGCGGGCGCTGATGCTACCCGTGCCGACCTTGAGCAAGCCTACCAGCTCCGCTTCCAGTTGATCTCCCGGCCGGATCGGGCCGACGCCTGCCGGTGTGCCAGTGAGTACCAGGTCGCCGGGCAGTAAGGTAAAGAATTGACTGATATAACAAATCAGGTCCAGCACCGGGGTCAACATCTGAGCGGTATTGCCGTCCTGTCTCAGTTCACCGTTCTGGCGTAATTGCAGGCGCACATTCTGCAGGTCTGGGACCATTTCTGGTTTTAAAAACGGCGACGTCGGGCAGGCGCCATCCCAGCCCTTGGATTTTTCCCAGGGCTGGCCGGCCTGTTTTAATTGGTCCTGCAAGTCCCGCAGCGTCAGATCGAGGGCCACGCCAACTCCGGCAATCCCGGTTTGCGCGCTGCCTGGGTCGCAGTGATGGAGTGTTTCGCCGATAAGAATGGTCATTTCGGTTTCGAAATGGCAGGCGCCGAGCCCCTGCGGAATGCCGATGGGATCGGAAAAATGACATAGCGCGGTGCTGGGTTTGATAAACAACAGTGGTTCCTGGCTGCGTTGGCTGTTCATTTCCGCCACGTGAGCAGCATAATTCAGGCCGACGCATACGGCCTTGCCGACCGGCAGCGCACAGGCGGAGCCGTCCAGATAACGATGCTGGTAATCCATTTTTGCGCGCCCCCAGGCCGGTGGGAAGAAAGTAATGAGCGGAAGAATCTCAGACCATTTTACCCGGGTTCATCAACCCGTTGGGATCAAAGATGCGTTTCAATTGCCCCATGATCGCAATTTCCGCCGTGCTGCGGGTATATCCCAGATAATGTTTTTTCAGTAGTCCCACGCCGTGTTCCGCGGAAATACTGCCGTCATATTTTTCCACGAGCGCGGAAACCTGCTCGCTCACCCCCGAGCAGCGTTCGGTAAATTCCTCGACGGTGAGCGCTTCCGGTTTGAGAATATTAAGGTGCAGGTTGCCGTCGCCAATATGACCGTACCAGACAACCTCAAAATCTGGGTAGCTGTGTGCCGCCAGCGTGTCCACCTCCTGTAAAAAAGCCGGCATCCGCGACACACAAACTGAAATATCATTTTTGTAGGGTTTGGAAAACGATAACGTTTCGGAAATATCTTCCCGTAGTCGCCACAGATTTTTGGCTTGCGTCAGGCTCTGACTGACCACGCCGTCCGTCACCCAGCCCTGTTCAACACAGTGCTCGAAAGACGTCATGGCTGTATCGAGGGCGTTTGCATCCGGGTGCTCAAATTCCAGCACTGCATAAAAGGGCGCACGGCTGTCAAAAGGGGCCGCCAGTTGTTGGTGAGCCATGACCTTTTGCAGTGCGAGGTCCGACAAAAATTCAAAGGCGGTTAGCGTTACGGCGCGATTGAAGGTGCGCAACACGTCCATGATTGCGGGAAAGCTGGAGACACCCAGGACCATCACGCGGGTATCCGTTGGCGGTGGCAGTAGCGCCAGGGTCGCTTCGCAGATAATCCCCAGGGTGCCTTCGGAACCGATAAAAAGATGCCGAAAGTCATAGCCCGTATTATTTTTGATCAGTCCTTTATTGAGGGTCAGCAGTTCACCGTTGCCGGTGACCACGGTCAGGCCGCGCACCCAGTCGCGGGTCATGCCGTAGCGGATAACGCGAATGCCGCCGGCGTTGGTGGCGATATTGCCGCCGATCTGGCTGGATCCTGCGGAAGCAAAATCCACCGGGTAGAATAAATGTTGATCCGCGGCAAAGCGCTGCAGTTGTTCGGTGATCACACCCGCCTGGCAGGTCACGGTTTGATCGACCGGATTGCAATCCATAATGTGGTTCATGCGATCCAGGGCGAGCACCAGCTCCCCGTTGCACGCTACCGCGCCGCCGCTCAGTCCGGTGCGCCCGCCGGACGGTACTACCGCCAGTCGCTCCTGATTTGCCATTTGTACAACCGCCTGCACCTGCGCGGTACTGTGGGGCAGAACCACCGCACAGGGATTCGGTTGCCATACGCTGGTGCGGTCGACGCCGTATTTTTGCAAACTATCGGGGTCGGTGAGTACGTAGCGCTCGCCGACGATGGCGGCTAGCTGGGTCAGCTGCGATTGGGACAGGTGCGATTGAAGCGAAGCAGTTTCATTCATCGTCGCGGGGGTCTCGGCAGGAAGGATCACAGGCCGCTATGGTATCATAGCGACCCTTTTTTTCCGCGCGCTGAGAGTTTCCATCCCATGGCAAGTTTGTCCCTTGATAAATCGAAGATTCGCATTCTCTTGCTGGAGGGGGTTAGCACGTCCGCCCGCGACACGTTCGCGGCGGCAGGGTACGGCGAAGTGGAGTATCTGAAAACCGCATTGCCGGAAGAGGCACTGCTGGAAAAAATCAAAGGCGTACATTTTGTCGGCATTCGTTCCCGCACCCAGCTGACGCGCGAGGTGTTTGCAGCGGCGGATAAATTGATTGGAGTCGGGTGTTTTTGCATCGGTACCAATCAGGTGGATTTGCAGGCGGCCATAGAGCATGGGGTGGTTGTATTTAACGCACCCTACTCCAATACCCGCAGCGTAGCCGAGCTGGTGGTGGCCGAAGCCATCATGTTGATGCGTGGCATTCCCGAAAAAAATGCCAAAGCCCACAACGGCATCTGGTTAAAGTCCGCCGACCAATCCTACGAAGCCCGCGGTAAAACTCTGGGCATTATCGGTTACGGCAATATTGGCAGCCAGGTCAGTGTCCTTGCCGAAGCCATGGGTATGCGGGTGCGTTTTTACGACGTGGTGACGCGCCTGCCGCTGGGCAACGCCGCGCAGGTGGGCAGCCTGAATGCGCTGTTGCGGGACAGCGACGTGGTGTCGTTACATGTACCCGACACAGCGGCGACGCGCTATATGATGGGCGCCGAACAGTTGCGGGCGATGAAGCCGGGGGCGATATTAATCAACGCCGCGCGGGGCCAGGTCGTGGACATCGATGCCCTGTGTGAGGCGCTTGCGGACCGCCATCTGGGGGGCGCGGCGCTCGACGTATTTCCCGCGGAACCAAAATCCAACAACGAAGAATTCATGTCGCCATTGCGAGCCTTTGACAACGTCATTCTGACCCCCCATATCGGCGGATCCACTGAAGAAGCGCAGGAAAATATCGGTGCTGAAGTGGCCGAAAAGCTGGTCAAGTACAGCGATAACGGCACCACCACCAGCGCTGTCAATTTTCCCCAGGTGGCGTTGCCACCCCACGCCGGTTCCCACCGGCTGCTGCATGTGCATCGCAACGTGCCGGGTATATTAAGTGCCATAAACCAGGTGTTTTCGGCCAACGGCATTAATATCAGCGGGCAATATTTACAGACCAATGAGCAGATTGGCTACGTGGTTGTGGATATTGATGCCGAGTACAGCGAGCGGGCGTTACAGGAATTGAAAGCGATCAACGGCACGGTGCGCTGCCGCGTGCTTTTCTAACCGGCTCTGGCGGCGCTGTTTCACAACGCCATCGCGGCAAAAATCTGGCGCCGTAGCTCGGGTGTTTCATTGGCCAGGTGGTGGCGGGCGCCGGACACAATGTGAATTTTCGCATTGGGTAGCTTGTGTGCCAGCACTTTCAGGTTGTAGCGCCAGTCGAGGGTCGTGTCCTGGTCACCCTGCACGATACACACCGGAAACGGGTTGCTCGGCAGGTGGCGAAAGTTTTCGGTCCAGCGTTTCATGGCGCCGATCCATTCCAGGGGTATATAACGATCCTGCAGGGGATCGCGAGCGGACAAAAACTGAAGAAACGCGCGATTGCCGGAGTTGACGACAAATTTTCGACCAATGCGCCTGACGAAGCGGTGCGCCGCCAGGTACACCAGCTTATTCCAGCGCCATCGGTAGGGGTGGATTAACGGCGCGAGCAAGGCAATCCGTGCAAATGGCGTTGCGGACTCCCGGTTCTCCAACAGGTGCTTGAGAATAATTGCCCCGCCAGTGCTTTGACCGACCGCGTGCCATGGGCGCGGAAAGTGCGTGGCGGCCCGCTGTAACACCGCGTCAAAAACTTCCGCGTAGTGATCGAAGCTGGCGATACTGACGCGCTCCCCGCTGGACAGGCCATGGCCAGGCAAATCAAAGGCCACCACGGAATAGTCGCGGGCGAGCAGGTAGCGCACCAAATGGCCATACAGACCGACGTGATCAAAGTACCCGTGTACCAGAAACACCGTCCCTCTGGCGGCGATCACCGGGTGCCAGTAGTGGCAGGCGATTGTATAGTCGCCGGTATGCAAAGTTCCCCAGCGATGAATGCATTCTACCGGGGGCTGATCTTCGGTCTGCTCAAGGCGCGGGGAGAGACTGGAGTTGTGCCGAGCGCGTTTGTGTTCTTGCGGTAGATCATAATGGCGCAGATACTCCCGCGCGGCTGGCGTAACCGCCGGGTCTCGGGTTGCATCAAATGACAGTGGCGGCAGTTGACCGGCAATGGCGCCAAGCGCCTGCGCGCTAATGGCCGCTGTGGTAACTGGAGGCGCGGTTGCGGGCATAGCAAGTATTTTCCCGTTGACAATATCGCGACGCAAAAAAGTGGTGAAAAACCAATATTCTGGGGTGGACGTAATCATCGCAGATGGCTGCCCAATCACCAACAGGTTAACGCCAGTGCAAAACCCTGTTTGACGTTTTGGCCGGTCGCTTGGTGTTGCACCACTGGGCCTTGTTGGGCATAGTGGAGCGCTTAAAAATGGGTTCGGATATGAAAGATTACCTGATTGCTCCTTCGATTCTATCCGCGGATTTTGCCCGTCTCGGGGCGGAGGTAGACGCCGTGCTGGCCGCCGGAGCCGATGTGGTGCATTTCGATGTGATGGACAACCACTACGTCCCCAACCTCACGATTGGCCCCATGGTGTGCCAGGCGTTGCGCAACTACGGGGTCAGCGCGCCGATCGACGTGCACCTGATGGTTGAACCCGTCGATGACCTGATTCGTATGTTCGCGGCGGCGGGTGCATCCTGGATTACGTTTCATCCTGAGGCGTCCCGGCACGTCGACCGCTCTTTGCAACTGGCGCGGGAGCTGGGGTGCAAAACCGGTCTGGTTCTGAATCCGGCCACTGGTCTGCAAACGGTGGCCCACGTGCTCGACAAGCTGGATATCCTGCTGCTGATGTCCGTTAATCCCGGGTTCGGTGGCCAAAAATTTATTCCGGCAACTCTCGCCAAACTGCGCGAAGCGCGCGCGTTGATCGATGCCAGTGGCGGCGGCATCCGTCTGCAGGTGGACGGCGGCGTTACCGCCGCCAATATCGGTGAAATCGCCGCGGCGGGGGCCGATACCTTTGTCGCGGGTTCGGCGATATTTGGCGCGCCGGATTACAGCGCCGCCATCGCGGCCCTGCGCGCGGGGTTAGGGGCTGCGTGAGGGTGGTTTTCGCAACCGGGCAAATCGATTAGAATGCGCGCCTCACAGCAGGAGTTTCAGGTGATTTTCGGCAATTGGGATCAATACACTTCTTCCTTTGCCCGCTGGCGATGGCCACGCGGGTAATCCCCTGTGCCGCTATGGCACACCTCAATAATTTTCCCGATAGTTAAGCGTTCATATATTAAGCGTTCATATTAAGGAATGGCCATGACGCCTGAACAATTTGCCGACCTCGCCACACAGAATTACCCCCGTATTCCGGTGGTGCGCGAAGTGCTCGCCGACCTCGAAACACCCCTATCCTGCTACCTCAAGCTGGCCCGCGGTCGTTACACCTACCTGCTGGAATCGGTACAGGGCGGGGAAAAATGGGGGCGGTACTCCCTGATCGGTTTACCCTGCGCCACCGTACTTAAAATCCAGGGCCACCAGTTGACTATAGAGCGGGACGGCAAGGTGGAAGTCAGTCGCGCAACCGATGATCCCCTCGGCGAGGTGGAACAGTTTCACGCCCGCTTCCATATGCCGCAACTCACGGGGCTGCCGCGATTTACCGGTGGTCTGGTGGGGTATTTTAGTTACGACACCGTGCGTTATGTGGAGCCGCGACTGGCCGCGAGTTGTCCTCCCGATACCCTCGGCGTGCCGGACATTTTGCTGATGGTGTCCGACGAGGTACTGGTGTTCGACAATTTGCTGGGCAAACTGATTTTCGTGGTGCACGCCGATCCCGCGCAACCCGCCGCGTGGCAGCAGGCGCAACGCAGACTGGACCAACTCGAAGCGGGTTTGCGGGTACCGCTGCCCGAGCTGGGCAAGATTTCACTGGGTGCCCCTGGCCTGCCGGATTCCACGTTTACGTCCAGTTTTGGCCAGCGGCGTTACGAAGAGGTGGTGGAGCATATCAAGGAGTACGTGTTAGCTGGGGATGTGATGCAGGTGGTGCCATCGCAACGCCTGTCGGCGCCTTTTCAGGCTGAACCGGTCAACCTGTATCGCGCCCTGCGCTGCCTGAACCCTTCCCCCTACCTGTATTTTCTCGATCTGGGGGAGTTTCAGATTGTTGGCTCCTCGCCGGAGATACTCGCCCATCTCGAAGACGGACGGGTTACGGTGCGGCCCATTGCGGGCACCCGCCGACGCGGTCGCGACGAGACTGAAGACCTCGCGTTGGAGCGAGAATTGCTGGCCGACCCCAAGGAAATTGCCGAGCACCTGATGTTGATCGATCTCGGACGCAACGATGTGGGGCGGGTGGCGCGCACTGGTACCGTGCAGTTGACGGAAAAAATGATTGTCGAGCGCTTTTCCCACGTGATGCATATCACCTCCAATGTTACCGGCGAAGTTGCACCAGGCACTACAGCGATTGATGTGTTGCGCGCCGCCCTGCCGGCGGGCACCCTGAGTGGCGCGCCAAAAATTCGCGCCATGGAAATTATTGATGAAGTGGAGCCGGTCAAACGTGGCATCTACGGCGGCGCGGTCGGCTATCTGGCCTGGAACGGCAATATGGATACCGCCATTGCGATTCGCACCGGTGTAATTAAGGATGGCAAACTGCACGTACAGGCGGGTGGCGGCGTGGTCGCTGATTCGGTGCCGCAGCTGGAATGGCAGGAAACCATGAACAAGGCGCAGGCGCTGTTTCGCGCCGCCGCCATGGTGGTATCGGCAGACAGGTCATCGGGGGGCGCGCTGTGATACTGATGATCGACAACTACGACTCTTTCACCTACAACGTGGTGCAATACCTGTGCGAACTTGAGGCGGAGGTAAAGGTGGTGCGCAACGACGAGGTGTCGATCGCGGATATCGAGGCGCTGGCGCCCGCTAAAATTGTGATTTCTCCGGGTCCCTGCACGCCCAACGAGGCGGGAATTTCCGTCGCCACAGTCGGCGCTTTTGCCGGTCGCATACCCCTGCTGGGAATCTGTCTCGGTCACCAGAGCATCGGTCAGGCTTACGGCGCGAAAATCGTGCGGGCGCGGCAGGTGATGCACGGCAAGACCTCCATGATTCACCATAACGGGCTCGGCGTATTTAAGGGGTTGACTAATCCGTTTGATGCGACCCGCTACCATTCTCTGGTCATTGAGAAAGCGAGTCTGCCGGATTGTCTGCAAGTCACCGCCTGGACAGAGACTGAAAATGGCGAGATGGACGAAATAATGGGCATCCGCCATCGCGAGTATGTGCTGGAAGGCGTGCAGTTCCACCCGGAATCCATACTGACCCAGCACGGTCACGACCTGCTGCGTAATTTTCTGGAAAGCTGACCCATGAATATTCAGCAAGCGATTGCCAGAGTAATCGAGAACCGGCACCTGTTGCAGAACGAGATGGTAGCAGTGATGCGCGAGATTATGACCGGTGGCGCCACGCCCGCGCAGATAGCCGGATTTATCGTCGCGCTACGGATGAAGGGCGAGACCATTGACGAGATCAGCGCCGCCGTCCAGGTGATGCGCGAGTTGGTCACGCCGGTGCATGTAGAGGGCGAGCACCTGGTGGATATCGTCGGTACCGGCGGCGACGGCGCTGGTCTGTTTAACATTTCAACAGCCAGTGCTTTTGTGGTGGCCGTGGCTGGCGGCCAGGTGGTCAAACATGGCAACCGCGCCGTCAGTAGCGCCAGCGGCAGCGCGGATCTGGTGGAGGCGGCTGGTATTCGTCTTGATTTAAATCCCGCTGAAGTGGCTCGCTGTGTGCGCGAGGTGGGTATCGGTTTTATGTTTGCGCCCGCCCACCACAGCGCGATGAAATACGCGGCGGGGCCACGCAAGGAACTGGGGGTGCGCACCCTGTTTAATATTCTCGGGCCTATGACCAATCCGGCCGGCGCGCCGCACGCGTTGATTGGCGTGTTCAATCCAGCCCTGTGCAGACCCGTTGCGGAAGTGCTGGGGCGCCTGGGGGGCAAGCGTATCCTGGCGGTTACAGGTGCGGAGGGTCTGGATGAGATAAGCCTTGCCGGTGCGACCCATGTGGCGGAATGGGACGATGGCAATCTACGCGAGTACCAGATCGCCCCCGAACAATTCGGCGTAGAGCGCCAGAGTCTGGAGGGGTTAACGGTCACCGGTGCCGCAGAATCCCTCGCCTTGATTCGCGACGCCCTCGGCAGGCGGCGCACGGCAGTCGGTGCCAAAGCGGCTGATATCATTGCGCTTAATGCCGGCGCGGCCATCTATGCGGCGCGTCTCGCGGAAGATCTGCGGGAGGGCGTGGCGCTGGCCCAGGACGCCATCGCCAGCGGTCTCGCCGGCGAGAAAATGGACGAAATGGCGGCGTTTACCGAATGCCTGCGGAACGCGGCACAGTGACCATAGACAAGTGGTAGAAAACTTATGACGATTTCAGTGGTGTCATCTGCACCCACTATTTTAAAAAATATTCTGGCCCGCAAGGTGGAAGAAGTGGCCGAGCGCAGCGCAGCCACGCCCCTGGCGGTTTTAAAGGAGCGGGTTACGGGGCAGGCGCCACGTCGGGATTTTACCGCCGCACTGGAGAGTCGAATAACCAGTGGCAAGCCAGCGGTCATCGCGGAAATAAAAAAAGCGTCGCCCAGTAAAGGCGTGATTCGCGAAGATTTCGATCCGGTAAAAATTGCCCGCAGTTACGAAAAAGGCGGCGCCGCGTGCCTGTCGGTACTGACGGATGTGGATTTTTTTCAGGGCAGCGACGACTTTTTGAAGCAGGCCAAAAGCGCCACGCACCTGCCGGTATTGCGCAAAGATTTTATCGTTGATCCCTATCAGGTGTACGAAGCGCGCGCCCTTGGTGCGGACTGTATTTTATTGATTGTCGCCGCGCTGGATTCCCAGGTACTCAGAGCGTTGCACGATCTGGCGCTGGCCATCGGCCTGGATGTCCTGGTCGAGGTCCACGATCAACGGGAACTGACCACGGCGTTGACTTTGAGCACGCGCCTAATCGGCGTTAATAATCGCAATCTGCATACCTTTCACACATCGCTGGAGACCACGTTCAGCCTGCTGCAGGACATTCCCGAGGATCGCATTGTGATCAGTGAAAGCGGTATTCACACGGTGGATGACGTCCTGGCGCTGCGGGGCCATGGCGTAAATGGGTTTCTGGTTGGCGAGGCATTTATGCGCGCGGCCAACCCGGGCCGCCGTTTGATGGAAATGTTTAACTGAGGGCGGCAATAATTCAGCGGCGGTGTGGGGGAAAAGCAGTGTCGCGATAACGCCAAGGACATTGTCAGTGCGATCTAAACACCGGCACAGAGAAATAAACCACGCCCGTGACCGGCTGGCAAGCTAACGGGTGCCGAAAACCACCATGGTTTTACCCTTGACGGAAACGAGCCCCTGATCCTGCAGTATTTTCAATACGCGGCCCACCATTTCCCGGGAACAGCCCACGATACGCCCTATTTCCTGGCGGGTAATCTTGATCTGCATGCCATCCGGATGGGTCATGGCATCGGGTTCTCGCGATAAGTCCAGCAGCGTGCGCGCCACGCGGCCGGTCACGTCGAGAAAAGCGAGGTCGCCCACCTTGCGCGTGGTATCGCGCAGGCGTTGCGCCATTTGCTTGCTCACCGCGTACAAAAACTCGGGGTGCGCGTTGGCCAGTTCCAGAAATTTGCTGTAGTGAATTTCACCCACGTCGCACTCGGTTTTGGCGCGAATCCAGGCGCTGCGATCCTCCTGTTCGAACAGACCCATCTCGCCAAAAAAATCTCCGGGATTAAGGTAGGCGACGATCATTTCACGGCCGTCGTCGTCCTCTATCAATACGGTTACCGAACCCTTGATGATGTAGTACAGGGTATCTCCACTATCACCGGCATAGATCAGCGTGCTCTTGGCGGGATAACGGCGTCGATGGCAGTGGGCGAGGAATTCTTCAAAGTTCTGGATATGGGGTGTTATGGGCGATAGGGTCAAGGCGCTTCTCCACTGTGCTCTTGTGTGGCACGGCAATTATCTATGTTTATCCGCCGCCAGTGGTGTAGTTTGCCTCAGATGCGCGAAAATGCAACCGTTCCGTCCGGCCGCTCCCGCGATATGGTAGTCTTGCGGGCGAATTTAGAGGAGGTGTTATGGAAGCGACGGTCAAGTGGGTTGAAAACGCCATGTTTCTGGGCGAATCCGGCAGTGGACACGCGGTAGTGATGGATGGACCCCAGGATCACGGCGGTAGAAATATGGGTGTGCGGCCGATGGAAATGTTGTTGCTGGGAATGGGCGGTTGCGCCAGTTTTGACGTAGTGAGCATCTTGCGCAAAAGTCGGCAGGCGGTGAGTTCCTGTCGCGCGGAACTGCGCGCGCAGCGGGCGGACGAAGTGCCCGCAGTGTTTACCGAAATCAATATCCACTTTGTGGTTGGCGGAAAAAATCTGAAGGAAAGTCAGGTCAAGCGCGCGGTGGAACTTTCCGCGGAAAAATACTGTTCCGCCTCTATCATGCTGGGCAAGGCGGGAGTCGCCATCGCCCACAGCTACGCCATTGAAGGGGATGTGGAGAGTTAACCGGATTTACCGTTGAAGCGGGCAAAAAAAACGGGGAGCCGAAGCTCCCCAAAAGTATGATACAGGGGGGTTAGGAAGAAAAGCCGTTGGCAAAGGATCCTAGGTCCTGTGCTTGCCAACTACGGGAGTCACTATAGTAATCCGTGAAACATGAATCAAATATAATTTTTCTATTTTTAATATTCCTAAAAGTTATGTTTTAGGCGCTGTCTTCAATTCTCGGGGGCCTATCCGGAGGTTTATGGGTCAATTTCCCAAAGTCTTCCACATAAACATAATGTATTATTTTCGCATTACTAATAACCGTTGAACATTCTATGCCTCTCGATTCCCTGTCTCGTGTTGACCTCAACCTGCTGGTAGCGCTGCAAGTATTGCTGGAGGAGCGCAACGTTACTCGTTCCGCGGAGCGCCTGTTCGTCACTCAACCGGCAATGAGTAAAACCCTGCTTCGCCTGCGTGGTGTCTTCGGAGATCCGTTGTTTACCCGCAGTGGTCGCGGCCTGGTGCCGACGCCCCGGGCGCTGGAGATTGAGCGGCTTTTACCGCAGGTGCTCAATGGCATCAACGAGATACTGGCGCAACAGGATTTTCGCCCGGATACCTTTCAGGGTGCTCTGCGCCTGGTCGCCCCGGAATTTCTGGCGGTGCAGGTCGTTCCAAAATTGAGCCAACAGTTGCAACAACTGGCGCCGGGGTTGTGTATTGCCCTGTCCAGCACGCAGGATGAGTACGTGCAGGAATTGGAGGCCGGGGATGTGGATTTCGCGCTGGAAGTGGAGAAAAAACTGCCGAAGGATTTTATTGTGACCGCGCTGGGGGGGTTTGCTCCGGCCGTGTGGATGCGTCGCGGTCATCCGCTGGAGAACGGGGACTTAACTCTCGACCAGATGCTGGAGTATCCGTTTATTCAGTACTTTCTGCTGATCGCCGACAAAGTTTCGCCCCACAGCGACAGTCGCTTTGACAAGACCCTGGCGAAAATGGGGCGCAGCCGCAAAAAGTTGCTGATTACCAACCAGCTAATGACCGCCCTTGATACCCTCCATTCCACCGATTGCCTGATGCTTGCCACCATGGACGATCTCAAGCACGAGGGCGAATTTTATGAGATCGTGCGTAAACCCTATCCGGAAATTCTCAATCCGGACCCGGTGATTCCCGCAGTATTGGTCCAGCATCGCCGCACCGTCAACTCGCCGCTACACAATTGGGTCAAGCAACTGATTCTCGAAATCGTGCGGGGCATTCGGGTGGCCAGGGGTCAGGAGTAGACCGGTCGGGCGGCTAAAAAGGTCCTGTCTGGTTGTAGCGGGCTGGCAACCCCTGTCGACGTGAGTCTAGATGACATAACTGCTGCGGGTCATCACTGCGGACGCCAGTGTCATGGCTTTTTTTACCGGATCAGGAAACGTCACTCCACCCGCCTGTCTGGCCGTTTCGGCATGCCCGGCTTCATCGCTGAGCATTTGTTCCACCACTGCGCGGCTTTTGTGGTCGTCCGCGGGTAATTGCTGCAGGTGCTTTTGCAAATGCTGGCACACCTGTTCCTCGGTGGCAGCGACAAATCCTAAACTGAGCCTATCGTTTATCAAACCGGCCGTGGCGCCAATCGCAAACGACATCGCGTACCACAGGGGGTTAAGTACGCTGGGGCGACTATCGAGTTCCTGTAACCGTTGCTCGCACCAGGCGAGATGGTCCAGCTCTTCAGCGGCGGCCCGCTCCATTTGCTCGCGGGTGTCAGCCAGTTTTGCGGTGAGCGCCTGTCCCTGATACAGCGCCTGGGCGCAGATTTCACCGCTGTGATTGACCCGCATGAGTCCCGCCGCGTGGCGCTTTTGGGTTGCGTCGAGAGATCCATCCGCGCTGTTTTCCCCGGGCGATTTCTTACCGGCGGCCGAGTTGACTCCGGCAAGGATGCGCAGGGCTTTGTCGGAAGCCACCAGCAGTTGATCAAGCGGTGATAAATAACGGTCGGGCATGGTAAAAGTCCCCGGTGTCTGCCTGGGTCAATTGTAGCTAAAATGTCCGGCCAAAGGGAAAGCGGAAAATTCTCGAATGGCTCAATACACGGATCTGGGTTACGGCATAACCTGTATCGACGCAGACTATGTACGCCCCGGCGGCGCCTGTTGCTACCTGCTGGAACACGGCGACCAGGCGGCCATCATCGAGACCGGCATTAACGCGACGGTCCCCCGTATCGAAACCTTGCTGGCACAGAAAAATGTGCGCCCGGAGCAGGTGCGCTACGTGATCCCCACCCACGTCCATCTCGATCACGCCGGAGGGGTCGGTCGGTTGATGCAGGTGTTGCCAGAGGCCACGTTGGTTGTACATCCACGGGGGGCGCGACACCTGGTGGATCCAGCGCGCCTGGTGGCGGGCTCAATTGCGGTGTACGGGCGCGGGAAATTTGAGGCGCTCTACGGAGAAATAGTTCCTGTGCCGGCCGATCGAATCGAGGCGGCGCAGGACCAGACTGTGCTCGATCTGGCGGGCCGCAAGTTGTTGATACGCCATACGCCGGGCCACGCCGAACACCATTTCTGTATCTGGGATGGGCACAGCGAAGGCTGGTTTAGCGGCGATAACTTCGGGCTGTCCTACCCGGAAATGGCTGGCAGTAACGGCCGCTACCTGATTCCAACCACGACGCCGGTACAGTTTGACCCGGATAAGTTCCTCGCGTCATTGGAGCTATTGATGAGCTACCAGCCACAGCGCATTTATCTGACTCATTTTTGCCTGCTGGAAAATCCCGCGGCTATGGCCGAGCTGCTGCGCGCGGGGATTCTGGCTTACCGGGACATTGCCCTGACCCACCGCAACAGTGCGGCGCCGCAGGCCGCAATTTGCGCAGCGATTAGTCAGCGGGAACTGGAGGGCTTACTGGGTTGCGCGCCGGAACTGGGCGTAGCGGCGGCGCAACAATTGTTGGCCAGCGACATGGCGCTTAACGCCCAGGGCCTGTCTGTCTGGCTGCAGAGCATAGAGCGCTGAAGCAGGACGCTCGCGATCCGGGTCTGGTAGTAGATCCTGCTTTGGTTGTCCTGAAAACCCGTAGTGAACAACGGCCCTGGAACTGCTGCAACCGGGGGTGATCAGCGCGGGATTTTCCGGTGCGGAAATTGAACAGGCCGCCGTGCTGGCCCGGTACTGGCGCCAGCGATGATGTTGACGTAAACGACACGCTGCTGCTTGAAGAGATCGCCAGCACCAGTCCGACGTTGGCGGTAATGGCGGAGGGCGTCCATGCCCTGCGGCGGAGGTCGCCGGCACGCAAGAGAGCGCGGGTGTAACTCTTTTTTTGCTAATTTTTTTCCCGTGCCATGGCCCGGTAGCCGATGTCGGTGCGGTAAAAACTGCCGGTCCAGTGAATTTTCTCGGCTACTTCATAGGCTTTTTGTTGCGCCGCTGACACCGTGTCGCCCAGGGCCGTCACGCACAGCACCCGCCCGCCCTGAGTGGCGACCTGGCCATTGATCAGTTGCGTGCCGGCGTGAAACACCTTGGTCTCCGCGCTTTCTGCTGGCAGGCCATGAACAATGTTGCCCTTGTGGTAAGTACCGGGGTAGCCTCCCGCGGCCATCACCACGCCCAGCGCCTTACGTTCATCCCACTCGATATCGACGGCATCGAGCCGCTGTTCGAGGGCGGCGTTGCACAACCCCACCAGATCGGATTTCAGACGCAGCATGATCGGTTGTGTTTCCGGATCCCCAAAACGACAGTTGTACTCAATCACCTTGGGCGATCCGTCGGGGGAAATCATCAGGCCCGCATACAAAAACCCCGTGTAGTCGTTGCCCTCGGCGGCCATGCCGCGCACGGTGGGCAGAATCACTTGTTCCATGATCCTGCGGTGTACTGATGCCGTGACCACCGGCGCCGGGGAGTAAGCGCCCATGCCGCCGGTATTGGGGCCGGTGTCGCCGTCGCCCACCCGTTTATGATCCTGGCTGGTGGCCATGGGCAGGGCGTTGATACCGTCCACCATCACGATAAAGCTGGCCTCCTCGCCCGCGAGAAATTCCTCGATCACCACCCGGTGCCCGGCCTCCCCGAAGCTATTCCCGGCCAGCATATCCTGTACGGCCGCTTCCGCTTCCTCCAGATTCATGGCCACAATCACGCCTTTTCCGGCGGCGAGACCATCCGCCTTAATGACGATGGGGGCGCCTTTTTCGCGCACGTAGCCAATGGCAGCCTGCACGTCGGTGAAAGCTTGATAGTCGCCAGTGGGGATGCCGTGGCGGGCCAGAAAATCCTTGGTAAAGGCCTTGGAGCCCTCCAGTTGCGCGGCACCCTTGCTGGGGCCAAAGATACGCAGACCGCGGGCCTGAAAATAATCGACGATGCCTGCCACCAGTGGTACTTCCGGTCCGACGATGGTCAGCGCCACCTGATGTTCCGCGGCAAAGGACGCCAGTGCGGCGAAGTCATCCACGTCGATGGGAATGTTCTCGAGGGTGGGCTCGAGGGCCGTTCCGGCGTTGCCTGGCGCCACATAAACCTTATCGACGTCGGCGCTTTGCGCAGCTTTCCAGGCCAGCGCATGTTCGCGCCCGCCGCCACCTATAATCAGTACTTTCATGGTAGATAATCGACTGGGAAAAGACGGCGGCAATTGTAACCGCGTAAACTTGCCGCGGCAAAAAACACTGGATTGATTGCGCCCTGCATGCCTGTCAATCCCCGGTTAGAGGGGCTAAATGAGATGTTCAAGACTGGCCTTGTCGTAGGCCAGTAGCTCTCCTTCGCGCCCGTCCTTGACCAGCAGGGGCCAGTCCGGATTGGAAATCAGCGCGCGGCCCACCGCCACCAGATCGAAATCTCCCCGCTCCAATAACGATGACAGATTGCGCAGTGAGGCGGGTTCGGCGTGGGTGGAAATACCGCGCTCCCGTTCGTCAATAAAATCCTGATCGAGGCTCACACTGCCGACAGTGATGGTGGGTTTGCCGGTTAATTTCTTGGTCCACCCCGCCAAATTAAGATCGGAATCCGCAAATTCCGGCTCCCAAAAACGCCGCGTGCTGCAGTGGAATACATCCACTCCGGCACCGACGAGGGGCGCGAGAAACCGCTCCAGTTCCTGCGGCGAGTGCGCCAGGCGGGCGTTATAATCCACCAGTTTCCACTGGGAAAAACGCAAAATAATTGGCATTTCGGCTCCGATGCGAGCGCGCACGGTACTGACAATATCCACGGCAAATTGCGTACGTTTTTCGATACTGCCGCCGTAATGATCGCGGCGCTGGTTGGTGCCTTCCCAGAAAAACTGGTCGATCAGATAACCATGGGCGCCGTGCAACTCGACAGCGTCGCAGCCTAGGCGCTGGGCATCGGCGGCTCCCTGGGCGAAGGCGGCGACAATGTCGTCGATATCTTTCTGGCTCATGCTATGGCCACTGGGTCGGCCGGGTTTCAGTAGCCCGGAAGGGGTAAAAGCCGGGACATTCGGGTACGGTTCCAGCGACGTGCCGGGTAATCCGAGGCCGCGCAGGGCGCCCACGTGCCACAATTGGGGCGCGATCTTGCCCCCGGCCGCGTGCACCTCGTCGACCACCTGTTGCCATCCTGCAAGTGCTTGTTCCCCGTAGAAAAAGGGCACGTCGACGTAGGCGCTGGCCGAGGGGTGATTAATGTGTGTGCCCTCGGTAATGATCAGGCCCACTCCACCCTGTGCGCGGCGGCGATAGTAGGCTGCAACATCTGGCCCGGGAATATTCCCCGGTGAGCGATTGCGGGTCATGGGCGCCATGACAATGCGATTGGGCAGCACCAGTTGATCGTGGCGATAGGGCGCAA
>JAYODD010000009.1:0-40478 GCA_038106145.1 Gammaproteobacteria bacterium | reverse complement strand
ATAAATTATTACTTGTCGTCATGCAGGAGTCTCTCGCGGGACAGGCAAAAAATTTGGCAGACGGTCGCCAAAGACGGTATCGGCTGGACAAATTATCGGGTTAAGATAAGCCTACCATGATTGCAGTAGGGTCGAAAATGGAAGGTTGGCGATGACGGTAAAAAAGGGAATCTATCGCCATTTCAAGGGCAACCTCTACGAGGTACTTGAAGTGGGAACGCACAGCGAAACACAGGAGCAGCAGGTGGTGTACCGGGCGTTATATGGCGAACGGGGCGTCTGGATTCGCCCCCTGGCGATGTTTCTCGATACCGTGGAGCGGGATGGCGCATCCTGTAAACGTTTTACGTGGATCGAGAGTTCTGATGGCACCCTGCCTAATCAGCAGCAGCGCCACCTGGCCTGAAAGCCACGGGAAAAGTTGCAACTAATGCCGAAAATGCCGCATGCCGGTGAACACCATGGCCATGTTGTTTTCGTTAGCCGCTGCGATCACCTCCTCGTCCCGGACTGATCCCCCCGGCTGAATGACCGCGACAATTCCTGCGGCAGCCGCATTGTCGATGCCATCGCGAAACGGGAAGAACGCGTCGGACGCCATCACTGCCCCCTTGACGACCAACTCCGCCTGTTCGGCTTTGATGGCGGCGATGCGCGCCGAGTTTATACGGCTCATCTGTCCGGCGCCAACACCGATGGTGCGGTTGTTGCGGGCGTAGACAATGGCATTTGATTTCACAAATTTGGCCACCCGCCAGGCGAACATCAGGTCGCGCATTTCCTGTGGGTCAGGTTTTCTCGCGCTCGCGATGGTAAGGTCGGCGGCACCGACCATGGCGATATCTTTTTCCTGAACCAGCAATCCGCCGCTGACGCGCTTGTAGTCCCAGTCGGCAGATCGGGCAGTCGGCCATTGACCACAACTGAGCAGGCGTACATTTTTCTTGGCGGCGGTAATTTCTACAGCGTCAGCGGACACCGTTGGCGCAATAATGACTTCCACGAACTGGCGCTCGACAATGGCTTGTGCGGTGTCGGCATCCAGTTCGCGGTTAAACGCGATGATGCCACCAAAGGCTGATTCCGGATCGGTGGCAAATGCCAGTTCGTAGGCTTCCCGGATGGTTTCGGCCACGGCTACGCCGCAGGGGTTGGCGTGTTTCACGATCACACAGCAGGGGTCGTCAAACTGTTTTACACATTCCAGTGCGGCATCGGTATCGGCGATATTGTTGTAGGACAGTTCTTTCCCCTGCAATTGGCGGGCAGTGGCGATGCTGGCCTCGGGCGGATTTTTTTCCAGATAAAAAGCCGATTTTTGATGGGGGTTTTCACCGTAGCGCATTACCTGGGAGCGGATAAATTGTGTGTTCCAGGTGCGCGGAAAGGTTTCGCTCCGGTTGTCTGCCCGATCACTTTCCACCAGCCGCGCGCCCAGGTAATTGGCGATGGCGCCGTCGTAGGCCGCGGTGTGTTCAAACGCCCTGGTTGCCAGGTTAAAGCGGGTGTCGAAACACAGGCCGCCACTCAGCCGGATTTCTTCCAGCACGGCGCTGTAGTCGCTGGCGTTAACGACGATGGCGACATGGGCGTGATTCTTGGCGGCGGCGCGCACCATGGTCGGCCCGCCGATATCGATGTTTTCGATGGCCGTCTCGAGGTCGCAATCCGGATGGGCAACCGTTGCCTCGAAGGGGTACAGGTTGACCACCACCATGTCGATGGCAGCGATACCTTGTTCGCGCATCACCTCGTCGTCGATGCCGCGTCGCCCGAGAATACCGCCATGAATTTTGGGATGCAGGGTTTTGACACGGCCGTCCATGATTTCCGGCGAGCCGGTGTGGGCCGCCACTTCAATGGCCGGTATCTGGTTGTCCGTCAGCAGGCGATAGGTGCCGCCGGTGGAGAGAATTTCCACCCCCATGCCGTGCAGGGCCCGCGCAAAATCAACAATTCCAGTCTTGTCAGACACGCTGATCAACGCGCGCTGAATGTCGGTAATAGGTGCTGTCATGGTTTGGTCGTTGTCCGGGGAACGAAAATTTAAAGCAGGTTGTACTGTTTCAGTTTCTTGCGCAATGTGCCGCGGTTAAGGCCGAGCATGGCGGAGGCTTTGCTCTGGTTATTGCGGGTGTGTTTCATCACAGCCGCCAGCAGGGGTGTTTCGACCTCCTGCAATACCAGTTGGTAAAGGTTGGTGGTCGCCTCGCCGTCCAGGTGATCAAAATATCGGGTCAGTGCCGCTTCCGCGCATTTGTGCAGGGAGTGATGCTGGGTTTTTTCCGAATTTTCGCCGTCGTCGGTGTTGCCTGCGGTGTCGGTGTGGAACCTGAAGGTGTTCATGGTGCTCATGCGGCTTCATCCCGTCGTTTTTGTAATAGGTTTGCGGACAATGTTTGTTCCGATAAGGTTTCAACAAAATCGTTTTGTTCCCCGCAAGCAGGCAGTGTGTTGAATTGCTGACGCAGTGCCTCGCCGTTGGGCATACGTACCAGATACCAGCCGAGGTGTTTGCGCGCGATACGCACGCCCAGATGTTCCCCGTAATAATCGTGAATGGCGCGCAAATGTGCCCGCAGGACGGCGAATATTTCTTGCAAATCGGGTGGCGGCAGCCGTGTCCTATGCCGCAGATAGTGGTTGATCTCCCGGAATAGCCAGGGGTTACCCTGGGCGCCCCGGCCGATCATCAGTCCCGCGGCGCCGGTATGGTGCAGAACGGCCGCCGCAGACTCGACGCACCGAATGTCGCCATTGGCTAAAACCGGAATGGACACGCGGGCAACGATCGCAGCGATGGTGTCGTATTCCGCGTTGCCGTTAAAACGGCAGGCGCGGGTGCGGCCGTGCACGGCCAGCGCCCGAATGCCCGCATCTTCGGCAATGCGGGCAATGCGGACTCCGTTGCGCTTCTGCGGACAGGTGCCAGTGCGAATTTTGAGCGTTACCGGAACCCCTACCGCGTTCACCACCGCATTCAATATCTTTGCTACCAGAGCCTCGTCGGCCAACAATGCCGATCCGGCGGCCTTGCTGCACACCTTTTTGGCGGGACAGCCCATATTGATATCGACGATCTGGGCGCCCAGGGCGACACCGCGGCGTGCGGCATCGGCCAGTTGCGCGGGGTCGGCGCCGACAATCTGAACGCTGCGCGGTTGTGCTTCGGTGAGGTTGGGCAGACGTTGGCGAGATTTGTGGGTGTGCCACAATTGCGTGTCGGCCGTCAGCATTTCCGATGGAGCCAGACCCGCTCCCAACGCTCGACAAAGCGTACGAAAAGGCAGGTCCGTGATCCCGGCCATGGGGGCGAGGACGCTGGGTGCCGCGATCGAAATGGGGCCGATTTTTATGGGATGGGTCGCCACTGGCTAAGCTGTTGTCTGTCGAGGGAAGCCGCCCATGATACCCGCACACGGGAGGCGGAGAAAGACAGATTGTCTATTAACCGGCCATTTTTTTGTTACAGAATATAAAGTGCAAACGATACGGCGGTTTCGCCCGGGTCGAGTATTTCCAGCTCCAGTCGTACCGGCTGGCGGACCGGCATACGTTTGGCGCCAGTGAGTTCGCCACGCACATATTCATCAGGAGCAAAACTGCGCTTGGCCACCACTGCGCCCTGCAGATCCTGAAACACCAGTTGCAGCGTGGGGAACGGTTGCTGAAACGGTGCGTCGTTGACCAGAACCGCACTCACCAGCAGTGCACCAGCGGCGCTGGGGTGAGTGCGCACCACCAGATCGCTACTGCGAATTAGGCTGTTGTCTTTCAGGGTCGGCAAGTCACATCCCGTTACCCGACAAAATTTTTCCAGCCAGGGCCTCTGTGTAACCTCCCTACCCAGTAGGTCGACGTTGAAGTAGATGTATTGCGCCAGCAGGGCAAGCGCGCCGATGAGCGGTATCCCAATTTTTAGCAGAAGCGGCGGCACTCGCCGGTCCGTTTTCTCCGGCCTACGGCCGTGGATTTCGTCGTCGTCAAACTGCACCGTTGCGGTGGCACCCAGCTCTGCGTAGGGGTCAGACTCCTCCTCATCGTCAGCGTTGTCGGCATAATAGGCGGGCGTTGAGTCCAGCTTCGAATGCGATTCAAACCCGTCGGTATGCGCGTTCGCTTCAACAGGCGTGTCCTTTTCTTTCGCCACTGGCGACTCTTCCCGCGTTGTTTCTAATGGCTGGCGGGCGTCCTGCAACCACACCGGAAGGTGCAGAGATTCCGGGGGCAGCGCAAAAGTGTCGGCTGGCGTCTCGGCTGCGGGAATATTTTCCTGCTCGGGAGTGTTTTGCGTCGAGGTATCCGTCGTGGCGAGGTCGGGGGAACGGACACTGTTGTCGTCCAGGTTGCCGGGATCAAAATCGTCGTCGATTAAAAAATCATTTTCTGCCGCAGTGTCAGGCGCGGCGGTTTGCTCCCTGGTTGCGAGGGCTTCGGGCAGCTCTGTCAGTTGTTTGCGCGCGTCGAAAATGGTCAGGCACGCACCGCATCTGGCCAGGCCGTTGGCCGCCTGCAGTTGGGCCGGGGAGACCTTGAACGCGACCAGGCAGTTGGGGCAGCGGGTGACCTGATCACTCATACCGGCATTCCCTTCCCTTGGTCGGCTCTCCGGCGGGCAATGGGTGGGCTTTTATGGGCAGCATAGTTTGTTACCGTTTTATTCCGGTGAGGCGCACCCACTGATCGTCAAAGACTGGCTCGTCAAAGTTGAAATTGTCGCCGTAGGCCCTGATTACGTCGCTGAATTGGGTCGCAAAAATTCCCGACAGACAGATGGCGCCGGTGGTGGCGACACTTCGGGAGATTGTCGACGACAGCTCGATAAGTGGTGCCGCGAGAATATTGGCCACTACAATGTGCGCACTTACTTCGGGCATATGTTGCGGCAGATGGCAGCTGATGCGCTGCTGGGCAATGCCGTTGCGCTCGGCGTTGTCGCGGGTTGCCAACAGTGCCTGTGGATCATTGTCAACGGCGAGCACCCGGTCCGCGCCCAGTAACAGGGCGGCGATACCGAGAATGCCAGACCCGCAGCCATAATCGATCACCGTTTTTCCCGCGAGCGGCTGGCTGTCCAGCCACTGCAGGCAGAGGAAGGTGGTGGGGTGCGTGCCGGAGCCGAAGGCGAGGCCCGGGTCGAGAATCAAATTGATCGCCGCGGGATCCGGTGGCGTGCACCAACTGGGGCATATCCACAACCGGCGACCGCACTGCAGAGGCGCGTAATCCGCCATCCAGGCGCGCTCCCAAACCTGTTCGTCGAGGGGTTGCCACGCGCAGGGCGGAAGAACGCCTGCGTAATGATTAGCCAGCTGCGACATCGCGTCGGTGGTATTAATATCGGCGGCAAACAGGCCGGTGACCTGTACCTGGTGCCACAAAGGAGTTTCCCCAACGCCAGGTTCCAGCACCGGGTCATCCCCGCTGTCCTGCAGCGTCACTGACAAAGCGCCAGTTTCCAGCAGCGCATCCTGCAAAGCGTCGACCTCATCGCGCCCGACAATGAGGCGCAGTTGCAACCAGCTCATGGCTTTAGCTCCGTGGTCAGATCGGTGCGCTGATCACAGGCCCAGTTTTTTCTCCAGATAGTGAATGTTTACTCCGCCGCGCAGGAACTTCGCGTCGGTGACCAGGGAGCGCTGCAGGTCCGCGTTGGTTTTAATGCCCTGAATAATCAATTCGTCGAGGGCGTTGCGCATGCGCGCCAACGCGGCGGGGCGATCCTTGCCATAGGTGATGATCTTGCCGATCAGCGAGTCGTAATAGGGTGGTACGGCGTAACCACTGTAAAGGTGCGAATCCACGCGCACCCCGTTGCCTCCGGGGGCGTGGTAGGCGGTCACAGTGCCGGGGCTGGGGACAAAGGTTTTTGGATCTTCGGCGTTGATGCGGCACTCGATGGCATGGCCGCGAAAAATAATCTCGTCCTGAGTAAAGCTCAATTTTTCACCGCCAGCAATCAACAGTTGTTCCTTGACGATATCCACCCCGGTAATCATTTCAGTGACCGGGTGCTCCACCTGGACCCGAGTGTTCATTTCGATAAAGTAAAAGTGTCCGTCCTCGTAGAGAAACTCAAAGGTACCCGCGCCGCGGTAACCGATATCAATACAGGCTTTGACGCACGCGGCGAAGACTTCCTGCCGCGCTGCATCGCTGACGTCAGGGGCTGGCGCCTCTTCGAGCACTTTCTGGTGGCGACGCTGCAGTGAGCAGTCCCGGTCCCCCAGGTGAACCGCGTGCCCCTGGCCATCGGCTAGCACCTGAACTTCGATATGGCGAGGGTTTTGCAGATACTTTTCGAGATAGACGCGGTCGTCGCCAAACGCCGACCTGGCTTCCGACTGGGTAATGGCAATCGCGTTCAGCAAATGGGCTTCGGTGTGTACCGCCCGCATGCCGCGGCCGCCTCCACCAGCGGCGGCTTTGACGATAACGGGGTAACCGATACTGCGTGCGATCTCCAGAGAGCGCTCACCGTCCTCGGTGATTGGGCCGTTCGAACCGGGTACCGTAGGCACCCCCGCCGCGCGCATCGCCTCGATGGCCGATACCTTGTCGCCCATCATGCGAATTATATCGGGAGTGGGTCCGATAAAGACAAATCCGCTGCGCTCCACCTGCTCGGCGAAATCGGCATTTTCCGCAAGAAATCCGTAACCGGGATGGACTGCCACGGCGTCGGTGACTTCCATCGCGCTGATAATGGCGGGAATGTTTAAATAGCTGTCCGTAGCGCGGTTGGGGCCGATGCAAACGGATTCGTCGGCCAGTCGCACATGCTTGAGATCGGCGTCCACCTTAGAGTGCACCGCGACCGTTTTAATGCCCATTTCCTTGCAGGCGCGCAGTACCCGTAGAGCGATTTCGCCGCGATTGGCGATCAACACTTTTTCCAACATTGAGTGAGTTCCTGTGGCCGCGATTAAATGATGGTGAGCATGGGCAGGTCGTACTCGACCGCATCACCATCTTCAACCAGTATGGCGCCAATGGTGCCGGCGCGATCGGCCTCTATCTGGTTCATCATTTTCATGGCTTCGACGATACACAGCACGTCCCCGACGGCGACGCTCTGACCGACCTCCACAAAGGGCGCAGAACCCGGAGCCGGCGAGCGGTAGAAGGTGCCAACCATGGGTGATTTCACCACGTGTCCAGTCAGCTGCGGCGTTTCCTTCCCTGGCGCGACGGGCGCCTCCCGCTGCGCCGCACCCGCTGTTGTGTCGATGCTTGCCGCAGCGACGGGTGCCGACGGCGTCACTGGCTGCGAGGGTGCGAAGGAATAGGTTGGCGCCTTGTTGCGGCTGATGCGCACGGATTCCTCGCCCTCCTTTATCTCCAGTTCATCGATATCGGATTCTTCCAGTAATTCGATAAGTTTTTTAACTTTGCGTATGTCCATGCTAGGTTCTCACAGAGGGTTGTATGGTGGTTCTGGTGAACAGTTGACAGGTTAACTTATTGTGCGCCGAGCCGTGCCAGCGCGGCTTGCAACGCCAGTTCATAGCTGAGGGCTCCGAAGCCGCCGATCACGCCCTGGGCGATATCGGAAAAATAGGAGGTGTGGCGAAACGCTTCGCGGGCGTGGACGTTGGACAGGTGTACCTCAATGAACGGAATGTCCACGGCCAGCAGCGCGTCGCGCAGGGCGATACTGGTATGGGTGAAAGCCGCCGGGTTGAACAAAATAAAATTGACGCCCTCGCGCCGCGCGTCGTGTAGCCGTTCGATCAATTCGTATTCCGCGTTGCTCTGTAAAGCGAGCAGGTGGTGGCCCTGGGCCAGGCACAGGTCGGTCAGGCGCTGGTTAATGGCATCCAGCGACGTGGTGCCGTACACCTCGGGTTCCCGCATGCTGAGCAGGTTCAGGTTTGGACCGTGTAGCACCAGTATCGTGGCCATTTGTCCCGTCACTCCGTATGCGCTGGCAGCGTTGTGGTCTCGCGCTGCGATCAGGGTTTATTGGGGCGCAAGTCTGCACGAAAACAATCTGCCTGTCCAATTTTGCGTTAATTAAGCGACGTTAAACGCAAGTTCGCGAAAGTTAGCGGTACAAAGAGTTTTCTTCCGACTCGAGGGTGGGCCTTGAGGCGATCGGTTGCGCTCCCTGATCATATTTGCAACAGACTTCGCTGAGCGCAGATATTCAAGGCAAATGTTAGCAAAAATCGCCTAAATTGCGGTGATTGTGCGGCCATTTTTACTCGATTGTGTCAAAAGCGTTTAAAATAATCTGGCCGGTTAGTATTTGCGGAAGAATTACCGCCTCCCGTCCTCCACCAGGGTATAGCAGGTAGAGTGGTACACCGCTGCGGCCGTGTCGATTGAGTAGCGCGGTGATCTCACTATCGTAATTGGTCCAGTCCCCTTTCAGGTAGACGATACCCTTGCGCTGGAGGGCGTCGCGAAAGGCGTCGGAATTGAGCGCGAGTTTTTCATTTGCCAGGCAGGTGATACACCAGTCCGCGGTCAGATTGATAAATACCGGGGAGCCGCTCGCAAGCAACGTCTCCAGACGCGCGGCGCTGTAGGGCTGCCAATCCTGCACGGTACCTGCGGGTTTAAGCGCGGGTATTGCCAGCGCAGCCAGCAGGATCGCAACCGCCATAATTCTCGGTGCGGGGCGCCGCAGTTTTTCCAGCAACCACAACGCAAATGTCAGTAGCAACAATCCGAGAACTACCACCACAGCGTGGTCGATGCTGGTCTGGCGCCCCAGCACCCACAACAACCAGATCACGCTGAGGTACAGGGGAAATGCCAGGCACTGGCGGAATGTTTCCATCCAGGGGCCGGGTTTGGGCAATTTGTCCACCAGTCCGGGTAGCCAGGTGAGCGCGAGGAAAGGCAGCGCCATGCCCAACCCCAGGGCCACAAAAATGCTTATTGCCACCGGTGCTGTCTGGGTGAGCGCGACTCCGAGGGCGGTACCCATGAAGGGGGCGGTGCAGGGGCTGGCGACGACGGTCGCCAAAACGCCGGTCATAAACGAGGAGCGCAGGCTGTTGGTTTCGGTGGCGGCCTGTCCGATATTCATAAGCCTTGAACCCAGAGTAAAGTGCCCTGAAAAGCTCATGGCAATAATGAAAAACAGATAGGCTAAAAAGCCCACAAATACCGGGGACTGAAGCTGAAATCCCCAGCCAATGGCCTCCCCGGCAGCCCGCAGGGCGATCAGTGCGGCGGCAATAGCGACAAAGGTAAGGACAATCCCGGCGGTGTAGGCCAGGCCGTGCACATGTTTGCCATGGGCGCTGAGATGGGCCTGAGCGACGCCCAGTACTTTGATGGACAGTACCGGAAAAACACAGGGCATCAGGTTTAAAATAATCCCGCCCAGCAGGGCCAGACACAGGGTCAGGTACAGGGGAGTGGCGTTATTCGCTGTCGCCGCCGTATTCGCCGTTGTCGGGTTGGGCAGGCCCGATGCTGTTTCGCGGGCGGTAGCGGTCAATGGGTCAATCACCAGCTGCTGCGTGCGCGGGGGATAACACAGTCCCGCGTCGGCGCAGCCCTGGGAGCGCACCGTCAGGGTCAGCGGATCCGCGGCGTTTGTGGCTGCGCCGGGCAAAGGGACGCGCACACGGGTGTTGTGGTAGAAGACTTCCAGGGTGCGTTCGTAGTATTCATCGTAACGCTCGATTCCGGTCTCGTAATGCGCGTCGAGGGGCAGCACGTTGCCGTTGTCTTCCATTAGCTCAACGGCAAACTGATGGCGATACAGGTAATACCCGGGGGCAATATCCCAGTCCAGGAGCAGGTCCGCGCCGTCTATCCGCACTGCCAGTTTGTAGGCCTGCTCCACCGGCAAAAATTCATTGTTTCTCACCAGGCGATTAGCTCGCCGATCATCGGCGTTATTAAATAAATTGGTGGACGTCGATTGGGCAGTCAGGGGTGCGCCCTGAGATGCAAACCCGGTATTCGCGAAAACCGCGACCAGAGCGGCGACGGCGATACCTGCAATCAGCCAGAGATTGTGTAATGCACGATGGGGCAATCTGAATGCTCCTGTTTAATGGGGTCGGCGGGTTCTACCGGTAATTCGACACCGAAATCTTCTCGCAAGTCAAAAATAACACGATTTGTCCGGTCCCCGACGGGTTTTTTGCGGGCTGGATAGCGTGGGTTGGCGCAGGCTTCGCCCCAGAGTCGTCGCGAGGTAACGCGTAAGCCGGGTAACGGGAAGCGTTAGCGCGAGGTCACGTGCTATAGTTTCGTCATTAAAAAGGTCCGGCTCACAAACCTGCCTCGCCGGGATTTGTGATCCCACGCAGTCAGGGGGGCTGAGGATGGGTCGGGGCGAGGGCGTTGAGTGGCTCTCTCAACCCAGCCAGGCTATTGGCGTGGATATTTGCGGACGTAGGCCACAGTTTTGCCAAATTGGTGGCGGTTAGTGGAACAAGGTCTATCCCAGCGCCACGCCAGTCACTTATGATAGCCGCGGAGATTGGATAATAATCTAACGCTCAATTCAACCAAATCATCGGGGTAGGAATTTGCGTTCACATTCGGCCAGTCCGACCATATTTGGGGATAAAAATGCCTCCGATATGGCCCTGTCAATTCTCGACAGGCAGTCGTCGGGTATCGCGATCGTCAATAAACAGCTCGAGATTATTTTCTGGAATAACTGGATTGCCGAGTGGTCGGGAATCAGTGCCGACCACGCCATTGGTAAAAACTTTGCCAGTCTGTTTCCCGATCTGGTGAGTACGGATTTTCTGGTCGCCGCGGACAACGCCATTTACGACAACCGCAGAGCCCAGTGGTCGTCGGAAGTGGATCCCGAGCGTCTGGATATTATTGAATCCGGCATGACCCCGGGCGATGGCGAGCAGCCTTTGTGCCAGGTCAACTTTTCGTCCATCCCGTTGCCGCAAAAAGGCCCGGGATGCCTGCTGGAATTTTATGTGGCGGCGCTTAACCCGACCGCTTCCCGGCGCCAATATTCGGTGAGCCCCGCTGCGCAGCCGGAAATCCCGATTAGCCGCTTCCCGGTTTATCTTGAAAGTGAATATCTGGCGGTGCTGTTGATTGACGGCAACGGACTGATACAGGATGTCAATCCCCGCGCCGAAAGCATCACCGCGTACGCTCGCGGGCAACTGATCGGCAAGCCCCTGCGTATCCTGTTTCCCGATTTGTCGGATATTGAAGAAAGGGAGGACTACCAGGAAATTATTGCAACCTGTCAGCGCCAGCGCCGTGGAGGGGTGATTGACGCGGTTACCGCGGACGGGTTGACAGTGCCATTTGAGGTGGCCACCTATCGGGTAGTGGCCCACGGCAGTTTACTGCTGCTGGTCTGCCGGGACGCGACGCGGTCGGTCGGTGGCCAGGATGCATTACAGCGTCAACGGGAACTGCTGTCAGCCATATTTGGCCACGTGGCGGACGGTATTATGCTGACCGATCGCAACGGTGTCATTGAGCAAATCAATACCGTGGGCATGGAAATGCTGGGGTTGCGTTCCGGGCAGGGCATTGGTCAGCCCGTGGACGATGTGCTGCGGTTGACCGATAGCGGTGGCAACAAGGTACCGTCCCCGAGCAGAGAGGTTTTGCAGCGCGGCGCTGTATACAGCACCCCCGACGATATCCACCTCGCGGTGGACGGGGAAGAGGGGGTGCAGGTGATGGTCACCGCTGTACCGTTACGGGATGGCAAAAACAGTCTGACCGGCTGCATGCTGGTATTTCGAACGGTTAGTGAGGCGCGCCAGGTATCGACTCGTTTAACCTGGCAGGCGTCCCACGATCCCCTGACCCAGCTTGCCAACAGGCGCCAGCTCGATAGCGATATCGCGGACGCGATTAACGACGCGCAAAGTGCCGGAAGCACGCATTATCTGCTGTATGTCGACCTCTATAATTTCGCCATCGTGAACGACACCTGCGGCCAGGCCGCGGGAGATGAATTGCTGCGTCAGTTCGGGCGGCTGTTATCGCAGTTGGCGGCGGCGCATGATGTTGTCGCCAGAACGGGCAATGACGAGTTTGCCCTATTGCTGTGGAATCAGGATGCCGCGGCCGCGCGGGATTTCGCCGAGCAGCTATTATTCCAGGTCAAGGCGTTCAGTTTTCCCTGGGAGGAGCGGCGTCTAAAAGTTGGCGTCAGCATCGGTGCGAGTGCCATCGGCCGCAACACCGGCTCCGAAATAGATGTGCTGGTGGCCGCCGCTTCGGCCTGCGCCAGGGCGCGCGAGTCGGGGCGCAATCGCATAGTTTTTCCGTCCAGTCGAGAAGAGCGGGGGCGGCACAAAAATATCACGCAATGGATACCCAGGATTACCGAGGCGCTGGAGGAGGACCGTTTCTGCCTTTACTGCCAGCCAATCGTACCGTTGAAAGCAACCGGCGATAATGGCAAGCACTACGAGGTGCTGGTGCGCATGCTCGACAAAAAAGGGCAGATCATCGCACCCGGACAGTTTATTCCCGCGGCGGAACAGTATGGCCTGATCGATGATATCGACCGCTGGGTGTTCAATAAAGTGATCGATACCCTGCAAAAAATTAACCGCGGTCAACGCGACGGATTGCGACTATCTGTAAATTTATCGGGCTCGACCATCGGCGACGAAAAGTTCTGCGATTACCTGCTGACGAGGTTCGAGGAGAGCGGGGTGGATCCCCGTCACGTACAATTTGAAATCACCGAGACTGCCGCCATTCGTCAATTTGATCGCGCCCTGGATCTGATTCGCCGACTTAAAGCCAAAGGCTGTTACTTTTCTCTGGATGACTTCGGCAGCGGCCTGTCATCGTTCGGCTACCTGAAACAGTTGCCGGTGGATTATCTGAAAATTGACGGCAGCTTTGTGCGTAAAATGGAGCTTAACGACGTGGATTATTCGATGGTCAGCACCATCAATCACCTGGCCCATATCATGGGGATTTCCACCATTGCGGAGTGCGTGGAAAATCAGATCCAGTTATCCATGCTGGAGGAAATGGGCGTGGATTGCGCACAAGGTTTTGTCGTCGCTATGCCGCAACCCCTGGAAAATATTTTTTCGTAACCGGTTACGGGTTGCCCGCCGCGTCCTGGCGGTGGCGGAACGTTTCCAGAATGCCGTGGTGTTGGTCTGGGTGTAAGCGCGGGCCGTACTGACTAACCACCGTTGCGGCGGCGATACTTGCCAATCTTCCCGCGGCAGGAAAATCAAAACCGTGGGTGATGCCGTACAGCAACGCCCCCGCGAACATATCCCCCGCACCGTTGGAGTCCACCGTGGTAACGATGTAGGGCGGAATTTTATGTAGCTCCGCCCCATCGTAAATCAACGCTCCGTCCGCACCCAGGGTAATGGCGAACTGGTTCGCGACAGCGGACATTTTTTCCGCTGCCAGCTCCAGTGAGCGGGTGTTAGTCCAGCCCAATGCCTCTTCCCGATTGCAAAACAACAGGTCGACGCCATTGCCAAGCATAGCCTCTAACCCCGCGCGAAAATGCGCCACCATACCGGGGTCGGACAGACTCAGCGCGGTTTTGGTGCCGTGGGCTTCGGCGATTTTCCGGGCGGCGATGGCGGCGCGGCGCCCGGTCTCGGACGTCACCAGGTAGCCTTCGATATACAGATACTCCGCGTCGGCGATGGCCGGTGGCGCGAGGTCGTCCTCCGCCAGGGTTTCACTGATCCCGAGAAACGTATTCATGGTGCGCTCGGCATCGGGGGTGATCAACACCAGACACTTGCCGGTGGTGCCAACGGGCAAGTTACCGTTAATCCGATAGTCGACCGCGGCTGCCGCGAGATCCGCCAGGTAAAAACGGCCGTTATCGTCGTCCGCGACTTTACAGGAGTAAAATGCGCGGCCGCCAAAGTTGCTGACGGCGATCACGGTGTTAGCGGCGGAGCCACCGCTGGCCTTGCGCGATACCGTGAGGTGATTTTGCAACAGCGTTAACAGTTGCTGATGACGCGCTTCATCCACCAGGGTCATCAGCCCCTTGTCGATGCCGAACGACGCCAGTTCTTGATCACTGACGGTAATTTCAGTGTCCACCAGGGCGGCACCGACACCGCACACATGATAATTACGCATAGGGCTGGTTATTCTGGAACGCAAAGACGGGTATTATCGCCGTGTTTGCGGTCTGCGTAAAACACGCGGCGCGCTTGAAAGGTTATGCGAAAAACAGATGGGGTATCAATTTGGCCGCTGGCAGAAAAAGAAAACGCAAAAAACACGGGGGTAAAACTCCGGAAAGATGGTGGCGCTGGCTGGTTATCGTTGCATTGCTCGGGATCATTGTCGCATCGGTTGGCGTGGTCTTTCTCGACCTGTTGATTCGCGCAAAATTCACCGGCAGCAAGTGGGCATTGCCCGCCCACGTCTACAGCCGCTCGCTGGAACTCTACCCCGGGCAAGCCCTGCGCCAGGATCGTTTTGTGTGGGAGCTGCAACAGCTCGGTTATCGCCCTTCCAGCGCCATTAACAGTGCGGGTGAGTACCGGGTTAGCGGCAACCAGGTGCAATTGTATCTGCGCCCATTTCGTTTCTGGGACGGCGACGAGCCTGCGCGTTATGTAGCTGCGACGTTTAACAGTGGCACCCTGTCCCGATTAAACGACCGGCGAGGACAACCACTGGGACTGGTGCGGCTGGAGCCGCTCATGATCGGGGGTATTTACCCGGAACAGGTCGAGGACCGCATCCCGGTGCGTATGGAGCAATTGCCCCCCTATCTGGCGGATGCGTTGATCGCCGTCGAAGACCGGGAGTTCTACCGCCACCACGGTATTTCGTTAAAAGGCATTAGCCGCGCCATGCTGAGTAATCTGCGTAGCGGAAAAATGACTCAGGGCGGCAGCACGATTACGCAGCAGCTGGTGAAAAACTTTTATCTCAACAACGAGCGCACGCTGTCGCGCAAGGCCCTCGAAGCGGTGATGGCGATTTTACTGGAATGGCATTACAGCAAAACCGAGATTCTCGAAACCTACATCAACGAGGTGTATCTCGGTCAGGCGGGTAAACGGGCCATCCACGGTTTTGGCCTCGCCAGTCAGCACTACTTCCGTCAGCCTTTGCGGGAGCTGGATATTCACCAGGTGGCGCTGCTGGTCGGGATGGTCAAGGGCGCGTCCTATTACGATCCGTGGCGCAATGGCGAGCGGGCTCTGCAGCGTCGCAATCTGGTTATTAATGTCATGGCGGAGCGCCAGCTGATCGACGCGCAACAGGCGGCCCGCGCCGAGCGGGCGCCGTTGGGTATTTCCACGCACCCGGGGACCGACAGCAATCCGTTTCCCGCTTACCTCGATCTGGTCAAGCGACAATTGCGGGAAGACTATCAGGATCGGGATTTACGCAGCGAAGGGCTGCGGATATTTACCAATTTCGACCCCCAGGTGCAGCGCCAGCTGGAACAGAGCGCAACGGCGCAGCTCGGTGCTGTGGAGCGGGATTATCGCCTCGCGCAAGAGACGTTGGAAACCGCGGCGGTGGTGGTGCGCGTCGGCACGGGCGACGTGCTGGCACTTGCGGGGGGACGCCAGCCGGGCTTCGCGGGATTTAATCGGGCACTCGATGCGTCCCGTTCGGTGGGCTCTACGTTAAAGCCAGCGGTTTACCTGGCAGCCCTGGAGCAGCCGCGCAGATACACCCTGGGGACACTTATCAGCGATGCCCCGGTGTCGTTCCCGGTAGCGGGTAAAGAGCCCTGGGAACCGCGCAATTACGATCGTACCAGTCACGGCGAGGTGCCCTTATATCGCGCCCTGGCGCAATCCTACAATCAGGCTACGGCGCGGTTGGGCATGGAGTTGGGCGTACCCGCCGTGGTGGACGTTGTGCGGCGACTGGGTTACCAGCAGGCACTGCCCGCAGTGCCTGCGCTGACCCTCGGCGGCGTGACCATGACGCCTCTCAACGTGGCGGAGATCTATCACACCATAGCAGCGGATGGTTTTTACACGCCATTGAGGGCGATAAATTCGGTTTACACCGTCGATAATCAACCTTTGAAACGCTATCCCTATAATGTTGAACAACGCTTCTCCCCACAGGTCATGCATTTACTGCACTATGCGCTGCAGGCGGTGGTGCGCGAGGGCACCGGCAAGGGGGTTTATCGCTGGTTGCCGCAGCACATGGTGGTGGCGGGCAAGACCGGCACCTCCAACGGGCAGCGGGACAGCTGGTTCTCCGGTTTTAGCGGCAACTATCTCAGCGTGGTGTGGGTAGGCCGGGACGACAACGAAAAAATGCCCGTCACCGGCGGCACCGGTGCGCTGAAAGTGTGGGCGGAGCTGATGGCGCGACTCGACAACCAGCCGTTTCCCTTTACCCGGCCGGAAGGAGTGGTTTATCACTGGATGGATCCCGACAGCGGCAGCCTTGCCGAAGAAGGCTGTGCCGGAGCCCATTACCTGCCGTTTGTGGCGGGCAGTGAACCGCAGTTACACAGTCCCTGTTATCGTCGTCAGGCGCCCGATGTTGTAGACTGGTTGAAAGGTATTTTGAACTGGTAACCACATGATGAATGGCCGTTTTAAGGGTGCATTGGTGCCCGCTATGGCGCTAATGGTCGCGGCCTGCGCCCCGTTTCCCACGCCCCATGGTGAACCGACGCGGGTGCCGCCACCACCCATGGATACGCCGCCCCCGGAGCGCAGCGAGCGGCCTCTTCCGCCACCCCCGGTGCCAATCATTCCCCAGCAGGAAAAAGTGGACCCCGCCGCGGCGGCGGTCGCGGGATTGCTGCAGGACGCCTGGGGCCATTACCACCGGGATAATTACGATGCGGCCATTGCCATCGCCGAGCGCGCGCAGCGACTCGATGCCCGCAACCCGGAGGTCTATCTGGTGCTCGCCAGCAGTTACCTCGCCCAGGCGCAGCTTAACCTTGCGGAACAATTAGTGCGCAAGGGTATCGCCTTCAGTGGTTCGGACAGCGGCGTGCGCGGCAGGTTACAGCAGGTGCTGGGACAAATCGAAGCCCGTACCCGTTGATCCGCATATTAACCGAGTCCACCGTTGTGGCAGTGCCGGTACCCGTCGGTCGGCTGAATTGTTTCGCAGGGCCGCGCCCCGTTGCGTGTTCAACTGGTCAGTGCGATGACCTTGAAGCCCTGCGCGCGAGTGACGACTTCAATAGATTTGAATAGCACCTCAGCCCGTTTTTCCAGGGGTACAAACTCGTTCACCACAAACAGTGCGCGCCCGCCGGGCCGCACCAACCGCCCGGTGGCGGTGAGAAATTTATCGAGTAGCTGCGGCTGTGTCGCAAAGCCCTGGTGAAAGGGCGGATTACAAACCACGGCGGCAAACTTTTCGGTGATGACGTCGGCACAGTCGGCAACCACTACCTCCCCGGCGATACCCAACTCCGCGAAATTGTGTCGGCACGCCGCCACCGCCGCCGCGCAGTTGTCCGTGGCGACCAGGCGTGCGGCGCCGAGTTGCGCGGCGCGCGCAGACAGGTAGCCGTAACCGCAACCCAGATCGAGCACCGTTAGTGGCGATAGCGGCAGGGTTGCGAGGAAGCTTTCCAGCGCCGCGGCGAGTAACGCGCTGCCGCGATCAATCTTGTCCCAGCCGTACATGCCGGGTTTGCTAAAAAAAACCAGGGCGCCTGCTTTGATCGCGGGGCGCAGGTGCGGGTAATCGTCGTCCGCCAACGGCGGCCGATCACTGGCGCCAGTTTTGCTGACCTGAGCCAGATACCACTTGCCCTGCTTGTCGATCCGGGTCCCGTCGCCCAGATAGTCGGCAGCTTTGCGAGCGTAAGTTTTCAACCCTTCGCTTTTGCCGCCACTCAGAAACAGGGTGCCACCCGGCCGCAACAGCCGGCGCGACTGGTTGATAACATGGTGGGTGACCGCTTTTTCCTTGGAGATGCGAAACACGATGCCGCCAAAACTTGCCTCTGGCAACGTCGAGAAATCAAAATCGTTGAACAACACCGTCAGGCCAGCGCGGGCCGCGTGGGCGGCAACGTCGGCCCGGTTGCACACCACCAGCGTCCGTTTCGGCACTTCGCCAAAATCGCCGGCCACCAGATTTTCGTCCGCCACCAACAGGGTATCCGGGTCAGACTCCCCCGTTGGCTGAAGGTGCGGTACGAGCAGGCGCAGGGGATCGGACATGGGCGCAGTTTCGAGACCGATGTGGAGTCGTCAATTGGCCGTCAGCAGTCGTGCCGCCTGCACCGCAAAGTAGGTGAGGATGGCGTCGGCACCCGCGCGTTTGAAGGCCAGCAGGGATTCCATCATCACCGCGTCCCGCTCCAGCCAGCCGCGCTCGAAGGCGGCCATGTGCATGGCGTATTCACCGCTCACCTGATAGGCGAACGTGGGTGCCCGCAGTTCGTCTTTCACCCGGCGCACCACATCCAGATAGGGCATGCCCGGCTTCACCATGATGATATCAGCGCCTTCCGCCAGATCCAGCGCGCATTCGTGCAACGCTTCGTCGCTATTGGCCGGGTCCATCTGGTAGCTGTACTTGTTGCCGCCCTTGAGGTTGCCCGCCGAGCCCACCGCGTCCCGGAACGGGCCGTAGTAACTCGAGGCATACTTGGCGGCGTACGCCAAAATTTTGGTATTGGGGTGGCCGTGGTCTTCCAGCGCGCGACGGATGGCGCCAATACGGCCATCCATCATGTCGGATGGCGCCACCATATCGGCACCGGCCCGGGCGTGGGACAGGGCCTGCTTGACCAGCGCAGCGATGGTGATGTCGTTGAGCACATAGCCTTTGTGGTCGCCGCTGGTTGCGATAATGCCGTCCTGTCCGTGCGCGGTATAGGGGTCGAGGGCGACATCGGTAATGACCCCCAGCTCCGGCAGTGCGGCCTTAAGCGCACGCACCGCGCGCTGGACCAACCCCTCGGGGTTCCAGGATTCTTCCGCTTCGAGGCTCTTTTGGTCAGCCGCGACCACCGGGAACAAGGCCACTGCGGGAATACCCAGCTCCACCCAGGTCTGTGCCTCTTCCACCAGCAGGTCGACGGATAATCTGTCGATGCCCGGCATGGACGCAATGGTTTCGCGCTGCGCAACTCCCTCAATCACGAACACGGGATAGATCAGATCGTCCGTCGTCAGCCGGTGTTCGCGCACCAGACGGCGGGAAAACTCCGCGCTGCGGTTGCGTCGCAGGCGGGTGGCGGGATAGGTGCCACGGGTAAACTGCCAGCTCATGCTTGCTCCTCAGGGGTGCGTGTCGGGTAGCCCCATCCGCAGAGAGGCCATCATACGAAAAATCGGCTCACCACGCATGGTGAATGCGCCGCGCGTCGTTGCGCAGCCACTATCTTGTGTTTTCCAGCAACACGCCTCGGCGTATCAACGTCGTTTGCCGCGGCATCGTATGGCGAATCAGGAATCGGGGTCCGTCGCGATTTCCTTTAGTAGCTGCTCCACCTGCTGCCAGCACAGGCCACAGGCATTGCCTGCACCGGTGCTATCGCGAACCTCCTCAAAACAGCGCAGACCGCGGGCGGTGATCGCCTCTACCAGCCCCCGCCGCCGCAGGTTGCGACAGACACAGACCATCTTATCCTCGGCGGCTGGCACTGCGATCTGTCGCGGAATCGTTCGTATATGGCGCAGGAAACATAGGGGTTACTCTTCGCTATTCAGCCGGCCAGCCGATTGTGCTGCCCGACGACGCCCCGTCGGGTGCAGGTGTTCAGTTATAACTGGCCGAAGACTTTGCGCGCTGCTCGCAGGGTGTATTCGATATCATCGTCGCTATGGGCGGCGGACATAAACCCTGCTTCATAGCTGGCGGGGGCCAGGTAAACGCCTTCCCGCAACATGCCGTGAAAGAAGCGGTTAAAGCGTTCGGTATCACAAGCCATGACCTGTTGGTAATTGCTCACTTTTGATTCGGGCGTGAAAAACAGCCCGAACATGGAGCCGACATGGTTGGTGGTGAGCGAAATGCCCGCGCTGGCCGCGCCTTCGCGCAGGCCCCTGACCAGCGCCTCGGTGCGGTTAAAAATGGCGGGATAAAAACCCGGTCGGGAAACTTCATCCAGCGTAGCGAGCCCCGCGCTCATGGCTACGGGGTTCCCCGACAGGGTGCCCGCCTGATACACCGGACCCAACGGGGCGAGTTGTTCCATGACGGCACGCCTGCCGCCGAAAGCGCCCACTGGCATACCGCCGCCAATCACTTTGCCCAGGGCGACCAGGTCCGCCTCGATGCCGTAACGCCCCAGTGCCCCCTGAGGGCCAACGCGAAAGCCGGTCATCACCTCGTCCACGATTAACAGGGCGCCGAACCGGGTGCACTCGGTGCGCAGGGTTTCCAGGAATCCCGGCTCCGGCGGAATACAACTCATATTGCCCGCCACCGGCTCAACTATCACGCAGGCCACCTGCTCACCGAGCTGTGCAAACGCCTCCCTGACCGCGGCGCTGTCGTTGTAAGCCAGTGTAATGGTCAGGTCGGCCAGCGCGGCGGGAACACCGGGCGAACTGGGCACGCCAAGGGTCAGTGCGCCGGACCCGGCTTTCACCAGCAGCGAATCGGAGTGGCCATGGTAGCAACCCTCAAATTTGATGATCCGATCGCGGCCGGTGTAGCCCCGGGCCAGGCGAATGGCGCTCATGGTGGCCTCGGTGCCGGAGTTGACCATGCGCACCATGTCGAGACCCGGCACCCGTTCGCAAAGGCGGTCGGCGAGACGGGTTTCCATTTCGGTGGGCGCGCCAAAGGACAGACCTTTTTCCAGTTGGGCGCGAATGGCGGCGAGTACGGCCGGGTGTCCGTGCCCGAGGATCATCGGCCCCCAGGACTGCACGTAGTCGACATAGCGGTTGCCGTCGGCGTCAATCAGGCAGGCACCCTCGCCCCGGTCAAAAAAAATCGGCGTGCCGCCCACTGCGCGAAAGGCTCGTACGGGTGAGTTCACGCCACCGGGAATATGGCGCTGCGCGGCGTCAAAAAACTGTTGGGAGCGCGTCATCATTCTACCTGAGCCGTGGGGCTGGCCATTATCGCGGTTTGCGGTGCCGGGGCCAAGCACCGCCGGGTTATTGCACTGGCGCGGTAGCGCCAATGGTTTGTTGCCAGACACGGGTAATAATGCGCCACGCCAGCACTCCCGCGACAAGATTGCCGAGGGCAAAACCGGCAAACAGGCCCGCCGGTCCGCCCCACTGACCGCCCACATAGGCCAGCGGTAAATTGAGGACCAGCAGCCGCAACAGCGTGGTCAACAGGGCAGTGTGCGGGCGGTGCAGCACATTCAGGGAGACCATCACCAGAATCACCACGGCGTGGGCGCCATAAGTGAGGGGTACGATCCATAGATAAGCGTAAATAATCTCTGTTACCGCGGGATTGGCGCTAAACGCGGTGGCGATGTTGCCCGCCATAACCACCAGTAACAGGTAGACGCCGACCTGGAATGCGAGGGTAAACTTCAAGCTGCCGAACAGCGCGCGGCGCGCCCGTTCGTGCCTGCCAGCGCCGATATTCTGACCGATAAACATGGGTAGCGTGGAGGACAGGGCGAATGCCACCAGCAGCGCCAGCGCTTCAACCCGGGTACAGACACCGAAACCGGCAACGGCCTCGGCGCCGAATTTGGCCACCATGGCGGTGAGAACCGCCGCGGCGAGCGGAGTGGTGAAATTGGCGAGTATCGCTGGGACGCCGATGGTCAACACGGCTCTCCAGTTGGCGATCGTGTGCGACCAACGGGACTTGCCTCGCAGTATCAATCCTTCCTGGGCGCTGAGCATGTAATCGGAAAGCCCGTAGGTAACCATCCAGGCGATCACAGTTGCCAGGGAGGCGCCGGCGATACCCATGCCTGGAAAGGGGCCGACGCCGAATATCAACAGGGGGTCCAGTACGCCATTGAGGACGGCCACCACCGCCAGGCAAACGGCCGATTTGGTGGGGCTACCCGCCGCCCGCAGAATGGTGTTGCCGGTGAGAGTCAGCAACAGCAGGGGCAGCACCGGTAACCACAGCACCATAAAATCCAGCACGTAGGGCAAGGTTTGTGGGTCGGCGCCCATCATCAGGAACAGGGGAGTGAGGCCGAGGTACAGCCCTGCGGCGAGGGCGATTCCGGTAGCGAGTACCAACAGACGGCTATCGGTTACCAGACGTGCCGCGCGCTCGAATTTGTCTTCACCGAGCAGGCGTGACACCAGCACCGACAGACCCATGCCGAGCCCGAGTCCGATGCTGTTTACACCGTGGGTCACCGGCAAAGTAAACGCCAGCGCTGCCAGCTGCGAAGTGCCGAGCCGGCCGACAAAGTAGGCGTCCACCAATCCCAGCAGCATCAACGAAATAATCCCCACCGTCATCGGCGCGGTCAGGCGCACCATGGTGGCGCCAATGGGTTCGCTGGTGATGGCCCGCGTGCGGGCGCTGCTGCGCGAGCCGTCCCCGGAACTCATGAGGTCAAAACGGTCGCACCACAACCATGGCGACGATGGCGATCAACAGCACCACCGGCGCTTCGTTAAACCACCGAAAGAAAACGTGACTGTGGGTGTTGCGATCATCGCGAAACCGGCGCAGATAAACGCCGCATAAAAAATGGTAACCAAGCAGGACCGCCACCAGCGCAAGTTTGGTGAAAAACCAGCCCGTGGCCAGGAAATAGTCGGGGGCGTAAGTGAACAGCGCGCCGCCAAAACCGAGGCTGGCGACCATGGCCGGAGTAGCAATGCCGCGAAACAGTTTACGCTCCATGACTTTAAAGCGCTCGATGCCGATCTGGTCCTGCGCCGTGGCGTGGTACACAAACAGGCGCGGCAGATAAAACAGCGCGGCAAACCAGCACACCACACTGACAATATGCAGAACTTCAAGCCACTCTCGAAGCATGGACGGGTTCCTTCAGATCGCCGTCGGAGTCCTGTTGCGGCCGACGGGTAATTGCGGATTGTGGCAGGTAACCGAATATTTATTGGGGTATTATAAGCCGCTCATTGAAAGTCATGATAGCGGACGGGAAGAGTGGCGTGATTAAAGTTGGAATCGTAGGCGGGACCGGTTACACCGGCGCCGAGTTACTGCGGCTACTGGTAAACCATCCGCAGGTTGAAATTGCCCAGATCACTTCTCGCGGCGAAGATGGGGTGCGCGTCGCCGATCTGTTTCCGAGCCTGCGTGGTCATCTGGATCTGGAATTTTGCACCCCCGATCCAGCGAGTCTGGGGGCCTGCGACGCGGTATTCTTCGCCACTCCCCATGGGGTGGCGCAGGCGATGGCGCCAGGGATTCTGGAAAGCGGCGCCAGGGTGATCGACCTGTCGGCGGATTTTCGCATCCGCGACGCTGCACTGTGGGAGCGCTGGTATCGGCAACCCCACGGCAGTCCCGAGTTGCTGCCGCAGGCGGTGTATGGGTTACCGGAACTTAATCGCGAACAAATTCGCGCGGCGCAATTGGTAGCCTGCCCCGGGTGCTATCCGACCAGTGTGTTGCTGGGTTTTTTGCCACTGCTGGAAAAGGGGCTCGTCGACAACACCGACCTGGTCGCCAACGCCGCGTCCGGCGTAAGCGGGGCGGGACGTCAGGCCAGTGTCGACAATCTGCTCGCTGAAGTCAGCGACAGCTTCAAAGCCTATGGCGCGACGGGCCACCGCCACCTGCCGGAAATCAGGCAGGGTCTGGCGGATCTGGCCGGTGGCGCGGTGGGGCTGACTTTTGTGCCGCACCTGCTGCCGATCATTCGCGGCATCCACGCGACGCTGTATGCGACCCTGCTGGATACTGGGGTGGATTTGCAGGGCCTTTACGAAAACCGTTATCGGTCCGAACCGTTTGTCGATGTGTTGCCTGCCGGCAGCCACCCCCAGACGCGCAGCGTGCGCGGCTCTAATATGTGCCGTCTGAGCGTGGTGCGGCCCCAGGCGGGCAATAAAGTGGTAGTTATGTCGGTGATCGACAACCTGGTGAAGGGCGCCTCGGGACAGGCGGTGCAAAATCTGAACATCATGTTCGGGCTTGCGGAAACCAGCGGGCTACAGGCCCCGCCGCTGCTCCCCTAGGGCGATGTTGTGGCCGCTCGTTTTGAACAGTTGGTGGTGCGACTCAATCGCCCCTGGTTATTGCCCGCGTTGGTGGGTGGTGGTCTGTTACTGGCGGCCCTCAGTTTTATCGCGGGTTTCCTCCTGGGCAGCGACTATTTTGCCAGCCAGATGGTCGAAAGCCGCCAGATGACTGTAGCTAACAAAAAAGCCCAGGCCCGGGTCAGGGAATTGGAGCAGGAAGTAGCAAACAACGCGGTGGCGCGCGAAATTGACCGGGAGTCCCTGGAGGAAGTGCGCCAGAATGTCGTCGGCTTGCAGGCCGTATTAGCCAAACAGAAGGAAGAGCTGGATCTGTATCGCAATCTGTTGCGCGACAACAGTCTGCAGTCCGGATTACATATTGACAGCGTGCGGATCGTCACCACCGAGGATCCGTCGATAGTAAGTTACCGCCTGGTGGTCAAGCAGAAGGCGACACTGATAAAAAACATCAAAGTACGGGTTGATATGGAAGTCACCGGCACACTCGGCGGCGCTGAAATTGCCTATTCGCTCGCGCAACTGGACCCGATGCAGGACAATGACCCGTTGCTGGTGCCGTTCAAGTATTTTCGATTGATAGAGGGCAAGCTGCACCTGCCAACTGACTTTGAGCCGCTGCAACTGAAAATTTCGGTCGCTAAAGTGGGTGATAATGATGTTCGCGCCACGCAGAAGTTTCTCTGGAAAGAAGTGGTGGAGTGACCCGTCGGCACGGCAAAGCGAGTGCCGCAGGTTAATAACTGAACTGGTGTAAAGGAACACGAGCATGCGCAAAAAATTAAAAATGACCTCCCCTGGCGCTACGACCCTGATCGCGCGCGGCACCCATATTGTTGGCGACGTGCAGTTTGAGGGCTGTCTGGAAATAGAAGGGCAGGTTACCGGTAACATTCTGGCCGAGGCGGGCTCCGAGGCGCGTGTTCGGGTGCTCGACGCGGGCCTGGTACGCGGGGAGTTGCGGGTGCCAACGGTGGTAGTAAGCGGCACTGTGGAGGGCGACATCCACGCCGACCAGCATATCGAACTGACCGCCAGGTCGGTGGTCGAAGGCAATATTCACTATACGTTGCTGGAAATTGAAAAGGGCGCCCAGGTTAACGGCAACTTTGTGCGTCAGGGTGGTGTCAGCGCCTCTGCGACTGCAGGCGTCGATGCAGGCGCCGGCAATGCGTCGGAAGGTTTTGGCGAGCCAGGCCGTGGCGGCTGAAGCCGGTGGGTGAAAGGCGATGGGACTAGTAACCGCCCGAATCGCCCCCATATCGGGACATATACGCAGCCGAGAGAGTAAGATACCCGCGTGAAACCTGTGGAACTGGAGCGAAAATGACTGGTGCTGAAACATTTAATCCGACCTTGCTGAGCGTGACCCGTAGCGCCGTCGCCAAGGTGGCCAGTCTGGTCGCCGAGGAGGGAAACCCCGATCTCAAGTTGCGGGTGTTCGTTTCCGGCGGCGGCTGTTCTGGATTTCAGTACGGCTTCTCCTTTGACGAAGCCGTGGCGGAAGACGATACCTGCGTGGAGCAGGATGGCGTGACGGTACTGGTGGACGCCCTGAGTTTTCAGTATCTCGTCGGCGGTGAAGTGGACTACGTCGAGGGGCTGGAGGGTTCCCGATTTGTGGTGCGTAACCCCAATGCGGTGTCGACCTGTGGATGTGGCGCCTCGTTTTCCGTCTAAGTGACACCTCGATGCCTACGATCCGTGGGCGATTTCCCCTGAATTTGCTGTTGGTCACGATCGGCTTTTTAGCTATTGCTCAAGCCGCTGCGGAATGGGATGGCGGCGCGCCGCCTGCACCCTACAATCAAACCAGCCCAGAATTTGAATCGGTTCTTCCCCTGCCGTCTGCCCCGGGTTATGTAGCGCGTATCGGCCTTGACGATCCCGCCCAGGTCGAGGCGGCGTTGCTTCGCGCCGAGAGCTATTACCTGTCCTCCGGCCTCGACTCCCGCTTACCGCCGCTGGTGCTGGTATTACATGGATCGGAAGTTGGCATCTTTTTCCGCGAGAACTACTTGCGCTACAAGCCGGTCGTCGATCTGGCGGCGCGCCTGTCCGCATTCGGCGTCGTCGCCATCAAGGTGTGTAAAACCCGAATCAAACATCTCGGATTGAATGAGAATAATCTTTATCCATTCGTTGGCACGGTGCCGTTTGGACCCGCGGAATTGGAGCGCCTCACAAACAACGAAGGTTACGTGTATTTTTAACGGGCGCGACAGGTGACTTGACTGACCACCGCGCCATGGGCCTATCGATCCGGGATTGGTCTACACGGGGAAAATGGCGCCCAGCAGGGTTTCCGCCCGCGCGCCGGTTACCGAGGGAAGATTTCCCGGCAGTCCGCGCAGGGTTTGCCGGGCCAGCCAGGCAAAGGCCAGCGCTTCGACCCACTGCGGGTCGAGGCCGATGGCAGCGGTGCTGGCCACCGGAATCGGGTGCAACCGGTGTTGCAACGCGGCCATCAGCGCGTCGTTAAGCGCGCCACCTCCGCAAATCAAGATTTCATCGGGTCGCGCCGGCAATTGCGCGATGCCATCGGCGATGCTCTGCGCGGTTAGTGCGAGCAGAGTGGCCTGAACTTGCTGAGGGTCAAGTCGCAGGCCGTGTTGCGCCAGTTGTTCATCCAGCCAGGTGGCGTTAAATTCTTCGCGCCCAGTGCTCTTCGGTGGGACCATCGCGAAAAAGGGATGGGATTGCAATCGCGCCAGCAAGGCGTCATCCACTTGCCCGTCCGCCGCCCAACGCCCCCCCGCGTCAAAGCCAGTGCCCAGGTGGCGCTGACTCCAGGCATCGAGTAATACATTGCCGGGACCGGTATCAAACCCCTGGACGGGCAAGGGTGCCGTGGGAAGCAAGGTAATATTAGCCATACCGCCGATATTGACCACCGCGCGATGCCGGGTGGCATGTTGAAAAACCGCGCGATGGAAGGCGGGAACCAGCGGTGCGCCCTGACCCCCTAGCGCCATATCCCGCCGCCGAAAATCCGCAACGGTGGTTATTCCGGTACGCGCCGCGACCAGGTTCGGGTCGCCGATTTGCAGCGTAAACGGCGCCCCGGCGATGGCCGCGGTGGGGCGATGGCGTACGGTCTGTCCGTGACAGCCTATGGCGGCAACGTCGTCCGGGTTTAAATTGGTTTGCGCCAGCAGATTCAGGGCCGCCGCGGCAAACAGTTCCCCCAGGCGTTGATCGGTAGCACCCAGTTTATCGAGGTGATCGTCGCCGGGCTGACACAGGTCGCGAATATCCGTTTCAACCTGCCGCGGAAATGGTGTGGTGTGACAGGCGATAATCAGGGGGTGCGGGGCGCCAAAGTCCGCCAGCACAGCATCGATACCATCGAGGCTGGTACCCGACATCAGCCCGATGAACAGTTCGCACTCCGTGCGGCCAGGCATGATGCGTTATTGGCTGCCGGCGGCTGAGGCCAACTGGGTAGCGCTGTAATTGCTGAGCTGGTTGAGCAGCGGGGTGGTTTGCGCGAGAAATTGGGCGCGCAAGGCGGATGGAATCGGTTCCGCCTGGGGCAGCGCCACGGTGCGTGGATTGTGGTGCACACCGTTGACCAGAAACTCGTAGTGCAAGTGGGGCCCGGTAGCGTAGCCGGTGGAACCCACCATGCCGATAACCTTGCGTTGTTTGACGGTCTGGCCCCAGCGCACCAGGCGCTTGTCCAGGTGCAGATATTTAGTAGTGTAGGTTTGCCCGTGTTGAATAAACACGTAATTCCCGTTGGCGCGACTGTAGCCCGACGCAATCACCTTGCCTTCGCCAGCGGCATAGACCGGCGTGCCCCGCGGCGCCGCGTAATCGACCCCCCGGTGCGCCTTAATCATCTTGTGGATAGGGTGCCTGCGCCGCAGATCAAAGTTTGAGCTGACGCGGGTAAAATCGAGGGGTGCACGCAGGAACGCCTTGCGCATGGGTTTCCCGTCGGGGGCAAAATAATCGGCGTCACCGTTCTTATCGACAAAGCGCACCGCCCGGTAGGTGCGGCCCTGATTGGTAAATTCGGCCGCGAGTATATTGCCCGTTCCAATCTTCTCGCCGTCGAGTAATAGTTCCTCGTACAGCACCTGGAAACTGTCCCCACGGCGTATATCCAGCGCGAAATCGATATCCCAGCCGAAGATGTTGGCCAAATCCATAATGGTGGTTTGCTCCAGTCCGGCGCGCACCCCGTCGAGGAACAGCGAGTTCTCTATGCGCGCCTGCATAAAGCTGGAAATAACGTCAGGCTTGCGCAGCTGTTTTTTACCCGTGAAGCCTGCCTCCTCGCGCTCGTAGAGATAGGATTCCAGCTGCGAGCGCACGTAGCGTACTTTCGCCAGCTGGCCATCTACGTCGGTTTGAATGGCAACGGTTTCGCCGGGGCGCAATTTGCGCAGGGACTGGGATTCCCCCCGGGCGTTGGCGACGGCGTAGACATCCCGCGCGTCCAGCGACAGGCGTTTGAACACCGTAGTCAGATTATCCCCCGATTTTACAAGTTCCTCCCGCCACAGGTCTTGCTCCACCAGGGCTGCTGCGCTGGCCGTGGCATTGGCATTGGCATTGGCATTGGCATTGGCGATGGTGTCGCTGGCGACGCTGCTTGTCACCTCGACGACATCTGGCACCATGTCGCCCTGGTCGGATGCGTTCGTCGCGCGCTCAAGAGGCTCCTGAAAGAATAAGGTTACCGCGGAGGAAAAGCGTTTCGCCTCGACGTCTTCAGAGGGCAGTAGAGAAAGGGAGACAACCAGGGCCACGGCAACGGCGGCGGCGGCGAGCAAATGGGCGCGAGGTAGCGACAACGCGAACAGGCGCGACCAGAAGTTGTCTCCGTTATTCCCTGACTGCATGCTTGATATCTCGAAGTGGCCGGAATTAAAGTTTATAAGCAATGAGTTTATAACAAAAAAAATTAAAGCCCTATAGTTTTTATTGACTTAATTTGAACGGATAGACGTTTGTTTTTGCGACTGGATCATGTAAGGTTTGCCGTCTTTTTCTCACCCTGCGGAGTCTACACCAACAATGGTCAAGCCGGGAATAGCGGTTACGCCGGGAGCCGAACTGATTGGCGAGCTCAATGGTCGGGGCATCATCGCCCAGATCGCGGCGCGGGATGACCTGGCCACCCACCTCGATCAGGCGCGTGCGTTGTACTGCGGCTTTGATCCCACGGCCGACAGTTTACATATTGGTAGTCTGGTGCCGCTGCTTGCCCTGCGGCGTTTCCAGTTGGCTGGTCACCGGCCGATTGCGCTGGTGGGCGGTGCCACCGGATTGATTGGCGACCCCAGTCACAAGGCGGAAGAGCGCCAGCTCAACACCCCCGAAGTGGTCGCTGGTTGGGCTGAGCGGCTGCAGCGGCAGATATCGCGATTTATCGATTTCTGCGGTGCCAATGCCGCTGTCGTGGTCAACAACCTGGAATGGATGCAGGGTATGGCCACGCTCGATTTTCTGCGGGACGTGGGCAAGCACTTTTCCGTTAATGCGATGATCCACAAGGAGTCGGTAAAACAGCGTATTGAGCGGGAAGGCGAGGGTATCTCTTTTACCGAATTTAGTTATATGCTGTTGCAGTCCTACGATTTTGCCGAACTGCATCGACGCCATGGCTGCACCCTGCAGATTGGCGGGTCGGATCAGTGGGGCAACATTACCGGTGGCATTGATTTGACCCGGCGGCTCAATCACGCTCATGTTTACGGCCTCACGCTGCCCCTCGTGACCAAGGCTGACGGCACCAAATTCGGTAAAACGGAAACCGGTACCATCTGGCTGGATGCGGCGAAAACGTCCCCCTACGGGTTCTATCAGTTCTGGGTCAACACCGCTGATGACGACGTCTACCGGTTTTTGCGCTACTTTACGTTTCTGGGGCTGGACGAAATTGCCGCCATTGAAGAGGCCGACGCCTGCACCACAGGGCGTAAAGCCGCCCAGGAGATTCTGGCCGGCGAGGTGACCACGCTGGTGCATGGTGCTGACGGCCTTGCAGCGGCGCGGCGCATATCCCAGGCGCTGTTTTCCGGGGCCCTGGCCGACCTGACCGAGGCGGACATGGAGCAACTGGCCCTCGATGGTATGCCGTGCACCGCGATCGCGGCCCCGGGCAAGCCCCTCGCCGAGGTGCTGGTCGACACCGGCCTCGCCCTGACTCCCCGCGGGGAGGTTACCCTCGGTCAGGCACGTAAATTTATTCGCGAGGGTGCGATCAGCGTCAACGGCGGTAAGGTTAGCGATGAGGCTTATATTCTGGATGGCTCCGATGCCCGCTACGGCCACTTTTACTTGCTCCGGCGCGGAAAAAAGTCATACCATCTCGTCCGCTGGCAGGAGTAGCCGTCAATTTAGATTTAAGCATAGTGGGAGAATTATCTAGTAGGCTTAGGGAGGTTGGGTCGTGAATTTAGAAAGTGAATTCTATCGTTTGCCAGTAATGTTTGATGCTGAGCGGTTACGCGAGGAAGTAGAGCGTTTTGCTCCGAATGCATGGCGCGCGCATCCGCAGGGATTTGAAGGTAATTCGGCGATGATCCTTGTGGCTGCCAATGGTGAAATTAACGACGATCTAAAGGGGGTTATGAAGCCCACCCCCCACCTCATAAACAGCCCCTACCTGCAACAGGTCTTGGCTTCTTTCAATACGGTTGTGGGTCGCAGTCGACTCATGCGTATCGGTCCACAAAGGGGCGTGAGCAGCCACGTCGATATTAACTATTATTGGCACAATCGGACGAGGGTGCACGTTCCTATTATCACCCATCCGGATATCCAATTTGTGTGCGACGACAAGCGGGTGCATATGGCGGCGGGCGAAGCCTGGATTTTCGACAACTGGAAAACCCACGAAGTGATAAACCCAACTGCTACCACGCGCACCCATCTCGTGTTCGATACTGTTGGGTCAGCCTCGTTTTGGCGGATGGTTAGAGAAGCCTATCGCCCGTTTGGAGAGCAAGGCAAAGAGGGGCAAGGTGGACCAGTTGAACCCGTGACTGTGGGGTACCGGGACGGGCTTGGCGTCTCAATTGAGTACGAGAAGTACAACGTAGCGGTGGTGATGCCGCCCGATGAGCTTGAAGTGGCGGTGGAGGAGCTGCTTGGGGACATAGCACAGGATAGTGATTCTGCAGCGGACGGGGTTGTTCATCTATCCCGCATATTGAGGGACCTGGTATATGACTGGCGTGCCAGTTGGGCCGTTTTCGGTCCTGAATCCACCGGATTTGAGCGCTACCGTGCGCTGCTCGTCAGTGCTCTGGAGGCGGCCCAAAAGTCTGGCGTGGGTCTGAAAATGCGTAGCAACGCTGCGGATGTCCCCGGGGTTTTGGCTGCTTGGTTGGGTGCCGCGTTAAATCCCGATATGGCGCCGGTGTATGGCGGCGAGCAGAACAAGGTGGCGCGACAAGCAACCAACGGTGCCTCGTCCGTTGTCCCTTCACGCTCCGGTTCTTCAAGTCGCGCGCGGGTAAAATCGGCGTTAAGGTTTGTTAGTCCGGTGTTCGTAGTTGCCGCGCCTCGTTCAGGGAGTACCATGCTTTTTGAAGTGCTCGCGCAGAACCGGGCGTTGTGGACAATTGGAGGAGAGTCACATCAGGTTATCGAAAGAATTAAGGCGTTGACCCCGCTCCACAGGAATTACGATTCGAACGCACTGGCCGCGGCGGATGCTTCGACAGAGGTGTTGAGTGCTTTATGTGACGGGTTTATGCGTAAGTTGGTCAACGCAGAGGGCGCAAGCTGGCTTACCTTGAAGGATCGGCCGACGGAGATTCGGTTCCTGGAAAAAACGCCCAAGAACGCGCTACGTATCCCTTTCTTCAAACAACTATTCCCAGATGCAAAGTTTATTTATCTGCACCGCGCACCACAGAGCAACATATCGAGCATCATGGAAGCATGGCGCTCAGGCAGATTTGTCACTTATCGCGACCTCCCGGGCTGGGAAGGTGACCCTTGGTCGCTCCTATTGGTGCCGGGTTGGCGAGAACTCAACGGCCTGTCGCTAGCGGAAATCGCTGCGGCGCAATGGCGTATCGCTAATGAAACCATTGTTAATGACCTGTCTGCGATACCGCCCGGTGATTGGTGTGTGGTCAGCTATGACCAATACCTGGAGCAGCCGGAAACTATCACACGGGACCTCTGTAATTTTATGGGAGTTTCTTATGGCCCTAAAATGCGGGAAGTTGTGGCTAACAAGTTGCCGCACTCTCGTTACACGCTCACCCCTCCGGCGGCGGATAAGTGGAGAAAAAACGAGCGGGAAATAGATCGCGTCATGGACGACCAAGTGGCGCGGGTGGTAGAGATGATTGGCGGAGTGCGTGCCTGAGGATCGTGCTGTGCCTGTGATCAGGCGCGAACCATGAGCGGACACCGGATGCCTAGCTTTTGTCTGCACACAATTTTTGTCAGTTCGGCTATCCCTGGGTTGATGACAGGCCGCTATTTCTCGGTAGTGGTTGTGGTCTCTTGCAGCTCAAGACTGCGGTGGCAAAGCCATAAACGAAAATTTTTATTAAATATATTAAATAGTTATGAATCTTGACACAGAGTTTCTTCGTTTGCCGTTAAGCTTCCAGGGTGACCTGCTCCAGCGGGAGTTGATACAGCTGGGTGAGGAGTTTTGGCAGCCCCACCCGCTCGGACACGCGGGTGTCGAGCAAATCCCGCTCGTCACGGATCGTAAATTGGAGGGTAATGGGTTGGCGTCGATGAGGGCCGCCGACGCACTCAAAAGGAGTCCATATATTTGCCAATTGCTCGCTTCGTTGGGGTCTGTGATAGGGCGTACATATTTGATGCGGTACAGCTCTCAGGCGGGTGCAGCTGCGGAACCCTGGGTGGATCTCGCGTACTACTGGCAAAATCATGTGCGTATTCACGTGCCCATCATCACTGCCGATGAAGTTAATTTTCGCTGTGGGGGTAAGTGTGTGCATATGGCCGTTGGCGAAGCCTGGGCCTTGAATAGCTGGAGACCCCACAGGTTTGACGTGAGCGGTAACGTGTCACCGGTGCATCTTGTCGTCGGCGCCAGTGGCTCCTCTTATCTGTGGAACATGGGGCTGTATGGTCCGCAGTCAGACGCGGTCAACGGGTCAGCGGCAGCTGAGGCAGGGGTGGTGTGGCACACCAACGAGCGGCGCGCGTTCGATATGGAGCGTTATGCACCGCTCGCCATCAGGACTCCAGAGCAGCTAGACGCCGCTCTTGACGCTTTGCTGTGCGATACCAGGGATAGTCAAACCGCTACCCCAGTCCTGTTGGAGCGGCTCGAGTTGCTGTTCGGAATGCTGCGCAGGGATTGGCGCAACAACTGGCTAATACACGGGCGCAGACCAGAAGGCGACGCGCGCTATCGGTTCTTGATGCAGTACACCCTGTCAAAGGTTGACGACCAATGCGGCAAGTTGCGGCTGGCCAGCAATGGTGTTCCTGTTGTCAGGGTGTTGGATCTGTGGTTTAAGGAGTCGCTCAGTGATCGGGTTCAGCGGGGAGAATGATTTACCTCTGCCGACCGGCTATTGACGGCCATAAAATGCGTCCGTAGAATGTCCGCCAGCACGCGCGTCAGCCGTCGGGCGTCGGGCGTGGGCGCAGCTTTTGGTTTGACACGGTTTGCGCGTCAGCATAGAGTGTTGCGTAACATAAAATAAGGCCGCTTTGGTTAAGCCCGCTTGGGTTGTTAAATTTGTTGTAAGCGCCCGGCAGGGCATGGATGTTGACAAGGAGCTCCTCTAAGGGGAAATTAAATATGAAAAAAGATACGTCAGGTTACCCGTTCCTAATAAGCAATGATTCCAGCGTTTCGATGGGCAAGTTAGGCTTGCCTGACTTTCGTCGAAAGACGCTTGCCACGGCGGTGACGTCGGTGGTGTTCGCTATGGCCCATGGTGCGGCCATTGCAAATGACGATGAGATCAAAACCAATATCGAGCTAACCGGGGGGGTTAGTGACGAGCGTTCCCTTTATGGGGCGCGAGTCTTGTTGCCCATAAGTAAGGGCGAAGGTAGTCTGTTCTACGGAGATGCCCGCTACACCCGCGATACAGATGCTGATACCGACGAGTACAATCTCGGTATTGGCTATCGGCGGATGATTAGTGGCGACAAGGCAATAATGGGTGGTTATCTGGCGTGGGATACCCGTCGCAACACCGAGTTTGGCAACGACTTTGATCAAGTCACAGTTGGCTTTGAAGTGTTGAGTGACACTTGGGATTTCCGCGCCAATGCCTATATTCCGCTGGATGATGAAGAGCGGATAGATCTGACGCCGGTTATGCAAAATGGTCTGTTCACCGGCACTCAGCTGGTGGTTGACGGTGCCAGTTATTACGAGGAGGCTTTGAAAGGGTTCGACGCGGAGGTTGGTCGCCTGATTCCACTTGGGGGCTTGCCCGGCGAGCTGCGCGTCTATGCGGGCGGCCACACATTTGACGGCGATATCGCGCCGAGCAACAACGGCTATCACGTGCGCGCAGAGTACCGTCCCACCCAGAATATAACCATTGGACTGCGGCACGATGCCGAGAACGGTGATTACGAAGACGAAACCCGTTTCGAAATCAAGTATTCGTTTGGTTACGGTTCCAGCAGTGATGTTCGTTCGCTGGGTCAGCGCATGATGGAGTTCCACGAGCGCGACGTCGATGTGCGTTTGAGCACCGAGCTGCCGCGCACTGAAATGACCGTGATCGACGAGCGCCTGGCGCTGCAAAGCAATGTCATTCACATTGACAACACTGCCGCTGCGGGTGGGGACGGTAGTTTTGAAGCGCCGTACCAGTCTTTTGCCGACTGTGCCGCTGACCGCTGTAATGATGGGTTGGATAACCTGGAGGTTAACCAGTTCGGTTCCTATGGCGAGTTGATTTACGTTCACGCCGGCGACGGCACCTCGACGGGTTACGACACCCCGGTGCAGATGGAGGCGTATCAGCGTTTGGTCGGTCAGGGCTTTGCGGTAGCGGGTATCGGCGGTGATCTCGCGCCGCTGGTGGATGTGGTCGGTGATGCGGTGGAGCTGGTCAGCGATAACGAAGTGGCCGGCTTGACCATTAATGCAACCGGGCACGGCGTCTGGGGTGTAGATGTCAGCGGTGTCACCAGTATCCACGACAACACCATTGTTGCGGGCAGCAACGCAATCGACATCGACAACTGGGGTAACGAGTTCGACATCACCAGCGACGTCAGTATTGTCAACAACACCTTGGTGGCCGGTAATCGTGCCATCTTCGTTGGCAGTTGGGCCACCTCCGGTGTTGATCCGGCCACTGTCAACCAGACCGTCGCTATTACCGGAAACGCAATTTCAGCGGGCGGCGAGGGCATCTACTTCTCGGCGTATGCCAGTGGCGCCGACGCCACGTTGGTGCGCAATGTCACGATTGCCAACAACACCATTAGCTCGGCTAGTGACGGCGTTCAGTTTGACTACACCTATGCTAATAACGGCGGTACGGTAACCGACACAGTGGCGATCACCGGCAATGTGATCAATGCCGGTGACGACGGTATTTACTTTGATTACAGCTATGCCGACGGTGCCGGCTCGTCCCTGGTGCGCAATTTGACCGTGGCGGATAACACCATTACCGCAGATGGTGCTGGCGTGGCGTTTTATGAAATTGTAGCTACCAATGGTGCGACGACGGAAGTCAATGCAACCATCACCGGCAATACCATTGTCGCCGATGACGAGGGTATTTACTTCGAATACGCCTACGCGGACGGGGCCGGTTCCATCGTCACCCGCAATGTCACCATTGCCAACAACAGCATCACCGCGGGCGATGAAGGCATTGTGTTCTACGAAACCTACGCTGACAACGGCGGCGTGTTCAACGATACAGTGAACATTACCGGCAACACCATCAACGCGGGTGACGACGGTATTTATTTCGAGTACGCCTATGCCGACGGAGCGGGTTCTGTACTGACCCGGAACATTACCATTGCCGACAACACCATTAACGCTCTGAATTACGATTCCGGCATCATGTTCTACGAAACCTACGCCATAAACGGCGGTGTGGTAAACGATACCATCAGCATTACCGGCAACGATATTACTTCTTACTACAATGGTATTTATTTCGAGTACGCCTATGCCGACGGAGCGGGCTCTGCGCTGACCCGCAACATCACCATTGCCGACAACACCATTGTCAGCACCAGTGATTCGGGCATTATGTTCTACGAAACCTCCGCTGAAAACGGCGGTGTGGTAAACGATACCATCAGCATTACCGGCAACGATATTACCTCCGAAGATGATGCTATCTATTTCGAGTACGCCTATGCCGACGGAGCGGGTTCTGTACTGACCCGGAATATCACCATTGCCGACAACACCGTTGTCAGCACCGACGATGCGGGCATCAAGTTCTACGAAACCTACGCCAGAAACGGTGGCGTAGTGAACGATACCATCAGCATTACCGGCAACGATATTACCTCCGATTATAGCGGCATCTATTTCGAGTACGCCTATGCCGACGGAGCGGGTTCTGCGCTGACCCGGAATATCACCATTGCCGACAACACCGTTGCCAGCACCAACGATGCGGGCATTATGTTTTACTCAACCTCCGCTGAAACCGGCGGTGTGGTAAACGATACCATCAGCATTACCGGCAACACCGTTACTTCTAACTACGATGGTATTTACTTCGAATACACTTATGCGGAGGGTGTGGGTTCCACGCTGACCCGTAATGTGACCATCGCCGATAACACCATTACCGCGCAGGATAGCGGTATTAGTTTCTATCGGGTCGAGGCCAATACCGGCGGTGTGCTCAATGACACGGTAACCATTAGCGGTAATACCATCGCTTCCGACGACAGCGGTATTTACTTTGAGTACGCAGAGGCCGACGGCGCTGGGTCCGTACTGAACCGCACCGTCACGGTTAGTGGTAACTCGGTTAGCAGCAGTGGCGATGCGGGTATCATGTTCTACGATGTGTCCGCGAACGCCGGCGGCGTTGTCAACGATACTGTGAATGTTACGGGCAATACTGTAGCGGCCGACTACGATGGGATTTACTTCGAATACGCCGATGCTTACGGGGCGGGCTCCATCATTACTCGCAATGTCACCATCGCCGATAACACCGTTCAGGCGCTGGACAGCGGTATTTCAATTTACCGGCAGACAGCGCGAGCGGGTGGTGTGCTGAACGATACGGTAACGGTCTCGGGTAATACCGTGACTGCCCAGGATACGGGCATTTACTTCGAAAACGCCTACGCGGACGGAGCGGGGTCCGCCCTCAACCGTACTGTGGTAATCGCGGATAATACCGTTAATGCGCTCGACTATAACGGTGTGAGCCTTGATTATGCCGCGGGTATTAATAACGGGGTGTTAACGGATGATATTACCATCACAGGCAACACCATCACCGCCGTGGACGCGAGTTATGACGCGATTCATGTTGGCGGCAACGCAACAACGGCGTCCACGCAAACCGTGTTGATCGATGGTAATACATTGACTAGCGTACGCGATGGCATAGCCGTTTACAGTGGCGGTACACTGGTACAGGGCGTGACCATCTCGGGCAATACCATTAATGCGGTGGATGACGGTATCTACCTCAATGGTACGGCCACGCAGACCGTCACGGTAACGGGTAACACGATCAACGCGGTTGACCTCGATGTTGATAATGCCGGTGCTGGTACTTGTACCATTGACGGTAATCCCTGCTGACATTGATGAGTTAGGGTCAGCGTACTGTTAAAAGCCGGGGGCTTGCCCCCGGCTTTTTTATGCCAGCAGCTTGCCAACCCTCGGCGGCGTTCCGCGGCCCCCGGTCATCGCTGCTGCCGGTGCCCCATTGATGTTTAGAGGTAATTCCCAGATGGCTGAATCGCAAACCTCCGGGCGCGTCGCCGCGGCTACACCGCAAGCAGATCCCAACCTGACGGGCCGGCTGCAGCGCATTGCTGCGCACCAGAGAGCCGGCAACCTGGCTGCGGCGCTGAAAGAGTGCCAAGGGCTCCTGTCGGAACAATCGCCGCCGAGCGTTTGGAAGTTGTGGGCTGATCTCAACCGAGAGGCGAAAAACCGGGATGTGGCGTTAACCGCGCTGCAGCGCCTGGTCACGTTGCTGCCCCGTAGCCACGAGGCGCACAGTGATCTGGCTAACATGTACTTTGAGTTGGGCCAGTTGCCGTCGGCTGAACAGCACATCCGCCAGGCATTGGCGTTAAATCCGCTAAACCCGCAGGCGCACAACCTGTTGGGCCAGTTGTTGGCCAAAACCTACCATTTCGAAGAAGCAGTATTCCACTATCGGCAGGTATTGCTGCTGCACGAGCCGGTGGGCGCTCTGTGCTCAAACCTCGGTAATGCCCTGGTCAAGCTTGGCGATCTGGAAGGGGCTGAAAACAATTTCCGAATGGGTTATGGCCTGGAGCCTGATAATGTGGAGTTGCTCCTGAGTTGGGCGAAAATGGAGGAAGCCCGTCGGAATTTCCCCAAAGCGCGTGAGCTTGTGGACGCGGCCTGTAATCTACCCGAAGGCGTCAACAGCACCGTGGCTGGTAGGAATGCGGGCCTGTGTTTGCGGGAGAAGCGCCCCGAGGAAGCGTTAGCCGTACTCGAAGCACTGGTAGCGGCGTGTGGTGAGCCGCCGCGAGATTACGATTTTTACTTTATGCGCGGCGAAGTAATGGACCGTCTGGGCCGATACGATGCCGCGATGGCCGACTACCATAGGGCCAACCGTCTGGTTCAGGAGGTAGAGCGCTTTATTTACCGAAAGTCACAACAACAGTCGTTGATGGCGTCCCTAAAAACGGTTTATACGGCGGAATGGATGAATCAGGTGAAGGCTGCATACCGGTTGCCCGAGTATTTCGATACGCTGCCTGCCCCGATCTTTATTTTGGGTTTCCCGCGCTCTGGAACAACGTTGGTTGAACAAATTTTAGCTGGACATCCTAATATTTCGCCGGGGGATGAGCTGCCATATATCGGTCGCTCTACAAAGCTGGCTAGTCATCTGGTGGGTTCTCGCAGCCCGTATCCAATCTGTATGGCTGAATTGATCCACCCGGACAAGGCCCCCGCGCTGGAAAAGTTTCGTGGCTATTACATTCAAAATGCGCTGTCATTGAACATTATCCAGGGTGGCGCGTGCAGGTTTACGGACAAAATGCCCCTGAACGAAATTCACTTGCCGCTGATTCATGCCGCTTTTCCGGATTCCCCCTTGATCCATGTTGTCCGTCACCCGATGGATGTGGTGCTATCCTGCTATTTTAACCAGCTTACCCACGGTGGAAATTGTGCGTTCGCGTTGGAAACAGCGGCAACCCATTATGCGGCGGTGTACGAGCTATGGCGTCACTACAAGGAGGGCCTCGGTATTTCCCCGGTAACGGTACGCTATGAAGAATTGGTGGCCGAACCGGAACCGCAAGTACGTCGGCTATTAGCGGCGATCGATGAGCCCTGGGACGAGGCGTGCTTGGCGTTTCATCTCAATCAGCGTTATGCGCGCACGGCCAGCTATGCGCAGGTCAGCGAGAAAATGTACACGGGCTCGAAATACAGGTATAAAAATTACAGTGCGCATCTGCGGCAAATCGCGCCGATACTTGCGCCAATTGTTGAGGAGATGGGCTACGAGCTAACGTTGTAGCCCCCTGCGGCGCGGTGGCAGAGGAGAGACCAGCTTGTACCGCTCCCGGTGACCGACCGACAGAGGAGGGGATGCTCAGAAAGGGTAAAAAAATTTACGGAAAAGCAAAGGATTCGTTGACAACTAATCCTCGTTCAGTAGAATGCGCACCTCGCCGGGGGATACGCTTTAGGTTGCGGCGAGTCCCAGAGGAAAAGACGGTACAGTGTAAATTTTTGATTGACTCTGTCCCCGTTATAGGTAGAATACGCAGCCCGCTCATACGAGCACCGTTCTTTAAAAAATTGATCAGGCAAAGCGTGTGGGTGCTTGCTGAAATGATTCAGGTGACAACGAATCATCAAATGCAAGTAACTCATCAAAGATAGATTTATTGGTAAGCCAAAGTATTTGAGCCGAGTTTTTGGTGGTGAAGCGGGTAACTGCGAAACCGCCACCTCTTGTCAGTCAGGTAGTCGACAGAGGTAAAAGATTTAAACTGAAGAGTTTGATCATGGCTCAGATTGAACGCTGGCGGCAGGCCTAACACATGCAAGTCGAGCGGTAACAGGGGAGCTTGCTCCCGCTGACGAGCGGCGGACGGGTGAGTAACGCGTAGGAATCTGCCCAATAGTGGGGGATAGCCCGGGGAAACTCGGATTAATACCGCATACGCCCTACGGGGGAAAGCAGGGGATCTTCGGACCTTGCGCTATTGGAAAAGCCTGCGTCGGATTAGCTTGTTGGTGAGGTAATGGCTCACCAAGGCGACGATCCGTAGCTGGTCTGAGAGGATGATCAGCCACACTGG
>JAYODD010000042.1:0-5667 GCA_038106145.1 Gammaproteobacteria bacterium | reverse complement strand
CGGTAAGGATGTGGCGTTGAAGCACACCTCACCGATTGCGCGGGTCATGGATCAGGAGGATTTGATCAACTTGCAACGGGCCGTGGCGACGGTCTCCATGTTTGGCGATGAAGCCGTGATGTTGACCTTCGACACCGAGGAAGCGGGTGAGTACATCGCTAAAAAGCAAGGCGTAGACCCCGAGCTAATACGCACACCCACACAGCGCAAGGCGTTGCAGGAACAGCTAGCAGAGGCCGCAGCGGCGGCGATGGAGGCGGGCGTTGGCGGTTGAGGATTTAAGGCCGCCCACGAAAGAGCAGCGGGCGGCGATGAGCAAGAAAAACCTGGAACAGGTGATGGAGCGCGCGTCCCGCTACCACCGGGTGTTTGTCCAGAATAACGATGGAGCCAAGATTTTAGAAGAATGGCTCAACAGCTATGTGTTTGGAGGGTTCACGGCGAATGATGCCAGCACCACCGAGCTTGCCAAGGCGGAAGCCCGCCGCGAGATGGTGGCAATGATCATATCGCAAATTAACCTACCGAATCGGAGTAGCAAAACATGAGCGAGAGTTTGATTGAAGAAGTAGCCGAACCCACAGGCGAACCGGCTAACAGCCCTGACCCGTCCGCCAATGGTGTAGACAAGACGGCGGCGGAACACGCGTGGTTTTGGGCAGAGGGCCAGCAGGGCGAGGGAGAGCCGCCGGAATGGCTGAAAGTGGGCAAATACAAGTCCGTGGCGGATCAGGCCAAAGCCTACACCGAGGCGGAGAAGCGTTTAGGGGCGTTCACCGGCGCCCCCGAGGAATACGAACTGTCGCTACCGGAGGACATGGAGTTACCCGAAGGGGTAGACGTCGCGCTGGATAAAGACGACCCCCTGATGGTGGAGGCGGTGAAGTGGGGTAAAGCGCACAACCTGTCACAGGACGGGTTCACGCAGTTAGTCGGTATGTATGTACGCCAACAGGCCAACGACTACAGCGCCACCCAGGTCAGCATGGCGAAGGAAAAGGAATCACTGGGCGCGGACGCCGACGCCCGCATCAACAGTCTGGCGCGGTGGGGCAAGGCCAATATGGACGAGGAGCTATACGATATGTTTACGCGATCCATGGCCCCCGGTCGCGCCACCCCGAGCGAGGTATTCAAGGTCTTTGAACACCTGGTGAGCAAAACCCGCAGCGCCCCCTTGCCCGATCCTAGCAACCTCAATCCGAACCTGATGGCGACCAAGGTGCAGGAATTGAAAGAGCTGGAGGGTAAGAAAGGGCCGAACGGCGAACTGTTGTGGCTCACCGACCCGGCACACCGAGCGAAGATCGAGTCGTTGCGCAAGCAGGTCGTGCCTCCGGGTGAACACCGGCAGGTCGTCGGGTGATGCGCGGGCTGCTGCTGGCTTGTCTGGCCGTAGCCCTCTCCGGCTGCGGCACGTACAAGATGATGACCAGCGACGAGCCGATTTCCTTCGCCATTGTGTCAGAAGGCAAGATTGGCGGGCTGTATGGGGCGATAACCGGCGAAGGCGGAAGCTGTAAGGTTACAGTATTCGGTGATGTATCCGACTGGCAGGTGTACTACAAGGGCGAGAGCTGCGAAGCCGTCCTGAACGGTGCGGGCCGTGAACCCTAAGCTCTACTACCGGGACGGGTACAAGTACCAGACGGATCGGCGGTACCAGATTCAGACCCAGATCAAGCCCAAGCAGACCGTTTCGACCAAGTTCCTCGCCCTGTACCCCGATGGCGTTTTAGAGGTGGCCGAAGATTACGGGTGGGACGGCCCGAGCGGACCAGCGATTGACACGAAGAACTTTATGGTCGGCTCACTGGTACACGATGCCGGTTATGAGATGATGCGCAAGGGGCTGTTAGACCCGGACGTGTGGCGCAGACCATTTGACTGTGAGCTAGTGCGTCTGATCGAGGAGGACGGTATGTTCTCCGTCCGCACCAAGTGGGTGTATTTAGGCGTGCGCATCGGCGGTGGCCCCGCTGCCCGCAACCCCCGAAAGATACTGGAGGCACCTTAATGATCGAGCAGATTAAGGTCTGGATACAAAAAAGCTGGATTGCCGGGGCGCTGGACAATACCGCCGAGGTGTTATCGGTCGTTGTCAGCCTGGTTTTATTCCTCGCCTTTCCCCTGTGGTCGTGGATCCCGATGGGCTGTGTCGCCTACCTGTACACCCTGTGGCGCTGGGACGTGGAGTTTGAGCCCATCGAGGCCGTATTGGGCGCGCTGTATGGCTATTTTACCTTCGCGGCTACCCTGTTGGACGAGCTAGACGAGTGGGCCCCTTAAGGTGGTGCCTGATTACCCTGCTGGTGACGAGCTGCACCACCACCAAACCTGTACCTGTACCTGAACCTGTACAAGTACCCGAACCGATTACCCTGCCCGCCCCCAAATTGTTTGGCATACAGATACTCCCCTCAGAGGAGGGCAGCTTGTGCGCGCTGGTGCTGCGTCTGCTGTTTGATGATGGCAGCGCCGATCTTGTCCGCCTCCCCCCGCAAATCTGCGTACTGACCGAGGTTTAACCGACGAATAAACGAAAACCACACACCGCATAATCATCCTATCCACCACAGACACCTCACGCGAGTGAGCCTGTACCGGAGCCAAAACCTGAAGCATCAGTCGGCCCGCACAGGACACCCGACAGAGACAGGAAATTATCTGTTTTTGTATGTGAGGACACTACCATGTCTAAAAACTTGTCTGCGGTGGCGCAACAGGAGTTTGACTCCCTCGTCCACCACGTTTATCAATCAGATGGCCGTCTGCGCAACTGTGTCACACAGCGCACGGGTGTTGTCGGTGATATCTACAAGTTCCGCACGATGGGCAAAGGTTTGGCTAATCAGAAAGCCAGTCAAGCCGATGTTACGCCGATGGATATCTCCCACACGCTGGTTAACTGCGTGCTGGAGAACTGGAACGCACCGGAATACACGGACATCTTCGACCAGGCCGAAGTGAACTTCGATGAGAAGTCGCAACTGGCCAAAACTATCGCACTGGCCATTCGGCGCCGGGAGGACCAGCTCATTATCGACGCGCTGGACGCTTCCACGCCCACTGCCACCATCGCAACCAGCGTGGGTGGTGCGGGCACCGGCCTCAATATGGCCAAAATCCGGGCGGCTGGGGCTGCGCTGGACAACAACGGTGTTCCCGAGGAAGGCCGCTGCTTGATTCAGAACACCCGCGCCAAGTGGACGCTGTTGGCGGAAACCGAAGCAAGTAGCTCTGACTACAACACGGTCAAGGCGCTGGCTAACGGCCAAATCGACACGTTCGCCGGGTTTAAGTTCATCTGGATAGCGGATAACGCGGAAGGGGGTATTACCAGTGCCGCCACCGTGTATGACGGCTATGCCTTCCACATGAGCGCGGTAGGTCTCGCGGTAGGGATCGACTTCCGCACCGAGATTAACTACATCTCGGAAAAAACGTCATGGCTCTGCAATGGTCTGTACAAGGCTGGCGCGGTCGCTATCGACAACACGGGCATTGTTAAAGTTCAAGCCACTCAGGCTTAATGGAGGTATCACATGGCTTTTGATAGAGCTGGCCTGTATCAAGTGGGCCCCGGTGGCAACTCGCCTCGGCTGTGGATGTACTCCACCGCTGACACGATTGCCACGGTAAACACGGCGGATTACTTTCTGGCCGCCATCAACGAGATCAGCCTCAACGACACGCTTATCGTGGTGTCGTCTACGGGCGGAACTCCGGTGGTGACCATTACGTACTGCAACGCCAACAACGGTACCACGATTGACGTTGTTGACGGGCTAACCGTAACCGCTACCGACACCGACTAATAAAACCACTCCGACCTTCCCGCCCTTCGGGGCGGGTTTTTTAACCTGAGGAGCTGGTATGTCGTCGAAGCTAGATATTATCAATCAAGGCTTGCTGCTACTGGGCGAGTCTGTCATCACCGACTATGACACGCCGGTCGGGATTATCGCGGACACGTTGTACAAGACCACGCGGGACAGTTTACTGGCATCCCACCGCTGGCGCTTTGCGGTCAAGAAAGTGGCGCTGGTTGCCGCGTCGGGATCCCCGGTAAACGAGTGGCAGTACCACTACACGCTGCCGTCCGATTACGTGTTGTTGATCCGCACCTACCCCAACAGCAATTACGAAGTATTCGAGGACAAGCTGTTGAGCAACCTCAGCACCGCGTCCATCGACTACGTGTTCGACCCCGGCGAGAAGAAATATCCCACGTATTTTATCAAGGCGCTAACTCACGCGCTGGCGTCGGATATGGCGCTATCCGTCACCCACGACAAAGCCATGGCCGATCTGCAACACAAACTGGCGGATCGGTGGCTGGCGCGGGCCAAACACGCTGACTCACAGGGCAGACCACAGAGGGTTATTCAGCGTCGGCCCTTCATTGATGTTCGGAAGTAATGAAAAGTTTTACCGTTCAGTCCAGTTTTAACAATGGCGTCCTCGATGATCGCATGGCCGCCCGGCTGGATATCAAACAGTATTACCAGGGGATGTCTCAGGGCGACAACATTGTCTGCTTGCCGCAAGGCGGCGTGCGCCGTCGTCCTGGCCTTAAATACATCGACACGCCCACTAATAACGGACGGCTGGTGCCGTTCGTGTTTAACACTGATCAACGGTATTTGCTGGCGTTCTCCAACCTGAAAATTGAGATTTACCGAGCGGACACCGATATCCTGGTGGATACGGTGGTTACCCCTTACACCACCGCCCAGCTATTCGATCTGGATTATGCGCAGACTGCGGACACGATGATTATCGTGCATGAGGATCACCAGCCGCGAAAGCTGGTGCGGGGCGCAACGGATGCGGACTTCACTCTGTCCACGATCACGATGGATTACACGCCCAAGTACGACTTCAACGACGCGTCCAGCCCCACCCCGACCAGCGAAATACAGCAGATTGATTTTACGGATTCCTATGAAGCGGGGGAAACCTATAAATTGACCCTGGAGGGCGTCCAAACCGAGGCTATTGCTTTTCTGGAGGATGCTGTCGCCGCAGACATTACTGAACACGAAAACCGGATAGCGACCGCGCTACAGGACTTGCCGAATACCGGGAATTCAGGTATTTCCGTCACCCACACGGGCACGATTAACGATATTTACAATATTACTTTTGCGGGCGCGTCGGCCAATAACTGGGGTTTGTTGGCCCACACCGTCGTCGAGTATTCGGGCTCGGCGGGTGGTAAAGCGACGATAACGCGTATACAAACTGGGGTTCCACGCACCGAACCTGTCTGGAGCGCGGGCCGTGGCTGGCCGCGCACAGTGACATTTTTCGAGGGGCGGTTGTGGTTCGGCGGCTCCAAATCCCGCCCGCATACCGTCTGGGGGTCGCGGGTCAATAACTTCTTCAACTTTGACCCCGGCAAATCGCGGGCGGATCAGGCGGTGACGATCACACTAGACACTGACCAGATCAACCGCATTCAGGCATTAGTTGGGGGCCGTAACCTGTCCGTCTTTACCATCGGCGGGGAGCATGTTTTCAAACAGTCGGTGTCGGAGCCTATTACCCCGGAGAATGTCGCGATCATTCCGCAAACGTCTTACGGCTCCAAGAAAATCAACCCTGTAGCGATTGGCGGGGCGTGGATGTTCGTGCAGCGCACCGGTAAGGCGTTACGGGAAT
>JAYODD010000041.1:0-5789 GCA_038106145.1 Gammaproteobacteria bacterium | reverse complement strand
CAGTTACACAGAATTATTTACACTCTCCCAAGCTGCATAACAAACATTATGTGTTAATGCTGCTTTATCTTCTCTTTAGAAGATAGTACTTAGCAATTGTAGCTAGCGCGGAAAGAAAAAATGTATATGCTGCAATAACCGGAAACATCGCATAGAGCCAGTCATCCTTAAACAACAACATATCAATAAAATCATGTTCCATAACAATAGCTAGCACATAGCCACTTATTAACGAGAGGCCAGCTGCACCAAAAAGAAAATTTACTTGCTTTAATGTGGTTTGCTTGCCAGTAATTACCAGCACCATGAGAAAAACCGCAAAAATTAACCCCTTAAGCATTTCTAAATCTCACATTCTTCATCGCATTCTTTATTGCAGTCATACACACAGAAAAAAGGGGACGGATTTATTTTCAGGCAAACCACAATCAAATCCGCAACCGCAAAAACTCCCCAATCCTTGCAATCGCCGCCCGTCCCTCGGGTAGCATGGGTGCGAACAGGTGCCAGACATGTACCATCTCCGGCCAGACTTCGAGGGTGACGTCCACGCCGGCGGCCCTGGCTTTGGCGGCAACACGGGTGGCGTCGTCGAGTAATGTTTCCAGCGCGCCCACCTGAATCAGCAATGGCGGCAATCCGGTAAAGTCGCCGTGCAACGGCGCGGCAGTGGGTTGCGTGGGGTCGGCATTGCCCAGATACATTTTTGCCATGCCCATTAAGCCGCCGGGTTCAACCATGGGATCGTTTTTCAAGTTGGTTTGCATGGATTCGCCAGTGGCCTGCATATCGGTCCACGGCGAAATCGGCACGGCCGCCCCTGGCAGGGCGTCCCCGGCATCGCGCAAGGCGATCAGGGTAGCGAGAGTGAGTCCGCCCCCGGCGGAGTCGCCGGCCAGGGCTATTTTTTGCGGGGCAACACCTTCGGCCAACAGCCAGCGGTACGCGGCGCAGGCATCTTCGACTGCGGCGGGGTAGGGATTTTCCGGAGCGAGGCGGTAATCGAGGGACAGCACGCGGCAATCGGCGGCGGCCGATAGACTGGCCGCCACGCCGCGATGGGTAGCGGGGGAGCCGATCACGTAACCGCCGCCGTGCAGGTAGAGTAATACCCGCTCGGTGGCGACGCGGGGCGCTGCCACCCATTCCGCTGGAACGCCACCAGCGATCGCCGGTGTCACGGAGACGTCTTCGGGGATTATTGCAAACGCCGACATCATACGCGCAAAGTTGTCGCGCATTTTGCCCGCCTTGTCTTTCATTTGTTCATAGGTGGATGGCCCGGGATAGTTTTTCCATAACAGGTCCAGGAGTTGCTGGTTTTCCGGGCTGGCCATAGGTTGGGCGCTCTGTTTTTTGTGAATTACCCATGCGTTACGTGCGCAACTGCGGGGCGCATTAGCGATTTAACCGCTCCCTGAGGAATGCGCCGAGCTGTGCCACCGATGCCTGCGCCTCTTCCAGCATGGGCGCGTAGGCGTGCCACACGTGGAACAGGTCGGGTTCTTCCACCAGGGTGACATCGACGCCAGCGGCTTTGGCTTTGCGGGCGATGGTCAGGCTGTCGTCGTAGAGAATTTCCCGTCCACCCACGTGAACAAGTAGCGGCGGTAGCCCGTGAAGCTCGGCAAATACCGGGGAGGCGAACGGGTTCTTGCCATCCGTGCCATTGAGATAATGGGCGGCCATTTTCGCTAAGCCGGCGGGGGTAACGCAGGGGTCCATGGCCGCGCGCTCGGCCACCGAGGGCGCCGTGCCGGTGAGATCCGCCCAGGGGGAAATCAGTGCGCCCGCAGCGGGCAGGGGTTCGCCCAGGTCCCGCAATTTGAGCAGAGTGGAGAGGGTTAAACCACCGCCCGCGGAATCCCCGGCGATGGCGATATTTTTAGCCGCAAACCCCTGGTTCAGCAGCCAACGATACGCTTTAAGCGCATCGTCCAGGGCTGCGGGAAACGGATGCTCCGGCGCGCGACGGTAATCGATGCCCAGGGTGCGCGCACCCGTAGTGCGGGACACGTTTTGCATCAGGTAGCGGTGACTTTTAATGGAGCCGATGACATAGCCACCACCGTGCAAATATAAAACCACCTGTTCGGGATTGGCGCCAGCGGCGGTTAAAAATTCCGCGGGTATGCCATCGGCATTGGTGGGTTCGAGAACCACATCGTCGGGTACCACGAAGCGCGCGCCGCCGTCGTCGAGAAAGGCGCGCTCCTGCTCGATACTCATGGTCCCGAGTTCCGCCTGGCGCGCAAAAATTTTCAGCAATTTGTCCAGTTGCTGCTGGGACATCTTGGTACTCCTCAGGCTGTTTAGCTAAACGCAGTTCTAGATATTAAAGAATTTGAAAAAGTGAAACCTTCCATTCAGGTCCCAAACGCTTTGCGCAATACCGCTGACGCTCGCTGTAAAAACGCCTGGCCATCGTCCAGCGCACCGGCGAGGGAAACAAAGCCGTGAATTTGTTCGTCGTAGCAGACATATTCCACCGGCACACCGGCGGCCTTTAGTTTGTCGGCGTAGGCCGCGCCTTCATCACGTAGCGGATCAAATCCTGCGGTCATAATAAAAGCCGGAGGTAGTCCCCGAAGGTTATCGCTCAGCAGCGGCGAAGCGAGGGGGTCGTCCCATTCCGCTTTTGTTGCCATGTAGTGATTGTAGAACCAGTGCATCGCTCGGGCGGTCAGAAAATATCCCTCGGCGAAATCCTTGAAGGACTGCGTATCTGGCCCCATGCGGGTAGCGGGGTAGACCAACAATTGGAGCGCGATAGAGGGTCCGTTGCGATCCCGGGCCATGTGCGAGACGACTGCGCTTAAATTACCTCCCGCGCTGTCACCCGCCACGGCAATGCGGGAACTGTCCGCGCCCAGACTGGAGGCGTTAGCGGCGGCCCACTCAAGTACGGCGTAGCAATCCTGGGGCGCTGCGGGAAATCTGTGCTCGGGCCCCTTTCTATAGTCCGGCACCAGCACGATGCACTGAGCCGCATCGGCGTAGTAATGGGTTTCCCCTTTGTGGGTTTCCGGGCTACCGATAACCCAACCGCCGCCGTGGTAATAAATCAGGATGGGCAGCGGCGCGTTCCCGGTATGATTGGGCGTAATGACAACCGTACGAATGGGGCCGTTCGGACCCGGAATTTGAATCTCCTTAACTTCTTTAACCGGGCGGGGTGGAATACCCAGCATGTTGGTGGTGGTCGCGAATACGTTGCGGCCCTCCTCGGGCGTACCGTCGTCCAGTTGCGGAGTATTGCTTGCGGCCGCTTGTTCCAGCAGCGCCTTGGTTTGTGGGTGCAGTGCCATCGGGATTACCTTATTTAGTTTTTAGCAGGTTGATAAACGAGAGCAAAGAGTGAATTTAAGCCTATTGTACCCATCAGGTCATCAAAAAATGTCCGTGCATGGCGGCCACCGGCTTTTCCGGATCGCTCTGCCAGCAAACAACCTGAACATTGGCAACGCGACGCCCCTGTTTGGTTACCCGTGCCCGGGCGTGTAAATCGGCAATTTTTCCGGAGCGCAGGTATTCGATGGTGACATTGATCGGTTTGGGCAGGTTCTCCGTGTCCTGATCGTGAGCTAACTGTACGATCGCGGCGGTTTCCAGTAGGCCGCCAATGGTGCCCCCGTGCAGCGCGGGCAGCCAGGGATTGCCGGTTAGTTTTTTATCCGCGCGCATGGTGGTGGTGATTTGCCCCTGGTCCTCCCAGACATAAATACCCATGGTGTTCATGTAGGGGATTCCGGAGGACAGAATCGAAAAATCATCTTCCGCTTTGGCGCGCCGCACCAGGCTGAGCAGATCCATCAGACTTCCCCTTCGGTGTTGCGACCGGCGAGTCTATCCTCGGCGGTCGCACCGGCCCGAGCGGTGACCATAAAAGTGGCGGTGCAGTTGGCAATCGGGTCGTCGCGATCTTCGTGATAGGCAACGCCCCGCACAAAACACACGTTGCGGGTCGTTTTGTAGCAATGGGCCCAGGCGAAAATTGCCTTATCCGGTGTCGCCGGTTTCAGGTAGTCGATGCGTAAATCCAGGGTCGCGATGGTCATAAATTCATCCAGGGCCGCAAAAACCGCCAGCCCGGAGGCGGAATCCAACGCGGTGGTCACCAGGCCGCCATGTAAAATGCCAGTAGATGCATTGCCTGCCATGTCTTTGGAATAGGGTATTTTGATCACCGCTCGTTGCGGTTCAATATCCACGATTTGCAGCCCCAGAAACTGGGCATGAGGGGACTGGTTTTCGGGTTTGGAACGAAATTTAACAATCCGTTCCATCAAGGTTTGTTCGGTCATCGGGGGCAGTTACCAGTCATAAAACGAAGATTCCTTCAGTAGAAGGGAGTGGGTTGGACTATTATACAGATCAGTATGGTGTGACGGCTCTCTCCCGATTCTGGGTGCCGAGATGCGAGTTATCGTGGTAGAACAACCGTACCCCATCTTCACCGCCGGGCATTACTGCACTCTGGCTCTTGCTTCATTAGATCGGACTCATATACAATTAAAGAATATGTATATACATTAAAGTAATATAGGGGCCTGATGTTTAAGCCCGAGAGCACCCTGTAGTTGATGCTCCCACCAGGAATTTTGACCCTGCTGGGGCATGCAGATACGGAACGGGCTTTGCAAAATGGGGGTTAGTTTATGGCCTGGTTTACGCGCAGCACCGAGCGCCAACTGCTGGGGTTACTAGCTAAAGAAAGCGAGCAGCTGGGCGTGAGCGAGCGCCGTCGCTTTTTAAAAAACGCCCTTACGATGCTCGGCGCGTCCGCGACCCTGAGCGCGGTACCCGGGACCCTCGCCAATTCCAACCTGCCCCCCGCCGTCCCCACCTGGACGCGTAGCCTCGGTCGCGGTGTGGTGAGCGATCCCTACGGCAAACCCTCGTCCTTTGAAAGCGACGTGGTGCGGCGCACGGTTCCCTGGTTAACGGCCGATTCCATTTCATCGATCAGCATGACGCCATTGCAGGACCTGAAGGGGATCATTACCCCGAATGGCCTGGTGTTCGAGCGTTATCACGCCGGGGTACCTGATATCAATCCGGACGAGCACCGCCTGATTCTGCACGGCCTGGTGGAACGACCGTTGATTTTTACCATGGACGATCTGCAACGCTTCCCCAGCGTGTCGGAAATAAAATTTCTGGAATGCCCGGCCAATGGGGGCATGGAGTGGAAAGGTCCTCAGATGGAAGGCCTGCAGTTCACCCACGGTATGATTTCCTGCTGTGAGTGGAGTGGCGTGCGCCTGTCGACCCTGCTGGCGGAAGCGGGTGTTAAACCTGAGGGTAAATGGGTTTTAGCCGAGGGCGCGGACGGCGCTGCCATGGCGCGCAGTATTCCCATGGAAAAGGCGCTGAATGATGCGCTGGTGGTCTATGCGCAAAACGGCGAAGCGCTGCGGCCGGAACAGGGGTATCCGCTGCGCCTGTTAAATCCTGGCTGGGAGGGTAATACCAGCATCAAATGGTTGCGTCGCCTGGAAGTGGGCGACGAACCCTGGTATATGCGGGAAGAAACCTCGAAATACACGGATTTAATGCCGGATGGTCGGGCGCGTAAATTTAGTTTTGTACAGGAATGTAATTCGGTTATCACATCGCCCTGTCCAGAAAAACCCATGAAAGTACCGGGTTTTTACGAACTGGAAGGCCTGGCCTGGAGCGGCCACGGCAAGATTACTGGCGTGGATGTTTCCTTCGACGGCGGCGTCAATTGGCAAACCGCCCGACTCAAGGGGCTGGTGTTGTCCAAGGCGCTGACTCGTTTCAGC
>JAYODD010000019.1:22355-37260 GCA_038106145.1 Gammaproteobacteria bacterium | reverse complement strand
CCGCCGGGTTGGGACTGGTCGCTGAGGTATTGGACCTTGGCGGTAACCTCGATCGGGCAGTCAGGTAGCGGATCGTTCATAACAAACAGCTCAATTGATTGGAAAGGTTAACAAAATCGGCGACGGAGAGTGTTTCCGGGCGGGCCTTAAGATCGATGTCCAGGGTTTCGGCAAGCTCAGTAGTGATCATTAATTTCAGGCAATTGCGCAGAGTTTTACGGCGCTGTTGAAAGCAGGTATTGACCAGGCGCCGCAACAGCGCGGGGTCGTTGGCACGCAATGGCAAGGGGCGCAGGGGTGTGAGGCGTACGAAGGCGGACTCAACTTTTGGTGCTGGCGCAAAAGCGTGCGGGGGAACCGCAACCAGTGCATCTACCTGACAGCGATACTGAACTGCGACACTCAAACGTCCATAGTGTTTATTGCCAGGCTGCGCCGCGAGCCGGTCGACCACCTCTTTTTGCAGCATAAAGTGCATATCCGCAATATTATCCGCGTAATCGAGCAGATGAAAAATCAGCGGAGTGGAGATGTTGTAGGGCAAATTACCAACAATGCGTAACGGTTGCGAGGTTTTAAATAAGGTGGCGAAATCAAATTTTAATGCGTCGCTTTGTAGTATTTGGCAGTCGTTGTAACCGGCAAATTTTGTCTGCAGTGCGGCGACCAGGTCGCGATCGAGTTCGATCATTGTCAGCGTCGGGCACCGGGCCAGTAGCGGTGCGGTGAGGGCGCCTTTGCCGGGTCCGATCTCCACCAGATTGTCTCCGCTACGGGGTGCGATGGCAGATAGAATGTCGCTGATGATATGTTGATCGACGAGAAAGTTTTGTCCGAAACGTTTGCGCGGACGATGGGCGAGGTCGGTCATGGCGAGGGTTTCCGCGCGGCCATGGTAACTGCATAGTCGAGGGCTGCAGATAGACTGCTGCTGCTCGCTTCACCGCTACCCGCCAGGGGCAATGCCGTGCCATGGTCCACGGACGTGCGAATGATCGGCAGTCCGAGGGTAATGTTGACGGCCTTACCGAAGCCGACATATTTCAGTACCGGCAGACCCTGATCGTGAAACATCGCCAGCACGGCATCCGCCTGTTGCAGGTACTTCGGCGTAAATAAGGTATCTGCGGGTAGTGGGCCCTGCAAATTGATGCCCTGTGCTCGCAGACGGTCCAGGGTGGGGCTGATGACGTCCCGTTCCTCGGTACCGAGATGACCGCCTTCGCCAGCGTGGGGATTTAACCCGCACACCAGAATTCGCGGTTGCGCGAGACCAAATCGGAATTGCAGGTCGTGGTGTAAAATGGTGATAACGGTTTCCAGCAGCGCTGGCGTGATGGTTTGCGCTACCTTGGCGAGGGGCAGGTGGGTGGTTGCCAGGGCGACGCGCAAGCCCGCGGTGGCCAATAGCATTACTACGTTAGCCGTATGGGTTAACGCCGCCAGATATTCGGTGTGGCCGCTAAACGCAATACCCGCGTCGTTAATCACCCCCTTGTGAACCGGCCCGGTAATCAGCGCGGCACAATCCCCGCGTAAGCAGTCGCGGGTGGCCTGTTCCAGACTGTGCAGTACAAACGGGCTGTTGGCCGGATTGAGCTGTCCGGCAACCGCCGGGGCAGCTAATCTCAGGGGATGGATGGCGAGCTCACCGCAGTCCAGTGGCCGCGGTGTGCCGGTGGGCTGGCGCAGCCGCAACGGCAGGCCTAAATGTTGCGCGCGCTGTTGTAAAAGGTCGGGGTCGGTGTAGGCGACCAGTTCGTGGGGATAGCCACGTTGAACCAGTTGAATAATCAGATCGGGGCCAATGCCGGCCGGCTCACCCGGCGTTACCGCCAAGCGTAGGATCATAGTTTGATATCGATAAACGCCTCGTCGCGAATTTCCTGCAGCCAGATTGGCAACTCTTCCTCAAATTTGCGCTGGCGCAAAACATTCTGTGCCTGGTTGCGCATAATTTCTGTGCTGAAATCCTGATGCCGGCGCTCGGTTACCTCTAAAATGTGCCAGCCATACTGCGTGCGAAAGGGCTCGCTGACCACGTTAATCTGAGCCTGCTCGATAGCCTGCTCAAACTGCGGCACAAACTGTCCGGGAACGGACCAGCCCACGCTGCCACCATTGAGCGCGGAACCGCTGTCTTCGGAAAACTGGCGGGCGATATCTGCAAAGTCTTCACCCGCGGCGATGCGCGCGCGCAAGTCCAGTAACATTGTACGGGCATCTTCCTCGCTGCGAATTTCGTTGGGTTTGATGAGAATATGTCGAACCATACTTTGCTGAATAAGCTCTTCGGTGTCGCCGCGACGGTCATACAGCTTGAGTAAGTGAAAACCGGCGTCGCTGCGAATGGGCGCACTGATGCCCCCGGGCTGTAATGCGGCCAGCACGGTGGAGAAAATAGCGGGTAACTGCGCACTTTTGCGCCAGCCGATATCTCCTCCCTGCAGCGCGTTCTGCCCGCTGGAGTGAGCGATCGCAAGCTGGCGAAAATCAGCGCCGTTAGCGGCTTGCTGGCGCAGGTTTTCGGCTTTGTCCAACACCTGCTGCACGGTCTCTTTGTCGGCGCCGGAGGATACCGGCAGCAGTATGTGGCCGACGTTGACATCCGGGGAAGAAAGAAATTTGCCTTCCTCGGATTTTAGAAAGTTGTCGATGTCCTGATCGGTGATGGTGAAGCGTCGTTGCACCTGGCTCTGCTGCACCCGTGCGATAATCATCTCGTCTTTCATCTGCGCCTTGAGCGCCGCGGGATTTAATCCCTCCCGCGCGGCGATGGCGAGAAACTCGTCGAGACCGAGATTCTGTTGCTGCGCCAACCGAGTCATGGCCTGGTTGAGCTCTGCGTCGCTGATGTTGACCCCGGCGCGCAGTCCCATGGACAGTTGCAGGCGATCCTGAATAAGCTTTTCCAGAACCTGTGGGACCAGGACTTCCTGTGGTGGTGGTTGCGTGCCGGAGGCCGAGATGCGCTGATAGATGATTGCGACCTGCTCCTGCAATTCACTCGCCATGATCACGTCGTCGTTAACGACGGCCGCAACCTTGTCAAGTAGTTGGAGCTGGGCAACGCTCGGTGCGCTGAAACAGATAGCCGTTAAAAAAAACAGAAAAAAAAGCTTGGCGCGATGCATGGCGGTTCTCGTAGAAGTAGCGAATCAGCGTTGTTCAGGCTGGTAGCCGTAGATGCCGTCGCTCAGGATACTGTCCACCTGCGCTCCGGTGCCGCCCAGGCCTTTAAGTTGAAACTGGAAGAAAATTCCTTCGTCGTACTGCAGGTCATCTTCCGGCAGCCCCAAAATATCGTTGCGGTCCAGCCAGCGGCGCGCGACCACGCTGGCGCGCCAGCAGCAACTGTTGTACTCGATGCCGCCAAATATCTCCAGTTCGCGACTGTTGGTAATGTCGTGGTTCCAGCGGCCCACCAGACTCCAGTTGTCAGAAATGGGCAGGATGGTGGAGATATCGCCCTGCTCAATGGTGTCGATGGTCACTCCACCGCTGCCAAATGGTGGCGGTGGCAACAACCGGGGAACGGCGCGACTGTAGCGGTAAATCAGATTAAAAATCGCGTTGTTGTCATCGCGAAAGCGCAGGCCCAGATTGCCTTTGTCAATTTTGTTGGTGTCCGGATTCAGCAGTATGTCCGACTGGAAACGCCACTGGGGATTTAATACCAGCGCCAGCTCGGCGGCGACATCGGATTCATTGTTGAGGAGATCCGCCGCTGTCTGTGCCGCGAGTTGTCTTTGTCCGGGATCCGTCAGCAGGGCCAGTTGCGCCGCCAGCAGGGCGGAGTCGGACAGTATTCCTTTGTTCAACGTTGGGTCCACGGACACATAGCGGTCATCCATGTAGAACACCTGTCCGATACTGGCGCGCAGGCGCTCCAGCCCCGAGCTCGAGTCTATCAGGCGGCTGGTGAAGCCCAGGGTCACCTGCTCGGTGTCGCCGATCCGGTCGCTGCCCGCGAAGCGGTCGTCGCGAAACAGCTGCTGGTAGCTGAAGGTGAGGTCGGCGGTGTCGAAGTTGGGGTGATCGATCTGGTCTTCATAATCCGAGTTCAGATAGTACAGGCGCGGCTCGAAAGTGTGGACGTGATCTTTCAGCAGGGTGGTATCGCGCTCGAAATACAGGCCGGTATCGATGCTGGCGACCGGCACCAGCGCGTTGGGGCTGTCATCACCGCCGGGCAGTACCGGACTGTCCAGATCATAACTGAGATATTTGGCGACAAACGAGGGTTTGAAATAGCCCCACAGCCATTGCTTGTTCCAGGTCACTCCATAGTCCATACGCAGGCGGTTACCGGTGACACGCCCGGAGTCGTTGTGATCAAACAGGGTGTACTGGTTATCGAGGGTCAACAGTAGATCGAGATGGTCAAAATAATAGCGGCCATCGGCATCCAGGCGCGGTAGCTGCTGGTACTGTTCACCGGTGTTCTCGATCAGCGTTTGATACTCCACGCCCATTAAGTTGAAGCGCCAGTTATCGGTGCGATAGCCCGCCGAAGCCAGCTGTTTCATATGGGTCTGGCTACTGACCTCAAGGGTGCGGTTGCCGAGATCGCGAAAGTATTCGGCATCGCTAACCTTGGTGTAATCAACCGCAGTGTCCCAAGCGTAGCCAATGCCCCCGGTATGATCGACATTGACCAGCCAGCGTGTATCTCCCTCATGGGGTCGCTTTCCGGTAACCGGATCAATATTGATTTTCTCGTCCGAGTCGTCGCCGCCATCGTCGTTCCACAGGTAGGCGCCGCCCACCACGGTTTCCGTGTAGGGTGACAGGTGGCGGGTTTCCAGCTCCAGCATGGGCCCGCGCTGCTGTATGTAGCGGGGTGTAATGGTGGCGTCGTAGTTGGGCGCCAGGTTGAGATAGATGGGTTGCGCGATATCGAGGCCGTTCTCATCGCCGATGCTGAACTGGGGAAACAATAACCCCGTGGCGCGACGACCGTCCACCGGATAGCGAATCCACGGCACGTACACAACCGGCACATCTTTGACCTTGACCCACATATTGCGCGCGGTCGCGAGACCGGTTTCGGGGTCTATCTGTATGTTGCCTGCACTTAACAGCCAGGTGTTGTTGCCCGGTTCACAGGTGGTGTAAGTCGCATTGTCGATATAGATGACATCGTCTTTGCCCCGCCGCAGCTGGCCCGCGGTGCCGCGAATGCCGGATTCGTGAAACACGTAGGTGGAGCCATCGATTTGGACTTCGCCGCTATCCATGTTGACGGTGGCGCCCTCGCCCAGTAACAACATGCCGGGTTCGCGCAGTTGCACGTTGCCCTGCAGGGTTACGGTGCGCTGCCCCTGATCAACCACCGCCGAATCGCTGCGTACCTGGCGATAGCCGTGGGCTACCTGCACGTCTCCACTGAGAGTGGCAACCTCCCCCTGAGCCTCGGTCTTGTCGGCGCTGGCGCGCAGCGACGAAGCGTCGGGATCGAGGTTCGCATCCGGGTAATCCCGCGGGGGTTCAATATAATCGCCGCAACAGCCCGGCGCCATTTTCTCCCGTTGCTCCGCAGTGAGCGCAGACTCGTCCACCCAGTCCAGATTGCGCGCCACTTTAACTCGCGGTTCATCCTTGGGTGGCGCTTGGGCGCTGCGCGCTGCCGCGCGATGTTTGGGCCGATCAAAAGCGGGACCCGGCACGGCCTGTTCCGAGCAATCCCAGCCACCGTCACTACCGGCGCGGCAAATCCACTCCATATGGGTTTCCGTTTCGGCCATCCCCGGAACAGCCGCGCACAGCAGCACGCCAAAAAGTAGTCCGGGAGAAAAACGGGCTGCAAGCCGCGGTCGGATGCGAATTCGTTGCATGGCGTGTGACATTCTTGTTGTCCAGTGTAAAGGTGACGGCCGGGTAGCCCCGAATTGGCCCATCCAGAACGCCATTTTACCTAAAGTTCGCGCCGGTGCGAGTCCCAGCGCGGGTATTCGTCTAAAATAACGGCCACAACTGTGAAACCGCCTTTTTTTGCCGACGGGAATACCATGGATCACGATGCCTTACTGCTGTGGGTAAAAACATTTCTCCCCTTCCCGTGGCCGCCGCAGGCTATTTCCCTGCGCGCGCTTGGCGGTGACGCGGGCTTTCGCCATTATTTTCGGGTCGATTCGCAACCTTCCGTTATCGCGGTGATCGCGCCGCCGGAACGGGAGAATAACGGCGCTTTCGTGCACAAAGGGTTGGCGCTGGCAGCAGGGGGGGTGCATGTGCCCAGGGTGTATGCCGTCGATTACCAGCGCGGGTATATGCTGCTGGAAGATCTCGGTGATCAACTGTACCTGAACGCTCTGCGGGCAGACTCGGTGGCCGCCCTGTATAGTGCAGCGGAAGATTCACTGCTGGCCATACAATGCATGCGCCCGCCTGCGGAATTGTTTGCCAGCTACGACCGTGTGGAGCTGCATCGTGAGATGGCGTTATTTCCACAGTGGTTCGTCGGGGAATTGCTGGGGATAAATCTGACCAGTGACGAACAGCGCAACCTCGATGCGTTGTTCGCGACCCTGATCGATAATGCGTTGCAGCAACCTCAGGTGGTGGTGCATCGGGATTTCCACGCCCGCAATTTACTGATGCTACCGGGTGGTGGCGTGGGCGTGGTGGATTATCAGGATGCGGTCGTGGGCGCGATTACCTACGACCTGGTGTCGCTGCTGAAGGATTGCTACATACGGTGGCCGTCGGCGATGGTGCGCCAACGGGCCTTGCACTATCGGGACCGGCTGGTCGCTGCCGGCCTGATGACAGCCATTGATGATCAGACTTTTCTACGTTGGTTTGACCTGATGGGATTGCAGCGGCATATCAAAGTGTTGGGTATCTTTGCACGATTGTCGCTGCGCGACGGAAAACATCGCTATCTGGATGACCTGCCGCTGGTGATTCGTTATACCCTGGAAGCGGCGGATAACTATGGGCCAACCCGCGAATTTTCCCGGTGGCTGCGCGCAAGATTACTGCCTGCCGCAATGGGGCAACCCTGGTATCGGGCTGTGGAATCGGCCGGGGATTAGTCCGGTGGTCAAGCATGGCGCGCCGGTGTTGCGTGCGCCCTAAAAAGGCTGGGTTAACTTATGAAAGCAATGATTCTGGCTGCGGGTCGTGGAGAAAGACTGCGGCCCCTCACCGATGGTACGCCCAAGCCGCTGCTTATTGCGCACGGCAAGCCACTGATCGCCTACCACATCGAGCGCCTGGCTCGGGCTGGCGTGCGCCAACTGGTCATTAATACATCGTGGCTTGGGGAAAAGATTGAAGCCTATGTGGGGGACGGCTCCCGGTTTGGGGTAGAAGTACTCTGGTCCCGTGAACCGCAACCCCTGGAAACGGGGGGCGGCATTCGGCGGGCGCTGCCGTTGCTCGGACGGGATCCTTTTCTGGTGGTCAATAGCGATATCTGGACAGATTACCCGTTCGAAAAACTGGTCGCGCAGGATTGGTCCGCGGAGCAGGACGCACACCTGGTGCTAGTGCCCAATCCGTGCCATCACCAGCAGGGGGATTTTATATTGGACGCCGCAGGAGTCGTGCGCCATTCAGGGCATGGCGCGGCAACACTGACTTTTAGCGGCATCAGTATTCTGTGGCCGGAAATTTTTGCGTTGCACCGATCGGGCAGTGAAAAATTTCCCCTGCGCGACGTGTTGTCTGGAAGCATCGACGCGGGTTTTGTTAACGGGGAGTGTTATGGTGGGAGCTGGTGGGATATCGGCACGCTCGAGCGCCTGGAAGCTCTCAACACATTGCTTAAAGCCCGTTAATGCCGTCACCGGGTCATTCGCGTCTGGTCCGATGTGGTCAGATTAGATTACAGCCCGGTGCCGGCAGATGGATTATGGAGCGATTTGGCGAAGTGTTCGGTAAAATATTGTGCGCCGCGCCTAATAACTCTCCCGTCAGTCGCGCAAATGGCGATACAATACACGCTGGTCGCGTAGCACTCTCGCCGCGTTTTCACCCTGTCTTGTCTGTTAGCTATTCACGAGGAAACCATGTTCGCATCCCTTGACGCCCTGGCGCCAGACCCCATTCTCGGACTGTTGGCCAGTTTTCGCGAAGATTCCAATCCGCTGAAAGTCGACCTGGGTGTTGGCGTATACCGCGATGAATCCGGCGCGACGCCGATTATGGCGGCGGTGAAGGACGCGGAGGGCAGATGTTACGCAACCGAGGACAGCAAATCCTATGTCGGACCTGCGGGTGTTCCGGAGTTTAATCAGGGCATTCGCGACCTGATGTTTGGCGCACAGCACGCAGCGCTGCGGGATAACCGCGTGCGCACGGTGTTAACTCCAGGTGGCTGTGGCGCATTGCGGGTCGGCGCCGAGCTGTTGAAGCGCTGCGCGCCGCAGACCACCGTGTGGGTGAGTGATCCCACCTGGGCAAACCATATGCCATTGCTGGGCAACGCCGGACTTAAACTGACCCAGTATCCCTATTACGACAAGGACAGTCATACCCTGACGTTCGATGCCATGCTGTCTGCGCTGGCGCAGGCGGGCAACGGCGATGTTGTGTTATTGCACGGCTGTTGTCACAACCCCTGCGGCGCGGATTTAAGCGAAAATCAGTGGCAGGCGCTGACCGAGCTCGCCGAGCGCCGCGGTTTTTTACCGTTTATCGATCTGGCTTATCAGGGTTTCGGGCGCGGAGTCGAGGAAGATGCCTACGGCGTGCGCCTGATGGCGCAACGTCTGCCGGAAGTGCTGGTGGCCAGTTCCTGTTCAAAAAACTTCGGGTTATACCGGGAGCGGGTTGGCAGTTTGTCGGTGGTGGGTAAATCGCCCGCCGTTGCCGACGCAACGTTAACCCATATCAATAACGTGGTGCGCGGCAATTATTCCATGCCCCCTGCCCACGGCGGTGCAATTGTCGGCACTATACTGCAGAGCCCTGAACTCACCGCCGCCTGGCTGGCGGAGTTGACTCCCATGCGCGACCGCCTGAATTCCCTGCGCAGGGATCTGGTGGCAAATCTGGTGGCACAGGGCGCGCCTCAGGACTTTTCGTTTATTCAACGCCAGCACGGCATGTTTTCGTTTCTGGGGGTCACGCCGGAACAGGTCGAGCGCCTGCGCAGCGAATACAGCATTTATATGGTGGGTTCCAGTCGCATCAATATTGCGGGGCTCAGTCAGTCAAATATCGATTACGTTGCGCAGGCCATCACCGCAGTATTAAAGAGTACCTGAGCAAATCTGACCGACCGAACAGCGGCATGCAAGGCAACGCGAAAAAGGGGCGCAAGCCCCTTTTTTCATGTAACGACAGACAATATGTGGTGTGGATTATTTGTCTCCGGCGCGATAACCTCCAAACTGTTTGCGCAATTCCGTCTTGAGAATTTTTCCGGCGCCGGATTTCGGCAACTCGGCAACAAAATGCACGACCTTCGGTACTTTGAAGCGTGCCAGACGCTCGCTGCAAAAAGCCGTCAGTTCATCTTCGCTCAGCCTGGCGCCTGATTTCACCACGATAATTGCAGCGGGGACTTCCTGCCATTTTTCGTGGGGCACACCAATTACCGCCACCTCGGCAATCGCCGGGTGTTGATATATTGCCTGCTCCAGTTCCGCCGGGTAGACATTCTCGCCGCCGCTGATGATCATGTCTTTCTTGCGGTCGACAATATAGAGAAAGCCCTCTTCGTCCAGGTAGCCCAGATCGCCGGAGTGATACCAGCCGCCGCGCAGAGCTTCGGCGGTGGCCTCGGGTTTATTCCAGTAGCCTTTGAACATATTAGGTCCGCGACAAATTACCTCGCCGATGGCATTCGCACCCACGTCGTTGCCGTTGTCGTCGACCGTGCGCACGTCGACAAAAAACGCCGGATATCCCACCGATCCATTTTTCCGTTCGCAATCCCATTTATCGAGAATGGTCACCAACGGCGCCATTTCCGTCATGCCGAACCCTTCGTAGATATCCAGCCCGCGGTTCTTGAAATAAGCGAGAATTTTTAGTGGGGTGGGTGCGGCGCCGGTCATCAAAAATTCCACGGAGCTGAGATCAAAATCCTTTTTCTCAAGCTCTTCCACGATCATCTGCCACATGGACGGCACGCAGAACAGCGCTGTCACGCGCTCTTTCTCGGTCGCTTCAAGCACCTTGACCGCATCGAACTCGGGCAGCGTTACCACGGTGCCACCCTGAAACAGGGTTTGCAGGACGGTGACGCTGGTCCCGCCAATGTGGAACATCGGCGCCACCCCAAGGGCGACGGTAGCGGCATGGATTGGCAGGCGCTGAGTGGTGTGATAGACATTCACCGCGTGTGCTGCATGGGTGAGCATTGCCCCCTTGGGGCGGCCGGTAGTGCCCGAGGTATACATCAGTAGCGCCACGTCGTCGGCGCTAACGCTGGCGTTGATTTCGTCCTGTGAACCGCTGGCGATAAACGCTTCGTAAGCCGCATCGTCGTTACCGGCGCGGGCGTTACCGCAATACAGGGTAGCGTCCAGATGCACGAGTTTTGCCACCCCCTCGGCAAGGTGCCTGAATTCGTCGTGGAAAAACAACGTGCGCGCGCCGGAATCCTTCACGATGTATTCGATTTCAGGCACGGTCAGGCGATAGTTGATTGGCAAAAAGATCGCGCCCAGCTTGGCCACCGCGAAAATCAATTCGAGCTGTTCGTGGCCGTTCATCAATAGTGAGCACACCCGATCGCCGGGCCGCACGCCGCTGTCGCGCAGGGCATGGGCGAGCTGATTGCAACGCCGGTTCATTTGTTTGTAAGTAAATCGCTTGTGGCGGTTGACCAACGCCAGCCGGTTGCCCGAGATCATTTCCCGTTTGGTCAGCCAATACCCCAGTCCGCGGTCCATGTCCACTCCCTAATAGTTGTTGTCATTGCCAGAGTAGGTGCGCAACCCGCAGCGCAGGCAGGTCGTAGCATCCCCTGCCGGGCCGTTATCGCGGGCGTATTGATTATGCTTTACCCACGGGTAACTTTCAATTGCCGCTATCATCCGTTATAAAAACAGCCGCTCGGCGTATGATGGCGCCTGGACCGCGGCAGTGCCGCGGAAGTTAGAAAGGGTTGTTGCGGCGAGGGACGTTATGTCAATTGACTGGGAGACAACACTGGCAGCGATCTGGCAGTCGCACCGCGCCCGGCTGCGGGCAGTGCGGCGGCTCGATTCGATCGCGCTCGGTGACCTGTTGGGTATTGATGCCCAAAAACAAGCACTGGTGGAGAATACGGAGCGCTTTCTGACCGGTCAATCCGCCAATAATGCGTTACTGTGGGGTACCCGCGGCACGGGGAAATCCTCATTGGTCAAGGCCATGCTCAACGCCTACGCCGAGAGCCAGCTGCGGGTGATCGAAATCGATAAAAACGACCTGGTCGATTTGCCGGAAATCGTCGATGATATTCGCGAACTACCCCAGCGATTTATTATCTTTTGTGACGACCTTTCCTTTGAAGAAGGGGAGACGGCGTACAAACATCTGAAAAGCGTACTCGACGGCTCGATCGAACTACCGCCTGAAAATGTACTGATTTACGCGACCTCCAACCGGCGCCATCTGGTTACCGAGCAGCGCGCCGACAATCGGGGCGTGGAACTGGTGGATGGTGAACTTCACTACGGCGACGCGGTGGAGGAAAAGCTGTCGCTGGCCGATCGTTTTGGTCTGTGGTTGTCGTTTTATCCGAACAACACCGAACAGTATCTGGCCATCGTGGATTCTTTGTTCAGGGACTTCGCAGGGGACCGCGAAACGTTGCACCGGGCTGCCCTGCAGTACGCCATGACCCGCGCCTCCAAGAGTGGGCGCACTGCCAGGCAATTCTTTCTGTCGACCGCGGACGCCAGCTAGCGCTACCCCGAGGGATCAGGCACGTTCAGAGCGGGTGAGGGAAATTCCGTTAGTCCAACTCCCCCAGCTTGACCAGCATTTTGCCCATATTGGCGCCGGTAAACAGGCCGATTAATGCCTCGGGAGCTTTTTCAATACCCTCGTAAACAGTTTCGTGGGCCCGTAGTTTGCCCTCGGCCAGCCAGCGGCCCATGTCCGCGGCAAAGGGTTTGTGGTAGTCGTCCATGTAGTCGAATACGATAAAGCCGGTCATGGTCAGACCCTTGCTGATCATATGGAACAGATTCTTTACGCCCCGTTGCTCCGCACCGGTCTTGTTGTAGTCGTCGATACTGCCGCAGCAGAGGATGCGCCCGTGGCGGTTCATTACGGCCAGAGCGGCCTCCAGGGCAAGTCCGCCTACGTTGTCGAAGTAAAGGTCGATGCCCTGCGGACACAGGCGTTGCAGCGCGGTCTGATAATCCGGCTCGTCCCGATAGTTAAACGCCGCGTCGACTCCGGCTTCGCGCATCAGCCAGTCAATTTTTGCGCTCGAGCCTGCGCTACCCACCACCGTGCAACCGATAGCCTTGGCAATTTGACAGGCCGCAGAGCCGACGGCTCCTGCGGCGGCAGATACGTACACCCTGTCCCCGGGTTGCGCCTTACCGAGGACTTTGGTGCCGATGTAAGCGGTGAGTCCCGGCATACCCAGCAATCCCAGATAGGCCTCGGGTTTGGCGTTGGCAAAGTTGCGGATACCGAGACCCTTACCATCGCCCACAAAATACTCCCGCCAGCCATTCATGCTTTCCACCCCGGTACCAACCGGATACTTCGGGTTTCTGGAAGCGATGACCACACCCACCGCACCGCCATCGAGTACGGTGTTGAGCGCGAACGGCGGAATATAACTTTTGACGTCATTCATGCGCGGGCGCATGTACGGATCCACCGACATCCACAGATTTTTGATCAGAACTTCGCCCTCATTGAGAGCTTCCCTGACATCGTTCTCAACCAGTTTGAAGCAGCTCGCGTCGAGCATTCCGGAGGGGCGTTTTACCAGGTGGATCTCGCGACTTTTCACGGATGGATGTCTCCCTGTTGGTATCGGTCGGCGCTACGGCAATCAGACCATGCACTTACTCTCTCAGCGTTAAACCGAGGCTACGTGGATTCAATGTGTTAACGCCACACAGGCTTAACACCAGTGTGTACAGTTCGTCCCAGGGCGAGGCGCTGCGCATTCCTTTGATGGCGCGGTCAATGCCAGCAGCCTGGCGTAGCATGCGCGTTAAGTGGGCGGACGTCAGGCGCCGCAGGGCATTGCGCACCAGTGGTTGGCGTTTTTCCCAGACGCCCATTTTTTTCAGTGCCCAATCCAGGCGCTCTCCGCCGCTGGCGGCATCGCCCGCTGTGTTGAGGATGCGTAATTCCCGCGTAATTGCCCAGAGAATGGCCGTCGCGTCGGTGCCTTCCTCGCGCAGGCCACGCAGCTGGCGACAGGCCGCTGCCGCATCGCCTGCAAGCATGGTGTCCACCAGAGTAAAAACGTTATAGCGCGCGCTGTCGGCGACCACCGTGGACATGGTGGTAGCGTCCACCACGTCGCCGGTGACCAGCAGTTTCAATTTTTCAATTTCCTGCACAGCGGCCAAAAGATTGCCTTCGACGCGGTGGGTCAATATTTCCCGGGCGGCGGTATTGGCGCGAATACCGGCCTGTTTGAGTCGCTGCTCTATCCAGCGCGGCAGTTGCTGGGCAGTGATCGGCCACACTTGCACGATTGCGCCGCTGGCGTCCAGAATTTTTGCCCATTTGCTTTTTAACGCCGCGCCGTCCATTTTGGTGCTGATAATTAACAGCAGATTGTCGTCGCTTGGATGCGCGCAATATTCCTGCAGGGCCTGGCTGCCATCCGCCCCGATTTTTCCCGAAGGTAGACGCAACTCGAGAATTTTTTTCTGTGCAAACAGCGACAGGTGGCTGGCTTCGTTGAGGAGTTGGCTCCACGCAAAATTTTTGTCGTCGGCGTGGAACAGTTCGCGATCGGCGAAGCCCCGTGCGCGGGCTGCGCAGCGAATGGCGTCAGCCGTTTCCTGCACCAGCAGGGGCTCGTCTCCCGTGATCAGATAAACCGGTAACAGCGTTTGCTGCAGGTGTTGCCGGGTTTGTTCAGGGCGCAGGCGCATGGTTGGGTGTACGATGGCTGACAAAGCGCAGGCGATTAAGAATTTTGCGCACCAGTTCGCTGCGCATCTCGGCGCGCAACAACAGCGCTTCATCGTCGGTGGCCAGCACATTGTCCTCGTTGTATTCAAACAGACGCTCGGTGGCGACCGTGGTGCGCCCCAGCACCTGGGTGCCATCCGCCGCGAGTATCAGAAAGTCCGCGCTTTCCGTGAGCAAAAGTTCGGCGACCCGTGCGCTGGCGCCGATGGAAGCGGTGCGGCGATCGCTGTTTTCAGCGAGGAGCACCAGACTGTATTTCGCCTCGGTGGCATTTCTGGCCACGGTAATACCGTTGCCCACCAGCGCCCGGCGCAGGTCTTCCACCAGATCACTGTCGAGATTGCGGGCGCTGATATGCAGACTTTCGATGTTGCCCGGTGCAACCGAGGTGCCCCGCAGGTGCCAGCCACAACCGGCGGTGAGCAGGGTGCCGAGCAGGGCGATGAACAAAGTAGTGCGCATTGCGGTCATGGTAACGTCTCTTGGTAGTGGCTAGTTGGCGACGATGCTCACCAGCTTGTTGGGCACGACGATCACTTTACGGATCGTCTTGCCATCCGTAAAGCGCTGCACGTTGGGTTCGGTTAACGCGGCGCGCTCGATTATCCCGTTGTCGGAACCATTGGCTACGCTGATCTGTCCGCGCACCTTGCCGTTGACCTGCACCACCAGGTCGAGGGTAGTGCGTTGGAGAGCCGTCTCGTCAACCCGAGGCCAGGGGGCCCGCAAAATGTCGTCGCCACAGCCCATTTCCCGCCACAACAGATGCGCAAGGTGCGGCACAATGGGCGACAGCAGGCGCAGCAGGATCGCCACCCCCTGGGCGGTTACCTGACAG
>JAYODD010000019.1:0-22345 GCA_038106145.1 Gammaproteobacteria bacterium | reverse complement strand
GAGCTATCCCCTGGCGTAAAGCGCGTCCCGTACGCCGACAGCTGGTTGAGAATGGTCATGCTGGCGGACACGACTGTGTTGAACTGGTTTTTTTCGTAGTCCTGCTGGGCTTTTTGCAAAACCGTATGAATTTCCCTGCGCAGGGTTTTCTCGCTGTCATTCAACGTTGCGCACCGGTCCGGGGCCAGCATCAGGCGGTCGGTTTGCAAACAGCGGACACTGGCAATGACGCGGGCCTGGTGCTCGCGGCAATAGGTCCACAGGCGGCGCAAAAAGCGCGCCGCGCCGGCCACGCCATCGTCCGACCATTCGAGTGTCTGTTCGGGGGGGGCCGCAAATATGGTAAACAGGCGCACGGTATCGGCCCCGTAGCTGTCAATCAGAGCCTGGGGGTCAACGGTATTACCTTTGGATTTCGACATTTTGCTGCCGTCTTTCAGCACCATGCCCTGGCACAGCAGTCGGGTAAATGGCTCGTCGGAACTTAGCAGGCCAGCGTCGCGCATCAGTTTATGGAAAAAGCGCGCGTACAACAGGTGCAAAATGGCGTGCTCGATACCGCCAACATATTGGTCGACCGGTAGCCAGTAGTTGGCGCGCTCGGGGTCGAGCATACCGCCGTCGAAATCCGGACAGGTAAAGCGCGCGTAGTACCAGGACGATTCCATAAACGTATCGAACGTGTCGGTTTCCCGTACCGCGGGTTGGCCGTCGATGTCATCGACTTTCCAGGTGGGGTCCGCCTTCAAAGGCGAATGAATGCCATCCATCACCACATCTTCCGGCAGCAGTACGGGGAGTTTGTCGGCGGGTACCGGGATGGCGATCTCGCCGCCGTCGTAGAGCATAGGGATGGGCGTGCCCCAGTAGCGTTGCCGGGATACACCCCAGTCCCGTAGCCGATAATTGGTGGTCACGCTCCCCAGATTTGACTGTGCAAGTTGTGCGGCGATGGCACTAAAAGCCTCGTCAAACAGCAGGCCGTCAAAATTCCCCGAGTTAATCAATTTGCCCCGGGCGGTAAATGCCTCCACTTCGAGGTTGCAGGGGGTGTTGTCCACCGGCGCAATCACCTGGGTGATCGGCAGTTGGTACTGGGTGGCAAATTCCCAGTCCCGTTGATCGTGGGCGGGTACTGCCATGACCGCGCCGGAGCCGTAATCCATCAGCACGTAATTGGCGATCCAGACGGGCACCAGTTCTCCGCTCAACGGATGGCGCGCACTCAGTCCGGTGGCGACCCCCTTTTTGGCCATGGTCGCCATATCCGCCTCGGCCACCGACTGTTGCTTGCACTCGGCGATAAAGCGCGCCAGCTCCGGGTTGGTCGCCGCCAGCGCGAGACTGATCGGGTGTTCGGCGGCAAGACTCAGATAGGTAACACCCATCAAGGTGTCCGGGCGCGTGGTGTAGACATCGATACTGGTGTAGCCGGCCACCGGATCGGTCAGGGGAAACGCGATATCGATGCCGCGACTCTTGCCGATCCAGTTGCGCTGCATGGCGCGCACCTGCTCCGGCCAACCGTCGAGCTGATCGAGGCCGTCGAGTAATTCTTCTGCGTACGCGGTGATGCGAATAAACCACTGGGGAATTTCCTTGCGCTGCACCGGCGTATCGCAGCGCCAGCAGCAACCTTCGACCACCTGCTCGTTGGCGAGAACGGTCTGATCCCGGGGGCACCAGTTGACTGCGCTGGTTTTTTTGTAGACCAGCCCTTTGGCGTACAGTTGGGTAAAAAACCATTGTTCCCAGCGGTAGTACTGCGGTTGACAGGTTGCCAGTTCGCGGCTCCAGTCGTAGGCAAATCCGAGGGATTGCAACTGGGTTTTCATGGCGTCGATATTGGCGTACGTCCAGGCTGCGGGCGCGGTGTTGTTTTGTACGGCGGCATTTTCAGCGGGGAGTCCGAAGGCGTCCCAGCCCATGGGTTGCAGTACATTTTTGCCCTGCATGCGCTGGTAGCGGCTGATGACGTCGGCAATGGTGTAGTTGCGCACATGGCCCATGTGCAGTTTGCCACTGGGGTATGGGAACATCGCCAGGCAGTAATATTTTTCTCGCGCCGGGTCGGCACGCACTACAAACGACTGGTTGTTACGCCAGTAGCTCTGAATTTCCCGTTCGATAATTTCCGGGCGATAGTGTTCGTCAAGCGTCGTCATGGTTGTACGGGGTTATCCAGCGAAGGGTACAGGGCGGAAATTATAGGGGAAAGCTTTCGGCATACCTAGCGCCGCGACGCGCAGCCGCCGTATCCAGGTTCTGATTGCGGCAGTTATAGAATTTACGAAATCAGTTTGGCGGCGTCTGGTTTGCGCGGCGCCGCAAATATGGACAACAGACATAACGCCAGACTGACAATGATGGCGGGGCTGCCGCCCAGTTGATTAAAGGGCGTCGCGCCACTACGGGGTTGAACCTCCGTGCCCAGTACGCCAGCGCGAAAGCGTGGCAGCAGCGCGAGGATACGACCCTTTTCGTCGATGGACGCGGTAATGCCGTCGTTAGTGGCGCGCAACATCGGCTTGCCATTTTCCAACGCGCGCATTTGCGCGATCTGCAGGTGCTGGTGCGGACCCAGGGAATTGCCGAACCAGGTGTCGTTGCTGACGGTCAGTAACAGGTTGGCCTCGGCGGCGTTGTCGGCAACCAGCCCCTGATAGGCGACCTCATAACAAACTGCCGTGGCGATTTTGGTGCGCCCCGCAGTTATTGGCAGTTGTTGCGGCGGGCCCGACTGAAAATTGGACATTGGCAAATCGAAAAATTTAATCAGGCCGCGCAGCCATTGCTCAAAAGGCACATATTCGCCAAAGGGCACCAGGTGGCGCTTATGGTACGCGCCAGAGGCGCTACCCAGTGGTATGACCGAATTGTAGTAGCGGCGTCCCCCTGGCCCACTTTCGTAAGTGGGAATGCCGGTAATGACCACCGTGTCGTGTTCCCGGGCCTGGGCATTAACCGTTTTCAGAAAGGGTTCTATGTCGTTCTGTGGACGTGGAATGCCCGCTTCAGGCCAGATAATCAGGTCCTTGTCCCAGTGCTCGGCGGTGGTTGCACTGAAATTGGCAAGCATGCTGCCGAGTGAATCCGGCGCCCATTTTTCCAGCAATGGCTGGTTGGGCTGAATCAGCGCCACGGACAACGGGTGGCGCTGTGGCGACGTCCACTGTTTGTTGCTCAGGTAAAACCCGCCACCCCAAATCAGTATGCCGATAAACAGGCCGCGGCCGATGGCTACGCGAAATTTCTTGCGTTCCCAAACCAGCGCCAGCAACGCTCCGCTGTAGGCGGTAAAACCGCTGATCGCCAGCACCCCGAATACGGGCGCCCAGCCGGACAGCCAGGTGTCGACATGTGCGTAGCCCAGGTAGAGCCAGGGAAAGCCGGTGAGAATCCAGCCACGTAACCATTCACCGAGAACCCACACCGCAGGGAAGGCCAGCAACACGGTGTTGGGATGGTTGTTGTTGAGCAGGCCATAAACGCTGAACGGCAAGGCAAAAATCAGTGCCAGAGCAATAAGGAACAAGCCGGTCAACAGACTCGCCAGTAGCCACGGCGCCTGGCCATATTCGTGAATGCTGACGTACACCCAGGTGGCACCGGTGCAGAACATGGCGGCACCGAAAGTCAACGCCAGCGTAAACGCCCGACGGGGTCCAACGCTGCGGAGCAGAACGCACAGGCTGGCGGTGCAAATCAGGCCGATGATCCACCAGTTCATGGGTGCGAAAGACAGGGGCAGTAGTGCGCCGAACAAAGCGGCGACTACGTGTGATAGACCCGTGGCGGCGCGACGCTGCATAATAAACTAATCCTTGTTGCCGATCAGCCGCATCTCCATTTGATGGATCTGGCGGCCATCCGCTTCGATGACCCGAAAAGAAAAACTCTCCAAAACGATGGTTTCCCCCACCGTCGGCAGATGGCCGAACGCCTGGGTGACGATGCCGCCCACCGTATCGAATTCGTCCTCGCTAAGCCCGGTGCCAAAATATTCGTTAAAATCTTCAATGGGCGTCAGCGCTGCGATCAGGTAATAATCTTCGGCCTGGCGCCGAATGAAATCATCATCTTCGTCGTCGGTTTCGTCTTCGATATCGCCGACGATTTCTTCCAGAATATCTTCGATGGTGATAAGTCCGGCGACGCCACCGTACTCGTCAACCACAATGGCCATGTGGTAGCGCTGCTCGCGAAACTCACGCAATAGTACATTGAGGCGCTTGCTCTCGGGAATGATGGTGGCGGGGCGGATCATCTGATCTATGCTGAAGTTCTCACGTCCGGTGAGAACCAGTGGTAATAATTCCTTGGCGAGCAGAATGCCGCGAATATCGTCGGCGGACTCACCCACCACCGGGAAGCGGGAGTGGTTGGACTCGATCACCAGTTTGAGGATATCCTCGAGACTGTCGTCGTGGTGGATAACGACGATGCGCGAGCGGGGAATCATAATCTCCCGCACCTGCTGGTACGAGACTTTGAGCGCGCCCTCCATAATCCCCAGGGCCTCGTTGTCGAGGATTTCGTTGTCGTGCGCTGCTCTGAGCAGATCGACCACATCCTCCCGGGATTTCGGTTCGGCGGACAACGCTTTGCTTATGCGCTCCAGCCACGTTCGATCAGGGGCGCCGGAACTGTCGTCGCTCATAAGGGTGTCACCCCGTTATCTGCGGGGAATAGCGCATCGCTGTCCCCCGCGTAAGGTGGTGCAAAGCCCAGTTCGCCTAAAATTTGTGTTTCCAGCGCTTCCATTTCCAGTGCCTCGGTGTTCTCAATGTGATCGTAGCCCAGCAGGTGCAGCGCGCCGTGCACCAGAATATGAGCCCAGTGCGCAGCGGCGGTTTTACCCTGTTCGCGGGCCTCGCGATTAATAACCGGGGCGCACACCACCAGGTCGCCGAGCAGGTCGCTGCCGACAAACTCCGGAACATCAGCGGTAAATGACAGAACGTTGGTTGGCCCCGATTGCTTGCGGTAGCGGTTATTGAATTCAGTGCCTTCCTCCAGCCCCACGATTCGCACACTGATTTCTCCCTGGGTGGTCTGTTGACGGATGGCCGCGGTTAGCCAGCGGCGCATATCCGCCGGGTCGGGCACCGGGTCACAGCGCGAGACATTCTCGATATTGACGAGCACGGGCACGGTAATCAGGGCCCCGCGGAACTGCTGCTGTCCGGCGGGTTTTCGTGTGCGTTATAGGCGTCGACGATGGATTGCACCAGTGGGTGACGCACCACGTCTCGGGATTGAAAGTGGGTGAACGCAATATCGCCGACCTGAGTCAGCACTTCACAGGCGTGCAGTAAACCGCTATGGGTACCGCGTGGCAGATCTATCTGGGTGGTATCTCCGGTAATCACCGCCGTGGAGCCGAAGCCGATTCGGGTCAGGAACATTTTCATTTGTTCGCGAGTGGTGTTCTGGCTTTCATCGAGAATGATAAAGGAATTGTTGAGGGTGCGTCCGCGCATATAGGCCAGTGGGGCGACTTCGATCACGCCGCGTTCGATTAATTTGCCGACGGTCTCAACCCCCAGCATTTCGTACAGCGCATCGTACAACGGTCGCAGATAAGGATCGACTTTTTGCGACATATCCCCCGGCAGGAAGCCGAGTTTTTCCCCGGCCTCCACGGCGGGTCGCACCAGCAGAATTCGCTCCACTTCGTCGCGCAACAGTGCCTCCACCGCGCAGGCCACGGCCAGGTACGTCTTGCCAGTACCGGCGGGGCCTATGCCAAAGCTGATGTCGTGAGTCTGAATCGCCCGTACGTAGCGCTGTTGATTGCCGCCGCGGGGCCGGATATTACCCTTCTTGGTGCGAATTAACGTCAGGTTTTCCACATTGTCAGCGGCGGGATTTTCGCGCGTATCCATAGGCAGTTCCATGGCAGCTTGTTGTAATAACAGATGCACCTGATCCGGTGTAATCGCACTCGCAGCGGCGGTTTCTTCGTACAGGCGCTGCAATATTCTACCTGCCGCCGCGGAGCGTGTCGGTTCGCCGTAAAAAGCAAACAGATTGCCGCGATTGCGAATTTCAATATTCAGTCGTTGTTCGATCTGACGGATGTGTGCGTCAAATTGGCCGCACAGGGATGCGAGGCGATGGGCGTCGTTTGGCTCAAGGGTTACTGTCAGGGCAGCGAGTTGAATGTTCAAATGTAAATTACAAACACCTTTGGCAAGTCTATCAAGTGCATAGCATAACGGCTTTGCCTGGGGCATGAAATACGTAATAGGTGAATGTATATATCAAAAATTTCGGGCTGGAGGCAGAATTTAGCGTTTTTTGTTATACCATTTCTACTGTTGTTCGGGATCACGCGAGCTAACCGGGCAGCAGTTGACCCCGTAGCGAATTGGGTAGCGCCTCCTCGATCCGGACCCGCGCAAACTGGCCAATCAGGCTGTGGTCGGCACAGGTAAAATTGACCACCCGGTTATTTTCCGTGCGGCCCTGCAACTGAGCGGGGTTCTTTTTGGCTATGCCGCTCACCAGTACGCGCTCCACGCTCCCTACCATGGCGGCGCTGATCGCCGTCGCCTGTTGGGTAATGCGGCTCTGTAAAATGCTCAGGCGCTGTTTTTTGACGTCCATGGGCAGCGTATCCGGAAGGTCGGCGGCGGGGGTGCCCGGGCGGGCACTGTAGATAAAGCTGAAGGAGTGATCAAAGCCGATATCTTCGATCAACTTCATGGTGGCCGCGAAATCTGTGTCCGTTTCCCCGGGGAAGCCGACAATAAAATCGGAGGATATACTGATATTCGGCCGTAGCTGGCGCAGGCGACGGATCTTTGACTTGTATTCGAGGGCGGTGTGTCCGCGTTTCATGGCGGCGAGAATGCGATCCGACCCACTTTGCACCGGCAGGTGCAGATGGCTGACCAGTTGCGGTACATCCCCATACACGTCGATCAAACGGTCGCTAAACTCCACCGGGTGCGAGGTGGTGTAGCGAATGCGTTCGATCCCTTCTATTTGCGCAACGTAGCTGATTAATTCCGCCAGGTCACACAGGGCGCCGTCCCCGGCATCGCCGCGGTAGGCGTTGACGTTCTGCCCCAGTAAATTGACCTCCCGCACACCCTGATTTGCCAGGTGAGTGATTTCGGTAAGCACCTGGGGCAATGGACGGCTGACCTCCTCGCCGCGGGTGTAGGGCACCACGCAGAACGAACAATATTTGGAGCAGCCTTCCATGATGGAAACGAACGCGCTGACGCCATCGGTTTCCGGCAGGGGCAGGTGATCGAATTTTTCAATTTCCGGAAAACTCACGTCGACCACCACCGCGCCGTTTTGGCGTTGATGTTCGCTGATCATATGGGGCAGGCGGTGCAGGGTTTGTGGGCCAAACACCAGATCGACAAAGGGCGCGCGCCGTGCGATGGCCTCGCCCTCCTGGCTGGCCACACAACCACCCACGCCAATAATGATATTGGGATTTTTTTCCTTCAGGGCCTTCCAGCGGCCGAGTTGATGAAAAACTTTTTCCTGGGCTTTTTCCCGAATCGAGCAGGTGTTGAGCAGTAAAATATCCGCCTCGTCGGGATCCGCGGTGTGTACCACCTGGTGACTTGCACCAAGCAAGTCGCCCATGCGCGCCGAATCGTACTCATTCATCTGGCAGCCGTGGGTCACGATGTGGAGTTTTTTGCTAACGGGCTTGTCGATCACGGTGGTTTACTCGCGGCGCGGGGCAGATTCAGCGGACTGGTTCAGTGGGGCAAGGGCAGTCAGTATAGCGTTTCAGTCACTAAAAGCGTAGTTGGGGGGCTCGGTCTGCGCAATCCCTTGTGGCGAACGGAAGGTGTCCTCCCCGCCAGCTGTGGTATCCTGTGCGCCCGCAAACCCTTCACCTGTTTCAGCGACACAAGAGTTGTTACCCAGACATGGCCAAAGATCCTATTTACAAGGTAATTTTCTTTAATCAGGGGCAAGTGTACGAGCTCTACGCCCGACACGTTTATCAAAGCGACCTGATGGGCTTTCTCGAGATCGAGGAGTTCCTGTTCGGCGAGCCGGCCGAAGAAAAGTTAAAAAGTGAGTTTTCCTCCATCAAACGTAGCTTCATTCCCCTGCACAGTGTGTTGCGTATCGACGAGGTGGAAAAAGAGGGTGCTTGCAAGATAAGCGAAGCCAGAGCTGGCAACGTGACACCCTTTCCGTTCCCGTCGCTGGCCCCTAAACCGAAGTCCGATTAAGTCCAACTGGCGGTGTTGTGCGTTGGTGTGCAGCGAACAGTCAACTGGTGCGCAATATTGACCCGTCACTATGGTTGGGCCGGGTATAGGGGCCCCTGATGTTCTAAACTTCAGGGAGTTTGCTGTTGACGGTGCCTGGTTGTCGATTAGCGAATCGACGTTATGTCATCGGGGAGCGTGAATGGTGAAAGCGATTGTTGCACTGGTGCTGATCATGGCGCTCTATCTGTTCTACCCTACCTATAATCTATCGGTCAAAACGGATCCCTTTGCCACTGATTATCGCGCGGTTGCCAGTGAATTTATCACGTTGAATCGTTGTCGGAATACTGCCGAGGCCATGGGCGCGGAGGCATTTCGTTGCGAAAAGAAAGCCCGGTGGCGTGGATTGTTCGACACATTTCGCCAGCGTGATCCCAAGATCAGGGCGTTGCAAAGGGAAGTTGCCGAACCCTGAGTGATTCCGATGGCGCTTTGCCATCGGGGCGCTACTCCTGGGCAACCCACAGCCCCCCCAGGCCGAGAATTGATTGCAGCCGCATTGCCTCCTGCTCGGCGAGCGCCTGGGAAGTGAACCCCTTTATGCGCACCCGATAGAGCGTCTGATGGTCCACGTTAACCGTCGAAAATCCCGCTTTTACCCCGTTGTTTGCCAGCGAAGCGATCAGATTGCGGGCCGATTTTTTGTGGGACAGGGTGGCAATATTGAGCACCCAGCGGGGAGCGGTCGTGCTGGGAGCCGGGCCTGTAGCAACACTCCTGGAAGGCTCTGCAGCAGACACCGATAGCTGGGCGGCGTAGTGTTCGAGGCGTTGTTCCAACGCCGTCAGTTGCTGTTCCAGCTCGGCGATTGTTTTCTGTTGGAGTGGTTGATCTGTCGTCGACGGTGTCTGCCCGGCGACGAGCAACGGCGGCGCGGAATGGGTACCCAAGAATAGAGGTTTAGCTGAGGCGCGGGCCAAGGTGGACAGGCGAACATCCAGTTGCGCCAGTCGGGCGCGATCTGACGCCATCGTTGCCAGCCAATCCTGCGCGTAGAGCGCTGCCCAGGCGGCCACGCCCACGGCCAGTGCAACCACCAGCAGCGGCGCAAATCCCAAGGGGGGCTGCGCCGGGGTACCGGAGTGGGGTTGTGTATCGGGCGGTACACCGGCAGCAGCTCTGGCCAATTCGGGTGCGCTGGTGCCCGCAGCAGGTGGAGTTTCGCAAGTGCCGGTCTGGTTCCCGGTGGGGGGATTGCCCGGATCTGCCGCCGAGTCGGCTACTAATAACGCCGGGTTGAGGTTTCGATTGTTGCCTGAACTGTTGTCAGTCCGGTATCTATAGCGGACACCAGACGGGTGGCCAAATCTTTCGGCGGGTTGATCCGCGGGTAGCGCGGACCCGTCGACATGCTGCCGTTGTAGTGCAGATAAAATCATCGCTGGTATGGATATGCCCTGGTTACTAGACACTCAAGTAATGCACGATGTATGCCGATAACAAACTGCAAGGTTTAACGCCGTAACCCTCGTTTGCGGACTTAATCTGCCATTTGCTGGAGATAAAAGTGACGGAATGTTGGCAGCGCTGGGGTTGAGGGTCGCTTTTCGTCGCTTTCTTGACGCTTGCACGGGTAATACGAGGAAAGCGGCCAAACGCATCGCCGGGAAGACGACTGATGTCAGATGTAAAAAACGATAGAAGAGACAGGGGCGACAAAAAAGCCGCCATTGATCCCAAAATGTCCCTCTTGCGGCGTATCTGCATAGAGCTTAGTTTTATTGCCGAACGGGAAAGAGATATTCCACTGGAAGTCGTTACGCGTTTGCGCTCGGTTTTGCGTACGGACACAGATTATAGCGGCCTCGAGGAGGCTGCCACCCCTTTCTTCAATGCACTGGTAACCAAGCGTCATCTTGAACGCACCGGTAATCGCGATTCTGGCGAACTAGAGCTGGTGCAGGCATTGGTCGAAAATATATCGTCGCAGCAGAATTCCGAATTAGCCAGATTAAAAACCGCGGCGGACGAAGCCAGGTCATTACAGGATGCCGTGGCGGTGGTGCGCAGGGCGGGTTGGTTGTTGGCCAAGTTGGCATCCGTCACCGATGCCGAGTCGTCCGTGGCGGACGGGATCCCCAACAATTTGGTGCGGTCCCGCGGTGCCGCGCGTCGCATCACCGATCGCGAGATGTCGCAACCAGTTCGGTCCATCTTGCAGGCGCTAAAACCCATGCTTGAGCGGGCTCTGGCAGAACTGGTAAAGCTGGAGGAGAGCGCGGATCAGGCTCAGGCTCTGCACGGACGATTGCAGGCGGTGCACAGTATCGAAGATTTGCAGATTACCCTCGAGCAAACTCTGGAACTGTTCGCAGACCTGGCGGCGCGCATCAATGACGAGCGACATGAGACTGAAAATTTTCTTACACAATTATGCGTTGAAGTCCGGAGTATTGGCTCCAGCATGACGCGCCTTGCCGACAATGAAGATTTGTCACTGGGTGTGCAACGGTTTCAAAAGGGGCTCGAAGACCATTTGCTGGATATCGAAAGTGCGGTGCGGACCCAGCCTAAATCAGCGGATATGAGCCGGGTGATCGGAGTTAACGTAAAACGCATTGTCGAGGATTGTGTGCTATTAGCGAAACAACAGGAAGCATACGTTGAGCAGGTACAAAGCCTGGCCGCAGAAGTGAAAGGTAAGGCGTCGAGGATGGAGAAAGAGATAGAGGATCTGCGTTATCAAGTGTGTCAGCGGCAATACCTGATGATGATAGACCCCCTGACCGAGGTAGCGAATCGTTACGGCTATGAGCGACGTGTTGAAGAAGAATATGCCCGCTGTCGTAGACTCGGTTATCCGCTGTCGCTGGTAGTGATCGACGTCGATCAATTTAAGGTGATCAATGACAGGTATGGCCATCGGGCGGGGGACAGGGTGCTGAAGGAGGTGGCAACTCTATTGAGGGCGCGCTTGCGCGTCACCGATCATGTTGCTCGTTTCGGTGGCGATGAGTTTGTGCTTTTGCTTCCCGACACATCTTATGTCGGCGCAGTGAAGCTGATGGCGGACTTAAAGGAAGTTATCGCGGCGCGCAAATTTCGGCATGATGGCACACCTGTCGTAGTGCAAATTTCCTGCGGTGCTGCAGAAATGGCGATCGACGATACGCCGGAAACGACTTTTGAAAGGGCCGATAAGCAAATGTATCTTGATAAAAGAGCCGTAAATCGGGCGCAGTAATCGCAAAAGAACGCGCATCAGTCGCCATCTGAATCAGCGATACGCAACTGGTTGCGTCCTAAATTCTTGGCCCGGTACAAAGCGCGATCCGCCTTACGGATCAGCGACAGTAAGTCGTCACCTTCTTTGAGGGTGGCCGCACCCAGGCTGGCGGTGATGCTTATCGCCGTGTCGTCGTAGGCAAGCGGTGTGCTGGCCAGGGTTTTACGGATTCTTTCCCCAGCAATTTTGGCCTGTCTGAGGGTGGTGGCAGGAAGTATTAATAAAAATTCCTCGCCGCCAAACCGAAATGCGGTATTGGACAGCCGCATGGTGCGCTCCAGTAACGCGGAAACCTGTACCAGCAGGGAGTCCCCTGCCGCGTGCCCCCAGGTGTCGTTGATGGTCTTGAAATGGTCGATGTCGATCAACAAAACGGAGAGGGGAATTCCCTGTCGTTTGGAGCGCTCCAGCTCAATTGGAAATAGTTGCTCCAGGGCATGGCGATTGAATAGCCCGGTCAGGGTGTCGGTCATGGCGTTTTTCACCGCGGAGCGGTATTGCAGCGCGTTGCGCAACTGGTAAAGCAGCGCGCTCAGGGATTTCTCGATAACAAACAATTCTTCCTCGCTAAATGGCTGGCGGCGGCTGAGGGTGAATTCGCCGAGGCTCACCGGATCGATAGCCAGTTGATAGGTGCAGGTGTGGTGTCTGTTTTGCCCAGCGGAGAAATGTAGTTGCTCCGCGGGAAATTCATACTCCAGCCCGTCAAAATCAAGGATCGCGCCAAGCTCGGTATTGAATAGTTCCAACAGGGCCCCTGGTTCTATCACGGTTTGAAAGCGTTGATGCAAACGCAAAATGTCTGGTTGATTCGGTTTGCGTGGTGCCGCCTCTTTTGCGGTACCTCCGCTGTGCAACGCTCTGGTAATACTGCGCATATTTTTTCTCCAGGCTCCTGCCCCCCTTGGGCGAAGTCGGCTACAGTCGGTAGCAATAAAAATATGCAAAATTCCAGCCATGTTACGTAATGAGGGTTTTTAACCAATAAATTTGGGCTGCAACCCCGGCAATAAGGATAAACGTCAAATATTTGGCGCTCAAAAGTAGTGGGGCGGGTTGTTATTTTGTTTCGTCCACTGGCTTGCAGACTGGTTAAACAGGGTAGCTTTCAGGTTGGACCCCTGCGGCAGCAGTCATGGTGCAATTGTTACCGAGGCCAATTTTTCTGTTGCCACTCACCCCCAGCGGGCGGCAAACACTGAGGGTATGACTGAGGGAGTTGAGGAGAAATATTCGGGCGTCAGTTTGACGCTACTTCATGGGTATCAGGCTTTTGCGACGCTCTGAGCCCGGGTGCCGGTGTGGGTGTCGCCGGTTGCGCCATATAACTGAACGTCGTCGAGATAGCCCTGTTTGAGAATCTGCAGGGCGCGGCTGGTAGTCAGTTCGGCGCGATGAATTGCGGCACCTATACGCCGATTTTTTTCCTGACAGTGCGCAATGATTTCCTGCAGTTCACGCCACAACGGGGTACTGATTCCGGCAGGCCGGGCGTCGCATAGCTCATTCAGGCCCGCGCGACCGGCTGTCAAACCATTGTTGGTGAGTAATGCGTCCCGTTGCAGGCCAATCCGTTGTAATTCTTCGGACACCGACAGTTTGTGAACGCCGGCCTGTTGCAGATCCTCGAGGTTGTGGCTCTCCATGCAGTGACTTTCCCGATCCAGCAGGGTCTCGAGATTGCGGGCACAGGCCAACTCGCGGCGCAGCAGGGTCGCCAGCGATTCGTCCAGCAGTTGCGGATTCAGGGGCATTGCCAGGTGACCGGGAAGGCTAACATCGGCAACGGGTCTAGAGTAACGTTTTTTCAAACTGAATCAGTTTGCTCGCAATCCGCTCCGGGTCCACCTTGTAGGTCCCTTCCAGCAGCGCCTTGCGCACCAACGCCACGCGTTGTGCGTCCACCACTGGAATATCGGCAACGGCCTTCTCCATTTGCCGTAAATTTTCTGCGGCATGGGTTACGGTAACCGTCTCCGCGCCCCGGGCGTTAACGGTTGAGCCATCGCTCAGGCCAGGGTGGGTAACAGTATTGTCTTTGTTCCGCTGACCATCCACCACGGAGGGTTGGGCGGGTCGGAGCGGATTTACTTCAATGGCCATGTCCAGGGTCCTTTAACGAAAGTAATCCTTGCAGGTGAAGTATCGGCATTTTGTCATAAACCTTTAGGGTTTTCTATTTGCGGCGATTGCGGCCCAGCCGTCAGTTGACGCGCACCGTGCCATCCGCCAGCACCACCCCCTCAACCACCCTTTTTGTCGACGGGTTCTGAACTTTTACGCGATCGCCCTCAACGCCGTCAGTGAGCGCTTTACCGGAGCTTCTGACATCGATGCCCGGCCCCCCGGCCAGCAGGCCAACCGATTGGCCGCGGCGCACCAGGCGTGGCGCTGCGATCACGTTCAATGTTACCACCTCGCCGGCTACCAGCCCCCGCGACAACTGCTTGCCCAGCGCCTGCTGCATATCAACCAGATAGCCCGCCGGTAGCTGTTTGATTCCGTGGCGGGCGATGTGCACATCGCCGGCACCGAGAATGGTGCCGCGGGACAGCGGCCGGGAGGTGACGGGAACATCCAGATAGGCGTCGATTTGAACGGGTACGTACAGGGTCCAGGATCGGCCTGTATTACAGCGAACGCCCACGGTCGGATTGTCTGGCAGCTTGGCGCCAGGCGGCAAAAATGCCTCCAGCACGGAGCTGCAGCGCGCCAGCGTGAGTCGCGATTCGATGGCGGCGGCGCGCACCTGAACATCGGCAAAGGACTGTAGCGCTGGATGGGCTCGCACATACTGTTCGACGCGATCGCGAATGGCCTGGTGGTTCTGCTGGGCAGGGTCGCTTTGCCCGTAGCCCGGTGCCGCGCACAGCGCGAGCAGCAGCCAGGCTGCTGCAACACCCGGTGCGTGCGGTCGATGGCGGCGGTGCTTCTGCATGTGTTCACCTGCGTTCATGAGCTGTTTGTTCCCTCGGCGACGTTTTTTTGACGTCGACAAACAACTATTAATTTACTTTGTTACAACTGTAACTAACTGATCTATATAAAATATTACGCCTGGTTCAACCTTGTTCATGCTGTGGTATGGCTACCAGCATGATCTCTACAGGTATCAAGCAAACATCGTGCCGATGTCCAGCTGGAGCGCTTTCAGCGATGCGCCGGCTAATGGTGCCCTCGCCTTGCCGTACCTTGCCGTCGGGCGGTAAGCGCTTGCCGCTTTTTGCCGCAAGAAAAAGGCGGAAGTCGCCGAGTGGGCTGAATATCGGCGGGTTTTCCAGGGTGGCATGGAGCTTGCTCCTCGCTGAATGAGCGAGTGTGCAGCGATTTATCCGGTAGTTAATGTGCAGCTTCACCGCGCACAGCAAGTCAACGGGTAGCCGACCTGCGCGGTGACGGACAGACAAAGAGGATGATTCAGAGATGGCCATTGGTTTAGATAATGTTCTCGACCCCCATGCGCGGGCGATGCTGGTCCACAACCGCCGCGCCGGGGTTTTGGCCGCGAATCTGGCTAATGCGGACACCCCTGGCTTCAAGGCCCGGGATATCGATTTTCGCGCCGTTCTCGGCGCGGTCGAGCACGGCTCCACCCTGCGCGCCACCCGCGCCAATCACTTTGCCGCGGGCATTGCTGGCGACGGGGCGATTCAATATCGCGTGCCCCGGCAGCCATCCCTGGACGGCAACACGGTGGAGACCCAGTCGGAGCAGGTCGCCTTTACCGAAAATGCCATTCGTTACCAGACGAGTCTGCGCTTTATGGACGGCGCGGTTAAATCCATTTTGCTGGCGCTGCGGGGAGAATAACCATGGGACTGCTCAATGTCCTGGATGTATCTGGCTCCGCGCTGGCGGCGCAATCGGTACGGCTTAACACTATCTCCAGCAATCTCGCCAACGCCGAATCCGTGAGCGCCACGCCGCAGACGGCGTACCGGGCGAAGCAACCGGTATTTTCGGCGCTGGTGCAGGATGCAATGAGTGGTCTGGCCTCCGTGCGCGTCGACGGTATTGCCGAGAGTGCGGCACCCCCACGGCAGGAATACGCACCGGAACACCCTTTGGCGGACGGCGATGGCTACATTTATTACGGCAACGTCAATACGGTGGAGGAAATGGCCAATATGATTTCCGCGTCGCGGGCCTATCAGAATAATGTGGAGGTGATGAATACCTCCAAGCAGCTGCTGCTGCAAACCCTGAATCTCGGTCGTTAGTAGACCGGTTTAGCATTGGAGCCTGGTATGGAATCTGTCAGTGAGCTTATCGGTAGTCCGGCGTCGAAGGCCATCACCTCGTCCGCGACAAAGAAAGCAACCGAACTCGGCCAGGAAGATTTTTTGCGCCTGATGGTCGCGCAGCTGGAGCATCAGGATCCCAGCAAGCCAATGGATAATTTTGAGTTTCTGGCGCAGATATCCCAGTTCAGCATGGTCAACGGTATTCAGGGTTTACAGAAGTCCTTTGACAAGATCGGTGGCGCGCTGTTTGCGGGCCAGGCCCTGCAGGCGGTGCAGCTGGTGGGAAGCGACGTGGTCACCAATTCGGGCACTGCGCTGCTGGGGCAGGATGCGCCGTTGCGGGGAGTGATCGACCTGCCGACCTACGCCTCTGGCGTACAAGTCAGAATCCAGGACGGCAGCGGACGTCTCGTGCAGGTGCAGGAACTGGGCCCGTCGAGCGCGGGCCGCGTCGCGTTCTCATGGGATGGAGTCAACGGGAATGGCGGTGTGGAGCCATTTGGCAATTATCAGGTTACGGCGCAGGCAGTCATCAACGGTCAATTCGAGGCGGTGCCGGCTTTTGCGGTGGCGCGGGTAGAGAGTGTGGCGCTGACCGGCAATGGTACACAGGCCAATTTACGCCTCGCCGGTGGACAGGATATTACCCTCGCCGACGTGCGGGAATATTTGTGACCGTCAACAAATTCAACGGGTAACCAGATCGTAAGCGAACAGCAACAGGAGAAAACGTTATGGCATTTGATACCGCAATTTCTGGCATTAGAGCCTCCGCCGCCGAGTTGAGTATTATCGGTAATAACATCGCCAACAGCTCCACCACCGGTTTCAAGCAGTCCCGGGGAGAGTTTGCGGATATTTATGCTTCGAGCGTACTGGGGGTGGGTGCCAACGCCATTGGTAAGGGTGTTAGTTTGAGTTCGGTGTCACAGCAATTTACCCAGGGTAATATCAGTTTTACCGACAACGCGCTGGATCTGGCCATCAACGGCAACGGCTTTTTTATTCTCAGCGATGATGGTGCCGCAGCCTATACCCGGTCCGGTAATTTTATCATTGACCAGTCCGGATTTATTACCAACACCGAAGGCAAACGGTTGATGGCCTATCAGGCTGACAGTGCCGGGAAGATCACCGGTAATATCGACGCCCTGCAAATTGATACTGCCTATATCAGTCCAACCCCAACCGGCACCGTGAACATTACGGCCAACTTCGATTCGCGGGCCGTGACCCCTACCATTCCCTGGGGTGGACCCTATGACGCCTTCGCGGTGCCACCCACCTCACCTTCGCCGGACATGTATAACAGCACTACCTCTACCACCGTCTACGACGGATTGGGCAATCCCCATGTGGTGAGCACTTATTTTGTCAAAACATCCACCGCCAACGAGTGGCAGGCGCATACGCTGATTGACGGTGTCACCGTGGCCGGTCCGGACACCCTGACCTTTGACGCGAATGGCCAGTTCAACACGGCCATTTTGCCGGTGCAAATCAACGTGGTGGGCTGGAACCCGCTCGACCAAAACGGCGCCCCCACCGGCGCGGTGGCGCAGGATTTCACCATTGATTTGTCCACCAGCACGCAGTTTGGCACTAACTTTGCCGTGAGCTCCATCAGTCAGGATGGGTTTACCACGGGGCAGTTGCGCGGGCTGGAAATTTCCAAAGGTGGAGTGGTCTTTGCGCGCTATACCAACGGCCAGTCTTTGGCGTTGGGGCAGGTTGCGCTGGCTAACTTTGCCAACCCCCAGGGTTTACAGCCGTTAGGTGACACCGCCTGGGCGGAAACATTTTCCTCTGGTGCGGCGGTGGTGAGTGGGCCGGGCACCGCGGGTCTCGGCGTCATTCAGTCGGGAGCCCTGGAGGATTCCAATGTGGAAATCACCGAGCAGCTGGTCAACATGATTATCGCGCAGCGTAACTTTCAGGCCAACGCGCAGGTGATTCAAACCGAAGATGCAATTACACAGACCGTGATTAACCTGCGTTAATTCGCGGGCAGGACGTAGATTATGGACCGTTTGTTGTATGTGGCGATGAGTGGCGCGAGCCAAAGTTTACGGGCTCAGGCGGTCAACTCGCAGAATCTTGCCAACGCTTCCACCAGTGGCTTTCGCGCCGACCTGGCGCTGTTCGATACGGCCCAGGTGCGGGGCCCTGGCTATGCCAGCCGCGCCTACACCCAGTTGCAGGGTGCGGGATTCGACGGGACACGGGGCACCGTACAAAGCACCGGGCGCGATCTGGATGTGGCCATTAACGGCGATGGCTGGATTGCCGTGCAGGCGCCGGACGGGAGCGAGGCCTATACCCGCCGCGGGGATTTGCAGATCGACGCCTTTGGACTATTGACCAACGGCGAGGGGTTGCCAGTCCTGGGTAACTCCGGACCAATCGCCGTGCCTCCACACACCAAATTCGAAGTGGGCGCGGACGGCACCATCACTATCCTGCCGGTGGGCCAGAACCCCAATGCCATGTCCGTGGCCGGTCGGATCAAACTGGTAGCGTCCGCTCCGGCGGATATGGAAAAAGGGGTGGATGGATTACTGCGTCGTCGCGACGGGCAAAGTGCGCCTGTCGACAATGGTGTGCAACTGATGTCGCAGTCCCTGGAGACCAGTAATGTCAATTCCATGGCGGCGATGGTGCGCATGATCGAGTTGTCCCGGGCGTTCGAATTGCAGGTCAAGATGATGCGGGTTGCGGCGGATAACGATCAGGCCTCGGCATCCCTCATGAGTATGTCGTGAGAGCTGGACCGCACGGAATGAGACACCCGCGTCAGGTCGCGCAAATTAGCTGGAAAGTAGAGGTTAACGGGAGCAAGTAAATGAACGAAGCATTGTGGATTTCCAAAACCGGGCTGGATGCGCAGCAAACGCGCATGGCGACCATCGCCAACAATCTGGCCAACGCCAGTACGTCGGGTTTTAAACGGGGTCGCGCCGTGTTTGAAGATCTGATGTACCAGAATCTGCGGCAGGTGGGCGCCCAGTCTTCCCAGGACACCCAGTTGCCTTCCGGGCTCATGCTGGGCACCGGGGTGCGGGTGGTGGCTACCGAAAAACTGTTTTCCCAGGGCAACCTGGAACAGACCGAAAACTCATTGGATCTGGCCATCGACGGGCGGGGATTTTTGCAGGTGCTGCTTCCCGACGGCTCCATGTCCTACACCCGCGACGGCTCCATGCAGGTCGACTCCCAGGGTCAGATGGTGACGTCCAGTGGCTATGTTGTCCAACCGGCGGTGACGATTCCCCAGGACGCCCAGTCGATCAACATTGGCAGCGACGGCACGGTGTCGGTGCGGACCCCCGGTGCGGCTGCACCCACCCAGGTGGGCACCATTCAGCTGGCGGATTTTATCAATCCTGCCGGCCTGCAGCCGATCGGCAAAAATTTGTTTCTCGAATCTGCCGCCAGCGGCAGTCCGCTGGTGGGCAATCCGGGGCTTAACGGTCTGGGCTCGGTGGTGCAGGGCTATGTGGAAAGCTCTAACGTGAATGTGGTGGAGGAGCTGGTGAATATGATTGAAACCCAGCGCGCCTATGAAATGAATTCCAAAGCCATTTCTTCCAGCGATCAAATGCTGCAATTTGTTACCAATAACCTGTAGCGTGATGATTATGCAAAAGTCATTGTGGTATTCGTTAGTGTGCACCGCGCTGCTGTTCCTCAGCGGTTGCGGTTCAATGCCAGAAAAAAGCACGGTTGGTTACGAGCCGGTGATGCCACCGGCGGCGCCTCCGCAGGAACTGCGCAACGGCAGTATCTACCAGGCTGGCTACGATATGGTGTTATTCGAGGATTTGCGCGCGCGCCGTGTCGGCGACATTTTGCGAGTTTTGTTAGTGGAGCAAATGGATGCCGCGAAAAGCAGTGCCACAAATGTCGATAAATCCACCAGCAACAGTATGCCAAATCCGACCCTGTTCGGTAAGCAGCGCACGTTTGGCTCCAATGATCTGAGTAGCGAAATTGCCTCGGATCACGAATTTAGCGGCGAAGGCGACAGCAACCAGAGCAACAAGTTGCGCGGCAGCGTCACGGTCACAGTCGCCCAGGTGTTACCCAACGGCAATCTGGTCGTGCAGGGGGAAAAATGGATCCAGATTAATCAGGGCAGTGAATATGTGCGCCTGCGCGGCATCGTGCGACCGACTGACATCGGCGCTGACAACACGGTGCCCTCCACTCAGGTCGCGGATGCCCGTATTTCATATGGTGGCACCGGGGCGATCTCGGAGGCCAACATGGTGGGTTGGCTGGCACGTTTCTTTATGAGCCCCCTGTGGCCATTCTAATCGGGAGCTGATGATGCATTTGGCAATGAACAAAAATTGGCGTTGGCGATGGCTGGGTGTGTTGCTCACTGGCCTGTTGTGCGGTGCCCCGGTGAATGCAGAACGCATCAAGGACCTGGCATCCATCGCCGGCGTCCGCGACAACCAGTTGGTGGGTTATGGCCTGGTGGTGGGTCTGGACGGCAGTGGCGACCAGACTACCCAGGCACCGTTTACCGTTCAGAGTTTAAAAAACATGCTGACCAAAATGGGTGTGGTGATTCCCCCCAACGTCAATCCCCAGTTAAAAAATGTAGCGGCGGTGATGGTCCACGCGGAACTGCCGGCCTTTGCCAAACCCGGTCAGACAATTGATATTACCGTGTCCTCTATCGGTAATGCCAAAAGCCTGCGCGGCGGCAGTCTGTTGATGACGCCGTTGAAGGGCGCGGACGGGCAGGTGTACGCCATCGGTCAGGGCAATCTCGTGGTGGGGGGCTTTGGCGCCGACGGAGCCGACGGTTCTCGCATTACGGTCAATATTCCCAGTGCCGGTCGCATTCCCAACGGTGCGACCGTGGAGCGGGCGGTACCCAATTCCTTCGGCGACGACGGGACGCTGGTGCTGAATCTTAATACACCGGATTTCACCACGGCCCAGCGTCTGGCGGAAAATATCAACCGGGTATTCGGCTCTCAGGTGGCGGTGCCGGCGGACAGTGTATCGATCAAGGTGCACGCCCCCATGGATCCCAGTTTGCGGGTCGCTTTCCTTGCCAATCTCGAAAATATTCAGGTCGATCCCGGTGACGCTGCCGCTAAGGTGATAGTGAATGCTCGCACTGGCACCATAGTTATCGGCAGTCACGTGCGCGTGGCGCCGGTGGCCGTGGCTCACGGCAGTCTGACGGTAACGGTATCCGAACAACTATTGGCCAGCCAGCCGGCGCCATTTGCGCAACGGGGGGACACGGTGGTGGTGCCCCAGTCGTCCGTGGAAATCAGCGAAGAGCAGGCGCGCATGTTCTTGTTTAACCCGGGCATTACCCTCGACGAAATTGTGCGCGCGGTTAATCAGGTCGGCGCGGCGCCGGGGGACCTGGTGGCCATTCTGGAAGCACTTAAACAGGCGGGCGCTTTACGCGCCCAGCTAATCGTTATTTAGGGCCAGGGATCAGCGATGGTTGCTCAACAGGTTTATAGCGATTTCGGCTCCTTTCACCAGATGCGAGCGGATGCGCGGCGCGCAGATCCTGGAGCGGCCCGCGCGACGGCGCAGCAGTTCGAATCAATCTTTATTCAGATCATGTTAAAAGCCATGCGCGCCGCGACGCCGGAGGGTGGCCTGCTGGCAAGCAGCGAGATGGATACTTACGAGCAGATGTTCGACGACCAGATCGCCCTCGATTTATCCGCCGGCAAAGGTATCGGGCTGGCCGATGTTATCGAGGCGCAAATTTCGGCGGCCGAGCCAGTGGCCAAAGTCGATCCGTTCGCATTGCCGTTGCGCAACCAATTACTTAACCCCGCCAACCGCGCTCCGTTACACTCGCCGGCGAGGGACAGGGAGCCACAGGCCGCCACGTCCGCGCAGGTGGCTGAGCACACAGCTGGCGATGTTAAGCGCTCCGATTGGCGGCCCCATGCGCCGGAACAATTCGTCATTGACGTGCGCCGTTTTGCACAAAAGGCGGGCGGCGAGCTGGGAGTGGCCCCCGAGGCGCTGATCGCCCAGGCGGCGCTGGAAAGTGGCTGGGGCCGGCATGTCATGCGACGGCCGGATGGCACCAGCAGTTTCAATCTGTTCGGAATTAAAGCCAGCGCCGACTGGACTGGCGAGCGCGTCAGCGTGGGTACTCTGGAGTATCGCAATGGCGTCGCCGTGCGCGAGCGCGCCGAGTTTCGTGCTTACCCCTCATTACAGGCGGCGTTTAACGATTATGTGGACTTCCTGAAAGCTAACCCGCGTTATACCGCCGCCCTGTCCGGAAACGGTAACGGGGCGCGCTACGCCCGTGATCTGCAGGCGGCCGGGTATGCCACCGATCCCCGTTATGCACAGAAAATCACCGCGATTATGGCGCAGGTAGACGCGCAAATGGCTGCACTCCCCGCCCGCGCCGTGCTGTCACCTGAAGTGGGTACGCTGTAGCCGGTGGGCTAGCGCTAGGTGGGTGGGTGACTGGCGGTGCAACGGGTTGGCGGGTAGGTAACCCCTTTTGTGCTGGCGGTTTTAAGGCGGTTGCGGTGAATTTGCAGGAATTATTAGTTTCACACAGAGTGTAGAGGGTCGCAGGAACATGGCAGAAATTCTCGGTA
>JAYODD010000008.1:117600-132592 GCA_038106145.1 Gammaproteobacteria bacterium | reverse complement strand
AGGGACGGCTTCGTCGGTTTCATTTAGATGATAGTTGCAAAGTGCTCATTGCAAATCCGGCAGCAGCCGGTGAAGGAATTAGTCTTCATACAGTGTGCCATAACGCTATATACTTAGACAGAAGTTATGTTTCTACGCACTATTTACAATCAATTGACCGTATCCATCGATTAGGTTTACCTATGGATATTGAGACAAATATCCATATCTATCAGACTAATGCACCAGCTTCTCTTGGAAGTATTGATCTTTCAGTAAGCAGACGATTAGCTACAAAGATACGCAATCTCCAGCAATTACTTGATGATCCTGATCTTCACGAAATAGCCCTAGATGAGGAAAATGCTGATGATCCGGTTGATTACGATGTGGATTTGCAAGACATCATTGATCTTATTTCAGAGCTAGAAGGTAAGTCGCCAGAAGACAGCGAGTTTGAGTAGTGTGCAGCCTTCCTTTTCAACAGCTATTTTCAATGTCAGCTCTGGAAGGTCTGAGGGCTATACGGGTTCAGATAGATTTGCAGCCTGATCTTAGCTTGGACGAAACAATTCGGATCGTAAAATCAACTGAAGCCGATGCCAGTTCTTTTGATTTTGAGGCAGCGGTATTATTGCTAGATATTGTTGATGATAGCGTAAAACCCTATGGCTTAAGTTTCTATCAACACTGTATTCATTCAATTATATTGACCCAGCAACCGATCTGGGCGCGTTTGATGACATTAGGTCGAAGGCGCTTTGTAAAAAAACTTGATCGTGATGAAGAGAGTATTTTTAGAGAGGCTGGGTTGTTGATTGAACCCCCCAATGATTTTGTTATAGCTTGGTGGGATCATATTACCGGTTTAATCCGTCTAGAAGGAAGTAGGATTGCGCTTGACCGCGCAAGAGAGGCTGAAAAATTAACGCTCCAATACGAAGAGGAAAGGCTAAAACGGGAAGGTATTACAACCAAGCCGATATGGACAGCAATAGAGGACAACTCGGCTGGATATGATGTCTTGTCCTATACTCAAAATGAGTTCGGTCTTGTAAATAAACTTATTGAGGTAAAATCTACCATAGCTTCTCCGTTAAGATTTTTTCTAACAAGGAATGAGTGGATGCAAGCATTAGAGTATGGCGAAAGTTATTCCTTTTACATTTGGGATATGAAGAAAGATCCTCCCAGTTTGTTTGTCAAAACAGTTGCTGATATACAACCTCATGTCCCACAAGATAATAAAAAAGGAAAGTGGAGTAATGCGGAAATACCGGTAGGTATTTAATTCATAGTGATTTAGGTGATGTATGTTCAGGCTAAGTTTTTTTGGCCTTCTAGTGAATAAAATCCAATCAAAATCATTACCTTTTCAGAAATGGTCACCGACATCTATGCCAAGTTGGGGACGACACTCGCAGCTACAGAAGTAGGACGGTAATCCCCCCAAAAAATAGCAGAAGTCAAAAGTAGAATTTTCTCGTACCCTATACGCAGGAGATTCTGCATGAAGAAATCAAGATTCAGTGACAGCCAGATCATGGGCATTCTTAAGCAAGCCGAAGGTGGCGTGCCGGTGCCTGAGCTTTGTCGAGAGCATGGCATGAGCAATGCCACGTTTTATAAGTGGCGCAGCAAGTACGGCGGCATGGACGCGTCTATGATGGTCCGCCTGAAGGAGCTCGAGGACGAGAATCGGCGGTTAAAGAAGATGTATGCCGAGGAACGCCTCAAGTCTGAGCTACGCAAGGAAGCCCTCGAAAAAAAGTGGTAATGCCCTGCCAGAGGCGCGAGCTTGCTAAGGCAGCGGTCAGTCAACAGGGCGTCAATGTTCGGGTGGCCTGCGAGACCTATGGCATCAGCGAAACCTGTTACCGTTATCAGGCCAAGCTCAGTGACGAGAATGCTGTCATTGCCGATTGGTTGCTGCGGTTAACTCACAACCAGCGCAACTGGGGCTTTGGCCTGTGCTTCTTGCATCTGCGCAATGTGAAAGGCTTTCCTTGGAATCACAAACGGGTTTATCGCATTTACCGGGAGCTGGAATTGAACCTGCGTATCAAGCCTAAGAAGCGGTTGAACCGTGAAAAGCCTGATGTACTGGCGGTGCCACCGACCATCAACGAAACATGGTCAATGGACTTCATGCATGACCAACTTGACGATGGCCGCAGCTACCGACTGCTAAATATTATTGATGATTGTAATCGGGAGGGCTTGGGTATCGAGGTAGACTTCTCCTTGCCTGCTGAGCGCGTCATCAGAACGCTGGATCGACTGATTGAATGGCGGGGCAAACCTCGACGGCTACGGTGTGACAACGGCCCGGAATACATCAGTGGTGCGCTCGCGGCCTGGTCGGAGAAAAATGGCATTGAGCTGCTCTTTATCCAGCCCGGCAAGCCACAACAGAACGCCTATGTTGAGCGCTACAACCGTACCGTGCGCTATGACTGGCTCAGCCATTATAGCTTTGACTCAATCACTGAAGTTCAGGATTATGCAACACGGTGGCTATGGCTTTACAATCATGAACGGCCCAACATGGCTCTTGGCGGAATAACGCCGAAACAACGGCTAGCCCAGTTAGCCCATTAACCTCTACTTTTAACTCCGGTTAAAAATGGGGGGATTACCAGGTGAACCGGCTTCGGCTCTAGCCGCTTCTTGGGGCGCTTCCTTTGCGATCCGATGCAGTTCGTTATCACTACGGGTTGCCAGTTCAAAAATCGTGCGAAGTTTCATCTTAACCTCCATTTATCGGAGGCCGCGCCAGCCGCGACCTTTCATGGAGGCGTGTAAAAGCTCATGGGTTCTGGGGATTGCATCTTCCGGTAGGAAGGCCGTAACGATAGAGGAGGAGGGCCTGCCCCTTGCCCTATGCAGGACACTTGCAGCTATCACCATTCATGGAAAAAGGACGCATCGCTGGCAGCGAGTCTGCGACAAGGCGAGGTCTATGATGTTTCGCTAACGGTTTGCAGGATTTGTAATTTTTTTCTCGTGAGTACCGGGATGCTCTGATCGATAATGGGAATTCCAGCGTTTCTTGGGCCGTGTTGTGCGGAAACCCTTCGCCTGATCATTGACGTGTTATCGGTACTACCAACAAACTAACTGCCTGAGATGATGGAACTCGTATGCGTGTATCACGAAGGTGTACCACCTTGGTCTTACAATGCTTTGCGAAGAAAGCTTTGCGAAGAAAAAATTATTTTTAGAATCAAAAGCTTAGAAAAAATGTGGTGCCCAGGAGAGGACTTGAACCTCCACGACCTTGCGATCACTAGCACCTGAAGCTAGCGTGTCTACCAATTTCACCACCTGGGCAATGACAGATAGGGGGTGTACCTGTTCGGGGTTGCGAACTTTACTGTTCGGCCCCACTATTGTCAATTCCCGATGGGCAAAGGTGCTGGTCGGTGGCTGTATTAATCAGGAAGTTATGAAAAAGAAAGAGCGAGTGTCCGATCCCTATGCCGCCCGCGAGGCGGACAAATACGATAATCCCATCCCCAGTCGCGAGTATATTCTGGAATTTTTGCGTGCCAGTATTGGTCCGCTGACCCACGAGGAGTTGTGCGAGGCGTTTGCAATGGGTGAGGCGGAGCCGGTGGAAGCCCTGCGCCGCCGCCTCGCGGCCATGGAGCGCGACGGACAGGTGGTGAAAAACCGGCGCGGCGCCTACGGCACCCTCGACAAAATGAACCTGATTAAAGGTCGGGTGGTTGGCCACCCGGATGGTTTCGGGTTCGTAATTACCGGCGGCAGCGAGCCGGATATTTTCCTGTCGAGTCGACAAATGCGCCGGGTTTTCGACGGCGATGAGGTATTGGTGCGCATCGCCGGAGAGGACAGCCGGGGACGGCTCGAGGGCTCGATTGTCGAAGTGGTCGAGCACCGCACCGAGCAACTGGTGGGACGCTATTTTGTCGAAAGCGGTATTCACTTTGTGCGTCCCGATAACCCCCGTATTGGTCAGGATATTCAGATCGCGGCGGGGGATACCGGTGGCGCCGAGCGCGGACAAATCGTATTGGTGGCGATCGCGCGCCAGCCGTCCCGACAAAATCAACCGGCGGGCAGGGTGGTGCGGGTGCTCGGCGAGCACCTGGCGCCGGGCATGGAGATTGAGACGGCGATCTACAATTTCGGTATTCCCAATACCTGGTCGGCGGACATTACCGCGGAATTGAACACCATAGCCGACGAGGTGCAGCCCGCCGATCGGGAGTTTCGGGTGGACCTGCGCGCCCTGCCGTTGGTGACCATCGATGGGGAAGATGCGCGGGATTTCGACGATGCGGTGTACTGCGAACCGGTGCGCGGTGGGGGCTGGCGGTTGCTGGTGGCCATTGCCGATGTAGCCCATTATGTCAGGCCTGGCTCGGCGCTGGACCAGGAGGCATTCCGGCGCGGCAACTCGGTGTATTTTCCGGGGCAGGTGGTGCCCATGTTGCCGGAGAAACTGTCCAACGGCCTGTGCTCCCTGAAGCCGGAGGTGGAGCGGCTATGCATGGTGTGCGAAGCGCGCATCGACAAAAATGGTGAGGTGACCCGCTTCGTGTTCTACGAGGGAGTGATGTATTCCCGCGCGCGGCTGACCTACACCCAGGTGGCGGGTATGCTTGCCCAGCGGGATCACAAAGATAGCGCCATTCGCCAGCAATTTCGCTCGGTGGTACCCCACATCGATCATTTGCACGATCTGTATCGCGTATTGCTGGCGGCCCGGCAGCGCCGCGGGGCCATCGATTTTGAAACCGGTGACACCCGTATTCTGTTCGATGCGCAGCGCAAAATTGAACAAATTATTCCCAGCGAACGCACCGAGGCCCATCGCCTGATCGAGGAGTGCATGTTGTGCGCCAACGTATGCGCAGCACAATTGCTGCGCAAGAGCCAGTTGCCGGCTCTATACCGGGTGCACGATGGGCCGCGGGCGGAAAAGCTCGCAGCCTTGCGGGAATTCCTCGGGGAACTTGGACTGGGGCTGCCCGGTGGTGACGATCCCACCCCGGCGGATTACCAGGCGGTGCTGAAAAAAATTGCCGAGCGCCCGGATGCGCCGATTATTCAGTCGGTCATGCTGCGCTCCATGACCCAGGCGGTTTATGCCCCCGATAATATTGGCCATTTTGGTCTGCATTACGAGGCGTACGCCCACTTTACGTCGCCGATTCGACGTTACCCGGATCTGCTGGTGCACCGGGCGATCCGCGGTCTGTTGCGCGGCCAGGGGCGCTCCGCGCATTTGCAACGGGTCAGGGGCGCGCCGCGGCAGGAGTTGCGCCATCACTATCCCTACGACGGCGCGGAGATAGCCGCTGCGGGCCAGCAGTGTTCAATCACCGAGCGCCGTGCCGATGAGGCCACGCGCACAGTGGTCAACTGGCTCAAGTGCGAATATCTGCTTGATCGAGTAGGCGAAGAGTTTGCCGGCGTGGTGACGTCGGTGACCGGGTTTGGGTTGTTTGTGGAGCTGGAAGACCTGTATATCGACGGTTTGGTGCATATCACCGGATTGCCCAAGGATTACTACGTGCATGAGGCCGCCCATCATCGGCTGGTGGGGGAGCGTACGCGGCGCGTATTCCGTCTTGGCGATCGTCTCAAAGTACGGGTCACCCGTGTCGACCTGGACGAACGCAAGATCGATTTCGATCTGGTGGAGGCAGCCGCAAAAAGTCGTCGCGGCAAAAGCGGGCAGGGTAAATCGCAATCTGCGGAAGGCGCGCGATCACCTCGGGAAAAACGCTCCGGAAGAGGCAAAAATAAGCCGCGCGCGCGTACCAAAGAAGCGGCCCGCGCCCGGCTCAAAGCGGGGTCCGTGTCCGATTCCGCACGTCGGAAAGGCGGACCAGGGGGTGGCGCTGGCAGTGAGAAACAACGGCGGCCAACGGGCGGCAAAGGGAAAAATAAATCTACGGGCAAGGAGCGCGGTAGAAAGCGTCGTTAAACGTTTTTAGTCGACAGGGGTGCGGCTACGGGGAGTAAAAACCCGGGACAGCGGCGGGGTACTGCTCAAAGAAAATTATCTGTTTTCGCCGCTGGCGTTTAGTGTTGTTATTCCTGCCTTGCTCACTTGCGGTATTCCCAGGGTCCAAACAGGAGCGCGAATGTCACTGCAATCTGCCATTTTTTCAAGATGGATTACCGGGCACAATATACCCCTCAATAATTTGGAAAAATTATGAGCGAAAATGATGTGGATGTGGAATGGGTATACGGTTTGCATACCGTGCAAACGCTACTCAAAACCGATGCCGAGCGAGTTGTGGAAGTTCGTTTTTTGCGCGGTCGACAAAACGACCATCGCGTTAAGAAATTGCTGACTCTGGCCAGCGCGCTCGATATTTCCGTCACTCCGGCAGGCAGCGAACAACTCGGCCAGTTGGCCGGCGAGCATCACCAGGGAATTATTGCGTTGTGCCGCGGTGGGCAGATTCACAACGAACGCTTTCTGCATACGTTGCTGGATACATTGACGGTGCCGCCGTTGCTGCTGGTGGTGGATGGCGTGACCGATCCGCATAATCTCGGTGCCTGCCTCCGTTCAGCGGATGCCGCCGGCGCACACGCGGTGGTGGCACCCAAGGATCGCGCGGTGGGGATTACCGCAACCGTGCGCAAAGTTGCCAGTGGCGCCGCCGAGGTGGTGCCATTTGTCGTTGTCACCAATCTGGCGCGGGCGCTGCGCCAGTTGCAGGACAAGGGGTTGTGGCTGGTGGGCATGGCGGGTGAAGCGGAGCACTCCATTTACGAGGTAGACCTGCGCGGCCCGCTCGCTGTGATTGTCGGCGCCGAGGAAAAAGGTCTGCGTCGATTGACCCGGGAGCAATGCGACACTACTGCAAGGATACCGATGGCGGGGGTCGTGGAGAGTCTTAACGTATCGGTGGCCGCCGGAATCTGCCTGTTTGAGGCGGTGCGTCAGCGCAGTCTGTAACTGGATAAACACCTGGAAAGAAAAAGCGTGAACTGCCAATTATTCTTTCGTACTGGCCGGACCTTATCGTTCTTGTGGTGCGCGTTTGCGCGGGTGGCTGCGTCGGCCGCAACAATGTCCGGTGGCGCGGTGACGATTAGCCATGGCTGAGAGGCGCCTTACCATTGCCAACGCCGTCAGTGGCGTGCGCCTGCTGCTGGTGCCAGTGCTGTTGTGGTGTGCGTTTTATCAGCACAGGGAGCTTTTTCTGTCGCTGTTGGCGATTTCGCTATTTACCGATTGTGCCGATGGATATCTGGCGCGGCGACTGAATCAGTGTACGAATCTTGGCGCCAAGCTCGATAGCTGGGGCGATATGCTCACCTACGGTTCGATGGTGCTTGGCCTGCTGTGGTTGTGGCCAGCAATTTTTGCGCGGGAAGCGTGGTTCCTGTATCTCGCCATTGCGTCTTATCTGGTCCCCCTGTTTAGCAGTCTGCTGAAGTTTCGCGAGTTACCCAGTTACCACACCTGGGCCGCCAAGGTGGCAGCGGTGTTAATGGCGCCGGCGTATTTTTTGCTGGTGCTGTTTGATATGTCCGCGCTATTTCGCGTCGTGGTGATCTTCCATATCTGGGTGGCGCTCGAGGAGGTGTTGATTACGTTTGCGTTGAAGCGCAAACGCTCCAACGTCCCGACCTTATTTCACGCACGGGAGTTAATGCGGCGCCAGCGGGATATGCTACGCGCTCGTCGCCAGCGGCGCCGCGAACGGCGTGCCGCCCGTCAGTCCGATACATAAAGGTAACATCTCGTCGCGCGGCCCGGTTGCCCGAGAGCGGTTATTTAAACAGGCAATGTTGTGCGTAATCCCTGACCTGGTTGCCGCTCCAGTCGCCGCTTGGTGTATCCTCCATTTTCTGACACCAGGCTTCGCTGCCTACTTGCGGAGAGCATCCGCCAAGGGTGGCCAGCAGGGTGGCAATCAGGGCAACGCGGATAATGGTGTGGGGCATGAGGTTGACTCCGCTGATGAAGCTCGCGACCCGGTATGGCCGACGGGAAAAGATAATAAGGGTTTGCCGGTAGATGGCCAAGTCTGAAGACAGGCAGCCCCGGTGCGGTTCGACAACGGTCAGGCCGGTGTTGCCGCAGTGGTCGGTGTGGCGGGGCTGGATCTGGCAGGGACAACAGTTGGGGCATTGCATACATTGAATCGGTTAATTCTGTCTGGCAGGGTGAAATATGTTTGGGACGCCCTGCGCCCTGGCCTGCAGGGAACTACTCGACTCCCTGTCCCACTTCGCGCCGCCCCTAGCGTCCACACCAGGAGCATACCCCGGTGACGGTGGAAATTATTGCCGTGGGCTTCGGCGGTGTCGGACTATTTTTGTTGGGCATGTGGTTGATTACCGAGGGGCTGCGGGTGGCTGCCGCGGGTTCCCTCGCGGGTTTGTTGGCGCGCTGGACGTCCAGTCGGGCGCGGGGTTTACTTGCGGGGACGCTACTGACGGCTGCACTGCAATCCTCCAGCGCGGTTACCGTAGCGGCGCTGGGATTCGTCAATACCGGATTGCTGCGTTTCGAGCGGGCGGTCTGGGTGATCTTTGGCAGTAATTTGGGCACAACCCTGACCGCCTGGTTGGTGGCCCTGATCGGATTCAAGTTCAAGGTGGATATACTTGCCCTGCCGCTTGTTGGTGTCGGCGCCATGTTGCGGGTGTTCGCGCCCACGGATCGCTACCGCAGCCTGGGTATGGCGCTGGCAGGTTTTGGCATTTTATTTCTTGGCATCGAGACACTGGCGGCGGCGTTTACCGGGGTGGCGCCGTCGTTACCGTTGCAGGTGGGCGCCTACCGATGGGTGGTAATGGTGGGCAGTGGCATTATTCTCACCACGTTGATGCAGTCTTCCAGCGCGGCGATCGCGGTGGTGTTAACCGCCCTGGCGGGTGGGTTGCTGAATCTCGCCGATGCCGCCGCGGTGGTGATCGGCGCTAATGTAGGTACTACCTCCACGGCGCTGATCGCCACTCTGGGCGCCACTGCCAATGCCCGGCGCCTGGCCCTTGCCCATGTCCTGTTTAACGTAGTTACGGCGGTTGTTGCGCTGCTGATGCTGTATCCCCTGCTGGGGGCGGTGCAGATACTGATGCACGGGTTGGCTCTGGGGAGCGACCCGACGACGGCTCTGGCAATGTTCCACACCCTGTTTAACCTGCTCGGCATTCTGTTGATGTGGCCGGTGGAGCCGCGCATGAGCGGATTTTTGCAGACCCGCTTTCAACGTCGCCAACTGTCGAGCGGGACCTTGCAATACCTCGATAGCAACGTGGCCGAGTTGCCCGATGCCGCCCGGGTGGCGCTGTATAGGGAGTTCTCCCGCCTGCTGGAGCAGTATCCCGCTGCAGTGGGCGCGCTGGTGAGGGAGCACCGGCAGCGCGCTTCCCGGCCCATCGACCGGCGTCAGGTGCTGGATGGCATTGGCGAATTTCTGCTCGACGTCAGCCGCCGGGAATTAACCGGCGCGCAGGCGGAAATATTTATTCAGGGGTGGCATATTCAGCACAATCTGGTCAATATCGAGGAGGCGCTGGCGTTGTTGCGGGAGAACGGGAATAAGCTGCGTAGCCGCACCGACACTTCAGCGACCACTGAACTGTTGGAAGACTGGTTTGCGCGGCTGTATGAGACCCTGGCGAAGGACTGGAGCGCGATCAGGGGTGCCGCAGAGCCGGGCTCCTTTGCAGCGATAGAAACCACTTACGAGTCAGTCAAGGCAACCCTTTTGCAACGGGCGATGGCTGGGGAACTGGATCGCCACGTCCTCGACCAGTCGCTCCAGATGATCAGTGTTTCGCGACGGATTATCGAGCAATGGTACCGCGCCCTTGGTCATTACCAGGTGTTGCGCGACAGCATTTCAGCGGATTTGCGGCGGGCATCGGACGGCGACGAAGGCGGAGCCGAAAACGCTGCCGATGCCACCTTTCCGCGAGCGGGTTGACCTCCGGGACGGGGAAAGACGGTCCCCGCGATGCCCTCGAATGGAGCACTTCAGGATTGCGCCACAGACGGTTTCCCGTTTGCTATTTCCGCTAACGCCCCCTATAATTCCGCGCCCCCGGCCCCGGCTAAACCGCGTACCAGCCTGGGCTCTCCTTGTCACACCGTATGTTGCGGGTGACTTAACCCGAAAGGAGCTACAATGCGTCATTACGAAATCGTGTTTATGGTGCACCCCGACCAGAGTGAACAGGTCGCGGGTATGCTGGATCGCTATGCCAAGACTATCGCCAGCGGCGGCGGCAAAATCCATCGTCAGGAGGATTGGGGCCGTCGGCAGCTTGCTTACCCTATCGAAAAAATCCATAAAGCCCACTACGTGTTGTTGAATATAGAGTGCGGGCAGGAAGTGCTCGACGAGCTTACGGCTACGTTTCGCTACAACGATGCCGTTATTCGCCACCTCGTGATTAGCCGCGATGAAGCGATCACCGAGGAAACGCAAATCATGAAAGCCGAGCGTGCAGAGCGTTCCGAGAAGGAAAATCGCGAGCGTCGCGAGGCTGAACGCGCCGCCAAGGCAGAGGCGGATGCGGCCGCCGGTCTGGCAGCGGAGGCGGCCGGTGAAGAAACCGCCAACGACGTCGACGGTATGGATGTTCCAGATCTGGATGACAGTGAAGCGGAAGAATCAGAACCACAGGCGGAGGCATAAGTCATGGCACGTTTTAATCGTCGTCGCAAATTTTGCCGCTTTACCGCGGAAGGTGTTACCGAGATTGACTACAAAGATCTTGAGACGCTGAAAGCGTACGTGTCCGAAACGGGGAAAATAGTCCCCAGCAGAATTACCGGGACCAAAGCCAAATACCAGCGCCAGTTGGCCACCGCCATCAAGCGGGCGCGGTTTTTGTCGTTGTTACCCTACACGGATAGCCACAGCTAAGCATCGTTTCGTCATCATGATGCGCGCACTGGCGGAATTTATCATGGCCGGACGGTGGCGGGCGGCCGCAGTCGCGTCGCTCGGCAATTTGTTGCCGTTGATAAGTCCGGCCACGGTAGGTCTGGTGACATTGCGCCAGGGTGCGACCGAAGGATTGTTGGTAGCCCTGTGGGGAGCACTACCGCTATTGGTGGCGCTGTCGGCGGGAGATGCCAGCCCGGTGATGATGTGGGCATCTATTGCGGTCGTGGCGGTGATCTGGGTTGGCGCGGAGATACTGCGCAATATGGTGTCCTGGTCGCTCGCGCTGACTGCCATTGTGCTGATTAGCGCCGTAGTCGCGCTGCTGATGGGAGCATTTTTGAGCGAGCCGGTAGTCGCCATTCAGCATGCGGTGACGCAGTGGTTGCAGAAGCTCCAGCCGGACGCCCAACAGGCACAGTTGGCCAGTATGGCCAGCGTGCCCTTTGTCATTGGCTTCGTGGCCTGGGTAATCTGCGTCAGTACGGTCACAAGTTTGCTGGTGGCGCGGTGGTGGCAGGCGATGTTGTACAATCCGGGAGGTTTTCGTCGGGAGTTTCACGGCCTGCGACTGGAGCCACGGTTGGCGACGATACTGCTGATGGCAGTGCTCGGATCGTATTTATTGCCTCCGGAGTACATCAGCTGGGGCGGTGTGCTGAGCTTGCCGCTGTTGTTGGGCGGGCTCGCGTTGGCGCATCACCTGGTCGCCGTCGCACCCCTCGGCGTGCATTGGCTAGTGGCGTTGTACCTGGGGCTTGTATTGGTTGGTCCCTTAAGCCTGGTGCTGGTCGGGCTGGGGTTTATCGACAGCTGGATGGATTTGCGCTCCCGGTATAACGCGCGTCGTGGACCGGGTCGTTCGGATTGATAGCAGAGGATAGTAACGATGGAAGTAATTCTTCTCGAAAAAGTGGGTCGTGTTGGTGGTATCGGTGACAAGGTGACCGTCAAGCCCGGCTATGGCCGTAATTTTCTCATACGCACCGGCAAGGCAATCTTTGCCACAGCGGAAAATATCGCCGAGTTTGAGCGGCGTCGCGCCGATCTGGAAAAAGCGGCGGCGGAGAAACTGGGTGATGCCAATGCGCGGGCGGCACAACTGACCGCCATAGCAAGCGTTACAATCAGCGCGGTTGCCGGCGAAGAAGGTAAATTGTTTGGTTCGGTCGGACCTAAAGATATCGCGGATGCCTTTACCGCCGCAGGCGCTGAAGTAGCCAAAAGCGAAGTCAAAATGCCCGGCGGCCCGCTGCGCGAACTGGGTGAATTCAACGTTGATATACAGTTGCACAGCGAAGTCACCGTAGCCGTGCAGGTAGTGGTTGCGGCCGCTGCGGATTAGTCCTGTTTACCAGCGGTAAACTGAAGCTGATCCACAGTTGCTTCTTTACTCCAGTCACCAGGGTGGTTGCTTGGTAATATAGCCACCAGCGAGTGTGGTTATGACGGAAATGTTGCGAGACGACGCGCTCAACCCGGAATTGCCTCATTCTCTTGAGGCGGAGCAGGCGGTTTTGGGTGCCCTGATGCTGGATAACGGGGCTTTCGAAGCTGTCGCTGCCCAGATCCGGGAAGACGATTTCTTTAGTCACGATCATCGACTTATTTTCCGCACCATGAGCAATCTGGCGGCCGCGGAACGGCCGCTCGATGCCATCACCCTTTCCGAGACCCTCAAACAGGCAGATGAACTGGAGGAGGCCGGTGGCGGCGCCTATCTGGTAGAGCTCGCCAACAATACCCCCAGTGCGGCCAATATTCAGGCGTATGCGCAAATTGTTCAGGAGCGGGCAATTGTCCGCAAACTGATTGCCGCCGCCAGCGACATCATCAAGAAGGGACATAACCCGCTGGGTTGGGATAGCAATCGGTTGCTGGCCGAGGCGGAGCGTCGTTTACTGGACGTCATGGAAAATCGCCCCAAAAAAGGCGGTTTCCAGAATGTCAACGAGCTGCTACGGGCCGCGGTCGAACGCATCGATGAGTTGTTTAATAGCGATCTGGATATCACCGGGCTGGACACCGGTTTCACCGATCTCAACGACATGACCTCCGGCTGGCAGACCTCGGATCTGGTGGTCGTGGCGGGTCGACCATCGATGGGTAAAACTTCCTTTGCCATGAATATGGTGGAGCACGCAGCGCTCCATCAGAACCGTCCCGTGCTGGTTTTCAGTCTGGAAATGCCAGCCAATCAGCTGATTATTCGCCTGCTTTCGTCGATGGGCAAAATAGATCAGACCCGGATGCGCAGCGGTAATCTTACCCCGGACGATTTTACCCGGCTGGCCGGCGCGGCGGCGCGCCTCAAGGATCGACCGCTGCTGATCGATGACACTCCGGGGATAAATCCCATGGAAATTCGCAGCCGGGTGCGTACCCACTGCAAGGAAACCCGGGACCACCTAAAAAAAACACAGCCGCATCTGACGCCCGAGGAACTGGATGCTTTGTCGACCCCGGCGATGATTATGGTTGATTATTTACAACTGATGAGTGCCAGTACCCGAGTCGAAGGGCGGGTGCAGGAAATTTCGCAGATTTCGCGAGAGCTGAAATTAATTGCCCGGGAGTTTTCCTGTCCGATGATCGCGCTTTCCCAGCTCAGTCGCAACGTCGAGCAGCGCCCCAACAAGCGGCCGATTAATTCGGATTTGCGGGAGTCGGGCGCGATCGAGCAGGATGCAGATGTGATTGTCTTTATCTATCGCGACGAGGTGTATCACGAGGACAGTCAGGACAAAGGCGTTGCGGAAATTATTATTGGCAAGCAGCGTAACGGGCCGATCGGCACGGCAAAACTGACATTTATTGGTAAGTACACCCGCTTTGAAAATCTCGCGCGGGATTATTTTGCCGAGTAGTAGAGAGCGCTGGCGGAGATCGTTATCGATGACTACAAAGGGAGTGCAAGCGGGCCATGTAACCGCGCAGGTGGTGCCCGCACCCGTGGCCCAGGCAGATGCCGCTGCAGCACTGAAAGTTTTTCGCACGGTGCACGGTGTCCGCGCTGCTTTGGATCACGAAAGGCGGGCGGGAAGGCGCATTGCGTTCGTGCCCACCATGGGTAATTTACACGAAGGGCATCTGCAACTGGTGCGTCGCGCCAGGCAACTGGGGGATGTGGTCGTAGTCAGTATTTTCGTGAATCCGCTGCAATTTGGTTTGAATGAAGACTGGGAAAAATACCCCAGGACCCTCGAAGCCGATATACAAAAATTACGGGATACCGGCGCCGACTACCTGTTTCACCCGGACGAGAGTGAAATTTACCCCAACGGCATGGCAGATCAAACACGGGTGGTGGTGCCTACCATGACCGATATTCTGTGCGGTGCAAGTCGTCCCGGGCATTTTGAAGGCGTTACCACGGTGGTGTCCAAGTTATTTCACATTGTGCAACCGGAAACCGCCATTTTCGGCATCAAGGATTATCAGCAGCTGGCGGTCATTCGGCGCATGGTGGAAGACCTGTGTATTCCGGTGACCATCGTTGGCGCACCCATCGCGCGCGATAGCGACGGGCTGGCGCTGAGTTCGCGCAACAGTTACCTGACGCCCGAGGAGCGACCCCGCGCCACGGCGCTGTACACCAGCCTGAGCTGGTGCAGGGAGCAGATTATTGCGGGGCGGCGGGATTTCCCCGAACTCGAACGGGAGGTCGGCAGGCGTATCGAGGGACTGGGATTTCGTCTCGATTATGTTAGTATTCGCAACGCAAAAAACTTGGAGCCAGCGGCGGACGACGATGGCGAGATAGTGGTGCTGGGTGCGATGTACACCAGCGGCGCCAGACTGATCGACAACGTGACCCTGACGGTGCGGGAGGAAAGCAGACGTGATGAGTAATATGCTGAAAGCCAAGTTGCACATGGCTTCCGTGACTCAGGCCGAATTGTGGTACGACGGTTCCTGCGCGATTGACAGCGACTTGCTGGAATTGGCGGGCATGCGCGAATTTGAACAGATCGACATTTACAATGTCGATAATGGCGAACGTTTTACCACCTATATTATCCGTGCCCAGGCTGGATCGCGCACGGTGTCAATGAACGGCGCGGCGGCGCGCAAGGCAGGCATCGTCCCGATCGTGCTTTACCGCGACG
>JAYODD010000008.1:90084-117590 GCA_038106145.1 Gammaproteobacteria bacterium | reverse complement strand
AGGTGCAGGTTGGCGATCGCGTGATCATCGCTGCTTACGGTCAGTTCAGCGAGGCGGAGATGGCCAGGCACAGCCCGAAACTGGTGTACCTGAATCGCGACAATAGCGTGGAGCGCACCGCCAACACCATTCCGGTTCAGGTTGCTTCCTGAATCCAGATTTAACCTTCTGTCGTGTAGCCCACTCCCCCGTGTTGTGACAAAATCAGCGACCGGCTAAAACAATCAACAGGGGGAGCAATGTCTGAATTTCCCGTGCGCCCGGTGCCTTCGGCCTGGGCCGCCAACGCCCATATCAATCGCGCGACTTACGCATCCATGTATCGCCAGTCCGTGGAGCAACCGGAAACGTTCTGGGCCGAGCAGGCTAAGCTGTTTTTACAGTGGGACAAACCGTGGAGCAAAGTGTGTGAATCGGACCTGAAGGCGGGGCAGGCGGCCTGGTTTGCCGGTGGCAAGCTCAACGTCACGGTCAACTGCATTGATCGACATCTCTCCACCCGCGGCGCGCAGACCGCCATCATTTGGGAGGGGGATGACCCGGCCGATGCCACCCATATCAGCTACCGTGAATTACACACGCAAGTGTGTAAGCTGGCCAATGTTCTACTGGCGCGGGGCGTTGCCAGGGGCGACCGGGTCTGCATCTACATGCCGATGATTCCGGAAGCCGCCTATGCGATGCTGGCCTGTGCCCGCATCGGTGCTGTGCACTCGGTGGTGTTTGGTGGCTTCTCACCCGAGGCCTTGAAAGATCGTATTCTGGATGCGGATTGCCGCGTCCTGATCACCGCCGACGAAGGGGTGCGGGGCGGCAAACAGATTCCCCTGAAAGTTAATGCGGACAAGGCGCTGAGCGCCTGCCCTGACGTGCATACCTGTCTGGTGGTGCGGCGCACCGGCGGCGCGATCGACTGGGAAGCTAAGCGCGACCTCTGGTATCACGAGGCGATGACGGCGGTGGATGCCCACTGTCCCGCTGCGCAGATGGACGCGGAAGATCCCTTGTTTATTCTGTATACCTCCGGTTCGACCGGCAAACCCAAGGGCGTGTTGCACACCACCGGCGGTTATCTGCTGCAGGCGGCGATGACCCACAAATACACCTTTGATTATCACGATGGGGACGTATTCTGGTGTACGGCGGACGTGGGCTGGATTACCGGGCACAGCTACATCGTTTACGGGCCGCTGTGCAATGGGGCCATCACTTTGATGTTTGAGGGCGTGCCGACCTATCCCGACGCGGCGCGGTTCTGGCAGGTGGTGGACAAGCACCAGGTCACCCAGTTTTACACCGCGCCCACGGCCCTCAGGGCCCTGATGGGAGCAGGGGACGAGTTCGTGCGCGGTACTTCGCGGGCGTCGCTGAAGTTGCTGGGCACGGTGGGCGAGCCGATCAATCCCGAGGCCTGGGAGTGGTACGATCGGGTGGTGGGGGAATCGCGCTGTCCCATAGTCGACACCTGGTGGCAAACCGAGACCGGTGGACACATGTTGACGCCGTTGCCGGGTGCGACAGATCTCAAGCCGGGCTCCGCGACGTTGCCGTTCTTCGGTGTACAGCCCGCGCTGCTTGACAGCGACGGCCGGGAAATCGAAGGTCCTGGCTCCGGTAATCTGGTGATCAAGGCATCCTGGCCGGGTCAGATTCGCACGGTGTACGGAGACCACCAACGCCTGATTGACACCTATTTTTCCACCTATCCCGGTTACTATTTCACTGGTGACGGCGCCCGTCGCGATGCGGACGGTTACTACTGGATCACTGGCCGCGTCGACGACGTGCTCAACGTGTCCGGTCATCGCATGGGAACGGCGGAAGTGGAAAGTGCGCTGGTGTTGCATAAACATGTTGCTGAAGCGGCGGTGGTGGGTTATCCCCACGACATCAAGGGTCAGGGCATTTACGCTTACGTGACGTTGATGAGTGGCATCCAGCCTTCTGAGGCGTTGCGTGCCGAACTGGTGGCAATGTGTGTCAAGGAAATCGGCGCCATCGCCAAACCGGATTTGATCCAGTGGGCGCCGGGATTACCGAAAACCCGGTCCGGTAAAATTATGCGGCGCATTTTGCGCAAGGTGGCGGCCAACGAACTGGAAAATCTGGGGGATACCTCGACATTGGCAGATCCCGCGGTGGTTGACGAATTAATTGCAAACCGGTTGAACCGCTAACTACGAAAACCAGGCGGATAACTCGCGGGTAACTACAGTGCAGGAATTCTCCGAGCAAGGGCAAGAGGCGACAGTGCGCGGTAAGGTAGCGCTGGTTACCGGCGCCAGCAAAGGTATCGGCGCAGGGATCGCCGTCGCCCTGGCGCGACGGGGTTGCGAGGTGGTGCTTACTGCACGCAACCGCGAGGCCTTGCAGGCAGTAGTCGCCGGGATTAGCGAGTGGGGTGGCGCGGCACACGCGATCAGTGGTGATGTCACCAGCGAAGCCGACGTGGAGCAAATATTTGCGCAGATAACCGGGCGTTTCGCTCGTCTGGATATTCTGGTAAACAATGCGGGCATGGCCATCTCCGGCCGTATTGACGAGTTGAGTTTGGCGGATTGGCTGCAGGTGCAGGCCGTGAACGTCACCGGGGTATTTCTCTGTTCCCGGGCTGCGGCGCGGATCATGAAAGCGCAAAAGTGTGGAAAAATAATTAATATCGGCAGTATTTCCGGGCAAATGCCGCGCCCGAAAAGCGCCCCCTACACCACCTCAAAATTTGCCGTAAGCGGCATGACCAAAGCCCTGGCGCTGGAACTGCGACCGTTCAATATTGCGGTGAGTTGCATACACCCGGGCAATGTGATGACCGACATCTGGGCGAGTAGCCCGGAGGTGCCGGAACGGGAAGGCGTCATGGAAGTCGCGGATGTGGCGGAGGTGGTGACCAATATCGCAGCCCTGCCGGCTACCGTAAATATGTATGAAACCGTTATTTTGCCGGTGTCCCAGCCGTATCTTGGCCGCGGCTAGCGGAGTAGTTTATGGCCGCCGTATCCTTCGCTTCCCTGCTGGCCGTGGCGATCCGCAACAAGGGCAGCGCCGCTGCCGTCAAGGCGTTGCTGCCAGCGGTTAAAACTCCGCGCCAGTTGCGCGCTACTGGGGACGACCGCTACCTGGCGGAGATGGCGCGGGGCGTTTTTCGCGCCGGTTTTTCCTGGAAGGTGGTCGACAAAAAGTGGCCGGGCTTTGAACAGGCATTTGCCGGGTTTGATCCGCTGGGGGTAGCCCATTACTCTGACGAAAAACTCAGCGCACTCCTCGACAATAGCGCGATTATTCGCCACCTGAAAAAAATAACGGCGGTGCGGGATAACGCCGCCTATCTGCTCGATGTTGCACGTCATCACGGCAGCTTTGGCCAATTTATCGCGGCCTGGCCGGAGTCCGATATCGTGTCGTTGTGGCTGGAGCTGAAGAAAAAAGGCAGTCGTCTGGGTGGCAATACGGGGCCGATTTTTTTACGCATGGTGGGCAAGGATACCTTTATCCTCAGTGCCGATGTTACCACGGCGCTGATTAATCACCGGTTTATGGACCGCATCAGCCCCCAGTCGCGGCGTGATTTGATGGCGGTGCAACAGGTGTTTAACGATCTACAGCAACAGTCCGGTTATCCGCTGGCTCATATCAGTCGCGTGCTTGCCCTCACCGTAACCTGAAGTATCAATGGCGGTGGGCGCTCGCAACCCGCCGGTGTCGATTTATTGAGGACCGCAACCCCATAAAAAACCCCGCGCGCGGCGGGGTTTTTTTAGCAGTGGCCCAATACTCAGGCGGCGTGGATGCCACGCTTCAAATAGCGATCGCGTGACGCCATAATTTCGGCGCGCGCTTCTTCAGCGGAACCCCAGCCATCGATTTTTACCCACTTGCCTTCCTCCAGATCCTTGTAATTTTCGAAGTAGTGCTCGGTCTGCCTTTTTAGCAGGTCGGGCAAATCCCCTACCTCCTGGACATGGTCGTACATGGGCGTCAGTTTGGAGTGCGGTACGGCGATGAGTTTGGCATCCTGGCCAGCTTCGTCGGTCATGCGCAACATTCCAACCGGGCGGCTGCGAATAACAGATCCGGGCATCACCGGGTAGGGCGAGACCACCAGCACATCCAGGGCGTCGCCGTCCTCGGACAGGGTGCCGGGAATAAAACCATAGTTAGCCGGGTAGAACATCGGTGTCGCAACAAAGCGATCCACGAACAGCGCGTCACAGTCCTTGTCGACTTCGTATTTTATGGGGTCGTGGTTGGCGGGAATTTCAATGATGACGTTGATGTCGCCGGGCAAATCATCGCCCGCGGGAATCTTGCTGTAACTCATGGTTGTCCTTGATGGGAATGTGAGGTGGGGGTGTACAACAGGGCCGCGATTATAGCGATGCTGCCGCGACTTGGCCAGCGCGGTAGTGTTATAGGGATATACCGTATGTGCAGGTTCGACGCCATGCTGAGCGGTTGCATCTGCGCGCGGCGCGACTACAATAGCGGCGTCGCAATTGCGATTTCCTAAGGGGTGGCTTCGGCCTGAGACGTTGTGAAGACGAACCCTTTGAACCTGATCCGGGTCGTGCCGGCGTAGGAATAGGACAGCTCTAGCCTTAACCCTCGCGCATATTCCGGGTCTCCATTACGTTAGTGCTGTGGAGGCTCTACCATGAAACTGTTTTTTCGCAACATGCTCTTATTGTTGACTAGTCTGTGCTCCGCCAGTTGGGCTGCAGGCAGTGATCGCGATACGCTCCAGGAAATTGTTGTCACCGCAACGTTCCACGATCTGGATATTCTCAAGGTTCCGGCGAGCCTGTCGGTCATTGACGTTGCCACCATTCGTGGGCGTACCGCGCAGCATCTGGAAGAGGTGCTCAATGCGGCGCCCAATGTGAATTTTGCGGCGGGCGCGTCCCGCGGTCGCTACCTGCAAATACGCGGTATTGGCGAGCGCAGCCAGTTTGTCGATCCCATTAACCCGTCCGTCGGCGTGGTGATTGATGGTATTGATGTCAGCGGTATTGGCAATGCGGCCACGCTGTACGATATTCACCAGGTGGAAGTGCTGCGCGGTCCCCAGGGCACGCGCTTTGGCGCCAATGGCCTGGCGGGCATGGTCAATATTCGGTCCAATGAACCCACGGAGGAGTTTGCCGGCGCGTTGTCCAGCAGTTACGGCAACTACGGCACCTGGAGCCTGGGCAGCGTGGTGAGCGGACCCCTTGCAGAAACCTTGCGGGGCCGGCTGGCGGTACAGCAGTATCGCAGCGACGGGTTTATCGACAACGATTTTCTGCGCCGAGACAACACCAATAATCGGGACGAACTGACAGCGCGCGGTAAATTGCGCTGGCAGGCGCACGACGATTTGGCAGTCGATCTCACCACTTTTTATGTGAACGTCGATAACGGTTACGACGCGTTCAGTCTGGACAATACACGCCACACACTGTCCGATCAGCCGGGCCAGGACCGCCAGGAAACCGGCGCCATCGCCCTGGCGACCACCTGGACCGGCCACGATTTGTTTGAGTTGTTGGGCAGGGTCTCGTATACAGACTCCAACCTTGAATACGGCTACGACGAGGACTGGAGTTTTAACGGCCTGTGTACCGGGTTGCCCTGTGAGGGCTGGGAGTACTCGTCCACCGACAACTACCGGCGCGAGCGCGATGCCACCCGCCTGGAATTGCGTTTGACGTCCACGGAGGCTGGTCGTCTCGGCGGTCACACCGACTGGGTGACTGGCGTGTACTACGAACAGCGGGACGAAGCATTGCAGCGGAATTTTTTTGACTGGGTGCTGTTCGTTCCCGATGCGGAATTCACCAGTGTTTATGATACCGAAAATCTGGCGCTGTATGGGCAGATGACTACCCCGCTAAGCGAACGGGTTACCCTGACCCTCGGCGCCCGCTGGGAACAATTTCAGGCGGACTACCGGGATAGTCGCGCCGTGCGGGCTTCTCCGCGGGACGACCTGTGGGGTGGGCAGGCCAGCCTCGAATACCACGTCAACCCCAATACCCTGCTGTACGGTTTAGTCGCCCGCGGGTACAAAACCGGCGGCGTCAACGGCGAGGCATTGGGGCGTGCCAGAAGCAGCGGGTTTGGGCCGTCCATCACCGCGTTTTTACAGGATCGCCTTGAGTTCGAGCGGGAAACCCTGATCAATTACGAGCTGGGTTTGAAGGGCAGTTATCTGCACGATCGACTGCAAACCCGCCTCGCACTGTTTTATATGGATCGTCGGGATATGCAGCTAAAAGGCTGGTATAACGAGGAGCAGCAGTTTGTTGAATATATCGATAATGCCGCCAGCGGCAAAAACTATGGAATGGAAATGGAAGCCCGCTGGCAGTTCAGTGACACCTTTCAACTGTTCGCCAATATCGGCTGGCTCGATACCGAGATAGACGATTTTGTGGTTAACGTGGCCGACACTTTGGTGGACAAGAGTGGGCGCGAACAGGCCCATGCGCCGCGTTATCAATTTAACCTCGGCGGGCGCATGGATTTTGGCTCGGGTTTTTACGCGCGGTTGGAGGTGGAAGGCAAGGCTCGCTTCTATTTCTCCGACAGCCACGATCAACGCTCCGACAGTTACGAGCTGGTTAATGCGACCCTGGGCTATAACCTGGCGCACTGGGATCTGACCCTGTGGGGACGCAATTTAACGGATCAGGATTACGCCGTGCGCGGTTTCTACTTCGGCAACGATCCGCGCAAGTTTTACGCCGATGAAGCGTACTATCAATACGGCGAGCCGCGGGTGTTTGGGGCGACGGCGACCTACAATTTTTAACGGTGCGAAAACGCAGTGCCGCGCCGATTGCATCGGCGGCACTGCTGGCTGCCAATCACGGGCGAACGATAACCGAGAAACCACTGGAGGTGGATAGTGCAACTGACGGCGGAAATCAGCATGTACCCGTTGCAGGATAATTATATTGGACCTATCGACGGGTTTATCGAGCGACTCAATGGTTACGATCTGCGGGTGAAGACTTACCCCACCTGTACCGTGGTGGTGGGTGAACACAGTCAGGTCATGGCCGCGCTTGGCGACGCCATGTTGTGGAGCCACGGCGCTCTGGGCAAGGCGATTTTTGTCACCAAGTTTATTTATGACTATCAGGCTGTTTGATTAGTGGGTTTTGTGCAACAGGTCATTGCCCAGTTTGCCGACACCTCGGGATGGGAGTTGCTGGCGGTTCTGTTGGCGCTGGCCTATTTGTTGTTGGCCCTGCGGGAAAACAGCCTGTGCTGGTACTGCGCATTTGCCAGTACCGCGATTTATACCGCCCTGTTCTGGCAGGTAAGCCTGCTGATGGAATCCGCGCTTAATGTGTATTACATGGGCATGGCGGTCTACGGCTGGTATCAGTGGCGCCGCGGTGGTGCGTTGCACCGCGGCGTGCAAATACGCACCTGGCCGCTTAAAAATCACGTTGCCGCAGGGGCGACGGTGCTGCTGGCCGCGTGGCTATCCGGGGCTTTTCTGACGGCGTACACCGCCGCCGCCTGGCCCTACGTGGATTCCTTGGTCACCTGGGGCAGCGTGCTCACCACCTGGATGGTGGCAAAAAAAATTCTCGAAAACTGGTTGTACTGGATGTTGATAGATAGCCTGGCCCTGATGCTTTACATCGACCGGGGTCTGAACTTAACCGCATTGTTATTCCTGGCCTACCTGATTATTGTGGTGTTTGGCTACTTTTCCTGGCGTAAGCAGATGGAGTCACAGCATGCCGATTCCGCAGCGGGTACAGGCCGCGGTTGACACCTGGGAGCATTGGTCTCTGGCGCTGCAATACCCGCCGCGAGTGATCAAACCCATAGTTGGGGGGCTGACCAACCAAAGTTATCTGGTCAACGCAGATGGGCGCCGTCTGGTACTGCGTCTGAATGCCGAAAACGGCACGGCGCTGGGGATTGACCGCTGTCGCGAGCAGAAAATTCTCGCCGCCATCGCCGGCCAGGATTTTGCACCGCAGGTGGTGTACTGCGCGCCGCGCGAACAGTTTCTGGTGACAGAGTATATTGAAGGCATACACTGGTCGGCCCACGAATTGGCGCAGAGCCCGGAAAAACGCGCCGCGTTAACGGCGCTGCTGGAACGTATCCATCAGTGCCCGGTTGCAGCCCCGGTCTTCGATTACGCGACCCACGTACGCCAGTACTGGCAACGACTGTGTGCCGGGCGGGCGCCGGTGCCCATGCATACCTGTCAACTGTACCGGGAACTGGAACCTGTGCTGGACAGCTTTCAGGCAGGTATCCGACAAACCGTGCTGTGTCATCACGATTTAAGTCCCGCCAACGTTGTCGAAGACGCCACGGGTCGTTTGCTGGTGCTGGACTGGGAATTTGCGGGATGCGGTGAGCCATTGATGGATTTCGCTACGCTCTTCCAGGCCTGGAATATGACTGATCTGGAGCGCGGTGACGCGGCTTCCGCAAGATGGCGTGTGGCTAATAAAATTACCGAGTTTCTGCATCAAATCTGGCCGCTACTGGTCACTGCTCGACCCTGATGCCAGCCTGTGGTGGTAAACTTGGTGCCATCGCAAAGACAGTTGTTAATGATCGTATTTGTGGATTGAATAGCGGGTGTCGATGCGGCGCGGCGCGGGATGGAAGATAAAAACACGGGATACGCTCAGTTTGTGGTGTTACCCTGCGGAGCATAACGCTAATGGGATCGCTACTATCAAATCACTGAAATGGAACCGCCTATATGGAACCACTAACAGGTATACGGATTGTCGAAGTTACGACTAATGCGTCCGGGCCATTGGCCTCGGGCCTGCTCGCCGATCAGGGTGCGGACGTTATTCGGCTGGAAACCCTGGGCAGTGGCGATCCATCCCGGTATGTGGGTGGTGTGCGCGGTGGTTTTACCGGCTATAACCTGTATTTAAATCGCAACAAGCGGTCGGTCGCGGTGGATTTAAAAAACCCGGCGATTCGCCCGGCGCTGGAAGCGCTGATTAAAACCGCGGATGTGTTTGTGCAAAACTCTCGCCCCGGAGCGCTGGATCGCTACGGTTATGGGTACGCGGATTTGCATAACATCAATCCAAATCTTATCTATGTGTCGATCTCCGGGTATGGGGCCGATGGTCCCGGGTCTGAAAATCGGGTGTATGATCCGGTGATCCAGGCGGTGTCAGGATTCGCGATCAACCAGACGGACGCGGATGGCAACCCGCAACTGGTAAAAACCATCGTCAGCGACAAAATCGCGGCCTACACTGCGGCCCAGGCGATTTCCTCCGCGCTGTTCGCCCGGGAGCGTGGACAGGTTCAGGGTCACCACCTGGAAGTTTCCATGCTCGATGCCAGCCTGAGTTTTCTGTGGGCGGATGTGTTCTGGAATGACAGTTTCGTCGGTGAAGAAGGGGTACAGCGCAAACCCCTGTTAGCGGATTTTTATCGCATTATTAAAAGTGGCGACGGGTTTATTACCTGCATTGTGGTGGGGGATGACGAATTTAAAGGCGCCTGCAGGGCGCTGGAATGCGAATCCCTGCTCGACGATGAACGTTTTACCACGTTAATGGGGCGGTTTACCAACTACAGGCCCCTGCTGGAGGAGTTTGAAAAAAGGGCGTTGCACTACAGTAGCGATGTCTTGATTGCACGTCTTGATGCCGACGGCGTACCCTGCGCAAAAGTGAATAGCCGCGAACAGGTGTTCACCGACCCGCGGGTGGTGCATGCGGGCAGTGTTGTCGAATACGAACACCCCGCCGCGGGGCGTCTACGGCAAGCCCGTCCGCCGGTTATTTTCGCGGGTGAGGCGGCGCGCGAACCGATACCGGCGCCGGCGCTCGGTCAGCACACCGACGAAGTGCTGCTATCGGTGGGATGTTCCGCCGCAGACATCGCCGCCTGGCGCGCGGCGGGCGCCATCGGTTAGAGTAAATCGAGCAACTTGTCTGGTAGAACTGGTGTACGGTCACCGCAATTTAACGTGATATGACCAAGCTTGCGGCCCGCCCGGGGCGCTTTGCCGTAGTCGTGCAGGTGTGCACCCGGTATCGCCAGGACGGCCTGTGCATCGGGCATGGCGCCGAGCAGGTTAAGCATGGCGAAGTGACCCCGCGCGACGGTCTGTCCCAGGGGCTGACCGGTGACCGCCCGCAGGTGATTTTCAAACTGGCTGGTTTCGGCCCCCTCAATGGTCCAGTGGCCCGAGTTGTGCACCCGCGGCGCAAATTCATTGGCCAGTAGATTGTCGCCCACCTGAAAAAATTCCACCGCTATGACGCCGACATAATCGAGGGCTGCGAGCAGCAGAGAGGTTTGTTGTTCCGCGCGCACTTGCATGGGGTCATCAGCGGTACTTAAGGTCTGAAACAGTACGCCGTCCCGGTGAGTATTTTCCGCCAGAGGATAGAACAGTGTCTCGCCACATTGGCCTTTGACGCCGATCGCGGATACCTCGCGCTCAAAGGCGATAAACGCCTCGAGTATCGCAGCGCGCCCCGCCAGTTCCGACCAGGCGTGCGCGACATCGGCCTGCGTGCGCAACAGCCATTGCCCTTTGCCGTCGTAGCCCTGGGTACGGGTTTTCAGGATGGCCGGTAAACCCAGGCGCGCCACCGCCTGGGTCAGATCGTCCCGACTGGCGACGGCGACGTAGTCGGCGGTGGCGATACCCAGTTGGCGAAACAGGTTTTTTTCCACCAGTCGATCCTGCGCTGCTTGCAGGGCAGCAGGGGGCGGAAAGACAGATATTTTCTCGGCGAGGAACGCGAGGCTGGCGGCGGGAACATTCTCAAAGTCGAAGGTCACCACATCCACTTGCCGCGCCAGTTGGGCGAGTGCGTTCTGATCGTCGTAGGACGCCACCAGCAATTCACCGAGGGGTGCGGCACAGGCATCCGGCGCGGGATCCAGAAACACAAAACGATGGCCCAGCGGGTGTCCGGCCAGGGCCATCATGCGGGCCAGCTGGCCGCCGCCCAAAATGCCGATAATCATGCGGCTCAGTCTCGCGGGTCGGGCTTGGCCAGTACCGCCGCGGATTGCGCCTGCCGATACTCGTTTAACGCGCTGCGGATGGTGTCGTATTTATTCGCCAACATGGCCGCCGCCAGTAACGCGGCATTGACAGCTCCCGCGCGCCCGATGGCCAGGGTTCCTACCGGGATACCCGCAGGCATTTGTACTATCGAGAGCAGGGAATCAACCCCATTGAGGACTTTTGATTGAATAGGCACACCGAGTACCGGAAGCAGAGTTTTGGCCGCCGTCATACCGGGCAGGTGGGCCGCGCCACCGGCGCCGGCAATGATGACTTCGAGCCCACGCTCTGCGGCGGTAGCGGCGTATGCAAACAGTTTGTCCGGGGTGCGGTGCGCGGACACCACTTCCACCTCGTGGGCGATGCCGAGTTGTTGGAGTACATCGGTGGTATGTTTGAGAGTCTCCCAATCCGACGTAGACCCCATAATGACGCCAACTAATGCTTGCATACCCTTTCTCCGTATCTCGCGCCTGGCGTCAATCCCACGGATAGTGCCATAAGCTGTAGTGTTCTGTTACCGCACGTATTGTTCCTGTTATTCACAGCGTGCCTTTTTTGAAGGGGTCATCGTCCCCAGGGCAATTGCGTACAGTTTTCGTACTGTCTCCGGTGCAGGGCGGCGATGTTACAACGGCACGCCAGCAAGGTAAACCGTTGGTTAGCAGTCAAAAAAGTGTGTGGTTTGTGCTACTGGTGGGGTGGGGAAAGTTATTTTCCATCAAATAAGTGCAATAGGGACACGAGTTAGGTTCAGTGTGGGGCTGCCCACAGCAATCCCATATTTCGGGAGAGTGATACCAGATACATGATGAATCTGTTTTAAGTTGAAATAGATTCATGTCATAGCGCGTATTTTTCTGCCCGGCGCCGTGCGGAGGTCATAGAAAATAGACTGGTGCGATTTATCCATCCTTGGGGTTGTCGTCCAGGCTCCCGTCACTCTCGTCGTCGAGTTCAGAATCGCCCTGCTGATGAATCATACGGCCGAAAAAGACGCCAACCTCGTACAATAGCCACATGGGAATCGCCAGTAGCGCCTGCGAAATCACATCGGGGGGCGTAAGCAGCATACCGATGACAAAACAGCCCACTACCACATAGGGGCGCTTGTCGGCGAGTTTGTCCGGCGTTATGACGCCAGTCCAGATCAGGATAATGGTGGCAATGGGTATCTCGAAGGCCACGCCAAATGCGAAAAACAGCTTTAAGACGAAATCGAGATAGCGGGAAATATCCGTCATCACCGCGACATCTGCCGGGCCAACGCTGGTGAAGAAGCCAAATACCAGTGGGAAGACCACATAGTACGCAAATGCCATGCCGCCGTAAAAGAGCAATACGCTCGAAGCCATAATCGGCAGTACGATGTGTCGTTCTTTGCGGTACAGGCCGGGTGCGATAAAGGCCCAGGCCTGGTAGAGAATAAAGGGCATGGCGGCAAACACTGCCAGCACCAGGGTTAATTTGAAAGGCGTTAAAAAGGGCGATGCCACCTCGGTGGCAATCATGGTGGCGTTTTCGGGCAGGTACACCCGCAGCGGTTCCGAGACGAAGGTGTACAACTCATTGGCAAACGGAAACATGCCCACAAACACTAAGCCGATAATCACCAGCACCCGCAACAGACGATCGCGCAGCTCTATGAGATGCGTCACCATCGGTTGCGGCTGGTTGGCTTCGGGGGTGGACTCGTTCATCAATCAGGATGCGCCCTTGTCCGGGGTGTCGGGTATGGATTCGTCGTTGCGCGGGTCGCGGGGTTCGTCGATCCTGGCACCAGGCGGCGTCGAGGAAGGCGTGTGGGTGGTTTCGGGGTGGTCGAGATCGTCGCTGTCGAAATCCGCATCGAAATCGATGGCGTCCCCGTTTTCAGGGGAGTTTGCTGAAGTTTGCAGTTCGTCGCCGGGCTGCGGCTGATTAGTTTCTTTGCTCCTGTTAAACGCCCGTTCCACCTGTTTGCGTTCATCCTCCAGGCGTTGCAGCAATTCCTGGTTGTGCAGGTCGCGGCGAATCTCATCCAGACCAAACTCCCGTTCCATGTCGGCGCGGGCGTTGCTCAGGCTGCGTCGAATGCGACCGAGCCAGAAGCCGAAAAAGCGCACGGTTTCCGGTAACCGTTTGGGCCCGATGACAATCAAACAGACCACAGCGATCAGCACAATTTCAGAAAAACCCACATCAAACATAGATTGGGAACCCGGCCGCTAGCGGCCCTCGAATTGGCGTCGTCGCGCTCAGGAAGTTTTGTCAGCGTCGCCTTGCGCGGTGGTCTTGGCAGCGTCCGCGGTATTGCTCGCAACGGGTTCGTCCGCCTGATCCGCTTTTTCGGTTTTGTCGTCGTCGCTGGTCACCGCCTGTTTGAAACCTTTGATGGCGCCGCCCAGGTCACCGCCGATGTTTTTCAGGCGTTTGGTGCCGAAAATCAACATCACGATTACCAGAATGATCAGCAGTTGCCAGATACTAATACCACCCAGTCCCATAATTTTCTCCGCTAGTTTTTGCTGCGGCTGGCTTTTTCGTCCAGCCCGGAAATATCGAAACGGTGACTTAACTCCGCCAGTACAGCCTGCGCATTCTCGCCCAAGTGAGACAGCATTACCAGCGTGTGAAACCACAGGTCGGCGGTTTCGTAGATAAGGTTTTCACGCTCGCCACTGACGGCGGCGTCCTTTGCGGCCAACAGGGTTTCGGCGCACTCTTCGGCGACTTTTTCGAGTATTTTATTCAGTCCTTTGGCGTGTAAACTCGCGACGTAGGATTGTTCCGGATTACCCGTTTTGCGCTGTTCCAGAATCAAGGTCAGCTGCTGCAGAATATCGTTGGTGGTCAAATTGTCATTCATGGTTATGGTTCCGTTCGCCGTTGGCCTGGGATTTGCCTGCCCAGTCCTTCCGAATCTATATCTCCGGATCTTTCAGTACCGGATCGACAGTTTGCCACTGCCCACTCTTTAACACCCGGTAAAAGCACGCCTGGCGCCCGGTGTGGCAGGCGATGCCCTCTACCTGTTCCACGGACAGTAGAATCGCATCGTTGTCGCAATCGAGGCGAATTTCCCGAATGGTCTGCACCTGTCCGGAGGATTCCCCCTTGCGCCACAATGCCTGCCGGGAGCGGGACCAATAGACGGCCCGACCCTCCTCCACGGTGAGCGCCAGGGACTCGCGGTTCATCCACGCCATCATCAGCACCCGTTTGCTGGTGGCATCCTGGGCGATGGCGGGCGCCAGGCCGTCTTTGTTCCAGGCGACAGCGTCGAGAAAATCCGTTTTATTGTCGGTCATGGGGCAGTCTCGTTGCGGGTTGCGCGGAGTGTGGCGGGAATTATGACAGTATCACCGGAGCAGTAACAACAGCGCGCCAATTGCCGCAAGCACCAGGCTGGCGGTGGGCATCTGCGCGATAGCCGGCTGCCACAGGCTGTAGGTGGAGCCCAACCCGATACCCAGGCTGGCGGCGCCGAACCAACGCAGATAATTTCGCCGCCTTGATGGTGTAGGGGCGCGCGGGCGTGCGTTGACGGTTTGCTCGAGATGCTTGATTTGTTGTAGTGCCTGAAAAAGCAGTTGCGGCACCTGGGGGAATTGTTCCAGCCATTCCGGCCCGTGACGTTTCAAGGTGGCCAGCAGGGCGCTCGGGTGCAGACGTTTTTTCAACCAGCGCTCCATAAACGGATGGGCCGTGGCCCACAAATTCAGATCGGGATAAAGCTGGCGGCCGAGACCCTCGATGTTCAGCAGGGTTTTTTGCAGCAACACCAGTGATGGCTGTATTTCCGTGTTAAATCGCCGCGCGGTGCGACACAGATTGATCAGCATCTGCGCGCAGGAAATATCCTTTAACGGCCGTTCAAAAACTGGCTCGCATACGGTGCGAATGGCGGCTTCAAATTCATTGATCGGCGTATCTTCCGGCACCCAGCCCGATAACACATGCAGTTCGGCGACCTGGCGATAGTCGCGGCGAAAAATCGCCAGCAGGTTGCGCGCCAGATAATACTGGTCCGCTGCGGACAGGGTGCCGATAATGGCGCAATCGACAGCGATGTATTTGGGCAGCCGCGGATTGGTGGTGTCGACAAAAATATTGCCCGGGTGCATATCGGCGTGAAAAAAGTTGTGCTCGAAGACCTGGGTGAAGAAAATTTCCACGCCCCGTTCCGCGAGCACCTTGAAATCCGTACCACAGGCCGCGAGTTCGCCGACTTTGGTTACGGGCGTGCCGTGAATCCGCTCCATCACCAGCATGTTTTCGTTGGTATATGGCCAGTACACCGCGGGCACATACAGCATCGACGAATGCTCGAAATTGCGGCGCAAAATGGAAGCATTAGCCGCCTCGCGCTGCAAATTCAATTCGTCAAAAATGGTGGTCCGATAATTTTCCGCGACCTCCACTGGGCGCAATCGTTGGCCGTCGACGCTGTACTTTTCCACCAGGCGCGCGACCCCAAGCAACAGGTCGGTGTCCTGTTTAATGACTTTTTCAATCCCGGGCCGAATCACTTTCACCACCACTTCGCGCCCGTCCACCAGCACGGCTGTATGTACCTGGGCGAGGGAAGCGGAGGCCAGCGGTTCCCGGGCAAAACTGAGAAACGCCTGTTCGACCGGCTGGCCCAGCGCCCGTTCGACAATGGCGACAAATTGCGTGTTGGAAAATGGTGGTACGTTGTCCTGAAGCTGATCCAGTTCCCGACAGATGTCGGCGGGTATCAAATCGGGACGGGTGGAAAGTAATTGGCCGAACTTGACGAAAATGGGGCCGAGATCCTCCAGCGCACGACGCAGTCGTACACCGCGGGATGCGCGCGGTGCAGGCAACAAGCGCAACATTGCCAGCAACGCACGGACGGACGGGGGCAGCGGTGTCTGTGCACAAAAAGTGTCGAGACGGTAACGCAAGGCGACTCGCGCAATAGTGAACAAACGGATAACGTTGGACATATCAGCGCAAGTTTGGCGCGGTTTTTTCCGCGCGGCTTTGTAACAGGGCGATGCGTGCGGCAAGGCGCTCGGTATCGTCGGCGAGACACCTGATTTGCGCCGACCATTTGTCGACTGCCAACGGGGATGGGGTCATGTGTGCTTCGTGTTTGACGTAATCAGCAATACCGAGGGTGGCGCGCCGGGTCGCTTCGCGCCCCCAGTGTCGGGTTTGGCGTACTGCCCGTCCCACCAGATGGGCTGGAATATCGCCGACCAGCTCGGCGAGGGCGGCTTCCCAGTCGATATTGAGCTCCAGTGCAAGCTGCCGCGCGCTGCGCAGTATGTCCTGATCGCCATCGAACGCCACGCCACTGCCGGCAAACGTAGTGTTGTCGCCGCCGTGCAGGGCGAGTGCGGCCAGCGCCAGTGACGTGCCGCGCAGAGTGACATCGGCCGCGGGTTCGCTTCCGCCAGTTAATTCGACCCCGCTGGCGTGGTAGATAATGTTGACCCTAAAGGGCGGCCACGTTGACTCAATTCTCACCACCTTGCCGCGCAGCCGCGCCATGCCGTTGGCCGTGGCCGGATCGTGGCGCAACGCGTTGTTAATCAGGCTTGACGCCTGTTTGCAGGCTGCTGCCATCAGCTGATCGTTCACGGCTTGATTCCCCGATGTAGAGCGACGATACCGCCGGTCATATTTTGATAGTCACAGCATTCCAGACCCGCAGCGCACAACATTTGCAGCAGGGTTTCCTGATCCGGGTGTTTGCGAATGGATTCGGCCAGATAGCGGTAGCTGTCCTCGTCCCTGGTCACCAGTTCGCCGATTTTTGGTAGCAGGTGAAATGAATAGGCATCGTAAAGTTTTGCCAACGTGGGGTTAATCGGTTTGGAAAATTCCAGCACCAGCAGGCGCCCGCCGGGTTTCAGCACCCGACGCATATCCGCCAGCGCCCGCGCCTTGTCGGTGACGTTACGCAGGCCGAACGCGATGGAAATACAGTGAAACGTATTGTCCGCAAATGGCAGGGTTTCGGCATCGGCCTGCACCACCAGCAGATTTTCAGCTATACCCTTGTCGAGCAGGCGGTCGCGGCCGATGTTGAGCATCGATGCATTAATGTCCGCCAGGACTATCCGGCCCGACTGGCCCACCAGTCTTGCAAATTTCAGGGCCAGGTCACCGGTACCCCCGGCGATATCCAGCACGCTGTGGCCTGGCCGCACCCCGGAGGATTCGATGGTCGCCTGTTTCCACAGCCGATGAATGCCTGCGGACATGAGGTCGTTCATTAAATCGTATTTGGGCGCCACGGAATGGAACACCTCGGCCACCCGTCCGGCTTTTTCCGCCGCGGGAATGTCCTGAAAACCGAAGTCTGTGGTGTCGCGTTTATCCATAGCCCGTTACTTCAGCTTATGCGCTTGGTTGGCCGCACATTGTACACGCTCACCCTGTGCCGTGAACCATGCCCGCTGAATGTAACCCGGCTTTGCAAGTGGCTACAGAAAGGTCGCCGGTGCCGGATGCTCGCAATCTTCGCCTGGCTGCGCAGGTTATGGGTTTCGCAGTAAGATAGGCGCTCTCGGATCGCCGTTGGCAGGCGATCCACCACCGCTGCATTGATATGATTACTTTATGGCAATTCTATTCTTTGTCCTCGGCCTCGGGTTTCTGGTCGTCGGCGCAGAAGCTTTGGTGCGCGGCAGTTCCCGCATGGCCAGCGCGCTGGGTATATCGCCTTTACTCATTGGGTTAACCGTGGTGGCGTTTGGTACCAGTGCGCCGGAACTGGCGATCAGTGTCAAGGCCGCCCTGGCGCACCAGCCCGGTATTGCGCTTGGCAACGTTATCGGCAGCAATATTTTTAACGTGTTGTTTATTCTCGGTCTGTCGGCGCTGATCGCGCCATTGGCAGTATCGCAACAACTGATAAGGATGGATGTGCCGCTGATGATAGGGGTCTCAATTCTGGTGCTGGCGCTGGCGCTGGATGGGCGCATTAGTCGTTTTGAGGGTCTGTTGCTGTTTGCCGGGTTGCTGTTCTACATCGTCGTTTTGTTCAAGCAAAGTCGCACGGAGAGCGCGCAGGTGCAAGACGAATACGCCCGCGAGTTTGGCGTACACGAACAGGTCGCTAACCGCTGGCTGTTAAATAGCGCGCTGGTTGCGGGGGGCCTGGCCCTGCTGGTGCTTGGCTCGAAATGGTTGGTCGAGAGCGCCGTAACGATTGCGCAGTACTTTGGAGTGAGCGAGCTGGTCATCGGGTTAACCATTGTTGCGGCGGGAACGTCGCTACCCGAGCTGGTAACGTCCGTGGTTGCCAGCCTGCGTGGCGAGCGGGATATCGCGGTTGGCAATATTGTCGGTAGTAATCTGTTCAATTTATTGGGCGTATTGGGTGTGGCGAGTGCGGTGTCTCCCGTGGGTATGGCAGTCGCCAGCGCGGTGATCAATTTCGATTTACCCATCATGATTGTCGTGGCGTTCGTATGTTTACCGATCTTTTTTACGGGCGGCGTGATCAGCCGCTGGGAGGGGGCCGCGCTGTTTGGGTATTATATTGCCTACACCCTGTACTTGATTCTCGCCGCGGCGCATCACGCGGCCGTGCCGATTTATAGCGCGGCGATGCTGTACTTCGCGATACCGTTAACTCTGCTCACCCTGTTGGTAACCACATTGTCGGTGATACGTACAAAACGTACAGAGGACGCGTAAAAAGAGGAAGCATTGGCAGAATTGGGGCTCAGTTGTTTATCCCCGGGCGGGCAGGTATTATCCGGCTCTGTTTACAGCGCAGCAAAATACTATTCCCTCGTTGGTTGTGTGCGTCTGTCGGGCATCTTCAGAACGCTGATAACGAACGTTAGTGAGCGTTTATATATTTTCCTGTAGGCAGCATTGCGTTCGATGATTTTTGATTTGGTTTAGGAGCAAGATATGAGTCACCCGATTGTAGAAAAGAAAATTGCCTCTGGCGCACTGGCGAGTCACTGCCTGTTGGCTGGCGACCCAAAAAACCCCGCTGTGATTTTATTGCACGGCGCCGGGCCTGGCGCGAGTGCAATGTCCAACTGGCAGCGCTGCGCGCCCGATCTGGCCGAGCATTTCTACGTGGTCGCGCCGGATCTTATCGGGTTTGGCCAATCCGATTTGCCGCAAGATTTGCCCGGGCATATCGCTGGATGGATTGGCCTGAGGGTAGAACAGGTGAAAGCGTTAATGGATGAATTGAACATTGAACAGGCGCATATGGTGGGCAACTCCATGGGCGGTGCCCTCGCTTTGCACCTGACACTGGAAGCGCCGCAGCGTTTTAACAAGGTATTGTTGATGGGCGCCATCGGCGCACCCATGACCTGGACCTCGGAAATGTCCCGCCTTCTGACCTTCTACGAAGATCCGCGCATTGGTCGTTATCGCGAAATGATGCACAGCTTTGTCTACGACCCCAGCTTGATGCCGGAAATCGAAGATATTGTGCAAACCCGATTTGGTGTTGCTACGGACCCGAAAGTGCGCGCGGTGCAGGAAATTATGTTTGCCGCCATGCGCACCGGAATGGACGAGCTCATCCTTCCGCCATCTGCGCTGCAGCGCATGCCCCACGATTTTGCCATTGTGCACGGTCGGCAGGATCGTATCGTGCCCCTCGAAACCAGTCTGTATTTTCTCGAGCATTTAAAGAATGCGGAGCTGCACGTACTGGATCGCTGTGGGCACTGGGCGCAAACCCAACGCTGGGACGCAATGTTCCCGTTAATGGTCAATCACTTTAATAGTCATTAAGCGGGCATACACAGAGCTATGTTGAACAAAGCTGTCATTACCAAAAGTGCGGCGGCACTAAATAGCGCTTTGCAAAGCGGCGAGGCGATCGGTCAACTGTCCCTGGCTTACCCCGACATGACCATCGACGACGGCTACGCCATTCAGGAAGAATGGACGCGGCTGCGGCTGGCGGAGGGGCGTCGAATTGTCGGCCGAAAAATCGGTTTGACGTCCCGCGCGATGCAGGTGGCAGTGCAACTGGACGAGCCAGATTACGGCACTTTGTTTGACGATATGGTGTTCGAAGCCGGGGGCGATATTCCGTTTGACCGCTTTATCGTACCCATGGTGGAGGTGGAGCTGGCGTTTTATCTGGGGGAGCCCCTGCAGGGCGAGCACATCACCCTGACCGACGTGCTGCGCGCCACTGATTTTGTCAGTCCCGCGATCGAAATTATTGATGCCCGCACCCAGCGGGTCGATCCGGCCAGCGGGCGGCGGCGGCAGGTTACAGACACCATTGCCGATAACGCTGCCTGCGCCGGCATTATTACCGGCGGACGTCCGGTGCGCCCCACGGATGTGGATCTGCGCTGGGTCGGCGCCATTCTGACGCGCAATGGCGTGGTGGAAGAAACCGGCCTGTCGGCGGGTGTACTTAATCATCCGGGCAATGGCATTGTGTGGTTGGCGCGCCGACTGGCGCGCCACAATATTGGCCTGGAGCCGGGGCAAATTATTCTCGGGGGGTCGTTTACGCGCCTGCTGCCCGTAGAACGGGGCGATACCTTTCACGCGGACTTTGGCCCGCTGGGCAGTATGGGCTTTCGTTTCACCTAAAAGTATTCTTGGTACAGGTATCCGCCATGAGCTTAGCCATGCCCATCAACACTTTTAAACAGGCGCTGCTGGCCGGCGATTTGCAACTGGGCGCTTTCCTGGGCCTCGCCGATGCCTACAGCGCCGAGTTAATGGCGAATACCGCTTTCGACTGGTTGTTAATTGACGCCGAACATGGCCCCAACGATTTGCGCTCCATCCTCGCGCAATTACAGGCGCTGGCAGACTACCCGGTAAAGCCAGCGGTGCGCCCACCGGATCACAGTGCAACCACCATCAAACGCCTGCTGGACATTGGCGTGCAAACCTTATTGCTGCCGATGGTGGAATCTGCCGAGCAGGCCCGGCAACTGGTGCGCGCTATGCACTACCCACCTGCCGGCGTGCGCGGGGTTGGGGGTGGCCTGGCCCGCGCAACCCATTGGAGTCGGGTGTCCAATTATGCCGATGCGGTTGCCGAACAGCTGTGCCTGTTGGTGCAAATTGAGAGCCCGGCGGGGTTGCAGGAGCTGGAGGCCATCAGCGCTGTGGACGGGGTGGATGGCGTGTTTCTCGGCCCCGCCGATCTCGCCGCGGCGCTGGGCTATTTCGGGCAGCCCGGACACCCTGAGGTGAATCGCGTTGTCGAACAGGCGCTGTCCCGCATTCGCGCTACTGGTAAACCCGCTGGCGTGTACTGTGCCGATCCGGTGGTTGCCGCGCGCTATCGCGAGCTGGGGGCGAGTTTTTTTCTGATCGCCGCGGACACTATCTTGCTGCGCACGGCGGCGGACGCTCAGGTGGCGCGTTTTCGATCCTGAGGATCACCATCTTTTGGTGTTGCCCGTGCTTTTACACATCCCTGGCCAGGCGCCCCAATTGGGATTGGCGCAGCCAATTTACCGAGTAATCTATGACCTCGTTCGACGACACAAAAACCATCCGGCGGCTAAACCGCGTTTTGCACGGCGCTGGCGGGCACTGGGTAGGCGATGGCTTTCCGGTGCGCACCTTGTTTTCCTACAGCGATGGTGGTGCCGCGCTGAGTCCGTTTTTACTGCTCGATTACGGTGGGCCAGCGGAGTTTCCGCCCACTGCTGGCAAACGTGGCGTGGGGGCCCATCCGCACCGCGGCTTTGAAACCGTGACGATTGTCTATCGCGGGCAGATCGAGCATCGGGATTCCTCCGGGGGAGGCGGTACGATTGGCCCGGGGGATGTGCAGTGGATGACCGCAGGATCCGGGGTGGTGCATGAGGAATTTCACGGGCGCGAATTCGCGCAACAGGGCGGCACGTTTGAAATGGTGCAGTTGTGGGTGAATTTGCCCGCCAGAGACAAGCTGACGAAACCCCGGTATCAGACTATTCTGAATGCGGATATTCCCGCGATCAGTTTGCCGGGGGCGCAGGGTACCGTGCACGTCATCGCCGGTGATTGCGCGGGCGTGAACGGGCCCGCCAGAACGTTTACACCATTGCGGGTATGGGATCTCAAGTTAACCGACAACGGGCCTGTTGATCTTTCGGTACCCGCTGGCTGGACTGCGATGCTGGTGGTTCTGGAGGGTAAGGCAACCATCGGTTCGGTGCAGATTGAGGCGGCGCAGGTGGCGCTGTTTGATACCGGGGGAGAGCGTGTCGTCATCACTGACGCGCGGGGTGTGCGCGCATTGCTGCTGTGCGGCCAAGCGCTGGGGGAACCGATTGTGGGTGCCGGGCCATTTGTGATGAATACCGCGGCGGAAATTCGTCAGGCGATGCTGGATTACCAGAGTGGGGAAATGGGGCGTCTGTCGTAGCCCCGGCCAAGATTTATCAGGGGGAAATGCCATGCGGATATTGGATGTTGCCAAACTGGGTCTGTGGAGCTGGGTGGATGCGCACAGTTATGCGCGGTGCGTCGAACTGGCGCAGACAGCGGAGAAGTCCGGTTATGGGGCGCTGTGGGTTCCCGAGGCGTTTGGTCGGGATCCATTTGTGATGCTGGCGCTGCTCGCCCGGGAAACCGACCGACTTGGGTTAGCCACCGGGATTGCGAACATTTACGCTCGCGATCCGATGGCGATGGTGGCGGCGCGCAATGCCATGAACGAGTTGAGCGGGGGACGCTTTATTCTCGGTCTGGGGGTGTCCCACAGGGAAATCGTTACGTCGGTGCGCAAACACGAATACGGCAAACCGGTCACCACCATGCGCAACTATCTCGATGCCATGGAACAAGTGACGTATACGGCGCCCAAACCGGCGCAGGAGGGACCAGTTGTGCTGGCCGCGCTGCGCGAAAATATGCTGGCTCTCGCCGGTCAGCGCAGTGCGGGCGCTCACCCGTATTTTGTTACCCCTGAGCACACGGCAAAAGCGCGAGAGATTATCGGCCCGGACAGTTTTCTGGCGCCGGAGCAAAAAGTATTGCGGATCAAAAGCGCGGCGGAGGCGCGGCCGATTGCGCGCGGGTTTATCAGGATGTATCTGGGCATGCAGAACTATCGAAATAGTTTGCTGATGCTCGGTTTTACCGAACAGGATTTTGCACACGGCGGTAGCGATCGGCTGGTGGATGCCATCGTCGCCTGGGGTGATGATGCGACCATCACACAGCGTCTAGAGGCGCACTGGCGCAATGGTGCCAACCATGTTTGCATGCAGCCGCTGCGCCCGGACGGCCAGCCTGGATTCGATCTGGAAGCGGTAAAGGCTTTTGCGCCAAATGGTTGATCTGACGCAATTGGCCGCAAGTTATTGGCGCGACGTGGCGCGATCTTTAATCTACACTGGGCGCAGCCGTTAGGGCATTGCATACAACGAATGTTTGACCCTATGCCATCCCGTGGCGTTCCCGCGAATCAACCGTGCCACAGGAGACACTCATGCAGGCGCTGCCCCATGTCTATACCGTGCGTGCCGTTGGAACGCCGACCGGGAACCTGTCAGCAGGCGCCGATCATTTGCCGTCACTCGTAGTGGCGCCACCGCGGGAGTTTGATGGTCCGGGGGATCAGTGGTCGCCCGAAGAGTTGTTGATGGCGGCGGTGTCAAATTGTCTGATTCTGTCCTTTAAAACCATTGCCGCCATCGCAAAACTTGACTGGCTTGCCATTGAGTGTGAGGCGCGCGGGGAACTGGATAAAATCGGGAGCAAAATGCAGTTTACCCAAGTGACCACCAGCGCCAACTTGGTGGTGCCCTCCCCGGACCTGGTGGATAAAGCCACCAAGCTGCTAAATAAAGCGGAGGAAATTTGTATTATCAGCAATTCCCTGTCGGCGCCGTCACATTTTAACTGTACGGTTGTCGCACGGTAGCGGGTCGTTGTGGCAGCGATGCGCAACCAGATTAACAGGGCGATGACAGCGTAAATAATTTAACTCAGATGGCCCAAATGTTTTTTTACGGTTTGCAAGGTCGATTTGAGCAGGCGGGGTGTCGCGCAGACGATATTGCCGCTGGCCATGTAGTTATTATCGCCCTGAAAATCCGCCACCATACCGCCAGCCTCCTTGACCAGTAGGACGCCGGCGGCGATATCCCAGGGCCGCAGAAACATTTCCCAGAAAGCATCGTAACGACCGGCCGCGACGTAGGCGAGGTCGAGTGACGCTGCGCCCAGGCGCCGCATGCCGCAAGACTGCGCGGCGAGATCGCGCATGCAATCGAGATAGGCGGGCATATGGTCAAATTGACGGCCGCTGAAGGGAATGCCAGTGGCGAATAGCGCGCCCTCGGTTGCCACGCGACCCGTGACGCGAATACGGGTGCCATTCAGGCGCGCACCGCGACCGCGGCTGGCGGTAAATTCCTCCTGTTTGAAGGGGTCGAGTACCACGCCGTGCTCAACACGCCCCTTGTGGCAGAACGCGATGGACACCGCAAAATGGGGAATGCCGTAGATAAAGTTGGTGGTGCCGTCCAGCGGGTCGATGATCCATACTGAATCTTTGTCGGCACCCTCAATCTCACCGCTTTCCTCACTGAGAATGCAGTGATCGGGATAGGCTCTGCGCAGCTGGGAAATGATTTCCCGTTCCGCCGCGCGATCAACTTCGGTAACAAAGTCGTTGCGGGTTTTTTCGTCGATTTTGAGTCGGTCGCGCTTTTGCAGCGCACGCACGATATCTTCTCCCGCGTCGCGAGCCGCGCGCAGCGCGATATTGACCATGGGTTCCATAGTAAGGACCGATTATTACGGAGCTGAAAGGCCGCGCATTGTAGCAGGAACGACGTGGCTGGGGGAGATTTGTACGGGTACTCTGCTACAATGCGCCCCCCGCGATGGGAGGCTATATGCCCGAGCAACACGAAAATAACCTTGCGCCTGCCGATGCCGGTAATTTTGATCGCATTCGCGTCGTGCTCGTCAATACCTCTCATCCAGGGAATATCGGCGCAGCGGCGCGGGCTATGAAGAACATGGGACTAAGTCAGCTCTATCTGGTGGCGCCGCAGGAATTCCCCGCGGATCGCGCGGTGTGGCGCGCGGCCGGCGCCGCGGATGTGCTCGAACAGGCGGTTGTTGTCGCGAGCCTTGATGCCGCGCTGCAAGGTTGTGGCCTGGTTGTTGGCACCAGTGCGCGGGAGCGCAGTATTCCCTGGCCGTTGCTTGACCCGCGAGAATGCGGCCAGCGTGCCTGGCAGGAGTCGGCGCACCACGGGGTTGCGCTGGTATTCGGGCGCGAGGATCGCGGGCTGACCAACGACGAACTGCAAAAATGTACTTATCACGTCCATATACCCGCAAATCCTGCCTACAGTTCGCTGAATCTGGCGGCGGCGGTGCAGGTGCTGACTTACGAGGTCAGAATGGCGGCTCTGGCGGAAGCCGCAGGGCGGTTGCCGCGACTGGATAACTGGGATCTGCCGCCTGCGAAGGTGGAAGATATCGAGCTGTACTTTCAGCATCTCGAACAAACGCTCGTGGATCTGAACTTTCACGACCCGGATAATCCGCGTCAGACCATGCCCCGGTTACGGCGGTTGTTTGGCCGGATCCGTATGGATGAAATGGAACTGTCCATTCTGCGCGGAGTGTTGACCTCAATTCGCAACGCCGTCCACCGCTTGCGAGGGGAATAGTTGGACGGTGGAGTGCCGTTCTGTAGGCAATCTGTCCGGGTAGAAACCAACTATTTTAGTCAATTATTTAGTTGACTAAATTGCTAGGATATTACATAATTTCCGGCAGCTCGTGAAGCCGAAGGGGTTGACGATGAAACTGACCACACGCGGCCGCTATGCGGTCACTGCTCTGCTCGATCTGGCCTTGCACAACGGTCAGGGGCCAATCAGTCTGGCGGATATTTCCAGCCGGCAGGAAATATCCCTGTCTTACCTGGAGCAATTGTTTGCCAAGTTGCGCCAGGGCAAGCTGGTGCGCAGCGTGCGCGGCCCGGGTGGCGGCTATTGTCTGGCGTTGCCCATTGAACAGATCAACGTGGCGGATATCATCGACGCGGTCAACGAGACCACCGACGCCACCAGTTGTGGCGGCAAGGGTGATTGCCAGCGCGGGGAGGTCTGTTTAACCCACCATCTATGGGACGATCTCAGCCAGCAGATACATCAGTTTCTGAACAGCATCAGCCTTGCCAGTCTGATGGAGCAGCACCGGGTGCGGCAGGTCAGCGAGCGCCAGGATCGGCGCAACGGCTTGCTCCCGGCGCAGCGCAATTTAATCGACACCGCTTCAATTACGGTGTAGAGGTTTGAAACCGCATTGCGGTAGATCCCCGGCTCGCTCGCGCCAGTTCATTGGGCGCTGGATACGGAAGATAACGGACCAAGTAGTCGTTTGAGGAAGTAGGAGTTAACTGCATGAAATTGCCCATTTACATGGACTACGCCGCAACCACGCCAGTGGATCAACGGGTGGCGGACAAAATGGCTCAATGCCTCACCAGTCAGGGGGTGTTCGGCAATCCGGCGTCGCGTTCCCACTCATTCGGCTGGCACGCAGAGGCGATGGTCGAGGAGGCTCGCCAACAGGTGGCGCAGCTGATCAACGCCGATCCACGGGAAATCGTCTGGACGTCCGGCGCCACCGAATCCGATAATCTGGCTATAAAAGGTTGTGCACACTTCAACCAGCGCAAGGGTAAGCATCTGATTACCTCGCGCATCGAGCACAAAGCGGTGCTCGATAGTTGTCGACAACTGGAGCGCGAAGGCTTCGAGGTCACTTATCTCGATCCTGATAAGGGTGGCTTTATTACGCCGCAAGCCGTGGCGGACGCGCTGCGGGACGACACTACCCTGGTGTCGATCATGCACGTCAACAACGAGATTGGCACGATCAATGATATTGCGGCCATCGGCGAAATTTGTCGCGCCCGCGGCGTGTATTTCCATGTGGATGCCGCGCAGAGCGCCGGCAAAATTGCCATCGATATGGACGCCATGAAAGTGGACATGTTGTCCATGTCCGCCCATAAAATGTATGGTCCCAAGGGGATTGGGGCACTCTATGTGCGGCGCAAACCGCGGGTGCGCCTGGAGGCGCAGACCCACGGTGGTGGCCACGAGCGCGGCATGCGCTCTGGAACCTTACCCACCCATCAGATCGTTGGTATGGGTGAAGCGTTTCGCATCGCCCGGGAGGAAATGGATAGCGAAAACGCGCGTATTCTCGGGTTGCGTCAGCGTTTGTGGCAGGGCTTCAGCGCAATGGAAGAAGTGCATCTGAATGGTTCCCTGGCGCAGCGGGTGGCGGGTAATCTCAACGTCAGCTTTGCCTACGTCGAAGGCGAATCGTTGATCATGGCGCTCAAGGATCTGGCGGTGTCGTCCGGCTCGGCCTGTACCTCCGCCAGCCTGGAACCATCCTATGTCCTGCGCGCGCTGGGTTTGAATGATGAACTGGCGCACAGTTCCATCCGCTTCAGCATCGGCCGTTTTACGACCGAAGAGGAAATTGATTTTGCCATTCAAAATGTCATTAATGCGGTGGCTAAATTGCGTGA
>JAYODD010000008.1:49749-90074 GCA_038106145.1 Gammaproteobacteria bacterium | reverse complement strand
GTATAAAGATGGTATCGATATATCTGCCGTGCAATGGGCAGCGCACTGACACACAGGCTCGGCTTGAGGAGAGTGGAAAATGGCTTATAGCGACAAGGTACTGGATCATTACGAAAACCCGCGCAACGTTGGCAAGCTCGACGATAAAGCGGCGAATGTGGGCACCGGCATGGTGGGCGCTCCAGCCTGCGGCGATGTGATGCGCCTGCAAATCCAGGTCAACGACGACGGTCTTATCGAGGATGCCAAATTCAAGACCTACGGTTGTGGGTCGGCGATTGCGTCCAGTTCGTTGCTGACCGAATGGGTGAAGGGTAAAACATTGGCGCAGGCTGCGGAGATGAAAAACACACAGATCGCCGAGGAGCTGGCGCTGCCGCCGGTGAAAATTCACTGCTCGGTACTGGCCGAGGACGCTATCAAGGCGGCGATCAAAGACGTGCGCAAGAAGCGCGGTGAGATAACTGAGTGATTTGCGTTCGCCGCTTTGGTGCATGGCGACGCGGTTAATTGCGCCGCAAAGCGAGCCGCGTGGACATGTTGTAGCCCCAAGTACAGAGGAAGCAGTAAATGGCCATTTCGATGACACCAGCAGCTGAAACCCATGTGCGCAATTACCTTGCGCAACGGGGCAAAGGTCATGGGATTCGCGTTGGCGTGCGTACCAACGGCTGTTCCGGGTTGTCCTACGTGCTGGAATTCGTGGATGAAATTGCTCCCGAGGACCGGGTGTTCAAATCCGGCGACGTCGAGGTTTTCGTCGATCCGAAAAGCCTGATTTATCTCGATGGCACAGAGCTGGATTTTGTTCGGGAAGGCTTAAACGAAGGTTTCCAGTTTAACAACCCCAACGTCAAGGATGCGTGCGGCTGCGGCGAGAGCTTTAACGTTTAATGACTAAAATCGCCTTCTTAATGGTGCGACGGGTAGATTCTCGCGGCCGTCGTTATGCACCCGGTATTGGGCAAGAACAGAAGTGCGTTAAGTTGGATTGTCTGTGGATGTAAGCAGCGATTACTACCGTATTTTTAACCTTCCTGAAGACTATCAGATCGACGGTGAACTGTTACAGCAGCGCTACCGCGAGATTCAGCGGGAGTGTCACCCGGATCGTTATGTCGGCAAATCCGCCCACCAACAGCGCGTGGCCGTGCAGTACGCCGCGGCCATTAACCAGGCCTATACGGTGTTGCGTTCACCCGTACAGCGGGCGTTGTATTTGCTGGAGCGCATGGGTGTCAGGACGGATAACGAAAATGCCACGGTAAACGATATGGATTTTCTTGCGCGGCAAATCGAATTGCGCGAACGGTTGCACAGCGCGGTGGAAACCACCGATTCGCTCAAGGAACTGGAGGCGCTCAGCGACGAAGTGGCCCGCGAATTTGCCCAATTGCAGACTCTGTTTGCCGGGCAACACAGGGAGCGCGATGTGCAGTCGGCGACGCGCACCATGGTCCAGATGCAATTTTTCAGTAAACTGCTCGACCAGCTACAGGATGCAATAGACGCGCAGGACGCTTAACAGGACCAGGTATTTTTCGGTGGCATTACTACAAATTTCTGAGCCCGGACAGTCGGCAGATCCCCATCGCCGTCGGCGTGCGGTGGGTATTGATTTAGGCACCACAAATTCACTGGTGGCGGCGGTGCGTAGTGGCGCTGTCGACACCTTGCCGGATCATCAGGGGCGGCATTTATTGCCTTCAGTGGTGCATTATGCGGCGCGCGACGAGGTAACCGTCGGTTGGTCCGCGAAGGCCGATGCCGCGCGGGATCCGGTGAATACGCTGGTATCTGTGAAACGCTATATGGGGCGGGGTCAGGAGGAGGTTTTTTCTCTCGGCAGCACCGCCCTGTACGCGCTCGCACCCAGTGCCGGCGGCATGCCCAGGTTTCGCACCGCCGCTGGCGACATTACTCCGGTGGAGGCCTCGGCGGAAATATTGCGCTGCCTGGTGGCGCGTGCGGAAGATGCACTGGGCGGTCGCATTGATGGCGCGGTGATTACTGTGCCGGCGTATTTCGACGACGCCCAGCGCCAGGCGACCAAGGATGCCGCGACCCTGGCCGGCATCAAAGTACTGCGCTTGTTGAACGAGCCGACAGCGGCGGCAGTGGCCTATGGGCTGGATCAGGGTAGTTCCGGTGTGGTTGCGGTCTACGATCTGGGGGGAGGCACGTTTGACATCTCCATTATGCGGCTATCCCGTGGTGTATTCGAAGTGCTGGCCACCGGCGGTGATTCAGCGCTGGGTGGCGACGATTTTGATCGCGCCCTGGCCGAATGGCTACGCACCCAGGCGGCGTTGCCGGACGCCCTTACGCCCGAGGAGCAGCGGGGGCTGATGGATACCGCCTGTGCTGCCAAGGAGGCGCTGAGCGCGAGCGACAGTGTCGCGGTTAATGTAAATGGCTGGTGTGGCCAGCTCAATCGAGAGCAAATGTACGCGGTGGTGGACAGCCTGATCGACAAAACTCTACAGGCCTGTAAACGAACATTGCGCGACGCGGGGGTTGGGCTTGAAGACGTTCTCGATGTGGTGATGGTGGGCGGTTCCACCCGTATGCCTCGTGTGAGGGAGAAAGTGGAGGGGTTTTTCCAGCGCCAACCGAGAGTCACTATCGACCCCGATCGCGTAGTGGCGATGGGCGCGGCACTACAGGCAGACGTTCTGGTGGGCAACAAACCCGGCGACGAATTGCTGCTCCTGGATGTCATACCACTGTCTCTGGGCGTCGAGACGATGGGTGGCCTCACGGAAAAAATCATTCACCGCAACACCACGATTCCAGTGGCCAAAGCGCAGGATTTCACCACGTACCGGGATGGTCAGACCGCCATGGCGATTCATGTGGTGCAGGGGGAACGGGAACTGGTGGACGATTGCCGGTCACTGGCTCGTTTTGAGCTCAAAGGTATCCCGCCGATGGTGGCTGGCGCCGCCAAGGTGAGGGTCACATATCAGGTCGACGCCGATGGTTTACTGAGCGTCACGGCGCGGGAAGAGGGTAGCGGTGTGCAGGCTCGGATTGAGGTCAAACCATCCTATGGACTGGGCGACGACGAAATTAGCGCCATGCTGGAAGATTCGTTTGCCCACGCCAAAGACGATCTACAGGTGCGTGCACTGCGCGAGCGGCAAGTTGACGCGGATCGTCTGCTGGTGGATCTGGAGTCTGCGTTAGCCCAGGACGGCGCGACCCTGCTGAGCGAGCAGGAGTATCATCGGTTGCGCAATGCCATGGCGGATCTGGAAAATGCCCGCGCGCGGTGCACGGACCATCGCGAACTGGCGCGTCAGGTGGAAAGTCTGGCGCAGGCGAGTGAACAGTTTGCCAGTTTGCGCATGGATAACGCGGTGCGCAAGGCCCTCGCGGGTCATCGCCTCGAAGAGTTTGATAAGGAGGTCTGAAGTGCCGACGATTGTTATTCTGCCTCACCCCGGGCTATGTCCCGACGGTAAGGTGATAGAGGCTGAAGAGGGTGAAAGCATTTGCGCGGCGGCACTGCGCCAGGAGGTGGAAATTGAGCACGCCTGTGAACAATCCTGTGCCTGCACTACCTGTCATGTGTATGTGCGCGAAGGTTTCGATTCCATCGCTCCCGCAGATGATCTGGAGGAAGATTACCTGGACAAGGCCTGGGGCGTGGATCCCGATTCGCGGTTGAGCTGTCAGGCGCGGGTGGGCCGCGAAAATCTGGTGGTGGAAATTCCCAAATACACAATCAACATGGTGTCGGAGCAACACTAGAGGGGCAGAAAATATTTATCTGAGGGCGTCGCCAATGGGACTGAAGTGGACGGATATACTGGAGATAGCCGTTGCGTTATCGGAAGCTTATACTGAGGTCGATCCACGCTATGTAAATTTTGTCGATCTGCGCAGTTGGGTGCTGGAACTGGAAGAATTCGACGACGATCCACAACGCTGTGGTGAAAAAATCCTCGAGGCCATTCAGATGGCCTGGATAGAGGAAGTCGACTAGAATAGGGCGGATATCTGGCTAAGGGCCGCTTATGAGTTCCAAAGAAGAGCTCTACAAACTGCTGCTGGACTCCTCGCCTTACGGCACCATGTTCTTTGCCTACGGTGTATGCGTGGATTGTAATCCGCGAGCCCAGCAACTGCTTGGATGCAGCAGGCGCGCTATTCTTGGAACCAGCCTCGATGACAACTGCGACGACGAGCCGTTAGCCCTGGCGGCGCTGAAGCGTCAGTTGAACAACGCGCTGGAAGACCAGCAACGGCGCGTGCAGTGGGAGCTGCGCGACGGTGCCGATAGCGAATTGATCACGCTGGATATTCGGCCGGTGGGGGATAGTGGTCGTGAGTTGGTGGTGACCCTGTTCGCTGGATTGGAGAGCGCTGCAGCTAACCATCAACGATCCTCTACTGCAGACGCGATTGCGACGTCCGCACCGCCTTTATCGGCAGCCGACGAACGTAATCGTAATTCAAAGGGGCCGCAGACAACGCAACCAAACATTCCTGTATCTCAACCCGATCGGCAGGGCCTGACCACGGCGCCAGCGCCAACGGCAAACCCTCAAGCTGAACTAGCAGACACTCCCGCGCAATCGCCCGAATCCTTACACGTGCCCGTACTGGCCCCTGATCCCGCTCTCAATATCGGTGCGGCAGTAGCGGACAGTCGCCTCCACCAGAGCGGTGAACAGACCAGTCGCGCGGCGGTACTGCACAAGTTGTCGCGGGGCAAAAGTAGCGGACAGGAGCCTCCAGAGGACTATCCCACCGACCGCGATCTCTATTTTGATAATCTTACCCAACTCCCCAATCGACAGTTACTGATCGAGACCATTCGACAATATTTTCTGGAAAATCAAGATCGCGATATTTGCGCGGCATTTTTATTGGTGGATCTCGATCATTTCAAGGACATCAATGACTCCTGGGGCCACGCCGTCGGCGACCAAGTGTTGTGTAAGCTCGCCAGGGTGATTTCCATGTTGATCACCGAGCAGTCGATGGTGGCGCGCATGAGTGGCGACGAATTTTTGTTGTTTATTCCAGATATCGGACAGAGTCTTACCGAGGGCGCTGTGCTGGCCCGGGATATGGCTACCAAGGTGAAGGAACTGATCTCCCATCCGATATTTTATGATGGCAACGAATTTATTCTCACTGCCAGCGTCGGTATCGCATTGGTCAATGACCATAACACCAGCGCCGAGCGGGCATTGCAGTACGCCGATACCGCGATGTACGAGGCCAAACGCAAGGGACGCAACGGCATTGCGTTTTTTGATCACAGCATTCGCGAAAAAGCTCAGCGTCAGATTGGACTCAATACGCGTTTGCGCAAAGCGGTGGATAATCAGGAGTTCGCACTGTTTGTGCAACCGCAAATTTCTCTACTGGATGGAAGTTTGACGGGTGGCGAGGCGTTATTGCGTTGGGTCAACGCGGACCGCGTGACGAACATGCCAGCGGAATTTATTCCGTTACTGGAATCGTCCGGACTGATTGTCGATGTCGGACACTGGGTGATTCGCACCGCCTGTGAGTACGTGCGCGGGTTTATGGACGACGGTTTGTGGGACGATGGAATGTGTTTGGGAATTAATATTAGCCCGCGCCAGTTTAATGATCCGCAACTGCTGGAGGTGATTCAACACAGCCTGGAAAGTTATAACGTCGATCCCCGCTATTTAAATTTTGAAGTGACAGAAAACCTGGTCATCGAAGATGTGGATGAGGCGATCTATAAGATGGAGGCGATCAAGGATTTGGGCTCATTGTTTTCGATCGACGATTTCGGCATCGGCTATTCGTCCATGATCTACCTGAAACGGCTGCCGTTCGACTGGCTCAAAATCGACCGGGAGTTTATTCGCAATATTCATCGCGACCCGGAAAGTCGCGGCGTCGTGGAGGCCATACTGGCGGTATCTCGCCAGTATGGTTTACAGGTAACGGCAGAGGGGGTGGAAGGCCCGGAATCACTGGAGATTTTGCGCAAATCCGGCTGCGATACCTACCAGGGCGCGCATTTCAGTATGCCAGTCCCGGTGGAGCGCTTTCGGGCGATGCTCGCGGCCTAGGCACGACTTTGTTGTAACCCCCTGTTAGCAAGAGTAAAATCCCACTCCCTTTGATGCTCCGAGCTGGGCTCGCGGGCGCTACACTGATTAATCTGGATTACCTGGAGCGATAGATTCATGGCGATAGAAAGAACCCTCTCCATCATCAAGCCCGATGCCGTTGCCAAAAACGTAATCGGGAATATTATCAGCCGCTTTGAGCAGGCCGGCCTGAAGGTTGTTGCCGCCAAAATGCAGCAGCTGTCGCGGGAGCAGGCTGAAGGGTTTTATGCCGAGCACAAAAACCGGCCATTTTTTCCCGATCTGGTCGCATTTATGACCTCGGGTCCGGTGGTTGTACAAGTGCTCCAGGGGGACGACGCGATTGTTGCCAACCGGGAACTGATGGGAGCCACCAACCCTCAGGATGCCGCGCCTGGAACTATCCGCGCCGACTTTGCGGAAACCATTGATGCCAACGCGGTGCACGGCTCTGATTCCGCGGCGGCGGCGGAGCGGGAAATTGCGTATTTTTTCGCTGATCATGAGATTTGCCCCCGTTAAACAAGGCCCTGATGAGCGAAACCATCGCAACAAGCATTAGCGGACGGCGCATCGCCACGGACAGAGTCCAGGGGCGGATTAATTTGCTCGGCATGTCCGCCGCAAAGCTGGAGGACTTCTTTGCGGCGCTTGGGCACAAGCGCTTTCGCGCAAAACAACTGCTGCAATGGATTCATCAGCGTGGGGTGATCGATTTCGAATTGATGACCGACCTGTCCAGGGAACTGCGCAACACCTTGATGCAGGTTGCCGAGGTGCGTCCACCCCAGGTGGTCAGCCAGGTCGACTCCGCCGACGGCACGCGCAAATGGCTGGTGCGCACCGACAGCGGTAGTAGTGTGGAAATGGTTTATATTCCGGAAGGTGAGCGCGCCACACTGTGTGTTTCATCGCAGGTGGGGTGCGCGCTGGACTGCAGTTTTTGCTCCACTGGCAAACAGGGGTTTAACGGCGACCTGACCGCCGCGGAGATTATTGGTCAGTTGTGGATTGCCAATAATTCATTTGGTGCATTTGCAACCGGTGCCACCCGGGCGGTGAGTAACGTGGTGATGATGGGTATGGGTGAACCGCTACTCAACTTTGACAATGTGGTCGATGCCATGAATTTGATGATGCACGACTGCGCCTACGGCCTGTCAAAACGCCGGGTCACTTTGAGTACCGCGGGAGTGGTGCCGGCTCTCGATCGTCTCGGCGACGTCACCGACGCATCGCTGGCCATTTCGCTGCACGCGCCAAATGACGCCCTGCGGGATCAACTGGTACCCATCAATCGCAAATACCCGATCGCCATGTTGTTGCGGTCCGCGCAAAATTACCTGAAGAAGTTACCCGATCAACGGCGTCGCATAACGGTCGAATACACATTGATGGATCGGGTCAACGACGGTGCTGAACAGGCCCGGGAGCTGGCGCTGTTGTTGCAAGATACACCCTGTAAAATCAACCTCATACCGTTTAATCCGTTTCCCGGTTCGGGCTATCGACGGGTCTCCAACAACGCCCTGCATCGCTTTAAGGACATCCTTATTCAAGCCGGGTACACTGTCACGGTGCGCACCACGCGCGGTGCCGATATCGCCGCTGCCTGTGGGCAGTTGGCGGGCGCGGTCAATGATCGCACGCGCCGCGCCGCGCGTTATAAACAGCGAGAATTGCAGGGGCAGCAACTACCGACAGGTGGCAGTGGGTGAGAGCGATGAGCTTGAGAATTTTGGCGGTGTTATTTCTGGTTGGTGCGCTGCTGGTCACCGGGTGTACGACCGCCACTACCTCCGGATCCGGGCGCGCCAAGCTCGGGGAGCCTTCCGCTGCCGATCGGCGCGAGCAATTGCTGGCGGATCATATTCAACTGGGCATGGGTTATCTCGGCGAAGGTAATCGCGAATCTGCCCGCCATCATTTACTCAAGGCGTTGGAGGTGGACAGTCGCTCGGCGGGTGCGCACGGTGGCATGGCCCTGTTATTTCAGCTCGAACGGGAGTATGAACTGGCGGATGCCCATTTTCGCAAGGCTATCAGTTACGATTCCGATTTTACCTCGGTGCGCAATAACTACGGCGTATTCCTCTATCGCCAGGGGCGCTACGAGGAGGCCTACCAACAGCTGGAAAAAGCGGCATCCGATACGACCTATTCCCGCCGCGCTCAAGTGTATTCAAGTCTCGGCAGCACCGCGGCAAGGTTGAATCGACTGGACCAGGCCCGCGACGCCTGGCTCAAGGCGATTAGTTTGAACCCCCGTTTGACGCGCCCCTATATCGAACTCGCCAGCCGTTATTTTAACGATGGTGATTATCCCCGCGCCAAGGCCTACCTCGATCAGTACCATCAGTTGCACAAGGCCACCGCCAGAAGTCTGTGGTTGGGCGTCAAACTGGAACGAGAATTTGGCAACAAGGACGCAGAGGCCAGTCAGGGGCTCGCCTTGCGCAAATTGTTTCCATATTCCGAAGAAGCGCTCGAATACAAGCGGTGGCTCGCAGGTGAGCATTGAGGAAAAAGCAGGAACGATCTTGGATCCGGGATTGCAGTCCGCGGGCCTGGTGCTGCGCAAGAAGCGCGGCGAACGGGGTATGTCGATCGAGGAGGTGGCGAGCCACACTGGTTTAACCCCCGGGGCAGTGAATACCCTTGAAGCGGACGACTATGCACGATTACCCGCGGCGGTGTACGTGCGCGGTTATATTCGTCGCTACTGCGCATTACTCGATATCGACGAAACACCGCTGATAGCGGCTTACGAAAAGGTGCAGGCCGAGCTGGACAAAACGCGCGATAAAGGGCTGCGGGCGAAAGTCAATCAGAGCCAGGCGATGCGCAATCACTATCAGCCCGATCGACGGCGCGTGCATTTGCTGATGTTGATTGCGGTGGCAGCGGTGCTTGTTACAGCGCTTACGGCGGTTGGCAAGTGGCTGTATAAAGAGTACTCAGCGGCACTGGCAAACGGGCAGTTGGGGCACACGGTTGCGCCGGTCCTGAGTGCGGTGACCGCGGCGCCCGACCAGAAATCGGTAACAGCCCTGCACAGCAGCGCGTTGGTACCCGCTGGCAATGAGGCATTGCCGGTGACTGCGAGGACGGTTGGCGAAGCTCCGCCGGACCCTGCGGAGGACAAGATAACCGGTGCCATCGCGGCGCAACCCGGTGAAGGGACCTCGCAAGACCGGGAACGACCAGGCAGGGACATCGACGGCGAAAATAAGATGATCGCCGCCGCGGTATCGGAGACAGCGCCGCCCGGGGCTCTTGAGCTGAACTTTGTCGAGGAAAGTTGGGTCAAAGTGGTTGACGGCAGCGGCGCAATACTCGTTATGACGCAAGAGCCCGCGGGTGCCCGGCTGTTGCTGAATGGCCAACCGCCATTCAGTTTAATTCTTGGCAATGCCCCTGGGGTAACGGTTAATTATCGAGGCGAGAGCGTTCCGGTGACGGATATTAATCCGCAAACCCGTGCCGCGCGCTTTGTGGTGGGACAGTAGGCAACTGCGTATGAACACCCAGTCGCCAATTCAACGTCGCAAGACCCGCCAGGTGATGGTAGGTAACGTCGCGGTGGGCGGCAATGCGCCCATTTCCGTGCAGAGCATGACCAACACTGAAACGCTTGACGTGGTCGCCACGGTCGCGCAAATACGCAGTCTGTGCGACGCGGGGGCGGATATTGTACGCGTATCCGTGCCGAGTATGGACGCAGCCGAGGCCTTTGGGAAAATCCGCAAGCAGGTGTCCGTACCATTGGTGGCCGACATCCACTTCGACCATAAAATTGCCCTTAAAGTCGCCGACATGGGTGCCGACTGTCTGCGCATCAATCCGGGTAATATTGGCCGCGCGGATCGGGTTCGCGCCGTCGTTGAAAAGGCGCGGGATTGTAATATACCGATCCGTGTCGGTGTCAACGCGGGGTCTCTCGAAAAAGATCTGCAACGCAAATACGGCGAGCCGACGCCCGCTGCGCTGGTGGAGTCCGCGCTGCGCCATATCGACATTCTGGAACGCATGGATTTCCACAATTTCAAATTAAGTATCAAGGCTTCCAATGTATTTATGGCGGTGGCCGCCTACCGCTTAGTATCGGCGCAGATCGACAATCCGTTGCACCTGGGTATTACCGAGGCCGGTGGTCTGCGCGCGGGCACGGTCAAGTCTTCGATCGGCATGGGTATGCTGTTAATGGAGGGTATTGGCGATACCCTGCGCGTATCCCTGGCGGCGGATCCGGTGGAAGAGGTAAAAGTTGGCTGGGACATGCTAAAAAGTCTGGGCCTGCGCAGCAAGGGCATCAATTTTGTCGCCTGTCCCAGCTGTTCGCGGCAGAACTTTGATGTCATTCGTACCCTCAACGAGCTGGAGCGGCGCCTGGAAGATGTGACTGAGCCCCTGGATGTGGCGATTATCGGGTGTATTGTCAATGGCCCGGGCGAGGCCAAAGTTGCCGAGATGGGCCTGACCGGCGGCGCACCGAAAAATCTGCTGTACATCGATGGCAAGCCCAGCGTGAAACTCGGCCAGGAAAATCTGGTCGACGAACTGGAGCGCGCCATTCGCCATAAGCTCGACGAAAAAGCGCTGGCGGCCAGTCGGGTTATCGCAAAATCCTGATGAATAATTAACGGGTAACAATGTCGGAACAAATACAGTCCCTGCGGGGCATGAACGATCTTTTGCCCGAACAATCCTCCAGCTGGCAATATCTTGAGGCAACCGTGGCCCGATTGTTCGGCAGTTACGGCTACCGCGAAATTCGCTTTCCAATCGTTGAAAAGACCGAACTGTTCCGCCGTTCGATCGGCGCGGTTACCGATATTGTCGAGAAAGAGATGTACACCTTTTCCGATCGCAACGACGAGAGCGTCACGTTGCGCCCCGAGGGCACCGCCGGTTGTGTGCGCGCGTGCGAACAAAATGGGCTGCTTTACAATCAGGTTCAACGGCTCTGGTATAGCGGTCCGATGTTCCGCTACGAGCGGCCGCAAAAGGGTCGCCTGCGACAATTTCACCAGTTTGGCGCCGAAGTGTTTGGGCTCGATGGCCCGGACATCGACGCGGAATTGATTGTGATGACGGCGCGTTTGTGGCGCGTTCTGGGTATTGATCAGCATGTAGAACTGCAAATCAATTCCCTCGGCGATGTGGCATCCCGTGCCCGCTATCGGGAGGCGCTGGTGGAATTTTTGAGCACGCGCCGGGAGCGTCTCGACGGGGACAGTCAACGGCGTCTGCAGACGAATCCTCTGCGTATCCTCGACAGCAAGAACGCGGAAACTCAGGCATTACTGGAATCGGGGCCGAGCCTGCTGGATTTTCTGGATGCGGAATCGCAACAACATTTCGCCACGCTGCAACAATTATTGAGCGCTGCTGGTGTGGCTTACCGTATTAATCCGCGGTTGGTGCGCGGCCTGGATTATTATGGCAAAACGGTTTTTGAATGGGTCACCGACAGTCTCGGCGCTCAGGGTACGGTGTGTGCGGGTGGCCGATACGACGATCTGGTGCAGCAGTTGGGAGGTAAACCGACACCGGCGGTTGGGTGCGGACTGGGGGAGGAGCGACTGGTGCTGTTGCTTGACGCCGTCGGAGCGCTACCGGATAGTATCGCCCGGCAACTGGACGCCTATCTGGTGGCCGTCGGCGATATTGCGCCGGCGGCTCTGGCGTTTGGCGAGCGGCTGCGCACCGCCTGTCCCCGGGTGCGCATTCAGAACCATTGCGGTGGCGGTGGGTTCAAACAACAAATCAAGCGGGCGGATCGCAGTGGTGCGCAGGTGGCGCTGATTTTGGGCGAGGATGAAGTGGCGGCGGGAAAGGTAACGGTAAAATACTTGCGTCGCGAAATCCCCCAGCAAACCTTGTCGGAAGGTGACGCGGTAGCGCTGTTGAACAGGGAATTTGCGGATCGTACTTAAGCATTTCGAACGGGTGCTGTAGACGTTGAACGGCGCCCCCGTTTTGAAAAACTAAACGTCAATAAAGTTAGTGGACATTACAAGGTGGAATATAACCGTGGCCGATCATCTTACCGAACAAGAACAGATGGAAATGCTCAAGCGCTGGTGGCGAGAGCGTGGCGCTCACACCCTGTTGCTAGTTGTCCTGGGCGTGGGCGGCTGGTTTGGCTGGCACCAATGGCAGGATTATAGCGAGCGCAAAGCGCAACAGGCGTCGCTGCTGTACGCTGAAATGATAAGCCTGGCAACGGATACGGACGAACTGAATGCACAGCAGCGCGCCCGACTCAGCGAATTGGCGGGGGCCTTGAAAGAACGGCATGGACGCAGTCAATACGCCCATTACGCAGGTTTTGTGCAGGCGCGCCTGGCGGTCCTCGATCAAAACCTGGAAGCTGCGGAAACGGAGTTGCGGGCGATTATGGCAGCGGCCGATGAAGAACTGGCGGCAGTAGCCGGCCTGAGACTGGCGCGGGTTCTGGCTGCCCGCGGCGTGTACCCTGAAGCACTGGCGGTGCTTGAACGGGACGTGCCAAAGGCGCTGGTAAGTCAGTATGCCGAGGTGCGTGGCGATATCCAGGTGTTAAGTGGTGATCACGTTGCGGCGCGCGCCGCCTATCAGTTGGCGCTGGATACCCTGGGCGCGCCCGACGAAAACGCGCGCGCCATACTGGAGCTCAAACTTAACCAGGTGTTGCCGGGCGCTGTAACACCACCATCTGATGCAGACGTGGTTTCCGAGGAGAATGCTGAATGAAACACCTGTCGTGGCTGTTGTGTGCGATTTTGCTGTCCGGTTGTAGTGCGTTGAAATTCTGGGAAGGCGACGAAGATGACGCCGAGGATAGCCCCACAAAAATGGCGGAACTGGTCAGTTTCGACGAGGAAATTTCGGTGCGCAAGGTATGGCGCACCGGTATCGGTGGCGCGCAGAAAGGTTATCTGGCCACGCTGCATCCCAATCTCGACGGGCAGACCCTGTACGCGGCAACCCATGAAGGGGCTGTCCTCGCGTTGCGCTCCGAGAATGGCGACAAGCTGTGGCGCACCGAGCTCGATACCTCCCTCAGCGGTGGTGTGGGTCTGGGTGGTGGTCTGGTTTTGGTGGGTAATGCCGACGGCGCAGTGATTGCGCTGGACGCGGAGAGTGGCACCGAGCGGTGGCGCGCGGTGGTCAGTAGCGAGGTATTAGCTGCGCCCTCTGCCAATGACAATATTGTCGCCGTGCAAACTCAGGACAGTAAACTGTACGGCCTGTCGGCGGACACTGGCGAGGTGGTGTGGCGTTTTGATGTGGATGTGCCGGTGCTGACATTGCACGGTACAGGCTCCCCCATTGTTACTGACACGATGGTGGTGGCCGGCTTTGCGAACGGCAAAGTGTTTGGTGTGGAGGCGAGTACTGGCACCCTGTTGTGGGAGAGTCGTATCGCCGTGCCCAAGGGGCGCACCGAGCTGGAACGCATGGTGGATGTCAACACGCCATTGCTGAAAAATGACGTGGTTTATGCGTCCAGTTATCAGGGGCGGGTGGGTGCGCTAAGTCGCGGCACCGGACGTGAACTGTGGTTTCAGGACAGTTCCAGTGTGTTGCGCCCCGCTTACGGTCTGGATCAGGTGTATGTTGTCGAAAGCGATGACCGGGTGCGTGCACTGCGCGCCAGTAGTGGGCAGGAACTGTGGAGTAACGCGCAGTTAAAAAATCGCAAGCTGAACGCGCCGGAAGTGGCCGGTGGCTATCTGGCGGTGGGCGATAGCGAGGGGTATCTGCACGTGCTGTCTCAGGTGGATGGCCATTTTGTGGCGCGCATTCGCGTCGACAGCGACGGCCTGACCGTACCGATGTCCGCCGACGGCGAGACCTTGTACGTGCTGGATAACGGCGGCGACATTACAGCCTACCGTTTCGAAAATAAATAACGCATAGCCTGTCCCGCGCCCGTCGTTGCGGGCGCGGGATTAGATCCTGCGGTGCGTCCCGTGGTGTGTGATGGGGGCGCGGCGTATGGCGTTTGTTTACTCTGCCCAGAGTTCCAGCGGGCCGCCAAGTTAGTCTCCAGTGCGGCATTCGGGTAGAATGCGGCCTCCTTTATATTAATCGATACGTCTACGCATTCCATGTTGCCTGTTATCGCCCTGGTGGGGCGCCCCAATGTCGGTAAGTCCACCCTGTTTAATCGCCTGACCAAATCCCGCGATGCACTGGTGGCTAACTATCCCGGACTGACGCGAGATCGACAGTACGGGGAAGGACTGTTGTCCGGGCGACGTTTTATGGTGGTCGACACCGGCGGCATCGGTGGCGAAGAACAGGGTGTGGATGCGGTGGCTGCTGCACAATCACGTCTCGCTATTGAAGAAGCGGACGCAATATTTTTTGTGGTGGATGCTCGCGCTGGCCTCACTGCGGGGGATCACGCTATTGCCGCCCACTTGCGGCAATTGGATCGCCCAGTATTTTTGGTGGTCAACAAAATTGACGGCGTCGATCCAGATGCCGCGCTGGCGGATTTTTATTCGTTGGGGTTTGCCGATTTATTTCCTACAACGGCGACCCATGGGCGCGGTGTCAAGCAGTTGATGGAGCGTTTTTTCGCCGCTTTTCCTGCGGATGCGGATATTCCAACGCCGCAACCCGGCGGCGACAGCATTCGCATTGCCGTGGTGGGGCGCCCCAATGTGGGCAAATCGACACTGGTAAACCGCTTGCTGGGGGAGGAGCGGGTGGTGGTGTTCGACGAGCCAGGTACGACGCGGGACAGTATTTACATCGATTACGAACGCCATGGGCAGCGTTATACATTGATCGATACTGCAGGGGTGCGCCGTCGCAAAAATGTTAAATCCACGGTGGAAAAATTTTCCATCGTCAAAACCCTGCGCGCCATTGACGATACCAATGTTGTGGTGTTGCTAATCGACGCCCACGAGGGTTTGGTGGATCAGGATATGCATCTGCTGGGCCACGCTCTCGATGCGGGGCGCGCAATGGTGGTGGCGGTGAACAAGTGGGATGGCGTCGCACCGCAGCAACGGGAATGGATAAAAACCGAACTGCAACGGCGTTTGCGCTTTGCCGAATTTGCCGACACACATTTTATTTCTGCGCTCCACGGTACCGGGGTGGGGAATCTTTATAAATCCGTCCAGCAAGCGTATCGCGCCGCAACCGACACCCTGGGCACCAGCCGTTTAACTCGCCTGTTGCAGGATGCGGTGACGGAGCACGCGCCGCCGATGGTGCATGGACGGCGCATCAAGTTGCGCTATGCTCACGCCGGTGGCCGCAACCCGCCGGTGATTGTAATTCACGGCAATCAGACCGATGCGGTTCCGGAACATTACGTGCGCTACCTGGAAAAAACCTTTCGTCGCGCCCTCAATTTGCACGGCACGCCGCTGCGCATTCAGCTGCGTTCAGGGGAAAATCCCTACGCGGATCGCAAGCGTAAACTCAGTTCTGGTCACACTGGCAAAGGCCGCCGTGCTGCGACTCGCGCAAAAAAATAAAATACATTGTGTGCTGACTTCTGGCGCCGGTAGCGTTCACGGCGACGCCGATTGGCGACGGGTCAGAATTTTCTCGATTTCGTCCATCAACCGATTAGCGCGACGTATCACCGCCTGATAGACCGCCGGGGCAGCCATGTCGACACCTGCTCGGTTCAGTATATCGTAGGGGTAATCGGAGCCGCCGGCGCGGAGAATGGATAGATACTCCGTGCGTTCCCGTTCGCCGCCAGTCAGAATTTTTTCAGTTAAATGGTAGGCGGCGGCAAGGGACGTGGCGTATTGGTACACGTAAAAATTGCGATAAAAATGCGGAATGTAGGCCCATTCCACCGCATAGGCCTCGTCGATCATCATAATCTGGTGATCGTGACCGTGGTAGCGTTTCAGCAGATCCCCATACAGGTTGTTTAAGATGTCCGCCGACAGGGCGCCGCCCTGTTCAACCCGTTGGTGAACGGCGAGTTCAAATTCTGCAAGTTGCGTCTGACGAAAAAACGTACCGCGTATTCCCTGTAACTCCTTAAACAAAAAATACAGTTTTTCATCGTCGCTGGCGGCCTGTTCCCGCAAATAATCGTAGAGTAATACCTCGTTGGTGATCGACGCTATTTCCGCGATAAATGTCGCGTAGTCGGCGGTCTGGAAGGGTTGGCTTTCGTTGGCCAACAGGCTGTGGATGGCGTGACCCCACTCGTGGGCGAAGGTGGAGAGAGATTCGAAATCGTCATTGTGGTTGAGCAATACATACGGATGGACGTCGTAAGCGGCACTCATCACGTAAGCGCCACTGGTTTTGTTTTCGCGGGGATAGATATGCATCCAGTTTTGCGCGAGGGCGTAACGTAATTTGGTGTTGTAGGCCGTACCCAGTGGCGCCAGGGCCGCGACGATAATGCGGCGACTTTCCGCAATACTGTAATGGGTTCGCAGATCGATAACGGCGGGATAAATATCGTAATATTGACTGTCTGCAACGCCCAACATACGCGCGCGTAGCGCGAGATAGCGATACAGGGTATCGAGATTGTCGTTAACCGTGGCCACCAGCGTCAGGTATACCGCTTCGGGAATATTGTCCTGCGCCAGTGCCGCGTGCAGGGCAGACGGGTAATGGCGCGCCCGGGCGCGGAAAATATTGGCTTTGGTATTGCCTTCCAGAGTGGTCGCCAGGCTTTGTTGGAAAGCCCGATAGGATTGCCAGAACCGGTTAAAGACCAATTTTCGATCCGCGCGGTTGGCAGCGGCGCGATATTTGGTATAGGCGGAAGCGGTCAGGGTTACCGTCGTGCCGTCCGCGAGGGTCACCTGTGGCCGCGGTATTTCCGCGTTGGTCAGTACATCGTAGGTGTCCGCTGCGGCGAGCAGGGGGTTGCCCGCCGCGGCGAGCAGGCTTTCGCCTTCGGCGGACAATAAATGCCTGCCTTTGCGCAGCGCGTTGCGAATCGTAAACTCGTAATTGGCGAGGCGTTTTTCTTCGTTCTGCATGCGCGCCAGGGTGGGAGCGCCGATGCGTTGCAGGGCGGGCTCGACAAAGCTGACGGTTTGTTCAAATTTACTGTAGAGCGTTTGTGCGATGGATTGCCGTTCCCGATAAGCGGAATTGCTGAGATCTGTGTCTTTGGCCAGGAAACTGTAGGTGTAAACACGCCACATTTCCTTGTGCACGGCCGTTATTTTTTCCAGGCAGGAGGCCAGGTCGCTCGCACTACGCGCCAGTAAGCTTTCGCATTGCTGTAGGGCGTCGATTTCCCTGTCCAGTGTTTGCCGCGCCGCATCCCAACTCGAGACATCAGCGTACAGTTCAGTCAGATCCCACTCTTCCGGCTGCGCAACAACCACCGCGCTCGCCAAAAAAAAGTACGTAACCAATAGAGAAAAAACAACACTATGAGCTCGCTTGGGTGGTCCCGCATTAACCCTTGCCGTCCGGTACATCAGCGCCCTCGCTTTCTGGGTTGTTCGTATATTTGGGTGACGACACAATCGAGACTGCCGTCAACCACCGTGACTGTCACGGAGTTTCCCGCCTGGGTTTGGGCGACATGGCTGACCACCTGTTGGTCCCTGTCCTGCACAATGGCGTACCCTCTTTCCAGTGTGTGTAGCGGACTCACGGTCTGTAGCAGATTGCTTACGTGAGCGAGTTGTTGGCGGCGCTGGGTCAGCGCGCGTCGGGCGGCGCGCTTGAGATTGTCGTGGGCATGCGCGAAGCGCACCTGTAATTGACGCAGGCGGTGGTCGGGTCGCTGAGCTTGCAGGGCGTCGCTGCCTTGACGCAGATCGGCGCGCTTGCGCCGCAGGTTGGCAGCGATGACATTGGCAAGGCGAATTTCCAGGTGGTCCAGATGTTGTGCCCGTGCTGCAAGGTGATCCCGCGGATGACGAAGGCGCTTGTTGAGCCAATGCACCTGCTGTCGCGCGCGCAGCAGGTGCTGCCGCGCCTGCTGCGCAAACCACCGCCCGTAGCCGTCGATGGTGGCGTAGAGTTCGGCCCCATCCGGGGTCGCCAGTTCGGCGGCGGCGGAGGGGGTGGGGGCGCGCGCGTCGGCAACAAAATCGACGATGGTGGTATCGGTCTCATGGCCGACACCGGCGATCACCGGAATGACGCTGGCAGCCACAGCGCGGGCCACGGTTTCTTCGTTAAATGGCCACAGGTCCTCCAGAGAGCCACCGCCACGACACAGAACAAGCACATCGCACCGTTGGTGCTGGTTGGCCAGATCGAGTGCCGCGACAATCTGTGCAGCGGCGGCAGTGCCCTGCACTGCCGTGGGGTACACCACCACCGGAATGATGGGGAAGCGGCGTTGCAACACGTGCAAAACATCCTGTAACGCCGCGCCGCTGGCGGAGGTAATTACGCCGATCCGTTGCGGAAATACCGGCAGCGCTCGTTTGCGTTCGACGGCAAACAGGCCCTCGAGCGCCAGTTTATTTTTTAGTTCATCGAACTGACGTTGCAGGGCGCCATGGCCAGCTTGCTCAATGTGTTCGACAATCAGCTGGTAATCGCCCCGGTTTTCGTACAGCCCCACGCGCCCGCGCACCAGCACCTGCATACCGTCGGTGGGACGTAGAGCGACGTTTCGTCCCCGTTGGCGGAACAAGGCGCAGCGTACCTGTGCGCCACTGTCCTTGAGGGTGAAATACCAGTGACCCGATGCGGGTTGTGCCAGATTGGTCAACTCCCCTTCAACCCAGATTACCGACAAATGGGTTTCCAGTAACTGGCGAACCTTGCGATTTAAGGCGCTGACCGTATAGACCAGACGTTGATCCGCGTTTGTTGTTTGTTGTTGCATGGTATCCATTGTAGGTGATGTCGGGGCAACAACAAGAGAAGATTGAGGGCGCGTTTTATTTCAGTTTACCCCATGGGTGGGCATCGCTATAATGTCGCGTTTCCTCCATTCCACCGGGTCCGAGATAGACCGTTATGTTGCGAATAGATCAGGAAGCACTCACCTTTGATGACGTTTTGCTGGTGCCCCGCTATTCGGAGGTGGTGGCCACGGACGTTAGTCTTCGCACCCGTTTGACCCGCGCCATCGACCTTAATATTCCACTGGTATCCGCCGCCATGGATACGGTGACCGAAGCGCGTCTTGCTATCGCACTCGCCCAGGAGGGCGGAATCGGCATTATTCACAAGAGCATGAGTATCGAGCAACAGGCGCTCGAAGTGCGCGCCGTCAAGAAATTTGAGAGCGGCGTGGTCAAGGATCCAATCACCATCAACGCCGACGCCACAATTCGCGATCTGATCAACCTCACCAAGGTGCACAATATTTCCGGGGTTCCCGTGCTGCGCGATGGCGAGCTGGTGGGCATCGTTACCCGGCGCGACGTGCGTTTCGAAACCAATCTCGATGCGTCCGTAGAGAGCGTGATGACCCCGAAGGACCGCCTGGTGACGGTGGATGAAGGGGCTAACCCCGAATTGGTCAAGGGTTTGCTGCACAAATACCGTATTGAAAAAGTGTTGGTGGTAAACGACAAATTCGATCTGCGCGGCCTGATTACGGTAAAGGATATCGATAAGGCCGAGCGTTTCCCCAATGCCTGCAAGGACGATCAGGGGCGTTTGCGGGTCGGCGCCTCCGTCGGCACCAGCGCGGATACCGACCGACGGGTCGAGGCTCTGGTGGCGGCCGGCGTCGATGTACTGGTGGTGGACACCGCCCACGGCCATTCGCGCAATGTGATCGAGCGCGTTCGTCAGATTAAGAAAGCTCACCCGGACGTGCAGGTGATCGGCGGCAATATCGCCACCGGCGAAGCCGCGCTGGCGCTGGCCGAGGCGGGCGCCGATGGCGTCAAGGTGGGTATCGGCCCCGGCTCCATCTGCACCACGCGCATTGTCACCGGGGTCGGCGTACCGCAAATTTCCGCGGTGGCAAACGTGGTGGCGGCGTTGCAGGGTACGGATATTCCGGTGATCGCCGATGGCGGGGTGCGCTTTTCCGGCGATATCGCCAAGGCCATTGCCGCTGGCGCGCACTGCGTCATGATGGGTTCCCTGTTTGCCGGTACGGAAGAAGCGCCGGGCGAAATAGAACTCTTTCAGGGGCGCACTTACAAGTCCTATCGCGGCATGGGCTCCCTCGGCGCGATGGCACAAAATATGGGCTCCAGCGATCGCTACTTTCAGGATGCCAGCGCAGGTACGGAAAAACTCGTACCGGAAGGTATCGAGGGTCGGGTGCCCTACAAAGGCTCCGTGTCGGTTATTATTCACCAGATGATGGGCGGGGTGCGCTCCGCGATGGGTTACACCGGCAGTCCCGATATCGAAACCATGCGCCGCGAACCGGTATTTGTGCGTGCTACGTCGGCGGGCATCGGCGAGAGCCACGTGCACGATGTCAGTATTACCAAAGAGTCGCCCAATTACCCGGTGGGCGGACGCTAACGGGCAGGTTGAACAGGGCGCTGATCGCCCATCGCTGTGGCCTCGGCATGGTCAGGTGATTTGCAGCGAACCATAAGCGGGGCCGGCAGGCTCCGTTTTGCTTTCGGGCCAGTACACAGGTTGTTCAAGTTGGCACGCGGACTTGCGCGGTACTCCGGCAAAAGTAATCCAATAACGGGAAATTAATGAAGACAGATATTCACGCGGCAAAAATACTGATTCTCGATTTCGGGTCCCAGTACACGCAGCTGATTGCGCGCCGTGTGCGCGAGATCGGGGTCTATTCGGAAATCCGCGCCTTCGATATGACTGAAGGCGAGATGCGCGAATTTGCGCCCAGCGGCATTATTTTGTCCGGCGGCCCCGAATCCACTACCGACGGGCAGGCGCCCCGGGCGCCGATGGCGGTATTTGAGCTGGGCGTGCCGGTGCTGGGTATTTGTTACGGTATGCAAACCATGGCCACGCAGCTCGGCGGCGCGGTGGAGTCATCCGAGCAGCGTGAATTCGGCTACGCGCGGGTGAGTGTGCGCCGCCCCAGCGCGCTGTTTCGCGGCATTAGCGATCACATTAACCCGCAGGATGGCGCCGCGCTGCTCGACGTGTGGATGAGTCACGGCGACAAAGTGGTGAAGGCGCCGGCCGGCTTTGCCGTACTGGCTTCAACCGACAGCTGCCCGATTGCCGCCATGGGCGATCAAGATCGGCATTTTTACGGCATTCAATTTCATCCCGAAGTCACCCATACCCTGCAGGGAAAGCGTATTTTCGAGCACTTTGTGCTGGATATCTGTGGTTGTGAAGCCCTGTGGACTGCAGCGCACATCGTCGAGGATGCGATCGCGACGGTGCGCGCACAGGTGGGGCTCGACAAGGTTATTCTGGGCCTGTCCGGTGGCGTCGATTCCTCCGTGGTGGCGGCGCTGTTGCACCGCGCCATCGGCGACCAGCTTACCTGTGTGTTTGTCGACAATGGCCTGTTGCGCAAAAATGAAGGCGATCAGGTGATGAACATGTTCGCCCGGCATATGGGTGTCAGCGTGATCCGGGTCGATGCCCAGGCGCTGTTTCTCGACAAACTGGCGGGCATCGAAGACCCCGAGGAAAAGCGCAAGATCATCGGCAATACGTTTATTGAAGTCTTTGACCGCGAGGCGAGCCGGTTGCAGGATGTGGGCTGGCTGGCGCAGGGCACCATCTATCCGGATGTCATCGAATCCGCCGCCGCCAAAACCGGCAAAGCCCATGTGATCAAGTCGCACCACAATGTCGGCGGTCTGCCCGAGGTGATGCAGATGCAACTGGTGGAACCGCTGCGGGAACTGTTCAAGGATGAAGTGCGCAAAGTAGGTCTCGAACTCGGCCTGCCCTACGATATGGTGTACCGCCACCCGTTCCCGGGTCCCGGGCTGGGGGTGCGGATTCTCGGCGCGGTGAACAGCCGCTACGCCGACATTCTGCGGGAGGCCGACGCGATATTTATCGAAGAACTCCACGCCGCCGATCTGTACCACAAAACCAGCCAGGCCTTCGCCGTGTTTCTGCCGGTCAAGTCCGTCGGCGTGGTCGGCGATGCGCGTCGCTACGAGTACGTGATCGCATTGCGCGCGGTGGAAACAGTGGATTTTATGACGGCCCGTTGGGCGCATTTACCCTACGAATTTCTGGAGCGGGTATCAAGCCGCATCATTAACGAAATATCCGGTATTTCCCGCGTGGTGTACGATATTTCCAGCAAGCCCCCGGCGACCATCGAGTGGGAATAGGCCTGGTCGCGTTTGACTGTTTATTGAAACACCACGAGCTAATCGAGAGTTGAAACACACCATCAAAGCGGGGCTGGAGCTGAATATCAATCGAAGCTGAGCCCAAAGGAGCCAGGTTAAGCCTCTTGGGCAGGAAAATACACGGATAGATTGAGTGCGAAAAGAGGGTAACAGGCCGTGCAAAATCAAATATCTTTATATCCAGACTTACATTCGCCAACCAGTCCCTGAATGATTATCTGGCTACCGCCGCGTAAAACATGGCAGATACAAATCTAATCCTGAATGGCCCGGTGTGCCACTGTTCTCAGCGGCTTTAAGCTAGCGCCCCAATCCAGAGATATCCAGCAACAGAAACGCGGCAAGGATCGCTGAAATCCAGAAGACCATGCTGCCGGTGGGCCAACTCTCCGAGAGATGATACGTGGCCATCGGCGATTTGCCGAATTCGTTTTTGACACTCTGCATGTGCGCCGTTAGCGTTTTCAGCATGGTTTCTTTCATGCGGCGCAAAAGGGCCAGAGTGTGTTGCGCGCCGGCAGGCACCAGACGGCGATAGAACCACTCCGCATCCAGGTTGACCGAGCGCAGCTCCGGCGGATACAGGCCCTGTTTGTTCAGCCAGACAAAGGCGAGGGCGGAGAAAAACAGCAACTGCGTTTGCGCCAGCACATGGGTCAGGTCATAGGGCCAGTATTCCACTTCCCAGGGTAGCAAGGCGTAGAGATACTGGGGTTGGGAGCCGATAAAGATACACAGCGCCGCCGCCACGCCCATTGCAATCAGCATGTTGCGCGGCGCTTCTTCGGTGCGTATACCGGAATCGTGGTGGAAAAAGGCGAAATAGGGAATCTTGATGCCGGCGTGGTGGAACACGCCGGCCGAGGCGAACAGCATCAATAGCCAGAAGTAGCCATGATTCTCCTGCATCAGTGCGGTCATCACCATCGACTTGCTGACAAAACCACTGAACAGCGGGAAGGCGGAGATGGATAGCGCACCGATGATACAAAGCAGGGTGGTTTTGGGCATGGACTTATAGAGCCCACCCAGATCCGAGCCGTTGATGTTACCGGTCCGATACAGCACCGCGCCCATGCTCATAAACAGTAATCCCTTAAAGATCACGTCACTGAATGCGTGGGCAACGGCGCCGTTCAACGCCAGGGCGGTACCGATACCGATACCCGTCACCATAAAGCCGACCTGGTTAATCAGGCTGTAGGCCAGCACCTTGCGCAGGTCATTTTCGATCACCGCGTAAAAGATCGGGAAGCAGGCCATGGTGACACCGATATAGACCATGATCTCTTCACCGGCAAAGCCGCGAGCCAGGGCATAGACGGCAACCTTGGTGGTAAAGGCGGAGAGAAACACCGTGCCGGTTACCGTTGCTTCGGGGTAGCCATCGGTAAGCCAGCTATGCAGGAACGGAAAGGCGCATTTAATGCCAAAGGCGATAAAGATTAACCACCCGGCAATCCCTGCGTCCAGACCGATGTGGTCAAATGCCAATGAGCCGGTGTTGTGGTGGTAGACCAGTGCGCCGGCCAGTAGCAACACCCCCGATAGCACCTGATATACCAGGTAGCGCATACCGGCCCGCAACGCCCGTTCGGTGCCGCGTGCCCAGATCAGGAACACGGAGCTGATGGCCAGTAGTTCCCAGAAAATGAACAGGGTAATCAGATCGCCGGAAAATACCGCGCCCAACGCGCTGCCCGCATACATCATGCCGGCAACATGCTGTTTTGTGTCCTTCACATGGAGCGAGAAGATGCCGGCAAAAAAGCTGGCGATACAAAACAGATAGCCGAACAGCAAACTGAGTTTGTCCGTACGCAGTACGGTCAGTTCATAATTCATCAAGGTATAAGTGACATCGGTTCCGGGGGTGAGACCCAGCCACAGATAGAGTCCGGCAGCCACCGGGGTTGCCAGCAGTAGCAGCTGCCGCGGCAGACCGCGGACGCAGGCGGCGGCGAGTGCGGCCGCAAAATAGATCAGGAACGGGGATAGTTCACTCATTGCCAGATTTGTCCCCGTAGTAGTCTTCCCCGCGCATCAGGATCTTGCGCATTTGCTTGGCGATGAGGACCAGCAGGACACAGGCGACAAAGCCGTAAAGGGCATAAAAGGCCGGTATCCTCTCCCAGTCAAACCCGATGTGGCGGTGGGCCACGAAGTCGCCCAGCGCCAGCAGAATGCAGATGGCATAGAATCCCTTGAGCAAACGCTCCACATTCGCCGGCCGATCAAAAAAATGAATTTTCTCTTGTCCTTCTGACATGTCAGTAGCCTCCGGCAGCCATACCCGCCAGTCGATAGAAGGGGTCGGGGTAGAAGAAGAGGAGAACGCAGGCGCTCGAGGTGAGCACCATTGCCAGCAACATCAACTTCGGTGCCTCCGCGATCTGCGTATAGTGTTCCCCGCTCTTGGGTTTACTGAAAAAAGCGCGGACAGGGATGGGCAGCAGATAGATAATGTTGAGCAGGGAACTGACCATCAACACGGCCAGCAGTAACAGCTGTGCCGTCTCCACTGCACCCAGAGCAAGATACCATTTGCTCCACATACCACCGAAAGGAGGCAAACCGATGATGCTCAAGGTGCCGATGAAGAAGGCCGCAAAGGTGACGGGCATGGCCCGGCCCAGTCCACTCAGCTCGCTGACCTTTTTCCTGTGGCTGGCGACGAAGATGGCGCCGGCGCCGAAAAAGAGGGTGATCTTGGCGAAGGCGTGCATCGCGATATGCATCGAGGCGCCGATCAGCCCGGCCTTACTGGCCAACATGGCCCCCAAGACTATGTAGCTCAGTTGGCTGACGGTGGAGTAGGCCAGCCGCGCTTTGAGGTTGTCCTGGGTCATCGCAACCAGAGAGGCGATCAAGATGGTGGCTGCCGCTACCCAGATGAGGCTGCCGGTCACATCATTGGAGAGAATGAATTCACTACCGAAAATGTAGATGGTCACCTTGAGCAACGTGAAGACACCCGCCTTGACCACGGCGACCGCATGTAGCAAAGCGCTGACCGGCGTGGGCGCCACCATCGCCGCGGGCAACCAGCGGTGCAAGGGCATCACGGCGGCCTTGCCGATGCCGAACAGGAACAGGGCGTAGAGCAGACCGGCCCAGGCGGGGTCGATGTGACCCGCTAGTATTCCACCCGCCTGGAAATCGACGCTGCCGGTCAGGGACCATGTCACCAGAATTCCCAGCAGGAAGAGGCCGATGGATGTGCCCAGCAAAATGCCGAGATAGGTGCGTCCGCCCTGTTTCGCTTCCGGGGTGCCGGCATGGGTGACCAGCGGATAGGTGGCAAGGGTCAATAGCTCATAGAAGATGAACAGCGTAAACAGGTTGGCCGAGAAGGCGATGCCCATGGTCGCGGATATGGACACCGCAAAGGCGGCATAAAACCGTGTCTGATTCTGTTCGTTATGGCCACGCATATAGCCGATGGAGTAGATCGAGGTGACTACCCACAATAGCCCGGCGACCAGGGCGAACAGCATGCCCAGCGCCTCGATCTCAAAGGCAATGGCGATGCCCGGCAACGGTTCCATCAGGGTGAGGGCAAACGCCTCTCCATCCAGGAAGCGGGCGGTCAGCACCACCACCAAAACGGCAATCAGCGCGGAGCTCAGCAGCGTCACCCCCTCTCTGACATTGGGGTTGTGACGGGCGGCGACAATGCCAACCGCACCTCCCAGGGGCGCAAGGAGAATCGTCAGCAGCAGTGCCTCGGCACTCATGGCTGCATGCCTGCGAGGATGGCCGCCGCTTTTTCGGCAACCCCCAACGTCAAGTCGGTATTCAGACCAAAATAGATATTGGCAAGCACCAGGCCCCAGGTCGGCAGCAGTAATAATATCGGCGCCTCATTCACCTCTTTCCCCGCATCCGAAACCGGTTTGAAGTAAAGTGCCTCGATGAGTTTGCCGACATACACCACCGCCAGCAGAGAACCTGACAGAATTACAGCAACCGCTATCCACGCCTCCTGCTCCAGGGCGGCCACTACCAGGTACCATTTACTAACAAACCCGGCGGTACCGGGCACTCCGATGAGGCTCAGGCCGCCGATAACAATAGCGCCAAAGGTCCAGGGCATTGCTCGACCCAGGCCATGAATCTGGTCCAAACGGCATGTGCCGATACGGTAGATAATGGCGCCGACAGCCATGAACAGCGCCCCCTTCATCAGGGCATGGTTGAACAGATGAACCAGTGCCGCGGTCACACCGGCTGTGGATGCCAATCCGATTCCCAGCGCCATGTAACCGACTTGCGCCACACTGGAGTAGGCCAGCAACCGCTTAATATTTTCCTGATAGATGGCGTAGACAGAGGCGCTGATAATGCCGGCGATACCCGCCACGATAAACAACTCATCAGCGGGTGTGGTCACGGCGAAGCCCTGTGGAAACACCGTAAACAAGATGCGCAGCATCACATAGACGGCCACCTTGGTGGCCGTTGCGGCGAGAAAAACGGTGACCGCCGAGGGGGCGTAGGTATAGGCATTAGGCAGCCAAAGATGCAGAGGAAACAGTGCCAGCTTCAGCGCAACGCCGATCAGGATGAAGGCAAAGCCGGTTGCCACGGTTTTCAGGTGCAGCACATCGGGCAGAATAGTTGCCAGATCCTGCATATTCAGGCTACCGGTTTGCGAGTAGATCAGGCCCACGCCGATCAGATAAAAGGTGGCGCCGATCGTACCCATGATCAGGTATTGATAGGCAGCGGTGAACGCCTGCCGCTGTGTTCCAAGGCTGATCAGCGCGTAGGAGGCGAGGGAAGATATCTCCAGAAAGACGAAGACGTTAAAGATATCGCCGGTCTGGGTGATGCCCAGCAGACCGGTCAGGCAGAGCAACAGGGCACAGTAGAACAACGGTATCTTGTCCCCAGGGATTTCCCGCTCTACGCTGAGGAGTGCATAGGGTAGAGTGATTGCGGCGATACCGGCAACGATCAGGGCGACAAAGGCATTGACCGCATCGATACGGTATTCGATCCCCCAGGGCGGTGCCCAGCCGCCCAGTTCGTAACTGCTTACCCCTTCGTGCAGGATCGCCCACAACTGCATCCCGGCGAGTACGGCACACAGGGTCGTAACAATAAGCGCAGCTGCCCAGGGCAAGCGCCCGCGGGGCAATATGGCGACCACGGGTGCGGCGATCAGCGGTACAACGACCAATAACAGGCTAATGTGATTTTCCATCACAGGGAGTGGTCCAGATGATGGATTTCATCTTCTTCAATGGTGCCGTAGGATTCCTTGATACGCACCACCAGCGCCAGCGCCAGCGCTGTCGTGGCCACCCCCACCACGATGGCGGTCAGGATCAATACATGGGGCAGCGGGTTTGAATAGGTGTTGACGCCTTCCGCGATTATAGGCGCTGCGCCACCTTCCACCGTGCCCAGACTGATATAAAGCAAAAATACCGAGACCTGGAACATGTTCAGGCCGATAATTTTTTTTATCAAATTGCCGCGGCTGATTACCGTATAGAGTCCGACCATCATTAAGACGATCACAACCCAGTAATTATAGTGCCCAATAAAGAAATCCATCAGTCTCTACCCCGGCCGGCAAAGGAAAAAAATAGAATCAACATGGCTGCAGCCACGGTAATACCGACACCCAGCTCAACCAGCAGAATTCCCAGATGCTGCCCGGCAATCTGATTGCCGCCCAATAGCGAGTAATCGAGGTAGTTGCCCCCCAATGGGAGGGACACCACACCAACCCCGGCATAGATGATCACGCCCAATGCAGCCAGCATGCTCAGCCAGCGTGACGGGATGATCTTTTCAGCGGCATCAAGTCCGAATACCAGGGCATAAAGAATGAAGGCGGCGCTAAAAATCACCCCGGCCTGAAAGCCGCCCCCGGGCCCGAAATCACCGTGAAACTGCACATAGAGTGCAAACAGGATAATCAGCGGGATAACGAACTTTGCAACAAGACGCAGGATAAGATCAGGTTTCATCCCGCTGCCCCTCAATCCTTTGATTTGACCGTCTGCCACCGATCAACAACAGAACGGCCACGGCCGCGGTAAAGATCACTGTGACCTCGCCCAGGGTATCGAACCCGCGATAACTGGCCAGCACAGCGGTAACGATATTCGGCACGCCGGTTTCCGGCATGGCATTTTCGATGTAGTAGCGCGCAACATGTATCTGCGCTGGGGCATCGGGGTCGCCAAACGCGGGGATATCCCAGGTGCCGTAAACCAGCGCCGAGCCAGTGATAGCCACGACGACCAGCGGCAACCACGGCAGGTGGGCTCGAGGGGCCTCGTCGAAGTAAGGTTTTTGCGGCCTCTTGACCAATGCCAGGGTGGCCAACATTAAAACCGTTGAGATTCCGGCACCCACCGCCGCCTCGGTAAACGCCACGTCGGGGGCATCCATAACCACAAACAGCCCGGCTGACAGCAGACTGAATATCCCATAAAGCATGACGATAGCAAACAGGTTTGTCATGCGTACGATAGCCACCGAGGTGGTCACCAGAAAGGCCAGCAGCGTGACATCGATAACAATATCAATCATTGGCTAACCTCACGCTTATCGCTATCCAGCCTTGGCTGCAGACCGCTGTGCAGCGCCGCGTTAGCTAACGCATGGGAAGCGGTTGGGCAGGTAAAAAAGAGGAACATGAAAATCAGGGCCAGCTTAAAGGCGGCGATACTCCAGCCGGCCTGGAGCCCGAGGCCCAGCAGAATCAACATGGCGCACAGGGTATCGGTGATTCCGGCAGCGTGCAGGCGGCTGTAAAAGTCGGGGAAGCGGTGAATACCGATGCCGCCAATGATACCCAACGTGCCGCCGGCCAACAGCAGGGTCCAGCTGGCAATATCGATAATCATTTCGACTCTTCCTGTCTGGCTTCGCTCAGGTCGCTGTCCGAGGAGTGAAAATCACCCTGAGCGACCAGCTTAAGCGCCGCGACGACGCCGATGAAGTTAATCAACGCATAAACCAGCGCGATATCCAGCAGGTCACTTCTGCCGGAGAAAAAAGCCAACACAGCGATCAGCAGCACGGTCTTGGTGCCAAACATGTTGACCGCTGCAATACGGTCATAGGTGGTGGGCCCGGCAAGGGCGCGCGTTAGGGCCAATCCCATCGTGACAAGGATTGCGAGTAAAGCTGCAATTAACATTACTGGTTGAAAACCCGCTTCGATATTTCTTGCGACATAGTGCCTGTCGCGAGTTGGGCGGCTCCTGCCTTGCTGAGCGCATGAACGGTGAGGTTGTCTTTCGAAAACCTGATGGTGACCGTGCCGGGAGTCAAGGTAATGGAGTTGGCATAAATCACCGCCCCCAGATCGGATTCTTGCGGCTGTGGGATTTCGAACATCCGGGGGCTGATCGATGCCCCCTGCCAGCGCAGAATCCGAGCGGCAACATCGATATTTGCCTTTACGATCTCTTTGAACAGATAAAGATAAAAACCGGGAAATCGCAACGAGAGATGCAGCGGATAGCTTTCATGGTCGATAACATTCATCCGCCGTGACAAAAAAACCGTGAGCGCTATAGATGCTACCCCCAGCCCCAGCAGCAGGGGTTCCAGGTGTCCCGACAAAGAGATCCAGAACAGAAACAGTAATACGACAAAGCTGTAAGATTTCATCTCGGTAGTTTAGTGCTTCTGATGTCGAGTTGCATGTAAAATTTGTTTGCCTGTGTGCCAGATTATGGCCTGATTTTGTCCTCTATTTCCAATTTTTTTTGCATCAATTTCCCACCCTGAGATATTGGGATATTTTGGGGGAAGCGCAACAATTTAATTGTGAGTGAAAGCTGCGGCTGAATTTGTTGAAAAAGCGCACCACGTCCCGTTCACCCATTACGCGTAAATTATCGCGCCGGCGCGGCGAGCGAAAGGGCTGGCATAGGTCGGTGAGCTCCAACAAAGCGCGCATATTCTTCGGACGGGTCCTCACAAAAATTTAAATGGATATTCCCAGCTCGTTGCAGAACCCGAGTATTTAGTTACACGGCATCGAGGCGCACATTCAAGTGCCTTTGCGGTCGCGTCTCCGCAATCAAAAGTATTGAGGACAAATATCCCTTCCTTGAGGCGCAGGGCGCGGTCAGCGTGAAGGAAAAGGTCTGGCCGACTCTGGCAGGCGATAACGTTGATTATTTCGGGTCAAAAAGGAGGCCCGGTGCGAGTGATCTGATTGCGGTGAGCCTTTACCTGCTGGCGCAGGTGAGTATGGACTCGATGACATAAGGGTTTGAAAGGTATCCTGTGGTGCCGAGTAACGTCCGACTCTTGCGGGAATTTAAAAATCATTCATTGATACGGAGTCGTTTGTTTATGGTAAACGAGCTGTCGCAACCATTCCTTTGTTAAATACGCCCGATGCGGTAAAAAAATTGCTTGCGAAGGTTGCCGCTCTGTTTGTGGGTATGTGGGCGGTTAGACCTCCTTGCAGCCATGGGTCCTGTTATCTGTGGTCGCACACAAACTAGGTGTCAGTATTCTCTGTATTTATGTTCTGCCTATCGATGGACCCGATGTCCAGTACGGGTGCGGCATCGATATGCTGGGCATCCATCATATGGGCAACGCGTTGTAGGGAAGAGAGAATCATTGTTTGTTCCCAAGGCTGCAGGTCGTTGAACCGTTGGGTAAAGTGCTCCTGCAGGGGTAGTGGGGCGTCTTTTAAAATACCGACGCCAGCGTCTGTCAAATGAGCGTGTACTTTACGTTTGTCCGCACTGGAGCGCTCCCGGTAAACCAGTTCGCGCTTTTCCAGGCGATCAAGAATGGTGGTCACGGTCGCCTGGCTCAGGCTCACGTCGTTCGCCAGTTCGCCAATAGTAACGTCATTTTTGTCGCGAATAGTCTGGAGCAGCAAAATCTGCGGTGTGGTCAGCCCGGTTGTTTTTGCCAGGTGTTTTGAATGCAGGTCGGTGGCCCGAATCACGCGACGCAGGGCGACCAAAACGTCATCTATGGTATTCAATGCCGTGTTCTCTAAAGTTCTGTCGATAGGGCGGGTGTCGAGATTATATTTTGACCACGCCCGATTAGCTATTTGCCTCTATATTACCTGGAGCAGGTTTGGGGCGGCACATAGTCGGGGCGGTGTTCGCGCACAGGATGCCGAGACAGGCGGTGTGTCACGCATCAGGTTATAGGCTGTTGCAACAAAAAATGCTTAGTGTACAATGTATCTGGTTGTCAGCACATAATAAGTAGAAATACAGCAATTTTGGCGTTTTAACCGTTAGTTAGCGCTGTTATTTAACTAAATTATTCCAACGAACTAATTATTAGTCGGCGCTAATAATTAGTTCTGTAATTATATGGTTGTAGTGTCTGGGACGAAAGGATGAGTCAACAATTTACCTTTTATCGACCGTCGAGGGAGGACGGTTGGGCTGTTTCCCAGCTAATCAGCGCCAGTCCGCCCCTCGATACCAACTCCGTTTACTGCAATCTGCTGCAATGCCACCACTTCGCCGGCACGTCGGTTGCGGTCAGGCTGGATGGTGATCTGGTCGGGTTTGTCAGCGGTTATCTGATTCCCGATAAACCCGACACCCTATTTGTCTGGCAGGTCGCCGTCGCCGAGAAGGCTCGTGGTCACGGTGTGGCGTCGCAGATGATAGCGCACATTCTCAACCGGGAAGCATGTCAGGCGGTGCGCTATATCGAAACCACCATCACCGCGGCTAACGAGGCTTCCTGGGCTTTGTTTGGCCGGGTCGCGGAGCGCTATGGGGCGCCGCAATCCAGCGCGGACCTGTTTATCAGGGACCAACATTTTTCCGGGCAGCACGACACGGAACGGCTGGTTACCATCGGCCCGCTGCGGCGTGTCACTGATACCGGCAGCGTCGGCAGCCCGACACACATCGAATTGAACACTAAGACAGGAAAAGCAGGGCGATGAAAATATTTGACGAGATCGAATCGGAAGTACAAAGCTACGCGCGCGCATTTCCCCGCGTGTTTAACAAGGCCCAGGGTGAATTTCTCTACGATACCGAAGGCAATCAATATCTGGATTTCCTCGCCGGTGCGGGCACTCTGAACTACGGCCACAACAACCCGGTGTTCAAGGAAAAGCTCCTCGAGTACATCAACAACGATGGTATTACCCACGGCCTGGATTTGCACACCACAGCGAAGGGCGAATTCCTCGAAGCCTTTAACGAAAAAATTCTTAAGCCGCGGGGCATGGACTACGTGGTGCAGTTTACCGGTCCGACCGGTACCAATGCGGTTGAAGCGGCAATGAAAATTGCCCGCAACGTCACTGGCCAACACAACATTGTCAGCTTCACCAATGGCTTTCACGGCGTTAGTCTCGGAGCGTTGGCGGCCACCGGTAATTCCCATCACCGCAACGCAGCGGGGGTATCGCTCAGCGGCGTTCATCGCATGCCCTACGACGGCTACCTGGGAGACGGTATCGACACCACGGCGTATCTGGATAAAGTGTTGTCGGATTCCAGCAGTGGCATCAACTCACCGGCCGCAGTGATGGTTGAAACCGTGCAGGGAGAGGGCGGGATCAACGTGGCGAGTGTTGACTGGTTACGTAATTTACAGTCCGTGTGTCGCAAACACGGGGTATTGCTGATTATTGATGATATTCAGGCGGGCTGTGGGCGTACTGGCGATTACTTTAGCTTTGAAGAGGCCGGGATAGAGCCAGATATTATTACCCTGTCCAAATCATTGGGTGGCTACGGGCTGCCGTTTGCGGTGGTCTTGATGAAACCGGCACTGGATCAGTGGAAGCCCGGCGAACACAACGGCACCTTCCGGGGCAATAACTTTGCCTTTGTGACCGCAAAAGCGGCCATCGATCATTACTGGTCGGACAACACATTTTCGGCAGCGATTAAGCGTAAGGGCCGGTATGTATCGCAACGACTGGCCACCGTGGTTGATCAATATGGCGAAGGCAGTTTTACCACCCGTGGGCGCGGTATGTTTCAGGGTATCAATTGCGTGAACGGCGAATTGGCCGGCGCGATCACTCAGCACGCGTTCAAGCATGGACTCATCATCGAAACCAGTGGCGCTGACGATCAGGTGGTCAAATTCCTGTGTCCGCTGACGATCAGTGATGACAACCTGAAAAAGGGGATTGATATTGTCGAGCAGGCCATCAAAGAGGTGTGTGCCAGGGAAGTATCAATTCCGGAAGAGATCAATTATTTCGACGAACAACGGCGCGTAAACGCTTGAGTTCCTGAGTTAGACCAGAATTTGTTGCGCTACAACGGCGACATTGTTCGCCGTAAATTTATTGAAAAACGAGGAGCGATCCATTGATTGTCAGACACCTGAAAGACGCAGAAAAAACTGAGCGACGCATTGTTTCCCCGGATGGCAACTGGGAGAGCACGCGGCTACTGCTCAAAGACGACGACATGGGGTTTTCCTTTCATATCACCACGATCTACGCTGGCGCTGATTTTCGCATGCATTATCAAAATCATCTCGAAGCGGTGTATTGCATTTCCGGTGAAGGCGAAGTGGAAACGGTGGCGGATGGTAAGGTCTATCAGATCGAACCGGGCACCCTGTACAACCTGAATAAACACGACCAACACATTCTGCGCGCGTTCAAGGAAATGAAAATGGCCTGTGTATTTAATCCGCCCCTGAACGGCAAAGAAGTTCACAACGCCAGTGGCGCCTACGAGCTGGAAGCCGAAGCTATCAGCGAATAACCATATTCGGCATAAGTCATTTGCTAATGGAGCAGGCCGTTAGTGAGCATCGATACGCAGCCATTAGCCAGGGAGTTACATACCAGATTATGAATTCGACAACTGCAACACAACTACCAACAGCGACAGATCGCTATCCATCGCGAGGCACGCTGAAAGCACACTTGGGACCCCGTCTGGACCCGGTGATTTACGCGACAGAAACGACGCCGGCCCCCATCGACCGAAAGCAGGTGAAGGACTACGAACAAAACGGCTTTTTAATTTTAGAGGATGTTTTTAGTGAAGAAGAGGTGTGCGGCCTGCGACGGGAGCTTGACCGACTCAGGGGGGACGAAAAAATAAAACTGGCGGGCGAAACAATCACCGAACCAGGTAGCGGGGACATACGCTCGATTTTCAGAATCCATCAGGTCAGCCCAGTCTTTAACGAGCTGGCAGCCGACCCGCGTCTGGCCGGCCTGGCGCAGTATTTACTCGGCGATCAGGTTTATCTTCACCAGTCGCGCCTCAACTACAAGCCCGGCTTTCGCGGCAAGGAGTTTTACTGGCACTCGGACTTTGAAACCTGGCATGTGGAAGACGGTATGCCGGCCATGCGGGCGCTGAGTATGTCTATCACGCTGACTGAAAACCACGCATCCAACGGGCCGCTGATGTTGATACCGGGGTCCCATAAGCATTATGTGGTGTGTGAAGGCAAAACCCCGCGCGAGCATTTCAAATCTTCCTTGCAGAAACAGGAGTATGGCGTACCCAGCGACAGCTGTTTAAGCCAGCTGGCAGACCAGGGTGGTATCGTCGTCGCCACAGGCAAGCCGGGCAGCGTGATCGTGTTCGACTGCAATACCATGCATGGCTCAAACGGCAATATCACACCCTATCCGCGCTCTAACGCATTCTTCGTTTATAACGCCATCAGCAATCGGGTAGTCCAGCCATTTTGCGATCAACCGCCGCGACCCGAGTATATTTGCGCGCGCGAGGATATCGCGCCGGTTGTCCTGACAGCGCAAAGAGGTTCGCGGTGAACAATCAGCAACGTGAATCCATCAGGCAGCGGATACTAACGCGTATTAACGAAATCGAGGGGTTGTTATCTGCAACCAGAGAAGATGTCGATCTGGACGACGAGTCCGCCAACCTCGAACAAAAAATTGCGTCAGCCGTGGATTCCCAGGTAATCGAAAATGAAAAGCGCGAACTCACCCGCCTAAAAAATAATTTGCCATGGGTGGAGAGTGAAGATGCCGGCTATTGCCAGCGATGTGAACGCGAGATTCCATTTGCTCGATTAATGGCTGTCCCCACCACGCGGCTGTGTGTCGCCTGTGCGCAGTAGTGGGCGTCCACAACACCAATTCACTCAAACCCGTTGGTGAGGGTAAAGGCAACAATGAATAGTAAAAAATTAGCACTGCACAGTGTGGAAAAGATTGGCGGTACGTCGATGAGCGACTACGAGGCCGTGCGCGATAATATTATTTTGCGGCCAGGCAGCGAGCACACCTTATACCAGAGGATCTTTGTCGTCTCGGCTTATAGCGGCATCACCAATGATCTGCTGGAGCACAAAAAATCTGGCCAGCCCGGCGTTTACGCGTTGTTCGCCAGTGGTGAAAACGACGAAGGCTGGTTTAACGCCATGGCGCAATTGCAAAGTAAATTGCATGGCATCAATGGCCAGCTGTTTAAGGACGAGGCCGATCTACAACGCGCCAATCAGTTTATCGAGACGCGCATGAACGCCGCGCGCAAGTGTTTGACAGATCTACAGGGATTGTGTCGCCATGGTCATTTTTCCCTCGCCGAGCATCTCGACACCGTGCGCGAAATGCTGGCCAGCATCGGCGAGGCCCACAGCGCCTGGAACACCGCGGCACTGTTGCAGCGGGATGGTATCAATGCCTGCTTTGTGGATTTGAGTGGTTGGCAAACCACGACGCATATACCGCTGGATGAACGGATATTGCAGGCGTTTGCCGCCATTGACCTTGCTACACAGTTGCCCATTGTCACCGGTTACGCACATACCGACAGTGGGCTAATGGCCAGTTTCAATCGTGGCTACAGTGAAATTACCTTCAGCCGTATCGCCGTATTAACTGGAGCCCGGGAGGCGATAATCCACAAGGAATTTCATCTCAGCAGCGCCGACCCGCTGTTGGTCGGCGAAGCCAATGCCGTGCCCATTGGCCGCACTAATTACGACGTGGCCGACCAACTGGCTAACCTGGGTATGGAGGCCATTCATCCCAAGGCCGCGAAGGGATTGCGGCAAAATGCCATTCCCCTGCGTATCAAAAACACTTTTGAGCCGGAACACGCTGGGACGATTATTGCCCGGGATTATGTCAGCGATACGCCCCGCGTGGAGATCATAGCTGGCAGCAAGGGTATTTACGCGCTGGAACTGTTTGATCAGGACATGATGGGGCAGATCGATCTCTACGACCGGGAAATTCTCGCCGTGCTGCGCCGCTTTAAAGCCGAGATTGTCGCCAAGGATATCAATGCCAACACCATTACCCACTATCTCGCCACCAACCTGAAAACCATTAAACGCATCCGCAATACATTGCAGGACAAATACCCTGACGCCGAACTCGATCAGCGCAAAGCCGCCATTGTCTCCGCCATCGGTAGCGATATGCGGGTCCCCGGCATGCTCTCCAGGGCCGTGGCAGCGCTGGCGGAGCAACAGATCAACGTGCTGGCCCTGCATCAATCCATGCGACAGGTGGACATGCAGTTTGTGGTCGATGAAGAAGACTATCACCTGGCGGTTAAAAGCCTGCATCAATGCCTGGTGGAAGTGCACGAACACGGGCGGGCGATATGCGCGGCATAGAACTGATGCCGCGTCGTTGAGTTGGCGAAAAGCCTTCCCGATGCATGAGCGCCCGCAAACCCGACCAGCCCCTACCTGATGCCGCCCATGGATAACACCCTGATTGCCGTTTCCTTTATGGGTAGCCTGTTGGCTTTTACGCTGATTGGTTTGTCGTCGCTGTTGAAAAGCCGGGCCAGCCGCCACGACTACTACCTGGCTGACAGCACGGTCAGCCCCTGGCTGGTGGGTTTATCCGCCGTGGCCACCAATAACAGCGGTTATATGTTTATCGGCGTTATTGGTTATACCTATGTGACGGGTCTGGCCTCCATCTGGCTGATGATCGGCTGGATCGCCGGTGATTTTCTGGCTTCCCTGTTTGTGCATTCACGCTTGCGACAGGCCACGGAAGCCAGCAACGAAGTCAGTTATGCCGGCGTGCTGAGTAACTGGTATGGCGAGAACAACAGTCAGCTACAACGGCTGATTGGCGTTATCTCGCTGGTATTTCTACTGGCCTACGCGAGTGCGCAGCTGGTAGCCGGGGGTAAAGCCCTGCACGTACTGTTCGACTGGCCCACCTGGACGGGCGCTTGCATCGGTGCCGTGGTGGTGTCCCTCTATTGTTTTGCGGGCGGCATTCGCGCTTCCATCTGGACCGATGCCGCCCAGTCCACGGTGATGATTGCCGCCATGGGTATGTTACTGGTGGCGGCGGTGCTGTCCCTGGGTGGGGTCGGCGGAGCCATTGCCAGCATGCAGGGCGTCGCGGGCTTTCTGGACTGGTTTCCCAAAGATCTGGCGCTACCCGGCATCGCGGGGGGCGTGCTGTTTGCAGTGAGCTGGCTGTTCGCGGGCCTGTCGGTCATCGGGCAACCCCATGTCATGGTGCGGTTTATGGCGCTCGACAACTGGTCCGACATGCGTCGGGCGCGCGCCTGGTACTACCTGTGGTTTATCGCCTTCTACGGCATTACCACAGGCGTGGGTTTACTGTCCCGAGTGTATTTGGCCGACAGCGGCAGCTTCGATGCCGAGTTGGCCCTGCCGATGATGGCGCTCGAACTGCTGCCGCCGCTTCTGGTCGGGGTGGTCCTGGCGGGCATTTTCGCCGCCACCATGTCCACCGCTGACTCACTGATCCTCAGTTGTTCCGCAGCCGTGACCCATGATCTGCTGCCCCACAGAATCGAACGGCCCCTGCTGATCAAGCTGACGACCCTGGCGATAACCGGTTGCGCGTTGTTGTTGGCGCTGTCCAACAACCAAAGCGTTTTCAGTCTGGTGATCCTGGCCTGGTCCGGGCTGGCCAGCGCCTTTGCGCCGTTGCTTATGGCCCTGTGTCTGGGCATGCAACCACGGCAATCGACCAGCGTTATCGCCGCCCTGACGGGGCTGCTCACCGCACTGCTGTGGCGCTATCAGGGTTGGCATCAGGCCGTGTACGAGGGTTTGCCGGGGATTCTGGCCGGCTGTGCCGTGCTTGTGCTGTGGCGCGAGCGCAAAGTGATCGTGGCTGGGGCACCATTAGATACCGATACAAATTCCAGGCAACGCGTGTGAATGAACTGATCATTCACGAAGGAATCGCAATATCCCTCTCAAAGTACCTTATTCTTCTTAAGGGGCTTTTTGTCGCTCTCCAGGGCGTCAACTATTTAAGCACGGCCAATCAGATGTCGTGAACAGCGATAAAGTAAAATTGTCGGCAATTCCATTGTAAACGCGGATGAAAAAAGGCCGTCGGGAAAAGAGCGTTCGTCTTTCGAATTATTGGACGGTCAGAATCTGACTACGGTGCCATGATTGCGTCGCAATGACTGACCTTTTTTTAAACTAGACGATGTTTTCAATTAGATGCAGTAACTTTTTGATAATGGTTGAAGATTGAGTGAAAAGAGGCTGAGTTGCTGTGTAGTCAACGTCCTGATAGTAGCGACTCTGTTTCCATGATGGACGACAATCGTAGCTGAATAATTCAGCTAGCTCTGGTGTTATCTCTGGGTGAAATTGAATTGCTACGACACGATTGTCATAAATAAACCCTTGGTTTTTACACGCTTCGCTTGACGCAATTCTTTTTGCACCTGCGGGAATGTCAAAGGTTTCACCGTGGGAATGAAAAAGAACCATGTCATGGCTAAATACATTAGCCAAAAAAGTGTCCTGGATATCCTTCGACGGGTATACCGAGTGCCACCCAAATTCAGGGTGTTTATTCGTAGTGACTTTGGCGCCAAGCGACTGGGCAATTAACTGAGCGCCCAGGCATATGCCAAACACCGTTTTTCCATTATCAATGACACGCTTTATAAACTGTTTTTCTGCCACAAGCCATGGATGGTTGTTCTCATCATTAGCGCTTATCGGGCCACCCATAATAATTAGCCAGTCGATATCTGAAACAGAAGGAAAGCTTGTTATTTCAGATAGATAGGTGTGGATGACCTGGTGGGAAGATGCGTCAAGATAACGAGTTATACCATGCATGACGGGTATGCGGACATGATGCAAAACGTGTATTTTCATGGTTGTTCAATGGCTAAAGTTGACCAATAAGCAATTGACAATGATGTTTAATGCCAGCATATACTAACATACTCAATAATAGGTTTTTTTAAAGGGCATATAAAAAATGCATGACTTCGATGAGTTGGTACAAGAGCATCGTGTGCATCGAATGGTGTACACCGACGAGCGACTTTTTATTACTGAACAGCAGAAGGTGTTTGGTGAAACATGGGTGTATCTTGCACACGCCAGCGAAATAGCAGAGCCCAATAGCTTCGTTGCTAGAAAAATGGGGTTGCGTTCAGTGATAGTTACTCGTGATAAAGAATCCAAGGTACACGTGCTTTTGAATAGATGCACCCACCGAGGTGCTACGGTTTGTCGTGAAAAGAAAGGTAATAAAACGCCGTTTTTTACCTGCCCTTATCATGGTTGGACGTTTAAGAATACGGGGGAATGTGCAGCTATTTCTCATGCAAATGCGTATGGCGAAGAGTTCGATAAGCGCCGTTTCGATTTAAAGAGGGTGCCTTATGTTTCCGAATATAGAGGTTTTATATTCGCTACTTTGAATGCTGATAGAGGTAGAAAAGGTATTCTGGATTATCTGAAATCAGCGGCCGGTCGAATTGATGAGTGGATTGACCACAACGGTGGTGACCATAAAACTATTCGTATCAGTGGTGTGCAACGTTTTACAGTACACGCCAATTGGAAATGTTTGTACGATAATGCAGGTGATGGCTACCACCCTGAGTTCTCACATCAGTCGTTGCTACAAATGACTCAGCAACGATACGGTGAAGGTAAGGATTTGGACTATTTCGCCGGGAGTATCGATGCCACGCCGATGTATTCGCAAGCTTTGGGTAACGGACATACATTTTTGGATCAACGTCCCTGCATGTATGAAAAATCAGCATTTGATAGACAAAGGCCACAACCTGGTCGTGAAGCAATAGTTCAACAAGTGATTAAAGAA
>JAYODD010000008.1:16586-49739 GCA_038106145.1 Gammaproteobacteria bacterium | reverse complement strand
AAGTGGGAGAGGAAAAAGCCCGCGAGTATTTTGAAATGTCGACAGGAGCTGGCATGAATCTAAATATCTTTCCAAATTTATTATTTATCGGTAATCAATTACAGGTTATTACACCGCTTTCTGTAGGGTTATCTGATATGTCGTGGTACTCAACAGCGATAGACAATGTGCCCGCTGCTGTTAATACCCTGAGGCTTCGTACTCAGGAAGATTTTCCAGCGTTTGGAGAGCCAGACGACACAGCAAACTTTGAAGCATGCTTTAAGGGAATGCAAGAGCGCGAAATTGATTGGATAGATATGAGTCGGCACCTTTATACGAATGTGGACAAAAAGGACGAACAGGGTGTGGTCACTTCCGTTATTTCATCGGATATACACATGCGTGCCTATTTTGCTGAGTGGAAAAAACTGATGCAATCCAACGACGAATCACCATTAGGTTAGAACGATGCAGGATAAAGATAAGTAAATCAAAACGTAAGATTACTTAATCGATGTCTATTACGACGGCCTAATTCTTTTGCTTGAAGACTGGCAGGTAAGAGGGCCGTTACCCACTTCGTCTTTGCTCGATACCGAAGATAAGCAGGCCTGTGAATCACTAATTTTTGCGGAAGCACGTTCGGCTGATGACTTGCAGCTTGAAGAGTGGCTGGAGTGTTACAGTAATGAGTGTATTTATTGGATTCCAGGCAGCTATCCAGCCAGTGATCCACGAAAAGAGATTACATTGGAGTTTCACGATAGGCGCCGCTTGGAGGACCGCGTGGCGCGTATTCGCACAGGTGTGGCGTACTCTATGAAGCCGGTCATTCGAACGCGGCACGTATTGGGTAATGTTGAGTACTGGCCAGGCGACGAAAACGAAGTGCGCGCCAGGGCCAGTTTTATCATTGATGCTTTGTTTGATGGTAAACACAGGATATTGTCTGGCTGGGCGGGGTATTCCATCGTTAAACAAGGCGGCGATAGAAAAATAGCAGTTAAACAAATCAACTTGATTGATGCGGACTGTTTGCAAGAGAACAACACCTTCTTTCTATAACATACACTGTGGCAAAGTCCGATTAAAATAAATTTATTGGGGGAAGTATGAGCGATGTGAAAGACAATATAACGTCCATAGGGTTGGATAAATACGTCGCTAAACATAGATTATGGAATAACACCCAAAAAGATTCAGCTAAAACGTTGATAAAACGCTTGCATACTGAGGGTATCAACTACGTGCGAGTCACCTACTGTGATCAACATGGTTTAACACGTGGAAAGATGCTGCCAACCAAAGTGTTTGTCTCAGCGCTGAAAAATGGTTTGGCGAGTACGCACGCAATTTTTGCGATGGACTCAGCTAATAACATTTTCTTACCGGTGTTTAGTAAAGATGGTGGTTTCGGTAATCCAGAAATGGGCGGTGCTGGGGATATGCTTTTAGTGCCAGATCCAACGACATTTAGAATATTACCTTGGGTAGAGAAAACCGGATGGGTATTGTCAGATCTATATTTGAAATCAGGCGCACCTATGCCATTTTCTCCACGTAGTATATTGACCGAACAGCTTCAAAGGTTGTACAAAAAAGGTTATGAATTGATGGTCGGTCTTGAGGTTGAGTTCCATGTATTCAAAATTGATGACCCACACTTAACTATGCGCGCGTCAACACAACCACCTGAACCCCCGAGTGTCTCTCCGTTAGCGCATGCATACCAGTACCAGGGCGAACAAAATCTTGATGAAATTGCACCGCTAATGGAATTATTTCATCAACAACTTACCGCATTAGAGTTACCGATTCGTTCCCTCGAAGATGAGTGGGGCCCTGGTCAATGTGAAATAACCATGGAACCATTACCTGCTATGCAAGCAGCCGATGCAATGGTGCTGATGCGCTCGACACTAAAACAATTAGCGCGTCGACATGGGTACTTGGTGACATTTATGTGTAAGCCAGCGCTACCTAATGTGTATTCGTCAGGCTGGCATTTGCATCAGTCTTTGGTAGATATTACTACATCAAAAAATCTATTTGCTACCAACAAGAAAGGTGAAGATGTATCGGCTATTGGCCGGCGATATATTGCAGGCTTGATAGAGCATGCACGAGCGTGTACAGCGTTCTCCAACCCTACAATTAACGGCTACAAGCGTATCAATGCAAATGCTTTGGCGCCAAATCGCGCCGTTTGGTCCATTGACAACAAAGCAGCTTTTTTAAGGTTGACTAATGTTGGTGACCCATCTGTCCACATTGAAAACCGTTCCGGCGAGCCTGCGGCAAATCCCTATTTATTCATTGCAACGCAAATAGTGGCCGGGTTGGATGGCATTGAAAACAAACGTGACCCCGGCCCACCGTTAAACGACCCATATGCTCAGACGGATAAAACACCGTTGCCAGCGAGTTTGATGGAAGCGATTACTGCACTAGACCAATCTGAATTGTTAAAAAGTAAGGTTGGTGAGACATTTGTTAATTATTACCTGGGACTAAAACGTCATGAAATACACCGTTTTTTTTCTACCGTAACGGACTGGGAGCATAAAGAGTATTTTGAGCGTTTTTAGTCTCTATACGGTCTTTTATCGATCATAAGACTAACGTTAGTGCGCGATGTGTACTAACGTGCTTTTTCCCGCAAAGGTCAATATCCGGGCAATCTGGTGGTGCGTATTACTACCTCTGAATAAACGCCTGAAAAGTAGAATTGTTGATCAGTCGGTTGTGACAAGGTCACCAACGTATCGCTTGCCCGCCGCGCTGGTCAGTAAACTGCACTACCGGACCTGCCGCAGCGGGCTGGTCCGGGAGGAAGTAAAGATGCTGGTTACAGCGAGCGCGAAAATTGCACGCCCAGATCCAGGCAGAAGTGCTCGACGCCGCGGTCATTGTCGCCCCACATACCGCCCACCAGATAATCCACTTTCCACTTTTCGTGCTGCACGCCAAGGCCAAAGTTGAGAAAGCGAATATCGCCGATGGTGGTGGTCGTCAAACCCTCGAAGTCGGAGGGCACCCCGGATTCTTCCCACAGCACGCCTGCGCGAAACGTATAGCGGCTGGAATAGCGCCACTCCGCGCCAACGTGGTAGGAGTAGGCCAGACGCCAGTCCGGGTCTCCATCGGCATTTTGCAGCAGTGGCCCCTGCTCGTCGTATACGGCGGTGGAGCCCATCCATTTGAAGTCCCGCCAGTCGGCGACGACCACGTCCGCAGCCAGCGTCAGCGTCGGTTGCGGGCGGTAGGCAAAGCCGATGCCCAGCGAGGGTGCGTACTTGAACTCGGTACGGCTATCGGATTTTTCGTTGCTCTGAAATGGCGCCCCCGGGCCCCGCAGTTTGACCTTGGTCTCGCCCTCGAGGTCGTAACTACTGCCGGTTTTGTAATCAAGACCGATGCTAAAATTTTCATTGACCTTGTACAGCAACCCCAGATTGCCCTGAAAGCCGTAGCCGTGTTCCCGCACCTTGGCCTTGTATTCGTAGTTTCCCGGCTCTCCTGTCGCGTCCAAATAGTCCTTATCCACATCCACGCGAAAATCGCTGTGCAGCAGTTCCACGCCCAGGCCCAGGCTCAACTGGTCGGTGAGTTGGTAGCCGATCGACGCGTTAAAGGCCATCACGCCGAAGATCGCGAACACGTCCCCCTCGATGCGGGCGTTGTTGCTCGGATCGTAGATCACATCTTCGTACATGGAGTACGCGCCACCCACTCCGTACACGCCACCGGCGAGGGTATAGCGGCCGAAGTTTTTGAAATACATAAACGACGGCATGGTGCCGGCCCCCGGCCAGTTCTCTTCCGTGTCATCGAAATTTTGTGGCTCAGTCTCGACAAATGCCGGGAAAGTATCCCCTTGATTGGGGTCGAAGGAGCCGTCGAACACCGAGTTGTTACTGGCCCCATCCCGGTCGCTCATGCTGGAGCTCATGGAGTACACGCCCAGGGACAGCCCGGAACCACGCAGTTGGGTTAACCCGGCCGGATTCCAGTAGATGGCGGACTCATCGTCGGCCACCGCAATGAACGCGCCGCCCATGCTGACGGCGCGAATTCCCAGCCCCTCGAGATTGATACCGCTTGCCAGCGCGACACCCGGTAGACCGGTAATAATCGCGATGACAACGGAAAACCAGTATTTCCGCGCTCCCATATGACCCCCTAAGGCAAAAAATTTGTGTATTGTAAACGAAATATTGACCGGACATTCAATTTAAAACCGGTTACATTGACAAATTAAGCCTGTGCAGAAAGACGGCTGTTTCAACGCAGGCGGGGTCTCAACGGTGTCGCGGGCAGAACAAAACAGGGGCTGAAGGGTGAAAAAAGTACTGCTGGCGCTGTTAATCGCCGTACCGCTATATGTGGTGATGTGCAAGGTGCGCGAACCGCAGCCGGAGCCCGAGGCCATCGGCGAGGTACTTTACGGGGATCAGCTCGGCCGCGCCCGCGCCGTGCAGGAACAACTGCAAACCGACCTGGAAAAACGCAGCGCGCAAATGGAACAGCAAATGCAGCAGTAACCACCGGAGCGTCGCTTGTGAACGCCGTATCAATCCGGTGTCGTGGGCCACGCTAAAAAGCGATAAAGGGCGGCAAATAAAGAGTGTCGGCAACCCACCCGGCCATCCCATCGCAAACGCGGATCGGACAGCGCCATGTGCGCATAATTGCCACCGCCGCTGAGCGAGGAGTGGACTGCGGTTAAGCCAGGAAAGTACGGGTAAGTAACAAGTAAGTAACGAGTGAGCACCGGGGATAAAAGTGTTGAAAACAGTAGACACCGCCAAAAATGTCTGGCTGCTGACGGTCTGTCAGGCGCTGAGCATGTCCATTCCGTCCTTCGTGGTGTTTGTCGGCAGCATTATCGGCGCCCATCTGGCGCCGGACCCTGCCTACGCCACGGTGCCGGTGGCGGTATTTATGCTGGGCTCCGCTGGCGCCATGTTGCCGGTGGTGCTGGCGATGCGTAGCTTCGGGCGCAAATCGGTGTTCATCACCTGCATGCTGTTGGCCTGTGGGGGTTGCGTGCTCGGCATGGTGGCCCTGCAATACGCGAATTTCCCACTCTATCTGCTGTCCCTGGTCGTGCTCGGTATCGGTCTTGCGGCGGGGCAGCAATACCGGTTTGCGGCCATGGAGAGTGTCGATACAACCCGCATGGCCAGCGCCGCCTCGCGGGTTTTGATGGGTGGCATTGTCGCCGCATTTCTCGGCCCCGAGTTGGCCGCACGGGGCCAGGCGTGGTTCGCCGTGCCTTTTCAGGGATCGTTTGTGCTGTTGCTGATCGTAACGGCGCTGACGGCAGCGTTGCTGCTACGTTTTCAGGAACCCGCCACCGTGGCCGCGGAGCGGGTCGGCGGCGGCAGACCGCTGCGGGTATTGTTCAAACAACCGGTGCTGTGGGCCGCCATGGGCGCCGGGATAGTGGGCTTTGCGGTCATGAGCCTGATTATGACCGCCACGCCGCTGCATATGCATGTGGTGAATGGGCACGCGCTGGAAGACACCAAATGGGTGATTCAAAGCCATGTGGCAGCCATGTTTATCCCCTCGTTTATCGCGCCCTGGCTGATCCGTCATCTTGGCACGCGCGGCCTGATTGCCACCGGAATACTCGCCTACCTCGCGGTGGTCGCGGTGGTGTTCACGCCCGCGGGTTTCGCGGACTACTGGATTGGCCTGGTGTTGCTCGGGGTGGGCTGGAATTTTCTGTTTATTGGTGGCACCACGCTGCTGCCAGAAAGTTATGGCCCCACTGAAAAATTTCGCGTTCAGGCCGCCAACGACGTCACCATATTTGGTATTCAGGCCATCGGCGCGATGAGTGCGGGCTGGCTGGTGGTGCAGTTTGGCTGGCAGGCCATGTTGTTTGTCACCCTGCCCATGCTCGCGTTACTGGCGCTGGCAGTCCTGATCTGGTGGCGTTCGCAAAGCCGCGCGCTGCGGGTTGCACTAACGCAGTCCGAGCCTTAAAAACGGGCGGATAAATTCTGGCGTGCAGTTAATGCCGAGAAGGGCAGGGGTGTTGGTGGGCCGAAATCAATGGAGTCTGACCCTATTGATCTTGATTTGGCGGCATCGGCAATCTGTTTTAGGCCGTCTTCATTAGCTACGGCAACAAATGGAAAAATAATAAATAGTAATGCTGGCGCTATTTTCATAGTGATTTGTTAAATCATTATTCATAGTGGTACCGGCAAGATATTATTGTAAGCTGCTTTTTGTCGATAGCGTAAACTAGACGATTAGTATCATCAATTCGTCGAGACCAAAACCCCGCCAGATTTTCTTTCAGTGGTTCGGGTTTACCTATACCCTCAAAAGGGTTTCGCTGGGTATCCTGTATGAGCTTATTGATACGCTTGAGAGTTTTTTTATCTTGGCTTTGCCAATATACATAGTCTGACCAAGCTTCTCTGGTCCAAGTAAGCAGCTCAATCATCGGTCAGACTACGTTTTTTGACTTTACCAGCTCGGTATTGCTTTATGGACTTATTGAGATGTGCGGCGTTTGCCGGGCTTTTAAGTAAATGGACTGTTTCCATGAGACCATTGAATTGATCGAGAGACATAACTACGGCATCATCGGCGTCCCGGCGAGCGATTATGGTGTAATCTGCATCTCTAACCACTTGATCTAAAACGCTTTTTAGGCGATTACGGGCATCTGAGAAATTTACTACTTTCATTGGGGTTACACCTACTTGTACCAAATAGCGTGCAAGTATAACTTGTCCTATAAATTGTGCAAGTGGCAGTGTGTGGAAGATCTAACGCCTCAATAAAAAGCGAGTGATAGCGAGTCCATCCCACGTTTTTTGAATCAATGGAGTCTGACCCTATTGATCGTTGAGTCTGACCCTATTGATCTCAAGCCGCCAGAAATCCCGGCAATAAATACCGAAGTAGTGCGATTAAGTCAGTTGCTAAATTTTCCATTGTTTATGGCTAACTATTATTGAACGCCACGTGAGATATATGTGCGGAAAGCGTGCAGGTATGCATGATGTACCCGTATTTGGACAAAAAAGTGCAGGTGCGACATATCATTCCCTGACTGATTTGTTATGGACGTTACAATAGCCTGACTCTAAAGAATAAATCAATGGCTAATGACCGTCCCCAGTAACCGGCTCCGTGACAGCGGCGTGCTGCTATCACGGCGTCCGTGTTGACTGGGCGGTCAGGCGGATCACTCACTTTTTCCTGGGGAACGGAAGAATCATCGAAACCCGCTGCCGATACTCTTCGTACCTGGGCCCGTAATAACTCACCAGATCACGCTCCTCGAATTGCAAGGCAATCAGGATATAAGCGGTTGTGACGACGGAGAACAGCAGATGGGCGACCGACATGTGGGGTGTCGCCCAAAAGGCGATGATAAATCCCAGCATGATCGGGTGCCGCACGAACTTATAGAGAAACGGCGTCCGGAAACTGATCTCGGTGTACTCCTGACTTTTCATATGCAGGTAGACCTGTCGCAGGCCGAACAGATCAAAGTGATTGATTAGGAACGTGCTGAGCAGCACAATCAGCCAGCCCATACCGAAGAGCGCCCACAAGACATTACGCCCCGCCATGTTTTCGATATCCCAAACCACCCCGTTCATCGGCTGCCACTGCCAGAACAGAAGAATCAGCGCGAGGCTGGATAGCAACACATAAGTGCTGCGCTCAACCGTCTGCGGAACGAACCGTGTCCACCAGCGCTTAAAGGCCGGTCGCGCCATAACGCTGTGCTGAACAGCAAAGACGCCAAGCAGTAGCACGTTGATCAGCAGCGCCTGACCGAATGAACCCGCTGTGCCTGAATCAATTGACTTCGGCACAACCAGATTACCGACGAATCCAATCGCGTAGAGAAATGTGACGAAAAAGATGAAATAGCATACCACTCCGTACAACATAGCAAGCATACGACCCATGATATAGCCCTCCTCGTAGTAAGTAATTCAGCGTAACGTTTAAGGTAATTGGTGAATGAATTTTTTAATAACTACCAATATCTCCCTTGCTCGCAGCAATATCAGTGGCAATGATAAGTGCCGGTTTTTCGATCATGGCGACACCGACTTTTTGTCGGTATCAAGGAGTCTGACCCCTTGATTTCGCTTGATTTCGTGACCCCTTGATTTCGCTTGATTTGCGGGCGCTTTGTTGGGCGATTACTTGGTGATAGATAAGACAAAAAATAGAACATAACTTACTCCTGCAAATATTTGTTGCGCCATAAGAACCCTGGATTGTTGTTCACGCAATTTCTTTGCTTGAGATTGAGTATTTTCAAATTTTGGTATTTTTTCTTTATTTAGCAAACCACCTCTTGAAATTTGATTATGTAGATCTTCAGGTATTTGGTCTGTTGGATAATCAGGGTGGTTAAAGAATGGAATTAAACTTTGAGCGCCAAACATTGCTATAAGGACACGACAACAGTTTCTTTCTTTTATTGATAAATGGTGGTGCAACACGCCCAGAAAGATTGATAAAAATAGTAATATACCGACAAAAACAAGATAGGTTTTTATGCAATCTTGGCCTATCCATGACTTTTGTACGATGGATTCAAGGCGTCCAATTAGTAGACCAATACCTACAGTGGATAAACCTAGAAACCAAGTTGAGTACTTATTAACGTCCTCACTGATTCTGATCTGCTCAATCAAGGTTTCCTGATGCAATTTTGTCGATTTAGATACAAATTTCTCAAAATTACTGGTCATTAATAGGATCCATGTCTCGTATTACGCCCAACTATTATTGAACGCCACGTGAGATATATGTGCGGAAAGCGTGCAGGTGTGCATGATGTACCCGGATTCGGATATAAACGCGCAGGTGCGACATATCATTCCCTGATTGATTCATTATTCGTGCCACAATACCTTGATTTAAAAGAAAAAAGCAATAGGGTAGCGAACCCTCTCAAGATATGACGCGCGTGCTCAATTAAATGGTGTTTTCGCGCTTAGCTGAGCACGTGCGATATATGTTGCCAACAGGCGCATCGCGGATAATTACGTAACATTCTGAAATTTATAAGAATAAAGTGCGGGGTTTATCAGAGGCCTAGATGAACGCACTGATGAGACCACCCAGCAAATTTAGATGAACCGTCTATGGCCACGTTTTCTTAGCTTGGTGGGATTGCGATGAGCAACGGTCAGGGGAGGGCAACGGAAACAGAGTTATATTCGGATGAGCTTAATGCCAGAAAAGGCAAGGGCATCAGTAGCCCGCCGCGGGCGCGGCGGGCCTATCGATGGAGTGCGGTGTTAGCCGATCATGCTGTAGCCGCCGCTGGCGCTCAGCACCTGGCCGGTGATGTAGCTGGCGACTTTTTGCGAGGACAAAAATACCACGGCGTTGGCCACGTCGGCGGGTTTGCCGACCCGTTTTAGCGGCAGGGATTTGGCAATGGCGGCAAACTGATCTTCGGTGAACATGGAATCCTTGTTCACCCACATGCTGTTGGCGCCAGTTTCCTCGGCGGTTTCCGGTACGGTGACGCCGGGACACACGCAGTTGCAGCGCACATTGAAGCGGCCATTTTCTTTGGCGATGGTTTTCATAAAGCTGTTGGTGGCCGCCTTCAGGCCGCCGTACACGGCCTCGCGGGGTTCGCCCTGGCGGCTGGCGTCGGAGCTGATGGAAACGATGGAACCGCCGCCGTTGGGAATCATCTGGGCAAGGGCGGTTTTGGTGCAGTTCAGGACGCCGACGTAGTTGATGGCGATGAGTTTTTGCCATAGCTCGGGGGTGGTTTCGGTGAAAAACATCAGTTTGTCCCAGCCGACATTGTTCACCAGCGCATCGACGCCACCGTATTTTGCCACCGCTTTGGCGAACAGATTCTCGACGCTGGCGAGATCGGTCACATCGGTTTTTATCACCTGGGCATCGCTGGCGCCCAATTCTTTGGCGGTGGCGGCGACGCGCTCGCCGGATTCGGTGTCCAGGTCGGCGATGGTGATGTTGGCGCCTTCACGGGCAAACTGTAAAACGATGGCGCGACCGATATTGGACGCGCCGCCAGTGACGATAACGGATTTGCCTTTTAACTCGAGATCCATGCTATTTGCTCCAGTACATAGGGTGATGAATTTTTATCGCGCTTATTTAACGTATTTACGAAATTCGGGTTTGCGTTTTTCCTGCAAGGCTTTAACGCCTTCTTTGGACTCGTCCGTATCATAGTACAGTTTGAGCGCCTGCAGACCCATGCTGGCGATGCCGCGAATGTATTCGTTGGCGGCGACGAAAGAGCGTTTGGCAATGGCGATGGCGGTGGGGCTGCGCTCGCCGATTTCCTCGGCCCAGGCTGCCACGGCGCTGTCGAGTTCCTCGTCCGCGACCACTTTGTTAATCAGGCCCATTTGCAGCGCTTCGTCGGCGCTGTAGCGCTGGCACAGATACCAGATTTCCCGCGCCTTTTTCTCGCCGACGATCTGCGCCAGCAGAGCAGTGCCAAAACCGGGGTCGACGGAACCCATTTTCGGTCCCACCTGGCCGAAGATGGCGCTTTTACTGGCAATGGTCAGGTCGCAGATCAGCGCCAGCACGTTGCCGCCGCCAATGGCGTAGCCCTGTACTTTGGCGATTACCGGCTTGGGTACGTCGCGAATAATGGTGTGCAGTTCTTCCACCGGCAGGCCGATGGTGCCGCGCCCGTCGTACTGCCCGTCGTGGGCGGACTGGTCGCCGCCGGTGCAGAACGCCTTGTCGCCGGCGCCCGCCAGCACGATGCACGCGATGTCCTTACTCCACCCGGCTTTTTGAAAGGCGTGAATCAGCTCTTCGCAGGTGATGCCGCGAAACGCGTTGTATTTTTCCGGGCGGTTAATGGTGATGTAGGCGGTGGCGCCCTTTACTTCGTAGAGAATGTCCTGATAGTCCATTGCTGTCTCCCATGGCTTTTAAAAAAGCGCAACGGTGCGTTACGCGGTGTTAGTGATATCGCGCCGCTGGCGAACGGGGCGGCGCAACTTAGCGAAAATTGGGAGCGCGCTTATTGCTAAACGCGTCCAGTCCTTCGCTGACATCCGCATCCTGCAGGGCGGGGGCGGCGAGGTCGATCTCCAGTTGCAAGGCCTGATCGAGGGTCATATCGAGACCCCGGTCGGTTAGTTGTTTCATTAACGCCAGCCCGGAGCGGCTTTTCTTCGCGAGCTTTGCGCAGTAATCCAGCGCCGCGGTGCGCAGTTCGTCATCGGCCACCACGTAATTCACCAGTCCCATGCCCAGCGCTTCCTGGGCGGTGAGCCAGCGGGCGCTGAACATCAGGTCGAGGGCCTGGCGGCGACCGATCAGTTTGGGCAGCCGTTGGCTGCCGCCCCAGCCGGGCACCAGACCAAAATGGGAGTGCTGATCCCCCAGTCGCGCCGTGCTGGCGGCAAAGACCACATCGGCGGCGAGCATTAATTCGAGACCGCCCGCCAGCGCCAGTCCCTGTACCGCGGCGACAACCGGCAGGGGGCTGGTCTCGAGGCGGCGCAGGGCGCGGTGGCCGATGTTAATAAACCCCTGGAGTTTTTCCAGGGAGCCGCGTAGCCCGGTCACCTCTTCCAGGTCCGCGCCGGTGCAGAAATTTTTGCCTTCGGTACGAATCAGAATACAGCGCACGGCGTCATCGCTTTCAAAGCGGTCGATGGCTTTTCCCAACTCGGCGTGTACCGCCATGGACAGGCAGTTAAATTTGTCGGGGCGATTAATGGTAAACACGCCCACGCCATTTTCGACACTGATCAGTACGGGTGAATCACTCATCGTCAGGCTCCTGTGTGTGGTTCTGTGTGCGGCTAGTCGGCATAACGCTATCAGGTATCGCGGTGGTCAGTTAGTCGAATTTGCCCACGTACTGGCGGCCGATAATCATTTTCATAATCTGTGCGGTGCCATCGCCAATTTGCAGGCCGAGTACATCCCGCAGACGCTGCTCAAAGGGTAGTTCGTTGCTGTAGCCCCCGTGACCGTGCAGCAGCAGGCACTGGTGGGCAATATCAAACGCCAGTTTCGGCGCCCACCACTTGGCCATCGCCGCTTCTGTGGTGTGGGGTTGCCCGTTGGCCTTCAGCCAGATCGCTTTCAGGCACACCAGGCGCGCACCCTCCCAGAAAGTTTCCAGCTCGGCGAGGGGAAAGGTGACCCCCTGATTGGCGGCCAGGGGTTTGCCGAAGGCCCTGCGCTCGGTGACATACTGCCAGGTTTCGTCGAGGCATTTGCGCGCCAGGGCCAGGCATTGCAGACCAATCAACGCGCGGCTGAAATCAAAGCCGTGCATCACCTGAATAAAGCCCTTGCCTTCTTCCCCCACGCGGTATTTTTCGTGCACGCGGACATTGTCCAGAAACAGGGAGCCGCGGCCGACGACTTTTTCGCCGACATCTTCAAAACGGGTACGGGTGAGCCCTTCGGCCCGCAGGTCCACCAGAAATGCGGTGACCCCGTGGGCTTTTTGTTGCGCCGTGCCGGTGCGCGCAAATAACAAGCTAAAGTCCGCCTGGTCGGCGAGGGAAATGGAGGTTTTTTCCCCATTGAGCACGTAGTGATCGCCGTCCTTTACCGCCTTGACCACCAGGTTGGCCGCATCCGAGCCGCCGCGGGGTTCGGTCAGCCCGAGAGAGCCCAGCAATTGTCCGGCGCACATGGCGGGGACAAATTCTTCCTGCGCTTCGGGTTGCGCATACTGGACGATGCAGTCGGCCACCAGGGACGACATGATCTGGCAGTAGGCGACATTGAGATCGCCCTCGGCAATGGCTTCAGTAATCATGGCGGACGTGACAAAGTCGAGTCCGCTGCCCCCCAGGGTCTCCGGTACTTCCGGCGCGATAAAGCCCATCTGACCCATCTGCGCCATCAGGGTGCGATCGATAGCGCGATCCCCTTCCCGGGCCTGATAGAGCGGCGCGATCTTCTCGCTGGAAAATTTGCGGGCGCTGTCGATGATCGATTGCTGCAATGGCGAGAGGCCGAAGTCCATGGGGGTGCTCCGCGTGGAGCCGGCTACGCAATGAGTCGGCTGGTGAGTTGGCGATGAATCTGGCAGACGGCATGATAGGAAAAGTAGGCAATTTATGTCAACAACTTGCCATATTTAACTGCGCGATTACAATGCGTGAGGTGGCCCCGGAGACGCGCACACCGATTGGTGTTCGCGCACCGTTTGCACCACAATTCACGCCAAGCCAGATTCACGCCAAGCCAGATTCGCGCCAAGCCAGTAAGGACGCCCATGCCCGCAAATAGTAGGTCCCGTCACGACACCAGCAATAAGCTGTTTTTCCGGTTATTTCAGGCGGTGAATATCATTCATCGCACCGGCACTCAGGCCCTGAAGCAATTTGATATCAGCACCCAGCAATGGTCTGTGCTGGGAGCTCTGTCGCGGGATGGCTGCGAGGGGGGCATGACCGTCAATGAACTGTCCGATTATTTGCTGGTTAGTCGCCAGAACCTGACCGGGGTGCTGGGCCGCATGGAGCGGGCGGGCTATATTGGGCGGCAGGTGAATCCCCGCGACCAGCGTTCCCGCCACATCACCCTTACCCCGCGCGGGGGGAAGGTGTGGCAAATGATTCAGCCTGCCATCGCCGAGTTCTACCGGGCGAGTTTGCAGGGAGTTGACGAAAAGCAGCAACTGCAAACGATTGCGCTGCTGGAAGATTTAATTGCCAATATGAAACGGTCATAGGGGTATGCCACCGATGCACAACGCCGAGCGGGATCAACACTGGATGCAGCAGGCGTTGGCGCTGGCCCGCGAAGCGGAAGCGGCGGGGGAGGTTCCGGTGGGCGCCGTGCTGGTGGCGGGGGACGAGGTGGTGGGGGAAGGGCGGAACAGCCCGATTGGCACCTGCGATCCCAGTGCGCACGCAGAAATACAGGCGTTGCGCAGCGCTGGCCGCAAGCTCGGTAACTATCGACTGCCGGGCACCACGCTGTATGTGACCATTGAGCCCTGCGCCATGTGTGTCGGCGCCATGGCCCATGCCCGTATTGAGCGCCTGGTGTTTGGCGCCACCGAACCCAAGGGGGGTGCGGTTACCAGCCGCGCCGCCCTGCTGGATTACGGCTGGTTCAACCACCGCATGCAATGGACGGGCGGCGTGCTCGCCGAGCAGTGTAGCGGGTTGATGAGTGAATTTTTTCGGCGGCGTCGGGAACGGGAATAGCCGCCGGTGCTGCCCATGGAGTCAACCGCAAACACCGTACCCTAGAGGGGCATCAAAATATCGTTGCGCCAACCCGGAGCGTCGGCGGAGGGAGCGTCCTGCTGCGCGGCAAGGCGCGCCTGTTCGAGGGAGTGCCACTGCAGGATGGTGCGGTAGTGGCGAATATTCTGCACAAAATGCACGGGTTCGGTGCCGCGGGCGACGCCGTGCTTGACGGTGGAATAATATTTGCGCTGGGACAGTAGCGGCAGATGTTTGCGCACATCCCGCCAGCGGTTGGGATTCATACCGGCGCGCTCGGTGAGTACCCGCGCGTCCTCCAGGTGCCCCAGTCCAATGTTGTAGGCCGCCAATGCCAGCCAGGTGCGATCGGGTTCGACGATGGCCGCGGGAATGCGCGCCTTGGTCTGTAACAAATATTCGACGCCGCCGCGTAGACTTTGCTGCGCGTCGAGGCGATCGCTGACCCCCATCTCCCGCGCGGTATCCGTGGTCAACATCATCAGGCCGCGCACGCCGGTCGGCGAGGTGGCGCGCGGATTCCAGTGGGATTCCTGATAGGCGATGGCGGCCACCAGATGCCAGTCGAGTTCGTAGCGCTGCGCGACTTCCTGAAACAGGGTCTGGAATTCGGGGAGTTTGGTTGTCACTCTTTTCATGAAGGTTTGCGAGCCACCGACGCTGAATCCGTCCGTGTGGTCAAAAAAACGCTCCTCCAGCCGCGTCAGCTGACCACTCTCCCGATAGTCGTGTAAAAAGGCGTTGGCCGCCTGCACCAGGGTGTCGTCCCCGTAGTTGGGGAATGCCCAGGCGATGGGTTCCGGGTCGGTGAGATCAAAAGCCGCGCGGGCTTTCGGGTATAGACTGCGGTCGATATCAAAGGCGGAAGAATCGACGATGGCGTAGTCCGCGTCGCCATCGTGCACCATCTGCATCAACTCCAGCATTTCGGCGCCAGCCAGTTCCTGCCACTCCAGTTGCGGGTGTTCCACCTTCAGGCGCTTCAGGGTTTCGGTGTGGGAACTGCTGGCGATGGTGACCAGGTGACCGCCAATTAAATCCTCCACAGATCGGGGGCGCCGCAGATGGCGGCCGTAAATGAGTTTTTGCGTGACCGTCTGATAGGGCGTGGAAAAGCGCGCGCGGGATTGCCGCTCCGTGGTCGCGGTTAATCCAGCCGCGGCGAAATCCCCCCGGGGTCCACCCAGGGCGATGAAAATCGTGTTGAGATTGTCGATCACCGATACTTCGAGGCTGACTCCCAGATAATTGGCGAAGGCGCGGGCGAGGACATACTCAAAACCGTTTTCCCCTTTGGCGTCGGTGTAGTAGGTGGTCGGGCCGGTGAAGGTGATCATGCGCAGCACCCCGTTGGACTGAATAATTTCCAGGGTGGTGGGGGCGCGGCTTGCGGTTATTCCGGCGCAGGCAACGAACACGGCCAGTGATAACAACAGGCGTCGGGTTGCACGCTTGAGGTGAAAAAATCCTAATCGCATGGTTCGATAAGTCGCCCCGGGACCGCCATGGGGGCAAGAGTAGTGGGGGTCGCAGTCCGGTTCAACCATTGTTCGGCATCGTCACCACGGCTGTGAAGTGCGCCACAATCCAGATTCGTCCTGCTTGCAAGCTACCCCCTGCATCCATTTTCAGTACAATACGCGCTCTTCATTCCCGTCCTGTAGAGAGCCCATTGATGTTGATACTGCGCGGCGCGCCGGCACTGTCCTTATTTCGTAGACAAAAACTCCACGGGACCCTGGTAGACGCCGCCCCCACGGTGCAGTCGGTTTACGCGGAATACGTACACTTTGCGGCGGTCGAGGGGGAACTGTCCGCCGCCGCGCGCAATGTGCTTGAAACGCTGCTGCATTATGGCCCGCGCGCCGCCGCGGAACCGACCGTCGGTACGCTGTTTTTGGTGGTGCCCCGGGTGGGCACGATCTCCCCCTGGTCCAGCAAGGCCACGGATATCGCGCACAACGCGGGTTTGTCGCAGTTGCGTCGGGTGGAGCGCGGTATCGGTTATTACGTGGCGTTTTCTCAGCAACCGGATGCGGTCACCCGGCACCGAGTGGCGACGTTGTTGCACGATCCCATGGTGGAGACGGTATTCGACGAACTGTCCCGGGCACAGGCGTTATTCGATACGGAACAGCCGCGTTCCCTGACGCTGGTGGATGTGATGGGTCAGGGACGCGCGGCGCTGGAGGCGGCCAACACCCAGCTCGGGCTTGCGCTGGCAGCGGACGAAATTGATTACCTGACCGAAAACTTTTTGCAGTTGCAACGCAATCCCAGCGATGTCGAACTGATGATGTTCGCGCAGGCTAATTCGGAACATTGCCGCCATAAAATTTTTAATGCCACCTGGACTCTGGATGGGGAGCGACAGGCAGACTCGCTGTTCGCCATGATTAAAAATACCCATCGCGCCAACGGCGCGAATGTGCTGTCCGCGTATTCCGATAATGCCGCGGTGGTCGCGGGCAGCACCGCCGGTCGGTTTTATCCAGCTTCCACCGACCAGGTATATGGTTACCACCAGGAGCCGGTGCACCTGTTGATGAAGGTGGAGACCCACAATCATCCCACCGGCATTGCGCCCTATCCCGGTGCGGGCACCGGTTCAGGGGGTGAAATTCGCGATGAAGGGGCGGTGGGCCGGGGCTCCAAACCAAAAGCAGGTCTCACCGGTTTTACCGTTTCCAATCTGAAAATTCCGGGTTATTGCCAGCCCTGGGAGCAGGACTACGGCAAACCGCAACGCATCGCATCTGCGCTGGAGATTATGCTGGAGGGTCCGATTGGCGGCGCCGCCTTTAACAATGAATTTGGGCGTCCCAACCTGTGCGGCTATTTCCGCACGTTTGAAATGTCCCACGGCGGCGAACAGCGGGGCTATCACAAGCCGATCATGGTGGCTGGTGGCTACGGCAATATTCGCGCGGATCACATCGACAAACCCCCATTCGCCCCCGGCTGTAAGCTGGTGGTGCTGGGTGGGCCAGCCATGTTGATCGGGCTCGGTGGCGGCGCGGCGTCGTCCATGGCCTCGGGCACCAGTGCGGAGGATCTCGATTTTGCCTCGGTGCAACGGCAGAATCCGGAGATGCAGCGCCGCTGTCAGGAAGTCATCGACCGCTGCTGGCAGCTGGGGGCGAATAACCCCATTGCGTTTATTCACGACGTGGGCGCCGGTGGGCTGTCCAATGCCTTCCCGGAGCTGGTCAAGGACGGCGGCTGCGGCGGTCGTTTTGAATTGCGCGAGGTGCCCTGCGACGAACCCGGTATGTCGCCGCTGGAGATATGGTGTAACGAATCCCAGGAGCGCTACGTGCTCGCCGTTGCCCCCGAACGGCTGCAACAGTTCATGGCATTGTGCGCGCGGGAGCGTTGCCCGGCGGCGGTGGTGGGCGAGGCTATCGCCGAGAAAAAACTGCTGCTTAACGACCGATTGTTCGACGCGCAGCCGGTGGATTTGCCGATGGCCGTGCTGTTTGGCAAGCCGCCCAAAATGCATCGTGAAGCGCGCCGCTACTACCCGCCGAGGGAGCCTTTTGACAGCGCGCAGATTACCCTGGACGAAGCAGTGCGCCGGGTTCTGAGCCACCCCACGGTAGCCAGTAAGAGTTTTTTAATTACCATCGGCGACCGCTCGATTACCGGCATGGTGGCGCGGGATCAGATGGTCGGCCCCTGGCAGGTGCCGGTGGCGGATTGCGCGGTGACCACGGTGTCGTTTGACAGCAACGCGGGGGAAGCGATGGCCATGGGGGAGCGCACGCCGCTGGCGTTGCTCGACGCCCCCGCGTCGGCGCGCATGGCGGTGGGGGAGGCGTTAACCAATATTGCCGCGGCGCGCATTGGGCAGATCGGGGACATCAAGCTGTCCGCCAACTGGATGTGCGCGGCGGGCCATGCCGGCGAAGACGAAAAATTGTATCGCGCGGTGCAGGCGGTCGGGATGGAGTTGTGTCCGCAGTTGGGCATTGCCATTCCGGTGGGGAAAGACTCCATGTCGATGCGCACGCAGTGGCGCGAACAGGGGGCAAACGGAGATATCGCAAAAGCCGTGACTGCTCCGCTGTCACTCATCGTGTCGGCGTTCGCGCCGGTGCTGGATGCGCGCAAAACACTCACTCCGCAATTGCGCACGGATCGCGGAAACTCGCGGTTACTGTATATCGACCTGGGTGGTGGGCGGTACCGTATGGGCGGGTCTATTCTGGCGCAAACCTGTAGTCAGTTGGGGGACAGGGTACCGAATCTGGATCATCCCCAGCAGTTGCGAAGTTTTTTCGATGTGGTGCAGACGAGCCTGGCAGCGGGGCAAATTCTCGCCTACCACGATCGCTCCGACGGCGGGCTGCTGGCCACGCTGGTGGAGATGAGTTTTGCCGGTCACACCGGCATCACCATCGAGTTGCCGGCGCAGGTTGATCCGTCCGCGTTTCTGTTTAGCGAGGAACTGGGGGCTGTGGTGCAGGTGGCGGAGGCGCAGGTCGAGCCGCTGCTCGCACGGTTCCAGCAGGCGGGTCTGGGGGATGCGGTGCAGCCCATCGGCACGCTAAACGCCACTGACACTATTAGCTTTGGGCGGAATGGCGCAGTGTTGTTCAGCGCCCCCCGTGTGGAATTACAGCAGCTGTGGGCGCAAACCAGCTTTCGTTTGCAATCTCTGCGCGATAACCCCGAGTGTGCGCAGCAGGAATATGCGGCTATCGCCGCGCCGGATCCGGGTTTGAGCGCGGCGCTCACTTATCCCATCGACGACGACATTGCCGCGCCGTTTATTGCCCGCGGGGTACGACCGCGCATGGCGATTCTGCGCGAGCAGGGCGTCAATGGCCAACTGGAAATGGCGGCGGCGTTTGATCGCGCCGGATTCAGCGCGGTCGATGTGCATATGAGCGATATTCTGTCCGGGCAGGTTGTCCTTAGTGAATTTCAGGGACTGGTGGCCTGCGGCGGGTTTTCATACGGCGATGTGCTGGGCGCGGGGGAGGGTTGGGCCAAAACTATTTTGTTCAACAGCCGTGCGCGGGATCAGTTTGCGCAATTTTTTACCCGTTCCGACAGTTTTACCCTGGGCGTCTGTAACGGCTGCCAGATGCTCGCCAATCTGCGGGAGTTGATTCCCGGCGCCGAGGATTGGCCGCATTTCGTGCGCAACCTTTCCGAGCAATTTGAGGCGCGGGTGGCACTGGTCAGAATCGAACCGTCCCGGTCCCTGTTTCTGACCGATATGGCGGGTTCCCACCTGCCCATCGCTGTCGCCCACGGCGAGGGTCGGGCTGAATTTGCCGACGCGCAACAACTGGCCCGCCTGCAACAATCGCATGGCGTTGCCCTGCGCTATATTGACAATCAACTGGCGGTGACCGAGCGTTACCCGGCCAATCCCAATGGTTCGCCGCAGGGCATCGCGGGGGTGGCCAGTAGCGACGGCAGAGTCACGCTGATGATGCCGCATCCAGAACGGGTATTTCGCGCCGTAACCAATTCCTGGCATCCCGATGAATGGGGTGAGGACGGCGCCTGGTTACGTATGTTTCGCAACGCGAGGGTTTTTGTAGCATGAATGAACAGATTATCGATGTCACCGCACAAAACGCGCAGCAGGTATTGCTCGAAGAATCGTCCCGCCGCCCGGTGCTGATAGACTTTTGGGCGGACTGGTGCGCGCCGTGCAAGGCGCTGATGCCGATTCTCGAAAAGCTGGCCAAGGAATACGCCGGGCAGTTCCTGCTGGCCAAGGTGAACGCCGATCAGCAGCAGATGATTGCCGGGCAGTTTGGCGTGCGCAGTTTGCCCACGGTTATTTTAATGAAGGATGGACAACCGGTGGACGCGTTTCAGGGCGTGCAACCGGAACAGGCAATTCGCGAAATGCTCGACGCCCATTTGCCCAAACCCTGGGACGAAATGCTCGCCACGGCGGAAACCCATCTGGCGGCGGGGGCGTTTAACGAGGCGTTGCCCCTGCTGCGGCAGGCCTACGAGGCGTCCTCGCAGCGCACCGACATCGCCCTGGCATTGGCCCATACCTGGTTGCAGTTGCAGCGCACCGACGAAGCGGCGACGATTCTCAAGGCGGTGCCGATTCAGGATCGCGACGCCCATTACGAACAGCTGATGGCCCAGCTGGAATTGCGACAACAGGCGGGTAAATCACCCGAAATTGAAGTGCTCGAACAGCGCCTGAAAAATGAACCGGATAACCACGATCTGGCCTGCCAGTTGGCGGTGCAGCTGAGTGAACAGGGCCACCACAGGGACGCGTTGGAAACGCTGCTCGCGGTTCTCAGGGCGGACGTGAATTTTCAGGATGGCGGCGCCAAAAAACTCTTTCTCGATGTGCTGGCGGCACTCGGTAAGGGCGACCCCATGGCGGTTCAGTTTCAGCGCAAATTTTTTACCCTGTTACATTAACCTGTACTGACTGCGAACGGTAACTGACGGATGTATAAACTCAGTTTCTATGTTCCGGAAAGTCACCTTGAAACGGTCAAGGAGGCGGTGTTTGCCGCGGGCGCGGGTCGCATTGGAGACTACGATCGCTGTTGCTGGCAAACCCTTGGCCAGGGGCAGTTTCGACCCCTGCGGGGCAGTCAGCCCTTTATCGGCGATTTGGACGTCGTGCAAACGGTGAGCGAATACAAGGTGGAAATGGTGTGCGCGGATCATCTGATTGATCAGGCCATTGCTGCGTTGCGACAGGCGCACCCCTACGAAGAGCCGGCGTTTGATGTGGTGCGCCTCGAGCCGATCCCCGCCCCGGAAAACTGATACTCCCCTTGATCTCGCGCAACTGCGCTGCAGGCGACGGTTGAATTTGTCCTGCTTCACCCCAAAATCCTTAAGCAGAAACATGGCGCTCGGAAACTTGGTGCGTTAACTATTGTTTAAGGAGTCAGGCTATGCGGCAGGACCGTATTACCAATCAACTACAGGAAGCGCTGGCCGATGCCCAGTCGCTGGCTATTGGCCGCGACCACACGGCCATTGAGCCCGTGCACCTGATGGCGGCCCTGTTGCGCCAGTCCGGTGGCGCCGTGCGCCCCATGCTGGGCAAGGCCGGGTACGATTTGCCGGGTCTCGAGGGCGAGCTTGAGCGGATGCTTCAAGCGCAGGCGCAAATCAAGAATCCCACCGGCGATATCGCCATTTCCCAGGCTTTGATGCGGCTGTTAAATCTCGCCGACAAACAGGCTCAGCAGCAGGGGGATCAATATATTGCCAGCGAATCCGTACTACTGGCTGCCACTGACGACAGCGGCGAGCTGGGTAGCGCCCTGCGTAAATTTGGCGACAAGAAGCGCTTGCAGCAGGTGGTCGCGCAGGTGCGCGGGGGTGAAGCGGTGAAGACACCGGAGGCCGAAGGTAATCGCGAGGCCCTCGATAAATACACCATCGATCTGACCGCCCGCGCGGAGGGGGGTAAGCTCGACCCGGTGATCGGCCGGGATGATGAAATTCGCCGCACCATCCAGGTGCTGCAGCGGCGCACCAAGAATAATCCGGTGCTGATCGGCGAGCCGGGGGTTGGTAAAACCGCAATCGTGGAGGGGCTTGCGCAGCGCATCATCAACGGCGAGGTGCCGGAGGGTCTGAAAGACAAACGGGTGTTATCCCTGGATATGGGTTCTTTGCTGGCCGGCGCGAAATTTCGCGGTGAATTTGAGGAGCGTCTCAAGTCCGTACTCAATGAGCTGGGTAAACAGGAGGGACGGGTTATTCTGTTTATCGACGAGCTGCACACCATGGTTGGCGCCGGTAAAGCCGAGGGCGCCATGGATGCGGGCAATATGCTGAAGCCCGCTCTGGCGCGCGGCGAGCTGCATTGTGTGGGCGCCACGACCCTCGATGAATATCGCCAGTATATCGAAAAGGACGCGGCCCTGGAGCGTCGGTTTCAAAAAGTACTGGTGGACGAGCCGTCCGAAGAGGATACCGTGGCAATTTTGCGCGGTCTGAAGGAACGCTACGAAATCCACCACCGGGTGGAGATTACCGACGCCGCGATTATCGCCGCCGCCAGGCTGTCCCAGCGCTACATCACCGATCGGCAATTGCCGGACAAGGCAATTGACCTGATCGATGAGGCGGCCAGCCGTATTCGCATGGAAATCGACTCCAAGCCCGAGGAAATGGATCGGCTGGAGAGGCGGTTGATTCAGTTAAAGATGGAGCGAGAGGCGGTTAAAAAAGAGGAGGATGAAGCCTCCCGCAAGCGCCTGGCCAAACTCGAGCAGGATATTGCAGGGATCGAAAAAGAGTTTGCCGATCTGGATGACATCTGGAAATCCGAGAAGGCCTCCCTGCAGGGCACCGCCCAGTTCAAGAGCGATCTGGAACAGGCGCGCCTCGATATGGAGAGCGCGCGGCGCAGCGGAGATCTGGCGAAAATGTCCGAACTGCAATACGGCACCATTCCCCAGTTGGAAAGACAGTTGGCGGCAGCGGGGGAGTCGGGCACCCAGGTCAAACAACTGTTGCGCAATAAGGTGACGGACGAAGAGATTGCCGAGGTGGTGTCCAAGTGGACCGGCGTTCCGGTGTCTAAAATGCTCGAGGGCGAGCGGGACAAGTTATTGCGCATGGAGGAAGCGCTGCATCTGCGCGTCAAGGGTCAGGACGAAGCGGTGATTGCCGTCGCCGATGCGGTGCGCCGGTCGAGGGCCGGGCTGTCGGATCCACACCGGCCCAACGGCTCGTTCCTGTTTCTCGGCCCCACTGGCGTGGGCAAAACGGAACTGTGCAAGGCGCTGGCGGAATTTTTATTCGATAGCGACGAGGCCATGGTGCGCATCGATATGTCGGAGTTTATGGAAAAACATTCCGTCGCGCGCCTGATTGGCGCGCCGCCCGGTTACGTGGGCTACGAGGAGGGCGGCTATCTCACCGAGGCGGTGCGCCGCCGTCCGTACTCCGTACTGCTACTGGACGAGGTGGAAAAGGCGCATGCGGACGTCTTCAATGTGCTGCTCCAGGTGCTGGATGACGGGCGCCTCACGGACGGCCAGGGCCGCACCGTGGATTTTCGCAATACGGTGATTGTCATGACCTCCAATCTGGGCTCGGACATCATTCAAAGTCTGGCCGGAGAGGAGAACTACGAAGCGATGAAGGCCGCGGTAATGGGTGTGGTGGGCAGCCATTTTCGACCCGAATTTATTAACCGGGTCGACGAGGTGGTGGTGTTTCATCCCCTCGCCCGGGCGCAACTGCGTGGCATCGCCGAAATTCAGCTGGGCCTGTTGCGGCGGCGGCTCGGCGAGCGGGAACTGGGTCTGACCTTGAGCGACGCGGCCATCGACAAACTGTGCGATGCGGGTTTCGATCCGGTGTACGGCGCCAGACCCCTGAAACGGGCGATTCAACAATTGCTGGAGAACCCCCTGGCGCAGGCGGTACTGGCCGGTGATTTCGCTCCGGGGGACACGATTGCCGTGGCGCTGGAGAATGATCGTTTGGTATTTACCACCGCGCGGGACTAAGCTTACAGGAATCTTGCAAACCTGTTACAGCAGGTTTGCAAGCTCGTGTGGTCGGCCTGGTAGTTTTAGCGAGAGGAGCGTGGCGCAATGGTATTAACCCCTTCGACGATGATTCCCCTGGGTACCCCCGCGGCGGATTTCGAGTTGCTGGAGCCGCGCTCCGGCGAGATGCGCTCTCTGGCGCAGGTGCGGGGCGCGAAGGGCACTCTGGTGATGTTTATTTGTAATCACTGCCCGTTCGTCAAGCACATCGAAGCGGGTTTGCGCAAACTGGGTGAGGATTTTGCCGGTAGCGACATTGGTATCGTCGCGATCAGCAGCAACGATGCGCAGGCCTACCCCGAGGACGGCCCCACCGCGATGGCCCGCAAGACGTACCCGTTCCCCTATCTGTACGACGCGTCCCAGCAGACCGCCAAAGATTATGGCGCGGTCTGTACGCCGGATTTCTTTGTGTTCGACGGGGACTTGACCTGTGTGTATCGCGGCCAGTTCGACGACGCGCGCCCCGGCAATCCCAGCGCCGTTACGGGGCGGGATATACGCGCTGCGCTACAGAGTTTACTGGATGGGGTAGCCATTCCGGCGAAGCAGACCCCCAGCGTGGGGTGCAATATCAAATGGCGCGACGGGGCCGATTGACAGGGAGTTGACGGTGCCAGGCACCGCTAACGATCCCGTGGTGGCGGGATAATTATTCCGGATTGGGTGAGCCTAGTCGCAAAACGCGGCGATTTGCCGTTCCGAGTCGGCGCGCCACTGGGCGTGCTCCTCCTCGGAAATATAGCGGTTCTCACCGGTTTTATCGTCCATCACCATAACCCGCGCATGTACGTCGAGGGTCTCCAGGTTACGTCTGGCAGCCGCGCAGTTCTCGGCGCGCTTGGCGGCCACCTGGGCAGCCTGTTCCGGGGTTTGTTCGCTTGTGGCAGAGGCTGGTGGGCTATCGTCCGCGGCAGCGGGTTTGGCCGTGTCTTTGGCTGCGGCGGTGGTCGCGGGTGTGCTCGGGGATTTGCTGACCTGTACCGTCTCCGCTGCCTGGTCGGCCGGTTCCTGTAGCGTGTAATGGGTAACGCCATCGGCATCCACCCATTTGTAATATTTTTCCCCAGCGAAGCAAACCAAGGTAACGCTGGCGGCAAGTAAACAGACGGCCAGTTGAGTCTTCATTGCGCAAAGCTCCCTTTTATTGATTTACGCGGGCAGTTTTCGGCGGCCAGTATACACTTTCGGTAGCGGGAACGCTGTGCGCCAGATCGAGTTTTCGGCGCCGTGATTGCGTCTGCGGCTCCTTGCGTGACACTGACCGCAGGGGTCAGGGTACAACTGCCGGCGCAAAAACGCCACCGGCTGGCGCAAGTTACCGCGATTGGCAACGGCGCCGCTTTGTTACCGTGATTGCTGGCACAACTGGTTGACGAATAACGAGAAAATGTTAGAGTAGCGTCCTGCGGGGAAAATTGTCCCCGCGCCGGGTGAGTCCCGGTTGCCAGGTGGGCGTAAACAGCGCTCGCTGGTCATCTAAAGCGCGGGCGTATCAACCCATACCCCGACAGCAGTTTGAACCCGATAACTGCCGTGTTGTCCTTAAACCACTTGTGATGTCACAGCGATCCGATGGTCACGTCCGCAGGGTGCGAATTTCTGTGGCGACATGACGAGGGTTTGCAAGTGGAATATTTATCCGGTGGCGAAATTGTGGTGCGTGCCCTGCGCGACGCTGGCGTCACGTGTCTGTGGGGTTATCCCGGCGGTGCGGCGCTACATATGTACGACGCCCTGTTTCGGCAAGATGACGTTAAACATATCTTAATGCGTCACGAACAGGCGGCGGTGCACGCCGCCGATGGCTATGCGCGGGCCACCGGAGGCGTCGGCGCGGCCCTGGTGACCTCTGGCCCCGGCGCCACCAATGCCATTACCGGTATCGCGACCGCCTACATGGATTCCATTCCGCTGGTGGTCATATCGGGCCAGGTGCCGCAGGAAAAAATCGGCGAGGACGCTTTTCAGGAGACCGATATGATCGGCATCTCCCGTCCCATCGTGAAACACAGCTATCTGGTCAAGCGCGCCGAGGATATCGCGGAGACGATTGCCAAGGCGTTCTATATCGCGGCCAGCGGACGACCGGGTCCGGTGGTGGTGGACGTACCCAAGGACGTGACGGACCCCAATCACAAGGTTCCCTACGCCTTTCCAGAGAAAGTCAAAATCCGCTCCTACCAGCCGACGACGCGGGGCCATTCCGGGCAGATCAAGCGCGCCGCGCAATTGCTGCTGGAAGCGAAAAAACCCGTCATTTACAGTGGTGGCGGCGTGGTGATGGGCAATGCTGCCCAGCAGTTAACCGCCCTCGCCAAGGCTCTTAACTATCCGGTGACGAACACCCTGATGGGTCTGGGTGGCTTTCCGGGGAGCGATCGCCAATTCCTCGGCATGCTGGGCATGCACGGCACCGTCGAAGCGAATATGGCGATGCACCACGCGGATGTAATTCTCGCGGTTGGGGCGCGTTTTGACGACCGGGTGACCAATACCCCCAACAAATTTTGCCCGGACGCGAAAATCATTCACATCGATGTGGACCCCACTTCCATCTCGAAAACGGTGCGGGTGGACATTCCCATCGTCGGCCCCTGTGATGTCGTGCTCGAGGATCTATTGGCGCAGGTGACCGACCAGCCGGAGCAGGTGGACCAGGCAGAGTTGGCGACCTGGTGGGGACAGATCGAGGAGTGGCGCAATCGGCATGGGCTGTACACCGAGGCGCGCCACGAGCCGAGCGGCGGCGACCTGATCAAACCCCAGGACGCGATCAAGCTACTTTACAAAGTCACGCAGGGTAAAGCCTACGTGACGTCCGATGTGGGGCAACACCAGATGTTTGCCGCCCAGTATTATCTGTTTGACAAACCCCGTCAGTGGTTTAACTCGGGCGGGCTGGGCACCATGGGTTATGGCTTGCCGGCAGCGATGGGGGTGCAGATGGCGCACCCCGAGGCGGATGTAGCCTGTGTGACGGGCGAGGGCAGTATTCAGATGTGTATACAGGAGTTGTCCGCCTGTACCCAGCACCAGCTGCCGGTCAAGATCATTAACCTCAACAACCAGGCCCTGGGCATGGTCAAGCAGTGGCAGGATATGCAGTACGGGGGGCGCTATTCTCAGATTCTGTATGAGGATTCCCTGCCCGATTTTGTCAAACTTGCCGAGGCCTACGGGCATATCGGCCTGCGGGTGGAGCGGTACGAGGAGCTCGAGGACAAACTGCGGGAGTGCTTCAGCTACAAGGATCGGGTGGTGTTTCTCGATATTTGTGTCGATCCCGAGGAACACGTGTATCCCATGCACGTGTCACCGGGGTCGATGCGCGATATGTGGCTGGGTAAGGCGGAGCGAACCTGATGAGACATATTATTTCAGTACTGATGGAGAACGAACCGGGGGCATTGTCCCGCGTGGTAGGGCTGTTTTCCCAGCGTGGTTACAATATCGATACGCTTACCGTGGCGCCGACGGAAGATAAAACCCTGTCGCGCCTGACGTTGACCACCCATGGCAACGACCTGATCATCGAGCAGATCACCAAACAGCTCAACAAGCTGGTGGACGTGGTCAAGGTGATCGACCTGACGGATGGCGCCCACATCGAGCGCGAACTGATGTTGCTCAAAGTCAGGGCGACCGGTTCCCAGCGCGCGGAGATCAAGCGCTGTGTGGATATTTTTCGTGGGCAGATCGTCGATGTCACCCCGGGCACCTACGTCGTTCAGATTTCCGGCAATAGTGATAAACTTGACGCCTTTATCGAGTCGATGGGTGACGCATCCATTCTGGAAGTGGTGCGCTCCGGCGTTTCCGGTGTTGCGCGTGGTGAAAAATCGTTGCGCCTGTGAAGCGCGCAACGGGTAATCAGAGTATTTCGTTAAATTAATCTCAAACCAGGTAGAAAATTATGCAAGTGTACTACGACAAAGATTGTGACCTCTCCATTGTGCGCGGTAAAAAAGTTGCCATCGTTGGCTACGGCTCCCAGGGCCACGCTCACGCCCTGAATTTGCGCGATTCCGGCGTGGAAAATGTCGTGGTGGCGCTGCGTAAGGGTTCCCCCTCCTGGGCCAAGGCGGAGGGCGCAGGTCTTAAGGTGGCAGAGGTGGCGAGCGCGGTTGCCGGCGCGGATGTGGTCATGTTGCTGGCGCCCGATGAGCATCAGAAAAATATTTACTACAAGGACGTGGAGCCGAATCTCAAGCAGGGCGCCGCGCTGGCATTTGCCCATGGTTTTAATATCCATTTCCAGTTGATTGAGCCGCGCCAGGACCTGGATGTCATTATGGTCGCCCCCAAAGGGCCCGGACATACCGTGCGCAGCACCTACACGGAAGGGGGCGGGGTGCCCTCCCTGATCGCCGTCTATCAGGATGCTTCCGGTCAGGCGCGGGACATCGCCCTGTCTTACGCGTCCGCGAACGGCGGTGGGCGCTCGGGCATTATTGAAACGAATTTTCGCGAGGAAACCGAAACAGACTTGTTTGGCGAACAGGCGGTACTGTGCGGTGGCGCGTCGGCGCTGGTGCAGGCCGGATTTGAAACGCTGGTCGAAGCGGGTTACGCCCCGGAAATGGCGTACTTTGAGTGTCTGCACGAATTAAAACTGATCGTCGATCTGATGTATCAGGGTGGTATTGCGGATATGCGTTACTCGATCTCCAATACGGCGGAGTTTGGCGACTACGCCAGCGGTGCGCGCATTATTACCGACGAAACCAAAAAAGAAATGAAGCGCGTTCTGGAAGATATTCAGACCGGCAAATTCGCCCGCGAGTTTATTCTCGATAACCAGGCAGGCAATCCGGTCCTGAAAGCCCGGCGCCGCCGCGCGCAGGAACATCAAATCGAGGAGGTCGGCGCCAAATTGCGGGGCATGATGCCGTGGATCGGGAAAAACAAACTGATCGATAAAACCCGCAACTAAATCTCTGGCGAGGGGGGACGGGGGCGGTCGACGCTTTACCTTCCTCCCCCAATCACCGGGAAAGACAAATGGGTCGCCAGCGGTGTTGTTGCCGAGCGTAGTGGTCTAGGGGTAAACAAAGGTATGCCGGATCAGGAATTTTCCGCGGACAGCAAGCCCATCGCATCCGAAGAACGGGAGGGCGAGCAGGTCTCCGCGGCCGAAAATAACCCCGTGGTACACCGCCGACGGGGCATATATCTGTTGCCCAATTTACTCACCACCGGCGCACTGTTTGGCGGGTTCTACGCCATCTTGTCCGCCATGAACGGTAAGTTTGAGGCCGCGGCCGTGGCCATTTTCGTGGCCATGCTGTTTGACGGACTGGACGGCACGGTGGCCCGTCTCACCAATACCCAGAGCGCCTTTGGCGTGCAGTACGACAGTCTGTCCGACATGGTTTCTTTTGGCGTGGCACCGGCGGTGGTGGCGTTTAGCTGGATGCTGTTTACCCTGGGCAAACTGGGGTGGGCGGCCGCATTTGTGTATGCCTCCTGCGCCGCGCTGCGACTGGCGCGTTTTAATATTCAGGTGGAGCAGGTCGACCCCAAATATTTTATTGGGCTGGCAAGTCCGTCCGCGGCGGGTCTGGTGGCGGCCATGGTGTGGAGCGGCCACGATGCCGAACCGACTCGTATACTCGCATACACCGCCGCGCTGGTGACCGCGCTGGCCGGTTTGCTGATGGTAACCGGCATCCAGTACCGCAGTATCAAAGGCCTCGACCTTCGGGGGCACGTGCCGTTTGTCACTATTCTCGCGATTGTGCTGGTGCTGGTGATCATTTCCATAGACCCGCCGCGGGTGCTGTTGATCATGGCCCTGCTGTATGCCGCTTCGGCTCCGACTCAGTGGGTCTGGGAAAAAATTCGGCAGCGCCGCAACCTTGCGCCATAAATCAGGGCTTGGCAGTGGTGATGAAATCTGATTGAATGAAGCCTGTGCTTGAGTAACCACGACTGGATCTAGACTGCAAAATGGACCGCACGACAGCCATATCCCTTCCCCGCTGGCAACGCCTGTTGCCGACACTGTCTGCTATTCGCCTGTTGGTGCTGCTGCCCTGAGGGGCATACAACCGATACACCAAAATTTAAAATAGTTTTGCAAACACTCCTCTCACCGAGGAGAATCCGTATTAGTTTGATCCCGAGCCGCTCGGGGTCATCGGGAGAAATACCATGAGCGACAACATGAAAAAAGAACGGTTGATTATTTTCGACACCACCTTGCGCGATGGCGAACAAAGTCCGGGCGCGGCGATGACCAAGGAGGAAAAATTACGCATTGCCAAGGCGCTGGAAAAATTGCGGGTGGACGTTATCGAGGCGGGATTTGCCACTTCCAGTCAGGGCGACTTTGAGGCGGTGAAAAGTATTGCGCAGACGGTCAAGGACAGCATCGTGTGCAGTCTGGCGCGCACCACGCACGCGGACATCGAGCGCGCGGCCGAGGCGCTTTCCGGCGCCAATGCCGCCCGCATACACACATTTATCGCCACCTCGCCGATTCATATGCAATACAAATTGCAAATGACGCCGGAACAGGTGCTGGAGCAGTCGATCGGCGCGGTCAAGCTGGCGCGCAACTTTGTCGACGACGTGGAATTTTCCCTCGAAGACGGTAGCCGCTCCGAGTTCGACTTTATGTGTCGCGTGGTCGAGGCGGTAATTAATGCCGGGGCCCGCACCATCAACGTGCCGGACACGGTCGGTTACGGCGAGCCCGGGGAGTACGGTGCGATGATCGGGCGTCTGATCGCCGCGGTGCCCAACTCGGACAAAGCGATATTCTCGGTGCACTGTCACAATGACCTCGGTCTTGCGGTGGCGAATTCCCTGTCGGCGGTGATGCACGGAGCGCGCCAGGTCGAATGTACCATCAATGGCTTGGGGGAGCGGGCTGGCAACGCTTCCCTCGAAGAAATCGTGATGGCGGTGCGCACCCGCAAGGATGTCTACCCGGTGTCAACGGGGGTGGACACCACGCAAATCGTGCCCGTATCCCGCCTGGTGTCGACGATCACGGGATTTCCGGTGCAGCCGAACAAGGCCGTGGTCGGCGCCAACGCCTTTGCCCACGAATCCGGCATTCACCAGGATGGGGTACTCAAGTACCGGGAAACCTACGAAATCATGCAAGCCCAGGATGTGGGCTGGAATACCAACCGCCTGGTGCTGGGTAAATTGTCCGGTCGCGCCGCGTTTGCCGCGCGTCTCACCGAACTGGGCATTCCGTTTGATAACAAGGCGGACATGAACCGGGCGTTTGTGCGTTTCAAGGAACTCGCGGATAAGAAACGGGAAATCTACGACGAAGATTTGCAGGCATTGGTGACGGAAGTACAGATGGGCGAGGCTGACGAAAATTACTCCCTCGTGTCGCTGGATGTGTCTTCCAAAACCGGTCGTGCGCCCCACGCGGAATTAACCCTGCGCACCCACGGTAACGATCATACCGTTGCCGCGGAAGGCGACGGTCCGGTGGATGCGGTATTTCGCGCCATTGAAAAAGTGGCGCAAAGCCACACCGAACTGAAACTGTATTCGGTGAACGCGATTACCACCGGCACCGACTCCCAGGGGGAGGTGACGGTGAGGCTGGAAAAGGGTGGCCGTATCGTCAACGGACAGGGCGCCGATACGGATATTATCGTGGCCAGCGCCAAGGCGTATTTAAACGCCCTGAACCTGATGGGTAATCCCGACCGTATGCACCCGCAGCGGGATGGTGTGTAGCTGATGGGGAATGCGCGACTGCGGGACTGGTACCTGGCGCAGTTGGGGGTGACGCCCTACCGCCAGCGCATTCGCCACAATCGCGCAGACCCGTCGGGCGAGGAGAGTCCGCCGCTGGATAGCCCGCTGGTAGAAAATGCAGCGACTGGTTTGACTGCCCATGCGTCGTTGGCTATGGGAAGAGAGGCGGATGCTCCCCTTGCCGCCGTGGCGGGAGCCGCGGAAGATTCGGCGGTGATTGCCGCGGAAAAGCCAGCGGCCGCTGAGTATCGTGCGCGCATTATGTGCTGGCAGACGGTGGCCGATGTGCTGGTGCTGCACGCCGGCGCGCCCGGGCGGACTCCTAAGCCGTCGGAAACGACCTTGCTGGCCAATATTCTACGGGCCATCAAGCGCTTGCCGGGGGATTTGCCCGCGCCGGAATTTATCGATTGGCCACCGGTGGCGGGCACCGCGGGGGATATCGCCGGGGCGCGGATTAATCTCGCCATGTTCCTGGCGGGGCGCGCCAGGGTGCGACCCTTTCAGTGGGTACTGGCAATGGGAGATGGGCTCAGAGAGTTGCTCGCTCCGACGCAGGACCTGTCGCAAAACCGCGCATTACTCGAGTGCGGCGCGACCGCCATTTTCACTCCCGGGCTGGCTGTGATGGTTGCCGACCCAGCGAGCAAAGCAACGACCTGGGCGGCTATTCGCTTTCTGGAGGAAGGCTAGCCCCGCCGTGGACGCCAGCAGCGATGACGTCGCCATTGTGCCAGCGCAGCGCCAGCACCTCGATCGTTTGTGCAAAATCGAATCCCAGGTTTCGCCGTTTGCCTGGACCCGCGGCGAATTCGAGCACAGTCTGTGCGATCACCGCTGTTACGTGCTACTACATAACAAAAAAGTACGCGGCTACGTCATTTTTTTACCGGTCCTGGATGAAGTGGAGTTGTTAAATATCGCGGTTGCGCCCGATTTCCAGGGCGCGGGGCTGGGTCGCGCACTACTGCAATTTTTGATCGACGAGGTGAAGACTTTCGCGGTAAAAATTTTTCTGGAAGTGCGAGCCAGTAATATTCCGGCTATTTCCCTGTACAGAGAAAATGGATTTGAGCAAACCGGCGTACGCCGCGCCTACTATCACGGCGCACAGGGGCGCGAGGATGCGCTACTGATGTGTCGTAATCTGGCGCCGGCTAAACGGTCGGTGTAGCGCCTGCCCGCGGTGTGCTTAACCCCCCGTCTTTGCACTACGGCGGTTAGCGCGAGTTGTGCCTGCTGCGGGTCACCATTACAATGAATTCCTCCCTGGAACCGATAGCGCAATAAGAAAACAGGAGCACTTTATGGATTGGGTATATTGGCACTGGTTGGTGCTGGGGTTGGGGTTGATCGTTATTGAAATATTTTTGCCCAGCTTTACCGTCCTCTGGTTCGGCTTGGGCGCTGTCGTCGTAGGTATTCTGCTCTGGATTTTCCCCGCGCTCGGTATTGGCTTACAGGTGCTGGTGTGGACAGTCACATCTATTTTATTCGCCGTTGCCTGGTTTCGCTATTTCAAACCCAAAATGATCGATAAAACCGTGGCCGGGTTATCCCGGGAAGGCGCGGTGGGCAGAGTCGGTCAGGTTGTCAAGGCGCCCTTTCAGGGGGGGCGCGGCCGCGTGCGGTTTACCATGCCGGTGCTGGGTGAAGACGAGTGGGAATTTATTGCCAAGCAGGAAGGTATT
>JAYODD010000008.1:555-16576 GCA_038106145.1 Gammaproteobacteria bacterium | reverse complement strand
TACTGCCAACCACGACCCGACTAACGAAGGCGAACCCGAGCTGCCTACGCAATTATCCCGACACGCACTGATCGTCGATAAGCAGAATTAGTTTAATCCGCTAACGGACAGAACCTGCGCGCAATGTCGCGCGCGAATCATTCGCTAACATGGGGAACAATATGGACGGTACCGTAGTTATTTTTGCGCTGTTGGCCGTGGCAATTATCACGCTGTTCAAGGGTGTGCGGCAGGTGCCGCAGGGCTATAAATGGGTGGTGCAGCGCCTCGGCAAGTACCATGAAACGCTGTCTCCCGGCCTCAATTTCATTATTCCCTATGTGGATACGGTGGCCTACAAGGTCACCACCAAGGATATCGTACTCGATATTCCGTCCCAGGAAGTTATCACCCTGGACAACGTGGTTATCATCGCCAATGCGGTGGCCTACATTAATATCCTGTCTCCAGAAAAAGCGGTATATGGGGTTGAGGATTACGAACTGGCGATTAGAACTCTGGTGCAAACCTCCCTGCGTTCCATCGTCGGTGAGATGGCGCTCGATGCCGCGTTGTCCTCCCGTGACGAGATTAAAGCGAAACTGAAGGCATCGATTTCCGACGATATTTCCGATTGGGGTATTACCCTCAAGACCGTGGAAATTCAGGATATCAACCCGTCCGTGACCATGCAGAAAGCAATGGAAGAACAGGCCGCGGCGGAACGTCTGCGTCGCGCCACGGTTACCCGTGCCGATGGCGAAAAATCCGCGGCTATTCTCGAAGCAGACGGACGCCTGGAAGCCTCCCGTCGCGACGCCGAAGCCAAAGTGGTGATTGCCCAGGCGACCAAGGAGGCCATTGAAAAGGTGACCGATGCCATTGGGCAGAATGAATTGCCGATTATGTATTTACTGGGCGAGCGCTATGTGGATTCCATTGAAACCATGGCGACCTCGCAAAACACCAAATTTTTAGTGTTGCCTGCCGATATTCCCGCGGCGGTGCGCGGCATCATGAGTAACCTGAAATAATCGTGGAGTGGACGCGCACGGAGCGGTTATGCGCTGGGACCGATCGGGTTAATTGTCATTTTTCGAATAGGGTCACAATATTGAACTAAGCTTGGGAGTAGTGTCACGGTTTAAAATCCGCAGGGAGTTGGAAAATGAATAAGAAATGTTCAGCGCTACGCCGCACTAATATTTTCTCGCTAAGGCGTGCATGGTGTCTGGGACTGGCGTTGTTCGGTTTCAGTCTGTGCGCTTACAGCGCCGATCAATTTGATTCCAGTCTGGCCTGGCCCCTGTGTGGCCGCATTGTTGAAGAAATCCCGGGGTGGAATTCAGCGGACGGGTGCCCACCCGAACGCTGGGGCGACGGCGCTTACAGCGACGAGCCGGTGTCTTCACCGTTCGGTCCGCGGCCGCTGGTTTCCGGCAATTACCGCTACGATTTTCACCGTGGTATCGATATTCCCACAGCGCTTGGCACGCCGGTTTTTGCGATTGCCAGTGGCGAGGTGCGGATTGCGGGCAGTAACAGTGGTTATAGTGACCCGCTGGTTCAACTCCGCCATCTGCGCCCCGGCGCCACGGGGTGCTCAGGAACCGGCTGTTATCACAGCAACTATATGCATCTCAGTAGTTGGGTCGTCACCGCGGGAGACACCGTCAACAAAGGGCAGCTATTGGGTTATACCGGTCAGAGCGCCAGTGGCTTTGAGCATCTGCATTTCGAAATTCGCAACGCGCCCGCATCCGATCCCTTCAGCAGCTGGTCGCGGGATGCCGTTAATCCCCTGGGGGTACTGCCCTATAGCTCCACGGAAGGGGTTACCTTGCAAATGGATGCGGTAACCGGCCTGGATAGTGGCGCGCCGCAGGTGGAAGTGACCGTGACCAGTCCGCGGGCGGACATCGTGCGTGTCGAGCTCACCCTGTTTAACAGTCGCGGCAAAGAGGTTACCCAGCCGGGCAATACCGCTGATTCTCGCGGCTACAATGTATATCCCTCCTGGTTTGATATGGACCTGTGGAATTTTCAATACAGTCACAAAGATAGTGCCAATATTCCCTGGGAAAGTTTCGGCGCTGGAGGCACCAACGAATGTCCGTTTCACGGGGCTCACGGAGCGAGCTACGATGCCAACGTGCATCTGGACGAGCAGGATCCAGCAAATTATCGACACGGGCTGTTCAACGGTGTCAGGGTGCGACCGGATCTCTACCACGGTAGTTATTACCTGAATCTGACATTTATGGAACTGGAGGGCCCGGCGGACTGCGTGGTGGCCACCGCTTATCCCCTGAATGCCATCGCCGTGAGTACCCGATTCGGCAACTGTCAGGCCCTGGACGACACCAGGGGCGGCGGCAAGGGCGGAGGTAATGGTGGCGGGAAAGGGAATAAAAAATAATTGTTTTCAGCAGGAATTACCCGGCGCAATAAAAAACCGACCATATTTTCTGGTCGGTTTTTTACAGCAAGAACATCAGGAGTGCTAATTTAGGGGCAGGTATAGTTCCCCATGCTGTCATAGCAACCGGCGTTGTCATCGATCACAATGCCGCCCTCCTGATTGATGGCCCGCACTTCTTCAACGGTTAAGCTGCCCACGTCCACCAAGGCCCAGGCTTTGGCTTCGTTGTCCGTGGTGGTGTAGGTGCAGATTCCCGAATCGAATGTTCCGCCATTGACTTCGCAGGTGGTTTGATCTTCATCGGATGTGGTGTAAGTGCCATTGGTGTACGCGGCGCTGGAAAGCGCCGTGGCGTGAACCGTGACGGTGTGTTCTCCGGCGCTCAGGTTCGGCGCCACAAAATTAAAATGATTGGCCGAGGTGGTGCTCAGAATCAGCCCAATCTCCTCGTCGCTCACGACGCAGTCATTTGCCACATTGATGGTGCCCGAGCTGGTGCCATCGTCATTGTCCGTTACGGTTACCTCGCAGGATTCAATCACACCACCCAGGGTGGCGCTTAATTCCTGAATGCGATTGGCAAAGACCACCGAGCTCGGGAAAGCCTTGCCGTGTCCATCATCAATGGTAACGTGCACCATAATTCCTGCCTGGGCACCGGCTTTTTCGGCGCTACCATTTTTGCCCTTAACATTGGTTTCGGTGTAGATGCCGCTTTGCAGCGACACGCCGATCAGCAGATCCTTCTTATTGGCGGTCTTGATGGTGGCGGTCAGAATCGTGTCGTCCTTGCCCGCGGTGACGCACACGTCATTCGTGGGATCGTAGAGGTAATCACCCTCCGCACAGGTACCCTGGGGCGTGGCATCGGTGGTGTCTGCAACCCCGCTGTGCAGCAGATGCAAATTTGCGCCGGCGGTGGCGACGTGGGCGGCGAATTTGGAGGCAGGGGCGGCCGAGGTAAAAGCGCTCAGGCTGAGTAAAGTTGTGGCGGTAACAAGGGTAATAACGTGTTTCAGGTAATTATATTTCATGGCAAGAGCTCCCGATTAAATGAATATCCATTGCGTGGTCGCCAGACACCTGGGTAGTCAATGCTAAATGCCCTGTTGCAAAGTGCCCGCGCCGCTGATTAGGTATAACAAAAATGTGATCCGATGCTCACTTTTAGCGCCTTTAAATGGCTCAGCGGTTGTTTTTAGGGGATTAATGGTAGTGTCGTTCACAGCTGCGAAGAGTGCTGGGACATAAAATTATTATGTTATAAAACAATTGTTTAGCCCGCTTATATAGATAAAAAAATTCTTAATTAAAGCAAACTTAGGCCGCTATCTTATTGAAAGCAGGAGTTTTATTTGACTTGCCCGCAGAGTGTGATGTTCCCGCCCTCGGCAAGCTTCAGGGGCCTCGGGCGAGCACGCCAATTCCGCCCATTTACGGCCTGGGTAACTCGCCGTTGCTTTCGATGTGCCGATCGGTTTCCAGTTGTGCCCGGGTTGTCTCCGTGAGGGCAGAAGCGGGCGTTCGCAGTGCGGGGCGCGATAACTGAGAAGGACAATGGAACCGGGCGCCGCTATAATGGCGCACTCTTTTATTTCGCACACTGCTCCAAGCAATTTATGACTGCACTTACACGCGACCTGTCAAAGCGCCGCACGTTCGCTATTATTTCCCACCCCGATGCCGGCAAGACCACCATTACGGAAAAACTGTTGTTGCTCGGTCGCGCCATTCAGATTGGGGGCACGGTCAAGGGCCGCAAAAGTGATCGGCATGCCACCTCCGACTGGATGGCGATGGAAAAAGAGCGGGGCATTTCCGTTACCTCGTCGGTGATGCAGTTTCCCTACCGTGGACGCACGGTGAATTTGCTCGATACTCCCGGTCACGGCGATTTTTCGGAAGACACTTACCGCACGTTGACGGCTGTCGACTCGGTGCTGATGGTGATTGACGCGGCCAAGGGCGTGGAGGAGCGCACCATCAAACTGATGGAGGTGTGCCGGTTGCGCACCACGCCGATTCTCAGTTTCATCAACAAACTCGACCGGGAGACCCGCGATCCCATCGATGTGCTGGATGAAATCGAAGCGGTATTGAACATATCCGCCGCGCCAATCAACTGGCCCCTCGGCATGGGTAAACGCCTCAAGGGCGTTTACGATTTCAGCGCGGATACGGTGCATATCTATCGACCAGGGCAGGGCAGTCGCATTCCCGATGATGAGCAGATAAAAGGTCTCGATAGCGCGGACGCCAGGGCCTTACTGGGGGACGATTACGACGATATCGTCGCGCAGATTGAACTGGTCAGGGGCGCGACCCCGCGGTTCGACCTGAATGCCTATCTGGCGGGCGAGCAGACGCCGGTGTTTTTTGGCACCGCGTTGGGTAACTTCGGCGTGCGCGAAATGCTCGACCATTTTGTTGAATGGGCGCCGGCGCCACAGCCCCGTGCTACTAACGAACGGGAAGTTAACCCCGGGGAAACCAGCTTTTCCGGTTTCGTGTTCAAGATTCAGGCGAACATGGATCCCAACCACCGGGATCGCATAGCCTTTTTGCGCATCTGCTCAGGTACCTATAAACGCGGCATGAAAATGCGCCATGTGCGCCTCGGCAAGGACGTGCGTATCGCCGATGCGGTCAGCTTTCTGGCGGGCGATCGGGAGCAGGTCGAGGAAGCTATTGCCGGGGACATCATCGGACTGCATAACCACGGTACGATTCAGATCGGCGATACCTTTACCGCGGGCGAGTCACTGAAATTCACCGGGGTGCCACATTTTGCGCCGGAACTGTTTCGCCTGATCCGGTTGCGCGATCCGTTAAAGACCAAGCAGTTGCGCAAGGGCTTGCAGCAACTCTCCGAGGAGGGCTCGGTACAGGTGTTTTTTCCCCTCGCCAATAACAATGTACTGGTGGGCGCGGTCGGTCAGTTACAGTACGAAGTGGTTGCCTACCGCTTGCGGGAAGAGTACAGCGTCGAAGCCATTTACGAACCGGTGAATATCTATTCGGCGCGATGGGTGGAGTGCGACGATGAACGTGTCCTGGCGCAATTTCGCAGTAAGGTGGCCGATAACCTCGCGCTGGATGGCGGCGGACACCTGACTTATCTGGCGCCGACCCGGGTCAATCTTGGGCTTACCCAGGAACGCTATCCGCAGGTGGTTTTTCACGCCACCCGGGAGCACTGAACGGCGGGGCGATTGCCCGCGCCGGCAAAAACTGGCAATCTTGGCCCATAACAATGTCGCCGGTTTGCCCATGATTGCCCTGCCCCATATCGCACCGCACCATCGGCACCACCGCGCGCCCGTTATCCGCCGGGTGGCGGCTTATCTCCTCGAGCGCTGTGGCTGGCGGGTTGTCGGTGAATTTCCGCAGCAAACCCGATTTATTATCGTCGCGGGACCACACACCTCCAACTGGGATTTCGTGTACGGCATGCTGGCGGTGCTGGCTCTCGACGTGCGTATTCATTGGCTGGGGAAAAACACATTGTTTCGCCCCCCCTTGAAAACCGCGATGACCTGGCTGGGTGGGATCCCGGTTGATCGCGGTAATCCCGCGGGAATCACCGACGACATTGCTGAAAAATTGTGCCGTGCACCGGCCATGGCGCTGGCGATCACACCCGAGGGAACCCGCCGCAAAGTAGAAAAGTGGAAAACTGGGTTTTTGCGCATTGCCAGGGCTGCCGACTGCCAGTTGCTGCCAGCGACCATCGATTTTGCCACCAAAACAATCGCCCTCGAATCGTTAATTACTCCCAGTGAAGATGACGACGCTGATATCGCACGTATCCGCGGCCTATTTGCCAAAGTAACGCCCCGTAATCCCCACAATTTCTGAGTGCGGCCGCGGTTTGACGCGCCGGGGCGAGATGCTATTCTGAAAAAACCGTTGCTCAATATTTCTTGGGGCAGGTTTATGCAGGTACCACGGATCACGCATATTGCGCTGCATGTCGCAGACATCGATGCCTGTGTGGAGTTTTATCGCGACTTTTGTGCCATGGGAGTAATCCATGCCCGCGCTGCTGGCACCCAACGCATTGTGTGGCTGGCGGAACCGGGTCGGGAAGGAGATTTTATATTCGTGGTGATGAGCGGTGGCGAGGACTTGCGCCTTGCCGACCAGGATTACCGCCACTTTGGCTTTGCCCTCGATAGCCGCGAGGCGGTGGATGCCATTGCCGCCAGGGGAGCGTCCCGAGGCTGTCTGGTGTGGCCGCCCCGGGATGAACCCTTTCCGGTGGGCTACTACTGCGGCCTGCGGGATCCCAACGGCAATTTTGTCGAGTTCAGTTACGGCCAACCCCTGGGGCCGGGGGCCGCAAACCTTGCAGCACTGACCGCGCAAGGGTCTGACTGACGGTTGCGCGAGTATTGATCCACCACAAGCGACGCGCAAAAAAAATCGCCACTGCCGATGGGAATGCGCTACCTTATGGTAGTCGCGAAGTGCTTGCAGGTGGTCAATGGAATTTAAGGATTACTACGAAATTCTCGGCGTGGATCGCGGCGCCAGTGAGGACGACATTCGGCGAGCCTATCGCAAGCTGGCGCGCAAATATCACCCCGATGTCAGCAAGGAGGACAATGCTGAACAACGCTTCAAGGAGGTTGGTGAAGCGTACGAGGTGCTCAAGGATCCGGAAAAACGCGTGGCCTACGATCAGTTGGGCGCGAACTGGAAGGCGGGGCAGGATTTTCATGCCCAGCCTGGATGGGACGCGGGTTTTGAATTCAGTGGCGCCGGTTTTGATACAGGCGCCGAGGGCGTTTACAGCGATTTTTTTGAAACGCTGTTTGGGAACGCGCGATTTGCCGGTGGCCCGGAGGGGTTTGGCCGGGGAGCATCGCGCCGGGGTCGCGGACAGGATCACCATGCGCGGATCGCGATAGATCTGGAAGACGCTTATCGCGGTGCAACCCGGGCGGTGACCCTGCGCGCGGCGGAGCTGGATGAACGGGGCCGGGTGCGTGTCCGCCCGCGTACGCTGAACGTAAAAATACCGGCGGGCGTCCGGCAGGGGCAGCATATCCGCCTCTCCGGCCAGGGCGAACCGGGCCGCGACGGCGGGGCGGGAGATCTGTATCTAGAAGTCGTTTTCAATCCCCATAGCCTGTTCCGGGTGGATGGCCACGATGTATATCTGGATCTACCGGTCGCGCCCTGGGAGGCGGCCCTCGGCGCGGCGGTCAAGGTGCCCCTGCCGACGGGAGCGGTGGAGATGAAAATTCCGCCGGGTTCCGCCAGTGGTAAAAAGCTGCGGTTAAAAGGCAAGGGCATTCCGTCCCGGCCACCCGGGGATTTTTACGTGGTGTTGCAGCTGGTACTGCCGCCGGCTACCACGGATAAAGCGCGAGAACTCTATCGCGCCCTGCAACAGGAAACGAACTTTAATCCACGTAAAACCTGGGGAGGCGCCGGGTGAACGAGAACGAAGGGAATACCGTTGCCGGCACTATTCTGGAGGAGAGTGCCTTCCTGTCCGTGGCTCAACTGCAACAGGCCTGTGCGGTGGAGCTGGCCTTTGTGGTCGAGCTTGTGGAGGAAGGCGTGCTGGAATTACACGGGCCGGATGCCAGTATGGCGCGGGCCCAATCCCCGGAAAACTGGTGTTTTTCCGCCACCTGTGTACAACGTTTACGCACCGCCCGTCGGCTGCAACAGGACCTGGAGATCAATGTCGCCGGTGTTGCGGTAATTCTGGATCTGCTGGATCGGGTGCAGGCCCTTGAGGGTAAATTAATGCAGCGAACGCACTACTAATGCGCCAGGAGCGCCAGCGCACGGCGCGTTAATAGTGCGTTCAATTGACAGCGCGATTCAGTCCCGGATTCCCGGTTGCCCGCTGGCTTACGCTAGCGGTCGAGGCGCTCAATAATGGTCGCATTGGCGGTGCCGCCACCCTCGCAGATAGCGAGCAAGCCATAGCGCAAATTGCGTCGCTCCAACTCGTTCAACAACGTGGTCATTAATTTTGCGCCCGTGCAACCGAGGGGGTGGCCATTGGCCTGGGCGCCGCCGTTGACGTTGAGCTTGTCCATGTCGGCGCCGACCGCCTTGGCCCAGGCCAGGGGTACCGGTCCAAACGCCTCATTCACTTCATACAGATCGATATCGTCAATGGTCAGTCCGGTACGCTCCAGCACTTTCAGGGTGGCGGGTATCGGGCCTTCGAGCATAATTACCGGATCGGAGCCGACCACCGCCAGGCCGTGAATGCGGGCGCGGGGTTTGAGGCCGAATTTTTTCACCGCCTGTTCGTTGGCAATCATCACTGCCGCTGAACCGTCGCTGATCTGGCTGGCGCTTCCGGGGGTGACGACACCACCTTCAGCGAGAGGCTGCAAACCGCGCATGGCCTCGATGGTCGCATTGCCGCGAATGCCTTCATCTTCATCGTGGATAAACGCCGAGCCATCGGGCAGCGTCAGTTCAATGGGCAGAATTTCCTGGCGAAATTTGTTTGCTTTGGTGGCTGCCGCTGCCTTGATGTGACTTTGGTAACCAAACTGATCGAGTTCCTCGCGGGTCAGGTTATATTTTTTTGCCAGCAACTCGGCGCCACTAAACTGGCTGAATTCGATCCCCGGGTAACGCTCTTCCAGGCGTTGCCCTTTCGGTTTGCCGCGCCCCTTGTCAAGGCCGTCCAGCACGTTGGAAAACATCGGCACCGTACTCATGGACTCGACGCCGCCGGCGATCACCACGTCCTGGGTGCCGGACATCACCGCCTGCGCGGCAAAATGAATGGCCTGTTGCGCGGATCCGCATTGACGGTCGATGGTGACCCCGGGCACGCTCTCCCCCAGTTTCGACGATAGCGCTACGTTGCGAGCGATGTTGCCGGCCTGCGCGCTGTTCTGCGAGACGCAGCCAAATATCACATCGTCGACGGCCTGTGGATCGATGCCGACCTGATCGACCAACCCATCGATGACCATGGCGCCTAGATCAATGGGGTGAATGGCGCTGAGGCGGCCGCCTTTTTTTCCGGTGGCGGTGCGCAACGCGCCCACAATATAGGCTTCGGTCATGACTTACTCCTCGGTTAAGTGCGGGGCGGGTAGTGCCGGTGTAACCCCTGGTGCTCGCTGCAAGGTGCCGGGTATTTGCGAAATCCAATGTCGCCACCTGAGCGAGCAATACCGGCGGCGCGGGGCGCTATTAAAACCTGAAATGCCGCGGCGAATCAATTTTCCGTCACCAGTCTACGTAGCGCCGGGAGCTTGCCCGCCGGGCGATGTGATGGTTTTGTCAGGCGGCAATATGCATTTGGTTGCGACCGCCATTTTTGGCGCGATATAGCGCCTTGTCCGCGGCGTCCATAACCGCGTGAAAATTGTCTTCCCGTTGCAGGTTGTCAGCCAGGCCGATACTGACCGAGACGCGCACCCGGTTGTTGCGCCGTGTCGCGCCGCGTTTTCGCTGGCCGGCCTTTTGCTGGCGAGGACGCAACTTTTGGTCGCGAATCACCATTTCATAATTGTGAATTTCGGTGCGTAAAGTCTCCAGCTCAGCGGCCACTTCCTCACTACTTTTGCCGTTAAACAACAGGCAGAATTCTTCCCCCCCGTAGCGATAGACCCTTCCGTTGGATTTTACCCGGGCCAGGATTGCCGCAACTATTTTGAGCACCTGGTCGCCGAGATCGTGACCATGGGTATCGTTGATTTTTTTAAAATGGTCGATATCGATCATGGCTATTGCGTAGGTTGGCGCCAGGGATTTGGCGGCGCGTTGCAGAGCCCTGCGATTTTGCAGCGTGGTCAGCTCATCGCGATAGGCCAGGCTCAGCAGGGTGTAGACCTGATTGACCAGTAGAAGCAGTCCGATACTTGAAAACAGCGTTGCGGACAAGCGGGGCAGATGAAACCAGGCAAACATGGTAAACAATAGCAGGGAACTGCCAAGCAGACTCACTTCGGTACTGTTATTTCGGGTGACTACAGTGATCAGACCGGCTGCAAACGCGGCCACGAACAGCCAGCCAGCGGTGGAAGAAAGTTTCAATGTAAAAAAAGCGGTGGCACTAAACTCCATGGTCTGCTGCACAAACCACGCCGATTGCCACTCGATTAATCGACCCGCGATCAGTAGCAACAATGGCCCGAGGGCGACAGCGAACAGGCTCAGGGGATGACGTAATCCGAGTTCCGGCAGGGCATGTAACGTCATGAGCAGCAGCGGCAGGACGAGAGAGAGCGCGACAAAAATTTGTCGGGCAGGCTCTTTTTCGATGCTGGTTTGCAGGTAGGCTTGAATCACCCAGTACGCCACTATGAGATAGATACTGAGGGCGGTTTCCCGTGCCTGGTTGGCAAGCAGCGCGAGCAATCCCCCGAGCAGCAGAAGAATGTAGGGCATCTGCTGTAGCAATGCGAGTTGGTTGGCGCTCAGTTTTGAGGCCTGCCAGTATAAAATCAGGGCAAACAACAGGCATAATATCAATGCCAGCCCGCGATGTAGTGCCTGCAATGTGGCGCCTTAAATAATATCCAAGGCTGGCCAGTATCGCTTTTTTTGACGGTCGGGGGCAAATGCACCGCCGCCGCGCCGGGGCGCCCGTGGACGCTTCGGCGGTAAATGGGAGCCGCGCCATATGTAGAATAAAGTTGGCACGGTAATTTTGAGCATTTGCGGGGAGCAACATTGCCATGGGTGATATTTTGCCGTTTCGCCGACGGCGGGCGCAGGATAAAAACACCGGTTTGTGCCGACACGGATTTCACCGCTGGAAAATTTTTAACGACAAGCAATTCGACGTGCAACGGGGCAAATTGGTGACGGTGTACCGCTGCGAACGCTGTGGTGTTGAGAAAGTTACCTTAGCCTGATGCGTCGGCGCGCGCTGCAGTTCGCTTTAACCTCACATTCTCTATTGCAGGAAAATTACCATGCCGTACCCCGTTTGCGACGCGTTGATCCAACCCCAGGGCAAACTGGATGTGCTGTCGCGCGCGGAAGTCAGCAAGTTGCTCGATACCAGTCAGGGGGGGCTCTACACCCTGTTTCGTAATTGCGCCCTGGCGGTGCTCAACTGTGGCAGTGTGCTGGATGACGGCAAGGAACTGCTGGAGCGCTATGCCACCTTTGAAATTGAGGTATTGCAGGAAGAAAGGGGACTGCAATTAGCGTTAACCGGGGCGCCCGCCGAGGCGTTTGTCGACGGCGCGATGATTCGCGGTATTTCCGAGCACCTGTTCGCGGTGCTGCGCGATCTGCTTTATGTCGGTGTCGAAATCGATGAGGACCCGCGCTTCGATCTGTCCACATCCGACGGCATTACCAACGCCGTGTTCCACATTCTGCGCAACGCCAACGTTATGCGTCCGCTGGATAACCCCGGCCTGGCGGTGTGTTGGGGTGGGCATTCCATCAGCCGCGAAGAGTACGATTACTCCAAACTGGTCGGTTACGAAATGGGATTGCGCGGACTGGATATCTGTACCGGTTGTGGCCCGGGGGCGATGAAAGGCCCGATGAAAGGCGCCGCCATCGGCCACGCCAAACAACGCATCAGCAGTGGCCGCTATCTGGGTATATCCGAACCCGGAATTATCGCCGCCGAATCGCCCAATCCCATCGTCAACGATCACATCATCATGCCGGATATCGAAAAACGCCTGGAGGCGTTCGTGCGTCTCGGGCACGCGGTGGTGGTGTTTCCGGGCGGCGTCGGTACCGCCGAAGAGATTCTTTATATACTGGGAGTGCTACTGCACCCTGCTAACGCCAGTTTGCCGTTCCCGTTGGTGTTTACCGGGCCGGCATCCAGCCGCGGGTATTTCGAACAGATTGATCGTTTCATTGGCGCCACCCTGGGGACAGAGGTGCAACACCGCTATCAAATCATTGTCGATGACGCGGTGGCCGTCGCGCGTGCCGTTCACGCCGGGACAGAGCAAGTGCGCGCCTATCGCAAACAACACGGCGACGCTTATTATTTCAACTGGTCGCTGCGTATTGACCAGCAGTTTCAGACGCCGTTTGTTCCCAGTCACGACACTATGCGTGCGCTGGCGTTAACTCGAAAACAGGATAGCCATTTGCTCGCGGCCAATTTGCGCCGCGTCTTTTCCGGCGTGGTGGCGGGCAATGTCAAAGAGGAGGGAATCCGCGCTATCGACCAGCATGGTCGTTTCGCGATTTGCGGCGATGGCGACATGATGGCCGCGATGGACGAATTGCTCGCAGCGTTTGTCGCGCAACAGCGCATGAAGTTACCCGGCAAGATCTATCAGCCCTGTTACGAAATTATTCGTTAACCGTCACCACTCGGTTAACACCACTGCATCGAGACTGACCGCATGGGCACGATATTCCCCTCCCAGCGCCGCCCGCCGCGCCGATTGCCAAACAGCGTATGGGTGTTGGGGCTGGTGTCGTTGTTCATGGATATGTCGTCGGAACTGGTGCACAGCCTGCTGCCGGTGTTTATGGGCACGGTGCTCGGGGCCAGCATGGTTGCCATCGGTCTGATCGAGGGCATTGCCGAAGGCATCGCGGCTATCACCAAAGTATTGTCCGGCGCCTGCAGCGATTTTATACGCCGGCGAAAATCATTGCTGGTCATCGGTTACGGTCTGGCGGCGATTAGCAAACCGTTGTTTCCACTCGCCACCGCCCTGGGCTGGGTTTTTGCCGCACGCTGTATCGATCGTATCGGCAAGGGTATTCGCGGCGCACCGCGGGACGCCCTGATTGCGGATATCACCCCCGCGGCCTCCCGTGGCGCCGCCTACGGTTTGCGCCAGGCGCTGGATTCCGTGGGCGCGTTTCTGGGTCCGCTACTGGCGCTGGTAGGTATGGCGCTGCTGGCCAACGATATCACAGCCGTATTGTGGATTGCCGTGGCGCCAGCCCTGGTTGCCGTCGCCCTGTTGGCGGCGGTGCGGGAACAGCAGGCGCTAGCGTCGGTGGAATCCGCCGCGCCGCGCCTGCATGTGACCGCCATGTGGCGTTTACCGGGGACGTTGTGGTGGGTGGTGGCGCTCGGCAGTGTGTTCAGTCTGGCGCGCTTTAGCGAGGCGTTTCTGGTGTTGCGCGCCGCGGATGTCGGCCTTGAGGTCGGTCTGGTGCCGTTGATCATTATTGTCATGAATGTCGCCTACGCGCTAACAGCCTACCCGGCGGGCCATGCCGCCGATCGGGGCCATCAACGGACCTTGTTGTTGGCGGGCCTGGTCGTCCTGATCGCCGCCGATCTGGTGCTGGCGAACGCGCGGGCCCTGCTCGCAGTGTTCGTGGGGGCACTGCTGTGGGGTGCCCATATGGGGTTAACCCAGGGTTTGTTGGCACAGCTGGTCGCCGCCCACGCGCCAGTTTCCCTGCGTGGGACGGCTTTCGGTATTTTCAACCTGTGCACCGGTGTGATGCTGATTGCGGCCAGCGTGGTGGCGGGGCTGTTGTGGGACAACTTTGGCGCGGCGGCAACCTTCTTGGTGGCGGGCGCAATCGCTGCCGCGGCGGCCATTCTGGTGTTGGTCTATCGGCCCCTGTGGCAACCAGCGGAGCTTGCCCAACGGGAATAGCCATTGCACAGAACACAACGCTCTCGCCGTTCAACTGGTCGGACTATGGGCCGCGACGTAGTTGCCGATTGCCTGGATGGCCTGTTTGCCTTCGGGAATCATCATCGCCATTAAATGCCACACGTGCATCATGCCATTCCACACTTCCAGGGTGACTTCAACCCCGGCCGCCCGCGCCCGCTCGTCCAGGTGACGGCTATCGTCCAGTAGTATTTCTTCGCTGCCGACCTGAATCAGCAGGGGTGGCAGTCCGGACAGGTCGGCAAACAGGGGAGACGCAAGGGTGGCATTAGGATCCTGTCCGGCCAGATATTGATCGCGCATCCAGCGCAACGCGGCGGGGGTTAACAGCGGATCGTCAGCGGCCTTGCTGGTTATGGTGTCGCTCCCCAGGGTCAGGTCGACCCAGGGCGACAGGCAGATACCCGCAGCGGGTAGCGGCAGGCCCGCCTGTTTGATGGACAGTAAAGTGGCGATGGTCAGTCCGCCGCCGGCGGAATCACCCGCAATGAACAGGCTTTGTGCCGCGCAACCTTGCTGTAGCAGGCCGCGATAGGCGGCCAGCGCATCGTCTACCGCAGCGGGAAAGGGGTGTTCCGGACCGAGACGGTAATCGAGTATCAGGGCACGGGCCTGGGCGGCGTCCGCGATCGCTGACACCAGATCCCGATGGCTGGCGGGTGATCCGATAACGTAACCACCACCATGTAGATACAGAAGGGTCCGGTTGCCGGTATGCACGGCGGGCTCTGCCCATTCACCCTTGACGCCGCCCACCAGGGCCGCCGCGCCCGGTTTACGCCGCGCCGTTAATTTCGACATTTTCTCCAGGGTGGCGCGCTCTTCGTCCACCGAGCCGCTGGTGCCCAGTTTACGTTTCAGGGTCAGGCGTGTGATTCCGGCGGCAATTTTGCTTCTAATACTGGCCATGCGGCATGCTCCTGTGCGCGAATTTTTATCGAATACCAATGAGTTGAAGTGTGCAATAAACTGGGGTGGCCCGCAATTGAAGAAATCGGCGCAGTTGGCGGGCTCTGCGCAGGGCAGGGGATTCATGGGACACTGGCAGCGTCACCGGCTACTTGCGAGGGCCATACTGCTCGTTGCGTTGTGGGCTCACGGCGCCGCGTACGGAGCGTCCTGTTTTGTGCTGGCGGAAAACTATTACGAACAGATCTATTGTGAAATTCGCGCCCTGGGTCGCGGTGGTGAGTTACCGCCGTTTACCGATTTTCGCAATAACGATGCAGTCACGCAGGCGCTATTGTTAAAGCGCCCTGCCGCCCGTCTGGGGATGATAGTGGCGGAGCCAGCGGCGCCATCGAGCCCAGGCAAAAGAAAGCCGGCGGCGCACGCTGCGGTGGCTGCTGTTGCCAACGCCATAGCGCAGGCGACGCCAGGGTCCGCGACCCTCGCCACCTGTGCCCGGGACGGTCACAGCATTCGCTGCGCGGACGCGCACTATCAACTGGTGGGCAACCGCGCCAATCGCCATTTGGCGGCGGATGCCCTTGATCCCGAACAACGCCTCAATCTAGGCACCTTCACCGGCGGCACTGACGCCGATGGATTGCTACGGTATCTGCGGGAAAGCTATGGGCGCTACCTGGAAAAAATGCTGGCAATCGGTTTGGGCGCGGTGACCCTCAGTTACCGCAAGTTTGAATTTATCTACCATGACGTGACAACCAGGGGCGCCGATTTTAGTGCCCGTTTCGAAACCATGTACAGGTTTCTGAAACGGGACAAACAAAGTATGGATGTGGTGGGGACTACACCCGACCCCGGAGCGACGCCCCTGGCGGCATGCGCGTTGTTTGCGGCGCGGATTATCGCCTGCGATGGGGGCAACAGAAACTTCCTGTTCGTCAAAACCGGCGCTGTGGGGAAAGTGGTCGTGGGGGAACAGAGTGGGTCTGGATTCAGCTCGGCGTTTGGCGATGCGGGGTTGAAATCGCCGCAATCCACGCCGCTGCCGCAGCCATAGGCGGGGTGGGCGACGGGCTATCGTGGATTAACCGAGGGTTGCCAATGGAACCGACCGCGCGCTGTGGCCGCCTGTGCGATG
>JAYODD010000008.1:0-545 GCA_038106145.1 Gammaproteobacteria bacterium | reverse complement strand
GCCGGATACTGGGTGATTGCCGCGCCCTCTGGGCATATCTACCGCCATTGCCGGGCCTGTCGACTGGCGACCGGGGGAACTTGGGAAACGGCCCTGTGGAATTTTAATAAAACGCCTGAATACCGGTTTGCGCCCGTCCCAGTATCAGCGCGTGAATATCGGCGGTACCCTCATAGGTGTTGACTACCTCCAGATTCAGCATATGACGCATCACCGGGTATTCATCCGAGATACCGTTGCCACCGAGCATATCCCGCGCCTGCCGGGCGATATCAAGCGCCTTGACGCAATTGTTGCGTTTCATCATAGAAATTAATTCCGGCGCAAGCTGGCCCTGGTCCTTCAAACGCGCGGCGCTAAGGGAGCCGAGCAGACCGAGGTTGATGTCGGTTTGCATATTCGCCAGTTTCATTTGAATCAGTTGGTTGGCTGCCAGCGGGCGGCCGAACTGCTGTCGCTCCAGGGTGTATTGCAACGCGGTGCGCCAACAGGTTTCCGCGGCGCCCAGCGCGCCGAAAGAGATGCCCAGGCGGGCGCTGTTGAGG
>JAYODD010000018.1:20608-40876 GCA_038106145.1 Gammaproteobacteria bacterium | reverse complement strand
GGGGTATCTCTTTTCCAAACAAGGAAAATACCCCCAAATGTACCCCCAGACTTTCTGGATTCAGGGGTATCTCCTGAAACAGCACAGGACCGAATACAGGCGTAAACCTGTTGATTTATAAGATTAATTTGGCGTTATTGGATGTTAAACAATGAAAGGATGGGGTGGCTGACGGGGATCGAACCCGCGACCACAGGAATCACAATCCTGTGCTCTACCAACTGAGCTACAGCCACCATTGCACTGACTTTCAAGACTCGATGTTAACCAATATCCCTAGGTACCAGGGTTGCAGTAACGGGATAACTCTAGTTCGATCTACAACTACTTCGATCTAAAAACTTGGCGCGCCCGAGAGGATTCGAACCTCTGACCCACGGCTTAGAAGGCCGTTGCTCTATCCAACTGAGCTACGGGCGCTACGTACGCTTTTGAGCATGCCCAGCACTTCGTATTTCGCGACCGTGCGACCCGCGTAACCACTCCATCTGGGGCGCTACTGATTTTGGTCGGGGAAGAGGGATTCGAACCCCCGACATCCTGCTCCCAAAGCAGGCGCGCTACCGGACTGCGCTATTCCCCGAAAACCGGCCTTGCCAAGAGGCGCGCATGATACAGCCCGCCGTACCACCGGTCAATTGAAGCGCAATCTGCTGATTGCTTCAAGTTGCCCTCACATCGTGAGAAAATGCCGCCTGAATTGGCACGCTATCCACAGAGAAAATCATGTCCGCAACTGTGCTCGACGGCAAGAAGATCGCTCAGCAAACCGAAACCGAACTCGCCCAGCGGGTGAGCAAACTCAAGGCGCAAAATAACGGTAGAGCGCCGATTCTCGCCACCCTGCTGGTGGGCGACGACCCCGCCTCCGCGACCTATGTGCGCATGAAGCAAAATGCCTGCGCCCGGGTGGGGATGGAATCCATCGCGGTGGAACTGCCACAGGCCACCACCACGGCACAGTTGCTGGAAAAAATTCGCGAACTCAATAGCAATCCGGACTGCCACGGTATTTTATTGCAACACCCGGTGCCAGCGCAGATTGCCGAGCGGGACTGCTTTGACGCCATCGCCCTGGGCAAGGATGTCGATGGGGTAACCTGCCTCGGTTTTGGGCGTATGGCGATGGGCGAACCGGCCTATGGCTCGGCCACGCCGCAGGGTATTATGCGTTTGCTGGAAGCCTATAACATAGCGCTGACGGGCAAGCATGCCGTGGTGGTGGGCCGCAGCCCGATTCTCGGTAAACCCATGGCCATGATGTTGCTCAACGCCAATGCTACGGTAACAATTTGCCACTCGCGTACCGAGAATTTACGCGACTTGGTGCACCGCGCGGATATCGTGGTGGGCGCCGTGGGCAAACCGGAGTTTATTCGCGCAGACTGGATTCGCGATGGCGCCGTGGTCATCGATGCGGGCTACCATCCCGGCGGGGTTGGCGATATCGAGCTCGGTGCCGTCATCGATCGCGCCAGCGCCTACACGCCAGTGCCCGGCGGGGTTGGGCCCATGACCATTAACACCCTGATCCTGCAAACTGTGGTGGCAGCCGAGCGGGCCCTGCAACGATGAAGCCCCTTGCCGCGAATGCCTCTGCTCACCGGCTTTAAGGTGGTTCTGCGACCTGCTAGTACGATCTGCAGGACCACAATACACAGCACAGCCCCGCTTGTGTGTAAAATGACCCCATGAAAAACCCAGGAACACAGCGTGTTTAGTTACGTCGACAAAGACATTAAAACCAAACTCGAACGGGATCACCTGTTGGTGGATGTCGATCAGGATGGCAACGAAATATCCGATGCCAGCGGGCAACCTTTTATTTCAGTGCTTGGCCCGGTGACCATCCCCCGCATGATCGCCAAACAGGAAGTGCTGCTCGACTGGTACCCCTTTGTGCGACGGGTGGAGCTCAGCCAGGTGCTGGCCGCCGCCAACGACGTGGCGGGTAGTGAAAGCGCCGCCTTTCGCAATCTGTTGCAGACTAATATGTCGGTCAATTCCGTGTTTGCCCTGCGTGGCTTTCGCGATCAGCCGAACCCCTTGGTGCGGGTACATTCCTGTTGTCTTACCGGTGATATTTTTGGCTCGCGGCGCTGCGATTGTGGCCCGCAGCTAAACGCGGCGTTTGAACAGATGCTGAACGACAAAGGTGGCGCGGTGATTTACATGTCGGGCCACGAAGGGCGCGGCATCGGACTGTGGGCCAAGGCCATTACCTATCTGTTGCAGGATGATGGGCAGGATACATTTGAAGCGAACGTCTCCCTGGGTTTGCCGGAAGATTCACGGGATTTCACCGACGCGGCGGTGGTGTTGCGCTACTTGCTGGCCAATCGCCCCATCCGCCTGTTGTCCAACAACCCCCACAAACGCGCCCATCTGGAGCAGGCTGGCCAGGTGGTTTCCGAGGCGGTGTCGTTAATCTCGGGGGTTAACGAACACAATGTGCGCTACATTCGCTCCAAGCGCGATAAAGGGCATGCGTTGCCGGACAATCTGTAGTCGTCGACCGAGGCCAGCTTAGCCGGGATTCCAAAGCCCATCCCATTTCAGCCTGCGGCGGTGTCCCCATCGGTGTTAGCATGGGCGCGGCCACACCCGTGCTTACTGTCCCACACTGAGCGGAAACGATGATGTTGCAGGATCGGATCGTTGCCCATCGCGGCTATCAGAAATGCTACCCGGAAAATACTTTGCTCGCGTACCGCGAGGCTATAGCCGCCGGGGCGCGCTGCGTGGAAACCGATGTGTTGCTCAGCGCGGATTTGCAGCCGGTGTTATATCACGATCCCAGTTTACGGCGGGTCAGCGGTATCCGCGGCCAACTGGCGAAAAAAACCCTGGCCGAACTGACCGGGTTGCCCGCCTATGAACCGCTACGGCTGGGGGATAAGTTTCACACGGAATGCATCCCTTCCCTGCGCGCCTTTGCACAACTGATCGGTGCACACCCCGAGGTGACTGCCTATGTGGAAATAAAGCGGGAGGCGGTCACGTTCGCCGGTGCCGAGACGGTGTACCGGGCAGTCGCGAAAGCCCTGGAGAACATTACCGAACAGGTGGTGTTAATCAGCTTTGACTACGGGTTTATTCACCATGCGCGCCGCGCCGGATGGCGCCGCTGCGGGGTGGTGCTCAAGCACTGGAAAGATTTGCAGTTGCCCCTGGTGCAATCCATCCAGCCAGAGGCGGTATTTTGTAACGGACAAAAAATACCAGCGCGGGCCGACCTCACTACCCTCGCGCCACAGCTAGTTGTATACGAAATTGACGATCCGCACGCTGCAATAGAGTGGTTTCGCCGCGGTGCCGATAAAATTGAAACTTTTGATATCGGCGCGCTGCTGCCCGCCCTCGCCCACCGCGCCCTGTAGCTCTGCCGATGACCTTGCAATCAGGCTATGACATCGTGGTAGTGGGCGGCGGGATTCACGGCGCGGGGGCCGCCCAGGCAGCCGCGGCCGCGGGCTACTCGACTTTGTTGCTGGAAAAAACGGACTGGGCCGCGGGCACCTCCAGTAAATCCAGCAAACTGATTCACGGCGGGTTGCGCTATTTACGCGGCGGGCACCTGCGCCTGGTACGGGAAAGTTTGCGGGAGCGGGAAACATTGCTGCGCATTGCCCCCCACCTGGTAACTATCGAAAAGTTTTATATTCCGGTTTACCGTCATTCCCAGATTCGCCCCTGGCAGTTGCGCGCCGGATTGTCCATGTACGCGCTCCTTGGCGGCCTGCACAAGCACAGTCAATTCACCACTGTCCCACAACAAAACTGGCCCGACTTTACTGGTCTTAACCAGCGTGATTTACAACATATTTTTTGTTACCAGGATGCGCATACCGACGACGATGCACTCACCCGCGCAGTAGTCGCTTCCGCACAAAATCTCGGCGCGACCCTGTGTTGCCCCGCCACCCTGACCAGGGCGCAGCGCACCGCGGGCGGTTACGAGTTGCAGGTTACTTTGCCCGACGGCTTACGCCAGGTGACTGCGGGCATGCTGATCAATTGCGCAGGACCCTGGATAAACGGCGTTGCTGCATGTGTTTCACCCACGCCGCCGCAAATGCCCATCGACCTGGTACAGGGCGCGCACCTGTTATTGGCGCCAGCGGTCAGCCAACGGCGTTTATATCTGGAATCCCCCACCGATGGCCGCGCGGTATTTTTACTGCCCTGGCGCGGGCGGTCGCTGCTGGGCACCACGGAAACCCTGTTTACCGGCGATCCGGATAAGGTGGATGCATCACCCGCGGAAGAAGATTATTTATTGGGGGTTTTTCGCCACTATTTCCCCCACGCCAGAGCCGACGTGGTCGGCCGCATGGCTGGTTTGCGGGTACTGCCCAAATCCACCGCAAACCCGTTCAAGCGTAGTCGGGAAGTGCGTTTGATCCGCGACTCGTCGCGGCAACCCACTTATATCGCCGTCTATGGCGGCAAGCTAACCGGATACCGGGCCACCGCCGCTAAAGTTATCGCCCTCGCGGCAAAAACCCTGGGGCCGCGAACACCGGTGGCGAATACGGAGCATCTGCGCTTGCCGGATAGCAGCGCGGAATTGTCGTCCACGCCCCAACCCTAACCGCCATTCTGTAATCACCCTGATATACAACGTAAGCCCCGGCATACCACCCCGTTGGCGAATTACCGACCCGGTGTTTTTATACTATTCTTACAACGGTATTACGTCTTAAAACGGTATTACGGCGTATTTCACCTTACAACAGTTGGCCTCACTGCTGTTGACGTTACATCCTGGTTAATGCGGCGACAAAAACTTTAGGCTGCCATGAGTTTATTGGCGAATATTAAAGGACTGTTACTGGATCTGGACGGCGTGCTGTACGTCGGTTCCCAACCCATCGCGGGCGCAGCGCAGGCTGTTGCCCGCTTGCGCGAACAATTGCCGTGCCGATTTATCACCAACACCAGCACCCGCTCCCTGCAATCCGTGCAGAGCAAATTGACTGAACTGGGGTTTTCAATCGCTATCGACGAAATTATCAGCGCTCCGCACGTCGCTAAAATACTGCTGCAAAAAATGGCCGACGAACGGGGGCGAGCACCCGCCTGTTGGCCACTACTGCATCCGAGTTTGCAGCAAGAATTCGCCGCATTTTCCCGCGCCACCGGCGAGCCGGATGTTATTCTAATTGGGGATATTGGCGAAGACTGGAACTATGACCTGATGAATCGCATTTTTGCGCGGGTGGTCGCTGGCGCTCAATTGATTGCCATTCACAAAAACCGGTTCTGGGAAACGGATTCCGGTCTGAAAATGGATATCGGCGGGTTTGTCGCCGCTCTGGAGTACGCGAGTAACACGTCGGCCCGAATTGTCGGCAAGCCCTCCGCCGATTTTTTTCAAATAGCCCTCGACTCCCTGGGTCTGCCCGCCGCGCAGGTCGCCATTGTCGGCGACGATATCGAGTCCGATATCGGCGGCGGACAGGCCGCCGGCCTGCGGGGAATTCTGGTTAAGACCGGTAAATATCGCGCGGAGTATGTATCGAGCGTGGTGGCGGATTGCACGCTGGATTCCATTCGCGATCTACCGGATATGCTCGAATGTTAGGCGCCTGAATTTAACGGCTTCGGGTTGCGCCACGCGCGTTGCAAGCGACTCTCGAGGGGGGGGATTACTGTCGCCGCCACTGCGTCCCGTCGCGGGTATCCTCCAGGACGATCCCCTGCTGCATCAGTTCATCGCGAATGGCATCCGAGCGGGCAAAATCTTTGGCTTTTTTCGCTGCCACCCGCTGTGCAATCAGCTCCTCGATGGCGCTATCAGGCAGCCCATCCTGCGCTGACTTGCCGCGCAGAAAATCTGCCGGATTTTCCTGGAATAGGCCGAGCAAGTTGCCCAGCGCCTTGAGTTCACCCGCCAGTTGCCGTGGATCGGCGGTGTCGCTGCCACTGGTGGCGTTGTTCAGTGCACGCACCAGGTCGTGCAACACCGCAAAGGCTTCGGGCGTATTAAAGTCCCGATTCATAGCCTCGCTAAAGCGCAGGTACCAGGTGCTCGATTGCATATCCGCGAGGGCAACGGTGGGCACCTCGGCAACATTGCGCAACGCCAGGTAAAATCGCTCGACACTCTGACGCGCTTCAATTAACGAGGTTTCGCTATAATTAATTGCGCTGCGGTAATGACTCGACAGCAGAAAATAACGCACCACCTCGCCATGATATTTTTCCAGCACATCGCGAATGGTAAAAAAGTTGTTGAGCGACTTGGACATTTTTTCGTCGTCCACCCGCACCGCGCCAGCGTGCATCCAGTAATGCACAAACGTTTTGCCGGTGGCGGCCTCACTTTGCGCAATTTCATTTTCGTGGTGGGGAAAGGGTAAATCGGGCCCGCCGCCGTGAATATCGAAGGTTTCACCGAGCAGGCACGTAGCCATGGCGGAACATTCAATATGCCAGCCGGGGCGTCCGCGACCCCAGGGCGATTCCCACCCGACCTGATCCTGGGGGGCCGCTTTCCACAGGGCAAAATCCCGGGGATCTTCTTTATTGTCGTCGACTTCCACCCGAGCCCCCGCCAACAAATCCTCCACAATTTTTCCGCTCAGTCGCCCATAGTTAGCAAATCGCCTGACCCGATAATAGACATCGCCATTGTCCGCGCGATAGGCGTAATGATTGTCGATTAACGTCTCCACCATCGCGATGATATCGTCGATATGCGCGGTGGCTCGCGGCTCCAGAGAGGGTGACAGCACACCCAGCGCCCGCTCATCCTCGTGCATGGCGGCGATCATGCGCGCGGTCAGCTCGGTGAACGGTTCGCCGTTTGCGTCTGCTCGGGCCAGAATTTTGTCGTCGATGTCGGTGATATTGCGCACGTAGGTTACATCCCACTGCTGGCTGCGCAGATAACGCACTATCGCGTCAAATACCACCAGCACCCGCGCATGGCCGATATGGCAGTAATCGTAAACCGTAATACCGCACACATAGAGACGAATCTTGCCGGCCTCCATGGGCTTGAACAGTTGTTCCGAGCGGGTCAGTGTGTTGTATATTTTTAATGTCATAACAATATCTTCTGTGGGCGTTTCGTCGCTGCCCTTTTTTGGCCAGCCAACACTATTGTGCTTATGACCGTTGCGCAAAACTGTTGCGCCCGACGTCGGCGGCACTTATATATTGCTAAGCACCCTGCCAGGTATCGCGCAGACCGATGGTGCGGTTGAAAACCAGGGCGGTGGGGGTACTATCCCGCACGTCCGGGCAGAAATATCCCTCTCGCTCAAACTGAATACCCGTCCCGGCTGCCACGGCGGCCAGACCCGCTTCCCCCTTACAATTCGACAAAACCTGTAACGAATGCGGATTTAACCCGGCGCGAAAATCCGCACCGTCCGCGCCCGGCTCGGCATCACTGAACAAACGGTCGTAGAGGCGCACTTCGCAGGTCACGCAGTCCGCGGCGCTTACCCAGTGGATAACGCCACGGGGTTTAATGTCGGCGGGCGGGTCCTCGCCCAGGGTGTTGGGCACGACGCGCGCCACAATTTCCGCAATCTCCCCGGCCGCATCGCGCAGCACCTGTTCCGCCTGAATCACATAGGCGCCGCGCAGGCGCACCCATTCGCCGGGCACCAGACGCTTGAATTTCTTGCGCGACAGAGTGTGATCCTCGTTAAAATCATCGCGGTCGATATACAGCACGCGACCAAAGGTAACCTCTCGGCTGCCCATGTCTTCCCGCTGCGGGTGGTTCGCCAGGGTCAGCACTTCCGTTTTTTCCTCGGGCCAATTGCTCAGCGTCACTTTGAGGGGCCGCAATACGCACATCGCCCGCGGCGCGTTGTCGTTCAGCTCGGCGCGGATAAAATGCTCAAATTGGGCCATGTCCACCACGCCGTCGGTTTTTGCTATCGCCAGACTGTCGCAGAAGCTGCGTATCGCCGCTGCCGGCACGCCGCGACGCCGCAATCCGGCCAGGGTCGGCAGACGCGGATCGTCCCAGCCGCTCACGTGATGTTCCTCCACCAGCTGTTTCAATTTGCGCTTACTGGTCACCGTGTAGTTCAGGTTCAGTCGGCCAAACTCGAATTGTCGTGGCCGCGACGGCACCGGTAAATTGTCGATCAACCAGTCGTACAGTGGCCGGTGATCGGCGAACTCCAGCGTACACAGTGAATGGGTTACCCCCTCCAGCGCGTCCTCCTGGCCGTGGGCGAAATCGTAGGACGGGTAGATATTCCACTGGTTACCGGTGCGATGGTGAGGTTGGCGTTTGATGCGGTACAGCACCGGGTCGCGCAGGTTGATATTGGCCGCCGCCATATCAATTTTCGCGCGCAGCACCATTTTACCTTCCGCGATCGCACCGGCGCGCATCTGTTCCAGCAGTTCAAGGGATTCGTCTATCGGGCGCTCCCGATAGGGGCTGTCGCGCCCCGGGGCAGTGAGCGTGCCCCGGTATTCCCTGGTCTGATCCGCGTCGAGTTCACACACATAGGCCTTATTTTCCCGCACCAACAACTGCGCCCAGTCGTACAGTTGCGCAAAATAATCCGACGCGTAGCGCACCGATCCTGCCCACTGAAAACCCAGCCAACGCACATCTTCGATGATGGCGCTGACAAACTCCTCGCTCTCCGTCTCGGGATTGGTGTCGTCAAAGCGCAGATTGCAGGTGCCGGAAAATTGCTCGGCGATGCCAAAGTTAAGGCAAATGGATTTGGCGTGACCGATATGCAGATAACCATTGGGCTCCGGTGGAAAGCGAGTCACCACGGAGCGCACCTGCCCACTGTGCAGGTCGCCTTGCACTATCTGCTGAATAAAATTCTGGCTCTCGACTTTGGTGATACTGCTGTCGCTCATGGGAGATTTTTCCAAGGGATTACAGCGAGCGCACGCCGCTGGGCTGCAACCGGAATACGAATTCGGACAAGTGGGCGATTATAGCCGCTTGCACCCCCATCAAGAAACCGCGATGTTCCAATCCGCCACTAAAGTGCTTATCATTCCGCCACCACTCAGTAAGGAAGTACCCATGATCACGCTACACACCAACTACGGCGAAATTGCCGTCGAACTGGATTTCGAAAAAGCCCCTCTGACTGCCGCCAACTTTCTGCAATATTGTCGGGATGAATTTTATAACGGTACGATCTTTCACCGCGTCATCGCCAATTTCATGATTCAGGGCGGGGGCATGACCGCCGACATGAGCGAAAAAAGGGGTCGCCCGCCCATCGAAAATGAAGCGGATAACGGCCTCAGCAACGACATCGGCACCCTCGCCATGGCGCGCACCATGGACCCCCATTCCGCCTCGTCCCAGTTTTTTATCAACGTCGCCGACAATCACTTTCTCAACCACAAGGGCAAAAATCCTCAGGGCTGGGGCTACGCGGTTTTTGGCAAAGTCGTTTCGGGTATGGATACGGTGGAAAAAATAAAGGCCGTGGCCACCGGGAGCAGCGGTCATCATCAGGACGTGCCGCGCGAATCCGTCGTTATTGAGCAAGTGGTGGTGTCGGACGCGTACGCCGATCGTTAATGGCCATTCTACTGATCTCCGACCTCCACCTTTCCCCCGAAAGACCTGAGATCACCGCCGCCTTTTTCGCTTTTCTGGAAAAGTCGGCGGCCCGGGCGGAGGCCCTGTATATTCTCGGGGACCTGTTTGAAACCTGGATCGGCGACGATGATCCTTCGCCGATCGTAAAAGACGTCAGCGCCGCGTTGCGGCGCATCACCAGACATGGCACCCGGGTACACGTGCAGCGCGGCAACCGGGATTTCGCCATCGGCAAGGGTTTTGCCCGCGAGACCGGCTGCACCCTGTTACCTGATCATTACGTCGCAAATTTTTACGGCGAACAGCTACTCCTGTTGCACGGCGATACACTGTGTACGGACGACCGGCAGTACCAGCGCTTTCGCCGCTGGATTCGCTGCCCCCCGGTACTCGGGCTGCTGCGCCGCCTGCCCCTTTCCGTGCGCCGCAAGCTGGCCGCGAGGGCGCGTGAAAAAAGCATGGCGAGTAATGCCAACAAAGCCGAGAACATTATGGAGGACGCGCCGGAGGCCGTCGTGGCCGCGCTGCAACGCGCGGGGGTACAAACCATGATTCACGGCCACACCCACCGGCCCGGCGCCCACGCGCTGCAAGCGAACGGCAAATCCGCTGAACGCTTTGTCCTGGGCGACTGGGATCGCCAGGGCTGGGTACTTACCGCCCAGCCCAGCGGACTCGAATTGACCAGTTTTGATATCGAGCCGTTGCCCCAGGCTCACTAGTCGTCATATCACGGTTGCGCTAAAAACGGTAGTTAATGCGTGCCGTGACGATGTGTACATCCACCGCATCGAAATGCCCAGCGAGGGTGCCCGCACCGGGAATCGGCAAAAGGGGTTCCGCGTCGTAGGAATCCGTGGCACCAATCCGCGTGTAGCTGTAACCCACATCGGCCGACATCCGACGGTTGACCTCCGCACCCATACCGGCGGCCCAGCGCCACTGTTCCCGCGAGGGAAAATACACGGTGCCCACCGCGTCTTTCACCGGGTCACCGTCATAGCCGACACCCGTTGCCAGCCACAGCGTTGGCGTCAACTGATAGCGGGCACCCAGGGCGAAATGCCAGGTGTCCTGTAAACCGTCGCCATACACCGCATGGTCGATGGGTCCCGCCTGGGCACGCAGAGCGCCGAAATTGCTCCAGGACTGGCGGCCGATATTGGTGGAAACCTGCCATTTATCGTTGATCTGACAGGTTGTACTGAACAACCAATGCTCGGGAACCACGAAATTCATGCTGATCTGGTTAAATTGTAAATCCTGGAGCAGCCCACCCAATACGGGATGCAAACCCGTACCTTTTAATTTGGCCTGGTGCTGGTGCTCCGTCTCGGAAGTCCACACCAACCCCAGCCGCAAGGACGAATTGGCCTGGTACAACACCCCCAGCGTGGCCCCGATATCATAGGAATCATCCGCAAAGGAGATACGGCCATCGGGCAGATCTTGCGGCGCGCCGTAAATCGAATTATTGACCACTACCCCCGCTTCCAGCTCACTTTTTTGCAGGTGCAACGCCACACCAATGGACAGCGCGTCGCTGATTTTCCAGGCCGCGGCGGGCGATAAATTGAGGGTCACCCAGCGCGCGTCGATCAGATAATAGCGTCCCGGCCACTCCCGATCGTAGGGCATATCCGCACCCAGAAAGGAATGCACCCCCACCCCGAAGCTCAACTCCCCCAATCTTGCACCACCGAGATAAACCGCGCCCCCCGGCAACGCAGCGTACGCTCCATCGTCTTGCCCTGTGCTAAATGCGGCGTCCGTATAGATGCCTTGCAGCGCACCGCTAAAGATCAGTCCTTCGAGTTCGGTCAGCCCTGCGGGATTGCTGGCTACCACCGAGGCGTCATCGCTAATGGTCGCGCGTCCCGCCCCAGCCTGGTAGGACGACCCGGAGCCGTCTTCATAGGTGAGTAACCCCCCCGCGCTCGCCGCCATGGCCGCGAGCTGCGGCGCTACCAGAATTAAACTCGCCACCACATTGTTATCTTTCAACCACCACTTACCCATGCCAGTTTCCTGTGCCGTTCTCTCGTATCAACATTTATTACTCACACCCGCGGAGCAGCGCTGCGGGTGTGCGGAGCGCACTTTACGTGGAAAAAAATGGTATTTCTTATAATTAATAAGGTATTTTTTATATATTATTTCAAATACCATGCCATTATGAACCTGCCGAACACCGCCGATAACGCACCCATGAAGCCGCCTGTGCTGAGCGAACTGATGCGCGAGATCATGGGCAAGCCGCGGGTGTCGATCAGCTTGAGGGATCCCTTGGGCGCGCAACTCGAAAGTTACACCGTACCCTTTGGTCGGCTATCCATACCACCTCTGCCGCGCCCGTTGCTGGTTATCTATAGTCTCGGCAACCCGCTGTCCTACGTGTTTCCCGCACAAACCCGTCCCGCGCAATTGCTGCCGGGATTGGTCACGGTGATTCCCGAGCGTTTTAGCGCCGACCTGAACGTGGTCAATAGCGGCGATATTGTGGTGATCTATAGCGATACCCGGAACGTCGACGATCCCCTGGAAGAATGGGCACAATCCCTGCCCACCTCCCTGCACAACTTCACCAGCGAACTGATTCCGCCCCTGGCCAAGCGCATCGCCGGAGCCTCTGAAAAGGCGCGTCCCGGGGATCAGCCCGCGGCGGAACATATCAATTTGCTGGGTCAGGCGCTTACGGCGGAGCTGCGCGCAGTGCTACCCCGCGGTAATCAGCAATCGACAAACCAGACGCCCCGCGCCTTCGACTATGTCAATCGCGTACTGCCGATCATGCATCAACGGCTCGCGGAACCCTTACCACTGAAGCTTCTCGCTCGCGAAGCGGGGATTGGCGTGACAGTACTCACCAGCAGTTTTCAAACGATTACCGGAAAAACACCGCACCGCTACCTGCTGGAGGCCCGCGTGGAACGGGGTGCGGAGCTGTTGCGCAACACCCACCTGAGCCTGTCGGATGTTGCCGCGCAAACGGGTTTAAGCAGTCAGAGTCACTTTAACCTGGTCTTCAAGCGCTATTTTGGCGTGACGCCGCGAATCTATCGACAGCGCTTTGTGCCGAAAACCAGCGCCAGTTAGCGAGGTGGGCCCGAGTGAAAGCGAAATTCCAGATCAGGGGCTTGAATCAGGCGCATTTCTTCGCGGGCGAAATAGCCAATGCGCGCCCCTATATCATCAGTGGCCACCGCTTGCGCCAGATTCAGGTAATCCCGGAAATGGCGCGCCTCGGACTTGAGAAGGGAGCGGTAAAACGTTTGCAATTCCGCGTCCGCCAGCAGTGGCGCCAGCGCCGCAAAACGTTCGCAGGAACGCGCCTCGATAAAAGCGCCCACTATCAACGTATCCACCAGCCTGGCCGGTTCATGGGTGCGTACTTTCTGCCGCAGAGCGGCGGCATAGCGCGCGGCAGGTAACTGTCGATAAACAATTCCGCGCTTTTCCATCAGCGCGATTACCTGCTCAAAATGCCGCAATTCCTCCCGCGCTAACCGGGACATTTTATGCAGCAGGTCGAAGTTGTCGACGTAACGGTAGATGAGATTAAGCGCGGTACTGGCGGCCTTTTTTTCACAATTGGCATGGTCGATCAGCAGCAGCTCCGGTTCCGCCAGGGCCCAATCGAGCCAGGCGGGCGGGGTTACACAGGGTAGAAACCCGCGCAGCTCGTCGAGGGCGTTCACTCGCAGTTACCTGGCGGCGGCAAACCCCTGCATGGCTTCATCTCTGTCCTGATTCACCTGTTTCACCATTGCATTCTGATTCATCAACTGCAGCCACTCGTTGAGACCCGGCATTTCGCTATTGATGTCGCGGCCGTAGACTTTTTTAACCGCCCACCCGACCAGCGTCACGGTGTAATAGAGCATCAGATCAGCGTATGTCAAGCTGTCCCCGGCGGCGTAGGGCCCGAACACCAGCAGGCGGTTGAGGGCAGCGATCCCCTTGTCCAGTTCCGGGGCAACCTTGTCCCTGAGCTCCTCGCTGAGCGGCGCGCCGAAAAATGCTGAACGGAACAGCTGGCGACCCACCAACTCCAGATACAACTCCGTTGCCTTCATCAGCTCCCGGGTTTTGGCCCGTTTAAAGCTATCTTCCGGAAATAATGCAATGCCGGGGGAAATATCCTCCAGAAACTCCAAAATCACGCTGGTTTCGCTGATAAACCCTTCATCGGCTTCGAGACAGGGAACCTTGCCCATCGGACTCTGCTTGAGAAACGCCCCTTCCTGATTGGGTCGCACCACCACTTCCTCAAACTCAAACCCCTTTTCCAGCAGCGCCAGTTTAACCATGTTGTAGTAATTACTAACGGGAAAACCGTATAACTTCAGCATTATATTTCTCCAGTAACTCACCAGTTTCTAATTAACCGACAAACCCGGCGCAATATACCGCTCGTAATGGGCCGCGGACAGCACATCAAAATCCCGCTCGATATCATCGCGCAGCTGAGTCAGCGGGGTACTGCGATAGGCGTCGTAAGCGATCACGCCATAATCGTGCAACGCACCGATCCTGGACGCTCTGGCGCGCAACAACTGCTGCACCCAGCACAGCGGGTTCACCCCCTCGTCGACGACCAGTTTGTGTCGCCGCATGGTGGATTTCAACAACGCCTCATCCCGTATGCAGAAACGTTTGCCCACCACACTGGTCAATAACTGCTCGAGCCTGCTCATCACCGCCCTGCGCTCCTCCTCGGTATAGGTATTCCAATGGATGACCTCGTGGGAAAAACGCTTACAACCCCGGCACACGGTATCGCCGATACCGGTGGAACAAATGCCAACACAGGGGGTCTTGATGGTGCTAATCATGGTTAGGCACTGTACACATCGCCGTGAACTGATGCAAAGCCGAAGGCGGGAAGTTATCGCCACCGCGATAACCTGACCGTTACACCACTGATCCGTTTCCTGTAAAATTACCCGCCCGGGCTTGCCGGCCCCCATCGATGGACGCCATCGATAGCCCCAGTTGCGGCGACCACCGCGACGGGTAACATCATTAACACGAGGAACTCTACCGTGCTCGAAGCCTACCGCCACCATGTCGAGGAACGCGCTGCCATCGGCGTACCACCCAAGCCCCTGGACGCCGAATGGACCAATGAACTTGTCGCTCTGCTGAAAAATCCGCCGCGCGGAGAAGAGGCGTTGCTGCTCGATCTGATTACCCATCGCGTTCCACCCGGCGTGGACGCCGCGGCCTATGTGAAAGCGGGTTTTCTGTCGGCCATCGTCAGCGGCGAAACCAGTTCTCCACTGATTGACCGGCGCAAGGCCATTGAACTGCTCGGCATGATGCTGGGGGGGTACAATATCACCACTCTGGTCAGCGCCCTCGACGATACCGAATTGGGAGAACTGGCGGCACAACAGCTCAAACACACCCTGTTGATGTTCGATGCCTTTCACGACGTCGCCGAGAAAGTCAAAGCGGGCAACGCCAACGCCAAAGCGGTGATGCAATCTTGGGCCGACGCCGAGTGGTTTACCAGCCGCGCGGAAGTACCGCAAAAGATTACCGCGAGCGTCTTCAAGGTCACTGGTGAAACCAATACCGATGACCTGTCCCCCGCCCCCGATGCCTGGTCGCGCCCGGACATTCCCCTGCACGCCAAGGCGATGTACAAAATTCCCCGGGATGGCATTCACAACACCGAACAACAAATCGCCGAACTGGCCGCAAAGGGTCATCCCGTGGCGTTTGTCGGCGACGTGGTCGGCACCGGTTCGTCGCGCAAATCCGCCACCAATTCAGTGCTGTGGTACATGGGCGACGAGATCCCCGGCGTGCCCAACAAGAAAGCAGGCGGTATCTGCATTGGCGGCAAGGTCGCGCCAATCTTTTTTAATACCATGGAAGATTCCGGGGCGCTGGTTTTTGAAGCTCCGGTTGATCAGATCAACTACGGACAGGTGATCGACATTTTCCCGTATGAAGGCAAAATTCTGGACCACGACAGCGGTGCCGTCATATCGCAGTACACCCTCAAATCCAGCGTGCTGCTGGACGAGGTGCGCGCCGGGGGACGCATTAACCTGATCATCGGTCGAGGCCTGACCAAACGTGCCCGCGAATACCTTGGCCTGCCTCCGTCGACGCTGTTTCGCACGCCGGAACAACCCGCCGACACCGGCAAGGGCTACACCCTCGCCCAGAAAATGGTGGGCCGCGCCTGCGGCGTCCCCGGTGTTCGCCCCGGCACCTACTGCGAACCCCAGTTGACCACGGTGGGCTCCCAGGACACCACCGGACCCATGACCCGGGATGAGCTCCAGGATCTGGCGTGCCTGGGTTTTTCCGCCGACCTGGTAATGCAATCGTTCTGCCACACCGCGGCATACCCCAAGCCGGTGGATATCGAAACCCAGCACAGCCTGCCGGACTTTATCCGTAATCGCGGTGGCGTGTCCCTGCGCCCGGGGGACGGAATTATTCACAGCTGGTTGAACCGCATGCTGTTGCCGGACACCGTCGGCACCGGTGGGGACTCCCACACCCGTTTCCCGATGGGTATTTCCTTTCCCGCGGGTTCCGGTCTGGTGGCGTTTGCCGCCGCCACCGGGGTCATGCCGCTCGATATGCCCGAGTCGGTGCTGGTGCGCTTCAAGGGCAAAATGCAACCGGGCATCACCTTGCGCGACCTGGTGCACGCCATTCCCTACTACGCCATTAAACAGGGACTACTGACCGTCGAGAAAAAGGGTAAGAAAAATATTTTCTCGGGCCGCATTCTGGAAATTGAAGGTCTGCAGGGTCTGACGGTTGAACAGGCTTTTGAATTATCGGATGCGTCCGCGGAACGGTCCGCGTCCGGTTGCACCATCAAGATGGATCAGGAAGCGGTTGCCGACTACCTGCGCTCCAACATCACCCTGCTGCGCTGGATGATTGCGGAAGGCTACGGCGACGTGCGCACCCTGGAGCGGCGCGCCCGCAAAATGGAAGAATGGCTCGCCGCGCCGCAGCTGATGGAGGCCGATGCCGATGCGGAGTACAGCGCCGTTATCGACATCGATCTGGCCGATATTCGCGAGCCGATTGTCTGCGCCCCCAATGATCCGGACGATGCCCGCCTGTTGTCGGAGGTTGCCGGTGACAAAATCGAAGAAGTATTTATCGGCTCGTGCATGACCAATATTGGCCACTTCAGGGCGGCGGGGAAATTGCTGGAACAGGTTCAGCCGGGGGCGCTACAGGCACGCTTCTGGATCGTACCGCCGACCCGCATGGATGAACACACCCTGATGGAAGAGGGTTACTACAATATTTTCGGTCGCGCTGGCGCTCGCACGGAGATGCCGGGGTGTTCCCTGTGTATGGGTAACCAGGCACGGGTAGCGGCCAACGCCACGGTGTTGTCCACCTCAACCCGTAACTTCCCCAACCGCCTGGGGGACGGCGCCAATGTCTACCTCACCTCGGCAGAACTCGCTGCTGTCGGCGGAATTCTCGGCCGTTTGCCCACTCCGGAAGAATATCTGGAATATGCGCAAAAGCTCGATTCAATGTCAGATGAAATTTATAACTATATGAATTTCAACCAGATTGAATCATTTCAAAACGCCGCCGGCCAAGGTAAATTAATCGCTGCGCAGCAAATTGTGGAAGTGGCCTGAAGGGCATCGCGGGCGACGGGACATTCAGTCGGGTCGCCCCTGATAGCCGCGTCTCACCAGTCGTTCCAAACCCCGCTACGGCGGGGTTTTTATTGCCCCGTCTTGGCGAAAAAAATCGGATGTGGTTCCCGGCGCCTTTCTCGAACCATTAGTTGACATATCATCGTTGATATATCAACATTCATCCCCTTGCTATCTTCTTTTTCCTGCTTCCCTCCCTCGCGGGATCGTTTTAAGCAGCCACGTTTTGGAAATCCGTTATGCGCCGCCTGTCAGCCCTAACTCTTTTGATCGCATCTCTCGGTGTTATTAGTTATCTGGTTTTTTATTATTTGAATTCCCGCAGCACTGTCTCCACCGACAACGCCTATATTGCCGGCAGCATCACCACGATCAGCTCGCAACTGGATGACATAGTGATGTGGGTGGGGGCCGATGCGGGTGATTTTGTCACCGCCGGTCAGGTTGTGGTGCGCCTGGACGGAGGTACGCCCAAAAACAGGCTGGATCGCGCAAAAAGTGAACTGGCCAACACCGTGCAGCGGGTCGCTGCCCTCAAACAAAGGGTGCAGCGACAACAGGCGGAGGTCAGGCAAGCGCAGGCGAGTTATGAACTGGCGCGCAACGAGGCCCAACGCCGCAATCAACTGGCCGCCAGGGGTATGGTATCCAAAGAAGAGCGGGATATAGCGGTATTGCGCCAACGGGAGGCTCAGGCAGCGTTGGAAACCGCACAACAAATGCTCGCGGAGGCCACCATCAAGGCCGGACCTATGACCATTGCGGAACATCCGAAAGTGCAAATTGCGGCGGCGGCGGTGCGCGGCATTTTTGTCGAAGTAAACAAAGGCACTATCGTCTCTCCAGTCTCTGGACATATCGCCAAAAGTCTGGTGTCCGTCGGTGACACCATTAAAGCCGGGCAGCCCCTTTTGCAACTGGTACAGCTGGATCAAACCTGGGTTGAGGCCAACCTCAAGGAAACCCAGCTACAAAATCTGCGCCTGGGGCAGCCCGTAGAAATTATTTCGGACTTGTACGGCGAGGATGTCGTTTATGACGGCGAGGTGATTGGTACCGGTACCGGTACCGGCTCCGCGTTTGCCCTGCTGCCCGCGCAAAACGCCACTGGCAACTGGTTGAAAATAGTGCAGCGTGTGCCGGTACGCATCGCCTTTACCGGCGAGCAAATACGTGACCATCCCCTACCCCTCGGTACGTCGTTGACGGTCAACATTGATACGTCGTTCCAGGATGGGCCGCGGCTGAGTACCACACCGGCCGCACACAGTAATGACGTATCTGACGTCTACGACTACTGGCGCGCGGGTGCCCGTGAAATGGTCGAAACTATTATCAATGATAACCTGCCCACTGCTGAGGGGCACAGGCAACCACAACAGGCCGCCGCCAAGCAATTCGCCGCCGGTCAATTAGTTGCCAAAAAATGAGTCCCACCCCCCGACTACCCCTGTTGCTGACGGCTATCGCGATCGCCGCAGCAAATTTTATGAACATTCTCGATACCACCATTGCAGTGGTGTCCCTGCCTGCCATTGCCGGAAGCCTTGGCGCCACGCCTTCCCAGGGCACCTGGATACTTACTTCCTACGCCATCTGCCTGGCGGTGATGCTACCCCTGAGTGGCTGGATCTGCACCCGCTACGGCCAGATCAGAACGTTTGTCCTTTCTATCGGCGTGTTTACGCTGACTTCCTGGTTGTGCGGCATGAGCACCCACTTTGAATTACTGGTGTTTTTTCGCGCTCTACAAGGATTGTCCAGCGGGTTGATCGTACCCCTGTCGCAAACCGTATTGTTGCGAGTTTACCCACCTGAGCAACACGGTTTTGCCATAGGCCTGTGGAGTCTGACCGCCGGTGTCGCACCTGTGCTCGGCCCAATTATCGGCGGATTTCTCACCGATACCGTCGGTTGGCAGTGGATTTTCTACATGAACATTCCCATTGGCCTGGTGTGCGGATGGGTGATCTGGCACAGCATGCAACACGCGGAAAGCGAGATTCAGAAAAAACCCGTGGACAGTGTGGGACTGATCCTGATGGCAACTACAGTACTGTTGTTTCAGTTAATTATGGACAAGGGTCACGAACTCGACTGGTTTGGCTCACCCGCCCTGCGTCTGGCGTTAAATGTCGCGGTCATTGCATTTGTGGGATTAGTGATGTGGGAACGTAAGGAACCCCATCCGATTATTGATTACTCGCTACTCAAAGTGCCCAGCTACGTTGCCTGCACCCTGATGGCCGTTATTTTTTATATCACCTACTACACCACTACTGTTCTCTATCCCATCTGGATGCAGGCAGTGCTGGGCTACACCGCTACCTGGGCGGGGCTGGCAATGGCCGGCACCAGCCTGGTGCCATTATTTGGAATGATGATTGTCGGCAAAAATCTGGCGCGTTTGAATTTGCGGCACCTGATTATCGTTGGCAGCCTGGTCGTTGCCTACGGAATCTATTTACAATCGACTGCGAGTACCGACACCACGTTCAGCGCCATATTCTACGCACGCGTCATTATGGGCATCGGGTTTGGTTTTCTCTTTCCACCCTTGATGGGACTGTCGCTGACCGGCATTCCGGCAGAAAAATCGGCTTCCGCCGCTGCATTTTTCAATTTTTTTCGTATGTTTGCTTCCAGTCTCGGCATTGCGATCGGCATTACTGTTTGGCAAAGCCGCACCATCTTCCACCGACAGAGACTTATCGAAGATATCTCGCTCTACAACCCGGCGAAAGAATCCGCATTGGAACCCATTCTTACCCTTACGGCCGGAAACGAATCGGCTATGTGGGCGGTGGTGGATCACCTGGCCTCTTTACAGGCATCGACCCTCGGGCTCGGCGATACGTTTATCGCCTGCGCGATTGCCTACGGCGCGATTATACTGTTAACACCTCTTGTACCGGCGCGCATGCGACGTGCCCCGGCGCAACAACAGGCACTGGAAACGGCTCATGATTAACCTGGCGGATAACCTGGTGCGCCATATCGGCATCCTCAACCGCTACATGATGCGCGCGCTGGATGCGGAAATGA
>JAYODD010000018.1:0-20598 GCA_038106145.1 Gammaproteobacteria bacterium | reverse complement strand
GTATATCGACGACGGTCTCACACAGCAGGAAATAGCGTTTCGCCTGCAGGCCGACAAGGGAGCTGTGGCACGCACGTTGGCGCAAATGGAAAAACAGGGGTTTGTCGAGCGTCGCCGGGATGACAGGGACAAACGTCTGACCCGCGTTTACCTCACCGCCAAATCCCGGGAGTTGCGCAGCCACCTCGAACTGGCGGTACAGCGCGTTATTGAACACCTGACAGAAAGTCTCGAGCCCACCCACAAAACTGCCGTGTCGTTAATCCTGCAACAGATGTCCGACTCGCTGGTGACAGGCTACGATGTCGCCAATACGGGAAAGTAACTGCTGCCCACACATCACGCCAAGTAATTATGCCGATACCAGTCATTAACCTCATCGCCGGTAGTCAACCATACATCCTTATGCTCGGCGATATATTTAAATGCACGTCGCAGATGCTTGGCACGAAACGGTTGGCCCACCAAAAACGTATGTAAACATATGGGCATGATTCTTGCATTGTGCCCACCTTCTTCATACAGCATGTCGAACTGATCGATAATCATGTCGCCAAACTGCTCGCCGCTAACTCCAATATTCATTATCGCCGGAATATCGTTTAACTCCACCGTATAGGGCACGGAAATAAGACTACCCTGTTTTACTTCAAACTTGAACGGTTGATCATCAGCGGTGAAATCGCACAGATACTCCACTCCCAGCTCAGCGAGAATATCTGGTGTATTGAAAGTTTCGCACAAAAAAGGCCCCAGCCAACCCTTGGTTTTACGTCCGAGGGCCTGCTCCATTTCCTTCAGTACGGATGCGATAATTTCCCGTTCACGCGGCTCCTCCTTACCGCTAAGAAAATTAGCGGGCGCATTATTGATACCGTGCCCAATCCACGCCCAATTACGTTTTTCGCCCTCTTCAATGATGCGTGGATACTCGCGAATAATTTCCGAGTTAAGACACACCGTACCGCGGTAACCGTAAAGATCCATCATTTCCATCATGCGCCACAGGCCAACGCGGTTGCCGTAGTCTCGCCAGCCATAATTCAATGTGTCTGGCGTAAATCCCGCTGTTCCTGGCACCAATGCAGTCCCGGCAATATCTTCCGGAAAGTGTTCGATATTGATATAGGGCACCACTGCGACACGCTCACCTCGCGGCAGTCTCATCGGTTCTCGATCAATAATTGGCGCAAATTTGTAGCGACTTGTTTGTGTCAATTTTGTATCCATAGCTCTCGATCTCCACCCGTGTATCACTAAACCGATTTAAAGTATTCAATAGTTTCCCGTTTGGACACCACGTCACCGTACTTGGAATGAATGTCAAACAAATTGGCTTCGTGGGGATCTTCGTGCCGGTCGCCGACACATTCGCGCACCACCATGCCACGGAAGCCGTGCTGCACCGCATCGACCGCGCTGGCCCGAATACAACCACTCGTAGAACAGCCTATCATCACCAACGTATCGACGCCCTGCGCGGTCAGGGTAGTGGCCAGACTGGTACCAAAAAATGCACTCGCATAATTTTTGGTAATCACCGTTTCCCCAGCGCCGGGCAATACTTCGTCACAAATTTCTGCGTATACATTACCCTCCACCAGACATTTGAGAACAGGGGCTTTTTTCAACCAAATGCCACCATCCTCAAAGTTGCTCGGGTTGTAACGTACGATGGTATGTAATACGGGAATTCGATGTTGACGTGCGGCGGTCAATAACTCGGCACTTTCCCGCACAGCCGTTACCACTCCAGGGGCAAATAGTGGTGAATCCTCCAATACATAACCTTTCATGAAATCGATCACGACCAACGCTGGTTTACGACCAAACCCTAACCGGTTGTCCCAAACCCCAGCATAATTTTCATTTCGATTTTCTACCATTTCATTGCTCCTTCGAGGTCGTAAAATTCATCGGAGTGTACTGACAAGCATATTTTTGATCCCGACTGAATGTTCAAGAGTCAAATAGCCAAGGAGCCTCTTCTAAACGGCGTTGTTGGTAAGCTGCGATAACATCGGATTTTTCCAACGTTGCCGCGATATCATCAACGCCCTCTAGTAAACGTCTCTTGCGTTCAAAATCTACGTCGAAATAAATTTCCTGACCCGGGTACCTGATAAGCTGGGAAGCGAGATCCACTTCCATCTGGAAACCATCACAGTCCTCTACAGCTCGAAATAATTGGTTGATGGTTTCACTATCAAGCACAACTGGCAGTAGCCCATTCTTGAAGCAGTTATTAAAGAATATATCGGCAAAACTTGGAGCAATAAGCACCCTGATACCGAAATCGAGTAACGCCCAGGGAGCGTGCTCGCGGGAGGATCCGCAACCAAAATTTTCACGACACAACAGTATCTGCGCATCTCTATAGCGCTTTTGATTCAGAACAAAATCCATATTGAGTGGCCGATGATTGCTGTCCTGATCCGGTTCGCCCTGATCCAGATAGCGCCACGTATCAAAAAGATTCGGACCGAAACCCGTGCGCCGGATCGACTTCAAAAACTGTTTAGGAATAATCGCATCGGTGTCTACATTGGCAATGTCGAGTGGCGCAACCAATCCCTTAATTTGTACAAACTTGTCCATAAATACTCCTGTTTTGCCGCGGTATCTGTCAGGCGATTCGGGCATCGACAAAATGACCGGCAATCGCTGCCGCGGCAGCCATTGCCGGACTGACCAGATGGGTACGCCCACCTGAGCCCTGGCGACCCTCAAAATTACGGTTAGAGGTTGAAGCACAACGCTCTCCGGTTAGTAGATAATCGTCGTTCATACCCAGGCACATCGAACAGCCCGGCTCACGCCACTCAAACCCCGCTGCCGTAAAAATCTTGTCGAGACCTTCCGATTCTGCCTGTTTTTTTACGAGACCCGATCCGGGCACCACCAACGCTAGCTTGATATTATCAGCCACCCGTTTGCCAGCGACCATGTTGGCCGCGGCGCGCAAATCTTCGATTCGGGAATTAGTGCATGAGCCAATAAATATTTTGTCGAGAAAAACGTCATTTATCCGCGTGCCGGCTTTAAGTCCCATATAAGCCAGAGCCTTCGCTATACCTGTTCGGCGTACCGGATCGGACTCCTGTTCCGGCGAAGGAATACTAGCTCCTATGGGAATAACCTGTTCCGGTGACGTCCCCCATGTCACCTGGGGTTCAATTGATTCAGCGGACAGAGTAATAACTTTGTCAAATTTTGCGTCGGCATCGCTGTGCAGTTCGCTCCACGCCTGCACCGCCTTTTCCCATAAAGCGCCCTGCGGAGCCATGGGGCGGTCCTTCACATAAGCCACTGTCTTGTCATCCACCGCAATCAAACCGCAGCGAGCGCCGGCTTCGATGGCCATATTACATACCGTCATACGACCTTCCATGGACAGATTGCGAATTGCACTGCCAGCGAATTCAATGGCGTAACCGGTCGCGCCAGCAGTGCCAATTTTTCCGATCACGGCAAGTACGATATCTTTTGCCGAGACTGCGCTGCCGACTATGCCTTCGATACGAATTAGCATATTGCGCGCCTTGCGCATCACCACACATTGGGTCGCCAGCACATGTTCCACATCGGATGTGCCAACACCAAAGGCCAACGCACCGAATGCACCATGGGTAGAAGTATGAGAATCACCGCAGACCACAGTGATACCAGGGAGGGTGAAGCCTTGTTCTGGGCCAATTACGTGCACAATACCCTGACGCTCATCGAACATGGTAAATTCAGGGATAGAATATTTTTTACAATTACTATCGAGGGCGGCCAATTGTCGTTTTGATACCGGGTCGCGTATATTATCGCGATCCCGGGTCGGCACATTATGATCCGGCACCGCAAGATTTGCACTCGCTCGCCAGGGCTGCCGATCGGACAGTAACAATCCTTCGAAAGCCTGCGGAGAGGTCACTTCGTGAATTAGTTGTCGATCTATGTATAACAAAGTAGTACCGTCACTATCACGGTCAACTACATGAGCATCCCATAATTTATCGTAGAGTGTTTTTCCCATCCTTCTATTTCTCCGTACAAACGGCGATTACCGTTGCGATTAGTCGTTGGTTATTACTCAGCATCGTTTGGTATCAAATGAGAATATATTCCGGCTGTATCGCTCTCGTCGATATAGGCAATACGCCAATCCTTATAAATTGTTTTTTCAGGCCCGCTCATGCTGATACCCTTATCTTTTAACTCTGTAATCGCTGCACCCATATCGTCGACGCCAAAAGCAAGATGAAAAAAACCTTCACCTTTTTTATCGAGCAAATTTTGCAAAAACCCTGGTCCGGTCGGAGCGGCCAGCTCAATACGCATATTGCGCAATACAAAAACGGCAATTTCACCGCCCCGCTCTGGTACTGGACCGCGTTCCTTTACCTTTATTCCCAACAATTTTTCATAGGCTGCAATGGCGTCGTTCAAATTTTTTACCACAAATGCGACGTGATGGACTGAATCAATCATGGTTTGGTCCTCTTTGTGTCGGCAGCTATTTAAGTCGCGGAACTTAATTGCCACTTATTCCAAAACGAAAAAGTCAAACTGGCCTTTATCACCTTTGAGTTTCATCAACTCAACGCCGCAAAAATACCGGCGTTTGCGGCGGAGGCAGGTGCGTTTCCGTCAAACATCGAGATTTAATATCAACAATAGATCCACCGAAATCAAACAACTCCAGAGCGCCCCGAGTGCTAGCGATTTTTTTGCGTAATTCCTTTGTTGCCACAGCATTCAACATGCCGGTATCTTCGATCACCACGCCATAGCGCCTGGCGCCACCAACACTCACCAGGCCACGCTCGACATCCTGTCGTACCAACTCCGGATCTCGGGCAAGGGGATCACCCCAACCTCCACCACCCCAGGTGTTGAAATACAACACATCACCCCTGTTAACACTGACGTTCTCGCATTTGGCCGGCAGCCACTTTTCGCTACCATCGCAACGCACCAGTCGCTTGGACGAACGCATACCCGGCTGACCCCCATTAACGCCCCACGGATAAGTTAGCCAACGATCGTCGTGAATCGCGATAGTACCGTCCGCCAGAAAACGGTAGGCAACTGACAAACCGTTACCCCCACGATGCAATCCAGCTCCGCCAGAATCGGGAATAGTTTCGTAACGTTCGATGCGCAACGGAAAATAGGCTTCAATAAATTCATTGGGTACATTGGTGAACCCGGGCCACAATGAATGCCCATCGGGACCATCGCCAACGGGACGCCCAGGAATGCCGCCGAAACCGATCTGAAATAATTGAAACCATTCGTCCTTTTCATCGTAACCAGAATAGAATAGATGGGGACTATCAGAAAATCCGGCAGCGTTCATAGCCTCGGGCGCACTTTGCCCCAGTAACCCTCCGAGCACATCGAAGATGCGACCCAAAGCGTGAGTTCTTCCCGACAGTGCCGCCGGAAATCTGGGTTTGAGCAACGATCCTTCAGGAATGCGTACATCCACCAGATCGTAGAATCCGTCGTTAAACAGAATATGTGGATCGACCATATTGATAGTGAACGAGCCAAAAAACATTTTGAACATTTCTTCGCTCAGATAAAAATTAATAGAACTTTTTGCCTGAGGGTCGGTGCCTGCGAAATCAAATATCGCTTTTGAACCTTCGCGCCACAATTTGCAGCGGATTTTGTATGGGCCCATGCCGACGCCGTCGTCACACAGATAATCCTCAAAGATTCGCGGTTCTTCCGGCACAATCATTTCAATAATGCGTTGCATTGCCAGGTGATTACGTTCCAGCATAATCTTCATGGTCCCGTGGAACACATCGTCACCAAACCGTTGCGCAAGCTCAATACAACGTTTACCAGCAGTGCGACACGCTGCCACCAGCGCCTGCAAATCAAAGCGGTTCCATTGCGGCGTGCGTACGTTATGTAGAATCAGTTCGAGCAAATCGCTCTGCAGCACGCCTTTGCGATAGAGTTTAGTGGGCGGTATACGAATTCCTTCCTGGAATATGCTCTCGGCTCCGATCGGAATACTACCGGGTACCATGCCACCATTATCTGACATATGGCCAAACATCGCCGCCCACGCAAGCTGGCGCCCATCCTTGAAAACCGGCACCAACACTATCCAGTCAGGAAGATGGCTAACGGCCCCGTGACACATGTAGGGGTCGTTGGTGATTAAAATATCGCCCTCTTCGATTTCGCCCTGGTAAGCCTGGAGAAAACCGTGGATGAAGGAACCAAACTGGCCGACTACCATTTTTCCGTCCCGATTCGCGATCATCGGAAAACAATCGCCCTGTTCGCGAATGCCGGGGCTCATGGCTGTTCGAAATAGCACAGCGTCCATTTCTTCACGAGCGTTGCGCAGGCCATTTTCAATAATATCTACGGTAACCGTGTCTATTTCGCACGCTTCAAATGGTGTTGTGTTTTTCTCTAGAATTGTCGCGGTCATAACTACGCAGTCTCCGCAGGATTGATCAACAAATTGCCGACGCTATCGACCGTTGCGGCGTATCCGGGGAGTACAACCGTTGTTGCATCCATCTCCATCACTATCGCCGCACCGGTGACGCAGTCGCCCTCGGCCAATTTTTCACGGTCGTAGATGTCGGCCTTATGACTTTTACCCTGATACCATATTTCTGTACCCTGAATACGTGCCTCATTCAGGCCACCGTGTTCCTTTTTGCCGGTCAATAATGGAATGGTGCCAGGTTTGGCACTGACGATAGCTCGCAGCATCACTAACTCGTGTCCGCCTTCGAGGGAAAACGTAAACAGTTGGCTGTGCTCGCGATCAAATTCATCGATCAATGCCTGAACACCTTCTGCTTTCAGCCGTTCCACACGACACTCCAGTGACAACTGGAAAGCCTGTCCCGCGTAACGAATGTCCGCCTGATAGGTAACCTCCTGATCTTGTTCGGGAATTTCGTCTCGATTTAATGATTCTGCGGCCCTTTCTCGCAAGGCTTCCAGTTCATTGATCACTTCCTCCACCGCCAGGTCAGCCAATGGTCGCACAAAGCTACGGGATGCTTCGTCCTGCACACGAGTAGAAATATCGCCGTAGGCACACAACACTCCAGGGCCGGGCGGAATAATCACCGGCCACGCGTTAAGCAACTGGCCAAGTGCGTTGGCGTGTAATGGCCCGGCACCGCCAAATCCAACCAGCGCAAATTCGCGCGGATCAAACCCCTGTTCCACGGACACCAGGCGCAACGCGCCAAACATGGCTTCATTAACGATACGTACAATTCCCTCGGCCGCTTCCATCAGCGTAATTCCCATCGCATCGGCCACTTGCTGCACCACCGCCAAGGAACGGGATTTATCAATCGCCATCTCGCCGCCAAGCTTGACGTCGGCAGGCAAGTATCCCAGCACCACATTGGCGTCAGTGACTGTGGGTTCGGTACCGCCTTTGCAGTAAGCGGCCGGGCCCGGCTCGGCACCGGCACTCTGCGGCCCAACGCGCAGTGCTCTGGTAAGTTCCGGCACAAAAGCGATGGAGCCACCCCCAGCGCCAACCGTCCGCACATCCACTGAAGGTGCGCGCACCACCACGTCGCCCACGCGAGTTTCCCGACGCACTCGGGCGCGCCCATTTTGTATCAACGCCACATCAGTGGAAGTCCCGCCCATATCAAAGGTCAGAATATTTTCAAAACCACCTTTGGTACAAAAATAAGTTGCTCCGGCAACTCCCCCAGCGGGGCCGGACAACAACAGATTAACCGGGGATTGCGCGGCACCACTCACCGAGGCAAGACCACCATCGGAACGCAAAATCGACAGCCGTACATCCTGCATCTGTGCCGTCAGTTGCCGCTGTAAATTATTGATGTATTTTTCAACCTCCGGACGCACATAAGAATTAACCACGGTCGTTTCCGTGCGTTCGTATTCCTGCATTTCCGGCACCACCTCGCTGGAAATGGAGATGGGTATATCGTTAAATATTTCGGCCGCGATGGATTTAGCCTGTATTTCATGCGCCGGATTAAGGTATGCGTTGAAAAAGCAGATGGTTAACGCCTGAATACCGCCCTTGCGCTGTAATTTTTGCAATTGGATACGCAGCTTTTCAACATCCAATTCGCTTACGACTTCGCCTTTTCCGTCGATACGTTCATGCGCTTCAATGGTCAACTCAAGGGGCGCTAGCAAAGGCTTCTTAACATAACTCACCCACCCCCCCAGCCCCCCGGGGCAAAACGAACGAGCGACCTGTAATACATCTTTGAAGCCACTGGTAGTCACCAGCCCCACCCGCGCGCCCCGCCCCGTTAGCACCGCATTAGTAGCTACCGTAGTGCCATGCATTACCGATTCAATCAACTGCGGTTTGACTCCGGATTTTCCACAGATTTTTTCTACCCCGTGCAATACGCCCTGGGACGAATCGTCCGGCGTAGATGGTACTTTCGCGGTCCAGGTCTGACCGCTCTCATCGTCTATCAACAGAAGGTCGGTGAAGGTACCGCCCACATCTACACCCAATCGAAATGCCATTAACTACCTCAGAAAATTTAAATATCGGGACACGCTGATTACAGCAAACTGGTACCCTATAACCGCTTTTTTACAATAGCCCTTTTGATTTACGTCTCTGCAACCATCGAAAGGAATGCCCTCCCGGGCAGTTCCCTGTCAATTCCATAACAAACTCTACTGCCCTGACCAACCGCCCCATATCGACGCCGGTATCAAATCCCATCTGCGACAACATTAGCACCACATCTTCGGTGGCCACATTACCGGTTGCACCGGGTGCGAAGGGGCAACCACCCAGGCCACCGATCGATGCATCGAATTTACGAATACCCATTTCCACCGCTGCATACAGGTTAGCAAGTGCCATCCCGCGAGTATCGTGGAAGTGGCATGATATCGCAGCGCTACCGTATTCCCGTACCAGTTCCTGCATCATATTTTTGACTGCGCCTGGATGGGCAGCACCGATGGTGTCGGCAATGATCACTTCCCGTGCACCGGCAGCAAACATGTCCCGCGCGAGGTCAAACACCACCTGTGGATCAGTTGGACCCTCGAAGGGGCATTCAAAGGCCACCGCTATGTAGGCCCGATTAGCGATGCCGTCCTGGCTGGCGCGTTGCATAATGGTGCGGCACACTTCGCTGGTCTTTTGCAGACTCATATGAATATTGTTCTGGTTCATGGTTTCGGTGGCGGACAAAACTACCGCCACGGACTTGGCACCGGCAGCGTTCGCCAACTCATAACCTTTCTCATTGGGAATCAAAACGGAATAATCGATATTTTTCGTATCTGGCAAACGCCGATACAGATCGCCTGCTCCAGCCATCGCCGGGACCGCTTTGGGCGACACAAAACTGGTTGCCTCCAGGGCCCGTAAATTAGCGTCGAGCAAATGTTGAATCATCGCCAAACGCTGATCCACCGTCAGTAGCTTCGACTGATTCTGCAGGCCATCCCGCGGACCCACCTCGTTGATAATAATTTTTTCACTCATAGGGTCACCCTACTATATTCCGCGCGCGCAACTGCGCGATATCCTGTTGTGAAAACTTCAATAATTCGGCTAGCACCGCGTCCGTATCCTGTCCCAGCAACGGTGCCGGGGTGTACACTTCTTCATCGGTACCCGATAACTTGACCGGGTTGCCCGGGCCACGAGTGGTTTTACCGTTTGGATGAGTCAGTTCCACCACCATGTCTCGATAGAGCACCTGCTCGTCGCTGAGAGCCTGACTGAAGGAGTTGACCGGTGCGCACGGAATTCGTTTTGCATCCAGTTCCCGCAACCAATGCGCAGATGTATTGGTCTTGAAAATATCGTTAATGCGCTCTTCTATAAATTTTTTGTCTGCCAACCGTCCGGGCTGGCGTAGATATTGTTCCTGACGCAGATCATCGCAGTCCAACACCTCCAGTAAATTTAGCCAGAAGGAGTCAAAGATTACGGCGATAACGATAAAACCGTCGCGAGTTTGAAACGTGTTGTAGGGCACGTGTACAAAATGAGAATTGCCAATGGGAAATGGATCGGTATCCGACAGAAAATACATGGTCGCCATGTAGTTCAACATGGAAATTTGAGCATCGAGCATGGAGATATCGACGTGCTGTCCAACGCCCGTGGACTGTCGTTGATACAGTGCGGCCAATACCCCCATGACCCCGAACATACCTCCCCCCAGATCGCCGATAGGGATACCCGCGCGTATCGGGTGATCTTTATCCGTGCCAGTAATTGACATTCCACCCCCATAGGCCTGCACCACCTGATCAAATGCCGGTCGCTTACTGCCCGGCCCGGTTTCACCAAAACCAGTTACAGAGCAAGTGATAATGCGTGGGTTTACATCACTCAAATGCGCGTGATCAATTTTCAATTTGTGTGTGACGCCGACGCTGAAATTATCAAAAACTATATCAACTTCCCGCACCAGCTGATAAAACAAATCGCGCCCTTCGTCAGACTTCAAGTCGATGGCAATACTTCTTTTGTTGCGATTGAGGGTAATAAAATAGGCGCCCATACCATCGATCGAATTGTTTGGATCGTTCGCCAGCAGGGGCCGCGTCGCCTCGCCATGCAGCGGTTCTACCTTAATGGTTTCAGCACCCAGATCCGCCATAATCATCGTGCCGTAGGGTCCCGACAACATATGGGTAAGATCTAGAATTTTAACTCCGGCCAACGGTTTACTCATGCTCTTGTCCATTCATTAAGTGACACGAAAAATCCATGGGAGGCGGTCCCTGGCGGCGGCAATCCAGAGCGCGCCGCAGGAGTGGGCCACCCCTAACGGGGAATCACGTCTGTCCCGGGAAATCTTTTGTGTAAGGTGCCGCTATACCTTCCATCGCCATGAACCGGGCAATGATGTGGTTAAAGCCGTGGCTGAAATAGCGGTACTACTACAGCCGCTATTTCAGCTCGACGGGCGGGTTACTTACCGGCCGCTTCCAGGACGGTGAGACTCACGTCAGAGGACACGGGACCGGGTGTGTTGAAACCCGAACCAACGTTGTGGACGAAAATAGTCGCGTGACGACGCTTAAAGTCAATGGTATGACCCTGATTGGAAATGACCGCAGAGCCGCCGTCCCGCGCGGGCAAAGACCGCGCATGAAACAGTGCGATTTTCCACAGATCACCCTTCTTGTCGTAGTACTCGCCCATCAACATCACGCCCGCATCCGGATCGTAATACATCACCTTCCGGCTATAGGGGTGTTCCTCGGGCAGGCTCGCCTCTATCACGTACACCTCGCGGGGTTCCCAGTCATCAATGGGATTCCAGTAAGGCGGTTTGGACAGGTCGACTGTGGGGTACTTGGCCTGCTCGTCCTTTTCATCCGGATGCCAGGCGGGCCACCGGCTGTGTACAACACCAAGAATGGTGCGCTTACCCAGTACTTTATAGGCAGGGTACCAGGCCGGATTGGCCGACATCACCTCGATTTCATCCGCCAATTGATCAGTACCACCAATCGGATCAAACCAGGCGCCACCGGAAAGACGGCGAGTGCGACGCACGCTGCGCAGGTACACCCAGGCATCGTCGAGACGGCCATCATTGTAGCGAATGGTAAAGGTACCGATACCGGCAATATCCTTCGGGTAGTGAGCGAATAACAACTGTTTCCACGCTACGCTGCCATCGCCTTCGACGGCGTCACCCTTGAGCTTACCCTCGAGAAAATAACGGATCAACGCCCAGTGCTGCACCCGCTCAATACCCTTGTCGGCATCGATAAACAGGAAGGCAAACTTGGGATAATCCTGCAAGGTGCCGCGCGGCCAGCCACCGCTCTTGTCGTGGTTCCACATCAGTTTCAGACCAGCCTGTGGATCGCTCAAGTCCACGTCCGGAAATGGGCGCCCCGCCTTGTAGTTGACCAGCATACGGGTGTCCGGATTGATGCTCACCGTGCCCGCATTCTGCGCTGTCAACTCCTCCCAACCGGGTGACTTGGGAATCGATGCGGAATTGCGCAACGGTATGGTCAACCCGTGTTCGCGAATCATCCATTCCTGATTCTCCGTCAGCATACTGCCAATGGTCTTGCCCTCGAAGGTATCGCTTTTGAGTTGATCCAGGTTGGCCGCCGTGATCACCGTGCCCGGCTGCACTTCCGCCACTACGCCGTGCGCGGCAAACGCCAGCATCACACCCAGCAAACCCGCTTTGTAGGTACTTTTCATTATGGTAGTCATTGTTAATCCTCCCTAAACTAAAACTGATAGGTCAGGCGTACTGACAGTTGGTCATTATTGGCAAAATAGCCAAACAGATTGGTGTCATTACTGCCGTTACCAGACGGGCTGGTATCACCGTCGTCAAAGAAAATGTCCGCCTCAATCCGCACCCGCCAATGGTCACCGTAGGCGAAGTTGAGACTTGGAATAACAAAGCCTCCGCCATAGGACAGATCGTAACCCGCCGCCAATTCCGGTTTGATGCGATCGTTGTTGTAGTAGTTCAACACCAGCAACGTGATAATGGTGGAGTGTTCTTTTTTCTTCGCGGCGTATCCGGCCAAATCGACAATATCGTCCTTCGAGTCAAAATCCGTTAGCCAGGTATCGAAAATCTGTACCGACACCAGAGAGGGTCGGCTGGTGCCAATCAGACCGCTTAGATCCATCTGTTTATCCATACGGATCATACTGCGCAGAACGTCCTTTTCGATCACGCCTCCAAACCCAGCTGGAATAAAGTAATCGTTGAACAGATTACTGCCAACGTTATAGGGCTTATCCTTGGTATAGGCAAATTCCGCGCTCCATACCGCATCGGTAACTTCCGAATAAGTGCTCAGGGTTAAACCCACGGTTTCCACTTCAGGATAAATAAACTCGGCAAATCCTCCCTTAATTTCGCCTTTATACGGGCCAAGTCCTTCTGGAATAAAAATGGCCGGCCCCACAATCGAGTTAACCACCGGATCTGTATTAAATCCTGTGAGATAAGCCAGCGAGTAATTATAATCGCCCCATACGCCCGACCAGCGCGCGCCGTAGGTTACATCGTCCGTATCCCCTGACTTGTGATCGTAGTTGTACTTAACGCCGAACCCATCCAGAAAATCGATACCTTTATTCGGCTGGTTGGCCCAGCGACCACCAAACAGATCGTAGGTGGTGCCGATATCTTCGTCTTCATCCCAACCTGGGCGCACCAGTAACTGCAACGCACCGCGCAGGGACGGCACCTGAATAATGGTATTCAACATGATCAACGGTTTGCGCAGTTCTTCATTTTCTACTTCAAGGAAGGAGCGCCAGCTGTAATCAAAGCCGTGAATAATATCGAGACCGGTAAAGAAGTCCGTTTCGCCCCAGGCTACTTGCTGCTTTCCAAAACGCATCGAGACGTTTTTTATCGGGCTGAACTCCAGGACTGCTTCGCGAATTTCTTCATTGTTGTAATGATCCACCAGGTCGTCGGTGCCGCGTAGATCGTCGAGACGCTCCAGATAATTGGTGTCGTACTCGCGCTCGGCGCGGGTTACAAAATGATACCCGATAGGACCTACTTCGCCATCGAAATCGAGCCGCACCGTGGTGCGAATCATCGACGTATCCCACTTGTCATCCTCGCTGGTTTCCGGTGGATCCTCGAGGTTAAACGACAATTGTTGTCGCACGTACCCGGATACCTCCAGGCTGTTGGCACTGGCGATATCCGCAACGGACACCATCGCCAGTGTCAGCACCGCGGTAGATACTGCGGTTTTCCCTTTATATATTTTCATGATTTATCCCCGCTATCTAGTTAAAGTCCATACTTCACGTGAGTGGCGCATTTATAGTCAAACTACCGATGCCTTCCCCACAACTTTAGCATCAGCTTCTCCCTCCCGCCGCGCATCTGCAAAAATAAATGCGGGGCGAAATACGTAGGCCATGGCCGGCATGACAAATAGCGCACTAACCGCCGACACAAATAGCCACAATGAAATCAACAGCCCCATCTCAGCCTGAAAGCGCAGAGACGAAACTGTCCAGAGCATCACACTTACTACCAACGTGCCGCCGGTTACCAACACACCAAACCCCGCGCTGTGTAGCGATTTGGTAATGGCGCGCAACGGGTCGCTGTGTTTTTCCAGCTCTTCCTTGATACCGTCGATAATATAAAACGAGTAATCCACCCCAAGCCCTATACCCAGGGCCACTACTGGCACCGTATTGATATTCATCCCAATATCGTTGACCGCCATGTACATAAATGTCAGCGTGTTGGACAACAGCACGGGCACCATAAAAAACATTCCGGCTGCGGAGGAGCGATAGACCACCGCGCAACAAATCACCACCACCAACAACGCCAACGCGATAGCCTCAATCTGCCCCGCCAAGAGCACTTCGTTCACGGCACCCAGCACACCCACCAGGCCCCCAGCCAACTGATAACTGGCGACCGTCATCGGATTGTTAGCCACAAACTCCTTAACCCGGGCGATGGCGGTACGAATGGTGGTGCCCTTGTGATCGCGAAAAAATAACGTGACCGCACCATCCTGGTACTGGCTGTCGGCGAAACGTTCAACGTCCCCCGGTTCACTCCCGGCGAGGTACAAATACATCAGCTCGCCATTTTCCATTTTGTCGCTACCCAGCTCTTCGTAGCGCGGGTTACCTTCGTGCAACATGCGTTTAACAGCACCCAGCACGTTGGCGATAGACAGGGATCCGCCAATTTCCGGTTGCGCTTCCATAAAACGCTGAAACTTGTCCATATGGGATAGAACTTCCGGTTCTTTCAGATCGTCCATATTCTCGCCGCGAAATACGACGAACATTCGGTCAGCACCCTGGAATTTTTGATTAATGGCAGCCGCATCCCGATTGAATTCCGAATCAGGCCACAAAATGGGTGAACCAGGCTGGGCGTCGCCAACCTCGAGGTCGAAAGCGAATATAGCAGAGATGACAAAAATCACCGCGGCGCCAATCAATACCACATACCGGGCGCGGGTGGTGACTACTTTGACACACAGATCGAGAATCGCGTGCAGGCCCCGGCCGACGTTCAATGGATGGGCGAAACGATCCGCACTGCTCAACCAGGACAACATAACCGGCGTCATCACCACCGCCGCAACGGAAATGGTCGCCACCCAGATGGCACCGATAATGGCCACTTTCTGCAGCAACGGAATCGGTGTCAGAACAACCACCAGTATGGCACCCGCGTCGGCCACCACTCCCAGCATGCCGGGCCGAAATAATTCCGCCATACTGATACGCGCAGCTTCCTTCGGCACCAGCTCTCCTTCGCGAATAACATCGTCAAAGCGAGTGACTAGTTGCACCGAATGAGAAATAGAACGCGCCGTTATTAGAAACGCCACAACCACAATCAGGGGATCGAAATTAAATCCGAGCAGGCTACCTATGCCGAGCGCCCAGATAGCGCTGATAAGTCCGGCCAAAAGCGGTAGCAGCGTACCGCGCCAGGTGCGGGTCAATACAAATAGCACCGCAATTAATCCGAGCACCGTCAACAACGAGATACTTACCGTTTCCGGCAAATAATATCGTACCCATCCGTAGAGAATTGGTTCACCGGCTACACGGGCATTGACCCCCTCGCCCTCAACCTCGGCAACCAGCGCACTGACTTGTTCAAAAACCGTTTCGTAATCCACCAGGTGATCGATAAAATCTACGGTGATCAACGTCGATTTGAGATCTGTCGATACATAGGACCCATACACCAGAGGATTGTTGAGCACCGATTCGCGCAATGCCACAAGACCGTCCTCTGTGGTCGGCACATTGGGCCACATCAACGGCGTCGCCTCTATACCATAAGTGGATGCCTTAATTTCTTTGAGCTTTTTTGATGCCAGAGAAATAATTTGAAATTGATTAACGCCGTCTACCTGCTGGAGGTCGCGGGTCAATTTTTGAATTCTTTGCAATACGTCATACTGGAATATATCGCCCTGCTCCACTTCCAGCATGACGCTAACCATATTGGACCCACCAAACGTATCCTTAAAGTTCTCGTGAGTTTTCACGTAGGGGTGGGTTTGCGGAAGCATATCGCTAAATACGGTTTTTATTTCCATGCGCGTTGCGAATACCGCGAACATCGCCGTAAACACCGCAACGATTACAACCACTGACACACGATGACGGATACAGAAAGTTGAAAACCTTGTGACTACACTACCCATGTCAAATGCTGCCTTTCGATTAAAGTTTGTGCCACTGCGAGTCGGCAAAAATGCCAAACGATGCACCTACAAGAAAGAATTTTTTACTGGCATACTGAACTTCCGTATGCCAGGCGAGATCTCGATCCGAGAGACGTCTTGCCGACCATCCACGGGATTTGCCGTCACTGGTTAACACCAGATTTTTATTGCCCACCGCTACCCCGCCATTGGGACCTTTTGCCACATCAAACAGATGCTCCTCGGTCACGCTATTCTCAACCTCCCAAGTGACACCGCCATCCCTGGTAGTCAACACCACACCGTCGAGACCGACCACCACGCCGACACTGGCGTCCTCAAATGCAATACCAGTAAGACTGCTGTCCACGGGACTATTTATGTCTTGCCAGTTTTTTCCCTGATCCACACTTTTTGCGAGGCGACCAAATTCGCCCACCACCCATAGCGCATCGCCACCTACCGCCACGCCATTCCAGGCAATATCCTCTTCCGGACGCACCCTTTGCCAGTGCGCGCCATAATCGGTGGACAGCAACATCGCACCCATGGCACCCACCGCCAAGGCCCTTCCCTCGGGCAAGGCAACAACGCGCATCAATTTATTGAATACTTGTGAACGTGGTACGCTCACCTGATGCCAATCCTGACCACCGTTTTCAGTGACAAGTACCACGCCGTCGTTACCAACCGCAACTAACCGCAGGGCATCCCATGCGGCGATATCCTGCAGGTGCTGTTCGGTGCCACTGATTTGCGCCAGCCAGGTTTGCCCGCCATCGGTAGTGGCGACAATCTTGCCGTCATTGCCCGCCAGCCAAATGTGTTCGGCGCCATAGACGGCCAACCCGAAAAAGTGATCCCGGGACTCGCGTACCGGCGGCGATACTGTTTGCCCGACGGGCTGGGGTTTAATAAACAGCGCCGCACCTAGCAGCCCAATAATTATTACCCATGGCATAGCCGCTAACGCGATTGCACCCAACTTCGGCATAGAGTCTCCTCGAAAGCATTCACTTTGTACTTATACGGCGTCGCCCTTAAGCGTTCGCATGGCTATTGCTAATTCCACCGGGATAGCACAGGCAGGGAACTAACAACCAGAATAGAAGCAAATTACATGCCAAAAATAAAATATATTGGAAATATCCAATAACCACCTGATTCTTATATTTTTTATACTAGTTTTTTAGACTTTTTCTCCGTTAACCTATAACCACGGTGAAACAGTTAACCGTTTCAGAACCGTTGCATTACTGTTTCAGGGATGTAACACTTGAGCCCTCAAACCCGTCCTGTCTGGCTGCCCTGCGGCTCGGGGTATAAAATAAACTGCTGTTACAAAGGTACCTGTATGACGACGCGCACCGCCCTACCCCGCATTGTGGCTGTCGGCTACAAAGGGTTAAGCCGACTGATTCATAGCCTGACGCCCGAATACAAGCACCTGGCGGATATTCGCATTATTGACGAACTGTTCGACGATGCTGTCGCCATTGCCCGTGGCATCGACGAACGAGGAGAGGCTGATATATTCCTGAGCGGGGGCGCTAACGGCTCCTTCCTGCGCGATACGGTGTCGCGTCCGGTAGCACAAATCAAGATCAGCGGTGTCGATCTGATTCGTGCGATCAAGCGCGCACAAAAAGTATCGGACCGTATCGCGTTCGTAACCTACCAGCAAAAGAATACCGAACTGAGGGACGTCAACGAGTTGTTAGATTTCAATATCGAGCAGCGCACCTATACTACGATTGATGATGTTCGCGATCAAATTCACGACCTCGCTTCAGTCGGCTACAAAGTTATCATTGGCGCCAGCCTGGTTGTTGAACAGGCGGAAAAATACGGTTTGACGGGTATCCTGATTTACTCCACCAACTCAATTCGTCAAGCGCTTGAAAACGCTATCGAAATCAGTTCAATTCAAAAAATAGAAGAAGAGCGCAGTGAACGACTTAGCACCATTTTGCGCCATTTAAACGAAGGTGTTATCGCAGTTGATCTGGATGAAAAAATTCAATCGATGAATCCGACCGTGGAGGCGTTATTGGGAGTATCGGAACCACAGGCTCTGGGTAGAAAATTAACGGAAATCAACTTAGATTTGAGCCTGAGAAGAACCCTGGAAGAGGGTCGCATGGAGCTCCAGGCCATTGAGCAGGTTGCTAACAAGACCATCGTTACTAACCGCATCCCGATAAAAAGTGGCGGCGTGGTCTCCGGCGCGGTGTTGACATTTCAACCGGCCACCGCAATTGAATACGCGGATCGCAATATCCGCGCCAAAAACCGGGCTTCTAATTTGTCCGCAAAATACCGTCTCGATGAGATCATCGCTCATTCGAGCAGCATACAACATGCAAAGTATTTAGCGCTGCAATACTCGCGAACGGATTCTACTATCATGGTGACGGGGGAGAGCGGCACTGGTAAAGAGTTGTTCGCGCAAGGTATACACAATGCCAGCGCGCGTGGTGCCGGGCCATTTGTGGCCATCAACTGCGCGGCCATTCCCGAGCAAATTCTCGAAAGTGAATTATTTGGACACGAAGAAGGGTCATTTACTGGCGCGCGACGCGGTGGCAAGAGTGGGCTGTTTGAGGCAGCACATACCGGCACCATATTTCTCGACGAAATCGGCGATATGCCGGTATCGCTGCAAACCCGACTGCTACGCGTACTTCAGGAAAAAGAAGTGGTGCGAGTTGGCGGTAGTCAGCCCATACCGGTGGACATTCGCGTAATCACTGCAACCAACAAAAATCTAAAAAAAATGGTTACCGAGAAACTATTTCGGGACGATCTTTACTATCGACTGAATATTCTTCATTTACATTTGCCCTGTCTACAGGAACGTCCCGAAGATATACCTCACCTGATGCGGCACCTGATGGTCGAAGCACTGCAAAAAAATCATTGCGACAAAAACCCCGATATTTTAATTCAGTTAATGTTGCAAGAACTGATGGACTATGCCTGGCCAGGCAATGTTCGTGAAATGGAAAATTTCGCCGAGCGCCTCGCCGTGTTTTACAAAGATATCGATATTACTCAACCCGCGGCGATCGAGACATTGTGGAATATCATTCCGGAAGTGCGCCCCAGTGTGAGCGTCGACGTTCCGGAATCCCAGAAACCCGCGCGCGCGCCAAACCAGGAAAATGATTACGCTTTGAATAACAAGCATGAAACGATTCTGCAGGCCATCAACGAATGCAACGGCAATTTGACCCAGGCGGCAAAAATCCTTGGCATCAGTCGTACCACCCTATGGCGACGCATGCGGCAAGACAGGGAAAAGGAATCTGCAAGAGCACTCGCTCAAGCACAAACCGGGGAGAAAGCCGATTACATTCGCCATTAAAGACTCGGTCAGGCGGGCAGGTTCTACTGGCTCCGCTGCCCGACGCCCTCAATACGTTTTATAACTGATTCCGGAATCAGGGAAATCAACAACCATCCGGGTTTTACGTCTGGAGAAAATGTATCTGTATAGGCGCGTAGACGTTCTTTGTTGTCTATGGCAAATAATTTTATTACGTCGGCACCATAACGCTTTTCGTAATCCGCCATGGTGAATTCCGCACCCAGGCGCGTCGCTTTTATCTCCCCCCCCTTGCTCAACAGGCTGGCGATTTTTTGCGAGGTCACGCCCTCCCCAAATAACCGCGGCGCCCGGTACACGTCGGCCACACGCACTTTTTCAGACTGATCTTTTTCCTCCGCATTGCGCAGGGTAAACACACGCTGCTTACCCAGTTCCGCACGATACTTCAGGCACGCTAACGTATTCAGTGCCGGTCGTCGAGACATGGCGAAAACGCGGCCAATACCCACCAGATCCAGATGTCGGTCAGCGTGGGCAGAAACCGGATTGCCAAAATAGGTCTGTAATCCGTCCATGCGCGCGGCCTGAATGTCGGACCAATTTGTATCGGTGACTTTAACTCGAAAGCCCTTCTCCACCAGTACCTTGCCAATCGCCCGGGAAACACTGTTCGCACCGACAATCAAGACCCCGCGCGGCTCCTCCTCGGCCACCCCCAGCATTCGCGCCAGGGGTCGTGCGGTAAAACTCTGGAGCAATACCGTGACGACAATTACCAGAAACGTCAGCGCCGCTAAACTGGCCGCTTCGGTATACCCCAGCTGTTCAAGTTTGATAGCAAACAGAGAAGAAACCGCAGCCGCCACAATGCCCCGCGGCGCTATCCAGGAGATCAACACCTTTTCCCGCCAGCCGAGATCACCGCGCAAGGTACTGGCCCACACCATCACTGGCCGCGCCAATAGAATAACCAGCAGCACCCCCACCGCTCCCCAGCCAAGGGCGACCAACTGCTGGAAATCGAGGCGCGCCGCCAGCACTATAAACAGCACGGAAATAATCAATACCGACAGACTTTC
>JAYODD010000017.1:0-41157 GCA_038106145.1 Gammaproteobacteria bacterium | reverse complement strand
AAAAAGCCCAGGTAGCTCAGTCGGTAGAGCAGAGGACTGAAAATCCTCGTGTCGGTGGTTCGATTCCGCCCCTGGGCACCATTAGATCAATGACTTACCACTAAGCGTAAACCACTTTTCGCAGGGCACTGTGTCAAATTTGTGCCATCGATACGCTGCGCCACATCGCGCAAATGTTCGCCCGCCAAATGCGCGTAGCGCAACACCATCTCGTACGACGCCCAACCGCCCAGCTCCATTAACTCCTGCAAGCTGGTACCTTTTTGCACATGCCACGAGGCCCAGGTATGGCGCAAATCATGCCAACGAAAATCCGTAATGCCCGCTCGCGTTAACGCTCGATGCCACGCCTTCGTGCTGGTGCGATCCACCGGCTTACCCTGATAGGTAAACACGTACTGCGGATGCTCACCACGGCGTCGCGCCAGCACCGCCAATGCGTCACCGTTTAACGGCACCGCGATGGCTTTGCGGGATTTGGATTCGTCCGCATGAATCCACGCCATCTGACGCGCTTCGTCAAGCTGATCCCAGCGCAGGTAACTGACATTGTGCTGGCGCAACCCGGTCGCCAGGGTAAACACCGCCATATCTGCCAGGTGCGACGGCAAGACCGCAATCAGCCGCCGCGCCTCCGCTTCGCGCAACCAACGCACGCGCCGTTTCGACTCCGGAAATAACCGCACCCGAGGCACCCGCTCCACCCACTCCCAATCGTCGCGGGCCATGCGCAATATTGCCCGCACCAAGGCGAGGTAGCGATTGGCTGTGGCGCGACTCGACGTTGTTAATTTTGCCTGGGCAATACGGTCAATCAGTTCCCGGTCGATCTCGTCCAAATAACAACCCTGTAGAAACTGATCCAGCCAGCGCAGTTTGCCAACGTCCTTCGCGTGATCCGCCTTGTGTGTTTTTTCCGTGAGCCAGCGTACCACTGCCTCCTGCCAGGTTCGCTTGGGCTTGTCGCCGAGCTGGTAAACGCGCCAGCTTTCGGCTTTGAGCCGATCGTGAAATTCCTGGGCTAGCGTTTTGTCGTCAGTCCCAGCAGAGCGACGTATGCGCCGTCCACCGGGCGCCGTGAAGCTAACCCACCAGGTGTTACCGCGTTTGTGTAGTGACATAGTGAAACCTCCTCGTCACAACCACTTGGCGGCGCTTGCCCCGGCCGATAATAAAGCGATCTGACGTAGGCCACAAGATCGTCCTCCAGGAACACCCAGCGCTTGCCCGGCTTGGCCGCGCGAATCAGGCCGGTGCGAGCTTTGTAACCCAGGGCCGCTGGCGAGAGGTGTAAAAACGCGGCCGCCTGTTCGAGATTGAAACTGCGCATGGCTCATTCTCCGTCTTTCCCCTGTTGATAGGCCTGGGCTTGTGCCTGGATGTGCCGCTCGTCTTTGGCCAGATTAAACCGGCGGCGTTTGAGCGCTATTTTTTCGCGGGTATAGCCGTTTAATGCTCGTCCCGTGCGCTGACTGTGTTGCAAGTGATAGGCCCGCGCACTTTTGCCAAAGAGCGAGAGACCTGTCTCGAAATCATCAATACCTTCGCGCGCCATAAAGGACGTCACCGCCCCCAGACCATTCACAAACAAAAACTGATCTCCCGGTACCCGACTTTTGTCGATGCGAGTGACCGAGCGCACCGGCGTCTGGCCCCAGGTCACGGCCTGTAACACGCGCCACATCGGATGCAACGGCCAGCGGGTTTTATTGCCGTCCCCGTGGGGTGCTTTAAGCTGTAACCAATCCACGACGCCGTAGCGCCATAGGCCCGCCAGGTGAGCCGCCAGACCGGACACGCTCGACACGCTACAGGTGCGCAACACCGCACGGCGAAACTGGAACTCCAACCGCCAGACGGTAGCCTCCCCATCCCAGCCCGCCGCTCGCCACAGGGGAAATAAATACGCTTTACCGGATTTTTTAAGTTCAAGGGTTTTGTTATACAGCCGGCAGGACAGATCCCCGCCCAACCCAAAACTAAACCCCGAGAAAACGCCCTGATCCCGGTAGCGCTGGAAACGGTGAGCACGGGTCACCCAGGCCCCATCGTGAATGCCATCCAACTCAGTATCCGTGGTGAAGTCCACGCACAAATCCACCCGACTGACAGTTGCCGTGCCATCGATACGCCCGAGACGCACAACCACCTGATCCAGCGCCCGCGCTGCGGCGACTAGACCGCTAAGGGTCAACAGTTCGCTGCCAATTTGGCAGGACGCCAGGGGCATTTGTTCCGACGTGCGCCGGGAGCATTGCAGGTCAAACCACCCATCGCGCAAGACATAGGCGAACTTGCCCCGCCCGCGTCCCTGCACCTCGAAACTGTGGCTCCCCAGGGGCAAGAAGGCCCTGGCCTGTTCGTCCGCCTGTTCGGAGCGGGCGAGTTGTTTGAGAGTTTCGAGCTGGGTGTCCACCGCTTCGGATAAGGCACCGCGATAACTGAGGTACAGACTGTCCACTCCGTATCGCAGGATTTGCGTTCCGACAGACGGGGGCAGGTAATTTGCAGGTGCTGTGTTACTGGGTGGCGCACCTGCCGAAACAGCAGAAGGGGTAAGTGACGCGGGCGGCATGGCCGCGTCGCTGGCCTGTGCACGCCCGCCCGACAGCGTGGCCTGATGACTGGCATCGCCAGGATTGAGGGAATTGCTCATGTTGATAGCTCCGTATGATTTAATACGGTCGCTATGATTAGGGGGGAAGCGCTCACTCGCCAGGAAGTGGAATGCCTATATCACTTCCTGGACATTTGGCGAAACTGCGTAAGTAGTTTGCTTATCCGATCAAAGGTATTGGACCCCGAAATCGCCTGGAGATCATCGGCGATCAGCTCGTCCACCGTTTTGTTAGCTATATTCTGAAGACCGATGGCGTCATCAAGTAAACCCAACAGGAAACGAGAGTCGTCCAGGTCAGGCTTCGGGCGCGCCGGTTTTGTTTGGGTAACTGCTTTCGCGAGGCGATCCATAAAGGCGTTATCATTAAGCACTTGTGCAAGGGCAATCCGTTGGGCAATTGGCTCCGCGTACAGTACGGCACGATCGGTGCGCACGGCTTTAAACAGGGCCTCATCGTCACCGCTAGCGACCCTCTGAACCATGTCGCTTATGGACTGGCCAAAACTTATTGATGCCTGGAAATTACCCATTTGCGCCATAAACAACACAAAACCCATCGCTTCGAGATCATCTGACAACTCGATAAATTCCTGGGGAGAATCGAGAAAATCGAGGACACCCTGTTGAGGATCATCCTGAAGACACGCGGCCTGAAAGGCGGGCAGTAAACCGGTGACATGCATAAACAGTAGAACGATAGTGCTCGCACGTAGCTCGTAGAACTCACCCCAGGAACCAACCAGAGTTAATATTTTCCGAAACCGGGATTCGCGGGTTTTGAAAACCTGAAGCAACTCGCTTTTTTGCGTGCCAGCGCCGTGATAATGCGCGTAGAACTCGCGCAATTGCTGTCTTGAAAGTTTTCCGAACTCCTTGTCCAATTTTTAAGCACTCGCTTGCCCAAACTTTTAATTGACGACAAGCTGACAACTACAGCAGCCACTTTCGACGGAGATCCCATTATAACGCCAAACTACAACTCAGGGCGCCTCAAAGCTTGAGATCATCGCGCAGATTTTTGATATAATGCCGGTCGGGTCTCTAGTAAGATCCCAAAACCTTTTGTCAGATGAAGCTATAGCCTCCCGTTTTCTATCACTGCCCAAATCATAACTGATAATAGTGACTAACTTATCTAGTAGAAGTTTTGCATCTTTATCTGACGTATGCACCGCTCTGTTATTAAATTCGACCAAACCGGCCCCACCAGACAGTCGATCTTCGTCGACACGAGAGAGAACTACGTCTGCAAACAAATTGGGATGTACCGCTTTCACAAAACATATGAACCCAATAGTTATTTGGTAGTGCTCATTGAAGCTAGTCCCTCCCGAAACATTACATATTACAGCATAATTGGTCAACACCCTCTCTTTGGATCGATACGAAAGACTTGCGTACCTCATCAGCACAACCATAGCGTCAACCGCATATTCGTCATCCCTAGTGTCACACTCCTCTCGCATACTACGCAAGGCCGCTTGTAAATATTTTTTACCATAATCCTGTCGACCACCTACCGTGCGCGGGAGTAAGCACCACAAGTTGACAAACTTTTGCAGATACTCTGAGGCGGTGATGCCAGCACCGTAGCGATAGTTAACTGAGGCTTCAAGCTGCCTACGGTTTAGCGATAAAATAAAGGTCACACCTTTGACGGAAAATATATGTTTTATACTTTCGAGCAATTCGAGAGCAAAATCCGGCCGACATCGATCTAACTCATCAATAATAAAAACCACCGGCCGAACATCCTCACCGACAAGGTCCTCTGCAAGAAATATTTTGAAATCATCAATGGCTTTCCTATCCGCCTTGTTACTCCCCAGTCTATCGGCGACGATAGTGTCGGCTTCCTTTGATAATACCTGCCCGACGTCACGGGAAACAGAGTCCAGAACGCTCCCAACTAATAATCCTTCAGCCGCCGCCTTAACGCCTATTTTTAACGCTCCACGTGCCAGCGACTTTATAGTCTTACTCATTACCTCTTTAAATTTAGTCGACTTCACGTTATCGGACTCGACCAGGCCATAAAACTGTGAAGCTAATGTTAAAAAGGGATCCTTTTGATAATCGTTGCTGAAAGCATCAAAAGTAATTGTCCGAAATTTTTTCGTTCGAACATGCCCGACATAGCCACCCCACATTTTTATAAATGTACTTTTCCCCTCGCCCCAAGGGGCGTCTAACGCGATCACCAACTCACCATTAGTTCCCTCGACTAATTTGGCCAACTGCTCTCCAAATGCTTCACGACCAAACAAGTCAACACTAGGGTCGAATCCCAATTTTTCATCAATTTTTAAGGGCGGAATAGTTAGCTTCATTGCTATATCCTTATCTGTTATTGTTTATTGTCCAAATACTTCATTGACCGGCATGCTTGTCTAATATCGGACGATCTAACAACGGCTGTGAGAGAAAGCGCCACTTACGGCAAACGACACAGAGTTCCCGATAGGGGTCGCCAAACACTTGGAACTCTAAATGTCTCCATTTGACCGGAACTATACCTTTTCCGATTACGAAAAATCTATCCCCTACAATAGTGAGCAATCAATATGGACCCATTACTAATCATTACTGCTGTCGGGGTGTTCGTAGCGGCTTGCGCATTTATCACAACGATCTGGCAAGCAGCGATTACCAGGAAGCACAACAGAATGTCCGTAAAACCACATCTTACGACTTGGACCACCACAATTCATGAGGGGAGATCATATGCCGTCCATCTCATGAATAACGGATTAGGCCCGGCGTTGATAACAAAATACGAAGTGCTGGTTGACGGCGAATGAATACCTGGTGAAGGGAGCGAACCAGCAGAAAAAGCTTTAAAAATTATATATCCAGATCAGCCAATACAAGCCATGCACTCCCACATGGCGCCAGGTTATGTGATGGGAGCAAAGGATGAAATAACAATCGTACTAGCGCACTTTATAGTGGGAAGCACGTTGACTACCGAGGAAATTAAACGAGGATACGAAAGGCTTAGATTAGTTGTCGAATACGAGTCATTTTATGGTGAAAAATTTAGCTTATGACATCGTAGTACATGTCGCTGAAATACCGTGATTCGCGGACCATAAGAGGCCTCCTGGGTGCGCCAAAATTGTGGCGAACCCTACCATAACTAACCGTTGATTAAACACTGTAAGGCACACTTTAAATGGGGCAAAGCACCGTAAGTGATTGTTTTAATTAATAATGAAAGACACCCTAACTAACTGAAAATCCTCGTGTCGGTGGTTCGATTCCGCCCCTGGGCACCACTCTCAAGCGTCCCCACCTCCGCCACCGCTCCGCCCGGCGAAGCAACGACCCCGCCCGCCAGCACATTTATCAAGCAAAGCGTTCTGGTGGGTGCAAATCAGCCAAAACTTTCCTATGCTGCCAGAATAAGAATCCTGGTTAAATCGGCGCATTGAATACGCTGAAGGAGTCGGTTATGACAAAGCTGTTGGGAATTCTGGCGGTTATTATGGTACTGGGTTTGGGCGGCGGATACGTCAACCGTGTGGTTTGTCTCAGCGATGACGGGCCACAACTCGCGGTCAAGGGTTACCTCGACGCCATGCAGCAGGAACGGTTCGAAGACGCCTACCAGTTTGTTACCGCCAACATGACCGATGCCAAACCCGTTGACGAGTGGGCCGAGACACAACGCGACATGTATAAAATCGGCAAAGTAGTCATCAACGACATCGATATACGCGGCCCACAGCGGCAATTAACCAACCCCTTTATGTGCGCGCCGGTGGCGAAAGTGCCAAACGTATTGCACGCCAGTGACGTACTGAATAACCAGGGCAGCGTCGAGTTCGAGGTCTACACCGTCAACAAGGCCGACGGCACGTGGCAGATCGACTCACAGGAAACCTTGTTTGACGAACAGGCAATTAACGAATGGTTTCCGGGCGCCACCATCCCGACGTTCAAGGGCACATTACCGTCTGAGGAATAGAATAAAGCTTTCCGAAAAACTACGCACGAAACATTACAGCGCCGCGCAAAATTTGATTTTCAGCGTTATTATATTTCCGCCTGAAATAACGATTAAGCTCTCCTGCGTATAGGGTACGAGAAAATTCTACTTTTGACTCCTGCTATTTTTTGGGGGGATTATCCGTAGTGTAGCGAGTCCAGCATTAATTGCGTTTTTTGCAATTAATGCGCGGTTGGTGGCTTTGTTAAGCGTTCTATAATTCGAAGTGCTTTGATTCCTCATCTGGCCAACCATCTTCTTCTATTGTTGCGTATGTTTCGACTCTATTCCAATAGGATTGTACTATTTCTTCGATTAGTGCTTCCTGTTCTTTGTCTCGTTCTGGTGGTTTAGTCAAAGCGTAGAGTCGATCTTTGATTTCCTTAGTATTATTGTAATTTTCAGTGTTATATTCTTTCAACGTTTTGAAATACCTTTTCAAGGCATAATCAGCTACAGATATCTCTTCTTTATCAATTGTTCTGAGATTTGTCCTTACAATCGCCTTGTCATATTTTAAAATTTTTTCTTGTTTTAGATGGAAAAGCAACACAAAATTGGATTTCTCCATCTGTAATTCTTTGTCATAAACAACCATTGATTGATTGTTTTTAGTATTTAATATGCCAAACCAAAACCGGTTCTTCATAGTGGGTGTACGCTTAACGTAAAGCTAACCTGAGAGCTACGAGGCGCGAAGCGCCGACGTAGCGAGTCAGGTTGAGCGCCGTGTTAGAGCGCGGTTTTTTCGACTGCACTCACAACCTCCTGCTTCGTAAGGCACTGCGTAGCTACAAGTTGCGACAGCAGGCTCAAGAAGCTGGCCTTACCCAGAACGGGCGGCCCGCCTGGGCCATAGCCCAGCTTCAAACGGCCGCCAGAACCACGAAGGTCTTTGTAATATGAAAACCAGATGTCGGTGACTTCGCCGCTCGGCTCGTAGCTGACGAGAAATACGAAAGGCTGATAAGTGTCGTCGGTTTTACCCAGAGGGATGACGCCGCGCAAGTAGGGCTCCCATACTTCACCGGGTTCTTGCAACTCGAAGCTCTTTTCAATGTACCCATGCTTTCCGCACGAGCAGTGAAACCAGCCTTCGCCGTCTCTGTGATTCGCGATGAGGTCAACGATGTTGTCGGCCCATGACTGCTGCCCACAGCTTGAATCTGTGCATTTCATATTCCAGCCCATACTCAGTCTCCCCGCGCTCTAACGCCGAGCTCACCGTGCGAGCGATAGCGAGTCCGGTGGAGCTACTTGTTAAATTTCGACTCGTGGTGCTTGTAATATGCAGAGCTACCAGCCCAATTTGCCACAGTATTACCCTCAATTTTGCTTATGAGCGTATCTAATGCGGAAGTAGTAGAACGCTTTTTATTTTTCATCACTACACCGCCCGAGACAAAAACATATCCTTTTTCGAACACATCGTCACAACCAGCCTTGCACATTAATGCAGCGATATTATCAAAATCGAGTTTTTCTGACTTAGAACACTCCGATCTTTTCTTAATGTGTGCAGCGACTAGGAACTCTAATGGGTACTCATTTTCACAAAGTACACACTTTGCTTGTGTGCGACCGCCCAAAATGTGGGCTCGAAGGAATGCCTGCTCCTTTCTTATTTTTGTAATCGAATCAGATTCTAAATCCACTTCGTCGCTTAATCTAGGCAGCACAGTTTTCGTCGTGACCGGCGAGCTGGAGTGAGTGAACTCAATATTATCGGCAGTAATAAGAGATGCCGCCTGCTTGATATCAGGACTGGACATTCTTGCTCCAAGACCAGACCGAACTAAGGCTTCGAGTTCTTCTTGCGTTTCTACATGAACATAGTCAACTTCAAATCGTGATGGACTAGCGACATACGTTCCGTCTTTATGCTTGTGCGGATAGATAGGCTCGCCTTTGTATTCGCCTCTGGACTTGTAAGCTATCAATTTATTCACGCACTCTCCTTAGAAATTTAACGTTGAAGCTGTGGGGCGGCGCAGCGAAGCAAGCCGTCCCACACGAGCGCATTGTTATGCGCGACCGATATATGGTGAAACATCAACCACCTGAACATTATTCTTGTGTATTTCATAGTAATCTCTAGCTACAACCACTTTATCACCATATTTTTCATTTATGTTTGCAAGTATTACTGGCTGCTTTGATAAAATGCTGGTCATTGCTCTGCCACCATTTAAAAACTTTAATGGATAGTGTGTGTCAACAACATATAAATATTTTTTCTTGTTGGTTTCATGCTCAGCCAGTTCATAGAAATCTTTGAAAATTCCATTTTGCCTTATTGATTCAGGGCCACCCTGCCAGTCGATAAATTTGAACTCAGCCACTTGATAGTTTGTTTCTAAATCAAATTTTTTCCCAGTATTCCCGGCATCTAGAGAAACGCTCTCAACAACCTCCCCTGGCTTCAGAAGCCCATTAAGAGAATGAAGGATACCTGAAGCGTGAATAATGACATTTATTTGGCCAGCAATCTTTTTTACTTCTAATGCGGATTCAATAAATTCGTTATTTACTTCATTGTCAGCACATAGTTTTAATGCTTCGTCAGAACTGGCACCAACAATATCTGCTTCAATCTTGGCAAGGCTTTTTGTGAGGGATTCTCCTTGAAACCTTTCTATTGCTTTAATGGCTTTATCAATGCTCATTATTATCCTTGCGCATAACATTTGTATATGGCGCATGCGCGCTTTGTCGCCGGGCCTATAGCGCCTGGTTTCGGTAAGCTGTTGTTTTTAAATTGGTTTCTCAAGATGTCCGCATCCTTGTGTGTGGTAAAGCGAGGGGGTCTCGTTATTTTTGATACGGGGTTCCCCGTATCTCCCGGGTCTGACTTTATAACTCCTTGAATTTTTTATCTATTTTTGTTCTGCGAGGTGGATAACCGCGCATACTCGGAGTATAAAGCGAGCATTAATTTTGACAACTACTTTATATACTGTATATTTATACAGCATTTCTGCATGCACGGAGGCATCCTATGTCCAGCCCTTTTCTTGCAATGGTCAGACGCGATATTCGTCTACGCGGGTATAGCATCACAACCGAAAAAGCGTATTTGCACTGGATTCGACGCTATATTTATTTTAATCACAAGCAACACCCAAAAGAGCTAGGGGGTGCAGAGGTAAAAGCGTTTCTCAGTTACCTGGCAACCAACAGACAGGTAGCAGCGAATACACAGAAAGTTGCCCTGAACGCTTTAGTCTTTTTGTATCATAAGGTGCTAAAAATACAACTGGGGGACCTGGGCTTTACCCTGGCAACCAAACAACGGACATTACCGGTGGTGCTCAGTGCAGCGGAAATCGCCGCTATACTTGGTCACCTGCAAGGGCGTAATAAGCTGATTATTGAGATTCTCTACGGAAGTGGACTGCGCATATCCGAATGTCTGCGGCTACGAGTGCAAGATGTAGACCTGCAAAAATGTTCAATTACGGTTAAAGATGGTAAAGGAAAGAAAGACCGCCAGACCTTACTGAGCCAAAGGCTTATACCAATTCTGGAGAAAACAATTGAATTGGCCCTGGAGGTCATGCAACTGGATAACAACGAGGGGCTGGGTCCGTCGTTACCCTATGCGTTAGGGCGCAAATACCCAAATGCGTATCGCTCCCGAAGATGGGCCTTTATCTTCCCTTCGGCAACCCTTTGCAAGCACCCGATAACAGGCGTAATGTGCCGACACCACCTTCATCAAACTGTCATTCGGAAAGCGCTACAAGCCGCCGTTACAAAAGCCGGGATCAATAACAAGCAGGTAAACTGTCACACTTTTCGTCACTCTTTCGCTACGCATCTGATGGCAGCCGGTACAGATATTCGCACCGTACAGGAACTGCTCGGTCATAACGATGTAAAAACCACCCAGATCTACACCCACGTAATCGGCCGACATTATGCCGGCACACGTAGCCCTCTCGATAGCATCACGTAATGGTTCTGGAGTTTACACACCATATGATTACCCGCCGCCAGACATTAAAAGGGAATGGATGTGGACACCCGGCCGGAGGCCCCGCCATCACCGCCCTGTGCGGAAATATTCATACATCCGGTAAGCAATAACGCGCTGACTAAAACTGCTAATAATCCCTTCATGTCTTATACCCCTGAATGCTCCTGACTCTTTGTTCCCTGCCGCTTTGACTGATACGGCATTCGATTATTTGCCCTTGAACCGGGGCGCGCGTTTTTCTGCGAAGGCCCGCGGTCCTTCCCGGGCGTCGTCGCTTTTTATGGTCGCGGCGTAATTTTCTGCCTCGACCCGGTACGCCTCCTCCCAGGACAGGGCCAGGGTGCGCAATACGGTTTCCTTGGTTTTACGCACCGCCAGCGGGCCGTTGGCCGCAATGCGCCGCGCGTACCATTCGGCGCGGGCGTATACCTCGTCGACCGGCAGTACTTCGTTGATAAAGCCCATGCGACAGGCGTCCTGCGCGCTGATTTTATCCGCGACCAGCAGAAACTGCATGGCCTGGCAATAGGGAATCTGCCGCGCCAGGCGCACCGCCGAGCCGCCGCCGGGCATAAAACCGAGGGCCACTTCGTTGACTGCGAAACTGGCCTGTTCGCCAGCGATGCGTATGTCGATGGCCTGTAACATTTCCGAGCCCGCGCCGAGACAGGGGCCGTTGATAGCGGCGACGATGGGTTTATAACAGGTGGAATTTTTCTGGGTTGCCGCCGCGGTCAATTGTTGTTCAGCGGCGAGCAGCCGCGCATCCCATTCGTCTTCGGGGGCGCGCGCCCCGGACAGCAGCGGTATCATGGTTTTCAGGTCCGCGCCGGCGGTAAATGCCTCGGTGCCCGCGCCGCTTACCAGGGCCACGCGCATGTCGTCGTCCGCCGCGAAGTCCTGCCAGGCATCTGCCAGACGGCAGATCATTTCCGGGCTCATGGCGTTGCGCCGTTCGGGGCGATTAAAGGTGATGTACGCAATATGGTCGCGCTTTTCGTACAGTAAAACCGATGCCGACATAACTGTTACTCCGGTAGTGTTGCCCGCGCCGTTTTACGCGTCGGACGTTTGTCGCCGCCCTGCGTATCCAGCCCGCTTATACAAGCCAGTATCCCCGATCAAAAGAACGGGTCATTTTTTACTTCAATACCGAATAATAATTTACCCGCGGGGCGGTACATTTTTTGCTGAACTACGATGTGCGCGCACACCACGTTGATATCCCGCAACAGGCGATCAATGGGGCTGTTCAGATGTATGGCGGTGGATCCGATCAGGTCGTACATTTGCAACACCACTTCCCGCGCCACCCGCGAGACGTGCACCAGACACAGGCGAAACAATGCCCGCTGCTGCTGGTTGATTTCCTCGTCTCGGTTGGCGGTGTTCCAGATGTCTTCAATCACTTCAATAACCCAGGCGCGGGCAGAGCGCAGAGAAGCCTCGGCCCGCGCCACCGCTTCGTGCACTTCACCCAACTCTTTGAACGGGCGGTTGCCCGGCTGGCTGCGCTTGGTTTCGCCGAGTGCGTAAACGTAGTCGAGGGCCGCCCGCGCGATGCCGAGGGGAATGGGTGCGTGGGAGTACAAAAATAAAGCAGGGAATTTGTACAGCGGGCCATCGTGATACGCCGAAAAACTCGCATCGGAAGTATGCGCCGTTGGGACAAACAGGTCGGTCATGGTGTAGTCGTGGCTGCCGGTACCGCGCATGCCCGAGACCTGCCAACTGTCCTCCAGAATCGTCACCCTGTCCCTGGGCACCATCACCGTACACACCTCCGGCATGCCATTGGCCAACATCTGCACCTCGCCATTAACGGTGACAAAACAACCGCCGGTAATCACGTCGGCATGCATACAGCCGCTGCCGAACGACCAGCGGCCGTTGACCCGGAAGCCGCCGTCAACGCGCTCCGCGTGACCGCGGGGTGCATACTGCCCCGCCGACACCATATCCGGACTCGGGAACAGCTCTCGCGCCGCGGCCGGTTCAATGGTGGCGCCAATCAGCCCACTGATCGCGCCGAAGGTGCCCAGCCATCCCACGGAGGCATCCATGCGCGACAATTCTTCGAGGGCCACAAGCTGTGATATCGGATCCAGTTCCAGCCCTCCCATAGCCTGCGGCCAGGAGGCGCGAAACAGGCCCGTGGCCTGCAACGCCTGCACCAGTTCAGCGGGCAGGCGGCGCTCCGTTTCTATCCAGTCTGCGGCCGCCCTGACCTGGGGTTCGAGGGCCCTGATGTTGGCGAGGAGGGACGCTGAATCATCCCGGGGTTGTGGTGCGCGGCGATCTGCTGTGGTCGGCATTTGCTGTTTTTATCTCCATAAAATAACTCGGCCTGAAAGGGCGTAAAAATTGTGCCTCCACCGGGCGACAATGATTATCTGTCACCGCGAAAATTCTAACCCGTTGCGGCAACCCTACGCGTCGTCGGTGGGCTCCAGTTTATCCTGTGTCCTGGTTGCAAAATCACTGGCGTTGTGACGTTCCCGCAACTGCGTTTCCGGCGGGCCCCAGGTGCGGTTGACCATTTTTCCGCGCTGTACGGCGGTGCGCGACCCGATCTCCCCGGTCCACCGGTTGACGTGGGTATACGATTGGGCGTCCAGAAATTCGGCAGCGTCGTAAATGGCATTGGATACCAGCGCGCCGTACCAGGGCCAGATGGCCATATCAGCAATGGAATACTCGCCGCCACACATGTACTGGTTATCGGCCAGATGCCGGTCCAGCACATCCAGCTGGCGTTTTATTTCCATCGCATAGCGGTTGATGGCGTATTCAATTTTTTCGGGGGCGTACGCGTAAAAATGTCCAAAGCCGCCACCCAGGTAGGGGGCACTGCCCATTTGCCAGAACAACCACGAAAGACATTCCGCGCGACCCGCCGGATCAGAGGGTATAAACGCGTTAAATTTTTCAGCCAGGTACAACAGGATGGCCCCGGACTCAAACACGCGGATGGGAGGCGTAGCGCTGTAATCCCACAGCGCCGGAATTTTGGAATTGGGATTGGCCGCCACAAAGCCGCTGCTAAACTGCTCGCCTTCCAAAATATCAATCAAATGGGCGTCGTACTCGGCGCCGCTATGCCCAAGGGCCAGCAGTTCTTCCAGCAGGATTGTGACCTTCACTCCGTTGGGAGTGCCCAGGGAATAGAGCTGAATGGGGTGCTTGCCCACCGGCAAAGCCTTGTCGTGAGTGGCGCCGGCAACGGGGCGATTGATATTCGCAAATCTGCCACCACTCGCGGATTCCCATTGCCAGACTCGGGGCGGGATGTACGACCGAAGCTCATTCATAACCGATACCTTTTTCGCCGTTCCAGTTTGGAACCGCTGAATTTGAGGGAAAACACTTCATTTGACAGTAGAGGCTTTTCACCGTGCCACCAGCGTCGATTTAACCACCTGCAGCGGAGCTGCTTTCGTACTGACAATATTGTCAGCGACACTTTGTCACCGATAGTACCCGTTGCCAATTGCCCTGTCGAATACCCGCTTAGGCTCCGATGGGGTCGATAACGAGCTGTCATCGCGCAACGCTGCACCCACGGGGCACAGGGTTGGAACTGACCTGTTGCCCAACCGGTAACGGGTGCCTACTCGGCCGCTATTTTTTACGCCACTTCAAGCACTTTTTTGTAGCATGCGATTTCAACATTAAAATCCGTGGTGTGGCGTAAATGATCGCGCATACCTTCGAGGGCATCGGGCTCCCCACTTCACATGAAAAATACTGCTACCTAACTGACAACCAACGTGCCGCGGTACATCTGCATTTGACAGGTAAACGGGTACTCCCCCGGCTGCATCGCGGGTAGTGAGATGGTTTTGGCTTTGTTCAGCGGCAATTCTTCACTGATATCAAAATCAGAAAAAACCACCGTAGCCGCGCAGCCCGACGGGTCCTTGCGTTCGAATGTCAACGCCACCGGCTGGCCCGCCGCCACCTTAAGACGCGGCGGTGTGTAGACACCATTTTCAACGGTGATGAGAATACCAGCACCGTCCTTATCGACACTGACTTCGCGCGGCTTGTAAAGCCAGAACCACCACACCACAAAAGCGATCAACCCCAGTCCCAGACTATTAATCAGCATCATGGTTATGCCCTCTTAGTGCTGTGCAGCCTTAAACAGGCGCAACCGGTTGGCGTTGCTGACCACGGTGAGTGAAGAAAATGCCATGGCCGCACCGGCGATCACCGGACTCAGCAACAGGCCAAAGATCGGGAACAGCAGGCCCGCGGCGACGGGAATGCCGGCGACGTTATAGATAAAAGCACCGAACAGGTTTTGCTTGATATTGCGCAGCGTTGCTTTACTCACCGCAATCGCATCCGCCAGTCCGTGCAGCGAGCCGCGCATCAGCGTGATATCAGCGCTTTCGATAGCGACGTCTGTCCCGGTACCAATGGCAAAGCCCACGTTGGCCAGCGCCAGGGCGGGGGCATCGTTGATACCATCGCCGGTCATACCCACAATTTCATCCTGCATTTGCAACTCCGCCACTTTTTTCGCCTTTTCCTCCGGTAACACTTCGGCAAAGAACTCGGTGATTCCCACTTTGTCGGCTATCGCTTTTGCGGTGGCGCGGTTGTCTCCAGTTAACATCACTACGCGAATATTATTGTGTTGCAATCGTTTTATAGCCGCGATTGAATCTTCCTTGATCGGATCGGCAACCGCGATCACCGCGGCAAGCGCACCATCCACGGCCAGGTACATCGGCGTCTGTGCTTGCTCGGCCATGGCCTGAGCGGATGCCACATAATCGCCAATATCGACCTGCTGCTCGCCCATGAGTTTTTCGTTGCCAAAGATCACCCGCCTGCCCGCCACCACGCCTTCCACCCCGCGACCGGCAAGCGCATTGAAATTTTCCACTGGCTGTAATTGCACATTGCGCTCCCTGGCGGATTCGACAATGGACAGAGCCAACGGGTGCTCGGAACCTGCCTCGAGACTTGCAGCGATGCGCAACACCTCCGTTTCATCGCTGGCGGCGGCGAGTTGAATTTTTGTGACCTTGGGCGAACCGACGGTAATGGTTCCGGTTTTATCCAGAATCATTGCGGTAATTTTTGCGGAGGTTTGCAGGGCTGCACCATTGCGTATCAGCACGCCCGCCTCTGCGGCCTTGCCGATGCCAACCATTACCGACATGGGGGTCGCCAGACCCAGTGCACAGGGACAGGCGATAATCAGTACGGTGGTCGCCGATACCACCGCGTAGGCTACCGTCGGATCGGGACCAAAATTTAACCAGGCTAACGCGCTGAGCACGGCGATAATCATCACCACCGGCACAAAGTAGCCGGAGATGACATCGGCTAAACGTCCGATCGGTGGCTTGGAGTTTTGCGCCCGTTTGACCATATTAATAATCTGCGCCAGCGCCGTGTCCTTGCCAATGCGGGTTGCGGAGAAAACAATTGAACCGCTTTTATTGATGGTGCCAGCCACAACTTCGACGTCTTTGACTTTCTCCACCGGCATTGGCTCGCCGGTGAGCATGGATTCGTCCACCGCTGTGTGTCCTTCGAGCACCACACCGTCCACCGGTATTTTTTCACCGGGTCGTACACGCACCCGGTCCTTGAGCATCACCTGCTCAATGGCGATATCAATTTCTTCTCCGCCGCGAATCACCCGGGCAGTTTTCACCTGCAAACCAATCAACCGCTTGATGGCTTCCGAGGTTTTACCTCGCGCCCTGATTTCCAGCGCCAGCCCGAGATTAATCAGGCCGATAATCATGGCCGTCGCTTCAAAATAGACGTGGCGCGCCATATCGGGAAACAGTTGGGGAAAAAACACGACCATCATGGAATACAGCCAGGCGGTACCGGTACCCAGCGCAATCAGCGTGTCCATATTGGCGCTGTGATTCACCAGGGATTGCCAGGCCCCCACAAAAAAATGTTTCCCAGAAAAAATCATCACGCCGAAGGTCAACACACCCACGACAAGCCAGGCCAGACGCTCCATATTGGTGGTCACGGTCATCTCACCGCCGACGATACCGTAGACCATCAGGGGCACACCCAACGCCAGAGCGATGGTCATCTCCCGCAGCAAGCGCCGGTAATAACTCAGGTCGACCTGTTCTTTTTCTGCCAACAGATCTTCCTCTGACTCACTGTCACTTATTGTCGCGCGATACCCGGCCTCTGCCACCGCCTTGATCAGCGCATCCGGCGACGCCTGGCCAAGCACACTGACGGTGCGTTGCGGGAAATTCATGTCCGCTTGTGTTACGCCGCTCACATTGTTAAGGGCGGCCTCAATCTTGCGCACGCAACTCGCGCAACTGGCGCCCTCGATAAGCAACTCCTGAACCGCGCCCCGCGCTACGTTGGTCATCGTCTTTTCTCCCCAGACTCGATCAGCCCACAAATGCTGGTGCCATCCGGTTCCCGGTCGGGCTGTGTTTGCCAGGCTTGCATCGCATTTTTCATGCGCTTGTACAACCGTTGAGTTTCCTTAAATCGGGATTCGATCTCCGCAAACCGCTCCTCGATCAATTTTCTGACGGTTGGACAGGGCGAGTTACCGCGGTCCGCGTGGCGAATAATCTCCACGATGTCATCGAGGGTAAAGCCCAGGGCGCGTGCACGTACGGCAAACCGCAACCGGTCCCGCTCCTGAGTACCGTAACGTTTATAGCCGTTGTGGGGATCCCGCGCTGGCTTCAGTATGCCAATCCGGGTGTAATGGCGGACGGTATCAGCCGTTACACCAACCTCATCGGCCAGTTCTTTCACTTTCATCGATTAACCTCCAGCGGGTGCCAAGGGATCAACCCCGGCACCAGTCTCACTTCTCCCGCGCCACCCCGCCATGATGAATATCAAGGTTAACAGCATTTTGGCTGCCTATTTTCCCCGGACAGTCACCCAGGAGTCGAGAGCCATGAGTCTAAAACTGTGTGCCAAACACAGGTCAACACTTTTTTTTGTCACCACGCATAATTAACGGGCAACCATCTGAATAAACTCGGGGAAACTCGACAGTGTTGATCCAGATCAGTGAGAATGGAGACCGGTGGTGGCACGATCTCCGTCTGGACACCGGGAATGCTCACAGCTATTCTCATATCTCATACCCTGGGGTGGGTGTCGCCAGGAATCAACGCAGACTCGGCTTTTGTCGCTAGCAAGGAGTGACATTGGATACCAGGCTAAGTGTTTTGCATCGGTTTTGGCGCTGGTTACGGCGTCCGAGTGCGCGCTTTGCTCTGGGCACACTCGTTCTCGCTGGTCTTGCAGTCGGCGTTGTCGCCACGGCCAGCTTTAACAGCTTTGTCCACTATTCCAACAGTATGGAGTTTTGTATTTCCTGCCACGAAATGCGCGATACGGTGTATCAGGAATACAAGGACACCGTCCATTTTGCCAACGCCAGCGGTGTGCAGGCCACCTGCGCTGATTGCCATGTACCCCGTCAGTGGCTGCCGAAAATGAAACGTAAAATCAAGGCGACTTTGAAGGAGGTGCCCGGTAAATTAATCGGTACTATTGACACCCCGGAGAAGTTTGAGACCCATCGTCAGCGTATGGCCGAAAGCGTATGGGACGGCATGCGCGCCAACGATTCCCTGGAGTGCCGCAATTGTCACAGCGTCGCGGCGATGCAGTTGCCCGTACAGTCACCGGCGGCGCGCCGGCAGCATCAGGCAGCGCAAAATAACGGTGGCACCTGTATCGACTGCCACCAGGGCATCGCACACAAATTACCTGGCACCAATGCAACGGACGACGATGGGAGCGACGATTATGCGCTCTAGACCGATAGTTTTTACGACCCTCGCCCCATTGCGCCGCCTGGTTACCGGACTCGCAAGTTTTATCGTTGCCCTCAGTGCTCCGGTGGTCATGGCGTTCGACTGGCAGGCGATACCCGCACAGGAGTTGACCCTGTTCCATCCAGGGCAGATTTCCTGGGAGTGGTTGCTGACGCCAGCCGATCACCCCGGGGCCAGCGGCATTCGTGGGGGCAACACTTGTCGCACCTGCCACGAGGGACAACAAGCAGACATAGGTACCTCACTGGCCAAAGCAGACGGAGCGGTTACTAACTCACCACCCGCCAGCCTTACCCTCAAGGTGCAAACCGCCTGGGATCGACAGCGCTTTTACCTGCGCGCTTCGTGGCCGGTGCGCAGCACCGCAGATCAGGCGAGTCTGTTCACGGTGATGTTCGATGACGGGCAGCTAACCGAAGCCACCCGTGCTGGCTGTTGGGGCGCGTGCCACGACGATTTAAAGGGTATGCCGAGCGCCACTGCCAATGACGCCCGCAGTAAATACCTGGTCGCATCCCGCAGTAAGGTGACCCGTCAGGGAGGTGGCGACAATTTTAAGTTACCATCGGAGCTGGCCGCTTTGCGTGCCCAGGGTAAATTCTTTGAATACTGGCAGGCGCGCATCAGTGCCAGCGCACCGCCACAGGTACTCGATGGGTATGTTCTCGAACAACGTCACGTTCATTCACAAAGTGCGCTCGACGTGGAGGCCAGGCAGGAAGGGGGCCGCTGGATAGTCGAGTTAAGTCGCCCCCTCGCAACGGACACGCCGGGCCGTAAAACCTTTGCGATCGGCACCACTTATACATTGGGTTTTGCGGTACACGAATCCAGCGACACAGGCCGTTCCCATTACGTATCCTTTGGCTACAGTCTGAAACTCGCCCCCGGCTCCGCCGATCTGACCGCAATACGTGTGGAACAACCATGAATCTACGCCAGATATCGACAGGCCAGCGCGCAGACCAGTACCTGATTAACCGTCAGGCGTGTTTCCTGAACCTCTGGCGACACCTGTTTTTGTTAATGATCCTGACATTGCAGATCACCGTCCCTGCCCACGCAGACGAAAGTATGTTCACGCTGGATTCAACCCCGGAGCAAGCTGCAGACAAAACGGCCACGCCCGGGGCGGCTCCCTGTGCGACATGCCACAGCGACCAGCACGGTGCGGGACGCTCAATCCTGCAATCGGTACACGGCGTGGCGGGAGATAGTCGCACACCCTTTGCCGGACAGGCCTGCATCAGCTGCCACGGCCCGAGCTTGCAACACCGCTCCACGCCCACCGCTGGCACCACCCGCGCCCGACCAGATGTCACATTTGGCGACGATGCCACGCCCGCTGCAACCCAAAACACCCAGTGTTTGCAGTGCCACCAACGGGATCTCACGGCACATTGGCGCGGCAGTATTCACGAAGCCCAGAACCTGTCCTGCACCAGTTGTCATACCGTACATACCAGCAAGGACGAGATTCTCGACAAACGCAGGCAGACGCCGCTGTGTCTCACATGTCACCAGGAAAAGCGTTCCCAGATGTTGCGCCCCTCAAGCCACCCCCTGCGGGACGGGCAAATGTCCTGCACGGATTGCCACAACCCGCACGGTTCCACCGCGCCGCAACAGCTGATCAAGGGCACGGTTAACGAAACCTGCTATACCTGCCACGCGGAAAAACGCGGGCCGTTCCTGTGGGAACATGCGCCGGTGCGCGAGGATTGCACCATCTGTCATCAACCCCACGGATCGGTGCATCAGGCGATGCTGAAAAACCGCGCGCCCTGGTTGTGTCAGCAGTGTCATCTCGCCCAGTTCCACCCCAGCACCGCCTATAGCGGTACCGGGTTGCCCACCCAGCCATCCCCGGCGCAACAGATGCTCGGCAAAAATTGTCTGAACTGCCACTCGGCCGTGCACGGCTCGAACCACCCTGCTGGCGCGCGTAAAACCCGGTAGAGGTGATGATGAAAACGTCCCATACCCGTACCCAGACGCCATGCCACATCAAGCGGAATCCACTGCGCTGTGGCCAGACGGGCGCGCTGGTTGCCACCTGCATCCTAGCATCAGTTGCCCTGGCCGAGCAGGATAGCTTTAGTCTCGACGATGAAAATGCGGCCGCGTCCGTATCCGCAACCGCCACGCCTTCTCCCGAGCAGGCCGAACTACACCGACAGATTGAGCTGGGTATCGGCTACGTCAGCCGCGAAACGGCACGCTTCGGTGTTCACAACGGCCTCGACGAGCAGGGCCTGGTGGGCATTGCCGGTTTTGAATTGCAAGCGATTGCAGCGGCCGGCCGGCACGCGGGTTACTGGCTATTGAGCGGACGGGACCTGGGGACGGACGCCCGTTCCATTGCGCTACAACAGGGCCGTCAGGGCACCTACCAGATCAGTTTGGACTACAACGAGTTACCCACGGTACGCAGTCATTCAAGCCGCACACCGTTCACCAATCCGGGCAGTGATTATCTATCCCTGCCGGATGGCTGGGTACCTGGAACCAACACCGCCGGCATGACCCAGTTATTGCCGAGTCTGCGTGACGCGGAGCTGGAAGTTAAACGTGAACGATTAAAACTTGGCTATGAGCAGGTGCTACCCGCCCACTGGCAACTACGCAGCAGTTATCGCAACGAAACCAAAGATGGTATCAGTTCGCTGGGCGCTGTGATCGGCAACAGTGGCGGCAATCCGCGGGCGGTGCTGCTACCGCACGCCATCGACTACCATACCCAGCAGTTTGACGCGGCCCTGAGTTATGCCGCTGACGGCAAGCACTTTGAAATCGCCTATTACCTGTCGGCCTTCGACCAGGGCGAGCGCGCCCTCACCTGGCAGAATCCCTACGCAGCCATCAGCGGCTGGGGTAGCGACTCCTCGGCGGCCGATGCCACTGAGGCGAGTGTCGGTTTTCCCGACGGCAGCGGGCGTATCGCCCAGCCGCCGGACAATCAGTTTCACCAGTTCAGTGTACTTGGCGGCTACCCGGTTGGGACTCATTCGCACATCAACGCCGATCTGGCGGTCGGCCGCATGACCCAGGACGAAACGTTCTTACCCTACACGGTAAACCCGGCACTGGCTGCGAGTATCACAGTTCCGCTGCCCCGCGATTCCCTCGACGGGCGCATCGATACCACCCTGTTCAATCTGCGCTTTACCTCGCGACCAACACCGCGTTTTAACTGGCGCGCCTCCTGGCGCTACGATAACCGGGATAACAAAACTCCGCGGGACGAGTATTTTTTCATCGCGGGAGACTCCATCACCCAGACCGACACCGGCAGCGCCAACAGTACGTTGAGCCGCTACCGTCGCAACGAACCCTACAGTTACCGCGAACAAAAATTCAGCGCGGACGCTAACTACCGGCTGGCGCGGCGCACCCATCTGAGCGCCGGGGTAGAGCGACGGGATACGGACCGGGATTATTCCGAACGCCATGAAGCTATTGAAGACACGGTAAAATTTGAGATAAAAAGTGGTATAGGGGAGCGTCTCACCGGGGGGTTAAACCTCAGCCGCAGCAAGCGCCGCGGCTCCACCTACCGCGGCGAGGAGCCTTTTTTGTCCAGTTATCGCCCACAATACACCGGCAATCCCGCAACCCTCGGCTGGGAAAATCATCCGGATTTGCGCAAGTATTATATGGCGGATCGGGTGCGCACCAGAGCCGCTCTGTCGCTCAACTATCTGTGGGCGGAGGCCTGGACGGCCAGCCTCGGCGCGAACTATTTGCGCGACGACTATCACCACTCGGATATGGGTCTTACCGCCAGTAAAATGACCGGCTACACCCTGGATATTTCCTACACGCCAGATGGGGAAAATATGCTGTACGGCTTTGTCAGCCACGACCGTATGGATTCCGATCAGGAGGGACGCTCGTTTCGCGGCTTCGCCAAGGCCGCCGATGCGATCAATCCGGCGCGGAACTGGTTCGCCGAACTGCGGGACGAGACGGATACTATTGGCGTCGGATTCAAACATGAAATCAACGAATCGCTGTCCCTTGGCGCCGACTTTGTGTACGCCAACGCACGGGGTGCCGTGAATGTTAACACCGGCAGCGCCCTGTCATCAGCCCCTCTGCCGGACACCCTGGTACGATTACAATCTCTGGAGTGGTACGGGGATTACCGCGTACACCCCGGCACGACCCTGAAAGCCCGCTATCGTATTGAGAAGTACCAGTCGCGGGACTGGGCCGTAGATCACATTGCCCCCAATACGCTGGCCAACGTCATCACCCTGGGGGAGGACAGTCCTGATTACACCGTGCATATAATTTTGCTATCCGTGGTGACCGAATTCTAGTTTTGGACCTGGCTCACTCCAGCCCGGCTTTTTTCAGACCGCTGACAAATAGATCCCAGTGCGCATCCTCGCTATAGGGCCAGCGGCGTATTGCAGCAACCGCGATTTCAGGATGCTTGGCTTTTAACGACCCTACCGCCTGCTGCGCAACTGCAACGTTACCCGCCAACCCGGCGGCAGCTGCCAGCACAATCTGGGTGCCGGTATAATCGTCTTCGAGATTCTGTTCCTGCTCTATCCACTCCACCGCCCGCGCATAATTACCCAGTTTTATTTCACCGGCAGCAACCGCCTGAACCAATTGGCCACTTTTTTTATAGTGCTCCGTCGCGTTCGCCTTGTTAAACAAATCAATTCCCTGGCGGGCATCTCCCGCAAAAATTTCGACAAAACCAAGGCCGCTCTGCGCAAAATGGTAGAGCGGGTTCACCTGTAAACTGCGCGCGTAACTGCGGCGCGCGCCCGAATAATCCCGCTGACAATACAGCAGGTACCGGCCCAGCATGGCATGGGCGAAATCACTGCGGTCATTCAACTTAACCGCCCTGCGCAACGCCTGCTGAGCTTTTTCCATATCCTCGGGTGAAGGCTGGCGGTAGCCGAGGGCCAGTTCGCGTAGTAACAGGCCACCATAGAGACACTGAAACATGGAATTATCCGTGTGCTCCACCAGCAGGCTATTGGCGGTGGCGATAGCTTCATCCCACACTTTGGGGTCGGCGCTAATCATCGCTAAACCCATACGCGTCAGCTTGACCTCAAAACTGTCATCCCCGCGACCCACCACATGCCGCGCCGTTTCGTAGCGGATATGGGTGGATATTTTGGCGCTGAGCTGATCAATGGCTTGCAGACGATCGTCGATATCCGCTTCGAAACGACCCGACCAGAAATCTTCATTACTGTGTCGATCCTGCAGGCGCAATGTTGCCCTGCAGCGCGACCCGGACAACAGGATCGTTACGTTCGCGACATAGTCGGCACGGGCTATGTCAGTCACCAGGATACTGCCGGTAAAATTGGTGACAGCGCGTCTTACTTCGTCGTTTAACTCCAGGGAAAAACCGTGCGCCGCGTCTGAGCTGCTGGTGAAGGGTTCGATAAAAATAGTGGGTTTACCCGCATTTCTTACCTTCACGTCTGGCGCATCATCTTTAGCCGCCGATGGTGCAATTACGGGTTCAGTGGGTTTGCGGACCCGCGCAAACAGACCCTTGAGATTTCCCCCAAGCGGCGACAGAAGAAATCCAGTCAGCGCAACAAACGCGGCTAGCCCGGATAGAACCGATTCATTCTCCCCGAACCAGTTTGCAACTATCTGTATCCATTCCATGTGGTTACCGATTGGGCCTGGTCTTATTATCTGCTCATATAACCTGCCTGCGGTGTTGAGATACCCCCTCGTCGCAGATCGTCACCCCACCGTGGGATGCGGGCGGTAAAATCAGGCAGCGCTATCCTGCAGGTGATCGGTACGGTCGAGAAACTTGATCTCGCCGCTGGCCACGGATATTTCCGTCACCGAGGTGTTGTTAACTCGATATTTAAGCCAGCGAGAGGTATCCCGATCGATCCAGTGGGACAGGGCAAAAGCGATCGCCAATCCATGCGCGACCACCACAATATTCTGTCCGGAATGCCGTGCGCAAATCTCCTCCACCGCGCTCACGAAGCGCGTGGTAACTTCGTAGCGTGTTTCACCGCCCGGTGCGCGGTGGTGCTCGTCGTCGATCATGCGCCGCACAAAACCGTCTTCGCCTTCCAGTTCGTCAAAGCGTTTGCCCTCGAGTTCACCAACGCCAAATTCTCTTAACCGGGGGTCGAGACTGACGCGATGTCCGCGCAGTTCCGCGATGCGCTGGGCGGTGTGTTTGGCGCGCTGCAACGGACTGGCGTAAATAGCGTGAATATCCGGCAAATAGTGGTGAAAATACTCCCCCAGCCGGGCCGCCTGAAGGTGCCCCAGTTCCGTCAGCGGCGTGTCCGTATGGCCGTGCCACACCTGGTCGATATTGGCTGACGTTTGCCCATGGCGCACCAATAAAAGTCTACCTTCAGCCTGCATTTACGACTCCAACTTACTCCACAACGGGCTGATTATAACCAAAACCCACGTGAACTTTGCCCCAAAAAAAGCCAGGGGCTTCCTTGCTCTCACACTGCTCACGCCGAAACCTTCTGTGTGAGCATCAGGAACTACAGGACAACATGGAGCACCCGGCACGGGAGCGGGCCCAGTCGGGTCTCTTTTGGGCAAATGCTTCTTTACCGGGCTGTTCGTCGTAGGGACGACGCAACAGGTCCAGTAGTTCTATAACCAGCGAGTTATCCCCCTGCTCCGCTTTGTCGATGGCCAGTTGTGCCAAATAATTGCGCAACACATATTTTGGATTGACCGCCTGCATCGCCCGAACGCGCTGCGGTTGCGCGCGACCGTCCCGCCTGAGTCTAAGTCGGTAGTTATGCAGCCAGTTACCGAGACGCTGGCGATAACTGGCGGTAAGCTGACCGGGCACATAGTAGGCCTCCAACAAAGGCTGCATCGCCAATTCCACATCTTCTAGTGCACCATTGTCGTCGTTATCACCCATGTCGACGGCGGCCAATTGACGGAAAAAAATAGTCATGTCCGTTTCCACCAGTTGCAAAATAGCCAGCAGCTCGTCAATCAGTTTTTCGTCGCCATCGGGGTGGTAGGCGCTCAACCCCAGTTTCTGTGCCATCATTTCCCGCCAACCCCGCGTATAGGTGGCGTGGTAACCGTTAAGCCCGTTTTGCAAGGGTTGCGCATCCTCAATTAACGGGTAAATGGCATTGGCCAACTGCACGAGATTCCATTGCGCGATATAGGGTTGTTGCCCGTAGGCGTAGCGTCGCCCCGCCGCATCAGTGGTATTGGGCGTCCAGCCGGGATCGTAATCCTCCAGCCATCCATAGGGGCCGTAATCAATGGTCAGACCGAGAACAGACATATTGTCCGTATTCATTACCCCGTGGACAAACCCCACCCGCATCCAGTGGACGATCAGGCGCGCGGTGCGCTCGCAAACCTCGCCAAACCACTCGATATAGGTCTCCCGGGATGGGGCTCCCAAATGGGGAAAATCCGTGCGTATGGTGTAATCGAGCAACTGGCGCAACAATTCCATTTCTCCGCGTGCGGCAAAAATTTCGAAACTGCCAAAGCGAGTAAACGAAGGCGCTACCCGACACACGATGGCGCCGGGTTCCGGCCGCGGGTTGCCATCGTAGAACATATCCCGCACCACCATGTCACCGGTGGTCACCAGACTTAACGCCCGCGTCGTCGGCACCCCCAAATGATGCATCGCTTCGCTGCACAAAAATTCGCGCACGGATGAGCGCAACACCGCCAGGCCATCGGCTCGGCGTGAATAGGGCGTCAGCCCCGCGCCTTTCAGTTGCAATATCTGGCGTGCGCCGCCAGGTGGTACGACTTCCCCCAGATTAATCGCGCGGCCATCGCCCAGCTGACCAGCCCAACTGCCAAACTGGTGACCGCCATAACAGAGCGCGTAGGGGTCCATTCCCGGCAGCAGTTTGTTACCGGAAAACACCTGCACGAAGTCCGACGAGGCACAACTCTCGGCGTCCAACCCAAGCAGCTCCGCTACTTCCCTTGCGCAAGCCACCAGTTGTGGCGCGGACACCCCCGCGGGCGCGACCCGGGAGAATGCCGCGCCCAGCACCTGACGACACTGGTTATCGGACCTCGGATCGACGGGAAGCTCTCGTACAAACTGGTTATCAAATGTTAGGTTGATCGACATGATACGGCAGCCTGGCATACGCCGCGCAGGGATGGGCGGTGGCGTGATATTCGATAAATAGTACTATAGTGCCAGCAGGGGGTCGAACGGGGCCGTTCGCGTCATTTATCTTTATGTAAGCAATAAATTTGGTGGCCGCAGACCTGAGCTGCAATCTCTTTAAGTTTATTAAGTTTAAGCAATCAACGTCATTTTTTTGACGCTTTAACGTGTGTAGCGGGTAGTCTATCTCAATTTTCAAATTAGCAAATTATGCGCACTACTCATATCTTTTCATCTACATTAAGATGGAATCGTACCCTGAGTATCGCCTACGGAAATCTCACAGGCGGCCGATACATTACGTATAGCTTGTCGAGCAAAATCGTATGATCGTGATTGCGGTGTTATCCACATCACTTGTGCTGCAAATTATTGCGGTATTTGCGGCGTTGCGCCTGATGAAAACAGTAGGCGGCCGCGGGATCTGGATCGCCCTGTCGTCTGCCATGCTCCTGATGTCAATCAGACGCGCAATCAGTTTATCAAAAGCTATCGATCAGTATCCGCACCCGGTCAATTCTTTAGAAGCCGAACTGGTCGCGCTGGTAATATCCTGTCTGGTGCTGGTGGCTATATCTCTGGTTAAGCCGCTAATTGACCGCATTCGCCACGCCGACCATCAACTTGACGAACAACTGCATCGCAATCGCCTGATACTGCAAACCAGCCCCGAAGGATTTCTGACCTGTGACGTGAGCGGCAATATACAGGAGGTCAACGGCACGTTCTGCACCATGGCTGGCTACCAATCACGCGATATGCTTCGTCGAAATATTTACGATATGTTGGCTATCAACACGCTAATGGAATCCGAAAACTGGCTTGAACGTTTTCCAGAGGAGGGAGTGTTGCGCATGGAGGGCAAGCTTCTACTGCGTCACGACAAGCCGCTGGATGTTGCGGTCACCGCGAAGCGCGCGGAATTTGCCGGCGTTGCATTCGTCTATATTTTTGTCCGCGACATTTCCGCGCGCAACAAAGCCAGGGCTGATCTTGCGCTACAAAAAGAGCGCGCCCAGGTTACCCTGGAATCAATCGGAGACGGCGTTATCACGACTGATGCGCAAGGCAATATTCTGTATATGAATCCGGTTGCGGAATCATTAATCCGCACTACACCGGAAAATGCTTGTGGAAAACCTTTTACTGAAGTGGTCAAGCTGGTCGCGGAAAATCGACCGAAAGAAATGATTAATCCTGCAGAATTGAGTATAAAAAATAACCGCCACTATACTTTTTCAGATCATATATTACTGGCTCCCGGCGGGGATGGAGCCCACTTCGTCAAAGTGGTGGTTGCGCCTCTTCGCGACGAACAAAAACTCGCTATTGGCTCGGTGACCGTCATTCACGACGTGAGTGAGCTGAAACACCTGTCAAACAACCTGTCGCATCAGGCTACCCACGACGTTCTGACAGGCTTATACAATCGACGGCAATTTGAAAACCGTCTGCGAGCTGCGCTAAAGTCCGCGGCCAACGACGCCCACCAGCACGCCATGTGCTACATCAACCTGGATCAATTTAAAATCATCAACGATAGCTGCGGGCACGTCGCCGGCGACGAACTGCTCAAACAGCTGGCGATCAGGCTACAAAGTGCCGTACGGGAAACGGACACCCTCGCCCGCTTGGGTGGGGATGAGTTTGGCATTTTGCTGGAATCTTGCCAGCTGGAACATGCCCAACGGGTTGTCGGCAACGTCTTTGATACCGTCGGCAAATTTCGCTTTCAATGGAATGAACGAATTTTCGAAGTTGGTCTCAGTATCGGCCTGGTGCCGATTACCGAAAACAGCGGCAGCTTGACTGATGTGCTCAACGCCGCCGACTCGGCTTGTTATATCGCCAAGGAAAAAGGCAGGAATTGCGTACATATCGCTGTAGAAAACGACCAGGAACTGCGCCGACGAAAAAGCCAGATGGAGCAATTGCAGCGGATCAAACAGGCGTTAAACGAAGATTGTTTCGAGCTGTATGGGCAAGCTGTTAAAGCTCTCGACACGAACGCTAATTTGTCGCATACAGAAATCCTGTTGCGCATGATTGGCGCGGACGGAGCAGTGATTCTCCCCGGCGAATTTCTACCGGTAGCGGAACGTTTTAACTTGATGCCGGCTGTAGATCGGTGGGTGGTCACGCATGTTTTTCGTTGGCTTGAACAAAACGCTGTTGAGCCCCCTGATCGGCAACACGTCTATGCAATTAATCTTTCCGGGCAGTCGCTGGGTGACATACGTTTTCTGGAGTTTGTTATTAGCCAACTCGAAAAATACTCCGTCGACGGTGCGCGTATTTGCTTTGAAATTACTGAAACCGCGGTGATTAGCAATATTACTCACGCCGGAGAATTTATCGACGCCCTGAAACTCAGGGGCTGCAAATTTTCCCTGGACGATTTTGGCAGCGGACTGAGCTCCTTTAAATACCTTAAAGATCTCAACGTGGACTTTCTCAAGATTGACGGCAGTTTTATTCGGGCCATGGCCAATGACGACAAAACCCATGATATGGTTGTCTCCATTAACGAGATTGGTCACATCATGGGGTTGAAAACCATTGCGGAGCATGTAGAAAGCACTGAAGTTCAGAGATTACTGGAAATAGTCGGTGTCGATTTTATTCAGGGCTATGTGGTCGACAAGCCCCACCCCATCGCAACGCAACTCACCGCAAAAAGCAACGTCATTCCCTATAATATAAAAGCGCGTAAATAATAGTACTGTTCACCAAAAGTTTAACTACGATTTAACGGTGCGGGTCGCGTTGTCGCAAACCTGCCGATCTGTCCGATTCTTCACCCCAACAAATTTTTGCCGCCGGCCGCGACAAATCAAAGCATCTCGCTGTAGACTAAAGATGACGTGGAACAGGAGGCTGTTATGGGCTTCGCCAAACTGATCGGAAAGGCCGCGATGGGTCCGTTCACCCGGGTTCTGCCACCCATGGGGGATACGGAACGCGCGGCGCTGGAAGCGGGCTCGGTAGGTTTCGAGGGCCAGATATTTGCCGGGCGGCCGGACTTTGACGCGCTGCTCCAGACTGGCCCTAATAGGTTGTCCGATAGAGAACAGGCCTTTCTCGACCATGAAGTTCGCGATCTGTGTGAGATGCTCGACGACTTCGCCATTGAAGAGGCCCGGGATCTGCCACCGGAAGTCTGGCATTTTCTGCGGGAAAAGCGCTTTTTCGGTATGATTATTCCCACCGAATGGGGTGGCCTCGGCTTTAGCCACCACGCCCACGCCACGGTCGTCACCCGTATCTCCACCGTCAGCGCCGCCGCTGCGGTGACAGTCATGGTACCCAACTCTCTGGGGCCAGCGGAGCTCCTGCTGCGCTATGGCACCGACGCCCAAAAACAGCATTATCTGCCCCGCCTTGCGGATGGCCGGGACCTGCCCTGCTTTGCGTTGACCTCCCCCTATGCGGGATCGGATGCGGCCGCCATTCCCGACCGCGGACTACTGACCGAACGGGACATCGACGGGGTACGGGTACGCGGTTTCAGCGTGAATTTCGCCAAGCGCTACATCACCCTGGCACCGGTGGCCACCGTCGTGGGACTGGCGTTTCACGCCATCGACCCGGCGCGGCCACCGGGCGAGCAGGAACTGGGCATTACCTGCGCCCTGCTGCCGGTGCCCCAGGCCAACATGCTGATCGGTCGTCGCCATCGACCCATGGACAGCGCATTTATGAACGGCCCCATTGAAGGCGAGGACGTGTTCGTACCCATGGACTGGGTGATTGGCGGCGAACCACAGGTCGGTCAGGGTTGGCGCATGCTCATGGACTGCCTCGCGGCGGGGCGCGCCATCTCCCTGCCGGCATTGGGCGCGGCAACCCAGCAAGCTGCCCTGTTTATCGCCAATGGCTACAGCCAGATTCGCGAGCAGTTCGGCCTGCCCATAGGCAAATTCGACGCCATTGCCGGCATTATCGCCGGCATGGCCGCCGAGTTGTACGCTACTGACTCGGCGCGACGATACACCGCCGGCGCACTCGATCGCGGCGAACAACCCAGCGTGGCCAGCGCGATTTTAAAAGTCCATCTGACCGAAGCCGGACGCCGCGCCGTGAACCATGCAATGGACATTCTGGGGGGCAAAGCCATCAGTAACGGGCCGTCCAACCTGTTGTCCGCAGCCTATCGGCATATGCCAATCGCCATTACCGTGGAAGGGGCCAATATTCTCACCCGCTCCCTGATTATCTTCGGCCAGGGCGCGGTGCGCTGCCATCCCTTTGTCATGCCGGAAATGAACGCCGTGGAACAACGGGACCCAAATGCCCTCGGCCGCGCGCTCCTCGGGCATATGGGGCACACTCTGGGCAATCTCTGGCGCAGCCTGTTTGGCGCGCCGCTGCTTGGTTCGCCCCCCGAGGCCCTGCGCAAGGAGGCCCGTATGCTCGCCCGCTTGAGCGCCAAATACGCTCTCACCTGCGACCTGGCCATGGGCCTCCTCGGGGGCAAACTCAAGCGCATGGAATTACTGTCCGGGCGACTCGGCGATGCCCTCGCCCATCTGTACATGGCGAGCGCCTGCATATGGCGTTACGGGGTCGAAGCCGATCCGGAAATGTTGCCATTTGCCCGCGCCGCGGTGCGGGTACAGCTCGATGCGGCGGAAGAGGTGCTGCGCGCCCTGTTTGCCAATCTACCCGCCCCCGGGCGGCGTTTGCTGGGCGCGCTGGTGATGAGTCGCACTGCCCACCTCGCGCCCCTGCGCGATGTTCAGATGCTGGAACTGGCCAGGCTGTTGCGCAGCCGCCACGATCTCGTCGCCCGGCTCTGTCCCGATATGGCGACACCCAAACGGGGTGGCGTACGGGATCTGATAGAGGCCCTCGAATTGGCCCGGCGCCTCGGCGCCGACGCCAGCGGCGAGCTTAACAAGGCTGTGCGCCGCACCCGCTCGTTCACAACCGCCGCGCAGGACTGCGCCGACCCCGCACTTGCCCTTGCCTATCTGCAAGCCGCCGACAAGGTCATTCAGGTCGATGATTTCCCGCCATAAATCACGCCGCGGACACCAATGACAGCGGCGCCGGTCTCGCGTTGCGACCGTGTAGCCGAGAGTTACGCGGCGAGAATGCTCCGGCGCGGGCCGAATAGCGAATGCGCAACAAGTGCATGTTGCGCATAAAAAAAGTGGAAGCGTTGCCAAAAATCAGGTATACCTTACCACGACAAAGCAGTCGGGACCCTTGGTTAATATCAGAGAAGGAGCTCTGGTGACTTCGAGGGAACATTAAAATCTGGCCCAGAGGAACAAGTAGTACCCAAATAAAAAGCACACGCACTGACACTATAAGGAGTTAGCAGGTGGCATTGGCAATCGCAATAGTCTTGCTGGTTACAGGTTCGGTTCTCTTCCATTTTTTGAGTCCCTGGTGGCTGACCCCCATCGCCTCGAACTGGACCATGATTGACGATACGATCGGCATCACTTTCTGGGTTACCGGTTTTGTTTTCGTCGTAATCAATCTCTTTATGGCCTACATGGTGGTGCGTTACCGGCATCGCCCCGACCGCACCGCATCGTACGAACCCGAAAACAAAAAACTGGAGTGGTGGCTGATTGGCTTCACCACTATCGGTGTGGCAGCGATGCTCGCCCCCGGATTATTTGTGTGGGCGAAGATGGTCAACGTTCCGGACGACGCGAAAGTTGTCGAAGTTATTGGCCAACAGTGGCACTGGAGTTATCGCTTCCCCGGAGAAGATGGCGTATTGGGCGCCGTCAATGCGCGCCTGATCGACGATGACAATCCGTTCGGCATGAATCCCGACGATCCCGCTGGGCAGGACGACGTGTTGATTGCCAGCAATGAATTGCATCTACCACTCGATCAGCCGATAAAACTGGTGTTGCGCTCCAAGGACGTACTGCACAATTTTACCGTTGCGCAGTTCAGGGTAAAAATGGATCTGGTGCCGGGGATGGTACCCTATATCTGGTTTACGCCGACCCGCACCGGGCGTTTTGATATTCTGTGCGAAGAGCTCTGCGGCATCGCCCACTACACCATGCGCGGATATGTCGTCGTCGAGGAACAAACGTCCTTTGACGCCTGGTTAAGCCAGCACCCCACCTACGCCGACACGCTGGCGCAAGTCCCTGGCGATGCCGTGGCGGGCGCCGCCCTGTATACCCTGTGCGCAAGCTGCCACGGCCCCCAGGGCGAGGGCAATGCCCTGTTAAACGCGCCTAAATTGACCGGACTTGGCGACCACTACCTGACCCGGCAATTAAAGTATTTTAAAGCGGGAATTCGCGGTGCACACCCGGATGATACCTACGGGCGGCAAATGGCACCGATGGCGGCGACTCTGATAGACGAGCAAGCCATCAATGATGTGGCCGCTTACATAAACACCCTTCCCGACCAGCCTGCCACACCCACCATCACTCCTGAATCATCGGCATTTGGCAAGCGCCTGTATACATCGTGCGGCGCCTGTCACGGCGCCGACGGCCAGGGTATTCAAGCCATGAACGCGCCGCGCCTGGCGGGCATGAATGACTGGTATCTGGCGACCCAGTTGAAAAATTTTAAACAGGGTGTACGCGGCGCGCATCCGCAGGACATGTATGGCCCACAAATGGGATTAATGGCTGCCATATTGCAGAACGACGCGGCTATCAACGATCTCGTGGCGCACATCAACACCCTGTCACCGACAGATTCACTGCAGGTGTCGGCCAGCGATTAACCCCTGGTAGAAATTACGTGGCGCTTACATAACAACAGAGGAAACTCAGATGAGCGGAGTTGCACACGACGAAACAGCATTCGCACCACCCGCCGAAGTGGCGGAAGAGGCCCTTTACCACCCCAAAACATTTATTGGCAAATACATCTGGAGTCAGGACGCCAAGGTTATTGCCGTCCAGTACGCGCTCACCGCTATTGCCATTGGGCTGGTGGCCCTGGTGTTGTCAGGCATCATGCGTTTGCAGCTCGGCTTTCCCGATACGTTTTCTTTTATCGACCCCAGCGCCTATCTGCAGTACGTCACCATGCACGGCATAATCATGGTGATCTACCTGCTGACCGCAATATTTTTGGGCGGTTTCGGCAACTATCTGATTCCGTTGATGTGCGGCGCGCGCGATATGGTATTCCCCTACGTCAATATGCTTAGCTACTGGATTTACCTGCTCGCGGTGCTGGTTCTGGTAGCGAGTTTTTTTGTACCGGGCGGAGCAACCGGCTCGGGCTGGACACTATATCCGCCACAGGCCATTCTGGAAGGCACCCCCGGCGCTAGCTGGGGGATTATTCTGATGCTGGTTTCCCTGGCGCTGTTTATCATCGGTTTTACCATGGGGGGCCTCAACTATGTGGTCACCGTCCTTCAGGCGCGTACCCGCGGCATGACGCTGATGCGTCTACCGCTCACCGTGTGGGGCATATTTATGGCGACGGTGCTCGCGCTGCTCGCTTTTCCGGCCCTGTTTGTCAGCGCCATTATGATGATTCTGGATCATAGTCTCGGCACCAGTTTTTTTATGCCCGCCATCATATCCATGGGGGAACAGACGAGTTACGAGGGCGGTAGTCCGGTGTTGTTTCAACACCTGTTCTGGTTTTTCGGCCACCCGGAAGTTTATATCGTCGCGCTACCCGCCTTTGGCATCGTGTCCGACCTGATCAGCGTGCACGCCCGCAAAAACATCTTCGGCTATCGCATGATGGTGTGGGCCATTGTCGCCATCGGCGCCCTCAGCTTCATCGTCTGGGCGCACCACATGTATGTCAGCGGCATGAACCCCGTATTTGGATTCTTTTTTGCAACGACTACCCTGATTATTGCCATTCCCACCGCGCTAAAAGTGTACAACTGGGTATTGACCCTGTGGCGCGGCAATATTCGCCTGACCGTGCCCATGTTGTTTGCCATCGGTTTTGTCTTTACGTTTATTAACGGCGGCCTGACCGGGCTGTTTCTGGGCAATGTGGTGGTGGATGTGCCCCTGTCCGACACCTATTTCGTGGTCGGTCATTTTCATATGGTGATGGCCGTGTCGCCAATCCTGGTGGTGTTTGGCGCCATTTACCACTGGTATCCAAAAATAACCGGCCGCATGCTCAACGACGGCCTCGGCAAATTCCACTTCTGGGTAACCTTTTTGGGAACCTATGCCATTTACTATCCCATGCACTACCTGGGATTTCTCGGCGTACCCAGAAGATACTATGCCATGGGCAGCACCGACTTCATCCCCCAGTCCGCGCAGGATATCAATGCGGCTATCACCGTGGCGGCGCTGCTGGTCGGCGCGGTCCAGGTGGTGTTCCTGTACAACCTGTTTATCAGCTATTTCAGGGGCAAACCGGCCACGGGCAACCCCTGGGGCGCGACCACATTGGAGTGGCAAACCCCCGACACCCCACCCAAACACGGTAACTTTGGCAGTGAGCTGCCGGTGGTGTACCGCTGGGCGTACGACTACAGCGTCCCCGGAGCAGATCAGGACTTCATTCCGCAAAACCAGCCACCCAAACCGCGGTATGGCGAGGAGGCCTTATGACGATCACGCTGGTATTTCTCGCCGCACTCATGGCCACCGTGGTGTGGTGGCTGGTCAGGCAAACGGTCAGTGTCAGTCCGTGGATTGCGGACAGCGGAACACAGCCCATCGAAAACACCCGCGGCCTGCATGTCGCGACGTTAAAAGTGGGCCTGGGGGTATTCCTCGGCGTGGCCACTTCCCTGTTCGCGCTATTTATCAGCGCCTACATGATGCGCATGGAGGCCCATGATTGGCTGATGCTGGAGGATCCCGCTATCCTGTGGGCCAATACCGCCGCACTTATCGTGGCCAGTGTGTTTTTTCAACACGCCAACAATTTAGCCAAAAAACAACAACTGCATAAAACACTTAACCCGTTACTGATCGCGGGGCTGTTTACTTTTCTGTTCCTGGTCGGACAACTACGCGCGTGGCAGGAGCTCAACGACGCTGGATTCTACGTATCGAGCAATCCCGCCACTGCTTTCTTTTTTCTCCTCACCGCAGTTCACGGCCTGCATTTGCTCGGCGGGCTGTGGGTGTGGGGTACGACCGTCCTGACTTGGAACGCCGCGCGGGATCAGAGCAAGGCTATCCGACGGGTTGATCTGTGCACGGTTTACTGGCATTTCCTGCTGGCTGTCTGGCTGGTTTTATTGACGTTGCTACTCAACACCTAGAGAACACGGGCTATGAATACAGAGCATACTGCCAACCCCGAGGATTTCCCCGCGGACGGACTGGAAAGTATTATCGCCGACTGGTCTTCCGATCAAAGGGCGTTTAAGAAAGTGCCCTGGGGCAAGGCCATGATGTGGATATTTTTGCTCAGCGACACATTTATTTTCACCTGTTTTTTGACCGGCTATATGAACGTGCGGCTCTCCACCACCGTGCCCTGGCCAAATGCCAGTGAAGTATTCGCGCTGACCATTGCCGGCCAACATATTCCGCTATTGTTGATCGCGATCATGACATTTATTTTAATCAGTAGCAGCGGCACGATGGCCATGGCGGTTAAATTTGGTTACGAAAAAAATCGCAAAGTTTGCGGTATCCTGATGTTGGTGACCGCACTGTTCGGCGCATCATTTGTCGGCATGCAGGCCTTCGAGTGGACCAAACTGATCGTCGATGAAGGGGTTCGGCCCTGGGGCAATCCCCTGGGGGCCGCGCAATTCGGCGCCACGTTTTTTATGATCACCGGATTTCACGGTTTCCACGTTTCCATCGGCGTCATCTTCCTGCTCATCGTTGCGGTCAAAGTATTGCGGGGCAGTATCGATATGGGAAAACCCGGGTTTATGACCGGTCGCCCAGGCAACTATGGCATGGTGGAAACCATGGGACTGTACTGGCATTTTGTGGATTTGGTCTGGGTGTTTATTTTCGCCTTTTTCTATCTTTGGTAGGGGATCGTAATGGCACAAACACATGGGGAAGGTCAGCAACATCCAATTAGCGTCTATCTCTGGATCTGGGGACTATTATTTGTTCTCAGTGCTTTTTCGTACATGGTCGACTACTATCAGCTGCAGGGCTACCTGCGCTGGTCGCTGATTATTATCTTCATGCTGCTCAAGGCTGGATTAATTGTCAGCATTTTTATGCATATGGCCTGGGAACGACTGGCGCTTTCGTACGCTATTCTGGTACCACCATTATGTTTGCTGGTATTAATCGGGTTGATGGCAGCAGAGGGTGATTACACATTCCTGACCCGGCTGTTCTATTTCGGCACCCAGCCCGACGGTTAAAACTTCATAGTGGAGAGTCCACCCAGCCGGCCGCCGACGACGCGGCGGCCAGCCCGATGGTGCGAGCAAGTGACCTCAGGGCATCGCTTTGATGAAATCTCGCATTTTCTGGTGGCTTTTTACAAACCAGCCGGCGGTGGCTTTGTCTTCCCCCGCCGCCCGCAGGCGCGGGTGCGCGCTGACCACTCGGTCGAGGACTGCCTTTTGCGCATCGTCGATATCGACAAAAAAGACATGCATACCGCGATCGAGACTTTCCTCAAAACGCCGAAATTGGTAATGGGGTAGTTGTATCCCCAGAAATCCGCCCTCCCAGGTACAAAATCCCAGCACCACAATGGCGAGACAGATAAACGGAACCCAGGTGACTTTTTCCGGCCAGTTGAAGTAGTAGGCGACCAGTAGCACCAGTGGTGCCAGAACCAACCCCACCAGCGCACCCCTTTTCATCGAACGCACCACATCGGTACGCATCACCGCTTCCACTTCGTGCAGATGCTCATGGCGGGCGACCCCGGCATCGTCGCGGCTCAGCACATGTAACTGCGGCGTGACCAGCCCGGCACGCTCCAGTTCTTCTTCCACGTGATCAAGGTCGTCCAGATCGTCTGTTACGTAATAATGGCGTTTCATACGAGATTCTCCGCTTAGTTTTATTTGCTCCTTACTACCGTCATTTGCTCCCCTGGAAAACACTCATCGGTACAGCGCGCACTTTCTATCTGTGCTAGAGGGAATATATACCGATTTTTTGCTCCCGTGACGACTAAAATTTCACCACCGCCGCCCCTGGACGCAAGTTTAGCCGCCGCAACCGGTTTGCGCCGCCCATCTTTCACACGCCTTGATTATGCGGCCCCATACGCGCAAGGTAGCGGCCAACGGGGCGCTAATTGCATAGTTTGCGCACCCTGCAGGTGGGCACCTTAACAACCAAAGGGCCTATTCAGATTTGCTTTTATAGCGAATCATTCCAATGATTTCCGTCGCACTGGCATCCCCGCGAAGCTGGAATTTTGCCTGATGTGGTGCCGAGCTTCTGGTTACGCCGAACTTCAGGTACAATGCCCCCTCAACCTTTGGTGTATTTCGGTCTACACCTGTTTTCTACGCGGTAATCCTTCCTGGTTCACCTCGAAACAAACAAATTAATGTCCGCCTAGACCGTTCCCTGCGCCTGCTCTACGCACGTGTATTGGGTAGGCTGATAGCTGGAGAAAACCTGAGCATGTCATTTGAATCCCTCGGCCTCAGGGCCGAAATACTCCGTGCTGTATCCGAAAAAGGCTACAGCGTCCCCACTCCCATCCAGATTCAGGCCATTCCCCCGATACTGGAAGGGCGCGACATTATGGGTGGTGCGCAAACCGGTACCGGCAAAACCGCTGGTTTTACCTTGCCCCTGCTCCAACGGCTTATGTCGCCCACCAAGCCAACGGCCGGTCGCCGGCCAATTCGCGCCCTGATCCTCACCCCAACCCGGGAACTCGCCGCCCAGGTTGGCGAAAGCGTGGAAACTTACGGTAAATACCTGCCCCTGAAATCCGCGGTAATTTTCGGCGGCGTTAGCATCAACCCGCAGAAACAAAAATTGATTCGCGGCGTGGACATTCTGGTCGCAACCCCGGGACGATTACTCGACCACGTTGGTCAACGCAGCGTCGATCTATCCCAGGTGGAAGTTCTTATTCTGGACGAAGCGGATCGCATGCTGGATATGGGCTTTATTCGCGATATTCGCCGAGTGCTGGCGTTGCTGCCAAAGCAGAAGCAAACGTTGTATTTCTCGGCCACATTCTCCAACGAAATTAAGCAGCTGGCCAACGAACTGTTGAACTCCCCCGCGCTGGTCGAAGTGGCGCGCCATAATACCGCCGCAGAGAGTGTCACGCAGGCCGTATACCCGGTGGATAAACAGCGCAAGCGCGAGTTGCTCTCCTGGTTGATCGGTGCCAACAACTGGCAACAGGTGCTGGTGTTCACGCGCACCAAGCATGGCGCCAATCGCCTCGCCGAACAACTGATTAGCGACGGCATTCGCAGCGCCGCCATTCACGGCAACAAGAGTCAGGGTGCGCGCACCAAGGCACTGGCGGATTTCAAGACCGGCAAAGTGCGCGTGCTGGTCGCCACCGACATCGCCGCCCGCGGGCTGGATATCGACCAATTGCCCCATGTGGTCAATTACGAACTGCCCAACGTACCGGAGGACTATGTGCACCGTATTGGTCGCACCGGGCGCGCCGGCAAGGAAGGCGAAGCCATATCGCTGGTGTGCGTGGACGAGTTGCGTTTGTTGCGCGATATCGAACGCCTGTTGAAAAAGGATATTCGCAAACGGGTCATCGAAGGTTTCGAGGTCGACCCGTCCATCAAAGCCGAGCCGATTAACAACGGCCGCGGACAACGGCAACCACACAGAGGTAATCCCCGCAACGGTCAGGGTCAAAAAACCGGAACCCACCGCAACGACAATCAGCGTCCCTCTTTTAAGGGTCGCTCCAATGGTTCGGGAAGAGCATCGGGCAACCGCGCACGGAGTAATGCACGCTAGCACTACAGGTTGATTGATCCCAGTAAAGGCGGGGACGTACTGTCCCTGCCATTATTATTTTGTCTGTCAATGTCGACTTGCCAAGCACAACCGCGCCTCGCAACGCGCAATAGCGCGAGTTGGCCGATTTTTTTTTAAGCGGCCTAAATTTCTACCGCCAACTTGCCAAAATGACCACCTTCCGCCAATTCCCGCAATCCGTCACCCACCTGAGCAAAAGCAAAGGTTTTATCGACAACCGGACGGATTTTATGCGTTTCTACAAATCGTATCATCTGTTCATAGTCGCGGCGGTTGCCCACACCTATACCGTGAAAATTGGCATTTTTTTGAATCAGTGAATACACCGTCAGGCCAATCTGCGCGCCGGCGAGATAGCCAATTATCAGCACATGCCCACCGTGACGGATTGCCTGTACCGAATTTTCTAGCGTGCCCGTACCGCCTATCTCAATAACCGCGTCGACCCCTCGCCCGTCTGCCAACTCAAAGGCGACAGGCCCCCATCGTGGCGTCGCCCGGTAATTTATACCGTGGTCCGCCCCCAATGCCTTGGCCCGTTCCAGTTTGGCGTCGCTGCTAGAGATAACAATGACGTTGGCACCCATTGCTTTGGCAAACTGCAAGGCAAACAGCGCGACGCCACCGGTGCCCTGCACCATTACGGTATCACCTTTTTTGATTCCAGATACGGTAACCAACGCGGTCCAAGCAGTTAGTCCGGCACAGGGCAAACAGGCGGCTTCGAGAAAGCTCAGATGACTGGCCACCTTGACCACCTCTGACTGCGCATACACCCCATACTCCCTCGCCACCCCGGGGGCCTCCAGTCCGGAGGAAACGGATCTTTCACCCCTTAGGGCCTCCCCGTACAACCACTTTGGAAAGAACAGCGGTGTCACCCGGTCTCCCGCCCGTAAATCAGTAACGCCTCGACCAACGGCGACTATCTCGCCCGCGCCATCTGACAGCGGAATTAACGGGAAGGTTACATTGGGTGTAAAATCACCACTGATAATCTGCACGTCCCTGTAGTTCAACGCCGCCGCCTTGAAGCGCACCAAAACCTGTCCGGAACGCGGTTCCGGAACGTCGCGATCGACAATCTCCAAACGCTCTATGCCAAAGCCTGGCAACTGCACAACCTTCATAACGTCGCCTTTTTATTACGTTAATAATTTCGAAAATCATGTTACAGATCGCGCTGTTTCACGGTTCCGCGCGACATCATTGCCAACGTCCGCATCCTGTACGATAGATATCATGTGTCAGGAGCTGTCAGTTACTGCCCTGCCCCGTTGTCGCCGCGATTCCCATAGTATTGATCGTAGGGAAAATCACACCCCAGCGCAGCCAGCCGAGTACGGCAATATCTGTCTATGCTGCCTTGCTGGTCCAGTGTCAACATTTCTCCCGAACTGCCCTTCTTGCCGCGTCGGATCATGCTGCCACCGGGCCGCGCAAACGGCGTAACCTCCCCCGGATAAAACTTGTGATCGATATTTTTCATGTACTCGAAGGAACTTAGTCGGTTAATTTTTTCAACTTCCGCGTCGTTTAAATCAACATCCATCAACGTCGCAATTTTCCGTATAGTCGCTATGGAATCGTCCTGCATTTCCTCATAAGTGACAAACAGCACGTTGGGCCGATCCCGCCACGGCCAATAACTGGCGACAAAATCCGACCAGGGCCCAAACGCCGCATCCTTGGACAGGCAGTGCCGCACCCAGGTTTCAACAGACGGGATTAAAGG
>JAYODD010000007.1:97784-145229 GCA_038106145.1 Gammaproteobacteria bacterium | reverse complement strand
GTTCTGCACAATCACGTCGACTTCGATATTGGCGTCACTGATGGGACCCAGAATGCGATAGGCAACACCCGGCGTATCCGGCACCCCCTGAATGGTCAGCTTGGCTTCGTCGCGATTAAACGCGATACCTGAAACTACCGGTTTTTCCATCGTATCGTTATCCTCCAGAGTAATCAGCGTGCCGGGGCCTTCCACAAAGCTGGATAGCACCCGCAGCGGGACTTTGTATTTACCTGCAAATTCAACGGAGCGAATTTGCAATACCTTTGATCCCTGGCTGGCCATTTCCAGCATTTCCTCAAAGGTAATCTGATTCAGACGGCGCGCCTCCGGCACCACCCGCGGATCGGTGGTATAGACGCCGTCCACATCGGTATAAATCTGACATTCATCGGCCTTAAGTGCGGCCGCCAGGGCTACGCCGGTGGTGTCGGAACCACCCCGCCCCAGGGTGGTGATATTGCCATCCCCATCGACCCCCTGAAAACCGGCCACCACCACCACGTTACCGGCAGCCAGATCCGCCCGCATGCGATCCACGTCGATATTTTCGATGCGCGCCTTGGTATGCACACTGTCCGTCAGAATACGCACCTGGCCACCCGTGTAGGAGCGGGCGGGACACCCCCGGGCATTTAAGGCCATGCTGAGCAGCGCAATGGTGACCTGCTCGCCAGTGGCGACCAGTACATCCAGCTCCCGCGGCGTGGGATTTTCCGTGGTTTCTTTAGCCAGGGCGATCAACCGGTTGGTCTCTCCGCTCATCGCCGACACCACCACGACAATATCGTCGCCACGGGCGCGAAACGCCGCTATTTTTTCCGCCACAGCGCCGATACGCTCTACGCTGCCCACGGAGGTGCCACCATATTTTTGTACAATCAAACTCATTGCTCAATCCACTAATAAACAGGCCCCGCTTCGCGGGGGCGCAAATTTAACATTTTTTCCCGGGGGAAACGAACCTATCAATCTGAGATTCAAACGCCCAGTCGCTGCTGTAACCAGTCTGGCACTGACGTCAAAGCGGCGGGCAACGCCTGTACATCGCTCCCTCCCCCCTGGGCCATATCGGGCCTGCCCCCGCCCTTACCACCCAGTTGCGCGGCGACAAATTGCACCAGATCCCCGGCATGTACCCGATCGGTCAGGTTTTTAGTGACGCCACCAATCAGCAGGACTTTATTCTCTTCGGTGGTCGCCAGTAACAGCGCGCCACAGGCAAGGCGGGATTTCGCCTGATCGGCTACTTCGCGGAGGGTTTTGGCGTTCACCCCATCAATATGCCTGACCAGCAACTGGACACCCGCTATTTCGCACACTTCCGCGAGAATATCGCCACTCGCCGCGCCCGCAAGCTTCTTCTTCAAACCTTCGATTTCGCGATTTAAAACGCGCTGTTGTTCCGCTACCAACGTCACTTTTTCCAGCACCTGAGCGCGGCTGGTCTTGAGCACCTCTGCGACCGCGTCCAGGCGTTGTTCCACCTCGTCAAACAGTGCCAGCGCCGCGTTACCCGTTACCGCTTCCACCCGCCGCACACCGGCGGCAATGCCCGACTCGGACACGATGCGCAGCAGGCCGATATCACCGGTGCGCTTGACATGGGTACCGCCACACAGCTCGACGGAAAATCCATCGCCCATGGTCAGCACTCGCACAGTCTCCCCATATTTTTCGCCAAACAGCGCCATCGCGCCGCTGCGCTGCGCCTCGGCCATCGACATCTGAGCCGTGTGCACGGCTGTGTTGCGGCGAATTTCGTCGTTGACCCGTCGCTCCACCGCCTTTAGTTGTCTGGCGCTGATGGCTTCCCCGTGGGCGAAATCGAACCGCAGGCGTTTCGCATCCACCAGCGAACCCTTTTGGGTTACGTGCTCGCCCAGGATTTCCCGCAGCGCCGCGTGGAGCAGATGGGTAGCGGAGTGATTCAGTGCGGTAGCGCCACGCAATGCGCCGTCGACCTCGGCGGTAACCGTATCGCCCCGCCGCAAAACACCGTGCAATACGCGGCTAATGTGCAGGTGATTGGCACCCTGCTTCTGGCAATCCAGTACTTCGCAACGGCCCTCCCGGGTGGTCAGATAGCCAGTATCGCCAACCTGCCCACCGGACTCGCCGTAAAACGGCGTCTGATCGAGGACAACGACGGCCTCCTGCCCCTCCGCCACCTGGTCAACCGCCGCGCCAGCGACGAACAGTCCAACAATGGTGGCTCTTGCCGCAAGATTATCGTAACCATCGAAAATCGTTGCACCGGCTATCGCCAGCGTGGCAGTGTAATCCACGCCAAAATTGCTGGCGGCCCGCGCGCGTTTTTTCTGTTCCGCCATGCAGCGCTCGTAGCCGTCCATATCCAGCGATAGCCCCCGCTCGCGGGCGATATCGTTGGTCAAATCCGTGGGAAAACCATAGGTGTCGTACAACTGGAAAATAACGTCGCCAGGAATCTGCGCGCCCTGGACTGTGTCCAATGCAGCTTCGAGCACCCCCATACCCTTTTCGAGGGTTTTGGCAAACTGCTGCTCTTCGCCCTTCAGCACCTTCTCTACCTGCGTCTGTTGCGCGGCAAGCTCGGGGTAGGCGTCGCCCATTACTTCTACCAGGGGTTTGACCAGACGATAAAAAAAGGGGTCGTTGATACCCAGTTGATGACCATGACGCAACGCGCGACGAATAATACGTCGCAGGACATAGCCGCGACCATCGTTGCCCGGCAGCACCCCATCCACCACCAGAAACGCGCAGGAGCGAATGTGGTCGGCAATCACCCGCAGGGACTGGTTGGACAAATCTGTCGTGTGGGTGACTGCGGCGGCGGCGCTAATCAGGTGTTTGAACAGATCGATATCGTAATTGTTGTGCACGCCCTGCATGACCGCGGCAATGCGCTCCAGGCCCATTCCGGTATCGATAGATGGCTTGGGCAGCGGCGTCAGGGTACCATCGGCGCTGCGCTCATACTGCATGAACACCAGGTTCCAGATTTCGATATAGCGATCGAGATCATCCCCGGCGCTACCTGGCGGCCCGCCCGGCACATCGGGGCCGTGGTCGTAAAAGATTTCCGAACAGGGGCCACAGGGACCGGTGTCGCCCATCTGCCAGAAGTTGTCCTCGTCCAGCCGCGAGAAACGCTGCGGGTTGACGCCAACTTTTTTCAGCCAGATATCCGCGGCCTCGTCGTCGGCAATATGCACCGTTACCCACAGGCGCTCTTCGGGCAGACCCAACACGCCGGTGAGAAACTCCCAGGCATAAGCGATGGCTTCCTCCTTGAAGTAATCGCCGAAACTGAAGTTGCCAAGCATTTCAAAAAACGTGTGGTGACGTGCGGTATAGCCAACATTTTCCAGATCATTGTGCTTGCCGCCCGCGCGCACGCAGCGCTGGGCGGATGTCGCGCGGCTGTAGGCTCGCTTGTCCGTCCCCAGAAACACATCCTTGAACTGCACCATGCCCGCATTGGTAAACAACAGGGTCGGGTCGTTACCCGGCACCAGACTGCTACTGGGCACGATGGCGTGGTCCTTGCTGGCAAAAAAATCCAGGAAACCCTGGCGAATATCGGCACTGTTCATCAACTCGTCATTCCTGTCGTGCAGTCGTTTCCGGTATCGCGCCGTTGTCGCCAGCGGCACAGACGTAAGCAGAACGTTAATTGATCAATTTAGAAGCCGAGTTGGCCTTCGGAAAAATTTTTACCGCCGAGAATATGCAGGTGCAGATGAAACACTGTTTGTCCCGCCCCCGCGCCATTATTGATAATCAGGCGAAACGCATCGCCAATACCCGCCTGGCGCGCAATCTCGTTGGCGGCCAACAGTAAATGTCCAAGCAGGTTTTGCTCTGCCTCACCAGCATCCGCGAGACGCGGCAACGGTTTGCGTGGAATCACCAGCAGATGTACGGGCGCCTTCGGGGATATATCCTTGATCGCAATACAGTGCTCATCCTCGTAGACTTTATCTGCGGGGATATCGCCGTTGATAATCTTGGTAAACAGGGTTTCTTGATTCATGGCAATCTCTCGCTTCGCATCTATCAGGGCACGGGCCGGGCCTTCGTTTTACCATCCAGTTTTTCGTCCGCTGTCAACGTCCGCGCCTCGGCCTCGAGCATCACGGGAATGCCGTCGCGAATGGGATAGGCGAGCCCGCTGGCGCGACACACCAGTTCCTGGTGCTCGCGGTCGTATTCGAGGGGCGCCTTGCTCACCGGACATACCAGAATACTCAGCAACTGTTTGTCAATCATCGATGCCGCACTTGCCCTCAAGGCCAGCTAAATGGGTCGAATAGTGTAAGGGAAACTCCGCGACAACTCCACGGGACCGCACTGCCTATCGTACACAACGGTCCCCTTTGGCGTCGCCGCAGTGGTCAGGGTGCGAAGGCTTTAGTAGCGCCGAGATGGGCGCCGTGGGTGGCGGGGAAATACTCCAGCACCAACGCCGGATCGACGCGCACGTCGTACCAGTTAATGCGCCAGTCGAGATGTGGTCCGGTAGCGCGCCCGGTGGCGCCGACGCGGGCAATTTCGTCCCCCGAGCTTACCCGATCACCTTCTTGCACCAAAATATCGCTCAGGTGAATGAATGTCGAGAAGACCCCATAGCCGTGATCGACGATCAGCGTACCACCGGAAAAATACATATCCCGGTGGACCAACTTTACCGTGCCCGGCGCGGGCGCCCGGACCAGCGTACCCGTAGGCCCGGCGATATCCAGACCAAAGTGGGGATTTTTAGGGATGCCGTTGTAGACGCGCTGACTGCCGTACACACCGGTAATGGGGCCTTCCATGGGCCGCGCAAAACCCCGCATAAAATCTTCGCGGCGCGCGCTGTGGGCCCGCGCCCGACTGACCAGCGCGGCCTCCCGATTAATTCTGTCCAGCACGGATTTAGGGGGCGTCACGGTTTCCTGAGGTACACCCTCCACCCGTTGCATGTCGTACTGGCGCTGTATAACGTCAAACTTGTGGGTGGTTATGGCACCGCCGTGCTCCACCGTTAGCGCCACCAGCGGCGGCGCATCGCGCCCCAGGCCAATCACAAAACGGCCCGACGGCGTTACCGGTATTGCCCTGTTGTCGAAACGTACCGACGCGCCGGGAGCTATATTGCCAACCACCAGTCCACCCTGGATCCACACGCCCTGAAATTCCAGCGCCAGGCATCCGCTGGAAAACGCCATTGCAATGGCGCAAAAAATTTGCAGGCGGGTCACTACGGGGACTACGTTCATCATCTATCTTCCGGTGTTGCAGCGCTGTTTGCGCCGTTTACGTTAAATGAAATATGCCGGCGACGCCTGGTTGCAATCCCGATCCAGATCGGTTCCCAGTAATCAGTCCGTTCTTTAAAGTTGCAAACGCACCCACCGTCGGTTATTACTGCGTCAACTGATAATCTCCTGCTCTGATTTTGACGGTGCCCGGCAACAACAGACGGAAAAAACGGGCAATGCGTAAGCAGCCGAAGCAGGCAGGATCATACAATGGAAACCCTCTCACTGTGACCCCGTTTTCCCCACCTTTATGGCTGCGCAATGGTCATACGCAGAGCATTCTCAACAGCGCCGGCCCGCGTCGCTGGTTAAATGACAGGCAGCGTCACGCCCTAGCCGCCGAGCAGGAATTTCAGTTGCTTGACTGCGGCAACGGTGTGCGTCTGACCGGTGCGTTTAATAAAAGCAAGTCCGCCACCGACAGCCTGGTGATTGTGCTGCACGGTTGGGAGGGTTGCTACACCTCGACCTACGTCGTGTCCGCCACCACCACCCTGTTGCACGCCGGATTTAATGTATTTCGCCTCAATTTGCGCGATCACGGCCCCAGTTTGCACCTCAATCGCGGTCTGTTTAATGCCACCTTGACACCGGAAGTTACTGCGGCCGTGCAACGCATTCAGCAACTATACCCCGCGCGCCGCACTCTGCTTGCCGGCTACTCCATGGGGGGAAATTTTGCGCTGCGCATCGCCGCGGACAGCGGCACCGAATTGAAACTCGCTGCTACAGTAGCGATCAGTCCGCCCCTGGTGCCCGCCCACACCATGGCCATTCTGGAACGCCGCCTGTCCATTTATCAGCATTATTTTTTTTCAAAATGGAAAAGATCCCTGGCAACCAAACTGCATTATTTTCCCGATCTGGCCTACGGCTCGCTACTGGCCCGTTGCCGTAATCTGCACGATATCAACCGCTTTTTTATTCCCTACCACACGCCTTACCAGACCCCTGCGGATTATTTCGCGTCCTACGCGCTGACCGGCCGGCGCCTCGCGCAACTGGCCTGTCCGGCATGGTTGATCACCAGCGCCGATGACCCCCTGATTCCGGCAACCGATCTGCGCGCGATCCAGCCACCTGATGCGCTCACGGTGGAACGCACGAATAACGGCGGGCATTGCGGGTTTTTGCGTAACCTGCGGCTCGACAGCTGGGTCGAACAACGCCTGGTAGAGATTTTCAGCGAGTCGCCCGGCCAGTGTGGCGATTAACCGCAACCAACGACGGAACAGGCTTGAATAACGACGGCTAATCCGGGGATTCAATCGATTTCAGCGCTGCTCGAACCTGTTCAGAGGTAAACCCCCGATACTGCAAAAACCGCACGCGCTGCGCCGTGGCGCGTCGATCGAGGGCCGCTGTCAAGCCAAACCGTTTTTTTAACAGGTCCCGCGCCCGCTCCACCCAATCGACGTCGAACTCGTGCAACACCGAATCCACCAGGTCGTCCGCGACACCACGCTCGCGCAATTCGGCGCGAATCCGTACCGGCCCCTTTCCCACACCCAGGCGCGCATGGCAAAACGCCTCTGCAAAGCGGCTGTCGGAAAGGAGACCGTCCTGTTCAAGACGGTCCAGCATCGCCCGCAACTGAGCCGCATCCGGGGCTAGTCTGGTGTGCAGCTTGCGTTCCAGTTCCTGCCGGGAATGCTCCCGGCGCGCCAGCAGGTTGAGGGCGGTTGTACGCAGGTTTTTGTCAGGGTGTTGCACGGCAGATGGGATCTCGGTCATAACTCCACTTTCTCCAGCACCGCAAACCTGGCGCGCTACGCCGCAAAGAGGTTAATGGTTATCGCGGTGGTCCGTCGGAAGGTTTGTGCGCTGCAGACGTCGAATCGGAGTCCTTGACCAGCCCCAACCAACGCCCGATACGACGCAGCACCGCACCGGCCAGACGCCAGATCTTCGGTAGCAACCAGATCACCAGCGCAACAAACAACAGCATCAAAACAACAAAGAGGACCGGGTGATTCAACATGGCCCAGATGCCCGCCAGCACCATCAGGTCCTCGCCGATAGAAGCTGCCCAGTTGCTAAAGGGTTCCGGGGATGTGTTGATCAATACTCGGGATGACGCCTTGGTAAAGTGACTTCCCGTGGCCATGGCGCCGCCGACCAGCCCGGCGCTGATCTGCAACGCCGGTGTTACATCGCCAACGGCGCCCGCCGCCAGCAGCACGCCAGCGGGAATGCGAATGAAGGTGTGCAGGGTATCCCAGGCAGTGTCCACACCGGGGGTTTTGTCGGCAAAGAACTCCACTATGTACATCAACCCGGCAACAACTATCACCAGCGGGTTTTGCAACACCTCCAGGCCGGGAGGTAAATCAATGTTACCGCTAATGCCCAAAAACCCCAGCACCGCCACCGCAGCGTACAGGTTGATACCACTGGCCCAGCCCACTCCCATGACCAGAGCCAGGGTGGTGATCATTTCCTGATAAGCGTCCATACGGGTTACTCAATGTCCGGTAAATTGTCAGCCAAATCCCGATCGCCGGCGGGATCATCGCCAACCGCTGGCTAGATACAGCCGGGCCTTCCGCAAAGGGTAGCGGTACTGGTCGGTTGATTCAACAGCGGCCACATTGTCCCGCAACACTGGATACTGCTACATTGTGTTTGCAGGGCGACCCGCAACCCATACCCCAACCGACGCAACCACCATTTGGACGAGCATTAAACCATGCCAATTTCGTGGCTCTATCCCAAACCTTTTATTCAACAACTCGTGGTTGACGAGGGCAGTATTGATGGCCTGGGACACGTCAACAATATCGCCTATTTAAAGTGGTGTGAAGATACCGCCTGGCGGCATTCGGCGCACCTGGGGTTGACGATGGCGGACTGGTTAAATGTGGATCGCGCCATGGCGATTACCCGGGCCGACTACGAGTATCTGGCAGCAGCGTTTACCGGCGAACAGCTCAGTGTTGCCACCTGGCTCGTGACGTCAGACCTGAAATTGACCATGGAGCGCCGCTTTCAGATTGTCCGCGACGCGGACGGAAAAACCCTGTTTACCGGCCGCTGGCAACTGGTCTGTATCAATATCAGCTCCGGTCGACCCGCGCGCCTGCCGCGCCAGTTTATCGAAATTTACGGACCCAATCTGGTTGGCGCTCAGGACGCGCCCTAACCCTGGGCCGTCAGCAGGTACGGATCACCCCTCGCTACCCGCCTCCACATCCACCTGCCCATCCTGGCTGACCTGACCATTTTTTGCGGCGTCCTTCTTGACCGGCCGGGGCAGCAATTGTTCGCGAATCTTGCCCTCGATTTCAGCCGCCACCTCCGGGTTGGCCTTCAGGTACTCACAGGCGTTGCTTTTACCCTGGCCGATTTTATCCCCGTTGTAGGCGTACCAGGCGCCAGCCTTGTCCACCAACCCGCATTTAACCCCGAGATCGATGACCTCCCCGAGGCGGTTGATACCCGAGCCGTACAAAATCTGGAATTCAGTTTGCTTAAAGGGCGGCGCAACCTTGTTTTTTACCACTTTCACCCGGGTTTCGTTGCCGACCACTTCCTCCCCTTCCTTGACCGCACCGATACGGCGAATATCGAGACGGACGGACGAATAAAACTTCAGCGCGTTGCCGCCAGTGGTGGTCTCCGGGTTACCAAACATGACACCAATTTTCATGCGAATCTGGTTGATAAAGATCACCAGGCAGTTGGAGTTCTTGATATTGCCGGTCAGTTTGCGCAACGCCTGGGACATCAGCCGCGCCTGTAGCCCCACATGGTGATCACCCATGTCGCCTTCTATTTCCGCTTTCGGCGTCAGTGCCGCGACGGAATCCACCACCAGCACATCGATGGCGCCGGAGCGCACCAGCATGTCCGTCACTTCCAGCGCCTGCTCGCCGGTATCGGGTTGGGACAACATCAGATCGTCCACGTTGACGCCGAGCTTTTCCGCGTAGGTGGGGTCGAGGGCGTGCTCCGCATCGACAAACGCACAGGTACCTCCGGCCCGTTGCGCTTCGGCGATTACCGACAGCGTCAGGGTGGTTTTACCGGAAGACTCAGGTCCGTAAATTTCCACTATACGTCCTTTCGGCAGACCGCCGATACCCAAGGCGATATCCAGACCCAGGGATCCGGAAGAAATACTCGGTATCGCCACATGTTCCCGATCCCCCATGCGCATCACAGTTCCCTTGCCAAACTGGCGCTCAATTTGTCCCAGTGCCGCCTGTAGCGCCTTTTCCTTATTGGGATCCATTTTTACACCTCGCATCTAAAAATATGATAAAAATACTCGGTCAGACCGCAGACCGAGCCGTTCGATAACTCATCGCAAATGAGCTTACCGCAATTTCACACCCCTGTATAGCTATACAGTATCGGGGCCGGCAATGTGCGCCACCAGACCGGCCAGGCCAGCGGTGATCGCCTGCTGCCTGACCTGTTCGCGGTTACCTTCAAATTGACAGCGCCGCGCCACCGTACCCATCGGCCCAAACCACGCCAGCCACACCGTCCCCACCGGCTTGTCGGCGCTGCCCCCATCTGGACCGGCGATACCACTGATCGCCACCGCCACGTCCGCAGCGGCGGCGCGGGCCGCCCCCTGCGCCATCGCACACACCACCGCTTCGCTCACCGCGCCGTGCTCCGCCAGCACCGTCGCATCGACACCCAGCAACTGAACTTTGGCGCTGTTGCTGTAGGTGACAAAACTGGCATTGAACCACTGGGAGCTACCCGCCACAGCAGTAATCCCATGAGCAATCCCGCCGCCGGTGCAGGACTCCGCACAGGTCACCGTCCAGGCACGACGCAACAACTCCACCCCCAGCCGTTGCGCCAGGGTATACGGATTATCTTCGTCAACGGTTAGCATCGCGCTACGGTAAGCCACACGGCAACTCCCCGCAACCCTGTTTTATTACCAGCGCCGAATCACGTAGAATCCGCCAACCTGCGGTTTGAATCAGCGCCTATGTCAGCCCCCGAAACACCCATCAGCGCCCACACGCCGATGATGCAGCAGTATTTGCGCATCAAGGCCCAGCACCCCCATGAGCTGCTGTTTTACCGCATGGGCGACTTTTACGAACTGTTCTACGACGACGCGCGCAAGGCTGCCCAGTTAATGGACATCACTCTCACCGCGCGGGGCAAAAGTGATGGTCAACCGGTTCCCATGGCGGGCATTCCCTATCACTCGGTGGACGCTTACCTGGCCAAACTGGTCAAGGCCGGAGAATCGATCGCCATCTGCGAGCAGATTGGCGACCCGGCCACCAGCAAGGGCCCCGTGGCGCGGGAAGTGGTGCGTATTATCACGCCGGGGACTGTCAGCGACGAAGCATTACTCGACGACCGGCGGGACAACCTGCTGGTTGCACTCAGTCAACGTCAACAGCAATCAATCCGCTGCTACGGTATCGCCACGCTGGATATCGGCAGTGGCCGTTTTCTGATCGCCGAAGTCAGCGGCGCTGAGGCATTGCGTAGCGAACTGGAGCGCCTGCGGCCGGCGGAATTACTCATTAGCGACGACTTCGAAGCACCGGATGTACCCCTTGCGGAGGGTATCAAAAAACACCGGGGGCTGCGCCGTCGACCACCCTGGGAGTTTGATCTGGATAACGCCCGCCGTCAGTTGAGTGCCCAGTTCGGCACCCGGGATCTGTCCGGATTTGGCTGCGAAGATATGGAGCTGGGCATCATCGCCGCGGGTTGCCTGTTGCAGTACGCGCGGGAAACACAACGGGGCGCTCTGCCGCATATTCGCGCACTGGCCCACGAGCGGCGCGAAGACAGTGTGATTCTCGATGCCGCCACCCGGCGCAACCTGGAACTGGATACCAGTTTGACCGGTCAGGATCAGCACACCCTGCTCGCAGTGATGGACAACACCACCACCGCCATGGGCAGCCGCTTGCTGCGCCGCTGGCTCAACCGGCCACTCAGCCAGCCAGGCGCCATCAATCACCGCCGCGCGGCGGTGTCGGTGCTGCTCGAAAATTACCACTACGAACCCCTCGTTGGTGCGCTTCAGGACATCGGCGACATGGAACGTATTCTGGGCCGCATCGCTTTGCGTTCCGCGCGCCCCCGCGACCTGACCCGTTTGCGGGATTCCCTCGCCGCCCTGCCTGTTGTGCGCCAGATACTCGCCCCTATTACCAATAATTATATTGGGGAGCTGCGCGAACAGGCAGCCAGCTTCCCCGATCTGGAAGCCGTTCTGCAACGTGCCCTGGTGGACAATCCCCCCGCCGTGGTGCGTGATGGCGGCGTCATCGCCCCTGGCTACGACGCGGACTTGGATGAGCTGCGTGCGATCAGTGACAACGCTGGCGACTATCTACTAGCACTGGAAGAAAGTGAAAAACAACGCACCGGGATCAGTACGCTGAAAGTCGGCTACAACCGGGTGCACGGCTATTACATCGAAATCAGCAGAGCGCAGAGCGGCCAGGCTCCGGTCGAATATGTGCGCCGCCAAACACTGAAAAATGCAGAGCGCTACATCACGCCTGAACTCAAGAGCTTCGAAGACAAGGCCCTGAGCGCCCGCAGCCGATCCCTGAGTCGGGAAAAAGCATTGTATGAAGAACTGGTGGAGTTAATCGCCGGGCAACTCGCCGCTCTACAGACCTGCGCCGCCGCCATCGCCACCATCGACGTGCTCGCCAATCTTGCGGAACGGGCGCATACCCTGCGGCTGACCGCAGCCAATATTGTCGAAGGCGCCGGTATCCAGATTCGCGGCGGTCGCCATCTGGTGGTCGAGCAGGTGCTCGATACACCCTTTGTCGCCAACGACCTGCAACTGGACCGGGAGCGTAAAATGCTGATCATTACCGGGCCCAATATGGGCGGCAAATCCACCTATATGCGCCAGACGGCGCTGATTGTGCTGCTGGCTCACGTCGGTAGCTTTGTGCCCGCCGAGAGCGCCACCCTGAGTCCCGTGGATCGCATCTTTACCCGCATTGGCTCGTCCGACGATCTCGCCGGAGGGCGCTCGACCTTTATGGTGGAAATGACCGAGGCTGCCACCATTTTGCACAATGCCACCGCCCGCAGCCTGGTGCTAATGGACGAAATTGGGCGCGGCACCAGCACCTTTGACGGCCTGTCCCTGGCCTGGGCGTGCGCCACCTATCTGGCCACAAGGATAAGCGCCTACACGTTGTTCGCCACGCACTATTTTGAGCTCACCGCCCTGCCGGAGCAGATCGGCAGCATCGCCAATGTGCACCTCGACGCCAGCGAGTACAACGACAACATCGTGTTTCTACACAGCGTGCAAGAGGGGCCAGCCAACCAGAGTTACGGCATTCAGGTAGCGAAACTCGCCGGCATCCCCAACGAGGTGATTGCCAACGCCCGCCGCGAACTACAACGCCTGGAAATCACTAATTACGGCGCGGTCGCCGACGACGCCAGCGTGCCGCGCCAGGAAGAATTATTTGCCGACCCGGGTGCGGCGCGCGTGCACGCGGCGCTCGCCGAGTTGAATCCCGACCTGCTCTCGCCGAAGGACGCGCTGGAAAAACTGTATCAACTGAAAGAACTGGCGAACAGGGCAGACAAATAACCACCGGCCCGGAGTTGCAACTCCCGCACCCAGCAACCCCTTGCGCTAACCAAACGGATGGCGCAGGACGATAGTTTCGGTGCGCTCCGGTCCCGTGGAGACAATATCGATGGGTACGCCAACCACATCCTCGATATGGGCGATATAGGCCCGCGCATTGTCAGGCAATTCGGCGAGGGAACGCTTGCCCAGAGTAGATTCCTGCCAACCGGGCAGGGTTTCGTAGATCGGGCTCAGATTTTCGTAGTCGTCCGCGTGGTGCAGCGCGGTGCTTATTTCCTCCCCCTGTGCATTGCGATAGCCGCGACAGATATTGATGGTGTCGAGGCCATCCAGTACGTCCAGCTTGGTCAGACACAAGCCCGATACACTGTTGATCTGCACCGCCTGGCGCGCGGCCACAGCATCAAACCATCCACAGCGCCGCGCCCGCCCGGTGGTTGCGCCAAATTCGTGACCACGTTGTGCCAGCCGCTGGCCCACTGCGCAAAATAATTCGGTGGGGAACGGTCCTGAGCCGACCCGCGTGGTGTAGGCCTTGGTGATACCCAGCACATAATCCAGATACAGCGGTCCGAAACCACTGCCGGTGGCGGTGCCACCCGCGGTGGTATTGGAAGATGTCACATAGGGATAGGTGCCGTGATCGATATCCAGCAGGGAACCCTGGGCACCCTCGAATAATATATTGCGACCGGCCGCCCGCGCATCGTGCAGCAAACTGGTAACGTCCCGGGTTAACGGTCGCAGCAGCTCCGCCCACTCCGCCGCGCTGGCAAGGGTTTTACCCAAATCCACGGCCTCGCACCCGTAATATCCGGTGAGTACGAAGTTGTGATAGTCGAGCACCTCCCGCAAGCGTTCGCCAAAACGATCGAGATTAAACAAATCCCCCAGGCGCAATCCACGCCGGGCCACCTTGTCTTCGTAAGCAGGGCCGATACCACGACCAGTAGTGCCAATCTTGTCCTTGCCGCGGGCCGTTTCCCGTGCCTGATCGAGGGCCACATGATGGGGCAAAATAAGCGGGCAGGCCGCCGAAATGCCAAGTCGTTCGCGCACCGGCACGCCCTGTGCCTCCAACTCGCGCATCTCCGTTAGCAGCGCCTCGGGGGAGAGCACCACACCGTTACCGATCAGACAGGAGACGTCGTCGCGCAAAACGCCAGAGGGTATCAGATGCAGCACCGTTTTCTTGCCGTCGATCACCAGGGTGTGTCCGGCGTTGTGCCCGCCCTGAAACCGCGCGACGATCGACGCCTTATCGGTCAGCAGATCGACGATCTTGCCCTTACCCTCATCGCCCCACTGAGTACCCAGCACCACCACATTTCTACCCATATCGCTGTCTCTTTACCTCTATATTTCGCACACAATTATTTACCGCTGCTGCCGCATATAGGGCGTCCACAGCCGGCTTTAATGTGGCTTTACCGGGTTAATTTGTATTTGTCCATCCGCACCGAGGACCAGTTCGCGATCGCAGTGGAGTTCCTGATAATCCGGCATTTGCCCCGCAAAACCGCATACCACCCGCTCACCGCTTGGCCGCAAACGGGCAACCTCGGCAACTACCGCCAATGCCTCGCTGTGGGGTACGTAAATACCGCAAGCGATAGTCTGTGCGTCGTTCGCCAATGCCGCCAGGGTTTCCAGGTCGGCGCCAAACCCCGTGGCCGGACGGGAACGCCCGAATGCTTCGCCAATGTGGTCGTAGCGGCCGCCGTTGCCCAACGCCTCGCTGGTCCCCGGCGCAAACGCGGCGAACACAATGCCGGTGTGATAGTGATAGCCCCGCAATTCCGCCAAATCCACAGACAACGTGATCGCGGGAAAGCGGACCTGGATTGCCGCCAGTACCGCCGTTAATTCGTCCAGCGCCGCACCCACTTCAGCCGGTGCGTTCTCGAGAGCCGCACGCGCCTGTTCCAGCACATTCAGACCTCCGGCCAGATCGGGCAGTGCAGCGAGGGCTTTACGAATTTCCACGTCGCGAACATTGTTTTCCAGCCACGCCGCGAGACTCGATGCTTTACTTTGCAGCAACTGAAACAATTCCCCGCGCTGTTCCACGCTAAGTTCGGCGCACTCCTCAAGGCCGCGGTAAATACCCACGTGACCAAGGCACAGTACCGCGCCGTTGATGCCTGCGGTGCGCAGGGTTTCAACCATCAATGCGATAACTTCCTCGTCGGCACCCAACCCGTCTTCGCCGAACAGTTCCACGCCCACCTGCAGGGGGGAGCGGGAAGCCAACGGTTGACGCGCGCGGGTATATAACACCTGCCCGGCATAACACAAGCGATTGGGGCCAGCGCGGCGCAGACTGTGGGCATCCATGCGCGCCACCTGCGGGGTGATGTCTGCGCGCACCCCCATGGTGCGGCCACTGACCTGGTCGGTGATTTTAAAGGTCATCAACTCCAGATCTGAACCAGACCCGCTGAGCAGGGAGTCGGTGAATTCCGCCAGCGGTGGAATCACCAGATCGTAGCCCCAACTGTGGTACAGATCGAGCAGGCGACGGCGCAGGCGCTCTACTCCCAGCGCCCGATTGGGAAGAATTTCCGCTATGCCATCGGGCAACAACCAGCGTTCAACTCCGGCCATAACGTTCTCCATTGAGAAACTGCGTAACCATCTTACCTGACCAGAAAAAGCAGGCCAGCGCCCAGTAGCATGCTACATAGACCAGCCATGCGCAGCGCGCGATCTTCCAGTTGGGACAACAGATAAGCCGCGCCGCGCCAACGTCGGGGAGCAACGAACGGCATCACCCCTTCGATGACCAAGACCAGGCATAGCGCTGCACCCAAATCCTGCCACATAAGAATCACCTGAGCCTCACTCGCCCGAAACCGCTCACCGCTGCGCCGGCAACTATCCCAGCCGAGCCGCGACGCCTGGTTGGCGCCAACAAGTCGCGCCAGACCCACTCCGCGACAGCAAGCCTGCTGGCCGTTCCCGAGGCTTCTTCAAACCACAAAAAAACCGGGTCTCCCCGGTTTTGAAATTCTACCAGCTTAGCCGTTCAGGTGCCGCATTTTTTTTGCCTGTCACCGACCCTTTTGGCTTGTCAAATAACGGAAAAAATCGCTATCCGGCTCCACCAGCAAGACGTCGCTCTTATTGTTAAACGCTTCGCGATAGGCGCCCAGACTACGGGTAAACGCGTAAAATTCCGGATCCTTGCTATACGCCGCCGCGTAGATTCCGGTGGCAATGGCGTCGCCGTCACCGCGCAATAGTTCGGCCTGTTTGTAGGCATTGGCCTTAATAATGATTTCCTGGCGGTCGGCATCGGCGCGCACCCGCTCCGCCGCCTCAAGGCCCTTGGAACGCAGTTCCCGCGCTTCTTTTTCACGCTCCGCCGTCATGCGCCGGTACACCGCGTCACTCACCTCGGGGGGCAGGTCGATGCCCTTGACGCGCACATCCACCACTTGGACCCCCAGCGATGACGACACCGACTGGTTAAGCTCATCGGTAATATTTTTCATCAGCAAATCGCGCTCGCCGGAGACCGCTTCGTGCAGAGTGCGCGTGCCTAACTGGTTACGCAGTCCATCGTTCACTCGATCCGCGAGGCGACTGTGGGCCACTACTTCATCGCCGCCGGTAGCCTTGTAATAGGTCTCCACGTCGATAATCCGCCACTTGGTAAACGAATCGACGATCAACCGCTTTTTTTCCACCGTAAAAAAACTTTTCGGTTCCGCGTCCAATGTCAAAACCCGGGCGTCGAATTTACGCACTTTGTCGGCAAAGGGTAATTTGTAGTGCAACCCGGGGCCGATATCCGCCTCAATGATCCGGCCAAAACGCAACTTGACGGCCCGTTCCGTTTCCATCACCACGAACAAGGTGCTGTTCAGAGCTATCGCCAACAGCGCAGTGAACATTACATAGGTAGAAAATTTAGAATTCACTAGCGTACCTCCCGACGGGGTGTTGCAGCAGGTTGCCGGCGTAATTTGTCAATTACCTCATCGGCGATAACGCTGATATCCGACGCCGACAGCGACCTCTGGGGCGTGCCGCCCGCCGGTTGCTGGGAGAGCATCTTATCCAGCGGCAAATACAGCATATTATTGCCACCGTCGACATCCACCATCACCTTGGTACTGCTGGACATCACCTTCTGCACCGCTTCGAGATAGAGGCGCTGCCGGGTAACCTCAGGCGCCTTGCGATACTCGCCGAGTAATTTTTCAAAACGCTGCGCCTCGCCCTCGGCCTCCGCCACCACCCGGGATTGATACGCGGTTGCTTCCTCTATCACCCGCTGGGCCCGCCCCCGCGCCTCTGGAATAATGCCGTTGGCATAGGCCTGAGCCTCATTCACCAGCCGCTCCTGATCTTCGCGCGCCTTGATCACATCATCGTAGGCGGCTTTGACTTCGGTGGGTGGCTTGGCTTCCTGAATGTTGATTTTGATAATATGAATCCCGGTACCGTAGTTATCCAGGTAATTTTGTAACCGCGCCTCGACGTCGTCGCCGAGCTTTTCCCGCCCGGTGGAAACCACATCATCCAGCTTGCTGCTCCCCACCACATGACGCAGGGCGCTGTTGGTCGCCTCGCGCAGACTCAATTCCGGCTCCTTTACGCCAAGGACAAACGCCTTTACGTCGCGAATGTTGTAGTGCACCGTCAACGGCAGTTCGACAATGTTTTCATCCTCCGTCAGCATCTTTTCGTTGACCTGGTACTGGCGCTCCTCGGTTACCCGCACTATCGTACGCGAGTCAATCAACGGCGGGTTCCAGTGCAGACCATCCCCAACCGTTTCGAGATATTTCCCAAATCTCAGAATGACGGCTTTTTCCTTGGCGTCGACCTGATATATGCCGAACAGGGACCAGACAAGCGCAATCATCAGCAAAGCGCCGGCAAAAAACGCAAAGCCGCCACCGCCGGGCTGACCGTCGCCCCCCGCACCTTTGCCACCACCACCGAAAATTCCTGAAAATTTTTCTTTCAGTTCACGTAGCGCCTGATCGAGTTCGGGGGGCGTATTGCCGCCGCCCCAGGGATCCTTGCCGCCACCAGGTTGATTCCAGGCCATTGATTACTCCAGATTCACCACTTCAAAAAAAGCGGTTGTGTAATTCGCTATCAGGCGCTACGCGCCAACTTATTGGGAACAGATTCTTTAAGTACCGGCGTCAAATCCCGCACCTCTATACCCTCGGTTTTTAACAGACGACTAAAGTCCGCCTGCGTCAGCCTCACCTGCAATATGGTACCACCATTTTCCGTGCTCTGTTCTGCGACGACGCCATTCGCGCGGTAAAACTGCGCCCTTAACCGCGCCTGCCGCGGCGTCAAATAGTAAGTGCCCTGGTGAATGGCGCCACTTAACAATTCGACCATGGCCTTCACCAGCAGCTCCAGCCCGGCACCGCTGTGCCCGGACAACCACACGCCAGTGGGTTTATTGCGCGCGTCGCGTTCGATGCGCGGCTCCACGCCATCGAGCAAATCAATTTTATTGTAGACCGTCAACACCGGGATATCGGTGGCGCCGATTTCCGCCAGCACCTCGTTAACACGCTCGATATTTTGATGCCGCGTCTCGCTGGCGCCATCGACAACGTGCAACAACAAACTGGCCTGCGTCGCTTCTTCCAGCGTGGCGCGAAAAGCCTCGACCAGTTTATGGGGCAAATGACTGATAAAGCCCACTGTATCGGCGACAATTACCGGTCCAACCTGAGCCAGATCGAGGCGCCGCATGGTGGGGTCCAGGGTCGCAAATAACTGGTCGGCAACGAAGCTACGGGCGCCGGCGAGCGTGTTAAACAGAGTGGACTTGCCAGCGTTAGTGTAGCCTACCAGCGACACGGTAGGAATTTCCGCGCGCCGCCGCCGACGGCGCCCCTGGGCTCGCTGGCTGCGTACTTTTTCCAGACGTTTCTGAATCGCCTTGATACGCGCCCGCACCATGCGCCGGTCACTCTCCAACTGGGTTTCCCCTGGGCCGCGCAAACCGATGCCGCCCTTCTGGCGTTCCAGATGGGTCCAGCCGCGCACCAGCCGAGTACTCAAATGCTGGAGCTGAGCGAGTTCGACCTGTAATTTACCCTCGTGGGTCTGCGCCCGTTGCGCAAAAATATCGAGAATAAGCCCGACGCGATCCACCACCCGGCAGCACAACACCTGCTCCAGATTGCGCTCCTGACTTGGACTCAGTGGGTGGTTAAAAATAACCAGTTTGGCGCCGTGCTCGCGCACCAGATCGGTGAGTTCCTGCAACTTGCCAGTGCCGACGAAGTAGCGGCTGTGGGGTGTCGGCCGGTGACCGCCAACAATAGCCACCGGATCGCCGCCAGCGGACAGCACCAGTTCTTCAAATTCCCGGCAGCCCTCCGGTTCCCGCTCACTGGCGATATCGAGGTGTACCAGGATGGCGAGTTCACCGGAATCCGGGCGCTCAAAAAACAATCAGCCTCCCTGATCCTCGTCGCCATACTCACTGTCCCCGTCTCCAGACGGCGGCACAGCCATGGGCAACTTGACGGGACGGGATGGCACGACCGTGGATATCGCGTGCTTGTAGACCATCTGGCTGACAGTATTCTTGAGCAGTACGACAAACTGATCAAACGACTCGACCTGGCCCTGCAATTTGATGCCATTGACGAGAAAAATAGAGACAGGGATCCGTTCCTTGCGCAGTACGTTCAAGAAAGGGTCTTGTAAATTATGCCCTTTTGACATCGTTATTCTCCTTCGTGTTAAGAAACCAAAAAAATTAAATATTCAATAAAACCATAAGGTTAAAGCGCCAGATTCAACGACACATCGCCTGGGCCGGCTATGATACTATCGGCCGTGAGTTTAGTATATGGCCTCTTTTTCCAAAATTTTCAAGTAATTAACCAAAATTTGTGACGGCGACGGCAAGCCCTCCCCTGGGGTTTCGACATCCAGCCAGTGCAAATTGGGCCAATTACGCAACCAGGTGAGCTGCCGCTTGGCCAGTTGCCGGGTGGCGATCACTCCCCTCTCAACTGCCGTTTGATAGTCGCAATCACCCTCGAGATATGACCACAGCTGCCCATAACCGGCGGCGCGCATGGCGCTGGAGGCGGGTGACAGATCACCCCGGTCGCGCAGTGTCGCCACTTCCTCCACCAGGCCGTGCTCCAGCATAAATGCGAAGCGCCGGGCAATGCGCAGATGCAAATTGGCCCGTGAGCCTCCCGACAGCGCGCAGGCCAGCACTCTATGGGTGTCGGTAAGAGCGGCTGTGCCCTTACCGCAGCGCAGTTGTTCCTGATGCAAGGCTGTCAGGGACCGGCCCGTGGTGAGATAAACCTCCAACGCCCGTTGAATGCGCCGGGAATGATTGGGATGAAAGCTGGCAGCACTTTCGGGATCGACCTGGGCCAATCGGGCATGCAGGGCAGGCCAACCCCGTTCCTCAGCCTCGCGGGCAATCTGCGCACGTATTTGCGGGTTCGGCGCGGGTAATTCAGCCAGACCATCAAGCAGCGCGCGGAAATAAAGCATGGAGCCTCCCACCAATAGCGGGGTTTTTCCGTGGGCGCGGATATCCGCGATCTCGCGGTGCGCGTCCACCACAAAATCGGCCACGGAATAAGGGTCCGCCGGGTCGCGAATGTCGATTAAACGATGGGGATGCCGCGCTAACGTCTCCGCGTCGGGTTTGGCGGTGCCGATGTCCATGCCACGATAAATTTGCGCTGAATCGACGCTGATTAATTCCACCGGTGAATGGTCGCGCAAAGCCAGCGCCAGATCGGTTTTACCCGACGCCGTTGGACCCATTAGAAACAAAACCAGAGGGCGCGCCCCGGCGCCTGTGGCGCTCACTCAGCGCCCCCGCAAGAACAGCTTGTCCAGTTGCTCCAGGGTCAGCTGCGCCCAGGTCGGGCGACCGTGATTACACTGCCCGCTGCGTTCGGTGACTTCCATCTGCCGCAGCAGCGCATTCATCTCCGCTATGGTCAACTGCCGATTGGCGCGCACGGAACCGCGGCAGGCCATGGTCGATAAAATTTCATCGCTGCGGGCACTGAGACGATCACTGTCCCCGTGGGTTAAGATATCCGCCAGTACATCCCTCACCAGTAACGCGACATCCACGCCGCGCAGCAACGCGGGAATACTCCTCACCAACAGGGTTTCCGGCCCCGCGCGCTGCACGTCGAAGCCCAAATCGCGAAACAGCTCCGCGCTACTTTCGGCACAATCCGCCTCGCGCTGGCTGACGCTGAGACTTTCCGGCACCAGTAGTGGCTGGGTGGCAACCGTCTGTTTTTCGTACGCGGTTTTCATCTGCTCGTAGGTAATACGTTCGTGGGCGGCGTGCATATCCACAACAACCAGCCCGCGTTCGTTCTGCGCGAGAATATATACCCCGAGTATTTGCGCCACGGCATAGCCCAGTGCCGGAGTCGGCTGCTCTGCGGGCGGGGTCTGCCCGGCAACCCCTGTAAATGGCCCAAGAACGCCAAACTGGCGACCCTCCTGAGGCTGGAGATTGCCCGCGCCGTAGAGTTCGCGCATCTCCCCGAGCACGCCGCCGCTATTTTGCCGCAGATCGATAGCGTGCTGGTGGTAACCGGATGTCTGACCACGAGAATCCCGCCCCGGCGCTTGCGTGGCTACCGCACCCGGGCCCTCGTTGCCTGCCAGCTGAGGTACCGATCTCTCCATAGCTGGCGCACCGGGCCCCATTGCGGCTACTGCCCGGTGTAAGTGATGAAACAGGAAATCGTGTACCCCGCGACTATCCCGAAAACGCACCTCGTGCTTGGTGGGATGGACATTGACATCCACTGCTCTGGCATCGAGCTCAATAAACAGGACGAAGGCCGCGTGGCGATTCTGATACATCACGTCGCGATAGGCCTGGCGCACCGCGTGAGTCACCACCTTGTCCCGCACGCAGCGCCCATTGACAAAAAAGTACTGTAAATCGGCCTGACTGCGGGAGAAAGTCGGCGCCGCCAGCCATCCCCACAAACGCAGGCCGTTGCGCTCAACATCGATAAATCGGGAGGCGTCCATAAATGCCGCCCCGCACACGGCAGCCACGCGCCGCTCCCACTGGTCACGATCCGGCGCGGCGCGGAATTGATGCACCATTTTATTATTGTGGCGCAGGCTAAAGTCCACATCGAAACGACTCAGCGCCAGCTTTTTAACCACCTCTTCGATACGCGCGTATTCGGTTTTTTCGCTGCGTAGAAACTTGCGCCGCGCCGGCGTGTTAAAAAATAAATCCCGGACTTCTACCGTGGCACCACGCGCATGGGGAGTGGGCTTCACCGCGACCGCCATATCGCGCCCCTCGGTCACCGCACACCAACCGGCGTTGCCGGCTTCCGCGTTGGCGCTGAGGGTCAACCGGGAAACGGAGCCAATGCTGGCCAACGCTTCGCCGCGAAATCCAAGGGTTGCCACGCCCTCCAGATCTTCCAGCTCGATAATCTTGCTGGTGGCATGGCGGCTCAGGGCCAGGGGCAAATCCTCCCTGGCAATGCCGACGCCGGTGTCGCGCACGCGAATTAATTTGGCGCCGCCGAGCTCAACATCGATATCGATGCGGTCGGCACCGGCGTCGAGACTGTTTTCGATCAGTTCCTTGACCACTGACGCGGGTCGCTCCACCACCTCACCGGCTGCAATCTGGTTTGCCAGTCGGGGACTGAGTAAACGAATTGACTGCATAGTGCTCACATTACGAGGTTGGAATACTGATGCGTTGACCAGTGCGTATGGTGGTGGAATTAAGCCGATTGTGCTCCAGCAGGCGTTTCACGGAAACATTATGTCGCTGCGCGATATCCGACAGGGTGTCGCCATGACTGATAATATACTCGCGATCCGCCGACCGCCCCCGCTGCCACGCCAGACGGGTTCCCGGCGGTGGACGCGCGGTGAAATAGCGGTGCACCCCGGTAAAAATGGCATCTGCCATTTTTTGTTGATAATCCGCCTGGTTAAGACGTTGTGCTTCGGTGGCGTTGGAGATAAATCCAGTTTCAACGAGAATGGAGGGCATATCGGGGGATTTGAGCACCACGAATCCCGCCTGTTCCACGTGCCGCTTGTGCAGATGCGCAAACGCGCCCATCGCCTTCAGCACTTCCGCGCCCACCTCGAGACTGCTATCCAGTGTCGCCGTCATGGACAGGTCGAGCAGCACGCTGGCCAACATCTTATCCTTGTCGTTGAGGCTAACACTGCCAACCCCACCGATCAGATCCGCGCGATTTTCCCGTTCGGCCAGATAGCGCGCGGTTTCACTGGTTGCGCCACGCCGCGACAGCGCGTACACCGAAGCGCCCCGCGCGGCCGGGTTTTTGAACGCGTCGGCGTGCACCGAAATCATCATATCGGCTCTTTTTTCCCGCGCGATAGCTGCGCGTCGGTTTAACGGAATGTAGTAATCTCCAGTGCGTACCAGCACCGCTGAATATCCCGGCTCCCGGTCCAGGCGTCGCTTCAGCGCACGGCTGATATCGAGCACCACTTTTTTCTCGTACACGCGATTGGGGCCGATAGCGCCGGGATCTTCACCGCCGTGACCGGCGTCGATGGCAATCACGATCGCGCGTTGATTATCGTTGTCCGGCACCACATCGCGCACCGTTTTTTCGGTGGCCTGCTGCTGGTCAAACAGATCCACCACCAGCCGGTCGCCATACTGTTCATTGCGCTTTAACAGAAAACTCCGCGGCGTGACGTTGGTGTGCAAATCGAGCACAATGCGCAACCCGGACGGTTCGCGGGCGGCGCTGCGGATGGCGCTTAACGGGGTGGGCGCCAGATCGAGTGCGGGTAAACCGCGGGGCAACGAAGCATTGGCGATATCGATCACCAGTCGCTCGGGGTTTTGCAGGGAAAATAGCTTGTGTTCAACACCTTCGCTCAGATCAAAAACCAGACGGGTGTGGTCGGGGGCGCGCCACAGGCGCACACCCTCAATCGTGGCCGCGACAACCGAGAAGGGGGCCGTGAGCATCAGGCCAAAGCATAATGCGGTCGCCACAGCTCTGCTTCCCGTTGTACCCCTCGGCAATATTCGCCCTCAATTGTGTTAACCAATATCAGCGCTCTTTAAGCGCGCACTGTTATTTAATGTCGCCCAGTCTGCCTGCGGTTGTCTGCGCAGCAAGTGTATCTATCACCGCACCGCCTGCCGTGGACACCGGCACCAGGGTGGCGCTACGCCCGGTAGCGACAACTTCGAGCAAAACCCGTATATCCGCTGGCGGCAACATGCCCGCACCCCGTTCCGGCCATTCTATCAGGCAGATAGCCGGTTCATCAAAGTAATCGCGCATACCGATAAACTCCAGTTCTTCGGGATCACCGAGCCGGTACAGGTCGAAATGATACAAATTTCCGCGCGCCAGACTATAGGGCTCCACCAGTGTATAGGTTGGGCTTTTAACCGGTCCGACATGACCCATGGCACGCAGTACACCACGACAGAACGTGGTTTTGCCCGCGCCCAACGTACCTTCCAGAAAAATCACGGCATGGTTAACGACCGCACCGAGGCGCGCACCACACGCCACGGTAGCCTGTTCGTCAGCCAGCATAACCGTCAACGATTGCATTTCAACTCGCGTCGCATACTCACCCGTTCACCAACCGACGTAAATGGGCCATCAGGTCCGTCGCCAACAGTCCGCGCTCGCCGCCCACTGCCGCCGCGCGATCAGCCGCACCGCCGTGGACACAGACACCGAGCCTGGCTGCATCCGCTGGCGTCAACCCTTGCGCCATAAGGCCACCAATCACACCGCTCAACACATCACCCATACCACCGCTGGCCATACCCGGATTGCCCTGTGTACAAAGTTCAAACACTGGCTGCCCGCCTGCTTGTTCGCCATGGCATAACAACGTTCCCGCTCCCTTCAGCAAAACCGTGCCGGGATACCGTTGCCACAGGTTTTGCGCTGCGCTAAACCGATCCTGTTGCACCTGCGCCGTGGCAACCCCGAGTAGCCGCGCCGCTTCGCCAGGATGGGGTGTGAGAACCCAGGCACGCGCATCCACACCGCTGCGCCCAATACGGCCGGCGGCAAGAATATTAAGCGCGTCCGCATCCACCACCATGGGCAAGCCACTGTTGAGCGCCTGTTGCAACATCTGTTCGGACCAGGGGGAGCGTCCCAGGCCGGGGCCTATAACCAGATGGGTGGGACCCGGCAGCAGGGGTTCCAGCTCCTGGCCAGAGGCAACGCCGTGCACCATCAATTCAGGGCGTCGCGCCAACAGCGCCGGCACGTGTTGCGGACGGGTGGCAACACTGACCAGACCGGCCCCAACCCGCAGCGCCGCCTCGGCCGCCATGGCGACGGCGCCGCCGTAACCATCATCCCCGCCGATAACCAGCACATGGCCGAAATCACCTTTGTGAGCATCCCGCTGCCGCTGCGGCAACGCGCTAAGCACGTGCGATGGCTCGAGGCGCACCGCACTTGCGGGCGCGGCGTTATAAACAGCCTCGGGCACTCCCAGATCGGAAAATTCAACGTCGCCGCACACTGCTGGACCGCGGCCTGTATACAGACCGCGCTTTAAGCCGACAAAACATGTGGTTACCTGCGCGCGCACCGCCACCCCCAGTTCGCGACCCGTATCGCTACACAGGCCAGAGGGAATATCGAGCGCCAGCGTGGGCAAGCCGCTCGCGTTCATTGCGTTAATCGCCGCGCCGGTGGGGCCGCGCACCTCCCCCGCGACACCGATACCGAGCAGGGCATCCACCAAGACACCTTCGGTCAATGCCACACCGTCGACAAAGGGCGTGATTGCCACGCCCTGAGCCTGAGCGAATGCCCGCGCGCGCTGACCATCCGCAGTCAATTTATCCACTTTACCAAGACACACAACGCGCACCGGTAATCCGCGCTGTGCCGCCGCACCGGCAACAATGTATCCGTCGCCCCCGTTGTTGCCGCTGCCACAAAAAACCGTAATCAATGTAGTTTGTGGCCAACGCGCCAACAACGCGTCCAGCGCAAATAGACCCGCCCGTTTCATCAGTGTTATGCCGGGAATGTTGTGCACCTCTATGGCGCAACGATCTAGCGCACGTACCTGTGCCGCGGTATAAAGCCCGTCAGGGAATATCGCCATTAATTTTCCACCGTGCGCCTGATTTCTGGCAGAATTATACGGCAACCGAAGACCACTACCATGCCTGCTCGCAGCCAATCGCACACGCCAACGGACTACGCCAAACTTGCCGACGATATCAAGCGCCTGGCGCGGGAGCAGGGTTTTCAGCAGGCGGGCATTGCGGATCTCGACCTGGGCATTGCCGGTGAGCGCCTGCGCACCTGGCTGGCGCGGGGCCTGCACGGCAGTATGGACTGGATGGCTGCCCACGGCGCCAAACGCTGGCGTCCCGACCTGTTACTGTCCGGCACCGTGCGCGTTATCAGCGTACGCATGGATTACCTGGCGCCGAATTCGAAACTGGTTGCGCGCCTGCGCGAGCCGGATAAAGCCTATATTTCCCGTTACGCGACGGGTCGGGACTACCACAAACTGGTGCGTAAGCGCCTGGCGGCGCTCGCCAAAAAAATCGACGATCTGTACCCCGGCACGGTAATCCAGCGCCCGTTTGTGGACAGTGCGCCGGTCATGGAAAAACCCCTCGCCGAAAAAGCGGGCCTGGGCTGGATTGGCAAAAACACCCTGTTGTTAAACGCGCGAGCGGGATCCTGGTTTTTCCTCGGCGAACTTTTTACCAGTCTGCCCCTGCCAGTGGATAACCCCACCGAGAAAAATAGCTGTGGCAAGTGCCGCGCGTGCCTCAAGGTGTGTCCGACCAATGCGTTTCCGGAACCGTACGTACTGGACGCCAGAAGATGCATTTCCTATCTGACCATCGAGAACAAGGACAGTATCCCCCTAGAGTTTCGCGCCGCGATCGGCAACCGGGTTTTCGGGTGCGACGATTGTCAGACCATCTGCCCCTGGAATCGCTACGCCCGACCCACCAGCGAGCCCGATTTTCGCCCCCGCCACCAGCTGGACGACAGCCAGTTAACCGACCTGTTTCTGTGGACGGAGCAGGAATTTCTGGACAATACCGCGGGTTCGCCCATTCGGCGCATCGGCTATCTGCGCTGGCTGCGCAATCTGGCCGTGGGCCTGGGCAATGCACCTTATTCCCAGCGGGTTATTGCAGCGCTGACCGCGCGCGCCCAGCACCCCTCCGCGATGGTCCGCGAACACGTGCAGTGGGCGCTCGCCCAGCACGGCCACAGCAGCGCCCCAACAGTTGCCTAAGAGCAACAAACTCGGTATAGTCCGCGTCCTCAAAATCGTTGGGATTGACAGGAGCAAGGTCAGTTGGCAAACACAGCCCAAGCAAGAAAACGCGCGCGCCAGAGTGAAAAGCGGCGTCAACACAACGCCAGCCTGCGGTCCATGGCCCGCACGTATCTGAAAAAAGTAAACGCAGCTATCGCTTCCGGCAATCTGGAAGAGGCCAAGGCCGCCTATGGCGTGGCCGTGCCGATCCTCGATCGCATCGCGGACAAGGGTATTCTGCACAAAAACAAGGCCGCTCGGCACAAGAGCCGTCTCAACAGCAAGATCAAGGCGCTCGCCACGCAATAACAGCCTAACTGTCGCGCCGGCTTGCTGGGCGCGAACTACCTGGTGCAACAGCCTGGGCAAACAATTGAGCCCATTAAAAAAACCGACCACGAGGTCGGTTTTTTAATTTCGCAATCGTTTGCCGACAACCTGCCGCGACCTACAACAACACCAGATTGTCCCGGTGAATTAATTCGTCGTCGTCTTTATAGCCCAGAATATCCGCAATCCGCGCACTGCCCTGCCCCATGATTCTGCGCGCATCCGCCGCGCTGTAGTTAACCAGTCCGCGTGCCACTTCGTTACCATTTTCATCGACGCAGCGCACCATTTCACCCCGGGGGAAACTGCCCTCCACGGCACGCACCCCGACCGGCAGTAAACTTTTGCCCTGATCGCGCAGCACGTTGACAGCGCCATTATCCAGCACCAGCGTACCGCGCACCTGCAACCGCCCTGCCAGCCATTGCTTACGGGCCGCGATCGGTTCCTGCCCGGACACCAGCAGGGTACCCAATTGTTCACCGGCCGCAACCCGGGTCAGTACGTCTGGTTCGCGACCACCAACCACAACAGTATTGGCGCCGGAGCGGGCGGCCAGGCGCGCCGCGCGCAGCTTGGTAATCATTCCGCCTCGACCCAGGCCACTACTGCTGCCTCCCGCCACCTGGTCCAGGGTCGCGTCGGCGGCACTGGCTTCGCCAATCAGTTCGGCCTGTGGATTAATACTCGGGTTTTCGCGGAAAATGCCTTTTTGATCGGTTAAAATAACCAGCAGATCTGCTTCAATTAAATTTGCTACCAGGGCGGCCAGGGTATCGTTGTCGCCAAAGCGGATTTCTTCCGTCACCACCGTGTCATTTTCATTAACTACCGGTACAACGTTGAGGGCCACTAGCGTCTTTAATGTGCTACGCGCATTCAGATAGCGCTCGCGGCTGGATAAATCGTCGTGATCCACCAGCACCTGGGCGGTGTGTAAACCAAATTTCTGAAATTGTGACTCGTAGGCCTGCACCAGCCCCATCTGGCCGACCGCCGCGGCTGCCTGCAATTTGTGGATCAGCGTGGGGCGTGATACCCAGCCCAGCCGGGTCATGCCCTCGGCTACCGCACCGGACGACACCAGCACCAGTTCAATACCGGCAGCGCGCAGGGCCACCATCTGGCGCACCCATTCGCCAATCGCCGCGCGGTCGAGACCGCGACCATTATTGGTCAATAGCGCACTACCGATTTTAATCACCCAGCGCCGGGACCTGGTAACGCGTTCTCTGCTCATATCCAATATCGATTAATGGTCGAATAATTATCGGGTTGTTATAGCGTTGGCGCCCGACGACCGCCTCACCGTGCAACCCTGGCGCAGCCGATCGCGGCCGTCACCGGGTATAGATGACTTCCATCTCACCGTCACCGTCCTCATCGTCATCCTGTGCCGCATCACCGCTGCAGGTGGCGCGCAACATTTCAACACGCTCCCGCCCCTCTGCCTGCATGCGCAACTGGAGCTCCTGCTCCGCGCGCGCACTTTCCGGATCCTCCTGTTCCTGCATCCGCCGTGCATCCAGATAGTTCTGAATGGCGGCGCACAGTGCCTGAATACCCGAGCCGGACAATCCGGATATCTGGTGTACCGGGCCGCTCCAGCCCAGTTTGGATACCATGTCGGCACAGCGCTGTGCTACTTCCTCGGGGGGCAGTAGATCAATTTTGTTGAGCACGAGCCAGCGGTCGCGAGCCGCCAGCGTCGGGCTGAAATTTGCCAGTTCTTGCTCGATTACCCGCGCATTATCGGTCGGATCCGTGCCATCCACCACCGCCATATCCACCAGGTGCAACAACAGTCGGGTGCGCGTCAGATGGCGCAGAAAACGCACGCCCAAACCTGCCCCGCTGGAAGCACCGGCAACCAAGCCAGGCACATCCGCTATCACAAAACTCTGATAGCGCTGCATTTTGACTACGCCCAGGTTGGGCACCAGGGTGGTAAATGGATAATCCGCCACTTTGGGCCGTGCCGCGGATACCGCGCGGATAAATGTGGATTTGCCCGCGTTGGGCATACCGACCAGCCCCACGTCTGCCAGCACCTTCAGCTCGAGACGCAAGTTGCGCACTTCGCCGGGTTGCCCCGGGGTGGTTTGCCGCGGCGCGCGATTGGTGCTGGATTTGTAGCGGGCATTGCCCAGCCCGTGAAAGCCACCCCGCGCCACCACCAGCTGCTGGCCCGCCGTAGCCAGGTCGCCAAGAATTTCCTGAGTGTCTTCATCGATCACTGTGGTGCCGACGGGTACCGGCAAGATCAGATCCTCACCGCTCTTGCCGCGACAATGCCCTCCGCCACCGGGCTCGCCATTCTCGGCGCGAAATACCCGCTGGTAGCGGTAGTCGGCCAGCGTATTAAAGTTTTCATCCGCCACCAGCACCACATCGCCGCCATCGCCGCCGTCGCCACCGTCGGGCCCACCTTTGGGTATATATTTTTCCCGGCGAAAACCCAGCCGTCCGCTCCCGCCATTTCCGGCTTCGACCCTGATTGGTGCTTCATCAACAAATTTCACAATGGCATCCCGCGCCGTATCGCTCTTGAATAGTAACCCATGGCCATAAAAAAAGCCCCGCATGCGGGGCCCTATTTACGCTACCGCACGTAATCAGGCGGTAACAATATTCACGTATTTGCGATTGTCAGGCCCTTTCACCACAAATTTTACCGCGCCATCGACCGTGGCAAACAAGGTGTGATCGCGGCCGATTCCAACGTTCTCTCCAGGATGGAAACGGGTGCCGCGCTGGCGAACGATAATACTGCCCGCCTTGACCTGCTCACCGCCAAAGCGCTTCACACCAAGGCGTTTACTTTCTGAATCGCGTCCATTGCGAGTACTGCCACCGGCCTTCTTGTGCGCCATAACCTGTCTCTCCTGTGTTCGTGTATTTCACTCTGGTGCGAGTACCCAACCACCAACTACGTACTCTTGATGTTCTCGGTGCAACGCAGTGCTATCAGCTCGCCTGAATATCAGTAATCCTGACTTCGGTATACCACTGGCGGTGCCCCATTTGCTTACGGTGATGCTTGCGCCGCCGGAATTTCACAATGCTAACCTTCTTATCGCGACCGTGACTGATCACTTCAGCGGTTACCTTGCCACCCGCCACATAGGGGGCGCCCAGGGTGATATTGTCCCCGTCGCCAACCATCAGCACTTTGTCGAAAGCGATGGATTCACCGGTAGCTATCTCAAGCTTTTCCAGATTAAGGGTCTCCCCCGGCACCACTCGATGCTGCTTACCGCCACTCTCAATAACCGCGTACATGCTCTGCTCCATTTACTCGCGCTGCTGCCAGCCTCGCCCGACGGGAAGACCGGTTTCGGAAGGGCGGCAATTCTAAGGCAAAGCAGCCCGCGCCGCAAGCGCCCCGCAGCGGTAATACAGCCCCAGTTCGCCGGCTGCAAAAACGCCAGCCCCAGCCTTGACACCTCCTTTCCACCCGCCTAGGATGCCAGCGCCATTTCACCCCGGACACCGCTGCGATGCTCAGGTTTCACCAGGTCGTCAAAGAGGATTTTGACGCCGTCAATCAGCTTATTCTCAAGGAACTGCACTCCAATGTTGCGCTGATCGAGGATATCGGGCACCACATCGTCAACGCTGGCGGCAAACGTTTACGCCCGGTGGTTACATTGCTTGCAGCACGCAGTTGCGGCTATGCCGGCAGCAAACACATCAACCTTGCCGCAGTTATCGAGTTTATTCACACCGCCACCCTGCTCCACGACGATGTTGTGGACACGTCGGATTTACGCCGCGGCCTGCACACCGCTAACGCCAAATGGGGCAACCCGCCTAGCGTGCTGGTGGGCGACTTCCTCTACTCGCGGGCCTTTCAAATGATGGTAGCAATGGGGGATGTGCGGATCATGGATATCCTGGCCGACACCACCAATACCATTTCCGAAGGTGAAGTACAGCAGTTAATTAATATCCGCGATGCGACCATCTCGGAAGCGGATTATATGCAAGTAATCGATAAAAAAACTGCCTGTCTGTTCACCGGCGCCGCCCTTGCAAGCGCGTCGCTGGCCGCCGCTCCGCCCGCCGTTTGTGACGCCATGGCACGCTACGGCCACCATCTTGGCATGGCGTTTCAACTGGTCGACGATGCATTGGACTATCGCGGCGACAGCGCGCAAATGGGGAAAAATATTGGCGATGACCTCGCCGAAGGTAAAGTCACGCTACCGCTTATCTATGCCATGCGCACCGGATCCGATGCGCAACGTCACGTCATTCAGACCGCGATCCAGGAAAGCCAGGACACCTCTCTCGACGCCGTTATCGAAATTATTCGCGCAACCCGCGCCGACGCTTACACCATGGACCAGGCCCGTATCCACAGCAACCTGGCGAGACAAAGTATCGCTAATCTCGCAACATCCGAGGAGCAACAGGCATTACTGGACCTCGCCAACTTTGCCATCGACCGCGATTTTTAAGGCGTTAAAATTACTACCGGAAACGACCCGTAACAGGCGTGGGGTACGACTGCGACACTCGCAGCAATATACTGCTGTTCCCGCGGGATCAGTGACAGCCTACCGCTAGTCAGCGCTTCGCCGTACCCCGCAAAAAATGTAAAAATTCTACAACAATTAATAGCTTGAACTGGCAAACCAAAACTTGTTTTTGGGGCAACGATTCAGGTAGAGTTGCCGCCCCTGCGGCAGGGATCGCCCGCCAGGACCTTACCTCCAACCATCTTCAACACGGGAGACTATCTGTGATAGTAGGCATACCACGGGAAACAAAACCCGGCGAGATGCGAGTTGCCATGTCCCCCGCCAACGTAAAATTCTGGTGTGACAAGGGCACTCAGATACTGCTGGAGAGCGGTGCCGGTAGCGCCGCGGGGTATCCGGATGAAGATTACGTCACGGCTGGCGCCAAAATTTGTCCACATCGCGGGGAAATTTTTGCGGCCGCGGACATAATTGTGCAGGTTCAGTCGTTTGGGGCGAACACTATCAACGGCGACGACGACCTCGCCCTGTTGCGCCAAGGCCAGGTGGTGGCCGGCATGATGGACCCCCTTGGTTCTCCGCAGGCCGCGCAGAAAATAGCATCCACCGGGGCAACTGCCATCGCCATGGAGTTGGTGCCGCGTATCAGCCGCGCACAGAGCATGGATGTATTATCTTCCATGGCCACCCTGGCCGGTTACAAGGCGGTATTAATGGGCGCTGCACTGTCACCGCGCATTATGCCGATGTTGATGACCGCAGCGGGCACCCTCAGCCCCATGCGTGTATTTATCATGGGCGTCGGCGTGGCCGGATTGCAGGCCTGCGCGACCGCCAAACGCCTCGGCGGCGTGGTGGAAGCCTACGATGTGCGCCCCGCCGCCCGCGAACAGATTCTATCCGTGGGCGCGAAACCCGTGGAGCTGGATCTGGAAACGGATGCGTCCGAGGACAAGGGTGGTTATGCAAAGGAGCAGGGCGAAGACTTTTTACGCCGCCAGCGGGAGCAGATGAGCGCCATTCTCGCCCGCCAGGATCTGGTCATTACCACGGCCGCCATCCCCGGCGCCAAATCCCCGGTGCTGGTCACCGCAGAAATGGTCGCCAATATGAAACCCGGTGCGGTGATTGTAGATCTCGCCGCCGAGCGAGGCGGTAACTGCGAACTGACGAAACTGGATGAAACCGTGGTGGTAAACGGCGTCACCATTATTGGCCCGGACAATATCGCCAGCAGTGTGCCGCAGCACGCCAGCCAGATGTACGGTAAGAATATGGAAATACTGCTGGGCCAACTTATTGACCCGGAAGGTAACCTGCAGCTCGATTTCAGCGATGAAATTATTCTCGAAACCGTTACCGCCCACGGCGGTGACGTTCGCCACCAGCGCCTGCGCGGGCTGCTGGGCCTGGCACCACTGGCAACCGAGCCGAGCGCCACACTACAAGAGGGGAATTCCTGATGGAATTACTGGTTATGCAACTGGCGCTGTTTGTACTCGCGCTGTTTCTTGGCGTCGAACTCATCAACAAGGTGCCGCCGACCCTGCACACACCTCTTATGTCCGGCACCAATGCTATTTCCGGCATCACCCTGGTCGGGGCGTTACTGGCGGCTGGCGCCGATACCGATTCGGCGCTGGTGACGTGGCTGGGCTTTACTGCGGTAGTTATGGCCACGCTGAACGTGGTTGGTGGCTATCTGGTCACGAATCGCATGCTGGCGATGTTCAAACGCAAGGAATAATCGATGAATGCTTCTGTTGAGCACCTGGCCTACCTGGTAGCCGCGGTACTTTTTATTCTCGGCATCAAGGGCCTGACCAGGCCCAAAACTGCGGTACGCGGCAATACCCTGTCCGCCCTTGGCATGCTAATCGCGATCGCCTTTACCCTGTTTGATCGCCATATTCTCAGCTTTGAATTCATTATCGCTGGTGTAGCCGCGGGCACAGTGATCGGCGCCCTGCTGGCGCTGAAAGTCAGCATGACCGCCATGCCGCAGATGGTTGCCCTGCTTAACGGCTTTGGCGGCGGCGCGTCCCTCGCCCTGGCCGCAGCCAGCCATTTGTTAACCGCACAGAGCACCGGTTACGAAGCCGGACCGATGGGCACGCTGGCCGTGCTGTTTGTCATGGTGACCATCCTGATTGGCGCTGTCACCATGACCGGCAGCCTGGTGGCATTTTCCAAATTACAGGAATTAATTTCAGGCAAACCAATCGGTTTTGCGGGGATGAAATACCTGAACGGCACTATTTTTATCGCGGCCGTAGGGCTGCTCGGCGCGTTTTGTCTCGAGCCCACTAATCTCAATATGTTCTGGCTGGTACTCGGATTGTCATTACTGCTCGGTATCACCCTGGTGTTGCCCATCGGCGGCGCCGATATGCCGGTGGTTATCGCCCTGCTGAACTCCTATTCGGGAATCGCCGCCGCCGCCGCGGGATTTATTCTCGGCAATACCGTATTGATTGTAGCTGGGTCACTGGTGGGGGCGTCGGGATTGATTTTGACCAAAATCATGTGTGTCGCCATGAACCGCTCGCTTACCAATGTATTGTTTGGCGTGATGGCGGAGGGCAGCGAGGCCATCGACGCCGATGAAATTTACGCGGGCAAGATCAAGAGCGCCGAAGCGGAAGAAATCGCCATGATTCTGGAAACGGCGCGGCGCGTGGTGATTGTGCCCGGCTTTGGCCTGGCCATGTCCCAGGCCCAGCACGCGGTGCGCGAGCTGGCCGACGTCCTCGCGGCGAAGGGTATCGAAGTGGAATACGCCATTCACCCGGTGGCGGGCAGAATGCCGGGACACATGAATGTGCTCCTCGCCGAGGCCGAGGTGCCCTACGACCAACTGGTGGAGATGGATCGCATCAATCCGACCTTTGAGCAAACCGACGTAGCCATCGTCATTGGCGCTAACGATGTCACCAATCCCATGGCGCGGGAGGACAAAGGCAGCCCCATCTACGGTATGCCGATTCTCAACGTGGACAAGGCCAGAACCGTGGTGGTGATCAAACGGTCACTGAGTCCCGGCTTTGCCGGTCTGCCCAACCCCCTGTTCGCCAAGGACAATTGTCTGATGGTGTTTGGGGACGGTAAAAAGGCCGTGCTCGATATTACCAGCGCGCTCAGTCAGGACTCATAAAACGCTGTAGCTATCCAACTTATTACCGCCAGTGTACGCGCGGGTGTCGGTGGCCCCGGACTGCGGCAATAATCTGGTTGCAGGCGGCCATGTAACGTGGCGTCACCGTCGAGAGCGATAGCGATATTTCGCAATGGCCTCCTGATTACCGGTTATCTCACAGTACGGGAACATGCGAATACTTATCGCCAACGCCAGTATCAAGCACGGTGAAAGTCGTGCCCCAAGCTGGACTTCCCTTCACAATCCGCTAAAATGGCGCGTCTTTTCTGAAAACATCTCAGCGCCACCCTTCTGAATTATCGTCCGCACGAGGCCGCAATTGACAAAACCTGATGCCAGGCAACAGAACGCATTTAATTACGAAGAACTGCTGGCCTGTAGCCAGGGTACGCTATTTGGTCCCGGCGGCGCCCGTCTGCCAACGCCCAATATGCTGATGATAGACCGCATCACCCACATCAGTGGCAGTAGCGGAGAGTATGGCAAGGGTGAAATTATCGCTGAACTGGATATCAAGCCGGATCTGTGGTTTTTTGGCTGCCATTTCGTCGGCGACCCGGTGATGCCTGGATGCCTGGGGCTCGATGCCATGTGGCAACTGATTGGTTTCTTCCTGACCTGGCGGGGTAACGAAGGTCGCGGTCGCGCACTCGGCTCAGGAGAGGTAAAGTTTTTTGGTCAGGTGCTTCCCAGCGCCAGCAAGGTCACCTATAAACTGGACGTGTCGCGGATTATCGAGCGCAAACTGGTGATGGCCATCGCCGATGGCTCCATGAGCGTGGACGGCAGAGAAATATACACCGCCAAAAACCTGCGGGTGGGATTGTTTACCTCCACTGACAACTTCTAGATAAATTCGTACAATGAATGATTCTGCACGGCGTGCCTGCGCCAATCCAGAGTTATTTGCATAAACTGATTCGAGGTCATTGATGAAACGTGTGGTGATCACTGGTATGGGCGTTGTCTCGTGCCTCGGCAACGATGTAAATACGGTTCTCGACGCCCTTAAAAACGGGCGCTCCGGCGTGCGCGTAAAGGACGATTATCGAGAGATGGGACTCAAGAGCCAGATTGCCGGGCAAATTGACCTGGACCCGAAAGAACACGTCGACCGCAAAGACTTACGGTTTATGAGCATGGCTGCCGTGTACGGCTATGTGGCCATGCAGCAGGCGATTACCGACGCAGAGCTTGAACACCATCAGGTCTCCAATCCGCGCACTGGCATTATCATGGGGTCCGGCGGTATTTCCGGCGAAAAATTTGTCGAATCTATCGATACCCTGCGCAACAAAGGCGTGCGCAAGATGGGCCCCTATCGCGTCACGCAAATTATGAGCAGTACGGTGGCCGCCTGCCTGGCGACGCCGTTTGAGATCAAGGGATTGAATATCTGTATATCATCGGCCTGTGCCACCAGTGCACACTGTATTGGGGCGGCGGTCGAACAAATTCAGCTCGGCAAGCACGACATTTTGTTTGCTGGCGGCGCCGAGGAAGAACACTGGTCCATGGTCAGTATGTTCGACTCCATGGGCGCCCTGTCGAGCAAATACAACGACACTCCCGAGATCGCCTCGCGACCCTACGATGCCAGCCGAGACGGCTTTGTGATGTCCTGCGGCGGTGGTTGTTTTGTCATCGAGGAACTGGAGCACGCCCAGCGCCGCGGGGCGAAAATTTACGCGGAAATAGTCGGATACGGTGCCACTTCGGACGGTTTCGATATGGTTGCGCCGTCGGGGGAAGGCGCCGTGCGCTGCATGCGCCAGGCGCTAGAGACCACCCAGGGTGGTATTGATTACATCAATACCCACGGCACCAGCACGCCAGTGGGGGACATTAAGGAAATCCAGGCGATTCGCGAAGTGTTTGGCGACAAGGCACCGCCGATATCCTCGACCAAATCCCTCTCCGGTCATTCCCTGGGAGCCGCCGGGGTCCACGAAGCGCTGTACAGCATTTTGATGATGCACAACGACTTTATCGCCGGCTCCGCCAATATCGAAACCCTCGACCCGGAGGTGGCCGATATGCCCATCGCGACCCAGCGCATCGACAATGTGCGTCTCAACCGGGTAATGTCCAACAGCTTTGGCTTTGGCGGCACCAACGCGACGCTGATTTTTCAGCGCTTCGAGGACTAAACTTAACGCCGCACATGTCCGGCTCCCGGTATGTGCGTACAGCCCTGAATAACTGCTTGCGGCCTTTGACGTTGCACTGAGTGCGGGAATATTCCGCCCCTTACTCTCCGTAAAGCGCTATTTGGAGCGCGCCCCAACCAGCGTTGCCACCTTCCTCCTTACTCATCGGGACTAAACAGCAGGTGCCCCACTGCGTCCTGGGCTTTGCTTCGCGCGACCACCTCGGGAGCGATGACAATCCGCCGCTCGGCGGGAAAACGATCCGCGAGTAACTGGGGTCGCAGGAAAAACTCCTCCGGCCTGTCGATCAGGGCATGACTCTTGCGGGCATAGATCAACCAGTCGCGACGCATAAAGTCCGGCGTGAAATAAGTCTGCTCTTCTGCGCTCCACTCCCGCGCCAAATGACCCGTATGTACGTAGTAGCTCATTAAATCGGCGTTGATTTCATGGTGCACAAACAGCAGGCTCGCGTACCCCTGCCAATCGGGCAACGCCCGGTTTTCACGCTTGGCAACCCGCACCTCAATGGTTTTCAGATTGCCTTCGCGATCGTAACGCTCGGTGCGCAGCGGATAGAAGTAGTGCTGGTCCACCCAGTACACAATTTTTGAAACAGCATAATCCGGGAGCCACGCGGGATTGGGTTCCGCCACCACAACGAAACAATCGATACCGCCATCCGCGCGATAGTGGGGGTATTCGTCACCCATCATGCGAATATCCGCCGTGGCCTGTTCATAATACTTGCCATTGGCGCCGGTCAGGGTGATTGTGGGACGATTAACGGGAAAACGGACCGTCTGATACAGCACATCGGCGCCGATAAAACGCCAAGATAACTCCCAGGCGTCGCGTCCCGCCACATCGTCGTAAGTGGGCACCGTATTGGGAAACGATTCCTCCCGTCGCGGCGCTGGCGCGCGCCGCACCCGCCGCAGTGCGGGCGAATAGGAGAAGTTATCGAGCTTGCTGGCGTATTCCGGTCCAGTGCGCCGCATCACCCACAACGTTTGTTTGCCGTGGTTGCGCGGTGGATACACGTGATGAAAAAGCTGCAGTGAATGAACGTCACCCGGCCTCGCATTAAGCTGTCCCGCAATGCCATTGCCACCATCGACTTGATTCACCATGGCCAGCAGCGCACCCTGGGTCAGGTATCCGGTGTGCGTAATAGTGCCAAATGAATCCGCGAGAATGTGTGACCAGCGGCCGCGATGGGTGTAGTTCATCAGCCGGTAGCCCACTTCCTCCGCGGTATAGGGCGCTGCGAAGGGATACGCCTCCGCTGGCATATACGGATATTCCCCACTGCGCGGGGTCGCGCTGCGCAAATCAACGACCGCCTTTTCCCCGGCGGTAAACTCCGCCAGAGTCCGCCAGGTTTGCGCCGTTGGAGTTTCCCAGTGGTTTGTCGGCGATTCTTCAGAAAACGCTAACACTGGTGCTGCCAGCAACAGCGCCGCGAGGAGTTTTTTAAAATTCATACTGCAACTCAAACCCGATATTATCCCAGTGATCATATTGGCCATAGCGATCATCGGGATCACCGCCACTGTAATTGGTGTAGACCAGACGGGCCTGAATATATTGGGACACCTCATAGGAAGTCACGAATTTATTTTTAATTCCCTGCAAACCCCGATTTGGACCGCTATAGATCGGTGTTACGGTTAATCCCAGTCGCAGCCGATCACCCGTGGCGCGAATCGGCCTTCCCACATAGACGACAGGCGCGAAGTTCCAGCGATCGCCACTGGCCCCACCAAAACCGGAACCGAGGCCCGGATGCCAGTCAAAGGTGTAATACACAGAGGGTTGTATGATCACTGAGACGCTGGCGGGAAACGCGAAATCAAAAGCCAGGGCGCCCCGCAGTGTGTCCCGCTCGCTGATCCCGTTGGTTAATGCCCCGGAGCGCGCCGCCGCCAACTTGTCGAAATCCGCGAAGGGGACGCCTTTGGTATAGAGTGCTTCCGCGCGCATCACAATCGGCAAACTGCCGACAAACGGTACCGATTGCATCTCCCAGGAATAATCTGCTGTTACACCAAAGTGATGTAGCCGTTTGAAGCGCGGTTGTAGTATCAGGTGTTCGCCATCCCCGTCGCTAAACCGTCCAACCACAGACTGCGACGCATCCCGAGTCCAGGCGTAGTAATAAATCAACCCCCAGGTCAGGGCCCCGTTGGCGGAATCCAGACGCGCGGCGAACTGATGGTCGCGAAACCGGTACCAGTCAGGTTCTTCGCTATTTAGAATGCGGTCGCCGGCGGCATTAGTATGCCCTTTTAACAACATCTCGTTGTTGCGCGCGTCGAGATCCCGCGGCGGGCGTAGCGGCGACGACCAGGGCGATCCATAAGCGGGCAGTACATTTTTTTCAAAATCTGGAATCCATAATAAATTGAGCGAGGTACCCTGAAAATAGTAGGTGACGTTTGCCATCCACAGCGGAATGCGCCGCAATTCATAGTCGCTGGATTCGAGTTGTACCCCTTCGCGAAAATCCATGGGATTGATAACATCGATAAACTGCCCATCCATCTTGCCCCAGGCAATCTGCTGTTTGCCTAGCACCAGATCAAATTCAGGCTGCCGGTAGGAAACATAGAGCTCGCGGGCAATCTGGTCGAAATCGTCGTATTGCTCAAACGCGCGATCCACCCGATTGGCATATAAGCCGTCGGCGGTCTCAATATCGTATAGAGCGTCGTACATCAGATGATTAACGCTGGTGATTTCCACATGGGAGGACACGCGATAGGACAGCGCCAGTTCCAGCAAACTTTGCGCCTGAAGCCAGTCGTAATCCCGCGCGCGAAATCCGACGGTTTCCTCATCGGATAGCAATCTGTCTGACCAGAAATAATAGGACCCCTTGATATTCAGGTCGGGAAACCGCTGCTCCAACGGTCGCGTCACATAGCGCCCCCCCGGATCAAAGGTGGCAAGACCCCGTTCGAGCGCATCGAGGGACCAGTCCGCGCCCCTCGCGGTGGAGAAACACAACGCGCTCAGGCACAGGATTAAAAATTTGCTGCCAGATGTGCGACAAGCACCCGTTGCAACCGGCCTGGGCGCGGCCATGCTACGCAGCGTGGTTATGGCATTTTTAGCCCGCATTGCTCGTATTCCCAGGCTTCGGCCGAGGCACGACGAGACACAACAGCTCAGGGCCCGACGCGGCAAGCGTCCACGTCAGAGATTGCTACTGCGCTGGTGTGACTGTCCTGCTATCGCGAGAACGATAGAACCGAAGTCGTTATTAACAAAAAACATAATTTACGCACCCCGGCAATCTTTGTCAAAACAATTAGCCGCGAACAGTCAAATTATCACTGCGCTGCAACCATACAACCAGACGCTGATTCTGCGATGACTATGCCGCTCATCGTCGCAGCCGCGTACACCAGAACAACCCACAGCGGACAGCTGTTAATTCACATTGCGCCTTGACACCTTATTTTTCAATATTTAGAATTATTTTTCATGAATGTGAAATCCGCAGATCGCGCCCTCGCCGTTCTCGAAGTCTTTAGCGACCTCGGTAAACCCCTGTCGTTGAGTGAACTGTCGCGACTGACCAGAACCCCCATCAGCAGTTGTCATGGTCTGGTACATACGTTGAAGCAACGGGGTTATCTGTATGCACTACAGGGCAGCCGCCGGTTTTACCCCACCAAACGCCTCGCACAGATGGCACTGGCCATCGCCCGCCACGACCCTGTCCTGGCGCGCCTGGTGCCGCACATGCAGGCGCTGCGTGACGCCACGGGAGAAACCATTATTCTGGGTAAAAATCACGAAAATAACGTGATTTATCTGGAAGTGGTGGAAGGCACCTCCACGGTGCGTTACACGGCGCAGGCCGGAGAACAAAAGCCCCTTCACTCCAGCGCCATCGGCAAGGCGATACTGGCTCAACTCGATTCACGCACCCTGGCGCAAACTATCGCGACATTGCCCCTGACGCGCATAACCGACAACACCATCACATCCATGCGAAAACTGCGGGCAGACATCAAACTCACGCAACAACGGGGCTACAGTCTCACCCGCGGGGAAAACGTATCGGATGTGATGGCCATCGCCATCGCCATCGACCTCGGCAGCGGCCAGGACCCTGTTGGCCTCGCCGTGGCCGGACCCCTGCAACGGATGCAGCAGCGGCTGGAGCAGCGGATCGAGGCGCTACGCGAAGCCGCATCGCGTCTCAATCAGGCTGGATTGATCACCACCGGAGAATTATCTTGAACCTCACCACAACATCCAGCGGCCAGCCCGCTACGCCGTTGATTCTCAGCCAAATTGATCGCGGCATCCTGTATATCACCATCAACCGCCCGGAGAAACACAACGCTCTCAGTAGCGCGGCGTTACACGCCCTGCGCGATGTCTTTCTCCACCATGCCGGGGACGCCAACCTCAAGGCGGCCGTGCTCACCGGCGCCGGGGAGAAAAGTTTTGCCGCCGGCGGCGATCTGGTGGAATTCGACAGTATTCGCACCCCGGAGCAAGTGCTCGCCATGCGCACCCTCGCCAGGGGCGCACTGGATGCCGTGCGCGACTTTCCGGTACCAGTAATTGCCGCTCTTAACGGTCACGCCCGCGGCGGTGGCGCGGAGCTCGCGGTCGCCTGCGATCTGCGTATCGGTACCAGCCAGGCGTGCATCGGTTTCATCCAGCGACGACTGAATATCACCACCGCCTGGGGCGGCGGCGTCGACTTGATGAAACTGGTGGGCCCGGCCCGGGGTTTGCACTTATTGACCAGCGGCGAACTGATCGATGCGCAAACTGCGCAATCCATGGGCCTGCTGGAAGCCATCGCCGCGCCAGAACAATCCCTGAGCGATCTGCTCGAACAGTTTATCGAATCCTTCCGCGCCCTGACGCCGTTGGTGGCCCGTGGCTATAAAAGCCTCAGTCGGGCCGAAAAACAGGGGGCAAGCAGCGCCCAACTGGCGGCGCTGGAAGAACAATCCCTGATTGCCACCTGGGTCCACGACGACCATTGGAGCGCCGTGGCCAAGGCCTTTAATCCTGGCAAAAAATAGTCCTCTGGAGTATTTTAATGAGTAGCGACACGCCCGCCGACACACCGACATTTCGCACCCCATCCGGTATCGACATCCCCGCGCTGGTAACCGCCGATATGGTGGCCATCGATCAGGACGAAAGGCCGGCCCAATACCCGTTTACCAGGGGTATCTTCCCGGACGGATATCGCGGCCGCCTGTGGACCTTCCGGCAGTATTCCGGCTTTGGTTCCGCCGAAGAAACCAACGCGCGCTACAAATGGTTACTGGAACACGGCCAGACGGGCTTGTCCGTCGCCCTCGACCTGCCCACCCAGTGCGGCTACGACCCTGCCGACCCCATCGCCCACTCCGAAATCGGCAAGGTCGGCGTTTCCATTTCCAATCTGGCGGAAATGGAGCTGCTGTTTGATGGCATCGACGTGGGCAGTATTTCCACGTCTTTTACCATCAACGGTACGGCAGCGATCATTTACGCCATGTATCTGGCGGTCGCCGACAAGCAGGGCGTGCCCCGCAGCAAGGTAACCGGCACGATTCAAAACGATATCCTCAAGGAATTTGTCGCGCGCGGCACCTGGATATTCCCGGTACGACCCTCCATGCGCCTGGTGGCGGACAGTATTCTGTTCGCCAACGAACAGAGTCCGCGGTTCAACGCCATCAGTATCGCCGGCGCCCATGTGCGCGACGCAGGCTCCACTGCGGTTGAAGAAATGGGTTACACCCTGGCCAACGGACTGGCCTATGTCGACGAATTGCTCAAGCGCGGCGGTAATATCGAAAAATTTGCGGCGCGCCTCAGCTTTTTCTTTTATGTACATATGGATCTTTTTGAGGAGGTTGCGAAATTTCGCGCCGGTCGCCGCCTGTGGGCAAAACTGTTGTCCGAGCGCTACGGCGTGAGCGACCCGAAGGCCCTGCTGTTTCGATTTGGCGTGGTGTGTGGCGGCTCCTCGTTGATCGCCCCGCAGCCCTATAACAACGTAGCGCGGGTCAGCGTGGAAACCATGGCGGCCGTGCTGGGCGGCGCCCAATCGATTTTTACCTGCGCCTTCGACGAAGCGTACCAAATCCCCACCGAACACAGCGCCGAAATCGCCCTGCGCACGCAACAGGTCATCGCCCACGAAAGCGGTATCGCCAGCACCGTAGACCCCCTGGGCGGCAGTTATTACGTGGAGTGGCTAACGAACCAGATGGAAGAACGCATCGTCGCAGTGATGGATGAACTGGACAATTACGGCGGCGTGGTAAAGTCCATCGAAGATGGCTACATGCAGATGCGCATTGCCGAACAGGCCATGCGGCGCAAGAAAAGCACCGACAGCGGCGAGCGTATCGTGGTCGGGCAGAACAAGTACCGCCGTGCAGCGACGGCGGAAGAACGCGGGGAAATTTTCAAAATGGATCCGCAGGCACAACAGAAGGTCCTGGAAAAATATCGAGAGGTGCAGGACCGTCGCGACCCGACCGCCGTCGCCGCACAACTCGGGAAATTAACGCAGGCGGCTGCCAGGGACGACGAGAACTTGATGCCCTATCTGGTCGACTGCTGCCACGCCTACGCCACCGTCGGCGAAATGGTCAACGCGTTGAAAACCGTGTGGGGAGAATTTCAGGAGCCTATCCAGTTTTAGTCGAATATTACCGTGGCGCCAACCCACAGGGGGAATTTCAATGTCACTACAAGGTAAACGCTTTTTAATCGCCAAGCCCGGACTGGATGGCCACGATGTGGGCGCCAAAGTGATTGCGCTGGCGTTGCGCGACGCCGGCGCGGACGTGATTTACACCGGGCTGCGCAAAAGCCCGGAGTATATCGCCCAGATAGCGGTGGACGAAGATGTCGATGTGCTCGGGCTCAGTATTTTGTCGGGCAGTCATGTGGCCCTGGTGGAACAAACATTGGCCTGCCTTGCGGCACTCGATGCCCGGGATATAAAAATTATGGTGGGCGGTATTATTCCCCCCGAGGATCGGGAACCGTTGCGTGCCCTTGGGGTGGTCGGCGTGTTTACCGACGAAAACACCCTCGACGAGATGATTCAGACCATTGACCAGGTGCTGGCGCAATGACCCACCCCGCAGCCACCAGCCCGCTGGACCGGCGCGCGCTGGCGCGGCGCCTGACCCAGGCGCTGGAAGCCAGCGCCCACCAATCCCTGGCGAGCTTCGGCGATGCCCGTCATGGCCATACCCCACGCATAGGCATTACCGGGGCGCCGGGTGCAGGCAAAAGCACCCTGATTGATCAACTTGCCCTGCGCCGCATCGAACGCTACGACCCCGCGACCGGCCGCCTGGCCGTACTCGCCATTGATCCGAGTAGCCCGCTCTCCCGCGGTTCGATCCTCGGGGATCGCATACGCATGGCAAAGGTTGCTGGCGACCCACGATTTTATATTCGCTCCGTCCCCAGCCGTCGCTCCCAGGACGGTTTATGCGATAACGTCGCGGATTTATTGCTGGTCCTGGAAAGCTATCGGTTTGACGAAATCCTGCTGGAAACCGTCGGCGTCGGTCAGGCGGAATACGCAGTACGCAACCAGGTGGATACCGTGGTACTTATCATTCCACCCAACGCCGGAGATACGGTGCAGGCCATGAAAGCCGGCATTGTGGAGATCGCGGACATTATCGTCATCAACAAAAGCGACCTGCCGGAGGCCGACAAAACGCGACTCGAACTGAGCGCGATTATTGAGCGTCGTACATCTGAGGCGGACTGGCGCACCAGAGTGCTGATGGTGTCTGCCCTCGCGGGGACGGGAATAGACGCGTTACACGATGCCATTGACGCCCACCAGCGCTGGGTGCGCGACACCAAATCTGCGGATCAGGTGCGCCGCGAACGGGCTCGCCACCATGTGGAAAGTCTGCTGGAGCGCAGCCTGCGCGCCCATATCGCCAACGCCGAAGGGGATCTGTTTGAGCAACCCCTGAGCGAGGTCTTTCAGACCCTGGCAAGGCGTCTCGCCGCGGAGGCAGGGCCGGCGAGCGCTGAATAGCCGCCGGGATAGCGGGCCTGATTGGCTATCGCCAGGATATGTAGACTAAATAACTCCGCGTCCGGCCAGATAGGTGAGGAGCTGCTCCACACAGGTGGCGATGTCGTGACGCCCGGCGTCGATCACAAGTTCCGGCGCTTCGGGGGGTTCGTAGGCGGAATCGATACCGGTAAAGTTGGGTATCTCTCCGGCGCGAGCTTTTTTATACAGACCTTTGGGATCCCGCTGTTCGCACACATCCAGCGCCGTGGCGACGTGAACTTCGATAAATTCCTGATCTTCCACCAGATCGCGAGCAAGCTGGCGCTCGACGCGAAACGGAGAAATAAATGCCGTCATAACAATCAGACCGGCGTCCACAAACAACTTCGCGGCCTCACCGATACGGCGAATATTTTCCACCCGATCGGCGTCGCTAAAACCCAGATCCCGGTTCAACCCATGGCGCACATTGTCCCCATCGAGCAGATAACAATGGTGTCCCTTTTCAAACAGCGCCCGCTCCAGCGCATTGGCCAGGGTGGACTTACCCGCGCCGCTCAGACCGGTAAACCAGATCACACAGGGTTTTTGTTGCTTGCGTTGCGCCCGCTCCTGCTTTGAAACCGCCGCATCGTGCCAGGTCAGGTTACGCTTCACGACAATCTCCCGTGGCTTTGTTCGCTGGCGCGGATCAAAACGGAATATCGTCGTCAAAACTGTCGAAACCACCTGCGCTGCTTCCGCTGGTACCTGCACCTGAATTACTCGCCGCACCGGCGTCATCGTAATCGCCCGTGGCGCCGGGTTGCCTGCCGGCCTGCGACGGGTAGCCACCCGCGCCCTGATCCTGCCCACGACTGTCCAGCATCTGCATTTCATTGGCGACAATTTCGGTGGTGTAGCGTTTCACGCCGTCCTTCTCCCACTCGCGGGTGCGCAGCGAACCCTCGATGTACACTTTGCTGCCCTTTTTGAGATACTCCCCGGCAATCTCGGCGAGGCGGTTGAAGAACACCACCCGGTGCCACTCGGTACGCTCCTGCTGCTGGCCGGTCTGTTTGTCTTTCCAGGACTCGCTGGTGGCCAGGGTGAGATTGGTCACCGCGCCGCCGGAAGGCATATAGCGGGTTTCCGGGTCCCTGCCCAGATTACCGATCAAAATAACTTTGTTAATGCCCCGCGCCATGACTCACTCCCATTGTTTATTGTTCCCGTAAATACGTCGTGAGTTTAACCGCTCGCGAAAGGCAAAGCCAATGCTCCACTCAGTTGCTTGCCAACGGGCGACCCAGCACTGCTTCAAAATGCGCCCGGTCGAAACGCTGTTCATCGACTTTGACGTAAATCAGTTTCTGTTCGGGAATATTAATCACGTCCCGCACCCCTGCCACCACGCCGACAAATTGCGACGAATCGAGGCTCTCGCCATTTTTCATCGCCAGCGTCATGCTACTCAGGTGGCGCGGCACTGCCATCCGCGAAGCCACCAGCAACCAGACCGCCGCGCCCAACAGGGACAGGACAAACACTGCCTGTAGGCCAAAATAATGTGCAACCGCCCCACCCGCCAGTCCACCACAAAAGGCGCCGAAGAATTGACAGCTGGAATACACGCCCATGGCGGTTCCTTTGACGCCCGCCGGGCTTTGTTTACTCAGTAACGACGGCAACGACGCTTCCAGTAAATTAAACGCCATAAAGAACAGCAGCAGGCCCGCGAATATTTGCGCCAGAGTGGAGCCGCCCATTAACAACACCACTTCCGCGGCGGTCAGCACGGCCACCGCGCCCACAAACACTGGCTTCATTTTGCGCCGGGTTTCGCCGTACCACAGAAACGGCACCATCAACGCAAAGCCCCCGCCCATGGTAGCCAGATACAGCCACCAGTGTTGGCTACGGGGGAAGCCCACCACCTGTTCGAGAACTACCGGCACCGCCACCCAGGTGGCCATCTGCGCAAAGTGCAGGACAAAAATGCCGAAATTTAAACGGGTTAATTCGCGATCGCCAAGCACATCCCCAATCATCCGGGGCACCGGAATCACCGCCTGTCCAGAGACCTGAGACTGAGGATTGGGTAGTCCCGCCACCACCGCGATACCCACC
>JAYODD010000007.1:74623-97774 GCA_038106145.1 Gammaproteobacteria bacterium | reverse complement strand
CCACCAAACCGAGCCCCGCAGTGATCCAGAAAATCGCGGACAGGCCCCAAATACTGGCCACCACCGGCCCCAGCACCATCGCAATCGCGAAAGACGCGCCGATGCTGCCCCCCACCGCCGCCATGGCTTTGGTGCGATTTTGCTCGCGGGTCAAATCAGACAGCAGCGCCATTATTACGCTGGAGACCGCACCGGTTCCCTGTAAAGCGCGGCCCACAATCATCCAGAACATTGAATCCGCCAGCGCTGCAATCATACTGCCAAGGATAAACAGCAGCATCCCCGCCATGAGTATCGGCTTGCGTCCCAGGCGATCCGACAGCAAGCCAAACGGGATCTGCAACAGACCCTGGGTTAGCCCGTAGACGCCGAGGGCCACGCCCACCCAGAACGTGGTGCTCCCCGCATATTGCGGCGCGAACAGGGCCAGCACCGGCAGAACCATAAACAAGCCCAGCATGCGGGTTGCGTAGAGAAAAACCAGAGCCAGTAACGAGCGTGTTTCGAAGCGATTGAACATAATGTGTGAGACCTGCAGTGACACTGCAAAAAGTGGGGGCGATTATAAGGCAATTTGCCTCCCCACGGTGACGTTAACGCGCCGACGTTAGCAGAAGCAGCGGCCTTTCCATCGGACAGCTCCCTCCGGAAAACCGAACCTGCGGATAATTAGCAGTCGGCAGGCAGGCTGCGGCCCGGTACCCGCCAGGGCACCCGATAGCATCGCACGGCGCGGACCACGTCAATACAGACGACCAGCGGAAGATCAGAGGTTTTGTCATCTATCGGTCACCGCCCCGTCACGGACCTGACACAATCACACTCTACTCTGCACAGCATGAACAGAGTCCGATCCGAGCGCCGATCCGTCCTGGACCACATCCAGCGGGGCGATGTATTGACCTTCAACTGGTGCATGCGCCGCAAGCGCCGCCGACTGTTCACCGCCATCGGCCGCCTGATCTCGAAAACTGCCGACGGTCCCTACTACGCCGCCGCGCCCCTCGCTCTGTGGCCTGTCGACGCGGTTGCCGCGCTGGCTCTGTTTACCGTGCTGGCCGCGGGCTTTGCGGTTGAACGGCCGCTCTACGCGATCCTCAAACACAGCCTCAAGCGCGACCGCCCGGCGGACGCCCTGACCGGCTATCAAAGCTTCATTGTACCCGCCGACAAATTCAGCTTCCCCTCCGGCCACGCCAGCGGCGCCTTTCTGGTGGCCACCGCGACCGGCTGGATGTTTCCAGTCCTGCTGCCGCCACTGTATCTCTGGGCCACCCTGGTGGGTACTTCACGAGTGTTCCTGGGGGTGCATTTTCCCTCCGATATTGCCGCCGGGGCCATGATGGGCATCAGTATCGCCCTGCTGGCGTGCGGGATACTTGTCTGATGCGCATCCTGTACGGGGTCCAGGGCACCGGTAACGGACATATCACCCGTGCCCGCGCGATGGCCAAAGCCATGGCCGATCAGGGCCTGGCGGTGGACTACCTGTTTTCCGGGCGCGAACAACACCAGTTCTTTGACATGGAACCCTTCGGCGACTACCGCCTGCGCAAGGGTTTTACCCTGGATATTAAGGCGGGTCGGCTACGCAGTATCGGCACATTATTAGATCTGGAGCCGCGCCGGTTTTTGCGCGAGGTCCGCACCCTGGATCTATCCGGGTACGATCTGATCCTCACCGACTTCGAACCAGTCACCGCTTGGGCGGCGCGCCTGCGTCACAAACCCTGCGTGGGGATCGGCCACCAGTACGCGTTCCGCTACCCCATACCTCGCGCGCGCGGCAGCTACCATCAACGCCTGCTGCTGCGCTGGATGGCCCCGGCGGACATCTGTCTCGGATTGCACTGGTATCATTTTGACGCCCCGCTCCTGCCGCCAGTAGCACCGGTGAGCGATCCGGTGGAAGATCGGGATTCCGCACTGATTATGGTCTACCTGCCGTTCGAGACATCCGCCACCATCAGCGCCCTGCTCGCGCCATTCCCTGAATTCCAGTTCGCGGTGTACCACCCGGAGGCGGAAACCGTTATCGAGCCCTGCGCGCACATTCACTGGCAGCGGCCAAATCACCACGGTTTTCACGCGCAGCTTTCGCGCTCCGGCGGCGTAATCTGCAATGCCGGTTTCGAACTCGCCAGCGAGGCCCTGCAACTGGGTATCAAGGTGCTGGTCAAGCCAGTGCTGGTCAAGCCAGTGCAGGGCCAGTCCGAGCAGCACGCCAATGCCATGGCCCTGACCTGTCTCGGAGTGGGCTATACCATGGAGCGACTGGACGGTGCCCAAATGCGGGAGTGGCTATGGCACGGGCGTGCGGTGCGCGTGCGCTATCCGGATGTGGCCGCCGCCATCGCGCGCTGGATCGCCGCCGGACACGATCCGGACATCCGCTCTTTGTCCGCGGCATTGTGGCGCGCCACCCGATTCCCCGAAACTCCGCTGTTTCCGCCTCCGAAGATCCCCACCGTTGTCGCGGAATACTGAGCCGCTGAAGCCAGGCGCGCGTCCTTCATCCGCGTGGCGCACCCCCACCGATCCGGAAAACCCACCCCTGAGCCAACACCTCAACGCCATCTGGCTTTCCGATATCCACCTCGGCACCCGCGATTGCCGGGCGGGATTCCTGCTGGACTTACTGGAACGCACCCGGTGCGATGTGCTGTACCTGATTGGCGATATCGTCGATATCTGGGCGTTGCAACGAAGTTTCTACTGGCCCCGCAGCCACCAGGACGTGTTACGCAAAATTATCGAAAAATCCGCCAGTGGCACCCGGGTAGTGTATGTGCCGGGCAACCACGACACGCTGGCGCGGGATCTTGCGAGCCGGCAGTTTCTCGAGATCGAGGTGGCGATGGAGGTGGTCCACACCACGGCCGATGGCCGCCGCCTGCTGTTGCTACACGGCGACCAGTTCGACCATCTGGTGCGGTGCTCGCGCCTGAACCGCTGGCTCGGCAACGCCAGTTACAGTGCGCTGCTGTGGCTCAACCAACTCGCCAACGCGACGCGGCGCCGGTTGCGGCTGCCCTACTGGTCCCTCGCCTACTACGTCAAAAACCGCGTCGGCAATGCCCGCGCGGCCATCGAAACTTTCGAGCGCGCCGCCGTACACGAGGCGCGCCGGCGCGGCTTCGACGGCATCGTGTGCGGGCACATCCACCAGCCGGAACTGCGCGTGATCGACGACATCCTCTACTGCAACGATGGCGACTGGGTGGAAAGCTGCACCGCGCTGGTGGAACACCGCGACGGCCGGCTCGAACTCGTGCACTGGGGCGACCTGCAGCAGAACCTCAAATGCGAACGCGCGGCGAGCGCGACGACGGAATTCCAGCTGCTGCGGCTGCCGCGCCTTTCTGCGCGATAGTGGCAATCCCCATCCCGCCTCGCACGGCAGTCCCTTGCCCCAGGCTCCGCGACTAACCTCCCCGCGGGTTACCGGGCCGGGGCGGCCTGACTAAAAATATAGCCAGGCAGGACCAGGAATCGCAATTCCGGCGGAACCACGTCCGCAAACCTGGAAAGGTTATTTTCCACGCACGGCATTAATCAGATGATCCCTGAATATCAAACCGGACTACTTATTCATTTCAAACCGGGCCACTCATTCATTTCAACCCGGACTGGTGGCCCATGAGGTTGGCAACTGGCAGCGCCGGGCCGGCGCGCGTAGAATGGCTGGTTTTTCCAGCCCTGGCCACGGGCTGTAACCGGACCGCGAGTATTATGGACTGTATCAGTGTACGCGGGGCACGCACCCACAACCTGAAAAATATCGATCTCGACCTGCCGCGGGAAAAGCTCATCGTCATTACCGGTCTGTCCGGTTCGGGTAAATCGTCCCTGGCCTTCGACACCCTGTATGCCGAGGGTCAGCGCCGCTATGTGGAATCCCTGTCGGCCTATGCGCGCCAGTTTCTGTCGATGATGGAAAAGCCCGATGTCGACCATATCGAGGGTTTGTCACCAGCCATATCCATCGAGCAAAAATCCACCTCCCATAACCCGCGCTCCACCGTCGGCACCATCACGGAAATCTACGACTACCTGCGCCTGCTCTACGCCCGTGTCGGCGAGCCGCGCTGCCCCGATCACGGCGAACCACTTGCCGCTCAAACCATCGGCCAGATGGTGGACCAGGTTCTCTGCCTGAGCGACGACACGCGCCTGTTGTTACTGGCGCCACTGATTCGCGAGCGCAAGGGCGAACACCAGCACGTGTTTAGCCATCTGCGCGCTCAGGGGTTTATCCGCGCCCGGGTGGATGGCCAGGTTTACGAACTCGACGATATGCCAGAGTTGGAAAAAAACAAAAAGCACACCATCGAAGTGGTGGTCGACCGCATCAAGGTGCGGGCCGACCTGGCGCTGCGTCTGGCGGAATCTTTTGCCACCGCCCTCGATCTGTCCGAGGGGCTGGCGATCGTTCATTTTCTCGATGGCGAACAGCCGGACAAGGCTTTCTCGGCGCGCTTTGCCTGTCCGGTGTGTAACTACAGCATCAACGAACTGGAACCCCGTATTTTTTCCTTCAACAATCCCTCGGGCGCCTGCCCCGGTTGCGATGGCCTTGGGGTGAAGCAGTTTTTTGACATCGACCGCGTCGTCCAGCACCCGGAAGCCACTATCTCGCAGGGGGCGATTCGCGGCTGGGACCGGCGCAACCTGTTTTATTTCAATATGCTCACCTCCCTGGCGGAACACTACGGTTTCGACATCGACGCCCCGTTCAACACCCTGAGTCAGGCCCACCAGCAACGGATTCTGTTTGGTAGCGGCAAGGAGGAGATCACCTTCAATTACGTCAATGAACGGGGCTCGGTGTTCAAGCGTACCCACACCTTTGAAGGCATCATCCCCAATATGGAGCGGCGTTACCGGGAAACCGAGTCGCAATCCGTGCGCGAGGAACTGACGCGCTTTATTAATACCCGCCAGTGTCCGGATTGCGGTGGCCACCGGCTGAACAAGGCGGCCCGCCATGTGTTCGTGGACGAACGCACCCTGCCGGAAATTACTGCCCTGTCCGTCGGCGCCCTCGCCGCGTATTACCAGCAACTGAACATTGCCGGACGCCCCGGGGAAATCGCTAAAAAAATTCTCGTGGAAATCCACAACCGCCTGCGCTTTCTGGTGGATGTGGGGCTCAATTATCTGACGCTCGATCGCAGCGCCGAAACCCTGTCCGGGGGGGAGGCCCAGCGCATCCGCCTGGCCAGCCAGATCGGCGCAGGGCTGGTGGGGGTGATGTATATTCTCGACGAGCCCTCCATCGGCCTGCACCAGCGGGACAACGAGCGGCTGTTAAGGACTCTTACCCGGCTGCGGGACCTGGGCAACACAGTCATTGTGGTGGAGCACGACGAGGAAGCGATTCGCGCCGCCGACCACATCGTCGACATCGGCCCCGGCGCCGGCGTGCACGGCGGCCAGATTCTGGCCCAGGGGCTGGTGCCGGACATTATCGCCTGCGAGTCATCCCTGACCGGCGCCTACCTCTCCGGTAAAATGCGCATCGCGGGCCCGGCGACGCGCACCGCGCTGGACGCCGACAGACTCCTGCGCATTACCGGCGCCTGCGGTAATAACCTGCAGCACGTCGATCTCGACATTCCCATCGGCCTGTTCACCTGCATCACCGGCGTCTCCGGGTCTGGCAAATCGACGCTGATTAACGAAACCCTGTACCCACTGGCGGCAACCGCCCTCAACAAGGCGACCACCCTCAAGGCGGCCAGCTACAAAGCCGTCGCCGGCCTGGAGTGTCTCGATAAATGTGTCGATATTGATCAGAGCCCCATTGGCCGCACCCCGCGTTCCAATCCGGCCACCTATACCGGTATTTTTACCCCCATGCGCGAGCTGTTCGCGGCTACCCAGGAAGCCCGCTCCCGCGGCTACAAACCGGGGCGTTTCAGCTTTAACGTCAAGGGCGGTCGCTGCGAGGCGTGCCAGGGTGACGGCGTAACCCGCGTTGAAATGCACTTTCTACCGGATATCTACGTCACCTGCGATGTGTGCAAGGGCATGCGCTACAATCGGGAAACCCTCGAAATTCGCTATAAGGGTAAAACCATTCACCAACTGCTGGACATGACCATCGAAGATGCCCGGCAGTTTTTCGACCCGGTGCCAAGCGTCGCCAGCAAACTGCAAACCCTGATCGACGTGGGTCTGTCCTACATCAAACTCGGGCAGTCGGCGACCACCCTGTCCGGTGGCGAGGCACAGCGGGTCAAACTGTCCCGGGAGCTGTCCAAGCGCGACACCGGGCGCACTCTCTACATCCTCGACGAACCCACCACCGGTTTGCATTTTCACGATATTCAACAACTATTGAACGTGCTGCACCGCTTTCGCGACCACGGCAACACCGTGGTGGTGATCGAACACAATCTGGACGTGATCAAGACCGCCGACTGGGTGATCGACCTCGGCCCCGAGGGCGGTAGCGGCGGTGGCCAGATCATTGCCCAGGGCACGCCGGAGCAGGTCGCCGCAACCAGGGGGTCCCATACCGGCCGTTTTCTGCAACAACTCCTGCCACAACCCCTGAAAAAACCGCCGCGCAACAAAACCGCCAAAAAGTAGAGACGACGTCTGTCTGCCGCACCCTGTTTTGCGCGGGATGCAGACCGGCGTCTTTCTGTTTCACCGTCACTGTGGCACCATCCCGCCATGAAAATTTTTAGCGTAGGCGGCGCGGTGCGCGACAAATTGCTCGGCCTTGCGGTCAAGGACCGGGACTGGGTGGTAGTCGGCGCGACGCCCCAACAGATGCTGGATCAGGGCTTTCGCCCGGTGGGCAAGGATTTTCCCGTCTACCTGCACCCGCGCACCGCCGAGGAATACGCCCTCGCCCGCACCGAGCGCAAAAGCGGTAAAGGCCATGCAGCCTTTGTGTTCACCAGCGATCCGGGCATCACCCTGGAAGAGGATCTGGCGCGCCGGGATCTGACCATCAATGCCATTGCCGAAGATGCCTCCGGCCAACTGATCGACCCCTACGGTGGGCAACGGGATATTGCCGACAAAATCTTGCGCCATGTGTCCCCCGCATTCGCGGAAGATCCGCTGCGAGTACTGCGGGTGGCCCGCTTCGCGGCGCGCTACCAGCGCCTGGGTTTTCGCGTGGCGGACGAAACCCTCGCCCTGATGAGCGCGCTGACCGCCAGCGGCGAACTCGAGGACCTTTCCGCGGAACGCATCTGGCAGGAAACCGATCGCGCACTGAGCGAGACATCGCCGCGCACTTACATCGAAGTCCTGCGCGCCTGCGGCGCGTTGCGGGTGCTGCTTCCGGAAGTGGATCGGCTATTTGGCGTACCCCAGCGCGCCGACTATCACCCGGAAGTGGATACCGGCCTGCATATTCTGATGGCCCTGGACCAGGCGGCCCGGCTCAGCGACAACCCGGCGGTGCGCTTCGCGGTACTGCTGCACGATCTGGGCAAGGGCATTACCCCGGCGCATATTCTGCCCCGACATATCGGCCACGAGGAAGGCGGCGTACCGCTGGTGAATGCGGTTTGCGACCGCCTGCGAGTACCGCAGCGCTACCGCCAATTGGCGGTGGCGGTGACCCGTTACCATCTGCTGTGCCACAAAATTGCGAGTCTGCGCCCGGCCACGATTTTAAAAATTCTCAAAGGACTGGATGCTTTTCGCCAGCCGGATAATATGGCGCCATTTCTGCTGGCCTGCGAGGCGGACGCCCGGGGGCGCAGCGGCTTTGCGGATCGCCCCTACCCATCGGCAAACTGGTTAAATGCCGCATTTGCCACCGTGCGCAATCTTTCCGTTGAGGATTTTGTCGAACGCGGTCTGACCGGGGGGGCGATTGGCCAAGCACTGGACACCCGGCGTCTCGAACTGCTCGCCGCGTACAAGGCGTCGAGCCCCGTCGCCGGGGCGAAGCCCCATTGCTAACGGACACCGCGCCCGTCGCCCTGGTCACCGGCGCCGCGCGCCGCATCGGCGCCGCCATTGCCCGAACCTTACACGCCGCAGGCTACCGCATCCTGTTGCACTACCATCAATCTACGCGGGAAGCGCAGGACCTGTGCGATGAACTTAATCGACTGACGACCGATTCCGCTGTGCTACTGCGCGCCGATTTAACCGATCTGGAAGCGGTGCGCAACCTCGCCCGCGACGCGTTGGCCAGTTGGGGCCGGGTGCATGTACTGGTCAACAACGCGTCCACTTTTTATCCGACGCCGCTGGCACAGGCCGATCGACAGCAATGGCAGGATTTACTGGGCAGCAATTTACAGGGCCCCTATTTTCTATGTCAGGCGCTCGCCGATAGCCTGACCGCACAGCGCGGTACGATTATCAATATTGCCGATATTCACGGGCTCCAACCGCTTGCGAATCACAGCATTTACTGTATCGCCAAGGCGGGCAACACCATGCTCACCAAATCCCTGGCACGGGATCTGGCGCCCCACGTGCGGGTTAACGGCATTGCCCCCGGGGCCATTTTATGGCCGGAAAACACCGACCAGCTTTCTCTCAAGGCCCGCGACAATATTCTCGCGACCATACCTCTTGGCCACCTGGGCAGTGTGGACCATATCGCGCAAACCGCGCTGTTTCTAATCAGGGATGCTACCTACATCACCGGACAGATCATCGCCGTCGACGGTGGTAAACACCTTTCCTGACGGTTATTCCCGCGGGCCCTTGACCTGTATCAACCGCCGCAGGCAAAAACCTTCTGTCGCCCTTGAAATAGGGCCAACAACCCCTAAATTGAGTAGTGCAAACGCACAAAGTAACCCAACCAAGGAGGTTAACCATGATGAATCTTATACCCAGAAACAATTTGTTCGATATCGACCGGTTGTTTGAGGATTTTTGGACGCCGGTGGCAAAGGGTGAGCTTGCGGAAAAAAGTTTTTTCTCCCCGCGGGTGGATATTAAGGAACTGGACGACCACTACGAAATTACTGCGGAGCTGCCTGGCGTCGACAAAAAAGATGTCGATATCAGCCTGACCGACGGTATATTGACCATTACCGCAGAATGCTCCAAGGAAGAAAAAGAGGAGAAAAAAGGCAAGATTATTCGCCAGGAGCGGCGCTACGGCAAATACCTGCGCAGTTTCAACCTGGGCGGCAACGTGCACGAGGAAGATATCACGGCGTCGTTCAAGGACGGTGTACTGTCGGTCAAAGCGCCGAAAATTCCGGAGCCCACACCCAAGCAACGGCGTATCGAAGTGCATTGACGCGCGACCCCGTTGCAGTACCCTGGTGCGGCGAAAGTCCTGCTTTCGCCGCGCTGTTTGCCGTGTGCCGAGGGTAACCACGACAGTCGCGGCCGACGTGGCGACATGCTAATGGGGCTGCCAGCAGAAGGGTATCGTCCACAGTTTCTGCCGTGTCTGGTCGTAGCTATGCCAGAGACGGCCATAGGTTTGCCCGAGCAACGGATGACGCTCCGCGCCCGCGATGTCCGCCAGCGGTAATAGAACAAATGCGTTGTCGACAATTTCCGGGCGCGGCAATTGCACGCCATCCACCACGCCAACCGCATTCCCATAGGTGAGAATATCGATATCCAGTGTGCGCGCGCTAAAGCGCGGCCCGCTGCGGTCGCGCTGGTTGGCCTCCTCGATATCCCGCAGTATTTGCGCCAGGGCGGCGACCGATAACTGCGTAGCAAAACCCGCCACCAGATTGTAAAAATTGTCTCCGGCAAAACCCACGGATTCGCTTTCGTAGACCGGAGATAACACCAGTGGGGCAAAATGTCCGTGCAGCGCATCGAGGCAGGCGTTTATGTGCTGTCGGCGGTTGATGTTGCTGCCGATACTGACGTAGACCCGGGTCATTGGGGGCAGGCACCCCGTTCGATAACAATACCCACGTCCCTGGAGCCGCGCAGCGCGCCCGGCTTGCTGAGGCGCAAGCGTACCCAGGGTACCGCGAATTCTGACAACACAATGGCGGCAATCTCTTCGGCGAGGCGCTCCACCAGCAGGTATTCGCTGGCTTCCACAAACGCAATCAGGCGTTTGGCCACCGCCTTATAGTTGAGAGCGTATTGAATATCGTCGGTTTGCGCGGCCCGCGCGATATCGGCGGCCATATCCAGGTCCAGGGAGATCGTCTGACGCACCTCCCGCTCCCAGTCGTAGATACCAATAATGGTGTCGATGCGCAAATCGCGAATGTACACAATATCCATCGTCACTCCTGCGGGTTACCCGTAAATGCGCCCACCGCTGCGGCAACCCGGTCTACAACCCAGGTCCCCGCTCGCGCAGCGCGGACAGGGTATCCAGGGGCCAGCGGGGCACTGCGCGAATGGTCAGGTCATCGGCCTGGCCGGCCAGCAGTCGCTGGCAGCCGGCGTAGGCGATCATCGCGCCATTATCGGTACAGAAACGCAGTCGCGCATAATAAGCCTGCGCGCCAAGCTTCGCTAGTTCCCCTTCCAGGCGCTCCCGCAAGCGCAAATTGGCCGACACGCCACCGGCAACCACCAGGGTGTGCAAGCCCGTTTCCTGCACCGCGCGACGGCATTTAATCGCCAGGGTATCCACCACCGCTTCCTGAAAGGCGCTGGCAATATCGGCCATGGTCTGTTCGTCCGGCAGTACGCCGTCGCCCTTGTGAGCCGCAATGGTGTTCAGGGTATAAGTTTTTAATCCGGAAAAACTGAAATCCAGCCCGGGGCGATCCGTCATCGGACGCGGAAATCGAAACCGCGTTGCGTCGCCACCCTCGGCCAGCCGCGCAATCTGGGGCCCGCCGGGATAATCCAGGTCGAGCATCTTGGCGGCCTTATCGAACGCTTCCCCCGCGGCATCGTCCAGGGACTCCCCTAGAATTTGATACTCTCCAATCCCGGCGACTTTGACCAGTTGGGCGACAAATGGAAATTGCGGCGGATTGTCCTCCAGCATCGGCGCCAACAAATGCCCCTCCATATGATGAACCCCCACCGCCGGCACACCCCAGGCGTAGGCGAGAGAACGGCCCAGGGCGGCGCCTACCATCAGCGCGCCCACCAGACCGGGGCCTGCGGTATAGCCAACACCGTCAATATCCGCTGGACGGGAGCCCGACTCCGCCATTACTTTGCGGATCATCGGCAGCAATTTGCGCACATGGTCGCGGGAGGCGAGCTCCGGCACCACGCCACCGTAATCGGCATGAATACCGACCTGGCTGTACAATGCATCCGCCAGCAATCCGCGCTGGTGGTCGTAAACGGCTACCCCGGTTTCATCGCAGGATGTTTCGATGCCTAAAACGCGCATTTCGTGTCCAGATTGGTGGGAGAACGGGTGAAGAACTGACGCAGGGTGCGATGATAAGGGTGTTAACGGGTTAAAACCACCCCAATTTCAGCGAGTTATCCATCTCCCAACGGGTAAAAATCTTTTGCAACTGGGCCTGAGCGCGTTTAGAATACGCGACCCTGAGACCGGCTGTCAGTGGGACGCCGGATTTTAACCACCCAACGGGATAGAGGATTCATGCCTTCAGTACGCTTAAAAGAAAATGAGCCATTTGATATTGCACTGCGCCGCTTCAAGCGTTCCTGCGAAAAAGCAGGCGTTCTCGCCGAGGTGCGCCGCCGCGAGTTTTACGAAAAGCCCACCTGGAGCCGCAAGCGCAAGGCCGCAGCAGCCGTTAAGCGTCACGCCAAAAAAGTACAGCGCGAAACCCGTAAATTTGTCCGTCTGTATTGACCGGGAGTGCGGATCGTTTCGCCGCCGACCATAGCCGCTGTGTTACCCCGCGCCGATCCGCGCTGGTAACACCGTTGGCGGTGGTGGCATGTGGTTTTTTCCGACTCAGAGAAACCCGCCATGAACGGCAGTCCCCTTAAAACCCGCCTCAACGATGCCATGAAAGAGGCGATGCGCGCCAGGGATAAAGACCGACTCGGCGCTATTCGTCTTATTCTGGCGGACATTCAGCGCATCGAAGTCGACGAGCGCTGCGTCGTCGACGACGCGCGCATTCTTGCGATTCTCGACAAGATGAGCAAACAACGCCGGGACGCCATGCAACAATTTGCACAGGCCGGACGCCCCGAGCTGGCGGCCCAGGAACAGTTCGAACTCGACCTGATCGCCGAATTCCTGCCCGCCGCCCTCTCCGCCACGGAGCTGGACACCCTGATCAGCCAGGCCATCGCCACCAGTGGCGCCGCATCCGTGCGCGACATGGGCAAGGTTATGGCCATTCTCAAACCCCAGGTGCAGGGTCGCGCTGATATGGGTGCGGTCAGCCAGCGCATCAAGGCCCTCCTCGCCGGCTGAGCCGACACTGCGGCCGTACGACGGCCAATCTTTTGCGATTAGACTAAACTTCTTCAAAGAGACTAAACATTGCACCCACGGCGTGCTTCAATACTCCGTATCTTTCCGTAAGTTTGGACCGCGAGCCCCGCATGGCTGAACGCATCCCGCAAGCCTTTATCGACGACCTGTTGGACCGAGTGGATATCGTCGATATCATCGGCGCACGGCTGGACCTGCGCAAATCCGGCAAAAATTATTCGGCGCGCTGCCCGTTCCACGACGAAAAGACCCCCTCTTTCTCGGTAAGCCCGGACAAACAGTTCTTCTACTGTTTTGGTTGCGGCGCCGGCGGCAATGCCATCGGCTTCATCATGGATTACGACCGTATTGGCTTTCCCCAGGCGATCGAGTCGCTGTCCCATCGCGTGGGTATGCAGGTACCCAAAACCACCGCCCGCGACGACGGCCGAGACCAGCACCGCAAGCTGCTGTATCAGATACTCGAGCAGGCCGATCACTACTACCGCCAGCAATTGCGCCAGCACCCGGCGGCCAGAACCTGTATCGACTACCTCAAGCAACGGGGTCTGTCCGGGGAAATCGCGCAACGCTTCGGTCTCGGCTACGCTCCACCCGGCTGGGACAATTTACTGCTCGCCCTGGGCGGCGGCGACAGTCGCGTAGCGCTGCTTAAAGAAGCGGGCCTGCTGGCGGAAAAAGAAGAAAACCATCGCCTCTATGACCGTTTCCGGCAACGCATCATGTTCCCGATTCGCGATACCCGAGGGCGCACCATCGGCTTCGGTGGTCGGGTACTGGGGGACGATAAACCCAAATACCTCAACTCGCCGGAGACGCCGTTGTTTCACAAGGGCCGCGAACTCTACGGCCTGTACGAGGCCCACCGCAGCCTGCGGGAAATCCCCAAACTGCTGCTGGTGGAGGGTTATATGGACGTGGTTGCCCTCGCCCAGCACGGCGTGCACAACGCCGTGGCCACCCTGGGCACCGCGGCGACCGTCGAGCAACTCGACAAACTGTTCCGTTACAGCAGCGAAGTGGTATTTTGTTTCGACGGCGACGACGCTGGCCGCAAGGCGGCGGTGCGCGCCCTCGATACCGTGCTCCCCATTATGCAAGACGGGCGCAGCGCAAAATTCCTGTTTCTCGACGAGGGCGAGGATCCCGATTCCGTGATCCGCAAGGTCGGGCGGGAAGCATTTCTCGCCCTGGTAGAGGGCGCCGCGCCATTGTCGGAATTCCTGTTCGCATCGGTGAGCACTGGACTCAACCTGCAAACGCCCGACGATCGTGCGCGCCTCAGTACGCTGGCCGCGCCGCTGATCCAGCGTCTGCCCAATGGCGTTTTTCGGCAGCTGCTGATTAAACAGCTCGCCGCACGCACCGGCATGGAGCCCGAAGCCCTGGACGCCATTATGGCGCCGCCGGAACCCCCGCCACCGGCCTGGGAGGACGAACACTGGCACAGCACTCCACCGGATGACGGCGACATGCCGGAATACGTGGACGTGCAACCACCCTATCAGGTTAGAGCCAAAAGGCGTCGGCCGTCCCTGTCGGCACCGTTTCGACCCCTTGCCAAACGGGTAAAACTGCCACCGGTGCAACGCCTGATTGCGATACTGGTCCACGAACCCGCCCTGCTCCCCAGCGTGGACGATATCGAACCGTTGCGCCCGCTGGAGCTGGAAGGCATGTCCATGCTGACGGCCCTGGTGGAGCTGTTGCGCGATAACCCCGAGTATACCCTGAACCATATTCTCGGTTACTGGCGCGGCGTCTATGGTCAGGAACAGGGGGAGTTACTGGCACATATCGCCGCCACCGACCTGGCACAGGCTCCGGATAGAACCGCGGAAGACAGGCGCCGCGAACTTTCCGATATTCTCGCGCGCCTGACCCGCGATGCGCGAAGCGCACAGCCTCCGGAAGCGCAGCTGCAACATCTGCTGGACAAGGGTACCCTCGACGCGGAAGACCGCAAACTGGCCTTCGCTATCTGGCACCAGCTGTCCGAAGGTGAACCACAACATGAATCGATACTCAAAATAAAACAACTTCTCGCCAATAACGGCCAGGAGACAACCGGATAGCGGCAGATGCTTGCATTACTGGGACAAGCCCCCATTTATCCGCTATAATCGCGCGCTTATTTGCGCGCCCTCACCCAGCCTCACCCAGACGATGAGATTTCTATGAGCGATGCCACCCAGCAACAGTCGCGGATCAAGGAACTAATTACCAAAGGCCGCGAACAGGGGTTTCTGACCTACGCCGAAGTGAACGATCACCTGCCGGAGGACATTTCCGACCCGGATCAGGTCGAAGACATCATTCAAATGATCAACGACATGGGGATTAGCGTCTTTGAGACCGCGCCCGATGCCGATACCCTGTTAATTACCAGCGGCGATAATACCGCCGATGAGATTGCCGCTGCCGAAGCGGCCGCGGCCCTCGCCGCCGTGGAAACCGAACAGCATCGCACCACCGACCCGGTGCGCATGTATATGCGTGAAATGGGCTCCGTGGAACTGCTGACCCGGGAGGGCGAGATCGCCATCGCCAAACGCATCGAGGAAGGCATTCGCGAAATCATGTCCGCCCTCTCCGAATGGCCCACGGCGGTTGATCAGATTCTGGCCGAATACGATCTGGTGGCCACCGGCGAACGCAACCTCTCAGATATTATTTCCGGCTACCTCAACCCGGTCGAAAACGTACCGTCCGCCCTCGAACAGAGCATCCTGAAAAATCTTCAGGAAAACGAAAAGAAAAACACGGACGATGACGACGACGATAGCGACGACGATAGCGACGACGATTCGAGTAGCGATAACGATGGCGGCCTCGACGTCGAAGAGGCCGTGCGCCGTTTTGATGCCATACGCAAACAGAATGAAAAAACCAAACGCTCATTGGCCCGCCAGGGCCGCAACCACAAAACCACGCAGAAGAACCTGCAAGAACTCGGCCTGCTGTTCAAATATCTGAAATTGCCGCCGCGCCAGTTCGACCCACTGATCGCCGATGTGCGTCGTGCTCTGGACAAAATCCGCGTGCAGGAGCGGGCGATTATGGCGCTGTGTGTACGCCAGGCGAAAATGCCGCGCCAGGACTTTATCGAAAGCTTCCCCGGCAACGAAAGTAACGACAAATGGATCAGCAATCTGGCGCGCCGTAAAAAGCCCTATGCCGGACAGATCAAACTGATCCAGGAAGACGTGCAGCGCCACCAGCAAAAACTGCAAGTTATTGAAGAAGAGTGCAGCCTGACCGTCACCCAGATCAAGGATATCAACCGGCGCATGTCCATCGGCGAAGCCAAGGCCCGCCGCGCGAAAAAAGAAATGGTCGAGGCCAACCTGCGCCTGGTGATCTCCATCGCCAAAAAATACACCAACCGCGGCCTGCAATTCCTCGATCTTATTCAGGAAGGCAATATCGGCCTGATGAAGGCCGTGGACAAGTTTGAATATCGGCGCGGTTACAAATTCTCCACCTACGCTACCTGGTGGATTCGCCAGGCCATCACCCGTTCCATCGCGGACCAGGCGCGCACCATTCGTATTCCGGTGCACATGATCGAGACCATCAATAAACTTAACCGCATCTCCCGGCAGATGGTGCAGGAAATGGGTCGCGAACCCACCCCTGAAGAATTGGGCGTGCGCATGGAGTTACCAGAGGACAAAATTCGTAAGGTTCTGAAAATCGCCAAGGAACCGATTTCCATGGAAACGCCGATCGGCGACGACGAAGACTCCCATTTGGGGGACTTTATCGAGGACGTCAACGCCGACTCCCCGGTCAACGCTGCCACCCAGGAAAGCCTGACCGAGGCCACTCGTGAAGTGCTCAACGGCCTCACCGCGCGGGAAGCCAAGGTGCTGCGCATGCGCTTCGGCATCGACATGAACACCGACCATACTCTGGAAGAAGTGGGCAAACAGTTTGACGTCACCCGCGAGCGTATTCGCCAGATCGAAGCCAAGGCACTGCGCAAACTGCGCCACCCCAGCCGCTCCGACCATATGCGTAGCTTTCTCGACGAATAAGCCTTTCTCGACAGATAAACCTTTTCCGACAGACAAGCAAAGGTCACTGGCCGGTCACCACGAAGCCTTTTATAATGCCGCCCCTGTTGCCGGGGCGGCGGCTTTCGGGCGGTACAGGCAGTCGCCCCAGACCGACGCCAAATTTTTGCTGTCCAGCCAGAAGCTGCGCAGCAAAAAGACAAGTTTAAGGGCCCATAGCTCAGTTGGTTAGAGCAGTCGACTCATAATCGATTGGTCCCAGGTTCAAGTCCTGGTGGGCCCACCAAATTAACTCCACACCTCACAAGCAGTTATCGCAACGGATACTCTACGTTTTAATTTGCTCGATCCATCTGTCAGTCACGCGAACAAACTAAGCCCCCAACTCGTCGGCAAGTGCTCTCAGTAGCTTGCCGCCATCGCCGCGCCAGGCGCTGCCGTGCATGCAGGCCAGGGTTTTGGGTTCGGCGGCGGCAAGACGTTCGAGCATGGCGCGGGTGTTGGGGGCGTGGGAGTAGTAGTCCATTTGTTTACGAAACACTTCGCTGGGACCCAGAATGTCGCCCTCTGTGACCGCGGGCAGGTCGGTGCCGCTCTGGGTGAACAGGTCGCCACACATCAGTGTTTGCGTGGTTTCCTCAAACAGATAGCCACATTCCCAGCCGTGGGGAAGATGGGGGGTGTCGAACCAACGCACGCTGTGCCTCCCCAATGACACCCGTTCGCCATCCTCCAGGGTGCGCGGGGGGCGCTCGGCAATGTCATAAATCGAGGTCATACCCGCCACCCGACTACACAGCGCTACCGACTGGGGTGCCGCCGCGAGCCATTCATTGAGGGAGCCGCACTCGTCCCCTTCCACGTGGGAAAAGGCGATATAACGCAGGCTCTCCACCGGCAGCACGGTCGCAACGGCCTCCCGGATTAACGGAAACATCTGCCGCGGCCCGGTGTGAAACAGCAGGGGTTCGTCGCTGGCAATCAGGTACTGGTTAAATGAAAATCCCACGCCGTTGGGAAAGGACAGGGGCGTGTTGATGCGATAAATTCCATCGGAGACTTCGTGAACATTGGTGCCCGACTGCTGGTTGGTAATGGTCATTATTATTGCCTCTTTATCAGTGAGTTGCCGGAGAGTTATCTAAGATAGTACCAAATGTTGGCAATTGCATACCCCTTTGTACGCCGCACCCGATTCCAGTCCGTACCGCCCGCAGGAAGGTCTGCTCCAAATACCCCCTACATTTATTCACTTAGGTTGTGCACTGGATGTATCCAGCCGGTAAAATAGTACCGAATGAAACCAACGAGCACCCTATGACAGACACCGTTCTGGTGACCGGCGGAGCCGGATACATCGGCACCCATACCTGCGTCGAACTGCTAATCGCAGGCTACGAGGTCGTGGTGCTGGATAATCTGAGCAGTGGCTCGGCCCAGGCCCTGGAGCGGGTTGAGCGAATTGCCGGCAAACCGGTGACCCTGGTGACCGGTGATGTGCGCGATCAGACCCTGTTGAACCAGCTCTGCTCGGATTATCAGTTCGGCGCGGTGGTACATTTTGCCGGGCTAAAAGCGGTGGGGGAATCCTGCGAAATGCCCCTGACCTATTACGAAAATAACGTGAGTGGCACCATTGCCCTGTGCCAGGCAATGGCGGCCCACGGGGTCAAGCAGCTGGTATTCAGCTCCTCGGCCACCGTGTATGGCAAGCCGGCGCTGCTGCCCGCGACCGAGGACATGCCCCTGTCGGCCACCAACCCCTACGGCCGCTCCAAACTCATTATCGAGGAGATACTGCGGGACCTGTACCGATCCGATCCCGACTGGCGGATCGCTTTGCTGCGCTATTTTAACCCCGCCGGCGCGCACCCCAGCGGCCTGATTGGAGAAGACCCGAACGGCATACCTAACAACCTGATGCCCTACATCGCCCGGGTGGCCGCTGGCGCCCTGCCGCAGTTACAGGTGTTCGGCGACGACTATGACACGGCGGATGGCACTGGCGTACGGGACTATATTCACGTGGTCGATCTCGCCAGAGGGCACGTGCAGGCCATCCGCAAATTAAACGCCAAGGGGGGTCGGTGTGAGGCCTGGAATCTGGGTGTGGGTAAAGGCCATAGTGTGCTGGAGGTGGTGGCAGCGTTTACGCGCGTTAGCGGCAAAAATATCCCTTATGTCGTCAGCGAACGCCGTCCGGGGGATATCGCCGCCTGCTATGCGGACCCCGGCAAAGCCGAGGTGGAACTCAACTGGCGCGCCACGCAAACCCTCGACGATATGGTGCGCGATGCGTGGCGCTGGCAAACGGACAATCCGGGTGGTTATGACCGCTAGTACTGCCTGGTTCCGCTGGTCCCTTCATCACCTGCCTGCGGCGGCCATGGCCTGACCATGCAGATCGTTTTTATTCTGTACAAGTACTTTCCCTACGGCGGCCTGCAGCGGGACTTTCTACGTATCGCTCGCGAGTGCGCCGCGCAGGGCTGCGAGATTCGTGTCTACAGCATGGAGTGGGAAGGCGAGCGCGAACCCGGCTGGGATATCCGTCTATGGCGACCGTTTGCCCTCACCGGCCATGGACGCAACGAACGCTTTCAGCGCTGGGTGCATGCCGATCTGGCACAGCACCCGGTGGATGCGGTGGTCGGTTTTAACAAAATGGCCGGACTCGATTTTTATTATGCCGCGGATGGGTGTTACGAGGCCAAAATCAGCAGCCAGCGCGGTAGCTGGTACAAACACCTCCCTCGTTACCGCCATTTCGCGCGCGATGAGCAAGCGGTATTCGCCGCTCACGGGAATACGGAAATCTTGATGATCTCACGGGTACAACAGCCTTTTTTTGAACATTACTACGACACGCCGCCGGAACGTTTCGTGCTCCTGCCCCCCGGCATCGCACAGGACCGGCGTGCGCCCGGCAACGCACCACAGATTCGCGCGGCCTTCCGCAGGGAGTTCGCCCTCGCCGACGACGATCAATTAATGCTGATGATCGGCTCGGGATTCAAAACCAAAGGACTCGACCGGGCATTGCGTGCGCTGGCTGCGCTACCCCCGGTTCAGCGCGCACGCACGCGCCTGTTTGTCATTGGCCAGGACAATTCGCAACGCTTTAAATTACAGGCGGAGCAGCTCGGTATTGGTGGGCGGGTGACGTTTTTCGCCGGCCGGGACGACATTCCCCGCTTCCTGCTCGGCGCCGACTTGTTGATCCACCCGGCGTACAATGAAAATACCGGCACCGTCTTGCTCGAGGCCCTGGCCGCCGGCTTACCAGTACTGTGCACGGACGTTTGCGGATACGCCCATTACATCGCGGAAGCGGACGCCGGCGTCGTACTGACCTCGCCCTTTCAACAAACCGAACTAAATCGCACCCTCGCGGATATGCTGACATCGAAAAAACGTACACAGTGGCGCCACAATGCGCTGAATTTTGCCGAGCAGGCCGATATCTACAGCCTGCCACAACGCGCCGCAGAGCGCATTATTGCCCGCGTTCAAACACCGACCCCAAGCCGCGCCGCCACCAGGGTCAGCGCATGATCTGGTTGCGCAATGATTTCAAAAAAATCTGGGGTGAAGGCGACCCATTTGCCCGCGCCAGAAATATCACGGGCAAGATTTATCGGGAGATGCCGGACCGACGCACGCTGCAATTTCAGCAGGGCGATGAGTCATATTTCCTCAAATTGCACCTGGGCGTCGGTTGGCTGGAAATTTTTAAAAATTTACTCCTGTTGCGATTGCCGGTGCTTAGCGCGCGCAATGAATACAACGCCATCCGCCACTGTGAGCGCCTCGGCGTGCCAACCATGGCCCCCGTCGCCTTTGCAGTCAGGGGGCGCAATCCGGCTCGACGCCAGTCGTTTATCGTCACCGAAGACCTGGTAGATACTATCAGCCTGGAGGATTTATGCCGGGAATGGACACGGCAACCACCACCCTACTGGTTGAAAACGGTACTGATTAATCGGGTAGCCGATATCAGCCGACGTCTGCACGACAACGGCTTTAATCATCGCGACTACTACATCTGCCATTTTTTGTTGAAAATTCCCCATGGCGTCGCCGCCCTTACTCCGCGCGATTTGCGCCTGTACCTGATCGACCTGCACCGCGCCCAGCTACGCACCGAGACACCGCGACGCTGGATTATCAAAGACCTCGCGGCACTGTATTTTTCGGTGCTGGACATTGGTCTAAGTGAGCGGGATGTATTGCGCTTCGTGCGCCGCTACACCGGCCTACCGTTAAAGCAGGCGGTTACCGAATATCAGTGGCTGTGGCAGCCGATTTTAAAAAAAGCCGCCAAACTGCGGAGGCGTCAGGTACGTTACCGCGGCGCTTTATAAAATTCAGATACCCAGTAATATCGCCCGGTGAAGAAACAAGGAAAACACCAAAAGAAATTAACCCACTACACGCGCAGCACAACCTGGCAATCTCGCGTTTAACCAGAATAATTTTCTGCGCGCTCCAACGCCGCTGCGAACGCCTGCTTAATTTCGGACTTTAATTCCTCCAACTGCAAGGACGGAGGTGACCAGTCTATTTTTCGCCCTAACCACCTATTGACGATGGGCGCAGAAAAACCTGACATTTTTACGTAATTGATTTTTATAAAATCGGAAATAAGTTGCACGCGATAGTCATCTTTTTTTGCCGAATCGTACAGAAATACCACTGGAATCCCCATAGCCAAGCACGGCATCGCGCAGTGAATTTTCGATGTAATAACAAGTTTTTCCCTATCTCTATACTGGTTCAACAATTTTTCAGCTAACTGCAATTTAATTTGTGTGTCCGTTATTGGTAAGCGCACCTTGGCCTGACTTACAGTGATTGCCTGACGCCTGATATCCTCCGGGATGGCATGGAGAGCCTTGTTGTTTACCCCTACCACAAATATCTTCCCATCCTCGGGTTCACTGTACCTGCGCGGCAGCGTGAGAGTCACGCACCGACTATAATACGTTTCCACGCCGTGAAGCGCGAGCAACGCCATGGTTCCCCGATCGCGACAACCTATCGGTTGCCACTTTTTCAGATATGCTATTCCCGCTTTCGAACAGATCACTTTTTGTGCCTGAGGCGTAACGTGAAATGCAAAAAACACCGGTTTAACCGACTCCGCAGGTGGCCAATGATCGGAATTCATAAAAAATCCATTGAGGGGTATAACGCAGGACTCCTCCACCTGATTCAACGCTTCCCGAGACACATACCCATCGACCCGGGGTAACATTTGGCTTACGGCAAAGGTTTGGATATCATCGCCCAGATTAAAAAATCGCTCAAAAATTTCACCTGTATATTCGAGCGCGAAATACTTTTGCATAGCCATCTAACTCCTTTATGTACGCAATAGTTTTTTAATACTTCGGCTAATATTTGCCTTTGAACGCCGCATTTTTTTTATAAAAATATTACATATTTCAGGGCGATTGACAATATAACGCCATGCCTTGTAGACGTCTGAATCTCCCAAACCGCAAGATTTCAGGGCATCCAGATTATCGAGGGCAAACGCAGCTAGCGAATCATCGTAAATAATCAATTGCCTGATAGCAAAATGATCCAAACGCGAAGGAAAAGTCCGCGCTCCTTCAAGTTTGCCTAGCGCATAAAGGCTGGTCATTGTTCTCAGACATTTTTCACAGACTCCGCAATTGTACGCGCCTTCCACCCGCTCCCAACAGACACGCAAATGCTCAAGAGCAAGCGCGCTATCGCTAATTGATCTTATCTTTTGCGCTCTAGTTGCTTCACAACCATCATGGATAACCTCTACTTTTTCATCCGAATATAGCGGATCGGTATCTGGGTGAGAACTCCACGGAATCAAATGGGCGCTATCGAACGACGAAGGAATATACACCCGGTCCAGATAATCGCTCAGTAACCGAACAATCCCGCCGAGACCGAAACCATGGCCATGCAGCCCCCAGCGACCGTAGTCACGGACGACCCGCCTACAATCAGTTTCAATTTCGATAAAACGCACACCGGTCGACGTTGAAATAGCGCGACCCATGGCAGAAATGGCGTTCCGCCTCGGCATATCAGTCAACTTCACATCGTAGCCGTGAACGTAGATAAGATCGGTTATCTCAGGCTGATGCTTCAAAAACGTGTAGAATGAATCAACGCCCCCCCGTGAAAAAACTACCGACTCTGCCACTGGGCGATCGGTTAGCCCGCACAGCATTGTCCGCCACGAGCATAATTTTTTTGTACGTCGGAAACCAGCGGGTAAATACGTCTATTAATTGTCTTTGATTATCTACAAAGGTAGCCGAAATACTATCGGTGATGCGAATATTTCGACCACTGTGCATGGCGCCGAGCACACTCAACGCGAGCGCCGATTCTGTATTGGCATTCAGCACAAGTTGATCAGACGCAAAGTATATGTCGTAATTTCGGTTATTGAGTTGAAGGTTATATTCCACTCGCTTTGCTTTACTGACACCATTGGTTATTGTTATCTGGTCGGTCAAACGAGTCATGTGAGTTGCTCCCTCTCCTGAATAGTCCAGCCACACCCCTTATTGGCTAAGGACGGCGCATTCTATCCGAGTAAAACCACACAAGACAACTCTCAATACTTAACTAAATTTGTTAATTTGCCGACTCTCAGAGCATAAACCGATCGCAATACAACCACTGTTGAAACCCACCGGAGAGATATCTGTTCAAAAAACGTACTGTCCGGGATTATAATACCACAGGCAAAGACCCTAGACCCAAAAAGCCAACGCAGAGCGATCGAATGTCGGCGCCCCCGCGTGGGGGGGCGGGGGGGGG
>JAYODD010000007.1:73663-74613 GCA_038106145.1 Gammaproteobacteria bacterium | reverse complement strand
CCCCCCCTTGCTATTCAGCGTAATTATCCCAACCTATAACTACGCCCATTGTATTGCCCGAACGGTTGAATCGGTTTTGCGTCAGCAAGGTACCGATTACGAACTAATCGTTATCGATGACGGATCGACCGACAACACCGCTGATGTAATCCGCGCCCTGCAATCAAAATACCCATCTCAGATTGCATATTACAGGCAGAATAACTCCGGTCCCGCTGCGGCTCGAAATCATGGCATCGATGTCAGTATTGGACAGTATCTGCTGTTTCTGGACGCCGACGATGCCCTTACAGAATCCGCACTACCAACTATACGCCGATCTATAGATATCCAGCCCGAAGTGCGCATGATCATCGGCGGCCATATTGCCGTGAGCACGCCGGACGCCACGGAACAGGAACGTTACCACCCCCCCGGTTCTTTGCCTGACGGCGCACTATCGCGCGTAACTGCCTATTTATTGGAAAAAAAATTATCTATTTCTCACGGCGCTTGCGTGATGCATCGCGACGTATTCGCTAATTACAGATACCCCGAACATTTCAGAAATAGCGAGGATATTCCGGTCTTTAGTTATGCGCTAGCTAATTTTGCAACCATAACTGTCGACCACCCCATCGCACGAATTTACAAGCACCCAGATAGCTTACGACACAATACAAGTTATGCCATAGGTATCGGCTCAACAATCGTCGATGAAATATTTGAACCTAAACGCATGCCTGGTCGTTTACAAAAAATAAAAGACAAATATAACATTCAGAGAAATTTGTCTCTATCACGCACTTTTTTTATCGCTGGTGATTACACTTCATGCTGTCATTTTTTTGGTGTTGCGTTGAGATCAAACTGGACTGTTTTATCAAAATGGTCATATACCGGAAAAGCTATTCGCGCTTTTTTAAAAACCAAAATCAGTAACATTCGAAATAAAAAGATGATTTAGCGAT
>JAYODD010000007.1:41344-73653 GCA_038106145.1 Gammaproteobacteria bacterium | reverse complement strand
TACATTGATTAAAGCCGAAATTTTACGCAAATTTTTCAATTCGATCTTTGATGAACAAATTAATATTTTTATTGGTTGTAGCCATCACATTATGGCATTTTTTGATCACACCAGACAGCGTAATCCTGGGCTCCGGCGTTCTGGCTAAGGACCCACCGGCGCAACACGACTTTGTTTCTTTACAGAAATTTCAGCTGGACGGGTACGAAATCATTCCGACGGCGCGATTTGATATCAAAGCCAAAGTGCTGGGCAGCAAGCGCTATATATTTGGTCGCGAGGCAGATATTTCACCAGTCGACCTGGCTTTGGGTTGGGGTCCGATGTCGGACGAAGCCATTTTACAACACATTCAAATTTCCCAGGGTAACCGCTTCTATCGATGGCGCGTCAAGGAGTTTCCTATCCCTCGCCGTCAAATCGAAACAAATAGCGCTAATATGCACTTGATTCCCGCCAACAAATCTGTAGCGGATAAAATAAAGGCTGCGCGCCACGGGGATATCATTACATTGTCGGGACACCTGGTAAACATCAAGGGCAAGGACGGATGGATGTGGAAAAGTTCCCTCACTCGTCAGGATACGGGTAGTGGCGCCTGTGAATTGATCTGGGTTGAGCAATTTGATGTGGTCACACTGTAAACAAGTCTTCCATAGTGAAAAAAAACGAGGCTGTCGAGACAATTTTCCGGCTGCGGAACGGTGCTACACTGCGTAAACTTTCGGACATTACAAGGGGACTACTATGGCGCGAGTGGCGATAGTTAAAGATACAGCTGGCGACGATCCGATTATTGCGGCGCTATTTGATTGGGTCACCCAAATGGAGGGTGCCGTGCCAAATCACTTCTACGTCGAGATGAATTTTCCGGAACACTTCAAGGCGAAACTAGGCGCCACGCGCGTGTTGTGGGAAATGGGTGAACTATCCCTTGAGGAAATTCAGCACGTTGGCATTCTGGTTTCCCGAGATAATGGCTGCGCCTACTGCACGGCAGCCTTTTGCACCGTTCTAAACCACGGTCTCGGAGCCGTTGAAAACGACGTTAAAGCGTTAGCCAGCGAGGGCCTTGCAACGGTCACCGATCCACGGCTTAAAGCGATTCTGGGGTTCGCGCTGAAAATCAATAAGCACCCGGAAACCACAACCGATGCCGATATGGAGGCATTGCGCACACAGGGTTTAACCGACCGGGGTATCGTGCAGCTGGTACACCTGGTCAGTGATTTTGCGTCCTACAATCGTCTTAATCTGGCGCTGCAAACCGACTACGATTACCGCGATCTGTGGCGCGCTGCAGCGCGGTTATAAGAGTCTGAGTCACTCCAACTGGCTGGCTAATCTGGCAACGACAGAAAACTGGTACCACGACCTGAACAGCCTCGCATCTAGCGAGCAGCGACGTCCGCAGGTCTGTCATAATTGCCCGTGTTTTAATCGAGAGCGACAGGCATTGTGATGGGAAAAAACAGGCGTCCAACAACTCGACGTCATCATTGGCTGGCCAGGGGTTTTTGGTGGCTACTTGGAGTATTAGTTGGCCTTCCGGCGCTGGCGATTCTCGCCCTGCGCTGGATACCGCCAACCACCAGCGCCTTCATGCTGGGTTGGCATCTCGAGCATAGCTTGCACCGCCCAGCGGTGCGCGCAAAACTTTACTATCGGTGGGTCCCGTGGGAACAAATTTCGCCGTTTGCGCCGCTGGCCGTGATCGCCGCCGAGGACCAAAAATTTCCCGATCACTGGGGCTTTGATTTTACCGCGATTGGCGCAGCACTCGACCACAATCAGCGCGGTGGCCGTCTGCGCGGAGCGAGTACTATTAGCCAGCAAGTGGCTAAAAACCTGTTTCTGTGGTCGGGCCGCAGCTTTATCAGAAAAGGGCTGGAAGCTTACCTGACACTCCTTATCGAAACGCTGTGGCCGAAACAGCGTATTCTTGAGGTCTATCTCAATGTAGTGGAATTTGGCGATGGCGTGTACGGCGTCGGCGCTGCGGCTGAACAGTTTTTTGCAACCACGCCGGCGCGACTTAGCCCCACCGAGGCGGCGCGGCTGGCCGCTGTGCTACCTAATCCAAAAGTTTTAAGCGCAGCGCACCCATCAGCGTATGTCTGGCAACGGGTGCGCTGGATCAGCGGCCAGATGAATCAGCTTGGCGGTACCGCGTACCTGAAAAAGTTGTGACAGCAACAAATAAATCCCCGCCCGCTGCGCGAAATCCGCCAATCATCCGCTCACCGGGGTCGGCACCCCTCACGCGGGGAAATATACCGAAACTATTAGCAACACACGGCTACGGCAAGCCGTGACAAAACTTTGCCAGGAGCCAAAAATGGACCCTGGCAACCCACAGATCAGTTATAACCTGCTCAACACATATTCCGCAGCGCTAACCTTGAACTTACCCGGCTCCTCAATCAGCGCCTCGACCACCTTGCCGTCATCGACGATCAGCGCAAAGCGCTGACCGCGCTTACCCATGCCAAAACCGCTGGCGTCCAGTTCCAAACCCAGCGCCTGGCTATACTCGCCGTTGCCATCCGCCAGCATTGTCACCTTGCCATCAGCCCCGGCCTGTTTGCCCCAGGCGTCCATCACGAATACATCGTTGACAGCCATGCAGGCAATGGTATCGACGCCTTTCGCCTTGAAAGCATTCTCCTGTTCAATAAATCCCGGCAAATGCTCCCGGGAACAGGTGGGGGTGAACGCCCCGGGCACGGAGAACAATACGACCTTTTTGCCACTGAACAGCGCTGCGCTGGTCAGGGAGCCAGGGCCATCTGCTTTCATTATGGTAAAACGACCTTCCGGAATCTGATCACCTGCTTTGATTGTCATACAACTCTCCTTTCGCTGCTTGTCCAGAGATGGACATTAATTTGTACCGGCCAAAAATTATCGCACCGAAACCGCTGCCTAACCAGTGGCTATTTGTATGCCACGCCGATACTGCCGATAGTTTCCCGGGCAATAATGGTTTTCATAATCTGCGCGGTGCCATCCCCTATTTGCAGCCCCATCACGTCCCGCAGCCGTTGCTGGTGGGGCAGATCCATGGTGTAGCCATAGTGACCGTGGAGCAGCAGGCAGTTTTGTATAATATCGGTGGACCATTTGGGCCCCATCCATTTCACCATCGCCGCCTCCTTGGTATGCTCGATGCCGCGGTCGCGCATGGCCAGGGTTTCGTAACACAGCGCGCGCACTGCGGCGAGCATACTTTCGTGTTCGGCAAGCGGAAAGGTGGTGCCCTGAAATTTTGCCAGCGGGCGCCCAAACGCTTCCCGTTCCTGAATGTACTGCCAGGTCTCGTCAACCGACGCCTGCGCCGAGCCAATGCACTGCAACGCGATCAATACCCGACTCAGGTCAAAACCCACCATGACCTTGGTGAAACCCTCACCTTCCTTGCCGAGTAGAGAAGTTTCAGGAATTTCCACATCGTCAAAAAACACCTGCCCGCGACCAACGGGTTTGGTGCCCACATCGTCGAAACTGGTACAGGTTACGCCGGGAACATTCAGCGGCGCCAAAAAAGCGGAAACACCGCGGGCACCAGCTTTAGTATGGTCGGTGCGCGCGAACAACAACATCATTTCCGCCTGATCGCTGTAGGTAATCGAAGTCTTTTCGCCATTCAATATATAACGATCGCCTTTCTTTTCCGCGCGCACCGTCAAATTAGCGGCGTCCGAACCGCCACGGGGCTCGGTCAACCCTAACTGAATCAATATGTCCCCGGCAGCGACTTTGGGCAGGATTTCCGCTTTCATAGCCTCGCTGCCGTGATCCTGGATCACACCACCGATAAGTGGCGACGTCATGCATGGATAACTCAGGCTTAAATCGGCATAGGCAATCGCTTCACACACCAGACCCGCGACCACGCTCGATGCGCCGATGCCGCCGTATTCTTCACTCAAGGTCGGCGCCACCAGACCCAGGGCGCCCATTTCCCGCAGTATATTGCGGTCGATCACACTTTCCTTATCGCGGGCCATATAGCCGTCCTTGAGTCGTTCACGCGCAAAGCGTTCTGCGGTGTCTTTGATAAATAGTTCTTCTTCCGACAGCCAGGGACTGGTCATATATTATCCTCGTCTTTCAGGTTGCTACTTAAATGCGTTTAGTGCGCAGGTTTATGCAAATTTTTGGCGATTTGTCGTAATTCAAATTTCTGAATTTTACCGCTTGCTGTGCGCGGCATGGCGGTAATCACCTCGAGATGTTCTGGAAAATAGTTTTTCGCCAGTTTATTTTTGCTAAGAAACTGGTGCATATCACTAAAGGTGAAATTTGCATTTTTCACCAAAGTCACGAAACAGCAGCCTATTTCGCCAAGGCGTTCATCGGGCATGGCGACCACCGCGCAATCCACAATATCAGGATGGGTATACAGTAAATTTTCAACTTCCACGACCGGGATATTCTCACCGCCACGAATAATAATATCCTTCGAGCGGCCGGTAATACGGATATAACCGTCCTCGTCCATGGTCGCCAAATCGCCCGTATCAAAAAATCCTTCGGCGTCCAGCTGATAGGCATCGGGATTTTTCAAATACCCGATAAATGTCGAGGGACTGGACTCCACCAGGCGACCCTCGACACCCACCGGCACAGTCCGATTGTGCTCGTCGACCACCTTAACCGCGCTGCCCGGTACCGCTTTGCCATCGGTACCCACGATCTTTTCACGCGGATCGTTTAGCTGAGTGGTGGTCACCACGCCGCATTCGGTCATACCCCATACCGCTATTAAATGGATGTCGAGCTGCGCCACCGCTTTTTCCGCGAGCACTCGGGGAATGGGGGCGCCGCCGCACACAAAAATTCGAAAACGCTCGGAATTACACTCGCCTGCGCTTTCTGAATTGGTTAAATCGGCCAGAAATGGCGTTGCGCCCATCGCAAACGACGCCCCTTCGTCCGCGATCAGGCGCCAGCCGAGTCCTACATTCCAGGTATCCAGCAGAATGGCCTTGGTCTTGAGAACGATCGGCAGCCACATTCCCGCCAGAAAGCCGGTTAAGTGGGCGAGCGGCGACCCCATAAAAATATTGTCGTCCTCGCTTAATGCACAGCGTTCTATCATCTGGTGCACGCTAAATAAAAACGTGTTGGCACTGTGCATCACGCCTTTTGGCATACCGGTGGTTCCGGAGGTATACATCAGCAAGATTACGTCGTCCGGACTTAATTCGCGCTCCCTGAAAAGGGTCGCCGTATCGCCTGCAGGGCAATGATTGAGCAGCGCATTTTCAAAGCTGTTTTCGCCATCGCCACCGACCACGAATAAATGTTGCAGGTGAGGCAGCTTGTCACGCATACCTTCCAACATCTGTTCGTGGTCAAAACCACGAAACAGTTTGGGTATGATCAACACTTTCGATTCAGCGTAGTCCACCATAAACGATAATTCGCGTTCGCGAAAAATCGGCATCAACGGGTTGCTCACCGCGCCAATACGCAGGCAGGCGAGATGAATAACGACGAATTCCCACCAGTTTGGCAATTGGAACGACACCACATCCTGCTTTTCGATGCCATAGTGCGCCAGCGCTGCGGCCACCCGATTGGCCTGCTCATTCAGCTCGCGATAGGTGACGGCATTTTTTGCCCCACTCTCGGCGCGATAATCGACAATCGCAATTTCATCGGGATTTTTCGCCAGCGCCGCTGCGAAGTAATCCAGTAAATTTTTGTCGCGCCACCAACCCTCACGCCGCATTTTTTCTGCCCGGGCCACCGGTAAAATGGGATCAACTATCATTATTTTTTCCTCGTATAACAAATTAACATTACTGGATTGCAGTCGCGTCGCACGCGTTAGCTATACCAAGTACCCGGGTACCGCCACCGACATGGCCAGCATTTGCTGTGCGTAGGTCTTACCCTGCACATCAATATTTAACGACGCCACCCCGCCTTCACCGAGCGCGTTTTCGAGCACAAAATTCATGGCGCCGATACCGGGCAAGTCAAAGCGCGTAACGTCCCCCTGCAACACGTGGGAAAACCAGTCCGCGACTCGTTCCGGCGTCAACGCCGCGCGCAGATAGGGCAGATAGTCCGCCTTGCGGGCAATCACGCCAATATTGGCATTGTCTCCTTTGTCACCGCTGCGTGCGACTGCCAGGCTCAGCAAGGGTACCATTTTCGCGTATCCGGGGTCAGGGGTTGCCGCCGGCACTGCGCTGACAGGTATTTTCATGTCGGGGATGAAAGCATTGCCCGTGGCAACTGGAAGCGCGCAACTCTCTCGAACCCCGTTGACGTCGATGTCAACGGACACCATATTTTTGTCCAGCAAAAAGGAATAGAGGCGGACCACCGGCGATACTTTTGGCCGCCCCGGCGCCCCCGCGGCACAACGGCCCGTGGTGGAGCTTAACGCGGAGCCCATCGCTTCGCGGGTAAATAGATCCACCGCCTGCGCCAGGTCGTGGTGTACCGACATTTTCAACACCACCTCACTGCTCGGCGTCTGGCGCTCAAACTGCGCGGGGTTCCACAGCGCATTGGCGCCCAGCAGGTCTATGCGGGTTTTGCGAAAGTCCGGCCAACCGCGCTCGCTAAACAGGCGACTACTACGACGCAAAATCGCCTGTCCCATGGCGCGGGCCTTGGCTTCCGCGTCAAATCCGGTAATAGTCTGGGTAAAGGTGGCGCGGTAGCCGTCTGCAAAAGTCGCACACACTTTGTAGGTAGCCGTGGGCGGATAACCTTTCGCCCCGCTGACCAATACGCGATCGTCGCCCTGATCCACCAGGGTGACCTGGGAGAAATCACACACCACGTCGGGCACGATATAGGCTTGCGGATCGCCGATTTCATACAGCATCTGCTCGCCCACGGTGTGTACCGACACCAGACCACCGGTAGCCTCGGGTTTGGTGATAGTAAAGGTGCCGTCCGCCGCGCATTCGGCGATGGGGTACCCCATATTGTCCCAGCCATCGCAGGACAGTTGCCAGTCGGTAAAATTTCCCCCCGTTACCTGACAGCCACACTCGATCAGATGTCCCGCCAGAGTGCCCGCCGCAAGGCGATCGTAATCGTCCGCGCACCAGCCAAACTCGTGAATCAACGGTCCCAGCGTCACGGCACTATCCACAACCCGTCCGGTAATCACGATGTCCGCGCCGGCAGCCAGCGCCTGCGCAATGGGAAACGCGCCGAGGTAGGCGTTGATGCTGGCGATTTTTTCCGGAAACGGTTCGCCGGTAAACATTTCCGTGACACCACTGGCACGTAACTGTTGCTCGCGGTCGAGCAAATTATCGCCTTCAACAATCGCAATCTTAAGCTCGATACCCGCCTCTTCCGTTACCCGTTGAATCGCTTTCTGACAGGCTTTCAGATTGACACCGCCCGCGTTCGCCACCACGCGAATACCCTGGGCAGCAATATCCTTGATCAGTGGCCGAAGTATCCCGGTAACGAAATCGGTGGCATACCCCCCGTCCTCCGCGCGGCTTTTCGCCTTGGCGAGAATGGACATGGTGACTTCGGCAAGATAATCGAATACCAGGTAATCGACGCCACCGCATTTAACCAGTTGCGCGGCGCCTTCCGCACTGTCGCCCCAGTAGCCCGCCGCGCCACCAATTTTTACGATTTTATCGCCCATATACCTTCCCATGTTCGTGTACGGAAATGTTGCACCGTACTATTCACTCTATGCGCAACTTTTGCGTCATCAACTTCCCGGTCGATCAGGTTGCTGGTGCCGCCTCCGTTTCAAGGGCCACCAATACCGACGCAATATCCACTTGTTGCTCCGCAACCACATGCACCGTTGCCACGGTGCCGTCACTGTCGGCAACCAGCTGATGGAACATTTTCATCGCCTCCAGCGTCACCAGCACCTGGCCTTTGCCGACCCTGTCGCCCGGCGCTACAGATACCTCGACAATTTTGCCGCTCATGGGTGCTCGCAAAAGACCGTTCGTGCCACTCGCTTCCCTTCGCTCGGAAAAACTGACGGAACGGTAGTAACTGGTGGCGCCAGCCAACTCCAACGCCAGTCGTCCATCGTCGAGGAAACCATACCAGGCCCCGCGCAATTGTCCGAGCTCCAGAAACTGGACAACACCCGCCAGGCCCATTGGCGCCGCAATCAACTCCAGTTGACAAACCTGCCCGTCGCGCCGGGTAAGCGTATACCTTGAAGCGTCCTGTTCGAGCCTCAGCGTCTCGGGTTGACCCTCATCGCGCTGCACACGCAGCGGCCAGGATAAGGTGCCAGTACTACGCCAGCCGTAATTAAGACCACTCATTAACTCCGAAGCAGCGACGAATTTTTCCCGCTGTGACAACAACACCGCCGCCAACGCGATGGCAGCCGGGTCATTTTCACGTCTGGCGCACAGCTGCGGACGTTCCGGCAAAAAGGCGGTAGTCGCGCCACCATCAGTAAAATCGGCATCGCGCAAAATATTCTGCAAAAATTCCCGATTGGTCACCACGCCCAGGAGATGTGTATCCTCAAGTGCGGTGCGCAAACGTCGCAGCGCCTGGTCGCGATTGACGCCGTGGGCAATGACTTTGGCCAGCATCGGATCGTAGTGGGGTGTAACCTCCTGACCTTCAGCAATGCCGCTGTCAACGCGAATCCCGGTATTTTGCGCTGGGCGCCACGCGACAATGCGCCCCGTTTGCGGCAGATAATCCGCACTCGGATCTTCCGCATACAAACGCACCTCGATGGCATGTCCATTCAGTTCGATCTGTTCCTGGGTCAACGGCAACGCCTCGCCAGCCGCTACCCGCAACTGCCACGCCACCAGATCGAGGCCGGTGACCAGCTCGGTGACCGGGTGCTCCACCTGCAAGCGCGTGTTCATTTCCATAAAATAAAAATTGCCGCTGGCATCGAGTAAAAACTCCACGGTGCCCGCCCCCACATAGTTCACCGCGCGCGCCGCGGCGACGGCGGCCGCACCCATGCGCTCGCGCAACTCGACATTCACCGCTGGCGATGGCGCCTCCTCCAGCACTTTCTGGTGGCGGCGCTGGACTGAACAATCCCGCTCGCCGAGATGCAAAATCGTTCCATATTGATCGCCAAATACCTGCACTTCGACGTGGCGCACGCCAATTAATGCTTTTTCCAGCAGCACCGCGCCGTTCCCAAAGGCACGGCGCGCTTCCGCGGTCGCCTCGAGCAGAGCGTCGCTAAATTCGCTGGCCGCCGCCACCAGGCGCATACCGCGACCGCCACCGCCCATCGCCGCCTTGATCATTACCGGGTAGCCAATGCGATCCGCTTCGGCGCGCAGAAACTCGGCATCCTGATTGCCGCCTTCGTACCCCGGTGCGCAGGGCACACCGGCGGCAATAACCCGCGCCCGCGCCCGGCTTTTATTGCCCATGATCTCGATGGCCTCGGGATCCGGCCCGATAAATACCAGCCCCGCATCGATACAGGCGCGGGCAAATTCGGCATTTTCGGAAAAAAACCCATAGCCGGGGTGTATGGCTTCGGCACCACTTTGCCGCGCGGCGGCCAGTATTGCGGCACTATTCAGGTAAGAATCGGCAACCGGTGCGGCACCGATACAGAGCGCATCGTCCGCTGCGCTCACGTGCGGCGCATCGCGATCCGCAGCGCTGTACACCGCCACCGTGCGATAACCCAGCGCTCGCGCACTGCGCGCGATTCTCACCGCAATTTCACCGCGGTTGGCGATCAGTATCCGGTTAAAGGTCACGGCTATTCCTCTCCCGGCAAAGAGGGCCAACGCGCCTTGCGTTTTTCCACAAAGGCAGCTTGCCCTTCCCGCCCTTCGCCACCGCGATTGAGTTCCGAGAAACGCGCCGCGGCAAATTCAATCAGGCTGTCGTCCAGCTCTCCCGCCGCCGCGTTCATAATCTCCTTGGTGACCGCACAGGCGCGCGGCCCGCAGGCCGCGATCTGTTCCAGCAGCCGCGCCAGCTGCCGCTCCCCTTCCTCGGGCGTATGAAATAAATAATGCGCCACACCCAACCGATAGGCCTCTTCACCACTAATGCGACCACCGGTCAGGGCCATATGGCGCGCCTTGCTCAAACCGATACGGCGCACCACATAGGGCGCGATCTGGGCAGGCGCCACCCCCAACGTGGTTTCCGGCATACCCATTTTGGCGTTGGCGGCCACCAGCGTGATATCCATCAGACAGGCAAAACCAAACCCGCCGCCCATGGCCGCGCCTTCCACGAAGGCAATCGTGGTTTGCGGTAACCGGGCGATGTTTTTAAACAGCTGCCCGGCGCGCACATTGCGCTCGTACACCGGATCCTGTTCCTCTGTTTGTTCCTCTACCTGCGCGCGCCGCTCTTTAATGTCCCCCCCCGCGCAAAAGTTGTGTTCCGCACCGCGCAAAACCACTGTGCGGATATGCGGGTTACCGGCGAGATGCTCCGCGACCGCCTGTAATTCCTCACTCATACGGTCATTCATCGCGTTGCGTAGCGCCGGGCGATTCAGCACGATGGTCAGGCACCCTTGTTGCTGGCTTAACAGCAAGGTTTCACAGCCGGGCAATTCAGTGTTCATGTGGTTCTCTTTTTTCATGCCCACGCGCTTACATGCGCGCTACACCAAAGGTGTTCGGGCTCAGGCGCGTGCGCTCGCCGCGCACGCAGATATCCAGTAGTTCAATCAATAGCTGGCGGGTTTTGCGCGGATCGATAATCCCCTCATCCCACACCTGGGACGTGCAATACAACGCCCGCGAATACTGGTCGTAATACTCGACAATTTCCTTGTGCTGCTGTTCGAGAAACGCCGCGTCCACCGGCTGGCCGCGACTTTTCTGTTTGCTCTCGTAAACGATCGACATGACGGTGGCCGCCTGTTCGCCGCCCATCACCGCCAGGCGACTGTTGGGCCAGGCAAACAAAAACCGCGGGTCGAAGGAGCGACCACACATGGCATAGTTGCCCGCTCCAAAAGATGCCCCGACCAGAATGGTGATCTTCGGCACCGTGGCGTTGGCAACCGCCTGAATCATTTTAGCGCCATTGACGATCATACCCTTTTGCTCGGAATCGACGCCGACGATAAAGCCCGTGGTATTCTGCAAAAACACAATGGGTCGATTCGCCTGGCAACACAGTTGAATAAACTGGGTAGCCTTATTCGCACCTTCGTTGGTAATGGGACCGTTGTTGCCGATAATGCCGCACGGTTGGCCACCCATTTCGGCAAAGCCGCAGATAGTGTAGGGGTCATAATCCGGCTTGAATTCCATAAACTCCGAGCCGTCCACGATCCGCGCGATAATTTCCCGGCAGTCGCAGGGCTGTCGGTAATCCACCGGCACCAGCCCGCACAGCTCGTCGATGGGGTACAGGGGCTCCTGGTAATCATTAACCGTTCTGGGCGGCAGGCGATCATTCCAGCGCAACTGGCGCACGATCTGGCGGCAAATTTCGATGCCGTGGGCATCGTCTTCAGCAACAAATTCCGCCAGCCCGGAGATACGGGCGTGCATATCGGCGCCACCCAATTCCTCTTCCCCGGCGATTTCTCCGGTCGCCGCCTTGAGTAACGGCGGACCGGCCAAAAACGCCCGTGCCTGGTTGCGTACAAAAATATTGTAATCTGACATACCCGGCACGTAGGCGCCGCCAGCGGTGGAATTGCCATGCACCACGGTAATTTGTGGAATGCCTGCAGCGGAAGCCTGAGCCTGCTTTTTAAAGCGGTTGCCGCCCTGATTAAACCCGATATGCTGGTTCAGCAGGTTACCGCCGCCGCTTTGCATCAGTGAAATAAACGGCAGGCACGCGGTCCTGGCGATATCCTGTGCGCGATGCAGCTTGTCATAAGTCTTGGATTGATTGGTGCCGCCCTTGATCGCTGCGTCATTAATGTAAATCATGCAGCGGGTATCGCAGACAACACCAATGCCGACAATAATACTGGAGCCAAATACATTTTCGACGCCGTCGTCGTCGTGTTCCCCTAACCCGGCCAACGTCGCCAGTTCGATAAAGGGCGCGCCCGGATCCAGCAACAGGGCCAGGCGCTCGCGGGGTAGTATCTGGCCGCGCTGCTCGAACAAATCCCGCTTGCTGGCGGACACGTTGTGCACCTGCTGTTCCAGGCGGCGCACCTCATCCACCAGCGCCAGCATGTCGGCGCGATTTTGGCGATACGCCGCGCTGTGTTTATCCACCCTGGTTTGTAGTACCGGCATCTTCGCACCTTTGAAATTTATTTCCGCGCATCACTTTTGGCGGACGGCCTTACTTGCCAGCGGGTGACGGATAGATCCCCATCTCCTTCGCGATCACCTGTAGCATTACCTCGTTGGCGCCCCCGCCGATGGAACACAGACGCGCATCGCGAAAGATACGACTGATCAGGTTGTCCCACATAAAACCCTGGCCGCCCCAAAATTGCAGGCAGGCGGACGGCACGGTCTGACCCAGCTGACCCACCTTGAATTTCGCCATGGAAACTTCCTTCAGGGCATTTTCGCCGCGCACATATTTTTCGGCGGCAAAATATAATAACGCGCGCGCTGCCATTACTTCGGTTTGCAGCTCCGCCAACTTGAAGTACACTACCTGGTTTTCCAGCAGCGGCTTGTCGAACAGTTCCCGCTGCCTGGTGTAATCGATGGTAATATCGATGGCATCTTCGATTTGGCTCAAATACTTGGTGGCCGCAGCCAGCCGCTCCTCCTGGAATTGCTCCATCTGGTAGATGAAACCTCTGTTTTCTTCGCCCACGCGATTGCTGACCGGCACCCGTACATCATCGAAATAAATCGGCGCGGTGTCCGAGCTGCGACAGCCCAGTTTATTAAGCGGCTTGCCGCGGGTCACTCCCGGCGCATCGAGGGGCACAATGATGATACTTTTGTTGCGGTGTGGCCCGTTGTCTTCGCTGGTGTTGCACAACAGGCAGACCCAGTCGGCCTGCGTCGAACTGGTAATCCACATCTTACTGCCATTAATGACATATTCGTCGCCGTCGCGGCGTGCGGTGGTCTTGATCGAACCCACGTCCGACCCCGCGCCAACTTCGCTGACCCCAATGCAACCCACGCTGGTACCAGCAATCGCGGGTACCAGATATTTTTGTTTTAACGCCTCGCTACCGTGTACGGCGAGGGCCGGCGTGCACATATCGGTCTGCACCGCCAGCGCGGTAGACACCCCGGAACAGCGAATTTTGCCAATCTCTTCCGAGAACACCATCTGGTAGGAGTAATCGAGGCCCAGCCCCCCGTATGCTACCGGTTTGGTGATACCCAAAAATCCGGCGTCCCCCATTTTTTTAAAAATAGCGTGAGCCGGCCAGATGCCCTCCTCTTCCCACTGGTCCACATGGGGCGCGATTTCGCGGTCGATAAATCGTCGCAATGACTGGCGCAGGGTCTCGTGTTCGGTTGTAAACAGCATGGCGCTCCCGGTGAAGGTCTGTGGGGTGCGTATCGGAAGTAGCGGCTAGTGATAACCCTTCCAGGGTCGGGCACGGCAGCAGCCGAACGGAAATTTTGTAGCAATTTCCTGAACGAACCGGGGGCTAAACATAACCAACTTTTACCGGACGTTCAATCAGTTTCTAACGCCCGGTAACCTGCGTCCTTCTCCGGCGCCAGTTGGCTGCCATCTCAGTCGAGACGGAAAAAATGTTGCCGGTAGTAGTTTAGCTCCTCAATGGAATCACGAATATCGTCCATGGCCAGATGACTGCTGTTTTTACGTAGTCCGGCCAGCAATTCCGGTCGCCAGCGAGCGGCAATTTCCTTGACGGTACTGACATCCAGATTGCGATAGTGAAAAAAACGTTCCAATTCCGGCATCTCGCGGGCAAGAAAGCGCCGATCCTGGCAAATGGAATTGCCGCACATCGGCGATTGGCCAGCTTCTACCCACTGCGACAAAAAAGCGATGGTAGCCAGTTCAGCCTGGCGTGTTGTCACGGTGCTGTGACGCACCCGCTCGGTCAACCCGGACTTGCCATGTTGACGGGTATTCCATTCGTCCATGGCATTGAGTACCTGATCCGGCTGATGTACGGCAAATACCGGACCCTCCGCCAGTACATTGAGGCGCTTGTCGGTGACAATCGTAGCGATTTCAATAATCACATCGTTAACGGTGTCGAGCCCGGTCATCTCCAGATCAATCCACACCAGGTTGGATTGCTGTTGCGGGTCGCTGGTGTTCGGCATAGGTATGTTTACTCCTGATCCTGACTGACTACATCTACCAGAGAAGAGAGGTGTGTCAGACGTTCATCCCGGGCGGCAATCTGTCTGTCCAGCGCCAGTTTTTCCTCACCGCCACTAAGACGGGCGCGGCTTTTTAATTCCTCAATTTCACGCGCCAGACTTAGCTGTTCATCCTTGATGGCGGCGCTTTTATCGGCGAGGTCGGCTTTATCAAATATTCTTTTTTCCGGCACCTGTTCTGTTTCCTGAGCGTCGTAGGCTGGTCTCGGTGCAAATGTAAACTTGATTCCTTCGGGTACGCGACGCTGGTTCATAAACGCGGGGGACACTATTTCTATACCATCGCCGTTCAACTGATCGAGTACCGCCTGGCGCAACCGCGTGCGCTGACTGAGCAACTGTGCCATCTCGGTACAAAACCCCGCAATGCGATAGGTAATTGAGTAATCCCCCAACGTCAGAATTTGTGCGAAGGGATCCTGTAGTCCGGCATCCTCGGCGGCCGCCTTCAGAAGGGGTTCCACGCGATAATACGGCACATCGTAACCGAGGGATAAGTCACAGCTGATAATGGTGCCGGAGGAGCGAATAACCGTGACCGGATTTACCGATAAATACAGGTTGGGAATGGTGACCAGATCGCGATCCTCCGATTGTATCTCGGTATGAAACAGTCCACGCTCGGTCACACGGCCAAAATACCCACCTACCCGCACAAAATCTCCCGGGCTAAAACTTCTGACGGCACGCAACATCAGGCCCGCCATGGCGTTACTGATAAACGACGTCGACGACAGTGCTATCACTCCAGTTATGACCAGACCCAACAATCCGAGCAAAGAATTACGGGTGCTGTCGGAAATCGGTAACGCCAGCACCACCGCAATAACGCCCGCCGCAGTCAGGGCGAGCATTACCACCTGCCGGGCAAGGCGTGGACGCCCCGTAGCAAGCACGCGACGGATAATCAAAATATGCGCCAGCCACAAGCCAGCAACCACCGCGATCCCGGTAAACAACAGGGTTTGCGAGCCTTGCCAGGCGGCGGATAGTGCTTCCATAGTGCGAATTCTCACGCTGATGGTATCGGGTACTACCGGGCCCCATTATGCTATATGCTTGGCCGCCAACACACCCCACAACAGGCAGGGCGAGACCAGGAGGGTATGGCAAAACGTAAATTGACACTGCAACAGCAACGTCGAATACGTCTACAACAGGACCGCAGTCGAGCGCAGGCCGACAACGGCGGGGGACGGGTGGCAAGTGGGCCACCGGAATCGGGACTGGGTTCGGAACAAACTGGCGTCGTCGCGGTGCGCTACGCTGACAGTGCAGATGTTGTTGGGCCAGAAGGGGCGGTACGACGTTGCCATTTTCGCGCTAATCTCGATTCGCTGATTGCTGGAGATCGGGTGGCGTGGCGGGACGGCGAGCCCTGGGGTGTAATCACTGCGGTCCAACCCCGTAAAAACCACCTCGATCGTCCGGATAATCGAGGAAAACTGAGACCGGTTGCGGCAAATATTGATCGCATTGCCATCGTCCTCGCACCCCAACCACAACCACACGCCAATCTTATCGACCGTTATCTGGTGGCCAGTGAAGCACAGGGCATGGAGTCGATTCTGGTATTGAATAAGTGCGATATGAAGGTAACGCAAGATCTCGAACAACTGCTGGACGCCTATGCGCAGCTGGACTATCCGTTGCTTATCGTCTCAGCTAAAACCGGTGCGGGTATCACACAGCTGGCTGCCAGCCTGAAGCATAAAACCGGCGTACTCGTGGGTCAGTCCGGCGTCGGCAAGTCCTCGTTAATTAACGCGCTGATTCCGGATGCGCACACCCAAACTGGTCCATTATCGACTAAGTTAACGCCCGCCGCGTCTCCATCCAGCGATAGTCAACAAGGCCATGTTCACCACTTCGCGAAGGGTACCCACACCACCAGCTCCAGTCAGTTGTTCCGCCTGCCTGGCGGTGGCGGGCTTATCGACTCGCCAGGTATTCGAGAATTCGGCCTCTGGCACCTCCACGCAGAGCAGGTCGCCGCAGGTTTTGTTGAATTCAGACCGCTTCTGGGGCACTGTAAATTTCGCGACTGCCAGCACGACGGTGAACCGGAGTGCGCATTGATTGCGGCGGTCAAGGTTGGCGCGGTGCGCGCCGAGCGGCTCGCTAGCTATCACTCCATAGTTGCTGAATTGAACGCCCATTAAACGCACATCAGTTACAATGACCGCCCTGGAGGACAACCTGTATGCCTGACACCCTGGCGCGTCTGCTTGAACCGACGGAGCTCGAGAAACACCTTAACGAAGACCATCTGCTGATTATCGATTTGTGCAAGGAGCAGCTATACCAACGCGCCCATATCCCGGGGGCGATACACATATCGCCGTCGCAACTGATGCGCGGCGAAGCACCCGCGCCAGGAAAATTACCGGATGCGGAGCGCCTTAATACACTGTTTTCGCGCCTTGGACTGACCGCGCAAACTCACGTGGTTGCCTACGATGATGAAGGTGGTGGTTGGGCGGGTCGTCTCTTATGGACTCTCGATGTCATTGGTCATGCGCGCTGGTCATACCTGAACGGCGGCCTGGTAGCCTGGCAAAACGAGGGACATCCTCTCACCAGCGCTATTCCACCAGCACCAATTCGCACCGCGGTAACAGTTAATCTGGATAGATCGCAGCTGGTTGAAGCCGAAGATATAATCAGCCATCTGGGGGAGAAAAATTTTGTTATTTGGGATGCCCGCAGCCGCGAAGAGTACGACGGCATCCGCGTTCTCAGCCAAAGGGGGGGGCATATCCCGGGGGCGATTCATTGCGAGTGGACTTCGTTAATGGACCGGACGCGAAATATGCGCGTACGGGCAGATGCCCGCACCTATCTACAACAATTGGGGCTGACTTCCGACAAGACTATTATTACCCATTGCCAGAGCCACCATCGCTCGGCGTACACCTACCTGGTAGGAAAATTACTCGACTATGAGAATATTCGTGGTTATCACGGCTCCTGGTCTGAATGGGGAAACCTCCCCAACACGCCGATAGAGATATAACAGAACTATGGCAAAACTCGATCACCAGGCGGATTTGTTCAGCGCCCTGCAGCGACTCCTGCCCCAACACGCCCTGTCCCGGCTACTGGCCAGATTGGCAAACGCCCGTTCGCCGGCTCTCAAAAATTTTCTGATCAAGCAATTCGTACGCCACTATCAGGTCGATCTCACCGAGGCAGAGCCCTCCGAACCCGAGCGCTATGCCACATTCAACGATTTTTTCACACGGGCACTACAACCGGATGCTCGATCCGTAAATAACGAGCCACAATGCGTAACCAGCCCCGCGGACGGCCTCGTCAGCCAAATTGGTAGGGTACAACAGGGGCGAATAATCCAGGCCAAGAATCACACCTACTCAGTGCGGGCACTACTCGGCGGGGACGAGCAACAGGCGCTGGGCTTCGCCAATGGCGCCTTCGCCACCATCTACCTGTCGCCACGGGATTACCATCGGGTACATATGCCCCTGGCAGGGCAACTGGTTGCGACTCGTTATGTGCCCGGTAAATTATTTGCCGTCAACGCGGTAACCGCGCGGGGTATCCCCGGCCTGTTTGCGCGCAATGAACGCCTGGTGTGTACGTTCGCAACCGAGGTTGGGGAGATGGTTCTGGTACTGGTTGGCGCCATGTTTGTGGCCGGCATCGAAACCGTATGGAAAACTCATTACCCGCCACATATTAACTCCCTTGAAACCTTTACGCCCCTGAGCCCAGGCACCACGACTTTCGCCAGGGGGGCCGAAATGGGTCGCTTCAAATTTGGCTCGACGGTGATCATGTTGCTGCCCCCTGCCGTTGCCTGGCAGGCGCGGTTCGCACCCGGTGTCAGCGTGCGGATGGGAGAAAAAATAGGGGATTTCCAAGCCTGATTGATGCAAAAAATAACCGGGGCATTGCCCCGGCGGCGAGGGTTACTTACGCAGTTACCGCGCTCAACTCTCTGTAACGAGACCTTTCAGGCCCGCCAGAAAGCTTTTCTTTTTGTTTACTTCCGCCTGTATAAACAGGCTCGAAATAGCGGTGAGATCGACATCGTAGCCGGTGGGCTCCAGATCCCTCGCGATCGCCACCTTGGCGACACTCATCACTCTATCCCGGCCATTTTCCATCAGCAATCTGCGGGTTTCCTGTTCGTCCTTGAGATCCACCAACAGGCAGTTACCCCCCAGCGTGGTTTCTTCCTGATCGAGCACCGCAATTTGCGGCATCAAACGGGACTGCGGGTGCTGCTCGATCACCACGCCAATATCCCCCGTCGTTAACTCCACCAGTGTGCCAGTCGGATACAGGCCGATTGACTGAATGAATTTGACCACCAGATCTTCCTGGAACAGATTACTTCTCATGTTGTACAGCAAACTAACCGCCCGCGACGGCGCCACGGGCTCGGCGGCTTCTCGGGGGTTGGAAATAGCATCGTAGGTGGTTGCAATCCCGGCGATACGGGCCAACAGCGGAATTTTGTTGCCGGCCACCCCTTCCGGATAACCGCTGCCGTTGTGGCGCTCGCAGTGGTAGCGCACCACCGATATCACTCTGGGCTCCACCTGACGGCTCTGGCGTAACATTTCAACACCCTGTTCAACAAAGCTACGGTATTCCAGCTCTTCTTCCTGCGACCGGTTAACGTTACGCAACACGGCGTTGGACACCTTCAGCTTGCCAATGTCCTTGAGCAGGGTGCCCATGCACAAGATACTGATTTCTTCCTTGGCCATGCCAATAAAGCGCGCGAATTGCACCGCCCACAACGCGGAACGCAGGCTGTGATCGTGGGTGTGCTGATCTTTCTGACGTAGCCGGATCAACCAGGTAAACGCATCGGGACAGCGAATTACGCTGTCCACCATATTGTCCACATCGGCTTTAAGTTTGCCGTAATCAGCGGATTTGCCTTTGGCGATCTGTTTGGTGACCAGGGTCAAATTGCCTTTAAGATGGCTCACGATGGCTTTGGCACGGGGTACCTCGGCCTTTAGTGAGACCGTTGTATCGTAGATACCCTTGCGCACCACAATTGCGCTGGGGGTGAGTTCAGCGTCATCTCTTTTTGCGATATTGCTTTTGGACAGAAATTTATATTGGGGGGTGGCTTTTTTTGACTTGGTCTCCAGGGGTCCCAGCTGCAGTGGAGCCTTGCCTTTGGTAATGTCGATATAAACGTGACTGCAATAGGCTTTGAGCGACGCAATATCCTGCGGCGTGCGGACATGAAAACCCTGCAATGGAAACGGCGTCTGCGCCCAGGGACGATCCAGCTTGGAAACAAACATGCCGCTGGTCAAGTCTTCAACGCTGATTTGTACTTGTTTAATCGCCATACCGACCTTCCTTCTGCTCCGCACCCAATCAAACGTGGGTGCCGTTTACCTGTTTCTTGAGCTAAGAATAAGCCTTCGGCGGGGGTTTGCAAGGCGTGATGCTCGACCGGTTCAATCTGGCGATAAACGTCATAACTTACTGTATCAGCTAGTGAAATTTCTCAGACAATCTGTGAACTGCGTCAACAAACAGGCCGGCATTGGCCGGGTCAACATCCGGGGTGATACCGTGCCCGAGATTGAAAACGTGGCCGCTTGCCGCGCCAAAGCTGGTCAGAATCGACTCCACCTCCGCCTCGATAACTGCAGCTGGCGCACGCAATATCGCCGGGTCCATATTGCCCTGCAAGGCCACCCGACTACCGACCCGTCGCCGCGCCTGACCAATATCCACAGTCCAGTCGACGCCCACCGCGTGACAGCCGGTGGCGGCGATAAGTTCGAGCCAGGGACCAGCCCCTTTGGTAAACAATATCACCGGCACCGTTCGACCCTGCGACTCTTGGGTAAGTCCCCGCACGATGCGCGTCATATACTGCAACGAAAAATCCTGATAGGCGCGCTGGCTGAGGACGCCACCCCAGGTGTCAAACACCTGTACCGCCTGAGCACCGGCGCTTATCTGAGCGTTGAGGTAATCAACCACCGCGTCTGCCAGCCTGGCAAGCAGCAGGTGAAGCAGCTCGGGCTGGCTGTAGAGTAGTGCTTTGGTTCTGACAAAGTCCCGACTGCTGCCCCCTTCGATCATATAGGTCGCCAGGGTCCAGGGACTGCCGGAAAAACCGATTAACGGCACCTGTCCGTTCAATTCGCGACGAATCAGGCGCACCGCATCCAGCACATAGGGCAGATCCGCCTGGGTGTTGAGCACCGGTAGATCCTCGATATCCTGGCCGGTAACTAACGGCTTACGAAAACGCGGTCCCTCACCTTCCTCGAAATACAGCCCGAGTCCCAGGGCGTCCGGGATCGTCAGAATATCGGAAAACAGAATGGCCGCATCGAGAGGGTAGCGCGCCAGCGGTTGCAACGTGACTTCGCACGCCCGTTCCGGGTTTCTGCACAGGGACATAAAATCGCCAGCCCGCTCCCGCGCGGCGCGATACTCCGGCAGATAGCGACCGGCCTGGCGCATCATCCACACCGGCGTCACATCCACCGGCTGGCGCAACAGGGCACGTAACAGGCGATCGTTTTTCAACTCGGTCATAGGTGGATTATTTCTCGCAAGAAGGGATTCATACCAATCAGGATTCCCACCGCGGGGCCGCACAAAGCCATCACACTCCGTGCATCACACGCTAAAATTCCAGGGAATTTGCCGCCCGGGCTGACATTAAACATCGAGGAAGTCGAGTATTCCCTTGCCTGCCTCGCGTCCTTCCCAGATCGCCGTTACCACCAGATCAGAACCGCGCACCATATCGCCACCGGCGAATACCTTGGGGTTACTGGTCTGAAAAGGATACTGCTGCTGTTCCGCTGCCACCACGCCGCCCCAGCCGTTGCACTCGATCCCGAACTCGCCAAACCAGGGCGCGGGGCTGGGCTGAAATCCAAACGCGATCAGGACCACATCGGCCGGGATCGTAGTTTCGCTGCCAGCGATTGGCTCGGGACGGCGGCGGCCATTTTCGTCCGGCTCACCCAGACGCGTCTCGATTACCTTAATACCGCTCACCATACCATCGCCGATAATCTCGACAGGCTGGCGATTAAACAGAAATTTCACCCCCTCTTCGCGGGAGTTCTCCACTTCCCGACGGGAACCGGGCATATTCTCCTCATCGCGCCGATAGACGCAGGTGACGCTGCTCGCCCCCTGGCGAATGGCGGTGCGATTACAGTCCATGGCGGTATCGCCACCACCGAGGACAATTACCCGCTTGCCACGCACGCTGACAAAATCGTCCGGGTTCTGCGCCCAGCCCTGATTGTAGTTCACATTGGCGATCAGGTATGGCAATGCCTCGTGTACCCCCGGCAGGTTCTCACCGGGGAAACCGCCGCGCATGGAGGTGTAGGTCCCCATTCCCAGAAATACCGCGTCGAACTCCTCCAACAAGGCGTCAAAACCAATGTCGCGACCCACTTCGGTATTCAGACGAAACTCGACACCCATCTCGGTAAAAACTTTGTGGCGGCGTGCCATCACCGATTTTTCAAGTTTGAATTCGGGGATACCAAAAGTCAGCAACCCGCCTATTTTCGAGTAGCGGTCAAACACCACCGGCCTGACACCATTGCGTACTAGCACGTCAGCGCAACCCAACCCCGCGGGCCCGGCGCCAATAATGGCGACACGTTTATCGCTCCACACCACGCTCGACATATCTGGCTTCCAGCCCAGTGCAAACGCGGTTTCGGTGATATATTTTTCAACACTACCAATGGTTACCGCGCCAAAATCGGCGTTGAGCGTACAGGCGCCCTCGCACAGGCGATCCTGCGGGCAGATTTGACCACACACCTCCGGCAACGTATTGGTCTGGTGGCATAACTCCACCGCCTCCATGATGTTGCCTTCCGTCGCCAGTTTCAGCCAGTTCGGGATGTAATTATGCACCGGGCATTTCCACTCGCAATACGGATTGCCGCACTCAATGCAGCGATGCGCCTGATGGGCTGCTTCCTTCGGTGGAAAGGGTGCATAGATTTCCACGAACTGCTCGGTGCGTTCGACCAGGGACTTTTTGGGCGGGTCCCGACGCTGCACCTGCAGGAACTGGAACTTGTTGTTTAGTTTCTCTGCCATATTACACAACCTTAGTAAACGCAACCTGCGCGTGATTACTGGGGACCAGCGCGGGTACTCTCCAGTAGACTACCCAACGACGCCGCTTTCGGTTTTACCAGCCAGAAGCGCGCGACAAAGTCGTCAAAATTATCCAGAACTTCCCCGCCCCAGACGCTGCCTGTTTCAGCCACAAACTCCGCGATCACGCTGCGTAAAAAATGCCGATGGTTTTCTACCGCTTCGCTGGTGATACGCTGCGGCTCCACCAGCTCCATATTGATGCGATCGTAAAAACTTTTCTCAAGATCGAGCACATAGGCAAACCCACCGGTCATGCCCGCGCCGAAGTTGTAGCCGGTCGGCCCCAACACCACCACAACACCGCCGGTCATATACTCGCAGCAATGATCCCCGGCGCCTTCGATCACAGCCTGCGCGCCGGAATTACGCACGCAAAACCGCTCCCCGGCGCGACCCGCCGCAAACAGTTTGCCACCCGTCGCACCGTACAAACAGGTGTTACCCAGAATCGGCGTGTGGCGGCTTGCAAAGCGGCTGACCCGGGGTGGATAGAGCACGATTCTTCCGCCCGCCATACCCTTACCCACGTAATCGTTGGCATCCCCTTCCAGATGGATATCCAGCCCACCGGCGTTCCACGCCCCCAGGGATTGCCCCGCCACCCCGGTCAGGCGCAGCTTGATCGGCGCGTTGACCATACCCTGATTGCCGTAGCGACGCGCGATTTCGCCGCTCAGCCGCGCACCGATCGTACGATCGCAATTCGACACAGAGTACGCAAATTCCCCCCCCGCTTTAGCTTCGATGGCGGGCAGGATATCGCGCACCATGCGCTCCGCCAGTTCAGCCTTGTCAAACGGGTGATTCGCGCTCACGCTACAGAACTGAGGTTTGCTGGCGAGCAACGTGTCCGTATGCAGGATCGGAGAGAGGTCCAGACCCTCTTGTTTGCGGGTGTCACCTGGCAACAGTTCCAGCAAATCCACGCGCCCAATCAGCTGCTCGAGACTGGGCACCCCCAGTCGCGCCAACCACTCGCGTACTTCCTCTGCCACGAACCGGAAAAAATTCATCGCCAGTTCTACCGTGCCCTTGTAGTAGCCATCGCGCAGGGTTTGATCCTGCGTCGCAACCCCTGTGGCGCAGTTGTTGAGGTGGCAAATGCGCAGGTATTTACAGCCCAACGCCACCATCGGGGCCGTGCCAAAACCGAAACTTTCCGCCCCCAAAATGGCCGCCTTGATCACATCGAGTCCGGTTTTTAACCCGCCGTCGGTTTGCAGACGAACCTTATGGCGCAAGTCGTTGGCCCGCAACATCTGGTGAGTTTCCGACAGACCCAGTTCCCAGGGAGAACCAGCGTAGCGAATAGACGTGAGCGGACTGGCGGCGGTGCCCCCATCGTATCCGGAAATAGTAATCAAATCCGCGTAGGCCTTGGCGACGCCGGTGGCGATGGTGCCCACCCCGGGCCGGGATACCAGTTTCACCGAAACCAGCGCCAGCGGGTTGACCTGTTTAAGATCGAAGATCAACTGGGCGAGATCCTCGATGGAATAAATATCGTGGTGGGGCGGCGGTGAAATCAAGGTAACGCCCGGTACGGAGTAACGCAGGGAGGCAATCAACTCGTTAACTTTGCCCCCCGGCAACTGCCCACCCTCTCCCGGTTTTGCACCCTGGGCGATTTTGATCTGAATCACCTCTGCATTGACCAGGTAGTGGGGGGTAACGCCAAAACGGCCGGAGGCGACCTGCTTGATTTTTGAACTTTTTATGGTGCCGTAACGCCGCGGATCTTCTCCGCCCTCACCTGAATTGGAACGTCCACCCAGATTGTTCATGGCCTCCGCCAGCGATTCGTGGGCTTCCGGGGACAACGCACCCAGGGACATGCCCGCCGAGTCAAAGCGCGGAAAAATTTGCTCTGCCGCCTCGACCTGATCGAGGGGAATCGGCTGGGTACCGCTGCGCACCTTCATCAAATCCCGCAACGTTGCCACCGGACGCTGGTTGATCAGGTCCGCGTATGCCCGCCAATCCGCGTAATCACCACTTTGCACGACCCGTTGCAGGGCCTGCACCACATCGGGATTGAATGTGTGGTACTCCTGGCCGTACATGTATTTGAGTAGTCCGCCTGGACTAATGGGCTTGCGGGCGCGCCACGCCACCTGCGCCAGCACTTTTTGTTCTGCTTCAAAATCGCTGAAATCTGCGCCCTGAATTCGGCTAACCAGTCCGGGGAAACACAGATCGATAATCTCATCGCCCAACCCAATCGCCTCGTACAGCATGGCGCCGCGATAGGATGCGATGGTGGAAATGCCCATTTTCGACAGAACTTTTAGCAACCCTTTGTTCAAGCCCCGACGGTAGTTTTTAAACGCGGTGTCCACGTCGCTGCGCAGTTCGCCGCTGGCAATCAGATCGCACAATACCTGAAAGCTTAAATACGGATAAACCGCCGAAGCACCACAGCCGAACAACGTGGCAATCTGGTGCGGATCGCGGGCATAACCGGTACTGGCAATAATATTGGCGTCGCAGCGCAGGCCTTTGGCGAGCAAATGATTGTGCACGGCGCCAACTGCAAACAGGATATGAATGGGAATTAAATGGGGCTCGATATCGTGGTCCGACAGAATACATATGGTTGCACCCTGCCGCACCGCTGCCTCGACCTTATCGCACAAATTAACAATAGCGGTGCGTAAATCTATCTCTTCAGGGTCGTATAACAGGGTAAATTTTTCACTGCGATAGTCCGGGTGACCGTTATGTTTGAGTGCAAAATACTTGCGCGGTGACAACACCGGGCTGTTGAGATTAATGCGACAACCGTGTTCCGCAGTTTCCTCAAAAATATTCCGTTCGCGGCCCAGTTGCGTGCTCAGCGACATGGCTATCCCTTCGCGCAACGGATCGATGGGCGGGTTGGTAACCTGGGCAAACTGTTGCCGAAAGTAATCAAATAAATTGCGATGAGTGCGCGATAGCACCGCCATCGGCGTATCGTCACCCATGGAGCCAACCGCCTCCTGCCCGGATTCCGCCAGCGGCCGAATAACCTGGTCCCGTTCTTCAAAGGAGACCTGGTACATTTTCATATAGGTTTTGATTTGCTCGCGGGTTAGCGTCCCCTCGATTTCGATGCTGTCCCGTTCCATGGTGGACTCAATCTTGAATGCCCCATCACGCAACCATTTTTTGTACGGCTGGGCGCGGGATAGACGTTGATCAATATCCTCTCTGGATTCAATGATTCCAGTCACCACATCCACCGATAATATATCCCCTGGACCGAGACGCCCCTTGGCCACCACGTTTTCCGGCGCGTAGCTGTAGACGCCCACTTCCGAGGAAAATGTAATGATATCGTCGTCGGTCAATACCCACCGGGACGGGCGCAATCCATTGCGATCCAGCGCACATACCGCGTAGCGCCCATCGGTCATGACCAGCCCGGCGGGGCCATCCCAGGGCTCCATGTGCATGGAGTTGTATTCAAAAAAGGCGCGCTCATCGGGATCGCGGTCTTCGACGTTGTTCCAGGCCGGTGGAATCAGCATGCGCACCGCGCGGTGCAGTGGCATGCCGCCGGTCACCAGTACTTCGAGCATGTTGTCGAGACTCGACGAGTCAGACCCGGTGCGGTTAACCAACGGCGCCGCCTGATCGATATCGGGCAACAGTGGCGATTTTAATTTTGGCGTGCGCGCCACCGACCAGTTGCGGTTGCCCAGGATGGTATTAATTTCCCCATTGTGAGCGAGCATGCGAAAGGGCTGAGCCAGCGGCCATTGCGGCATCGTGTTGGTGGAAAAACGCTGGTGGAAAACGCAAATTGCGGTGGCCATCCGTCCGTCTGACAGATCCTGGTAGAAATGGGGCAAGTCTACCGGCATCATCAGTCCTTTGTAGCTGAGTACCGTGGCAGACAGGCTGGCGATATAAAATGCCGGATCCGCCGCCAGGCGATTCTCCGCTCGGCGCCGCGCGATAAACAATCGCGCATCAAACACCTGCGCCTCCATATCCTGCGGCGGCGTGACAAACAGGTGTTCAAAAACCGGCAAAGTACGTAGTGCAATCTCGCCAAGACACTGATTGGACGTTGGCACCACTCGCCAGCCGAATACGTTTAATCCCTGGGCGCTTAACTCATCCGCAAGGACGGTTTTGGATGTTTCCCTGAGGTTGGCATCCTGATTAAGCATCAGCGAGCCGATGGCATACAACGCTGGCAAATCGTGGCCACAACACTCCCGCGCCACGGCGCGCAGGAATCCGTCCGGTTTCTGCAGTAACAACCCGCACCCGTCCCCGGTCTTACCGTCCGCCGCAATACCGCCACGGTGGGTCATGCAGGTTAGTGCCTCGATACCCGTCTGCAGGAGTTCGTGGCTGGCCTGGCCCTTGATATGAGCTATCAGCCCAAAGCCACAGTTGTCCCGAAACTCATCGAGCCGATACAAACCTTTCGACATAAGAAACTCTAATTAATACAGGAAGTTAAATGACCAAAACGCACCCCAGGGACGGTGCGATAAGGCAAAAGGAGGGACATTTTACACGCCGGATGACAGCGGGACAAATCAATCACACATCTCGCCTGTGACAGGGCCTGTATCGTGGCACTCGCCAACAGGTATGACCCCGTCGCCGGGTTATTTTTTGGCCATCGAGGACGCGCTAACTCACCAACTGCGCCAGCGTGGCTCGCAATAAATCGGGATCGTAATCAGCTGTCACCCGGCCGTCGCCGATGCCCCGCAACAGCACCAGACGCAATACGCCATTTTGCGCCTTCTTGTCCACTGCCATCAACGACAGAAATTGCTCCACCGGGATGCCTGCGGGCGGCGCTGTCGGCAATCCAGCGCGCGCGATAAGGGTTGCGATGGATTCCACTTCGGTCGGCTTTAACCATCCCAGTGCCTGGGAAAATTGCGCGGCCATGACCATTCCCGCTGCCACCGCTTCGCCGTGTAACCAGGCGCGATAATTTTGCGCCGTCTCGATGGCGTGGCCAAAGGTGTGCCCCAGATTAAGCAGTGCGCGCCGCCCTCCCTCTCGCTCGTCGGCACTGACAATATCGGCCTTCGCCCGACAGGAGCGGATGATGGCCTCGACCAGCAGATCGCTATGTCTCTCCAGCAGGCCGTTCATATTGTCCTGCAACCAGGTAAAAAATGTTGCGTCCGCCATCAATCCATATTTGATGACCTCCGCCAATCCGGAACGGAATTCCCTGTCCGGCAAGGTGGTCAACGTATCGGTGTCTGCAATCACTGCCTGCGGCTGATGAAAGGCGCCGATCATGTTTTTGCCGAGCTGGTGATTCACTGCTGTTTTCCCACCCACCGAGGAATCTACCTGGGCGAGCAGGGTGGTCGGCACCTGAATAAAATCGACGCCCCGCTGATAGCAGGCCGCAGCAAAGCCGGTAATATCGCCCACCACACCGCCACCCAATGCGATCAGGGTGGTGGAGCGTTGATGGCCACTGCAAAGCAGTTTGTCAAAAATAACGTTCAGCGTGTCTAACGTTTTGAATTGTTCGCCGTCGGGCAAAATACATTGATCCACTTTTTTATCCGCCAGGCGGTCGACAACCTGTTGCAGATACAGCGGTCCCACGGTGTCATTGCTAACCACCAGCACCTGGCTACCGCGAATATATTGGGTGAACAGATCCTTGCGGTTGAGCAGCCCCGGGCCGACAAACACAGGGTAGCTGCGAACACCAAGGTCAACGGTTAACGTGCGCATGAAATTTCGATATTAAAAAAAAGGTACTCTAGCACATCAATCTGCGGCGAGGCTTATCTTACCCGCCAATTCTTCGGCCACCTGGGCGGGGCTGTGTTTTTGAGCGTAAAACACCAGGTCGGCCACCTCCCGGTACAAGGGGTCCCGCTCCCGCAATATATGCTCGATGGCTTTGCGCCGATCCGCAACCTGCAACAGGGGGCGACGGGTGTCCTGACGCGTGCGCTCGTAAAGATCATCGACCCCTACGGCGAGATACACCACATATCCGCTTGCGCTTAAAAGACGGCGGTTCTCCGAGCTAACCACCACCCCACCGCCGGTAGCCAGGACAATGTTATTTTTTGTTAGTACCTCACCCAGTAGTGCGGTTTCCCGCTGCCGAAAACCCTTTTCCCCTTCCACATCGAAAATCCACGGAATATCCGCCCCGCAACGGGCTTCAATTTCATGGTCGAGATCAAGGAATTGTTTATTGAACAGACGCGCGAGGTGTCTACCGATGGTGGTCTTGCCGGCCCCCATGGGACCGACAAGAATTACATTGCCCTGCGGGCTCATCTATCGAGTAGCGCATCGTTTATAATTCTGGGAGTAATGAAAATCAGTATTTCCCGCTTGTCGCGGCGATCAATGTTGTTGCGGAATAACCTCCCCACCAATGGAATATCCCCCAACAAGGGCACCTTGTTCACGAAATTCTCTTCTTCCATCTCAAAGATGCCACCAAGTACCAGTGTCTGACCATCGCCAACCAACGCCTGAGTGGTCACATCGGTGATGTTGATTCTCGGTTCGCCACCGCCTTCGACCTCCTGCACAGAATCCTTTGACACCAGCAGATCCATGATGACGCGGTTGTCCGGCGTTATTTGTGGCGTCACTTCCAGCTTCAACACCGCCTCCTTAAATTCGACATCTGTCGCCCCGCTCGACGTCTGTGACCGATAGGCAATTTCAGTACCGGCCCTGATGACCGCTTTTTGCTTGTCCCCGGTCAGTACTTTGGGTTGTGACACAACCTCCAGCACACCGTCGTTCTGTGCCGCGCTCAATTCGAGGTCTATAAATGTGTTGTTGGTCAGTAACTCGAGAGCAAATCTCCCACTTGGATTGGCCACTCCGAGATCGACTGCAAGCGCATCATCATTAACCAGAATGGTACCCCCGGTTCCTCCAAAAATTTCAATCGGGTTATTCGGGCTGGAGAAATTTTCAAGCGACCCGCCAAATCCCAGTTGCCCATTGCCGGGATTACGCAACCCCTGCGCACCCCAGCGCACGCCAATTTCCTTGCGAAACTCAGTGCTGGCGATAATGATGCGAGCCTCGATCTCCACTTGGCGAATCGGGATATCGATTTCCCGCACTAACCGGCGGAATTCGGCAATCTTTTCCTCGACATCCGTCAGAATAATCGTGTTGGTGCGCTGATCCACAATCGCAGTGCCGCGCTCGGACAAAATACTCGACGTCGCGCCCTTGTTCGCACCGCCGCTACCCCCTCCCTTTTTAACATCAAACAGTTCAAACAGCTTGCCCGCATCGGCATACCGTACACGCACAAACTCGGTAACCAATGGTGCCAGCTCTATCAACTGTTTGTTAGCCTCCACCTGGAGTCGCTCCCGTTCGGCAATTTCCACCGCAGGCGCCACCATCAGCACGTTACCTTCCTGGCGTTTGTCCAGCCCTTTGGCTTTTAACACGATGGCCAGCGCCTGATCCCAGGGGACGTTTTCCAGGCGCAAGGTGATATTGCCGGTCACCGTATCGCTCGCCACCAGATTGAGGTCGGTAAAATCTGCGATCAATTGCAGTACCGAGCGCACCTCGATATCCTGGAAATTCAGCGACAGCTTTTTGCCGACAAACGCAAATTTGTTCTGCCGCTCCTCTTGTTCCGCTCGGGTCAGGGGCTTGACGCTGACCACGTACTGTTCGTCGGCCTGATAGGCCTGATAGTCGTATTCTCCGGAAGCGGCGATAGTAATGATGGTGGTACCGTCGCTGGCCACACTATCGACCACCGATACGGGGGTTGCAAAGTCAAGTACGTCAAGTCTGCGATTCAGATATTCCGGCAGGGAGGTGCGGAAGAATTTGAGCACGATATTCTTGCCCTGCTGGGCGATATCCACCTCCGTTTTCGGATTGGCAAGGGTCACCGTTAACATGCCCTCGCCTTTCTCGCCCCGTTTAAAATCGATATCGGTGACACCACCACCGGTGGCAGAGCGCGACGCCCCCAGAGCTGACTGCTCTATTGACGTGTGGTCAACACTGGCCACCGCACCAGCACCCCCGCCGCCAACGTTAAGAGAAGCAACATTGCCGGCCATTTGCACGGCGTACGGCGCCGCCTGCTTGAGGTTAACGATTACCCGCGTGCGATCCCCTGCTGTCAATACCACCACGCTTTGGGCATTCTCGAACGGCAACGCGTATTTTTTTTCGGTTAAGGTACTTTGCGCGCCCTCAAAATCGAGCACAATGCGTGCGGGATTGTCGATACTGTAGACTTTCGGCTCGGCAACGCTCTCGGAAAACATCATCTGTATTTCAAATTTATCGCCGGGTAACGCGGCAAATTTGATGTCATCCAACGTGCTTGCGGCGGCCCCACTGGATAGAATCAAACCCAGGTTAAGCATGACCAGAGCCACCAGTTTTCGCGTCAGCGCCGTATACCTTTTCATACCTGCTACCCTAAGATGCGTCATTATTTAGTCTCCTTGATAGCCAGGGTCCGGGGCCGTTCTACCCAGCCGTCCTTGCCATCCGGCACGATCTCTTTAACCTCTACCCGGGTGTCGCTCACCGACACAACGAAGCCATGGTTTTTTCCCAGGTACTGGCCTGGTTTCACCCTGTGTACCCGCCCCTGGCCATCGTCAATCAACGACCACTTGACTCCATCCTGTTCCACCGTACCTACCATGGTAAAGGCGGCAAAATTAAACCGTTCCAGATATTCTTTCTTGCGACTTTCGTCCGGTTTAACCGTAGCCTTCCCCGCCGCCGGCCCGGTATCTTTTATTTGCAACGGCTTCTCGAAGGGACTGCGTAGCGCCACCACACCATACTTGAAGGATTGATAGGGATGAAACGTCGGCAAAGGTTGAATTTCACCGACTGGCTCACTGCGCGATTTTTCCACAAACCGTACCAGATCACCATGCTCCCGACTTCCGCTACAACCCGCGAGAACAGCCAGCGCGCACAGGATCAGCACAAATTTTTCAACCATCGACACCTTGCGCATAACTTATTCTTCCTGCCCTTTGTAGCGGTAGGTCTTGGCGTCTATCTCGAACACCAGACGATGATCGCCTTCATTGGCCTTCATGGAATAGTTATGCAATGTGACGATGCGCGGCAGTCCGGCGACGCCACTGACAAAGGTGCCCACATCGTGATACCCACCCTCGGCAACGATTTTTATCGGCAGTTCGACATAAAACTCCGCCACTTTTTCCGGTTGCAGGGAGATGGTCTTGATCTCCAGACTACTGCCATAGCCCAACTCGGTGATATCCTCCAGCAAACCCGGAACCTCGGTGTCGCTTGGCAACTGAGCGAGCAGGGCTCCAAATGACTTTTCAACCTGCTCCATTTGCGCGCGGTAAGCATCGAGATTAGCGGCCTCGAACGCTTTGGTCTGATAAGTGGCCTTCAATTCTTTTTCCATACCTGCCACCCGGTTGAATTCCATTTTCAAGTCCTTGACGTGGAAAAAATACCCCCCCGCCAGCAACGCACAAAATACCGCAATGACCAGTAGAATCCGTACCCCCAGCGGCCACACGCCGATGGAGTCGAACTCCAGCTCGTCAAAATTAATGTCCCTGAGGCCCAGCGTATCCAGCAACGCCATGATCACACCTCTCCATTGTCTTGCAGCGCCGGATCGGGCGCGCGCAACTTGACCTGCATCTCAAAGCGGCTTCCCTGCTCGCCAAGGGTTTCATCGGCTTCCACCTTGGTCAGGTTGGGATCTTTAAACTTGGAAGAGTCATTCAACTTTCTCATCAGAGCCGAAATACGATTATTGGACTCGGCATAGCCGGTTAACGAGACGTTGTCTCCCGCTCGAATCATTCCGGAGAAAAAGACGCCATCTGGCACGGAACGTACAAATTCGTCGAATATTTTGACAGTTTCCGGCCGGTTGCTCTGCAACCC
>JAYODD010000007.1:11670-41334 GCA_038106145.1 Gammaproteobacteria bacterium | reverse complement strand
GATCAGGACCGCAAACAGCGCGCCGAATACGAAGCCACCGAGCACGATCAGAAACTCGCGCTTTTTCTCCTCGCGGTGCGCTTCTCGCCAGGGAAGTAAGTTAATCCTTGCCATAATTATTCAAAACTCCTGAGGGCGAGACCCGCGGCTATCAACATGGCCGGCGCATCGTTGGCGAGCGCCACCGCGTTCACCCGGCTCGCGACCGCCATATTCGCGAACGGATTGGCGACGATAACCGGGAGTCCGAGTTTTTGTTCCATTTCGTCGCGCAAACCATCCATCGCCGCAACCCCACCCGCCAGTACCAACTGATCGACATAGTTGTACTGGCTGGAAGAAAAGAAAAACTGTAAAGAACGGGATACCTGCTGGATTAACGCTTCCTTGAACGGTTCGAGAATTTCGGTCTCGTAATCTTCCGGCAGACCGCCCTGTTTCTTGGCCTGACCCGCTTCTTCCACCGACAGGCCGTAGCGACGCTGAATTTCTTCCGTAACCTGCTTGCCGCCAAATAACTGCTCGCGGGTATACAAGGTCTTGCCATCGACCAGCACGCTCAGGGTCAACATCGTCGCCCCAATATCGGCAACCGCAACCACCTGATCCCCAATCTCCTCGAGTTGCTCGGCTATAAGTTTGAAGGCTCGCTCCAGGGCAAACACTTCCACATCGACCACTTTCGGCGTCAGGCCGGCCAGCTCCAGCGCCTCCTGCCGTAAATCGACGTTCTCCCGACGGCAGGCAGCCAACAGCACATCAACCTGATCCGGGTTGGTGGCGGACGGGCCAATCACTTCAAAATCCAGGGACACCTCATCCAGCGGGTAGGGAATATACTGATCCGCTTCCAGGGCAATTTGCCCTTCAAAGCCCTGATCACTCAAACCGGCCGGCATCTCAATGACCTTGGTAATCACCGCGGAGCCGGGAACTGCCACCGCCACATCTTTCAGGCGGGTTTTCGACTGGCTGGCCACTTTGCGAATAACTTCAGCTAACGCATTGACATCATTGATATTTTTTTCGACTACGGTATTCGCTGGCAAGGGTCGGACCATGTAACTTTCGACACGGTATTTGCCACCGCTCTTGCTTAGTTCGAGCAGTTTGACGGTGGAAGACGTGATATCCACGCCGAGGGTGGGTGTGGACTTCTTGTCGAGAAAACTGAAAATTCCCATTTTTATTTTCTAATTCCCGTAGTTATGCCAAGCAGATACTAAACCACTTTAACTAATTATCGCAACTTTGCAAGTATATTGTTGTCCACTTACCGCTATATAATAACCCGGCTCAATAACTTCGCCACTGATCATACCAAGGTTATAATGCACTTTTTCGCTGGGCTCACCAAATTTTTTCTCAAGTCACTGATCCCCGCCCTGGGTGCCGGACTGATCCTGACAGCCAGTCTGTACATGTACCTTAGCCCCAAATTGCCACCGGTGGAAACCCTCAAAACGGTAAAATTGCAAACACCTTTGAGAGTCTTCTCACAAGATTTACAACTAATCGGCGAATTTGGCGAGAATCGCCGCTCGCCCATCAGTTTTGAGCAAATCCCCCCTCTGTTCGTGCAGGCCATTCTTTCGGCAGAAGATGATAGCTTCTACAGCCATATCGGCGTGGATTTCAAGGGTCTGTTGCGCGCTGCCGTCGAGCTGGTCCGCAGCGGCAGTATTCAATCGGGGGGCAGCACTATTACCATGCAGGTCGCCCGTAACTTCTTCCTGACCCGGGAACAAAGTTTCGTGCGCAAGTTTAACGAGATACTCCTCGCGTTGCGTATTGAAGATGAGATCAGCAAAAACGACATCCTGACCCTGTACGCCAACAAAATATATCTGGGTAACCGCGCCTACGGCATTCAGGCGGCTGCGCGCGTGTATTACGGTAAATCTATTGAAGAGCTGAATTTACCCCAACTGGCCATGATCGCCGGATTGCCCAAGGCGCCCTCCACGTTCAACCCTCTGGCCAACCCCGAGCGGGCACTCGGGCGCCGCAACTGGATTCTCGCCCGTATGTACAAACTCGGGCATATCGATAAAGCCACCTACACCGATGCAGTAATGGCGCCGGTGGATGCCAGTTACCATGGGCCGCTGGTGGATTTCGACGCACCCTACATCGCTGAAATGGCCCGCCAGGAAGCCATTGCAATGCTCGGCCTGGAAGCCTACACCAATGGTTACTCGGTCATTACCACCATCGACAGCACTTTGCAGAAAAAAGCGGTGCAGGCCCTGCGCGCGGGACTACACGCCTACGACTGGCGGCACGGTTACCGCGGGCCGGAAAAAAACTTGTCCGACCCCACAACCTGGCTTTCCACCCTGCGCCAGACACCGGCCTATGGGAACACCCAGGCCGCTATCGTCACCGCCATCGACGACACGCATTTATCGGTACAGCTGGGGGACGGCAGTAATGCCGCTCTGGACTGGGACAACAGTCTCAAGGGGTTGCGGCGCTACCTGACAGAGAATAGTCGCAGCGCGCCCATCGCCAAACCCGGCGATCTCTTCACCATCGGCGACCTGGTGCGCGTAGTCGCCACCGATGGGGGTTGGCAATTGACCCAGGTACCCGCTGCCGAGGCCGGATTGGTGGCCCTGTCACCAGAAAATGGCGCCATCAGGGCGCTGGTGGGTGGCTATGACTTTAACCGTAGCCATTTCAACCGCGTCACCCAGGGAGAACGCCAGCCAGGCTCCAACTTCAAACCATTTATTTACGCCACGGCGCTAACCAAAGGAATGACCGCGGCGACGGTGATCAACGATGCGCCGGTGGTCTTCGACGACCCAGGGCTGGAGAGTGTGTGGCGGCCCGAGAACGACAGCGGCAAATTCTATGGTCCAACGCGTTTGCGCACTGCGCTTTACCTGTCGCGCAATCTGGTCTCAATCCGCGTGCTGCGCAGCCTCGGCATCAAAAATGCCGTCCGGGGGCTGCAAAATTTCGGCTTTAACAGCGACGAGTTACCGAAAAACCTGTCCCTCGCCCTCGGCACCCACGCCCTGACACCCCTGGAAATTGCCACTGGCTACACCGTATTCGCCAACGGCGGCTATAAGGTTGAACCCTTTCTGATTGACCGCATCGACGACCAGGAAGGCAACACGGTGTACCGCGCCAACCCGGTCGCGGTCTGCAACGACTGCAACGAGGTGGTTGCAACAAGCCATACCGACGGAAGTAACACGTCATCGGATATCGAACCGAATGCGAGTGATCTCGCGGACCGGGACGCGACCGTCATACAGACACCCATATTGCGACCGGCGCCACGGGTGATGGACGAGCGTGTCGTCTATATTATCGACTCCATACTCAAGGACGTCATTCGTAGAGGCACCGGCACCAGAGCTCTGACCCTCAAGCGCAGCGATCTGGCGGGTAAAACCGGAACAACCAATGGGCCTCGCGACGCATGGTTTTCCGGATACAACCCCACCCTGGTTACCACGGTCTGGGTAGGGTTTGACGACAACAAACCCCTCGGGAGAGGGGAGTACGGCGGTTCTGCCGCACTGCCAATCTGGATGGATTTTATGGGCGCGGCTCTTGCCGGCAAACCCGAAACCTTCCCACCGCAACCAGACGGCCTGGTGTCGGTGCGTATTAACCCCGCCACCGGCCAGCGCGCGGCCCCGGGAGACACGGATGCCATATTTGAATTATTTTTACGGGAAAACGCACCGCCGCCACTCACCAGCCATAGCACCCCTGCGGGAGATCAGGGTGCACCGCTGCCACAGGATATTTTCTAGCTATTCTGCCGGGTCGGGACTGGATGCCGAATCCCGCAACAGGGTTGACCAGGCAAACGCCTGGTCGCCGACCACATAAAAGAAGGGGTTGAGCAGTTCCTCTTTGGTGTTATAGCGCATCGGTTCGAGGTCGAGATCCAGCACGGCGCCGCCCGCCGCCTCGACCACCGCCTGCGCAGCAGCGGTATCCCACTCGCTGGTCGGCGCCAGGCGCGGATAAAAATCCGCCACGCCCTCCGCCACCAGACACAGTTTTAACGAGCTGCCCATGGACACCGCACGCACCGGACCCAGTTGATCCGCAAGGCGCGTTAATAACTTCTCGACCGTCTCGGCCCCGTGCCGACGACTGGCCACCACCGTCACTGCCCCGGGGGGGGGTAACGGCCGCACGCGAATGGGTGCGCGTGCCCCCCCCTCTTCCTTAAACGCGCCAGCCCCCGCCGACCCGGCGTAGACCACCCCGGTGACCGGCACATAGACCACCCCCAGGATCGGGCTATGATTTTCTATCAACGCGATATTGACGGTGAACTCGCCGTTGCGCTGGATAAATTCCTTGGTGCCATCCAGCGGATCGACTATCCAGTAACGCTGCCACCGGGCACGCTCGCGAAAAGGCGGAATAGTCCCCTCCTCCGACAGAACCGGGGCCCCGGGGCATATTTTGCGCAGGCCCGGCACGAGCACAGCATGGGCGGCAAGATCCGCCGCCGTGACCGGAGATTCATCGTTTTTGGTCTGCACCCTGAACTGATCGCCATCATACACGTCGAGAATTGCCTCTCCCGCCCGTTGCGCCAGCGTAATTACCTGCTCCAGCAACGCCCCGCGATTGATGTCTGTGTTTGTCTCGCTACTGTTTTTTGTCACGCTTAAATTCTTCCCCGTTATTTGCGCTTGGTTAAGGGTTGGTCTGTCGACAATCCCTGTTCGCGCAGTAAATCGCGCGCCAGGTATAGCGCGGCAATGGACAGGCTGTCGGACACGTCTCCCCGCGCCACCAGTTCGCCCAGATCCGCCAACGGCCAGGTCATCACCTCCAGCGGCTCGGGTTCGTCGCCGGGCAGGGATGCAGGATAAAGGTCCTGTGCCAGCACGATGTCGATGGTGCGCGACATATAGGACGGCGACAGATGAATGCTTTTGATAAAGCTAAGCTGGCGCGCGCCGTAACCCGCCTCTTCCTGTAGCTCGCGATTGGCCGCTGCCACATTTTGTTCGCCGGGGTCGATCGCGCCCTTGGGCAGGCCCCATTGATAGTCTTCAATTCCCGCCGCGTATTCGCGCACCAGCACCACCGCGGCATCATCCAGTATCGGCACCACCACGACCGCCCCATAGCCGGCGGAAGCCAGTCGTTCGTAGGTGCGCTCCACACCGTTACTGAAACGCAGCTCGAGTTGCTCCACTTTAAACAGGCGCGTACGCGCCACCGCCTGTCGCTGCAATATTTTCGGGACTTTCATTGTGCTAGGATTGGACGACATGTTCTGCAACCCGCCAAACTGACTTTCGAGCATTATCCGCAATGATTGACTGGAGCGCCATCGACACCGTTTTTCTCGATATGGACGGCACTCTGCTCGATCTGCATTTTGATAACTATTTCTGGCGGCACCACCTGCCTCGCCGCTACGCCGAACATCACGATCTCGATCCCGCTCAGGCCCTCGAGCACCTCCTCAGTCAGTTCGCAAGCAAGCAGGGCACCCTCGACTGGTATTGCACCGATTACTGGTCACGCACACTGGCAGTCGATATTCCAGCGCTTAAGCGCGAGGTTAGCCATCTGATTGCCGAGCGCCCTCAGGTACGACGCTTTCTGCAACAGCTCGGTGAACGGCGTTGCTCGCGCATTCTGATCACCAACGCCCACCGTCACAGCCTCGATCTGAAGCTCGATATTACCGGCATCGACGTCCTGCTCGACCGGGTCATTTCCTCCCACGACTACGGTGCGCCAAAAGAATCGCGAGCTTTCTGGCAGCAGCTCGCAACACAGGTAACCTTTAATCCCGCGCGCTCCCTGTTTATCGACGACAGCGAAGCGGTACTGCGCGCCGCCCGCGGGTACGGAGTAAAGCATCTGATTTGTATTCGCCAGCCCGACAGCAAGCAGGCACCGCGGGGGAATCTGGAGTTCCCGGCTATTGATCATTTTGATGAACTATTAGCCGCACCTTTAAACGCGGATTTGCGCAGCGCTGGAACCGGTCAATAAACGGGCCATTGATAATGGAAAAAATACGGGTCGACAAATGGCTGTGGGCGGCGCGTTTTTTTAAAACCCGGGCGCTGGTCAAAGGGGCAATCGAGGGCGGTAAAATTACCCTGGACGGGCAACGCACCAAACCGAGTCGCGAAATTAAGGTCGGCGCGATATTGGAAATTCGTCAGGGCTGGGACCAGAAAACCGTGGTTGTCGCGGCACTGTCGGAGCAGCGCAAAGGCGCCCCCGAGGCCCAACTACTGTATACTGAAACCCCGGACAGCATTGCCAGAAGGCAACAGCGCGCGGCGTTGCGCACTGCAGCGCGCGCGGGCCACCAACCTCCCCGGCAACGGCCTACAAAAAAACAGCGCCGACAGCTACATCAGTTTCAAAACCAGGTCCAGGATCAATAGCTGTACGTGCAAAATGTAGTACCATAAGCCGCCATCGCGCTCCGGCTTAGCTGACGCACTCTGACTTACCGCCATGCCACCGACACCCGACACCACGCCATGCCAATTCCTGAATCCGATATTCTTCAGCGTTTTATCTTTGTCGACAGCGATGTTAGAGGGGAAATCATCTCGCTGGATGACAGTTACCGCACCGCGCTCCGGCATCGCTACCACCCGGACGCGGTGCAATCCCTGATTGGTCAGTTTATGGCCGCTGTCGGGCTGCTGAGCGCCACCCTGAAATTTGACGGCACTATTACGCTACAGGCCAGGGGCGGCGACGGCCCGCTGGCACTGATTATGGCGGATTGTTCCCACCATCACGATCTACGAGCCATCGGGCAACTCAAAGCAGACGCCCAGAACAGTGCTGGCGGACCGCTCGACGACCAGGATATCCGCCAACTTATAGGTAACGGACATCTGGCGGTCACCATCGACCCGCAGCGAGGGTCCCGCTATCAGGGCATCGTCCCTCTCGAGCAAAGTCGTCTGGATCGCTGCCTCGAAGAGTATTTTCAACGCTCCGAACAATTACCCACCCGCCTGTGGATCACCGCGAACGGCCACCGCGCTGCGGGCCTGTTGCTACAGGCACTGCCGCTCAGAGCGCAAAGCCCTGCACAGCGCCAGGATACCTGGGAACGACTCACCAGCCTCGCGCACACGGTCAGCGCCGAAGAGCAGTTAACCCTGAGCCATCAGCAACTACTCCACCGTTTGTTTCATCAAGAGTCCGTACGCTTGTTTGCACCCCGGGCGCTGCGCTTTTCCTGTACCTGTTCGCGGGAACGCACCGTAAATATGCTCGCCAATCTGGGCCGGGACGAAATCCAGGCCATGCTGGCTGACAACCCAACCATCGAAGTCACCTGTCAGTTCTGCCACTTCATCTACACCTTCACCGAAACGGATATCGAAGCGATACTGGCGCATACCAGTCCGGTTCTGCATTGAAATGGCCAGTGACGACCCACCGGCCTGCCGGAATCTCGCGTTTCGCCCTCGGCACCTTTTCTGGCATAATTGGCAGCCATTTTTCCGGACCGATTTTACCTGGTGGACAACCCTGCAAATTTCTCCCCGCACGCTGCGGCGAATCACCTCCTGGGACGGCCTGCGGGGTGCCTGTGGCGCGGCGCGCTGAACAAATACTTTTATCTGGCAGGTCATGACTGGTTGCATCGGGCTACTCTGGACCATCCTTTTTCGAACTTTCCACAGGATTGATACTAATGACGCAAATCGAAGATTCTGCGGTAAATGTCTACACCGACCTCAGCCACGCCGAACTCATAGAACTGGCCCTGCAGCGTAAGGAAGGCATTCTCACCAATACCGGCGCGCTGCTCACCACCACCGGCAACCACACCGGCCGCTCCCCGGCCGACCGCTATATAGTCGATGAACCGAGCAGCTCCGACGCCATCGCCTGGGGCCCGGTCAACCGCCCCTTTCCGGCGGATGCGTTCAACGCCCTCTGGGCGCGGGTCGAAGAGTACCTGATCGACAGAGACCGCTTTATCACCCACCTGCACGTGGGCCAGGATCCGGAACACTATCTACCGGTTACCGTTACCACTGAAACAGCGTGGCATTCGCTGTTTGCGCGCAATATGTTTATCCGCACGGAAAAATTTAACCCCGCCGGCAAAGAGAAGTGGAAAATCCTGCACGCGGCCAATTTCGTTTGCGACCCCGCGCGGGACGCAACCAACAGCGGCGGCGCGGTGATTCTCAATTTTGCGCAACGCAAGGTACTGATCGCTGGCATGAAATACGCTGGCGAAATGAAAAAAGCCATGTTTTCGGTGCAAAATTTTCTCTTGCCGGAAAAAGATGTTATGCCGATGCACTGCGCGGCAAACGTGGGCGCGGATGGCGATGTCGCGCTGTTTTTCGGCCTCTCCGGCACCGGCAAGACCACCCTGTCCGCTGACCCCGACCGCTACCTGATTGGCGACGACGAGCACGGCTGGGCAAAAGGCGCCGTCTTTAATATTGAGGGTGGCTGCTACGCCAAAACCATCAATTTGAGCCAGAAAAATGAACCCGTGATCTGGGACGCGATCCGATTCGGCGCCATTGTTGAAAACGTTGTGGCCAACGGGCAGCGCGTGGCCGACTACGACGACACCACGCTGACTGAAAACGGACGCTGCAGCTATCCCCTTGAGCACGTGCACATGCGCACCGCCGAGAACCGGGGCGGGGAACCCAAAAACATCCTGTTTCTGACCTGTGATGTTACTGGCGTCTTGCCACCGGTATCGATCCTGTCCAAGGAAGCAGCCGCCTATCATTTTCTCAGCGGCTATACCGCGCGGGTGGGCTCCACCGAACTGGGTGCCGCTGCGGGCATCAATCCAACCTTTTCCACCTGCTTTGGCGCACCGTTTATGCCCAGGCCCGCGGGCGTATACGCGGAATTGCTGATGAAACGCATCGCGGATTTTGACAGCCGGGTGTACCTGGTGAACACCGGCTGGACCGGAGGCGCCGGGGGTGCGGGCGGCACGGGTTCGCGGTTCCCGATCCCGGTTACCCGCGCCATCGTGGCCGCCATTCAAAGCAATGCGCTGCACAACGTGCCAACGCAAAAACTGCCACTGCTGAACCTGGAAATTCCCACCGCCGTGCCTGGCGTCGATGCCAAATACCTGAACCCCCGCGAGGCCTGGGGCGACACCGCCGCCTACGACGTGCAGGCCACCAAGTTGGCCACCTTGTTTATCGAAAATTTCAAAAAATTTGCGGTCTCTGACGAAATTACCCAGAGTGGGCCCCGTCTGGACTAGGCTCGCCAGCAAGAGCCGCTGTGCACTCGACCGTCGCTCCAGCGCGGAGCGACTGAACGGGTCGAAAAGCGGTTACCAGGGGCCGCGCCCAACGGTGCTACGGAGCACGCCGACAAGGAGTTTCGCCGCATAAATTCGATGCGCGACGACCCTGCGACTGATCTACGCTACATTACGCAGCGATGATTTTTCCGCCAGTAGCGCCCACCGCAGGGGTGTTGGCAGCCAGTCCTTGCCGATAACATTCCTGGCTTTTCTCCACTTCCCCGAGCTCCACGAGAATCGCGGCCAGTTCGGCATAAGTTTCGGGATGCTGCCGCAGGCGCAAGGCGGCTTCCAGATAATCCCGTCCCTTGCCCCACAATCCGGCGCGCCGACTCAGGCGTCCTAGGGTCAGCAACAGGTCCGGATCGTCGGGATGGGATCGCAGACAGTCTTCGGCAAAAGTTAGTTGCCTGACTTGGTCGGACTTGCGCAACTCACCATACAGCCTGATAAAGCGTGGCTCCCAACCATCGCCCTTCAGGTACCCCCGCAACAGGGACTCCGCCTTTGATGACTCACCGACGTGTTCCAGCGCTTTGGCGCAGGCGAAAATCAGATCGGGGTGGCGGCGCAGCTGACGGGGCACTTCTGACCACAACCGCAACACCACCTCCCCCGCATGGGGGTCGCCGACATCCGCCTGTTCAGCCCCTGTGGCATCCAGCAGGCTACGGTAGTAGTTTACTTCCAGCTCCTGCAACGCCAGTTTGGATTTGACTTTATAGCGCCGCAAATCGGGCAACAGTTTGCCGAGATTCTCCTGGTCGCCCTGTGCCGCATAGGCCTGAGCCATTAAGGCCAGCACCTGAGTATGGTGTGGCGTGCGCGCGTGCAGCTCGCGCAGCAGGGTCACTGCTTCGGACAACCGATCTTGTTTTATCAACATCTTCGCCTGGGTCAAGCCAGCTATCCAGCTGGCCTCCCCCCCCAACAAACTGGCCTTCGCCAACCAGCGCTCGGCTGCGTCTTTCTGACCCAGTTCGGCAGCGGCCTGTGCGGCCATTACATAATTCACCAGTTGCATATCGGAAGAGGGGGCCGCCTTACCCAGATATTTTTGCGCGGCCATCCACTGCCCGGACACAAACGCCTCCAGGCCGCGCCGTGTCAGGGTCCGACTTTTGGCGAGGGCACGACCCTTACGCTGTCCCCACAGCACGGCGAACGGTCCAAATATCGCCACCAGTAAACGACGCAGTAACCACACCAGAAACCACAGCACCAGAAGCGACAACACCACTAACCACAAATTGGCCTGAATGGCATAGTTATCGATAGACAGTAAAATAAACCCCTGCTTGTTTTGCATCAGCCAGTACAGCAAACCGCCGGCGCAAAGCGCCAGCGCGATCACCAGCAAGCGCTTCATCATGGTGTAGCAACCACCGTAGATTTCCGTGTCTGCCGCGCGCGCTGATAGTGCCGCAGGGCGTCCAATGACCCAGAAATATCCGGTAATATCTGCACGACTTCCTGCGTTTTCAGGGCCTGCAGCTCAGCGATCAACACCTGCGACTCCGGAATCAACTGATAATAGGTTTGCAGCCATTGTTCGGCCTTGTCCAGGCTCGCCACATAAACCACCTGTTCTTCGCGCAACAAGGCCAGTTCAGCCTGCTCGAGGGCGAGGCGCAGGCTGTGCTTGAGCAACAGTTCCTGATCCGCGGACAACATCGGCGTCATCGGTGTGTCGAGCTGGCGGATCGTCAGATAACCCTGTGCAAAACGCTGGAACGCCAGCTTGGCATTGGCGAGCAATCGAGCATACCAGCGCGGTGGTTCCGGCGCAGTCTCCGCTGCCTCGGCTACGGCTTCCTGGTCGTCGAAGGACTCTTGCGCTGCCGCCACAGGCGCCGGTGCTGCTGTATCCGCCAGTGTGGGCAGCGACTGTAATTTAGAGACCGCTTCACCCAGGGCAACGAGCCGCAGGTACAGCCCTTCCCGATCGACCGTCGCCGCTAGCCGCAGAGCACTGATATCCTGAGCAAGCGCTTTGCGCACGGCAAATAATCCAGCGTCATCGATTTCCGCGAACACCCTGTCGCTGTTCTCGAGCAGCACCAGCGCCGCGTCGGGCTGCCGCTCACTTAGTAGCCGTTGATTAGCGAGGCGCAGCAGAAACTCCGCCTCCGCCAGGATTAAATCCTCGCGGCCAGAAGCGGCCAGTTCCTGCAGCAATGCTTCCTGGCTGGCGAGGCGCGCTGCCAGCGCGTCGCCGCGGGTCCGTTGTGCGCCAAACTGCTGCGTCCACTCCTCAACATCGCGATCAAGTTGCTTTTGTAAAGCGTCCAGTTGCCCTTGCTGCAGCTCCAGGGTGGCTATCAACGCCTGTTTCGAACTGCCTGAGCCAACTTGCTGCCACCACTGCCAGCCAAAAAAACCACCCCCAGCCAGTGCGGCCAGCGCTAACAGCAGCAGGACTTTGCCCCACATGCCAGCGCCTCTGGACTTTTCCACGATCTGCTGTTGCGCGTTCGCAGCGGGCGCGGATTCTGTACTTTGCCCAGCATCCTCGCCGACGGCCCGCTGCGCCTGCTCCGTGGTGTCGGGAGTACCGCTGTTACCGTCGCTGTCTCCACCGCTTGGCGCAGCCGCGTTAGTACCTGTTTCGTTAGGGTTGTTCACAAGAAATATCCCGACTCGACATCTTCAACAATAGTTTCTGCTCTGCCACCCCGATTCACACGGCGTCCCTGGCAAACTCTTTTTTCGGCATCAACAACGGCCTGCCAAACACGACCTAACGCAACGGCTCGCGTAGCCCTCACCGCCACCGCAGGAGTGTGGCGGCCTACTGATGCGCAGTGTACCAGCGTCTGATTTCCGCGACCATGTGCTCTGTCGCGGCACTGGGGGCGACGATAATCTTGGCCCCACACACCCTGCGAACCTCCGCGGCAACACGTTCGCCAGGCACTAGCAAACAATGGTGGGCCAACAGACTCTGTGATTCGGCACCGAGCACCTGCCTGACTGCATACATTAATTCGACGCTGTGAATAACCACCAGCAACTGCGATTTTGACGCCAATAGGTTTTGCAGTTGTCGCGTCTGTCCAACGTCCACCACCCGACGGTACAGATCACAATAATCCACGTCGGCACCGCGCGCCGCCAACGTGTCCGCCAGCAGGGTGCGCCCGCCCTCGCCCCGTAAAATCAACACCCGTTGCCCACTAACCTGTTGCAATTCGGGTAGTGCCAGGAGCATTTCACTATTCGCTCCGCAAGCGGGGACGTTCACTGCAATGCGCCGCGCGCGCAGCGGTTCGGCGCTGCGCTCCCCCACGGCGAAGCACTGCAAGTGTGGTGGCCAGGGCCGCCCCTGTCGATCGCACCAGGATAACGACAATTGTGCCGCCCGACGGCTGACAAAAATTGCTTTGTGGTAATCGTCCAGGCGGCGCAGGCGCGCGATTAACGCGGAATTGTCGGCGGCGAACGGGGCAATGCGCATCACCGGACACTCGAATACCTGACAGCCCAGGGTTGCCAACTCCGCGATCAGGGGATCGTCCGCGTGGGGCGGGCGAACGATCAACACGGCGGGAGAGGCATCCATATCAGGCCCGATGAATGGCCGCCAAAATATCGCGCGCACCGCGCTGTAACAAACGTTCTGCCAATTCCACCCCCAGTTGCTCGGCAGCGGCGGCGCTCCCGCGCAGCTCATCACACAACAACAGCGCGCCATCGGGGGAACCCACACGGGCGCGCAGATAAATTTGTTGATCAGCTTCCAGCTTGGCATAAGCGGCAATCGGCACCTCGCAGCTCCCCTCCAGATGTCGATTCACCGCGCGCTCCGCTGTGACACAAATCCTGGTCGCGGCGTGACCCAACGGCGCGAGCAGCTCAAGGATACGTCGATCGTCACTACGGCACTCAATCCCGATGGCACCCTGCCCGGCCGCCGGCAGGGACAACGCGGTTGGCAAACGCTGGCGAATACGATCCGCCAGTTGCAACCGCACCAGACCAGCCGTCGCGAGAATAATGGCGTCGTAATCTCCCGCCTCGAGTTTGGCGAGCCGGGTATTGACGTTACCGCGCAAATCGCTAATTTTCAGATGCCCGTGGGCGGCCCGCAACTGGCATTGACGGCGCAGGCTGGATGTTCCCACTCGGCTGCCGGCCGGCAGATCGCTGAGATTAGCGTATAAATTCGACACCAGTGCGTCGCTGGGATCCTCCCGTTCACAGATCGTACCGAGGGACAAACCGTCCGGCAGGAGCATCGGCAGGTCTTTCATGGAGTGCACGGCAATATCTGCGCGCCCGTTTAACAGCGCCATTTCCAATTCTTTGACAAACAGCCCCTTGCCGCCAATTTTGGCAAGGGATCTGTCTAAAATCTGATCGCCACGGGTCGTCATCCCGATGATGTCCACCGGCAGGTCCGGGTAATGGTGTTGCAGCAACCGCTTAATGTGATGTGCCTGCCACAGTGCCAGTGGGCTCTCGCGGGTGGCTATACGCAGGGGGGGGCTATCAGAGGCAGTCATGGGAAGCTATCGATCTAATGACAACGGGGCGCCATGATAACAGATGGGGCGTCACCCTTTGCAGAACAGGTCAGATTTGCTCCAACAGTTTACGCAATGGCCCGATATGCCGGCGACTCACCTGAGGCTTGATATCGAGCCCTTCGAGACGCACAAAGCACTGCCCCTCCTTGTCCCGCTCCAGCCCTTCGATATGGTTAATTGCCACCAATGCGTTGCGATGAATGCGCATAAAACGGCCGTCAAACTCCTGTTCCAACTCTTTCAAGGTTTCATCCAACAGTACTTCGCCTTCGTTGTAGTAGGCGGTGACGTACTTGTGATCCGCCTGAAACAGACGTACCTCCGCTACCGCGACCAGATCGATACCGCGGCGATTTTTGGCGGCAATATGGGTACGTCCGCCGGATGCAAAACCGGGTTTTTGTTGTAGCTCGGTGAGTTGTGCTTTATTGACGCGGCGCGTGCGATTGAGCGCCATCTCCAGATCCGCCTGTTTGACCGGCTTTAACAAATAACCGACCGCCTGGGTGGAAAACGCCTGAATCGCGTAGTCGTCGTACGCCGTGCAAAAAATAACCGCCGGGGGCGGATCCAGTTCCGCGAGATGTTGCGCCGCCGCGAGCCCATCCATACCCGGCATACGCACGTCCATAAACACCACATCGGGTAAGGTTTCCCGCGCTATTTTAATGGAGTCCTGCCCGTTGCCGGCCTGACCGACAATGCGACAACCGCCAAGCGCCAGCACCATCCGCGCCAGGCGCTCCCGGGCCAGTGGCTCATCGTCTACAATCAGTACATTCATCGTTATCAAGCCCCGGTCACGGGATAACTGATGGAAGTTACATAACGCGTATCGTCGGCTTCAAATCGCAATTTCGCGCTCGGACCAAAATGGGCCTCCAGCCGATGGCGTACGTTGCTCATTGCCACTTTACTGCCCTTGTTATGCTTCATGCGTGGGTTGCGCGGGTTGCTCACGTTAATTTCGATGCGATCTGCAATTCTCTTCACGCTGATCTGAATTTTTCCACCGTCCGGCAACATCTGAATGCCGTGGTAGACCGCATTTTCGAGTACCGGCTGCAACGTCAGGCAGGGTATCTGTACACCCGCGCCATAATCGCCGATTTCCCAGACGGTTTGCAACCGATCCCCCAGTCGCAACTTCTCCAGTTGCAAATAACTGCGGGACAGCGCGAGCTCCTCCCGTAGCGGCACAAGGGTCTGTGAATCAGTCAACGCGCGGCGAAACAGATCCGACAAATCCTCCACCACCCGTTCTGCTTTTTCCGGATCGGAGCCGATCAGGCTGGCAATCATGTTCATGCTGTTAAATAAAAAGTGAGGACGGATGCGGGATTGCAGTGCCTGAATACGCGATTCCAGTTCAGCCCGTTGTTGTATGCGTAACTGTTGCTGCAAAAACAGAAAACGCAGCACCACGCCGGCCGGTATTGCCGCTATTAATACGTTTTCCAGCACTTGAGCAAAATCCAGACCGCGCCCCCCAAATCCCAGGTAAAGCAACAATTCGGCGCCGATACTGCTCACCAGCGTGACCCCCAGAATCAACCCGTAGCTAATCAGAGCGCTGCTGACGGCGGGGAGCCCCACCAGCTTCGGGTTCGCCTTACATAACACCAGGGCGCTGAGCAGGGATATCCACAGCGCTAGCACGGATATCTGACCCAGCATCGTCCAGTTGAAAGGTAACAACCCGCCGCCGGCCACGGTGATCAGTAACGCCAGCAGTTCCGCGATCACCACAACCCCAAGCAGCCCCTCGCCCCGACACAGATCGGGCAGGACATAGTCGACATCGCCAAGGGACACGGGTTTGTGTCTGAGGGAAAAATCAAACTTCAACTTCACTGATGTTTTTCTCCGCCGCGCCAGTCCTTCAATTCGTTATAATGATAGCCACGCACTAGTGAAGCACGTTTCACACCCGCGCAACAACCCTGCCAGAGGCCGCACCAATGACCGATAAAAAAGCCGCCAACCCCTCCTGGGGAGGACGTTTCAGCGAAGCCACGGATGCGTTTGTCGCGCGCTTTACCGCGTCGGTGGACTTTGACCAACGCCTGTTCCGCCACGACATTCAGGGCTCCCTCGCCCATGCGGTCATGCTGCACAAAGTGGGCATTTTAAGCGCGGCGGAAAACCAGCAAATTGCGAGCGGCTTACAGGACATTCTCGCTGCCATCGACAGTGGCGAGTTCCCCTGGTCCCAGGAGCTGGAAGATGTACACATGAACATCGAGGCAGCGTTGACCGCAAAAATTGGCAGCGCGGGCAAAAAGTTGCACACCGGGCGTTCGCGCAACGACCAGGTAGCGACGGATATTCGTCTCTGGCTGCGGGACGAGATTGATGGCATCGCCAAATTACTCGGCGCGCTACAGCTGGCCCTGCTGGATCTGGCCGAACGGGAAGCACACACAATTCTGCCGGGCCTGACCCACTTACAGACCGCGCAACCGGTAACCTTTGGCCACCATATGCTGGCGTGGTTTGAAATGCTGGACCGCGATTACGGACGCCTGCGGGATTGCCGCAAACGACTCAACCAGTCACCCCTCGGAGCGGCCGCGCTGGCTGGCACCACCTACCCCATCGACCGCGCCCTTACCGCGCAGTTGCTGGGCTTTGACCAGCCCACGGAAAACTCCCTGGACTCCGTCAGCGATCGCGATTTCGCGATTGAGTTTTGCGCCTTCGCGAGCCTGCTGTTAACCCATCTATCGCGGGCCTCCGAAGAACTGATTCTGTGGACATCGTCGAATTTTGGCTTTATTCGCCTGCCCGACCGCTTCTGCACGGGCTCATCGATCATGCCGCAAAAGAAAAATCCCGATGTACCGGAACTGGTGCGGGGCAAAACCGGACGGGTTTACGGCCACCTGATGGGCCTGTTGACCCTGATGAAATCCCAGCCACTGGCCTACAACAAGGACAACCAGGAGGACAAGGAACCCCTGTTTGACACGGTCGACACGGTGCGCGACTGTCTACAGGCTTACGCGGCGATGATGCCGGCGGTGGAAGTGATGGCTGACAATATGCTGGGTGCGGCGCGCCAGGGTTTTGCCACGGCCACCGACCTGGCGGACTATCTGGTGCGCAAGGACGTCCCCTTTCGCGACGCCCACGATATTGTCGGCAAAGCGGTCGCCTTTGGCCTTGAAAGCGGGCGTGATTTATCGCAAATGACCCTGGAAGAATTGCGCGTATTCTCGCCGCATATTGACGCGGACGTATTTGACGTGCTGACCCTCGAAGGCTCCGTCGCCGCCCGCAACCACCTGGGCGGCACCGCGCCGAACCAGGTGCTGGCGGCGGTTGCGCGCGGCCGGGAAAGGCTTGCCGGACGGGATATCAGGACGTAGTTAGCATTAAAGTAGATAGCGTTAAAAATGTACCCGCACGTCGGCCTGGCATTGCCGCGACAATGCCTCGCTAAGCATATCCTGCAACGTCTGTGCTGTGGTCGAACACCGCCAGACGCCACCGTCATAATTAAAGTGGAAGCCGCCAGATTTTGCCGCCATCCAGATTTGCGCCATGGCCGGTTGTCGAGAAACAACAATTTGCGTGCCGGTCCCTTCACAGGTAATGGTCAGCAGACCGCTACTGGCCTCCACATCGAGGTCCGCTGCGCAGTTTTCCAACGCCTGATCGAGGGACTCGAACAGATTTTCAGCCAGCAGAGTAAATTCAGATTCGTCCACATCACCCTCCGTACCACTGTTGGCAGTATACGTGATTGAGCCGCGGCCGGAACTACCGCTATACTCCGCCTATCGTCCCACTACATTTTGAGACAGCGCTGGCCTATGAAACCGCTACGACTATCCCTGCTGATTATCACGTCGCTGATTGCGCTTGCCGCCTGTGGCAACAAGGGCCCACTGTATTTGCCGGAACCCGCCGCACAACCGCAAAGCACCGCCCCCACCGCAACTCAGCCCGCATCCGAGGACAGCGCCGACGCGAGCGGAAGCGATACTTAAACTACCGCCGACATGAATCATTTCGAATATCGCAACGGCCAACTGTATGCCGAGGGCGTGCCATTGGCGCATATCGCCGAGCGGTACGGAACGCCCACCTATGTGTATAGCCGCGCGGCGCTTACCGAACATTTTCGGGCCTATCAGGGCGCCCTCGCCGATTGTGCCCATTTGATTTGTTACGCGGTCAAAGCCAACTCGAACATCGCCGTGCTCAACCTGCTGGCACAACTCGGGTCGGGATTCGATATCGTCTCCGCAGGTGAACTGGAGCGCGTGCTGGCTGCCGGTGGCGACCCCGCCAAAACCGTGTTCTCGGGAGTCGGCAAGCTACCGCGGGAAATCGCGCGGGCTCTGGAAGTGGGTATTTTCTGCTTTAACGTGGAATCCAGGGCCGAGCTGGACATCATCGACAAGGTGGCGGGCGAGCTCGGGAAAATCGCGCCGATATCGATCCGGGTGAACCCGGATGTGGATGCGGGTACGCACCCCTATATTTCCACTGGATTGCGGGAAAACAAATTCGGTATCGACGTCGCCGACGCCCGCGCTGTGTATCGCTATGCGACCACTTTACCCCACCTGCAAGTGGTTGGCGTCGACTGCCATATTGGCTCACAACTCACCAGCGTGACGCCATTTTTAGCGGCCCTGGAGCGTATTTTATTGCTGGTTGAGCAGCTGACCGAGGATGGCATCGCCATCGCGCATCTGGATTTGGGTGGCGGTCTGGGGGTGCGTTACGGGGACGAGACACCGCCGGATCCGCAAACTTATATCAACGCGCTTCGCCAACGAATTGGACGGCGAGACCTGACCCTTATTTTCGAACCGGGTCGCTCCATCGCGGCCAATGCCGGCGTATTGTTAACCCGCGTCAACCAGCTAAAATCGAACTCGCAGAAAAATTTCGCGATTGTAGACGCCGCCATGAACGACCTGTTACGCCCCGCGCTGTATCAGTCGTGGATGGCCATCGAACCGGTTCAACTCCGCAGTGACGGGCGTTCCGAATTAAAAAAGTACGATGTGGTCGGTCCGGTGTGTGAGACGGGTGATTTTCTTGGCAAAGAACGGGAACTGGCAATCGCCACCGGCGATCTGCTGTGTATCCGTTCCGCGGGGGCCTACGGATTTGCGATGAGTTCCAACTACAATACCCGGCCGCGACCCGCCGAAATTATGATCGACGGGACGGCCGCGCACGAAGTGCGCACGCGGGAGACCATTGCGGATTTATTGCGCGGCGAAGCCATTTTGCCGCCGGACTCGATGCGCAAACAGCCCGTCCAGGAGTAATGGGTTGTTAGCGCCACAAATCGCGACGCCATAACAACGGAATCATTTTATGTTACTGCGCTTCACCAAAATGCATGGTCTGGGCAATGATTTCGTTGTAATCGACGCCATTACCCAGGAAGTGCAGGTCACTGAGGCGCTGGCCCGGCGCATGGCGGATCGACGTTTTGGCATCGGCTGTGATCAGGTGCTGGTGGTGGAGCCCCCCACAGACCCCGACGTGGACTTTAATTACCGCATTTTTAACGCCGATGGCGGAGAGGTCGAACAGTGTGGCAACGGTGCCCGCTGTTTCGCCAAATTCGTGCGCGATCGCAGACTCACTGGCAAGCATCGTATCCTTGCACAAACCAAGGCCGGCGTGTTGCAACTCACCGTCAATCGCGACAACCAGATCACCGTGGCAATGGGAATCCCCCGCTTTGCGCCGCAGGCGATTCCCTTTCAGGCCGAGCAGCCCGCCCTGCTTTACGATTTGCAGGTAGAGCACCAGACGGTGCAACTGGCGGCGTTGTCCCTGGGCAACCCCCACGCGGTCGTGCGGGTGCCGGACGTCACCACCGCGCCAGTTGCCACCCTCGGCGCACTCATCGAAGCTCACCCGCGCTTTCCCCAGCGGGTCAACGCCGGATTTATGCAGGTCGTCAATCGCGCCGAAATTAAATTGCGGGTGTACGAACGGGGTGTCGGTGAGACCCTTGCCTGCGGCAGCGGCGCCTGCGCCGCAGTAGTGGCAGGAATACAACAAGACCTGCTAGACTCCACAGTCACAGTGCAGTTACCCGGTGGCAACCTGCACATCACCTGGCCGGGAGAGGGCCAACCCGTCGCCATGACCGGCCCCGCCACCACGGTCTACCAGGGACGCATAAAAATATGAGTAGCGAAACGCCCCCGACCAGAAAGTCCAGTTCATTAACCGAAGAGCGTGTGGCCGCTTTTCTCGCCGAACAGCCGGACTTTTTTACGCGACACCCAAAGCTTCTGGAAAGCATCCAACTCCCCCATGAAAGTGGCCAGGCGGTATCGCTGATTGAACGTCAGGTTTCCGTACTGCGCGACCGCAACATTGAAATGCGCCATCGCCTCAGCAACCTGTTGGAATCCGCCCGTGCCAATGACAAGCTGTTTGAAAAAACCAAACGTCTGGTGCTTGCCATTCTCGAGGCCCGCGACCTGGCGAGTACGGTAGACACCCTGTATAACAGTCTGCGCACCGATTACCAACTCGAGTACTACAATCTGATTCTGCTCGAAGACAATAAACAGATTCCGGTTAGCGAAGCCCGCGTGGTTGGTCTCGACGAAGCCCATAGCCAGGTGGGCACACTGTTGCGCAACAACCGCGCCATTTGCGGCATTTTGCGCCCCGATGAAACCGCATTCCTGTTTGGGGAAAACGGCAAACACATTGGCTCCGTGGCGGCGGTACCCCTCAGCCACGGCCACACCTTCGGGATTCTGGCGATCGGCAACTCGGATCCCAGGTATTATCGCAGCAGTATGGGCACCCTGTTTCTGAGCTATATCGCCGAGATACTGAACCGGGTTATTCCACGCCTGATCACATGACCGGGTGACGCGATGCCCGACGATCCAGCGCTCCCGTTTGACCACCAAGCTAATACCTTTGCGGATTATCTGCGCTACCAGCGCCGCGTGTCCGCGCACACCTTGAATGGCTATTTGCGGGATCTGGATAAATTTCAACGCTGGGCGGCTGGCGCTGGGCTGAACAGTTTGCAACAGGTCGACGATCAGCATATTCGCCAATGTCTCGCCACGCTCCATCGCGGCGGATTGGCGCCCGCCAGTCTGGGGCGCTGGCTCGCCTCACTCAGAGGGTTTTTTAATTTTGCGGTGCGCAGCAAATGGACTTCGACCAACCCGGCCACAGGTATCGGCGCACCCAAAAGCCAGCGCAAACTGCCGAAAACCCTGGATGTCGATCAGACTGGACAATTTGTAGCGGTGGCAGGCGATGACTGGTTTACCTGTCGCGACCGGGCCATTGTGGAACTGTTGTATTCGTCCGGGTTACGGCTCGCTGAACTCGGCTCACTAAACCTGGGCGACTTGGATTTCAGCGATGGCACAGTGACGGTCACCGGCAAGGGCAGAAAAACCCGCACGGTACCGGTGGGCAAACTGGCCATAACCGCCCTGAGACAGTGGCTGACGGCACGTGCCCTGAGCGCCCCACAGGACCATAGCGCGCTCTTTATCAGTCGCAGTGGCCGGCGACTCTCCCATCGCAGTATTCAACAACGATTACACCAATTGAGCGTCCGGCAAGGCATGTCGGGGCGCGTCCACCCCCATATGTTGCGACACTCCTTTGCCAGTCACCTGCTGGAATCCAGCGGCGATCTGCGTGCCGTGCAGGAGTTGCTGGGACACGCCAATCTATCCACCACGCAGATATACACCCACCTGGATTTTCAACACCTGGCCAAAACCTACGACCGCGCGCACCCCCGCGCACGGCGCAAGCCCAGGTAATCGCCGCCCATTAAAAAAGCGCCAACCCAAAAGCTGGCGCTCTCGCATCACTGGCTTTGATGACCAACGGCAGGGAGATTAATGCTCCTCGGGCAATGCCCTCGCAGGCGATTATTCCAGGCCGCTGACACCAGCGCTGACGACGACCGGGGCCTGGGGCAAACCGTCGCCCCCAATTATCTCAACAGCTCACACCGCGTCGGCGCCGGTTTCTCCCGTGCGAATGCGAATAACTTCTTCGAGCGATGTAATAAAAATTTTGCCATCGCCGATTTTTCCGGTATTCGCAGCTTTGGTCACCGCCTCAACGACGGCATCCACCATCTCATCTCCCACTGCAATTTCGAGTTTTACCTTGGGCAGAAAGTCCACCACATATTCAGCGCCGCGGTACAATTCGGTGTGTCCCTTCTGCCGACCGAAGCCCTTGACCTCGGTGACCGTGATGCCCTGCACCCCAACTTCCGCCAGAGCTTCACGCACATCATCCAGTTTGAATGGTTTGATAATGGCTGTAATAAGTTTCATAGCTGGTTGATTCCTCTTGATCAATACTTTTTTTGTCGTCACGCCGCCACCAACGATACACCGTCATTCGCGAAAATGCACCCGCTTCATCTGCCCCTTGGGGGTACTGAGTCCGTTGCGTAAGGTCGCAAACTCACCGCATTATGTGCAAGCTGATTAGTTGCCGGAACTTTCTCGGCGTACATCCAGGTTGGAAAAAAACAGGGGGCAAATGCCCCCTGTAAATTGTCGCGCGTCAACATCCTTTTATTATTCCGACATTCGCCCCTACTTGGCGGAGGTAAACTCCGGGTAAGCTTCCATACCGCATTCCGACAGATCTACGCCTTCGTATTCCTCTTCCTCGCTAACGCGTATTCCAATCACTGCCTTGAGTACCGCCCAGACAATCAAACTGGCGACAAACACCCAGACGAAAATTACCGCAATTCCCAGTAACTGAGCGCCAAGATTGGCATCGGGGTTGGACAAACAGACTGCCAGCAAACCCCATATACCCACGATACCGTGCACCGAAATAGCGCCTACCGGATCGTCAATCCTGACCTTGTCCATGGCCACCACGGAAAACACCACCAGAACACCGCCGACCGCACCAATTACTGTCGACAGCATCGGTCCGGGCGTCAGAGGCTCGGCGGTAATGGCCACCAGCCCGGCCAACGCACCGTTAATCGCCATGGTCAAATCCGCTTTGCCAAAGAGCAGGCGGGCAACCACCAGTGCCGCAATCAGGCCGCCACAGGCAGCAGCGTTGGTATTCACAAACACGTCGGCAACGGCATTGGCCTCGTCAATATTGGATATCTTTAACTCCGAACCGCCGTTAAATCCAAACCAGCCCACCCACAGAATAAACATACCGAGGGTGGCCAGGGGCATATTGGCGCCCGGAATCGCGTTGGCCTTGCCGTCAGCGGTATATTTACCCTTGCGTGCGCCCAGTAACAGCACACCAGCCAGGGCCGCCACAGCGCCAGTCATATGCACCACACCAGAGCCAGCGAAATCGAGAAAACCGGCCTCATCAAGAAAACCACCACCCCATTTCCACATGCCCTCGATCGGATAAATAACACCGGTCATAACCACGGCAAACGCGAGAAACGCCCACAGCTTCATGCGTTCGGCCACTGCACCGGACACAATCGACATCGCAGTGGCAACAAACACGACCTGAAAGAAAAAATCCGACGCGCCGGAGTAGTAGGTGTCACCACCGCTGGCGAGCACCGCCTCGGTGGTCGCATTGGCAATGCTGTTGCCGAACCAGCTATCCGGCGACCAACCGTTCGCAGTACCGCCATACATAATGGTGTACCCCATCAACAGATACATCACGCAGGATATGGCGTACAACGCAACGTTCTTGGTCAGTATTTCGGTGGTGTTTTTGGCTCTCACCAGCCCCGCTTCAAGCATTGAGAAACCCGCCGCCATCCACATGACCAAGGCTCCGGATACCAGAAAATAAAAGGTATCGAGCGCATATTGGATCTGAACAATATCGTTTTCCATGCTATTCCCCCAATTGGAAGTATTAAGAAACTTAAACCGCGTCGTCCCCGGTTTCGCCGGTGCGAATGCGCACAGCTTCCTGCAAATCAGAAATAAAGATTTTTCCGTCCCCAATCTTGCCGGTCTTGGCCGCGTTGAGAATGGCCTCCACCGCGCCCTCAACCAGACCATCGGACAATGCCACTTCCACCTTTACCTTGGGCAAAAAATCCACAACGTATTCAGCCCCACGGTAAAGTTCTGTGTGACCTTTTTGGCGGCCAAAACCCTTCACCTCGGTGACCGTTACACCCTGCACACCAACATTGGCGAGAGCTTCCCGGACGTCATCCAGTTTGAAAGGCTTGATCACAGCAGTGATCATTTTCATAGCTGTTCTCCTTATTGATTACGGCGACCCACACGGCAGTCGCGGGTTACGAGAAGGTTCGCTTGCAAGAGGCTGTAAGTCGGCAAACAAAAAAAGTCCTGCTTCGCCACCCCTTGCGACGTCACTGTCGGGAGTAAAATCACCAACCTTGCGATGTTCCAATGCAGAACACGTGCCAACCTGAAGAACAGGGGATAGAGGGGGTTTTCCAGGCAATACGCACCGTATTTGTGCGCGTTTTCCCCAAACCAATGGGGTACTGCACCATGTTAGGGAAATAATCTTGCTGACCCGCTGCTGGTGCTCTCCGGCATCGGGAGGTAAAATCCTCCCGGTGAACCGTTGAAATGGATATTCCGCATGAACCCCGGCGAATTGTTTAACGAATTTATGCACAGGTTCGAATCCTTGTGGGGGCGAGATCTGACCTCTGTTGACGAAGAAATGCGCGCGCAAATCAGGCGTGTTGCCCGCAGTGCTTTCGAGAAAATGGATCTGGTCACCCGCGAAGAGTTCGACGCTCAGTGCGCGGTGCTGGCCCGTTCCCGGGAAACCCTCGACCGGCTCGAGCAGACCGTCCGCGAGTTACAACAGCAATTGGCCGCACAGTCGCCAACTAGCGAATAACAGCGATTTTTGCGCGGGGGCGCGGGGATAATTGCCGCGTCAAACTCGGCCGGAGTGCCGATAAAACATACTTCAGGGAAGAACGCCAACCATGTCGCTTGCCATTGTTCATACCCGCGCCAAACTCGGTATAAATGCCCCGGCCGTGGCCGTCGAAGTCCACCTGTCCAACGGGCTGCCAAGCCTGAATATCGTCGGCCTGCCGGAAACCGCGGTGAAGGAGAGCAAAGACCGGGTACGCAGCGCGCTACTCAACGCCCATTTCGAATTTCCGCCGCGACGCATCACCATCAACCTCGCCCCGGCAAATATCCCCAAGGAAGGCAGTCGCTTCGATCTGCCCATCGCTCTGGGCATTCTGGCCGCCTCCGGACAACTACCCACACAAAGTCTGGCGGATTATGAATTTATCGGGGAACTGGCATTGTCCGGCGAATTGCGCGCCGTGGACGGTGTGTTGCCTGCGGCGCTTGCCTGTGGACAGGCTCAACGTCGTCTGATTTTACCCGGCGCCAATGGTCGCGAGGCCGCCCTGGCCAAAGCCACGCCTCTGTTTACGGCGACTCATCTACTGGAGGTTTGCGCGCACCTGCGCGGGGCGGCGGACCTCCCTCAACCCACCTATAGCCCGCCAGATACGGCAACAACAGCGGATAGCCTGAGCGATATTATTGGCCAGCATCAGGCCAAACGGGCCCTGGAAATCGCCGCCGCGGGGCACCACAACCTGCTGCTTATCGGCCCGCCGGGGGCAGGTAAGACGCTGCTCGCCAGTCGCCTGCCGGGAATACTGCCCGCCCTGGATGATGCCACCGCTCTGACGGTGGCGACTATTTACTCGGTTGCGGGCTACGGTTTGCGCGAGCAGTTCCATCAGAGTCCCTTTCGCGCCCCTCACCATACCGCATCGGCGGCTGCACTGGTGGGCGGCGGCAGTTCGCCCCGCCCGGGAGAAATTTCCCTGGCCCACGGTGGCGTGCTGTTCCTCGACGAATTACCCGAGTACCCGCGCCGCGTGCTGGAGGTATTGCGCGAGCCGCTGGAGTCCGGTCGCGTCTTGATTTCCCGTATTCAGGCGCGCACCGAATACCCGGCGCGCTTTATGCTGGTGGCGGCCATGAACCCGTGCCCCTGTGGCTATTTTGGCGGCGCCCGCTGTCGCTGTACGCCAGATCAGGTCAACCGTTATCAGAACCGCATTTCAGGTCCCCTGCTGGATCGTATCGATCTGCAGGTGTCGGTGCGCCCGGTCCCGCAACGGGAACTCACCGCAACAAGGCGCGAGGGCGAAAGCAACGGCGCCATTCGCCAGCGCATTAGCGCCGCGCGGCAATCACAGATCGCGCGCCAGGGCGTCCTTAACAGCGGGTTGAGCCACACCCAACTCACCAGAATTTGCGCGCTGGACAAGCCGCAACAGGCGTTATTGCACCGCGCCATCGACACCCTGGGACTATCTGCCCGCGCCTACCACCGCATTTTGAAAGTCGCCCGCACCATTGCCGATCTCGAGGTCAGCGCGACCGTCAGTACGGCACACCTCACCGAAGCCCTTGGTTATCGTGTCGCTGCGCGGGATCAAAGCAGCCGCTAACCGCCGCCCCAGGACTACCAGCGCCCACAAAAAAGGCGCTCAAACTACGAGCGCCCTGTGCCCTGCAACCCGCCACCTATAGCAACGGCGCGATCACCAGGCTGACGATCGCCATTACATTAATCAAAATGTTCATGGAGGGGCCCGAGGTGTCCTTGAACGGATCGCCCACCGTATCCCCTACGACCACCGCGCCGTGGGTTGCGGATCCCTTGCCACCCAAATTGCCCTTTTCGACGTATTTCTTGGCGTTGTCCCAGGCGCCACCCGCATTCGCCATCATCAGCGCCATCAATACACAGCCGAGCAATGCACCGGCCAACATACCACCCAGGGTCTCGGCGCCGAGTAAAAAACCCACCAATGGCGGAGCGCCGACCGCGATAACGCCGGGCAGGATCATTTTGCGCAGTGCCGCGGAGGTTGCAATATCCACACACCTGGCGGTATCCGGATCGGCTGTACCCTCCAGCAATCCGGGGATTTCCCGGAACTGGCGGCGAATCTCGTGAATCATGTCAAACGCCGCGTCGCCCACCGCGGTCATGGTGATGGCGGCAATCAGGAACGGAATAATGCCGCCGATAAACAGCCCCACCAACACATCGGGATCGGACAATTGCAGGGTGAAATCGGGGTTGTGCAACGCCACAGTTTCGACAAACGCCGCAATAATCGCCAGTGCCGCCAGTGCCGCCGCGCCAATTGCAAACCCTTTGCCGATAGCCGCAGTGGTATTCCCCAATTCATCCAGAGAGTCGGTAATATCCCGCGTCGCTTTGCCCATGCCCCCCATCTCGGCAATGCCACCAGCGTTGTCCGCTACCGGCCCGTAGGCATCAATGGCCATGGTAATACCCACCGTAGAAAGCATGCCAACGGCGGCGATACCAACCCCATACAACCCCGCCTGGCCGGTGGAAACGTAAATAATCGCGGCAATAAACAGGATAGGCAAAGCGACGGACTGCATGCCGACAGCAAGGCCGGTAATCATCACCGTCGCTGGACCTGTCTCTCCCGACTTGGCAATTTTCCGTACCGGCGCGCCGCCGGTGTAATACTCGGTCACCAGGCCAATAAGAATTCCGCCCAACGCACCGCTGACTACCGCGTACCAAACGCTAACTTCAATACCCATGCGTTCAATCAACACGTAAGCGGCGATAACAAATAACACGGGCGCGGCAATAGTGCCGGTGCGCAACGCCGCGCCTGGTTGCGATTTTGCCCGGGCGCGTACCACGACGATACCGATGATCGACGCGATCAGCCCGATGCTGGCCAGGGCTAACGGCAGGGACATCTTGGCCACCTGAGCAGTATCCCCCACCATGGTGGCCGCTATGGCGATGGACGCGATCATGGCGCCGCAATAGGATTCAAAAATATCCGAACCCATACCCGCCACGTCGCCCACATTGTCCCCCACGTTGTCGGCGATAACCCCGGGGTTGCGCGGATCGTCCTCGGGAATTCCGGCCTCGATCTTGCCCACCAGGTCGGCACCCACATCGGCGCTTTTGGTAAAGATACCGCCTCCCACCCGGGAGAACAGTGCCACCGTAGAGGCGCCCATCCCAAAACCGTGGATGGCGTGAATATGCTCCATGTCACCACTAAAAAAATAATACAGCCCACCGAGCCCGATCAGGCCGAGGGACGCGACACACAGGCCCATGACCGAACCGCCGTAAAAGGCTACCGCCAGCGCAGAGGCGGCACCTTCCATATTTGCCGCCGTAGCAGTGCGTACATTGGCCTTGGTGGCGGCAAACATACCCAGCCAGCCCGCACTTGCGGAACTGACCGCGCCCACCAAAAATGCCAACGCGGTGTTGGCACCCAGATCGGACAGGTAAATGAGCACCAGCAGTGCACCGGCAAACATGGCCAGCATGGAGTATTCCCGGCGCATAAACACCATGGCACCCAGGTGAATTTGATCGGCAATTTTTTTGATTTTGTCCTCGCCAGGCGGGTAGCGCATGACGATTAAGTAGAGAATAAAAGCGCAGACCAGCCCCAACGCGCCTAACACGGGAGGAAACAGCATGTTTATATTCATAAGCCCTCTGTATTTGTAGTTATGACAGGTGCCACTCTAAGTTGACAAAGTTATTCTAACCGCAAACCAGCAAAAGTCGAGAACCGCTACCCCTGCGCCGTCAACGGATGGTAGCTGCCAACGTCGACACTCGTCGGGGATCGGGGGTGACCATCCGCCCAGAGTAATCGCCTCCAGGCAGTGTTCTACCGTGCCGGTCAGGGATTAAGTAGCGAGAGTGCTAACCGGAATGACGCGACGCCGGGACACTTTCTATGCGGATGCCCGGTCAAATGGCAGGACGTTGGTGGTCTCGGCCGACAAAAATTGCCTGGTAAATACTGTGGCCTCAACCGCTTTGGAGTAGAGGAAACCCTGGTGGCAGTCGCAACCCATCTTGCGCAGTAAGCGCGCCTGCTCGATAGTTTCCACGCCTTCCGCCACCAGCACCAGCCCCAGGTTATCGGCAATCGCAATAATACTGTCGACAATAGCCAGATCGTTGCTATCCGTCAGAATATCGCGAATATAGGACTGATCAATCTTGATCTCGTCCAGGGGTAAATTTTTCAGGTAATACAGAGACGAGTAGCCTGTGCCGAAATCGTCAATGGAAATCTTCACCCCGAGTGCTTTCAGTTGATTGAGCTTGCTAACGGTTTCATCGATATTTTCAATCAGAGTTCCCTCGGTAATTTCAATGGTCAGGAGCCGGGGATCAACATCGGTACGCAGCAAATTTTGTGTCACGCAATCGATAAAATCGGGATGGCGAAACTGTAAGGGACTGACATTCACAGCAATACCCACGGGCTCACCACCCTGCCCCGCATTCCACTGTGCCAGTTGATTGCAGGCGGTCCGCATAACCCATTTGCCGAGGGGAAAGATCAACCCGGTCTCTTCGGCAACAGGAATAAACTCCAGCGGCGATACTGCACCACGGCTCCCATGATGCCAGCGCAACAATGCCTCCGCGCCCACCACTTTGCCACCGTCGATGCGCGGTTGGTAATAAAGCTCCAACTGCTCCTGCTCAACCGCTTTGCGCAAGTCCTGCTCCAGGGACAAACGTCGATCCGCGTCTTCCTGTAAGCGGTGCTCGTAGTAGGCAATGGTATTGCGGCCATTATTTTTGGCCACATACATCGCGGCGTCCGCGTGGTGCAGAATCACCTCCGCGTTTTCCCCGTCGGACGGAAACAGTGCAACACCAATGCTTCCCGAGAGGTAATAACCCGGACCGTCTACTTCGCACACCGTCGCCAGCATTTCGCGAATTTTCTCCGCCACGCGATGGGCCTGATGGGCCGCTTCCATGGCGGATGCTCCCAGGGTCGGCAGCACCACCACAAACTCATCG
>JAYODD010000007.1:0-11660 GCA_038106145.1 Gammaproteobacteria bacterium | reverse complement strand
CCCCCGAGGCGTGCCACGGTGTCCTCATCGCGGAGCATCGCCCGCAAGCGCTCGGCAACTTTTTGTAACAGATCATCCCCGGCGCGATGACCCAGACTATCGTTCAATAACTTGAAGCGATCGAGATCGATAAACAGGACTCCGCCGTGTTCGCCATTGCGCTGTGCCTGGGCACAGGCCTGCCGCAGGCGATCCAGCAATAAACGGCGGTTGGCCAGCCCGGTCAGGGCATCGTAGTAGGCAAGCTGTTCGATTTGCCCCTGCGCCAGTTTGTAAGCGGTGATATCGATAAACGCCCCCCGCATAAATACGGGGGTGCCGTCCGCAGCGTATTCCAGCTCTGCGTTGCTGCGTATCCAGCGGATAGTGCCGTCCGGCCACACAATCCGGTGTTCACTAAGCAGGGACGCGCCCTGTTCAATTCCCTGTGCAATTATCGTTGCGAGACCATCCCGATCTTCGTGATGCACACTTTGCAGATACCCTTCGATGGAGGGTAACCGCTCGCCCTCCGGTAATTGCAGCATCTCGTCCACACCGATGTAGTCAAGCACCAGTCCCGTGCTCAAATCCACCTCAAAGGTCGCAATACCGCCAATGTTGGCGGCCTGAACAGTCATCTGTTCCTTGCGCTTGAGCCGCTCCAGCAGCAGTTGACGTTCCTGCTCGTGGCGCCTGCGGGCACTGATATCGCGGATGGTGCACAGCGTCATCTTTTGCCCCGCCCAGGTTATGCGTTTTACACTCGCTTCGGTGTCGACCGGGGCACCATCGCGATCGAACACCGTCCACTCAAAGGTTCCCGAGCTGATGGCACCCTGCTGCGCGAGAACTTCGCGGAGGGGGCGGTCAGACGCCAAGCCCCCAGGCTGATTAAGGGGAGAGATATCGGCGACCGAACGCCCGACAATATCGCTCCTGTCCCGGTTGATGATTTCGCACAACTGGGGATTACATTCCACAATCAGGCCCCGTGAAATCACCAGAACGCCGTCGTGAATCGAATCCACCAGCGACTGGTAGACTTGTTCGGTTTTTTTCAGCGTATCCGACGCCGCTACCAGGCTGGTAATATCCTGAAAGCTGGCAACATAGTTGGTCAGTTCTCCGTCGTCGTAAATCGGAGTTATCAAATCAAGGAAATGATGTATTTTTCCACTTTTATCGCGTCGCTCGGCACGGCCCCTCCAGCTGCCGGGCTGGGCGCTCCCCTCGAAAAACATCCTTAATGTTGGGCTGCGACTCACATCAAAAATGAACCCTTGTAAAAACTTCCCCAAAAATTCCGTCTCGAGATACCCGCTAATTCCGAGAGCAGCCTGATTGACGCGAATAATTTTGCCGTCCCGGTCGGCAATTATCTGCGGGGCCGACGTGTCAAAAGCGACCGCGTTCACTCGGTTTTGGTCCCGGGCGCGATAATAATCCGACAGATCGCGAAAGGTCAGCACCGCTCCTTCGACCGTCTCCCCATTGGCGCCAAATATCGGTGCGGCGCTGGCACTGATATCGTGTTGCAACCCCTGGCGATCATGCAAAATAAGATTATTGCCCTCTTCGAGCACCGTGCCGGTGGTCAACACTCTGTGCAACGCATCGTGTACGGTTTTTCCAGTTCTTCTCTGGACAACGGGAAATACCGTACGCAGGGTCTGACCCAGTGCTTCCTCGCGGGGCCATCCGGTAAGCGCCTCGGCCACCGGATTTAACCATTCGATGCGGCCTTCATGATCGACGGCGATAACGCCATCGGCGATGGATTGCACAATGCGATCAAGCCGTTGCTCCCGGTCGCGCAGCGCGTCAGTTGTTTTGTCCAGCTCCTGTGCGATTCGACCGACCTTTCCCTCGTGGGCAGCCCACAATCCCGTCGGCGGTAAATCATTCTCATCGACCTTGCGCGGCAGTTTCCCTTCAATCATTTGTAACGGCCGGATGACGAAATGCCGGAGACTGACGACCACCGCCATCACCGTGACCAGTCCCATAAGCAGCAGTAAGCCGACTTCCACCGCCAGTTTTCTCAGTAACGGCGCAACGCTCACGGTCAAATCCTGATGGACAAAAAGTACTACGTCGGCTGGTGGTGCTGAACGTTCTGTCGACCCTGCTCCATCGTTGGCATGAACTCGCGCATCGACCCCGGCGTAGCCATACAACTGGCGTTGTTTATCCACCCGGACCAGTGGCGCCCGCCCAGGATCGCGGGAGGTCCCCGCCTCAGCGAGATCAAAATTCGGCAGGACCGTTGCCACCGGCCGATGTTTTAGCTCCGGCCGATTGGCGAAAAGAACCGTGCCGACGCTATCGATTAACGCCAGAGTGATGCCGTCGCCCGCCGGAAAACTGCGCATCAGTTGATCAACCGTTTCGCCGTCCTTTTTTCCGGCTTCACCATTGTTCGCTACCGCTTCCAGACGTGCCCCCATGGGCTGCTGCAAGCGCGCCAACACGGTTTGCCAGTGCTCGATAGCAGTGCGTCGAACTTCCTGATCCAGCGTGGTGTAGCGAAAAACACCCCAGCCCGCTATCAGTAGACTGATTACCACGGCAATCATCGCCGGCAACCAGAACCGGAAGTCGTGTCCTTCAATAGCCTTTTTTATGTGAATCTTTGTCATTAAGGTTCGGAGCCGTTCCAGGTCAACCCCTGTACACAGATTGCACCGTACCCACCTTGCCTCCCAGTTGCAGAATGCGTGTATCTCGCCTGCATTCCGTTACTCGGTAGCGTGGATTATTCCCGACGAAGCTATCCTTCTACGCCAAAATACCCCCTGGCAACCCCTCGAGTCAGTGGAGGAGACGCCGGGACTTACCAGAGTATCGGCACCCCGCGCCAATACTTGACTCGGTGGGTCGCGCAGCAACACTATCGGTCATTCTACGGGATAAGCGGTAGGGATCGCTTTGTTATCCCGATACTTGCACAGTCCCTGCAACGCGCATAAACGACCATTGACGGTTGTCACCGGGCCACAAATAACCGGTTGTTAACCCCGGGTCAGTTGATACTTGCGCTGTGGTTCGGCGCAGGATTTGGCGAGCAATACACAGGTCGCGCCTGCACCACCGTATTGCGGGCTGGCGCTGAGGAAAGCGAGCACCCCGTCCATTTCCTGCAACCACTGATTGACCCAGCTTTTCAGCAGCGCGGGGCGCGCGCCCCGCGCCTTTGCCGTGACTGATAAGAACAAAGCGCATCCCGTGCGCGCCCGCCTGCCCAATAAATCGCTGCACCGCCGCACGGGCCTGGACAACCGTCAAGCCATGCAGGTCGAGCGTGGTCGCGTCATCGTATCGAGTTCGTCGCAACTTGCGAATCTGGCGATCCTGGACTCCAGGTCGTTTGAAACTTATTACCGCAAATGGTTCGACCGGCTGTGGAGGATCGATAGCGCCCGACGACTCCGTAGTCCGAGTTGTGGCGGATTTACCGACTGCGCGATCCCGTGCACCTCTCTTATTTTGTACACCACCTGTGATCGCGCCATCGCAAACCCCAACACGCGTTCGGGTGCCCTTGGCCGACAGGGGAGTTACCGCTCCAATGGTATCGCGAAATAATTTACTGTCTGCGTCGTTACTCATGGCCAACAGCTTAAACAAAGCTGGTGGCGCTATACAAGCGCAACGATCGGGCTAAAATACCGACCTGTCCCCCAACAGACCATCGTCATCATGCGCCCCCACCTGGAACTTCACCCGGTTTACCTCAGCGTCGCAGGGCAGTGCGCGGCACTGGATTTCGCGCAGGCCCTGGCCGCTGAAGAATTCCCATCGGCGCTGTGGCGCGAGCTGGCAAAGCGTGGAGTCCTCGCATTCACCCCGGCAAGCCTGTCGCCGCCAGATACGGCGCCAGCGGACGCAGCACTGGATCCGGCATCGCCCGGCTCCTGGCATGCACTGGCTGTCGCCGCTTACAGCCTGACTCGTTTAAGCCGCAACCTAGGGTTGACAACCAGCTGGCTGGGCCAGCAACTGGCGCTATATTTTTTGGCTCGGCATCCCCTTTCGGAAGTAGCAGCCTCGTGCAGCGATGCCGTGCGCCGCGGGCAGGGCTTGTGTGCCATCGCCGTATCGGAGCCAGAGGTCGGCGCTCATCCCAAACATCTATCTACCACTGCCACGGTGCAGGGCAGCGACTTCCTGATCAGCGGTCGCAAAACCTTTATCACCCACGGCCCCTACGCTGACTGGTTTATGGTGCTGGCCATTACCCACAACGCGGGGGAGCGCAAACACTTTTCAGTCTTTTTATTGCCCCGCGATACCCCTGGGCTGTCGCTAACCCCCCAACCGGATATCGTTGGCCTGCACCCGATCGGACACGCCAGCATGAGCCTGAGCAATTGCCGTGTGCCTCGGGCTTCTCTGATCGGCGAACTCGGCGATGGCTATGCGGCCATTGCCAAACCGCTGCGCTCACTGGAAGACGGTTTAATGCTGTGCCCTCTGGCGGGAGCCGTACAAACACAAATTGATTTACTGCGGGACAGTACGACCCTCTGGGATGCCCAGGCGACAGGTAACGTCATCTGTCTGGCGGACTGCGCCGCCAGGTTGGGTATAATGGCAGCCGACACCCTCGATCGACAGGGCCCGATCGCCGACCTGACCACACTGATTATCGGTGCGCGAACGCTGGTCGCCAGGGCGCAGGAGTTATTGTCAGAAGCGTGGCAGGACTGCCCGCAGGCAATGGCCATTGGCCGCGATATCCAGGTATTGCTCAGTATTGGCGCCAGGGCTACCGCCAGCCGCGTGCGGGCATTGAGCGGCTAACCGGCAGGGCGAAATGCAGCGGCGCAGTTAATTTTACGCCGCTGTCGGACAATGACAGCAACGCAGCCACTGTTTGGCCACGTACATTAAACGTAAAGAGACCTATGAAAAATCTGTACCAGGATAAATTTAATTCGGTCGCCGAAATACAGGCACGCTTTGAAGAGGCCCAATATATTTGCAGCGACCAGATCGCCACCTGCGTGTATATTGCTCACAACCTGCAAAAACCGGTGATGGTGGAGGGGCCGGCAGGGGTCGGTAAAACCGAACTGGCCAAGACCACCGCGCAGATTCTCGATGTACCACTGGTGCGGCTACAGTGCTACGAAGGGCTGGATGAATCGAAAGCGCTGTACGAGTGGAAGTACGCCAAACAATTGCTGTACACCCAACTGCTCAAGGACAAGCTCGGCGAACTGCTGGAGGACGCCAACAGTCTGCGCGCTTCGGTGGACAAAATTCACAGCCACGACGATATTTTTTTCTCGGAAAGTTTTCTCGAACCGCGGCCGTTATATAAGGCGCTCCACGAAGAAAATGGCTGCGTACTGCTGATCGACGAAGTGGATAAATCGGATCACGAATTTGAAGCATTCTTGCTCGAGGTACTGTCCGATTTTCAGGTATCTATTCCGGAACTTGGCACCATCAAGGCAACTACCACGCCACTGGTGTTTTTAACCAGCAACAACAGCCGTGAAATGAGCGACGCCCTGAAACGGCGCTGCCTGCATTTGTACGTTCCCTACCCGGACGCGAAACTCGAGAGCCGTATCCTGTCGACACGGGTACCCCGATTATCACAAACCCTGCGCAGCGAAGTAGTTAGTTTCGTCCAACAATTGCGAGATCTGGATTTGAAAAAAGTCCCGTCCATATCCGAAACCATCGACTGGGCCAAAACCCTGTTGTTGTTACACACCGAACACCTGGAACCGGCGATGGTCAAGCAAACGCTGAATGTGCTGCTAAAATTTGAATCGGACATCGTTGCCACACAGGATCATCTCCGAACCTTTGTCGAGAAGGCGCACCAATATTCGACAAAATAATCTGTCGTCGCCCGGTTGGGCAGTACAACTTCAGGTAAGTAAAACGTGCAACAGACCCTGGAAGATTTCTACAAGGTGGTACGTTCGGCAGGTGTAAAAATTTCGCCGTCTGACAGCATAGAAACCAGCCAGGCGGTGTCCCTGGTGGGCTACCGCAGCCGCAACATTCTCAAAAATGCATTAGTCATCAGTCTTGCCAAATCGATCGCGGATGAACGCTTAATCAACGAGTGTTTCGATCAATTTTTTACTACCAACACCTTTCGCAACACCCCTCCGCCCGACTCTGAGGAAAACGTCACAACCGCCAACGCGGATGCGGCGCCACAACCGGAAAATGGCGACGGCGATTATGCAGGCGAGTCGCCACTGGCCAGAATGTTGCTGGCCCGCGACACCGCCGGGCTGAACATCGCAATGCGCAATGCCGCACGGGCGGTGGGACTGACCGATATCTGGTTTTTCACGCAAAAAAGTCTCTACACCCAGCAGATTATGCAACACATGGGACTGCGGGACATTCAGACAGAGCTCACCGCCCTCGGCGAGAGCGATTCCCCTTCCGCTATTGCCGCGGCGGGCGCCCTGCGCGACGCCAGGGCATACCTCTTTGAAGAAGTGCGGGATTTCGTCGAGCAACAACTCTCGATGTTTGGGCGCAATGCCGCTCTGACCCTTCGGGAAGACCACCTGAAAAGCGCGAAATTATCCAACGTCGAGCAACGGGATTTTCATATCATGCACGACCTGGTGCGCAAAATAGCCCAGCGCCTGAGCACCATGTACGCCAAAAAACGCAAACGTGAAAATCGCGGTCAACTCGATTTTCGCAAAACCTTGCGCAACAACGTCGCCTTTGACGGGACCCTGTTTGACCTGCACTGGAAACGTCGTTATATCGACAAGCCAAGACTGTTGGTGTTGTGCGATGTCAGCGGCTCGGTCCAGGCCTACGCCCGGTTTTTGTTATTGCTGTTGTACAGCCTGAGTGATGTCATGCAACGCATCGACTGCTATGTGTTCACCGGCAACCTGGTTTGCGTCGACGATATTTTTGACCATTATCCGGTACAACAGGCTATCGAAAAAATAATGCGCGAGCACGGTTCGGGCGGTTCTAACTACGGCACCACATTGCTCGACCTCGAAGATAAGTGCATGGACAAAATTGACAATAAAACGACGCTGCTAATCCTGGGCGACGCGCGCAACAACAATCTTCCCGCCCATGGCGATGTATTGCAGATGGCCTATCAACGGGCTAAACGGGTAATCTGGTTGAATCCCGAACCGGAGAACTTCTGGAAAACCGGGGATTCCGTGATGTTGCAATACCGGCCCTATTGTCACACCGCCAAAACCTGTAACACACTACATCACCTTGAGATGTTGCTGGACAACCTGTTGCGCAGTGCAACCAGCGCCGTGTAGCGCGCCAGTTTTGCGCGCTGGAAAACACCCTGATCCGCGCGTTGTCAACTAACTCTTACACTTTCGCCACGCCCATGGTCGCCATTGGCAATATATCTGTCGCTAAATTCCTGCCCCGAGATCGGTTTGCTGAACAGGTAACCCTGAAATACGACGCAGCCATTTTTCTGTAAAAATGCCAGCTGTGCTTCGGTCTCTACACCTTCGGCAACCGTCGACAAACGTAAATGTTTAGCCATGGCGATAATGGTTTCTACAATGGCCGCATCGTCCTTGTCGAAATGAATATCCTTGACATAGGCGCGATCGATTTTCAACTCGTCGATGGGTAGATGTTTCAGATAATACAGCGAAGAGTAACCCGTGCCGAAATCGTCGATCGATATCCTGACACCCAGTGCTTTCAGCGCTTTCAATGTAGCGGCCGCCTTATCGAGATCGTCGATTAACAATCCCTCAGTGATTTCCAGCGTGACCAGTTCAGGGGCAAGCGCTGCCTCCTCGATTGCCCGCGTTACCTCCGCGACGAAACCCGGGTGGCGGAACTGCACCGGACTCACATTAATCGAGATGCCCAGCGATTTACCCTGCGCATTTGTCCGCCATATTGCGGCCTGGGCGCAGGCGGTGCGCAGCACCCAGCTACCAATCTCGACGATTAAACCGGTTTCCTCGGCAATGGGAATAAACTCATTGGGCATAACCATGCCCCGCTCGGGGTGCTGCCAACGCAGTAACCCCTCGGCGCCGACCACCTGACGGCGAACATCTGCCTGCGGCTGGTAATGGATTTCCAGTTCATTTTTACGTAGTGCATTGCGCAAATCCTGTTCCAGCATAAGACGTGCATCGGCATTGGCCTGTAGCGCGGGCTGATAAAATGCCAGGGTGTTGCGCCCGCGACTCTTGGCCTGATACATCGCCACATCGGCGTGGTTCAATGCTACTTCCGCGCGCGCACCATCCTGCGGGAACAGCGCCACACCAATACTCGCGGAGATGTGGTAACTGTGGCCACCCAACTCGTAACTATCGGTCAACACTTCGAGGATTTTTTCTCCTACCAGCGCCGCCTGATTCGCCGCTTGCACAATATCCGAAGACAGGGTTGGCAGCATTACCACAAACTCGTCGCCGCCGAGGCGCGCCACCGTGTCCTCTTCCCGCAACAACGGACACAGACGGTTGGCGACCCGTTGCAACAATATATCCCCCGCGCGGTGGCCGAGACTGTCGTTTAGCAATTTGAAGCGATCCAGGTCGATAAACAGTAACGCGCCGTTATTGCCATTGCGAGCAGTCTGTGTGCAAGCCCGGTCGAGACGATCCAGCAACAAGCGCCGGTTCGCCAGGCCAGTGAGCGCGTCGTAATAGGCCAGACGTTCGATTTCATTTTGTGCGTCCCTGGCTTCGGTGGCATCGACAATAACGCCGCGTAACAGCGTACATTCGCCATCGCTATTCTTTTCAAATTCTGCCCGGGTCCTCACCCAGAGCTCTTTACCCCGTGCCGTGACAAGACGATAATCGAGCTTCTGGGCCAGACCATCGTTCTTGCCCTTGGCGACCACATCCTCAACCAGTTGCACATCGTCGGGGTGGATATAGTGGCGGTACTGCGCAAAGGATTCGATGGACTGGTCTGCCGGCAGCTCCAGAATCTCCGCCAGCCCCTGCACTCGCACCGTCTGCAGGGAAGACAGCTCAAACTCCCAGATGGCGATACCGCCGGCGATGGTGGCCAGCCGCGTCATTTTTTCCTTTTGTTCCAGCGTGTCCAGCAATGCTTCCCGTTCGCGCTCCTGGCGTTTTCTTTCACCAATATCGCGGATCGTGCACACCACCGCGGATTTGCCGTCCAGCAGGATACGGTTCAAACTCGCCTCAACCTGTATCACGCTGCCATTGGGGGCCGCAAACAGCCATTCAAATGTCCCTTCCCTGCCTTCGGCAACCCCTTGCAGAATACCCTCGGCTTTGGTTCTGGAAAGTTCTCCGCAAGGCTGAAAATGGGGGGAAAAATCGACCGGCGTCTGCCACAATATCTCACTACGCGGGCGCTGCAAAATACGCGCGACAGCATTATTACACTCCACGAAGACGCCGTCTCTGATCACCGCCGAGCCGTCGTACAAAGATTCCACCAGGCGCAGGTACTTACTCTGACTGTCCTGTAGCGCATTGCCAGTCCTCACCAGATCGGTGATGTCCCGTTGCGTAACAATAAAATGCGTTACGGTGTCCGTATCGTCGGCTACCGCTGTAATACATTCCAGAAAGTGTCGTACCGACCCGTCGCGGTGGCGATGAAATGTTTTTCCGCGCCAGACGCGACAGCTTTGATCTTGATCTTCGAGAAATTCCCTCAAGCCCTCATCGTTAACATGGGCGTAGAACTGATATAACGATTTGCCCAGCAACTCCGTGGCGCCGTAGCCACTCACCTCGGCACATGCCCTGTTGAACTGCACAATGGTCTTGTCCACATCGGCAATTAGCGTTGGATCGAGGCTTTCGAAGACACTCGCCGTTAGCCGCCGTTCTTCCCGCACGCGGTATTCATCGCTCACATTCCGAATGGTCAATGTCACCCCGTCGATATACCCTTCGGCATTGAATATGGGGGCGGCGTTACCCGCCACGTGAAACGATGCGCTCGCGGCGTCACTCACCAGACGTATTCCCTGGGTGATTTCCACCACCGCCTTGGTATCAATCGCCCTGGATACCGGGCTGGGAATTAACTCGCCGGTGGCGGCATCGATCAAACGCAGAATGCGACTCACGGGCTCACCACACACATCTTCTCGAGGCCAACCGGTCATGTGCTCGGCAGCGGGATTGATGCGTTCCACTATGCCGTGCTGGTCGGTGACGATAACACCCTCCGCGATCGCTTCCAGGGTTCTGTCCAGGCGCTGTTCGCGACCGTAGAGATCGACCAGGGTCTTTTGCAGTTCCTTGCGGGCGGTGTAGATAACTCGTCCCAAATATGCAAATTCTCCGTTGCCACGAAATTCGAAGGCCGGGATCTCGCCGAATATAGTTTTGCGAATGCTGTTAATAAGTATGCGCAGCGGTCGACCAACAAACAGATAGGCAAACCCTATCGACACCAGTAAACCAAGTGTCACCAAACCGAGCATCACAACAGCATCGCCCTTCAGTTCCGCATAAATTTCCTGTTGGCCGTGAGCGAGGTCGTAATCCAGAAACAGTAGTCCGTGGCCTGGTTGCGCTGCGGTGTTCGCGCCTCTCAGGTCAAACTCAGTTATAAAGCGGATCGGGTAGTAGCCAACAATCCTGTTGCGCCCAGCATCGAAAGTGAGCGCAGACGTATCGCTGGCCACAACGTCCGCCGCCTGCTCGGCAATAAAGTCCGGGAGCACTGTGGTCGGGGATTTTTGCTCCCACGCGGGGTTGCTGGTCCCGATAATACGATTGTGTTGGTCGATAAGCACAAATGCTCGCACCCCCGGATCAGCACGAAAACTGTTTAAAAAATGCCGTGCTTTCGCCTGGTTTTCCGCGTCCATTTCGCCACCCAGCACGGGCTGGATACGTCCCAGCACTTCCCGCCAGTTTGCCATGTGTTCGGCACGATGCTCCTTGCGCAGGTCGTTGTAGTGCACTACAAGCCAGGCACCGAACACCCCCACCAGCACCACGCAGATAAACGTCGGCAACCAGATGCGCAAATTAATGGTGTAACAACCCTTCAATGGATAATCTCCTGAGAAATTTTTCTGGTAACCCGCCTTATCGTGGATAAACACAGGCTGCGGGAGGCAAGCCCTGTCCCGAACCGTGCCAAGTTCCTGGGCCGTGCTAATGTAACTGCCCTGTTATCGGCGCGCACCCGGGATTCTTTAACTGCGCATATTTGTCATCCCTGCGCCCGGGTTTACGAAAAATATTGCATTGATTCAGTTAGTTATTGTGGTATGCGAACACCCTGGATCACCGGGTAAGGCACTGTCCCCGGTACTCGCTACCAGCGGAACGACACCCAATGGCTGGTTGCCCACCACATCGCGGATGCCAGCAACACCCGGGTTCTTGACACCCATTACCGGATTGTTAACACTGCGGTTCGAAGCTGCCCTGCCCGGGCGGCCAACAACACACTAAGAACAACTGTCTAAAAGCTTTTTCAATCCGAGAATATCCTATGCCTGACTCCAGCACCCCAGCGCCAACACTTGACGATCTGTTGCTCAGTGCTCACCGCATTGGCGAACGGGCCGCCAGCGAGGCCCAGAGCGCCGAAAAAAATGGGCAGTTGTCCGATGAACTGGTGCAGGATATTAACGATGCACGACTGATTCAGATCCTGCAGCCGGCCCGCCTCGGTGGTCTGGAGATGGGGTTTCCCGCACTGGTGGAAGT
>JAYODD010000040.1:0-8094 GCA_038106145.1 Gammaproteobacteria bacterium | reverse complement strand
ACCAGCGACCCAATGATTAACAGTCATTTGCTCTACCAACTGAGCTAAGGCGGAATTATAAAGCGGCGCTATGGTATAACCGCCCCCGGAGTGAGTCAAGGCCGAAGCGCCTGAAATCCGCTGGTGCATCAATTAATTCGGCGGTGTGCAAACGGGTGAGCATGCTCTAAGCTAACCAGTTGATTGAGTATCCGTTGAGCGTCCAGATGAGTAAACCTTTTCGCTGCGTTAGCCCCTTTGCTCCGGCGGGTGATCAACCATCCGCAATTGAGCAATTGGTCGGTGGACTGGAATCCGGGTTGGCCGCGCAAACCCTGCTTGGCGTAACCGGGTCGGGTAAAACTTTTACCATCGCGAAAGTGGTGGAGCAGGTGCAGCGTCCTGCCATCGTCCTCGCCCACAATAAGACCCTGGCGGCACAGCTGTATGGAGAGTTTAAGGAGTTTTTCCCCGAGAATGCGGTGGAATATTTCGTCTCCTACTACGACTATTATCAGCCCGAAGCCTATGTGCCCTCGTCCAATACCTACATAGAAAAAGACGCTTCCGTCAATCAACATATCGAACAAATGCGTCTTTCTGCCACCAAGGCACTCCTCGAACGCCGGGATGTGATTGTGGTGGCCACGGTTTCCGCGATTTACGGTCTCGGGGACCCACACGCTTATTTGCAGATGGTACTGCACCTGGTGCGCGGCGAACGGGTCGATCAGCGGGAAATTTTGCGGCGCCTGGCGGAGTTACAGTACACGCGCAATGACATCGCTTTTCAGCGTGCCAACTATCGCGTGCGCGGCGATGTGATCGATATTTTTCCGGCGGATTCGGAACGGGACGCGATTCGCATCGAGTTGTTCGACGAGGAGATTGAAAACATATCGTTGTTCGATCCCCTCACCGGAGAGATTTTCAAGCGTATTCCACGCACCACCATCTATCCAAAATCCCACTACGTAACCCCGCGGCAAACCATCATCGATGCCATTGAACACATCAAGATTGAATTGCACGAGCGTCTCGAACAGCTGCGCGCAAACGAAAAACTAGTGGAGGCGCAGCGTCTGTCTGAGCGTACGCGCTACGATATGGAAATGATGCAGGAGTTGGGGTACTGCACCGGGATAGAGAACTACTCCCGCTATTTATCGGGGAGAGAGCCGGGCGCACCACCACCAACGCTATTTGATTACCTGCCGGATGACGCGTTGCTGGTCATTGACGAATCACACGTGACTATTCCACAGCTGGGGGCGATGTACAAAGGTGATCGCTCCCGCAAGGAAACATTGGTGGCGTACGGGTTCCGCTTGCCGTCGGCCCTGGATAATCGACCGTTGCGCTTTGACGAGTGGGAGCGGCTGATGCCGCAAAGTATTTTTGTCTCCGCCACACCCAGCCGCTACGAAGCGCAGCACGCGCAGGCGCTGGTAGAACAGGTGGTGCGGCCCACGGGACTGGTCGACCCCGAAGTACAGATTCTGCCCGCTGCTACTCAGGTGGATAATGTCATCGAACAAATCAGGCACTGTATTCAGCACAATGAGCGGGTGTTGATCACCGTATTGACCAAACGCATGGCGGAGGATCTGACAGATTATCTCGACGAAAATGGTATTCGGGTACGCTATTTGCACTCGGATGTGGAGACCGTTGAGCGCGTCGAAATTATTCGCGACCTGCGCCTGGGTGAATTCGATGTACTGGTGGGCATTAATTTGTTGCGCGAGGGATTGGATATGCCGGAAGTAGCGCTGGTGGCGATTATGGATGCGGACAAGGAAGGTTTTTTGCGCTCTGAACAGTCCCTTATTCAAACCATTGGCCGCGCGGCACGCCATCTCAGCGGCCGCGCTATTCTGTATGCAGACCGCGTGACCGGATCCATGCAGAGAGCCTTGCAGGAGACGGAGAGACGCCGTAGCACGCAACTCGCATACAACGCCGCACATGGATTGGCACCGGTAGGTATCAGCAAATCAATTGCAGATATTATGGAAGGCGCGCTCAGTTCGGCGGCGGAGCGGGGCAGGCAGTATAAAAAAGTTGCAGAGGAGCGCAGTCGTTATCGTCTCGGTGATGATAGCCGCAGCCTGAGTCCGAAGGAGTTGGCAAAAAAAATAGAGGGGCTCGAACGGCAAATGTACGAACACGCGCGCAATCTCGAGTTTGAAAGCGCGGCCGAGGTTCGGGATACCTTGCGCCAGCTTAAAAATCAGGAATTTATGCATACATCCTGAGGGAGTGTAGAAGTTATATGTCGCCGGCCTGGCGCGGTGCGTTGCCGAGATAAGTTGCCGGGGTCAGAGCCAGCAGGCGCTCCTTTGCTTCCCGGGGTATCTCCAGTTGTTCGATAAAGCGTTGCAGTGTGTCCCGGTCGATGACTTGCCCACGGGTAAGGGCCTTGAGTTTTTCATAGGGCTCGGGAACATTGTAGCGGCGCATTACCGTCTGTACGGGCTCCGCCAGCACCTCCCACGCCTGATCGATATCAGCGGCAACGGCGCCGTGATTGAGTTCCAGTTTGTGCAGCCCTTTCACAAGGGAGGTGTAGGCGATCAGACTGTACGCAAGTCCCACCCCCATATTGCGCAGTACCGTGGAATCCGTCAGATCCCGCTGCCAGCGGGAAATTGGTAATTTTTCCGCGAGGTGCTGCATAATCGCGTTGGCGAGCCCCAGATTGCCCTCCGAATTTTCAAAATCAATGGGGTTCACTTTGTGGGGCATGGTGGAAGAGCCTACTTCTCCGGCCACGGTGGCTTGCTTGAAATACCCGAGGGATATATAACCCCACAGATCTCGATTGAGATCGATTAAAATCGTATTGAAGCGGCACAGGGCATCGAATAGCTCGGCGATGCAGTCATGTGGTTCGATCTGTGTCGTGTAGGGATTCCACTCGAGCCCGAGGCTGAGTACGAATTCCTGGGCGAGTCGCGGCCAGTCGATTTCCGGGCAGGCGAGTATATGCGCATTGTAATTGCCCACAGCGCCATTAATTTTTCCCAGTAGCCTGACCTCCGCAACCTGGGCTCGCTGCCTGCGCAAACGCGCAACGACATTAGCCAACTCTTTGCCCACGGTGGTGGGGGAGGCGGTCTGTCCGTGGGTGCGGGATAACATTGCGACCGCCCCATAGCGATGGGCCATGTCTGTCAATTTGCCTATAATCGTGTCCATTGCGGGGAGCAGTACCTGCTCGCTACCGGCACGCAGCATCAGACCGTGACTCAGATTATTGATGTCTTCCGAGGTGCAGGCAAAATGCACGAACTCCGTGATGCCGCGCCGTTCATCATCGCCGGCAAGGCGTTCCTTAATAAAATATTCCACGGCTTTGACGTCGTGATTGGTGGTGCCTTCGATCTCCTTGATACGCACCGCGTCTGCTTGCGAAAAACGCGTCGTTAAATCATCCAGCGCCCGTTCCGCCCGGGGTGACAATTTTGTTGTCTCAGCGATGACCCCGGCACTGACCAGCAGTTTTAACCATTGTATTTCCACCAGAACACGGTATTTGATCAGGCCAAATTCACTGAAGATGTCCCCGAGCACAGCGGTTTTGCTCCGGTAGCGTCCGTCGATGGGTGAGATGGCGGTGAGGGCGGAAAATTGACTGTCTGTGGTCATAACTGCATCCGAAAAGCGCTGCGAGAAGGGCGTAATTTTACCTGAACGCCATTGCTTTTTCAGAGAATTTATTGCTGCAATGAGGACTGCAACTGACGTAGTTGTTGAAGTACCTGGTTACGTCTAAAAATTAGGTGCCAGCGGCGGCCACCCAGTTGTCGCCACAACATTGCCGCGCGAATGGCGGCAAACAGGAGGCAGCGTACGCGATTGGCAGTCTGTGCCTGAAGTAGATGCCCTCCCTGGCCGCGTACCTGGATGCGATAGCGAAACGTACTGACAGTTTGCAGATAGAGGTCGGCCAGGGAGGCCAGGACGCGCTCATCAGTTGCGGAGAAATGCTGCGCCTGACGGGCTGCCTGCGCGATGCCTGCGCCGATGCGATTGAGCATATCCTGATTGCTGGCAAGTTTGCGTTCCAGATGCATTACGTTAATGACATAACCCAGGACACCGTTGGCGCGTTGCCCGGGTGTGGGGCTAAGTAATTCGATCATGGTCTGCATACCGAGTCCCAGGTTGGCGCTGCGGCCAAACACCTCCTCGGTGGATTGTGGCGTTTGATTCAACAGGCTGCCGATGGCCGTTTCCAGTTCCGCGCCGGGTATCTCGCCATGCCTGGCCAGATTATCGAGAAGCTGGCAGGCCTGAAATGTGCCGGCGAGGGCCAGCAGTTGCTCCTGGGTGGGGTTGAAGCGCATAAGTTACAAACTCCGGGAATCGATAACACCGCCACCCAGGCAAACATCACCCTGGTAAAACACGATCGATTGGCCGGGCGTGAGTGCCCTCTGAGGCTGTGCGAACTCTACCGAACAGCGTTCATGGTCGATGGTGACGGTGCAGGGTTGGTCGTCCTGACGATAACGGTTTTTGGCGCCGCATTGAAAAATGTCCGGCTCAGGACGACCGTTAATCCAGTGGATTTGCGTCGCCACCAGATGGCGGTGATACAGCAACGGGTGGTCATGGCCCTGGGCGACGAGCAACACGTTGCGTACCAGATCTTTATCGACCACGAACCAGGGGGCATCCTCAGCCCCTTTGACACCGCCGATTCCCAGCCCCTGGCGCTGCCCGAGGGTGTGAAACATCAGGCCTTGATGCTCGCCGACGACCACGCCCTCTGGGGTTTCAATCGCACCCGGTTGTGCCGGCAAATAGCGTTCGAGAAAGTCGCTGAAACGGCGCTCGCCGATAAAGCAGATGCCGGTGCTGTCTTTCTTGTCATGGGTAACCAGTCCGTTTTGCTGGGCGACAAGACGCACCGCAGATTTTTCCATCTCCCCCAGGGGAAAGCGTGTTCGCGCCAGCGCTGCCTCGCTAACCGCGTGCAGAAAATAGCTTTGATCTTTGTTGGTATCCCTTCCTTTCAGTAACTGTACAAGGTTGTTGTGCTCGACGCGGCGCGCGTAATGACCCGTGGCGATATAGTCGGCACCCAGAATTTCAGCGTATTCCAGAAAAACCTTAAATTTTATTTCTCGATTACAGAGGATATCCGGGTTCGGTGTGCGTCCCGCGCGATATTCGCTCAAAAAGTGTGTGAAGACATTATCCCAGTATTCTGCGGCAAAATTAGCGGTATGCAGGGTAATCCCCAGGCGGCGGCATACATTTTCCGCGTCGGCCAGATCCCGTTTGGCGGTGCAATATTCCGTACCGTCATCCTCGTCCCAGTTTTTCATAAACAACCCCTCTACGGCATAGCCCTGCTGCAGCAGCAGCAGGGCGCTGACCGAGGAGTCAACACCGCCGGACATGCCGACGATAACCTTGCCAAGTTTGTTCATAAGGGCCTGAAGGTATGGGCGAATAGTGGCGGTGTCCGCCAGCTGCACAGAAAACCGCTCATTTTAACGGCTATCTCGGATTATCTCTAATGGAAAACGCCGCCCGGCGCGGTAATCGGCAATAGCTTGCAGAACCATGGGACTGCGCAGTTGAGTTGTGCTGGCCTGTAGTTCAGCAAAGTTGAGCCACAAGGCCCGTTGAATCCCAGGGTCGGGCGGGCGCTTCACCTCCTGGGCCAGCGGTTCGCACACAAAACTGTGGCGATAATAGGTAATGCCATCCTGTGGCGAACGATAAATGGTTATTCCCAAAAACCAGACCGGGGCCACCCGCCAGCCGGTTTCCTCGTAGGTTTCCCGTACCACGGCTTCCACCAGGGATTCGCCGGCTTCGACATGGCCTGCTGGCTGATTGATCACGGCTCGCCCGTCGCACAGTTCCTCCACGCACAGGAAATGCTCCCTCTGGGGGATCACGGCGGCGACAGTTAAATGGATTTGGTTCTCGTGCATGGTTTGTTACCTGCTTGTCACTCGGCGCCATATGGCGTCACCAGGCTCGATGCTGAGGGCGCGGTGCTCACCGGGCTGTAGTGGGTCGAGGCGCCACGAACCGATTTGTACCCGCACCAGGCGTAGCGTGGGGTGCCCCACTGCACTGGTCATGCGTCGTATCTGGCGATTTCGACCCTCCTTGATAGTCATTTGTAACCAACAGGTGGGAATGGCTTTTCTACCGCGAATGGGGGGGGTGCGTGGCCATAAATCGGGGGCGTCAATAATCTCGACGGCAGCGGGCAGAGTCGGTCCATCCTTGAGAATAACGCCAGTACGGAGAGCCTGGAGGGCTTGCGTTGTGGGGGTCCCCTCTACCTGCACCCAATAGGTTTTGGCTAATTTAAACTGTGGATGACTGATGCGGGCTTGCAGCGCACCATTATCGGTCAGTACTAGTAAACCTTCGGAGTCGTGATCAAGGCGGCCCGCACAATAGACGCCGGGTATAGCTAGGTAGTGCTCGAGGCCGGGGTGGGCGGTGGTAGAGGTAAATTGACTGAGCACGCCAAAAGGTTTATTGAAGAGAATTAATTTGGCGTTGTGTTTAGTCACGGGGACATCCATCTGCATTCAGTTTCTGTAAAATTACTACAGAGTGTATCCGGTTCATGTTAGAATTCCCCCGGTTTTGTGTACATTTTCACGGTTGTAATGGAGGTAGTGTCGATGGGTTTTCAGCATATCAAGGTTCCACAACAGGGGACAAAAATAACAGTTAACAGTGATTTGTCCCTTAACGTCCCCGACAAACCCATTATTCCGTTTATCGAAGGAGATGGCATCGGGGCGGATGTCACACCGGTGATGATCAAGGTCACCGATGCCGCTATCGCCAAGGCCTACAATAACAAGAAGGCGATCGTATGGATGGAGGTATATTGCGGGGAAAAGGCGGCGGAGCTGTACGATGGGAACTGGTTTCCACCGGAAACTCTCGAGGCGATCAAGGACTATAGCGTTTCCATCAAGGGGCCGCTCACCACACCGGTGGGGGGTGGTTTTCGCTCGCTGAACGTGGCCCTGCGCCAGGAACTCGATCTCTATGTCTGCCAGCGGCCGGTGCGCTGGTTTGCAGGGGTGCCGTCGCCGGTTAAAGAGCCTGGCAAGGTAGACATGTGTATTTTCCGCGAAAATTCCGAAGATATTTACGCTGGAATCGAATGGCGGGCAGGTAGTGAGGAAGCCAACAAAGTCATTCAGTTTCTGCAAAAAGAGCTGGGTGTTAGCAAAATTCGCTTTCCCCAGAATTGTGGTATCGGTGTCAAACCCGTATCCGAAGAGGGCACCAAGCGGCTGGTACGTCGCGCTATTCAATATGCCATCGACCAGAACAAACCATCGGTTACCCTGGTGCACAAAGGTAATATCATGAAGTTCACCGAAGGGGCGTTCTGCGACTGGGGTTACGAACTGGCGCGGGATGAGTTTGGTGCCGAACCCATCGATGGCGGACCCTGGCACTCGATCACCAATCCAGTATCTGGTGAAAAAATTGTCATCAAGGATGTTATCGCCGATGCCATGCTGCAACAAATATTGTTGCGTCCCGCGGAATACAGTGTGATCGCTACCCTCAATCTGAATGGGGACTATCTGTCGGATGCCCTCGCCGCGCAGGTTGGTGGTATCGGTATCGCCCCCGGGGCGAACCTGTCCGATACCGTGGCGATGTTCGAGGCCACCCATGGCACAGCCCCCAAATATGCCGGTCAGGACAAGGTCAATCCCGGTTCTGAGATATTGTCCGCGGAGATGATGCTGCGCCATTTGGGCTGGAACGAGGCGGCTGACCTGATCGTCAAGGGTATTGAAGGCGCCATCACCGCCAAAACGGTTACCTATGATTTCGAACGGCTGATGGATGGCGCGACGCTATTGTCCTGCTCTGAATTTGGCGATGCCATCATCGCGCACATGTAGAACGCTATATTGCTCCCTCAGCGCATAAAAAACGCCCAAATATGGGCGTTTTTTATGGTTGGCAGATTTTGACGGTCAGGTGCAGCCAATACAATCTTGCTAGCCGATATTTTCCGGCGTGTCAGAGGGCTCGGCAGGCGAAGTTCCAGCTGCCTGTGAGATGTCGGCGGTCGCTCCGTTGGCACCATACGGA